>CAXXXM010000001.1:2500-257500 GCA_963663265.2 Melioribacteraceae bacterium
TACCGAAGTCGTAGGATTCGTAAGAATCGGTAGAGGAACATTCTATTTGCAATGAAGGTGAATCGTGAGGTTTGCTGGAGCGGATAGAAAAGCAAATGTTGGCATAAGTAACGAGAAAAGAGATGAAAAATCTCTTCGCCGTAAATCTAAGGTTTCCTGAGCAACGTTAATCGTCTCAGGGTAAGTCGGGTCCTAAGCCGAGGCTGAAAGGCGTAGGTGATGGTAAACAGGTTAATATTCCTGTACCCGGTAGTATTCGTTTGACTGTAAGGAGAGACGCAGGAGTGAAAGTCAGCCACCTGTCGGATTAGGTGGTTTAAGTGTGTAGAAGGAAGAGGCAGGCAAATCCACCTCTTTGTTAACTTCGAGGCACGAACAGGAGAGCCTAGCTCATAAACTGACTGTAATCATGCTGCCAAGAAAATCTTCGTACAGGAGAGTACTATCGGTCCGTACCGCAAACCGACACAGGTAGATGGGATGAATATTCTAAGGCGCTCGAGAGAGCCGTGGTTAAGGAACTCGGCAAATTAACCCCGTAACTTCGGGAAAAGGGGTGCCCCAAGTAGGTGAATTTGTACAAAATGAGCTGAAAGGGGCCGCAGTGAAATGGCCCAAGCGACTGTTTAACAAAAACATATGTCTCTGCGAAGTCAATCAAGACGAAGTATAGGGACTGACACCTGCCCGGTGCTGGAAGGTTAAGGGGAGAGGTCATTCGGATTTATCCGGAGAAGCTTTGAACCGAAGCCCCAGTAAACGGCGGCCGTAACTATAACGGTCCTAAGGTAGCGAAATTCCTTGTCGGGTAAGTTCCGACCTGCACGAATGGTGTAACGATTTGGGCACTGTCTCGACCACGGCCTCGGTGAAATTGTGGTACCGGTGAAGACGCCGGTTACCCGCATATGGACGGAAAGACCCCGTGAACCTTTACTGCACCCTATCATTGGGTTCGGATAAGTCATGTGTAGAATAGGTGGGAGACTGTGAAACTGGAGCGCTAGCTTCGGTGGAGTCGAAATGTGAAATACCACCCTTGGCTTATCTGGATTCTAACCGCGGTCCTTGAATCAGGATCCGGAACAGTGGTAGGCGGGTAGTTTGACTGGGGCGGTCGCCTCCCAAAATGTAACGGAGGCTCTCAATGGTTCCCTCAGCACGGTCGGTAATCGTGCGACGAGCGTAAAGGTATAAGGGAGCTTGACTGTGAGACATACAGGTCGAACAGATACGAAAGTAGGACTTAGTGATCCGGCGGTAGCAAGTGGAAGTGCCGTCGCTCAAAGGATAAAAGGTACTCCGGGGATAACAGGCTGATCTTGCCCAAGAGTTCATATCGACGGCAAGGTTTGGCACCTCGATGTCGGCTCATCGCATCCTGGGGCTGTAGAAGGTCCCAAGGGTTTGGCTGTTCGCCAATTAAAGCGGTACGTGAGCTGGGTTCAGAACGTCGTGAGACAGTTCGGTCCCTATCCTATGCGGGCGCAGGATACTTGAGAAGGGTCGCTTCTAGTACGAGAGGACCGGAGCGAACGAACCTCTAGTGAACCAATTATCACGCCAGTGGTATCGTTGGGTAGCTATGTTCGGTTATGATAAGCACTGAAAGCATCTAAGTGCGAAACATTCTTCAAGATTATGTATCCCTTCAGATTTAATCTGACTAAAGACTCCACGGAGATGACGTGGTTGATAGGCTATAGGTGTAAGCATAGCAATATGTTCAGCCAAGTAGTACTAATAAGTCGTGAGACTTAACCTTAAAATTTAATAAAAATTATTCGTTTTACTTTTGTTTGTTTCAGAATTCAATCTTTCAACTAAATTTTGATAGAGTTTATGTCTGGTGACTATAGCTAAGGGGTCACACCTCTTCCCATTCCGAACAGAGAAGTTAAGCCCTTATACGCCGATGATACTGCATGCGCAGGTGTGTGGGAAAGTAGGTAGCTGCCAGACTTTTATTTTTTTAGCCTTATCGCTCTCCGCGTTAAGGCTTTTTTGTTTTATAATATTATCCTCTCTTTTGTTGTTTTTGTTTTTGTTTATTTTATAGTTTCAGATATTTATTCCCATTGATAAATTCTAATACAATCTTAATTAATACCTCTCTAAAAATAATCAACTGATTTATTGTCCCTACAAAATAATTTAATGTATACTTCTACAAAGAAACAATGCTTCCGACGTTGCCAGAAATGCAATATTTAGTTGTTTCATAATTTGCAATTTTACAGTAAATTAAATTTTATGATTTATCAAGGCAAGAACTTCTATTAAGTACTGGTTTTCTTTACCCTTCAATTTAGACGACATGTAAATTAGTAATATTTTAAATAAAGTTAATAAAATCTGGATTATGTTAATTCGTGGTGTCAAAATTTAAGAATAAAAAGAAACTAACTATATATTATAAAATGATATAAAACTTCAGACATTAAATATCTTAATCATTTAATTAACTATATATTTTAGGTTTTATTAATACGTTTTCAATTAAATACTACTTGATTTTATTATATATTATTTAGTTAAATTTACTATATTAATATTTTAATTACTTTATATAATTAATAATCATACTAATATGAATACTTATAATCCTTTTATTTCTATTTGTATTTTTACATACAATAGGGATAATTATATTAAAGAAACAATTGAAAGTGCATTAGCTCAAAGTTATACTAATTTTGAAATTGTTGTTGTTAATGATGGAAGTACTGATAATACTGAAAAAATAGTAAAAAGCATTAATAATCAAAAAATACGATATTTCGAAAAAGAACATACAAACGCCCCTGATACACGTAACCGTGTATTAAAAGAAGCAAAAGGCGAATTTATTTTATGGTTGGGTGATGATGATTTGTTACACGAAGATATTTTGAAAATATATGTTAATACATTTAATGAATATCCAGATGTTGATATTTGTTATTGCAAACTTTTAGCATTTAATGAAAACCATGGAATAATAAGACCTTTTACTTATGTTGAATGGTACAACAGACAGGATGAGTTAGCAGCTTTTTTATTAACTGGCCAACCAATTCCTGATGGAAGTTCTATTGTTCGGAAAAAAATATATGATGACATTGGTGGTTTTAATGTTGAGTTTAATAGAGCCCAAGATTATGAATTTTATAGCCGGGTTTTCATCACCAAAAAATATAATGTAAAATATGTTGATATGTTTTTAATGAAATATCGAATACATGACAAGAATATTACACTAAATTTGTCAGGAAAAATTGATTATCGATATGAAAATAAAATTATAAGTAATTTAATTGCATTTAATGATATAAAGATATTTTTCCCAGCTTTTGATTGGCAAAACGACAAAATTAATTCATTATCCGAAGCTTACTATTCTATTGGTCTTAAGTATTTTAATTATGGAGATAGCTGGAATTCAATGTTTTATTTGTCAAATAGTCTAAAACTTAATCCTGACATCAATAGATTAAAATATATTATTGAAAGTTTTATTAATATGGATTTGATTAATGAAATAAAATTCTTTATTTATTTTGTAAAAAGCTTGTTTTCGGAAGAAGCTGAATTAGAGGGAATAATTGAAATGTTGGAAAACTATAATTATGGGAAATAGAATAAAAAAAAGTCTTAGTATTGAGTAGATAATTCGAAATATTCACAACTCAAACAAATTCTTAGGGGATTCTAATCCAATTATTATAAATAATAATAATTTCTAAAAATTAATTTGTGATAGTTTAATTAAAAAATAATTTCGAATTACAATAAAAAAATTAGATTGTTATAATTCCTAAATGGTTGAAATTATATCAAAGGCGAGTGTATTAGAAGTTTACAGTAATTTGTAGATCGTAAAAATAAGTACGATATGCAGAAATATTTGAAGTAATAAAGTTGATAATACAGAAAAAAGACATGGCTAATATTAGTCAATATTTTAAATGTGTACAGTTGTATTCAAGTATTTGCGAACTTTTCTGTGTTATTTAGTTGGAATAAATATTGATGTAATTAAAAAAAATGGATTCTGATGGAAAAACGCAATTATGAAGTTGGGAAAAAACTTTTCTTTGATGCTAAGTATGATGAAGCAATTGAACAATTGGAAAAAATTGAAAGAGGAAGTGATTATTTTGTACAATCGGCTTATTTGTTAAGTGAATGCTATTTAAACAAAAATGATTATTTAAACGCAACAAAGTATTTACTTGAGCTATTTCAGATTACACCCAGCGATAAACAAATTGCTACAAGACTGATGAGAGCTTTAGAAAATTTGGGTTTGTATAACGAGTCTAAGGCGGTAAAAAGAAAATATGAAGAAGTAACAGGAGTAGACTATGATAAAAAAAATATTTTATCAACATCTGCCTCAGCATCTTCAGATAGAAAATTAAAAATACTATTTTTACAGCCAAGTCCGTGCATAAGAAACTACAAATATGCCGTAGCTTTAAAAAAACGTGGACATGAGGTTACGCTCTTGTATACCGATAGAAAACTAAGTGAAGTCTACCCAAACTTAGATGATAATACATATAAAGAGTCTATTAAAATCAGTAATCTAAATCAAATTTGGCAAATATCAAAGAATTATGATTTAATACATTCTCATAATGAACCCGATACTTTTACAGTTGCTGCTCTTGCTTCGAGTATTCCAGTTATTCATGATACTCACGATTTAATTTCTTTAAGAGATACTCATGATCCAAACGTTAGTTATTTTGAAGGGATTGCTAATCGAGGAGGGCAAGGGAGAATTTATAGTACTCCTTATCAATGGGAAGAAGCAAAAAAAATGTATGATATTGAAGATGAGCCATTGATATTCTATAACTTTATTTCTGAAGAACAAAGTCCAAAAATAAAATTACCAAAATTGTCGAAAATGGATGGTAAAATACATGTAGTTTACGAAGGTGGAATTTGGGGAACAGAAGGAAGGCATAGAGATTTTACGAGCATTTTTGTTAATTTAGCTAAACAAGATTTTATTATACATATTTATCCTGTAAGGTATGATATTGGGTTGGAAAAGTTATTTTCCCAAATACCTAATATTAATTATTATAAACCTCAATCACCAGAGAATATTATTGAGCTAATGACTCAATATGATATTGGAATTATTCCTTGGAATTTAGAAAAAGGAAATATAAAATTTTTATCCTCCACAATAGCTAATAAATTATTTGAGTATTTAGCGGCAGGTTTACCAGTTGTTACCGCAGATATTACATCATACCAAGATTTTTTTGCTCAATATAAGTTGGGAGATGTATACAAGGATATGGATGATTTATTCAAAAAAATTCCTCAAATAGTAAGAGAGTGTAAAATTATTGATTTTTCGACTTTTAATTTCTCATACGAACAAAATATTCAGCAATTGGAAGATTATTATTATAAGATTATAGAAAAAGAAGGGCTTAAAAAAAAATCTAAAATTCGAAAAATAGATATAGATGGTTCAATAAAAAAACTGTATAATTGGATACTTAACAATGGATGGGAAGGATATGATCCGTACGATGTGGCTGATTATATTATTCAAACAGAGAAGAAAGGGATTCAATTAACTGAACAAGATAAAGCAGCATTTAATAATTTAAATGAATTGGACCCTGCCTCAATTAGAAACCAACTTAATATTAAGAAAAAAATTAATGCAAAAGCAATGGGCTTGTTGTTAAAGGCTAACTGCACCCAATATTTAATTACAAATAAAGTCGAATATTTATGGGAAGCAAAAAAAATTGCTAATTGGCTAATATGTAATAAAAGTAAGCTCTATAATTACTTCTGTTGGGGCTATCCATTTGACTGGCAATCAAAAGTATTTATACCAATAGATACCCCTTCTTCTGTAGTTACATCTGTTGTTGGTGATGGCTTTTTTTCTTTATATTCAATAACTAAGGATAATGAATACTTAGAAGTAATCAGGTCTATTTGCGAATTTTTTGTGAATGAATTAAATATTGATAAAATTGACGAAGATAAAATATGTTTTTCATATACACCAATTGATGATTTTCATGTTCACAATGCAAATCTATTTGTAGCAGAGTTTTTAGCAAGAGTAGGTGCTCTAATTGATAATGAAGAATATTTAAATTTGAGTATCAGAGCAGTAAATTATGCTTTGTCAGAACAAAATCAGGACGGTTCAATTTTTTACTGGGGGAAAATTCAAAATTATTCAAATCCAAACGCCCTTGATAGTTACCATAGCGGTTTTGAAATAAGATGTTTATATGGAGTATATTGCATTACCGGAATTGAATATATAAAAGAAGGATATGAAAAATATCTTAATTATTATTTAGATAATTATATTAATGATGATGGGAAAGTATATAGATTCCCCAAATTTCGCAATACATCGACCGTTAATATTCATGGTGTTGCTGAGGCTGTTTTGATGCTTTCAACGCTTTTACCTGAATATCAAAAGCTATATGATACATTAGTAAAAATCGTAGAATGGGCAGTTAAAACATTTCAGCATGGAGAAGGTTGGTTTGGGTATTCAATTTTGAATAATCATAAGGTGATGTTCCCATACTTAAGGTGGGGAGAAGCTTGGATCTTAAGAGCTTTAATTGAATATAAAAAAGCCACAGAAATTATAAATGGGGACTATGGCTTTTATAATAAAAATTATAGTTCTTTTTCTAAAAAGGGACACAATAATAAAAGAATTTATGATCAGCTTTTTGAATTATACAGACTTAATAAAAAATATAAGTTGATTAATGATAACATAATTCCAGTTGAACAACATGAAGTGTTTAATACCATAATAAATAAGGAAATAGGTAAAGAAATTACTTTAGAAGAGTTTTATACTATAATGAAAGATGGATATAGCTTTAGAGAGTTTTGTAATTCCATAGGACTAAATGAATTTAATTATTGGGATAAATACTACAAAGATTATCAAATTGCTTTACCTGATGCTAGTGAATACAATTATGGAAGTTATGAATGGAGTGAGGCATTATACCAACGTTCAAAAACAGATCCATGGGGACAAGATTGGCGTGCTTCACAACTTGTCCGGTTGTTAAAAGCTAAACAATTGCTTTTAACAAATATAGATCCGATTAGTATTAATAATACACTGGATATTGGATGTGCCTTGGGAACATTTATTGAGTTTTTATCGGATTCTTTATTGAATAGTTCATTTACTGGAATAGATATTTCAGATGAAGCCATTCGAAAGTGTAAAGAAAAGAATCCTCAATATACATTTATTTCTGATTCGTTACCCAAATTATCCACGCAAAAGTTGAATGAATTTGATTTGATAACTGCTCTTGAAGTAATATGTTATGTCGGAGAAGAACAACTAAATAATGCACTAAAGCGATTAAAAAATCTTCTCAGGAAGGACGGTTTTTTATTGATATCAATTTATCTTAATCAACCTCCCTTTTATATCGCTGAAAACTTTGAAAAATTTGTTTCTCAAGAATTTAAAGTTATTGATAAAGAAATTAGATTTCACAAATCTTATTACAATTTTGAAACTCCAATTCGTACCAATATTGAACTTTTGTTGAATAATCCATTTAATATTGAAGAGGATAAAGTGGTGCAAACATATATTGAATCAGGGTTTAATTTATTAAAGGATGTTCCTCTATTGGAAAAAATAAATTCACATGAAAAAAATAATAATAATCAAAAAGCAATATCACATGTAATATTGTTGGCACAAAAAAAATGATAAAAAAAAATAAAGTACCGTTATTTATTTCTATTGATGTAGAAAATCCACAAACACCAATGTTTAACCATAATTTAAAAGATAATAGAATTTGGTCGAATGGATGGGGAATTAAAAAAATTATTGAAGTATTCAATAATAATTGTATCAAGGGTATATTTTTTGTTAATGTGTATGAAATTGGCTTTTGGGGGAAGGAGGAACTTACGAAAATATTAAAACTTATACATGAAAGCGGAAATGAAGTTGGATTACATACACATCCTATTTGGATTGATGATAAAAGACGTGAGTTTATGTATGAGTATTCTCTTGAAGAACAAGTATCCATTATAAAACAAGGGAAAAGTATTATAGAAGAAATAATCGGGGAATCAATTTATAGCCACAGAGCGGGTGGTTATGGATATAATGACGATACAATAGAAGCATGTAGAAGAAATAAAATTTTTATTGATAGTTCAAATTTTTTTAGTCATAAAAATTGTAAGAGTATTCTTACCAAAAATTTAATAGTTAAAAATAATGATGTTTTTGAAATTCCAATTAATGTAATTGAGAACCAAAACAAATACTTAAAAATAGATTTTGATTGGTTTACATTAAACGAATTTGAGAATATATTTACAGCAACTGAATTTGAGAGTCATGCTTCTTTAATGTTTCATAGCTATTCTCTAACAAATAATAGTGATGGTTTTTCTAACTATTCCCCATCAGAAGAAAAGGTTGAGAAATTAGATAAGCTAATTAAATTTATCAAGGGCTTAAATAGATTTGAATTTCTTTCTTATAGAGACTATTATAAAAAAAATGTATTTACAAATCCTTCATTAAACATTAAAACTGAAAATAAACAAATTGTATTTGTAAAAAAGAATCCGCAAGTTAGAATATTTAAACAAGCCTGGGCATTAAAGAAAAGATATCCTGACTACGAACTAATATTGATAGCAAAGTATTGTGAAGTTAAATTTTTTGAAAATATTTTTGATAAAATTATTTTTGTTAAAGATGATAAGGAATTAGAAAGCATAGTAAAAGCTTTTAATCCATTAGTATATCATGTACATGCGGAGCCAAATTTAGAACCTGCAATAGTAATTTCTAATAGTAATGTTCCAGTACTTTATGATGTGTACGATTTTAGTGGGTTGCGGTACGGAATAGAAAAACTTAATGATGCTGAGAGAAATTATGAAAAATATTCACTTGAAAATGCGGATGCAATTGTATTTAAATTTAAAGAAGATATTTTAGATTATTATAGAACAAATGGTTATAATGTTGACTCTCCGGTTTTGACATACTTAGACTATTGTATAGATGATTACTTAAAGTGGGATACTCCAGCATCAAATGAGTATAGTTTGGTATATGCCGGAGTATTAAATCCTTCGGATTTACCTGAAAATAAATATGGAAATAATCAGTATATTAAATTTGCAAAAAGTTTCATAAAACAGAATTTGTTTTATCAAATATACATAAATGTATGGCAAGCAGATGTGCAGAGTAAATACTGGGATTATTTAGAATTAGCAAAAGAATCGCATTATTTTAAGTTTAACTTTTCATTGCCACAAGATAAATTGCAAACTGAAATTGGTAAGTTGCATTTTGGAACTTCTTTTCATGACTTTTCGAAAACAGATCATCATCCATTATTTGGAGAAACTTCAATAGGGAATAAATTATCTACATACCTAGAAGCAGGATTACCAATAATTGTTGGAAAAAATTTAAAATATAACACAGAAGTCGTTGAGGATCTTGGAGTAGGATTTAGCATAGATTTAGATGATATTGATAATTTGGGATTATATTTAAAAGAAATTGATTATCATGAGTTTAAAAACAAAGTTAAATTAGTCAGAGAAAATGAATTTTCTGCATATAAACAAGTTGAACGGTTAATGCAATTTTATAAAAACTTAAAATGAAGGGAGTTATGAATAAGATATTAATTCTTGGAGGCGGAGTTGCCGGTAGTAGCTTGGCTTATTATCTAAAATTAAAAAACTATGACATTACAATTGTTGACTTAAATAAACAAGCAGGCGGTTTGGCACGTACCTGTTACTATGCAGGGCATCCTTATGAATTTGGTCCTCATATATGGTTCTGGCCTGGAGGAATTGAAGATCCAATAAATAATACAATATATAAATTAAGTAACCATAAATTACTTTATATTGATAGGAAACTCAATTCTTTTATCGAAGGTGATAGATGTAGATATAAGTACCCTATTCACTATTCTGATATTGAAAACATGCCCGAAAAAGAGAAGATATATAAAGAATTCATGCAAAATAGAGGTGAAAATAAAAAACTTATTGAAGAACAACTTCCAATCATTGGAACTTGTACGTTTAAGGATTATTTTACCTCGGCAATTGGAGATATACTTTATAACAAATTCATGAGTAATTATACCCATAAGATGTGGAATATCCCTGGAGCCGAATTACAAACATCAATGGTTTGGGCGGATAGATTTAAACATGCTTATTCAAAAGATGAACAAGGGAATAAGGGAATTAAAGGATACGATCCAATTAAATTTGAAGAGCATACACTTGGGAAAGGAATAAAATTTCAAATTTACCCAGAAGAAGGATGGAATGTTATTTGGAATAAAATGACAGAGGGTTGCAATTATATTCAAGATGAAGTTGTTAAAATATTTGATGAAAACAAGGATGCATATGTTTTATTAAAAGGGGGCGATAAACATTTCTTTAAAGATTATAAATATGTTATTAATACAATAGATGTTGATAAGCTATGGGGAGAAAATGACTTGCCTTATACTGGCAGAATGATGATTCCTTTATTACTTCCTGATTTGAATTATGCTTTTCCTGAAGGTATTGAGTCTCTCCATTATAGTGGGGCAGAGTTTCAAACAAGAGTTACTGAAATGAAGACTATAACTAAATATGAAAGCAAAGATACTTTGATATTAATTGAAGTTCCTGTTCTTCCGGGATCGGAGGTATCTTTCCCAGCGAATACAATCGAATATGCAAAAGAAAACAATTTGTTTTATGATAGAGCTTATCCTCAACAATCAAAAGAAGCTTTTGCTAAATTTGATGCTTATGTTGAAAAAGGACGAGCAATCAAAAATTTAATTCATTGTGGACGACATGCTGAATTTAAGTATTGGGGAATGCCTGAAACCGTTAATTCTGCTTATCAATTAAGTGAAAATTTGTAGAGATATAGATGAATACTTTAGTAAATACCGGGTCGTTTAGGGGAATAAATATTTATGATGGACTTGATATTCTGAATAAGTATAATTTAAAGACCCTTGAGTTTAATTTACGACCAATTATGGATGAAAACGTCAATCAATTTGATTTGAAAGATTATTTCCAAACAAATGACTTTTCTATTTGTGTTGCTGCAGGTGGATGGTGTGATTTTTTTGCAAATGAAAAATATTTTAGGAGTAGGTTTTATCTCATTGAGAAACAAATAGAGTTAGCCGAACTTTTTGGCACAAAAAAAATCAGATTATTCTTTGGTCAAATTCATCCCAAGTATTATGATGAAAGGGTTTTTGAACGTTTAATAAAAAATGTCGGATACTTAATTACAAAATATAGTAATACAATCTTTTTATTCGAAAATCATGACGATCTAAGTACAAATATTGAGTTCTTGGAGTCATTTTTTGCTACTATTAATAACTCTCGTTTTATGCTGAATTTTGATCCTGTGAATTTTGAAAGGTTTGGAGTCGATTCTAAAAAGGCTTTTTTAAGGTTATATTCTTATATCGGTCATATGCATGTAAAAGGCTTTGACGGAAAAGATATTTCGGCTTATACTGATAGTATATTGAATTTTGATGAATTCTATAAAAAATTAGAAGAGAAGAACGATATTAATATATCATTAGAGTATGAATCATCAAAAGATATTATTACAAATTTAATTAAAGATTATTATAAAATGGTTAATGATATAAAAAGGAGTTGCAAATGAAAAATATATTAGTTACTGGTGGAGCTGGATATGTAGGGAGTGTTTTAGTGGAAAAACTCCTTAAATTAAAATATCATGTAAGAGTAATTGATTTATTTATTTATGATGAGAATAGTTTAAACCACATAAAAGATTCAAATAATCTTGAAATAATAAAAGGTGATATTAGAGACGCAGAAGTTGTGGATTCAGTTACAAAGGGAATGGATACTATCATTCATTTAGCATCTATTTCAAATGATCCAACTGCTGAACTTAATGAAGAACTGACAAGATCTGTAAATTATGATGCTTATAAACTGTTACTTAAATATTCCAGGCAAAATGGTATAAATAGATTTATTAATGCATCATCTTCAAGCGTATTTGGGATGAGGGATGAGGAAAATATTACTGAAGAATTGGAACCAATGCCAATTACTATTTATTCGAAATACAAAGCCCTTTCAGAAAAGCTGGTTAATGATGCTTCTACTGATCAATTCATAACCGTCAATATTCGCCCCGCTACTATCTGTGGATATTCACATAGGCAACGGTTTGATTTAACAGTAAATGTGTTAACAAAAGATGCAATTACAAAAAGAGTAATTACTGTTAATGGTGGTGAGCAAATGCGCCCGAACGTAACAATGGATGATGTTACAGATCTGTATATATATATGATAGATGCTGATTCAAAATTGATAAATGGAGAAACATTTAATTTTGGGTTTGAAAATTTTAAGGTTATTGAAATAGCTGAAATAATAAAAAAAACATTGCCATTTGATGTTGAAATAGTGATTAAACCTGTAATTGACCAAAGGAATTATCACATATCTTCAGAAAAAATTATCAAACAATTAGGTGTTAAACCAAATTATGGTATAGTAGATATGGTAAAAAAACTAAATCAAAAATTTAGTGAGGGCGAATTCGAAAATCCTGAAGATGAAAAATATTACAATATAAAAAAGATGAAAGAAACACATTTTGGATGAGATATGGCAAATAAAACGATTGATAAAGTAAATTCAAAGGTAATTGATTATAGGGCACTTTCAGAGTATAGAGAAAAAAATAGAGATAAAAAAATAGCCTTATGCCATGGGACTTTTGATGTTTTGCATCCTGGTCATATTAATCACTTGGAAGAATCGAAGAGTATTGCTGATTTACTTGTGGTCACTTTAACAGCAGAAGCGTATATATTAAAAAAGAAAAAGACGTTTTTTAATGATGATTTAAGAGCAAAACAAATTGCAGCTCTTGAGATAGTGGATTGTGTAGCTTTAATATATGAATCAACAGCATTAACTCCAATTGAATATCTTAAACCAGATTTTTATGTTAAGGGCTCAGAATTTGAAAATTTGACTGAAGATCCTACAAGCAATATTCTCCGTGAAAAAGACATGGTTGAAAAATATGGGGGAAGAATATACTTTACTCATGGAGATGTGTTCTCTTCGACTAAAATTGGACACTTTCTTGGAGTTAATTCTGAACCTAACCAAAACCAACCATTTTCCAAAGAGGGAACAGCAAAGTTTAAAGATTTAAGTCGCGAAAAACTTGATCTACACGTTATAAATGATTATCTAAGAAAAAGCCAAGATTTGAAAATATGCGTGATTGGTGAAACAATTATTGATGAATGTAATTATATTAAGTTACGAAGTATATCGCAAAAGTCAAAATGTATAAGTGGGGAAGAAATTAACAATATAAGGCAGATTGGAGGTGGCGGTATAGTTGCTCTTCATCTGAGTAATTTTGTTAAGCATGTTGACTTCTTTACTAATAGTTCCTCATTAAAGATTGAAAAGGAAAACATCAACACAATTGCTATTGCTGAGGGAGATATAATAAAAACCAGATACACGGATAAGTCAACAAATAATGTTGTATATGAACATAAAATAATTCCCGAATTGACTTCAGACTTTAGCAAATTAAAATTACTGCTTGGTTATGATTTGGTTATTGTAATCGATTTTGGGCATGGGCTTATTAATTCTGAAAATGCGGAAAAATTATCTAAAATGAATTCGAAATTTTTTGCAGTCCAAGCTCAAAGCAATTCAAGTAATTTTGGTTTTAATATTATAGACAAGTATCCTTTTGCTGATTATTATACTATGAACAAACTTGAAGCCCAACTGTTGATTAAGAAGCAGTTTGATGATGATAAATTACTCAAACTTGAATTGGAAAAACACTTGAAGGCAAAACAATTTGCAATAACCCTTTCGGAGAAAGGAGCATATATAAAAGATAGCCATTCAGAATACGAGCTTGAAGCACTTAGTACCTATATAGTAGATACGATTGGGTGTGGGGATGCATTTTTGGCATTTTCATCGTTAGCATTAGCACAGGGTTTCGATGCAAAGTACTCATTGTTTTTAGGGAGTATCGGTTCTGCAATTATGTCTCAAAAAATCATTAACGAATCCCCAGTTAATTATCAAGAATTTTTAACCGCATGTAAAATAGTGATATAACATGAAACAATCTGTTTATGAGAAATACGTGGAAGATGTCAACAACTTATTATGTTCAGTTGATGAAGAAAATTTGAAAAATATAATAATGGAAATAGCTAATTGTGAAGGTACTGTTTATATGATTGGTAATGGGGCTAGTGCTTCAATGGCTAGTCATTTTAGCGTTGATTTGATGAAAAATTCTGGAATTAAAACCGTTTGCTTTCATGATCCCGCATTTTTAACTTGTTATAGTAATGATTTTGGCTATGACAAAGTGTTTTCGCAAAAGTTATTAGAACTTGGGCAAGCAAATGATATTCTGCTAGCAATTAGTAGCTCGGGAAATTCAAAAAATATTATAAACGCTGCCAAAGTAGCAAAAAAACTAAAGATGAAGGTTATAGGTTTTTCTGGATTTAGCAATGATAATAAATTGAAGAATATCGCTGATTTATCGTTGTACTTGGAAGGAAATACTTATGGAAAAGTAGAAATTTCACACAATGTAATTTTACATTACATAATCGATATAATAACTGAATTCAAAACGACTGAATAGTGTTTTAATTTATCTACTCATTGTAATTCTTTTTATAATATGGCTAATAAATTATGTCTATCTTAAAAATTGTTAACAAAAAGTTTTTACAAGAAACAATTTTTATATGAATTTTTTCCTTTTCAATTAAACTGTAACCTTAAATTATTTAATTTTTTCTTAATTAGGACATTTGAAATTGATTAATGTGAATTTGCTCTTATGACATATTTAGTATTTTATAGAAATTTAATAAAAATAGTATATCTCTTTATATTGTGCGAATTTTGTAACGACTGTTTAAGAGGGATAAATTTACTAAAAGTTGAACGTTAATAAATTCTATATCGATATTTAAATAGTTAATAGATTCTAAAGGTGTTTTTATGCAAGAAAAAAAGAAATTATCGATGTGATTTTATAGATTACCAAATTAATGAAAAAAATGAAGTTTTGTATGAAAATGAAAAGGTGATAATTAAAGGAAGTAATTTTTATAATAAAGATCATAATGCCATTTTCTATAATACAAGTACGTTTTTACATTCTTTCCCAGATACTAACAAGGATTTATTATGGACATTAGAGCCTGTATCTGTAATGCCTGCAAATTTTAGTATGGACATTTTGAAGTATTTCCCCGCTTTGTTTAATTGGAATAGAAAACTGTTGGACAAATTGAATCATGGAGTTTATTTACCACATCAGATTTATAAAAAGGAAAGTGATTTTTGTAATTATAATAGTATTTTAAATGGGTTCAATAGTAGAAAAAGAGAAATTCTTTTTATTTCAAATATTAAAAAGTCAATGCATGATTCGGGTTTATATCAAATACGACTTGATGCTGCGGATTGGTTTTATTCAAATTCAGAGTTTGAAGTTAGCTGGTATGGTTCTAAAGAACTAAATAGACCATATTACAAAGGGAAAGTTGAAAATAAAACTGAACGAATTACACAAAGTCAGTTTCTATTTTGTCCTGAAAACTGTTACGACGAGTATTATAGCTGGGATTATTTAACGGAAAAATTATTTGATGGTTTTGTTGGACAGGCAATTCCTATTTATGCCGGATGTTACAATATTGATTCTTATCTCCCTGAGGATTTATATGTTGACCTTAGAAAGTATAATAATTCAGTTAATGGGTATTTGGAAGTCGATTTTAAAAAATTATATGAAACTTTATGTTTCTTTGATAATAATCGTTACAATAAAATGCAAAATAGTATAAATAGTTATTTCTTAAAAACTCCAGAATTATTTACTGATAGGTTTGGAGAAAATATTTATAAGGAAGTTTTAAAAAACGCAAAAAACTATTTTATTAAAAAAAGTATTTTTGGATATGATGGTGGAGGACGAGAAAATGAGAAGCAAAGAATTGAAGATGAGCAAATTTTTGCCGGAGATTATTATATAAAGTATGAGTTGGAAAAACTTATTAATAAATTTGGAGTGAAGTCAATTGTTGAAACAGGTACGGCAGAAGGAAAATCAACTTTAGAAATGTCATCAATGGTTAATAATGTTTACACAATTGAAATAAATGAAAAATCATATAATGTTGCACAAGAAAGGTTAAATAAAAGTAAAAATATAAAAATGTATTTGGGGAATTCGCCGGAAGTTTTGAGGAGTATTATTGAAGAAATAGAATATCCCGCATTGTTTTATTTAGATGCCCATTGGTTTGATTATTGGCCCATATTAGATGAGTTAAAAGTTATTTCTCAAAGTAAAAATGCAAATGAGTGTTTAATTTTTATTCATGATTTTGCAGTCCCAAATAAATCTTTTGGGTATGATATTTATAAAAATCAACCGTTAGATATTAATTACGTAAAAGAAAAGCTTTACGAAATTAATAAAAGTTTTAAGTATTATTACAACAAAAAAGCGTTAGGTAAAAAACGAGGGGTATTGTATGCACATCCTGCTGAAGTTTCTATCATCCAAGAACCATTAGTGCATATAATTGCAATAAATGAAAGATCTAACAATTATGGAAATAATACAGAAAGATATTTTACTTCTCAAAATTATAAAAATATATACGTTAATTCTGTCATTGAAAATGATCCAGAAGCTTGTAATAAAATTCTTTTGGAAATCGAATCCGATTTTGTTTTCTTTTCCAGAAAAAATAATTGTTATAATGGTAAAATAATAAACAATTGCATTGAACTGTTTAGAGATAATCCTAATCTTGATTTGGTTTTTATCGGTAATGATGATGAAAAAATTATTGAAGTGAATAAAATTTCTGACTTGCTATTAATTACATGCATGTGCAGGAATGATTTTATTATAAGGAGACATATATTTGAAGAAATTGGATTATTTGATGAATTGAAAAACGAAATGTATGAACTCTTTTTAAGGTTTGTTTTATCAAATAGATATAATGTCGGAATTCTCTATGATCATTATAAATCAAGCAAGTCAGTTATTGATGATGAAATAACAGCAATCCTAAATGAGTTCGTTGCCGAAAACCCAATTGACTTGATTTTTCAAAAATTTGATTGGTTGAAAGAACCCTCAAGGTCGTTGGCAGAAGCTTATTTTGAGTTGGGTTTATGTTTTGTCGAACTAAATGATTACATAGAAGGGATTAAGTATTTTGGAATGTCATTTAAGACTAATAATGATATTGAAAAACTAATAACCGTTACAAATAAATATTTGTTCATGGGCAAAGTGAAAGAGTTAGTTTTATTAATTCAAACGATTAAAGGTGACTTAAAGAATGAAGAAGTAATTATAGAAATTGAAGAGTTATTGAATAACTATATTTCTATTCACAAATAAAGTGGCTAAAAATAGCCAAATGGGTATATTTATTACTACTGAATTTTATAGATACAGAAATTTGTTTAAAAATGAATGCACTTTTCTGCTTTTTTTTGGCAAAATTTTTGATATATTTATATATTTTAATATAATGGCACTTAATGGATATTCAGTTTGAATTAGAGAAGTTAATTGAATTAAAGAAGAAAACATGCCTTAATTCGGAAATAGAGCCGATAGATATTATGTTTTTAACATATAATAGGCTTGAGTATTTTAAAGCAACTGTATATCATTTAATTAAAGAGACAAGGTATCCATATAAACTTATTGTAGTTGATAACAAAAGTGATGTTGAGATGGTTGATTTTTTACAAGTTAACGGTCAACTATTTGATAACGTAATATTTAACACAAAAAATGAATGGACTTCTGCTTTTCAAAAGGGGATTGATGTTTCAAAATCGGATCCATTCATTGTAAGCGACCCTGATATAATTGTTCCAAAGTTTGATGGAAAATGCTGGTTGGAAAAGGTTATTACACTTCATAAAATCTATGATGAAATCGGCTTGTTAGCATTAAATTTAGACAAATCAAATCTTCCCCCAAAATTACCGGATGTTTATTTAGGAGATAAAATTGTATATAATACCGAAATAACGCTTGGTAATGTAGGTACTGTTTTTCAATCGATTAAAAGAAAATATTTTAATTTTAAGTATACTACTGATTGGGAAACATGCGAATATATTAGAAGAAATGGTGGTAAAGTAGGCTTTGCAAATAGCATTATTGCGTATCACTTGGGTTGGAATGAAGAAATAGACTATCCAAGTTATATTGTTGATAAATATAAATATTTCAAGGAAAAGTACGGTGTAGATACATATAAACTTTATTTGAAGGATGAAACTTTGTTAAAAGACGAACAAAAATCTGAAAAAGGTTATTATGGACAAAATAGACCGGAGATTCAGGAATTAATAAAATCGACATCAAAAACTATATTAGATGTTGGGTGTGCAGAGGGATTGCTTAGTGGCGAAGTAAAAGAAAAACTTCATGCTGAAGTGTGGGGAATTGAAGTTGTAGAGGCAGTTGCAAAAAAAGCAGAGTTAATTCTTGATAAAGTGTTATGTATGGGGATTGACGAAGCTATCCCATTGCTTCCGAACAAATATTTTGATACAATTATTTTTGCAGATGTTTTAGAACATTTAGTTAATCCTGAGGATGTTCTTAAAAAAATAGGTGAAAAATTAAGAGATGATGGCGAAATAATTATTAGTTTGCCAAATATTGGGCATTGGTCTACAATTTTAAACCTTTTACAGGGGGAATGGGAATATCAAGATGCTGGTATATTAGACAAAACTCATTTAAGGTTTTTTACTCGTTCAAGTATTAATAGAATGATTGAAAATACCGGATACAGAGTTTATAATTATAAAATCACTTATTTATTAGATACATTCAAGTTTAATGATAAGTTTTATGAAAGCTTAGAAGAGATGGGAGTAAATACGTCAGAGTTTAGGTCTTCTAACGAGGTATACCAATATATTTACAAAATTCATAAAAAAGATTATCTTGAATTATCAATAGTTATTCCATTTTATAATCAATCTGAATTTACCTTAGGGACCGTCAATTCTATTTTGGAGAATTCAAAGTTTTTGGGCGAAATTATTCTTGTTGATGACGGAAGTAATGAAGTTGAATATAATATGGTTTATGAAGGGGTAAAAGATAAAAGCAATATTAAGATAATACGTAATAAAAAAAATATGGGTTTTCCATATTCGGTAAATCAGGGTTTAATTGAAGCAAAAGGTGCAAATATTATTATTGCAAATAATGATATTATTGTTCCACCCGGGACTATTGAAAGATTATTGCTTATGAGTGGGCTTGAAAAAGTTGGTGTTATTGGGACTCTTACTAATAATGGGAATGGTTTTCAAGTTGATGAAGAGGCTAATGCAAGTTATTCTTCAATTGAAGGTATGTATGAATATGCAAAAAAAATACAGGAAAAGAATAATTTTAGTTATTTAGAGTTGCCTCGAGTTGTATTTATTTTTGTATTATTTAAGAGAGAATTGCTTGATGCAATAGGAGGATTGGATGAACGTTTTTGTCCTGGCAATTTTGAAGATGATGATTATTGTTTAAGAGCCTTGATGGCAGGTTTTAGAAATATTGTTGCGTTTGATACATTTGTTCATCATTATGGATCGCAAAGTTTTGGAAGGGAAGGTGCTGAGGAATATGACAGGCTTTTAGAGATTAATAGAAAAAAATTCCTCCAAAAATGGGGTGCCGATTCTGTTGAAATATGGAAAAAAGAAAAATCTCCCAAATTAAGAGAGGTTAAATACTCGATTGACAAAATAAAGTCGGAACGATTTTTATTACGTGCATTAGATAATATTAATAATAAAGAGTATTCTTTGGCTTCAGAAAACTTAGAAATTGCAATAAAAGAAGCAGAAAATGAAAAAATAGATAAAATAAACGAAATTAATTTAGAAGAAATTATTAATTTAAAAAATAAAATAAATTTATTCTTATAATATTAAATAGATATTAATATCGAAGAAAAACCGGAGGAAAAATGTCTCGATTTGAACAATTGTTTAATGAGGCTTATAACTATTACAAAAGTGAAAAATTAGAGTTAGCATTAGCAACTATTAATAAAGCCGAAGCCCTGCCAAAAGAAATGAGCAGTGGTAAAATGAGCATTGAAGAATTAGAATTATTCAAAGCGTCAATATTATTCCTCTTGGGTGATTTAGAAAAATCGCAACTTTATTATGGAAAAGTGTTATCAAAACAGCCTAATTCCGCTGAAGCCTGCATTGGTTTAGGGCGTACTTATTATGCTGCGAACATGGGAGATGAAGCAAAAGTAATGTTTGAATGGGCTGCTAAAAATGAACCTGAAAACTCAACAGCTGTTAGTTCATTGGAATCAATTAATTTAGTGCTTGGATACCCAAAAGAACATAATAGTTTATTGATTGAAGAACAACCAGCAGTTTTAAATGAAAGAAGAGATTTTAATGTTCTATTTGATAATATTTATGACAAATTTTTAGCCGATGAATATGAAACTGCTTTAAGTGAAATTGATAAAGTTGAAAAATTATTTGTTGAAGATTTGAATATGCTAAAGGGCAATATTTTTTTAGCTACTGATGATTTAGATGATTGTAAAGTTTGTTTTGAAAAAGTAATTAAAGCAAATCCTTCCTCAATAGCAGCATATAATGGTTTGGCAAAAATGTATGCTAACAAAAACATGTTTCAAGATGCTAAAGCAATGTATGAATTAGCCTTAAAAATTGACCCCAAAGATGATTTTGCGGTATTAGGTTTATCTGAGGCAAATGAAAAACTTGGACTTCCTCCAGTTCATAGTATATACACATTTTTGGCTGATAAACAAATTTCTAATGAAATAAACGAGTCACTTAATGAAGCCTATTCGTTATTTGAAGATGGAAAATATCAAGAATCAATCGATAAATTAACTTTGGTTGAAAACAAAATCCAGAACTCACATGAAGAGAAAAAAAACGAATTATTGAGCAGTATATTAAACTTTAAAGGTTTTAATTACTTGTCATTAATGAAATTAGACGAAGCCCATAGTACATTTGAATTTTCTCTTAGATTAAATCCTGGTAGTTCTCAAGCTTGTGCAGGTTTGGGAGAATACTTTTATTTAAAGAATCAAGATAAAGAATCAAAAACCATGTTTGAATGGTCAGTAAAAAATAATCCCGAAAATTATTTTGCCATTCAAGGATTAGCTAAAGTGAACAAAATATTTGATTTACCTTTAGACCATAATAGTTTGGATTTGGGAATTCCGGAAGAAATAAATGATGAATTTATTGATCTTGTTACCGGTGCTTATTCGGACTTTGATAATAAAAACTTTTTAGCTGCCGTAGGAAAAATTGAAAGAGCAATAAATTTGGTTCTTTCCGTAACCGATGAAGTTGATTCAAAGAAACAGCTTGTTAGTTTGTATAATTTTAAGGGTTTTAATCATTTAAGTTTGGGTGAAAACAAAAAAGCAAAAGAATGTTTTGAATATTCATTAGAAAAGAACTCAAGTTCATCACAAGCAGCAGCAGGGTTGGGCGAAATATTATATTTGGAAGGGAAAGATCAGGAAGCAAAAACAATGTTTGAATATGCATTGCAATATGAGCCACGTAATACATTTGCAATAAGCGGTCTTACAAAGGCAAACAAATCTCTTGGATTAGCTGAAAATGATAACACTTTAATTCCAAAAATTAAAAAAGATAAGACCGTAAAAATTGGTGAATTAATTGATTCGGCATATATAGCTTTACAAGAAAAGAATTATAACGAAACGGTTAAGTTGCTATCAGAAGCTGAATTTATTGTTGAGGATAATTTTAATAAAGAAGAAAGTTATGAGACTATTGCAAAAATAAATAACTTTAAGGGTTTTGCTCTCCTTTCTTTAGAAAAAGTTGGTGATGCAAAAGAATGTTTTGAAAAAGCTTTGCAACTGATTCCTAATTCTTCACAGGCTTGTGCCGGTTTAGGTGAAGTTTTTTATCTTAGTGGAAAAGATAACGAAGCAAAAGTAATGTTCCAGTGGTCAATTAAAAATAATGCCCAAAACAAATATGCAACTGTTGGCTTGGCAAAAGTTAATAAGGTGTTGGGACTTCCTGAAAATGATAACTCACTGGTATAATCAATAGGAATTTATGACTGAATTAAAAGCAGCTCCTATTTTAACATTATCCATGATTGTTAAAAATGAGGAAAAGTATTTAGAAGAATGCTTGGATTCAATAAAGGATCTGGCTGATGAAATTGTTATTGTTGATACAGGCTCAACAGATAAGACTGTTGAAA
Organism: Melioribacteraceae bacterium; assembly: GCA_963663265.2. Classification (GTDB taxonomy): domain Bacteria; phylum Bacteroidota; class Ignavibacteria; order Ignavibacteriales; family Melioribacteraceae; genus JAEXOD01. The sequence goes on from CAXXXM010000001.1 coordinate 24,978, forward strand.
TAGCAAAAAAATTTAATGCAAAAATATATGATTTTAATTGGATTAATGACTTTTCAGCTGCCAGAAATTTTGCATTATCAAAATCGAATGGTAAATGGATTCTCTATTTAGATGCTGATGAGCGTTTAAAAGCTGATAGTATATCTTTATTAAAAAATCATATCAATAATAGTAATAATGCTGCTTTATGTAATGTAATTAGTTTAGGTTCAAGTCAAGGAAGCAGTAATATAATGCAATATGCTCGCTTATTCCCCAATAATAAGAGTCTCCAGTTTGAAGGAGCAGTTCATGAACAAATAGAACCTGCATTAATTAAAAATGGGTATTTATTAGAGAAAACAAAGATTGAAATTATTCATTTAGGGTATGATGTAAATAACAATATTCTAATTGAAAAAGCTAAAAGGAATCTTGAACTTCTATTAAAAGACTATTTAAAAAATCCGTCTGGCTATAAAGCTTTTCATATTGGTTCAACATTTATTGTTTTAAACGAATTTGAAAAAGCAATTAATTATTTTCATGAAGCAATAAAAGATGAAAGGTTGGAATCTAACCATAAGGCTCACTGTTACAGATATTTAGCTGCCTATGAATTGAATGTTAGTAAAAACATTGATAATGCTTTGTCTTATGCGGTTGATGGGTGTAAATTAAATGCAAAACAACCTTTGTTAAATGTTATATTGAGTAATATTTATTTATATAAAGGTGAATTTAGAGAATCAGAAAAGTATTGTAATTTGGCATATAAATATAATATTGAAGCAAAAGAAGATAGCTTGAATTCTTTTGAAATAATAATTGAAGAAACACTTTTGTTACAGCATATTGTAAATATTTCAGTGCTAACAGTAAACAGAAATCTTTTTAATGAATATTATAAAAAGCTGCTAAATTTTGAAATTGAAAAAAAATGGAAAGATATCTTTGAGTTCTTTAATGGATTATTTACAGATACCATTGTTGAGGAAAGTTTAGTAGCCGATGTTATTAAAGATGTAACTAACGAGTATTTGGATGCTGTAAATGTACTAATCCAATCGTATAATAATATAGAAAGTAAATTAATGATATTGGAGAACTTAAAAAAACTTAACCCAACTAATCTGGGAGTTCTTTTCAATTATGGTGATTTACTTTTTAGATTAGAAAAAGATGATGAAGCATTAAATGTCTTTAATGCATATTACGAACTTGATAAATCGAATCCGCTTGTTATAAATTCCTTGATTGCTCTTAATTTCAAACTGAATAAATTAAATAATTTACATGAGTTGTTGGAAAGTGCAATTGAAGTCTTTAAAAATGACAATGAGATAGTAATAAAATTGACAGCACTAAAACAAAAACTACAAAATATTTTATTGCAAAATGGATAACGAAGCCGAACTACTGGAGCTATTAGGCTGCTTAAAAAAATCCTCAATTCCCAATTCTGAAGATTTTATAATAAAATTTAAAACCAACCGAGTAAGTTTTGAAACCCTTGAAACATTAATTGAAGAATGCGAGAAAAACAAAGAATATTTATTAAAAATTAGTTTGTTAAAGTTTGTTCTTAAACTAAATGATGATGCTGAAGTTTACTCGATGTTAGGGAACACTTATAAAAAGCTCAATGATTTTGAGAATGCAGAAATACATTACAATATTGCCATATCTAAAGATTCAAGTAATTTTATATTTCATTATAATAAAGGTGTCCTTTATTATGAACTTGAACGTTATGAAGATGCTAAGATAAGTTTTTTAGAAAGTGCAATTTCCAACAAAAACTACTTTTTAGTGTTCTATAATTTGGGGAACACGTATACCAAACTTGGGGATTATTCTAATGCAATTGAAGTATACAAAAGGGCTATTGAACTAAATAATAATTATGCTCCAAGTTATTATAATCTGGGGGTTGTTTATGAAAATGCAAAACTGCCGGATGAATCGTTAAAGTGTTACGATAGGGCTGTTAGTATTGATCCCGAAAATCCTTCATACCATTGGAATAGAGCGTTAATTTTGCTTTATTTAGGGATGTGCGAAGAAGGTTTTAAGGAATATGAGTGGCGATTAAAAAAAGCAAATTACAGATATAAATTTAATGGGAAAAGATGGACGGGCGAATATGTTCCCGGTAAAAAACTATTTGTGTATTCTGAACAGGGCTTTGGGGATATAATATATTTTTCTCGGTTTTTGCAAATATTAAAAGAAAAAAATGCATATGTTATTTTAGGAGTGAAAAAAGAGCTTATAAGTCTTTTTGAAATTAATAATCTGGCTGATGAATTAGTTGATATTGATGGGTTTACTTCTGATTTGCAATTTGATTATTATGTGTCTCTATTAAGTATCCCATCTATTGTTAACATTAGTTTGCATAAAAATAAAATTAGTTTCCCATATATTAGAATAAAATCACAAAACAAAGTATTACCGGATTTTCAATCTAATTTAAAATTAAAAATCGGTATTGTTTGGAAAGGGAATCCAGAACCAAAAGAGAACAGAGTACGTCACACACAAATAAAATATTTTGAAAAAATATCTAACGAAAATATACAGTTGTATAGTTTTCAATTAGGCACAGAAAAAGATGAAATTGAAAATTGTAATATCTCACTAATTGATTTGTCGAGTAAGATTACAAATTTTTTAGATACAGCTTTGTTTATCAATTATATGGATGTTATAGTTTCAGTAGATACTGGGTTTGTTCATTTAGCCGGAGCAATGAACAAAAAAACCTTTTTGCTTTTAGCAGATATACTCGACTGGCGATGGAGCGAAAAACAAGGTTGCAGTAAACAATATCCATCTGTTGAAATTATTCGTCAATCAGTAAGAGGTGACTGGGAGTCAGTATTTGATGAATTAAGTTTAAAGTTACAACAATGTTTTAAGCATAATTTCCCGGATAAGAATGAACAAACATTAGATGCAGAAGAGTTTGACAAGTATGAAAGGACGGCAATAAACTATTTTAATAAAAATGAATTTGTAGAAGCTATCCGTTTTTTTGAAAAGTGTGAAGAATTTGACAGATTGAATGTAAGATTAATAAATAACTTAGGATTAGCCTATCAAAAAAACAATCAGATTAAAATTGCAGAAGAAAAATACAAAAAAGCAATTTCGCTTAAAAAAGATTATTTTAATCCCTATTTGAATCTAATTGATTTATACTTAAATGAAGAAAATTTTAATTTAGTTGAGAGAACCATTTCGGATGCAGTAGATGTATTTGGTTTGAATAACGAGTTAATTTTTTGCCGAGGAATACTTAACCACAAGCTGGGGAAATATGATGAGGCTGAAAAGTATTATTTGGCATTAAGAAATTCAAATTATGAAAATCTAAATCTTGATATTAACTTGGGAATTCTTTATGATAAGATAGGACATCATCTGAAAGCAGCTAATTTGTTTATGGAGGCAATAAGAAAATATCCTCATCAAGCCGACTTATATTTTCACTTAGGTAATATATATTCCAATTTTAACGAATATGAAAATGCATTACATTGGTATAAAAAAGCAATTGAACTCAATCCTCATTACATTGATGCGTATTTGAATATTGGGAGTTTATTGTTTAATGATAGGAAAATATTAGAAGCAAAAAAACTTTATGAAAAGATGATAGTTGATGGTATTGTAGATCATAGAGTATATTATAGTTTGGCAATTATTCTATATGAATTAAAAAACTATTCTGAAGCGATGAAATACTTTGAAACATCATTAGTAATAGACCCTGATTGCATTGATACTCATGTAGGGTATTCGGAAACTCTATTAATTAAAGGTGACTTTGAGAGGGGTTGGAAAGAATATAGTTGGCGACTTAAGAAGGATAAACAGTACTATCAAATTATTAGTAAAATTCCAAAAAACTTGTCTGAAATTGAAGGTAAAAAAGTATTAATAGCAGGTGAACAGGGGATTGGTGATAATATAATGTTTGGAAGATATTTACCACTAATGCTGAATATTGTCTCTTCTTTCTCGTTTTTACTGAGAAAAGACCTGCATAAGTTGTTTTTATATTCTTTAAGAGATTTAAATATAAAAATTTTGGATAAAGCAATATTTGATAACTATGATTATATAATTCCACTATTATCATTGCCGGAATTATTTGGGACCAACACCGAAAATATACCGGCCACAAATTATATCAACTATGATTCAGAATTAAATAATAAGATTACGCAATACTTTGAAACAAATAGAATAAAGATTGGGATTTGTTGGAGAGGAAAATTAGAACCAAAGTATAATAGGAAAAGACATATTAGTTTAAAACAGTTGTTGATAGCCTTTGCAGAGGAAGAACATAATAAATTTTCTCTTTATAATTTACAATATGAATTCAATAAAGAAGAATCGGAATTGTTGGTAGATAACGATATAAGCAACATTATGTCAGAAATTATTGATATATCTAAAACAGCATTACTAATAAAAAACATGGATTTAGTTATTACAGTAGATACGTCTATTGCACACTTGTCTGCATCAATGAATAAGCCAACATGGCTTATGTTACCATACTCTCCTGATTGGAGGTGGTTTACTGATATTAATTATTCGCCATGGTATAATATGGTTAAAATATTTAGGCAAAAAGAATTAGAAAGCTGGGATGATGTTATTACCCAGATAAAATATGAATTAAATAAACTTGAGAGATAGCCAAATGTATATTGGAGAATTAGCCGCCCTTGCTACAGCAGTTTTGTGGTCAGGTACTTCAATTGCCTTTTCTGAGGCTTCAAAATTATTGGGCTCATCTTTAGTTAATTTAATACGCATGGTAGCCGGAATAATTTTTCTAACATTAACCTTGTTAGCTTTTAACATAGAAACAAGCCTTAACAATACTCAATGGGTTTATCTTATTATAAGTGGTGTTGTTGGAATAGCCATTGGCGATGCGTTTTTATTTAAGTCGTTCGATTTGATAGGTCCAAGGCTGAGTATGTTAATGATGTCCGTTGCACCAATAATTGCAGCAATTTTGGCATTCTTTTTCTTAAACGAAAATTTGTCACTTTGGGGTGTCGTTGGAATTGTTATTACTTTCATTGGAATTTTTATAGTAATTGCTCAAAAACAAGAAAAAACGGAGAGAAAATCCACAAAAGCAATTGGAGTTCTTTGTGCGTTTTTTGCTGCTGCTGGCCAAGGTTCCGGTTTAATATTTGCAAAAATAGCTTTTAATGAAGGTCCTATAAATGGTTTTTTTGCTACTTTTGTTCGTTTGTCCGCTTCTTTGATTGTTTTTTATCCTATTCTAATAATGTCAAAACGCTTAAAAAATCCCATTGAAAAAATAAAAAAGAGTCGAAAAGGATTAATTTATTCTTTGGTTGGAGCTTTTATTGGACCTTATTTGGGAATAACATTTAGTTTGATTGCAATTTCAAATACTTATGTCGGTATTGCTTCAACACTTATGTCAACAGTTCCTATTATTATGCTGCCGATAGTTTATTTCTTTTATAAAGAAAAATTATCACTTTCTTCAATTTTGGGGGCTGTTGTTGCTGTATTGGGGGTTTCAGTACTATTTCTTAAGAATTAATATATTATTACATGATTGATGATTTTATTGTTTGTGTTGTTACTTCAAGTAAAACTATAATTAACCTGCAAAAGTATTGCATTAATGAAAACTTTATTGCTAATAGAAAGTACTTTAAGTTAGCCTTAGTTATTAATGGGATTGTGGATACTCTACCACGTTGTGTAGAAGATGTTGCCCCTGATTATTTATGGCAAAGACCCAACTTGGGTTACGATTTAGCCGGATTTGATTTTCTAATTAAAAAACTGCCACTATTTAAATATTATTTATTACTTCACGATGACCATTGGTTTGTTGATAAAGAATGGGTTAAGAAATTTTTAGAATTGTATTTTGAATATCCAGATGTTGGAGTTTGGGGGAATCTATTTCCGGCTGACAAATTTGTGCCAACGGATTATGAAAAATTTGTATCGTTGTTTAGAATAGGAAACTATATGTTGGATAAAGGCAAATATTTTTTACAAGGGTTAGCAGGTTTTTACAGGGGTGAAGTTGTAAGAGATTTGCTTAAACATGTAGATGGAATACCACATGTTCATTTTAATAATAGAGAGTTCACTTCAATATTTGAAAGAATGCATAGTCTAAATATAACAAACCTCGGTTATACGATTGGTCAAATTCCTCCTGGATACGAACAGTATTTAAAACATAATAATTGGTAATAAAAAATAATTATACTTAGGAAACAGTATTACCTATATATTTGTTTAAAACTTAAGTATATTTAATAATAAGTTAAATTTGAGAATAGAATGAATCCTCTTATAGCGTTTTTAATTGGTTTATTAATAGTAATTTTTGGAGCATTTTTAATGCATCCCAAAATGGGGGTTTTACGATTATGGAAAAGAATACATCGAAATTCTGAAAGAGTATTAATAGAAGATGCACTAAAAAATACATTTGACGCGGAATATAATGGAGCGTATGCAACAGTTCAAAGTATTGCAGGAGCAATGAACATTTCTGTTAATAAAGCCTATGAATTAATATCAAAACTTGAAAAAATGGGTTTAATTAGTTCAACCGGTGAAGACATTTCGCTTACCGAAGATGGACGGAATGCTGCTATAAAAATAGTTAGAATTCATAGAATATGGGAAAGATATTTAGCCGATGAAACGAGTTTAAAAGAACATGAATGGCATCAGGAGGCAGAATATCGAGAACATAATATTTCATATGAGGAAGCCAATCGGTTGGCATCGCAAATTGGGAACCCACTTTTCGATCCTCATGGCGATCCGATACCAACAATTGATGGGAAAATTATTGAAAAGCAAGGAGTCCCACTACTTTCTTTAGGAAAAGGTGAAGTAGGCATAGTAACACATATAGAAGATGAACCGACGGAAATATTTGCACAGATTATTGCTCTTGGAATATTTCCGGGAATGGAAATACACTTAATTGAGACTACAAAAGACAGGGTTAGATTTACTGCAAATGGTGAAGAATGTGTTTTAGCTCCTATTTTTGCACACAATATAGCAATTGTAAAGAAATCGGCAGCAAGATTAAAGAAAAAGAATAAAACATTAAATCAGTTAAAAACCGGCAAGGAGGCAGTTGTTATTGGGATATCACCTGCATGTCGAGGAATTCAGAGAAGACGATTGATGGATTTTGGTATTGTTCCCGGAACCAAAATAAGGGCAGAATTAGAAAGTTTAAGTGGTGACCCAAGAGGGTATTTTGTAAGGGGAACAACAGTAGCAATTAGAAACTTGCAAGCTGAAAATATTTATATAGAAGCAAATTAAGAGGCAAAGATGAATTCAGTAAATAAATGTGAAACATGTCCTGCTCATATTCAAAGTAATCTTGTAAAATTGGGGATTGATATGAGTGATTCGGATTTTGTTGTAGCTCTTGCGGGTAATCCAAACACAGGCAAAAGTACCGTGTTTAATAATTTAACAGGCTTGCGTCAACATACTGGAAATTGGCCTGGCAAAACTGTATCGCGAGCAGAAGGTGGTTTTTCTTACAACAATAAGAAATTCAAAATTGTTGATTTGCCAGGGACTTATTCATTGCTCTCTACAAGTACTGATGAAGAAGTTGCAAGAGATTTTATCTTGTTTGGGCAGCCGGATGTTACTGTAATTGTAGTTGATGCAACCCGATTAGAAAGAAATTTAAATTTAGTACTGCAAATTTTAGAACTTACAGATCGTGCAGTATTATGTGTTAATTTAATTGACGAGGCAAAGCGGCATAATATAACCATTGATGAAAGGAATCTTTCACGTCAATTAGGGATACCGGTGGTTTTGGCAGCAGCACGTCAAAGGGTTGGTATTGATGAATTACTAAAGATGATATATGAAGTTGCTTCTGGGGAATATATTTGTAAACCAAAGAAAATAAAGGGGATTAATAATTCAGGAATAGAATCTGCTATCAACGAACTTTCAGAAATGTTAAAAATGGAATATCCTAATTTGCCTAATCTAAGATGGGTTGCGTTAAGATTATTGGAGGGAGACCAAAGAATAATAGATGCGGTAAAAAACAAAGAATTAGGAGTTTTAGAAAGAGAAGACGATTTGCAAGAAAATGTTGATAAACTATAGGTGCATCATGGAAAACAACAATGGCAAAAAGATTTTAGATAAAGCAACAGAATTAAGAATTAAGCTTGGAGAGGAGCTTCATGATTCAGTAATGGAGTCAATTTATGCTGAAGCAGCAACAATTGCAGGTAATTCTGTTGATTATATGGGGAATAAAAAGAACTATAATTTTGATAGGCTTGTTGATAAAATTGTAACAAGTAGATATTTGGGATTCCCAATTATGTTTTTATTACTTGCCTTAGTATTTTGGTTAACTATTATTGGAGCAAATGTTCCATCTCAAATGATAGCCTCTGTATTAGTTGATATAATACATCCGGCTTTAAGAACTTTGTTTATAGATATTGGAATTCCGTCTTGGATAACAGGTCTTTTTATAGATGGAGCCTACTTAGCCGGGGCATGGGTAGTAAGTGTTATGCTTCCACCAATGGCAATATTTTTCCCATTATTTACCTTTCTTGAGGATTTAGGTTATCTGCCTCGAGTTGCTTTTAATATGGATAATTTATTTAGAAAAGCTGGTGCCCATGGAAAACAAGCTTTAACAATGAGTATGGGTTTTGGCTGTAATGCAGCCGGAGTTGTTGCAGCAAGAGTAATTGATAGTCCTCGCGAAAGGTTAATAGCAATTATTACAAATAATTTTTCACTTTGTAATGGCAGGTGGCCTACTCAAATTTTAATAGCAACTATTTTTATTGGCGGAGCTGTTCCTCCATATATGGCTGGTATTGCAACTGCCGGTGCAGTTGTTGGAATTGCGGTTTTAGGAATATTATTAAGTTTAATAGTATCTTGGGTTCTTTCAAATACTGTATTAAAAGGAGAAGCATCGGCATTTACATTAGAGCTTCCTCCATATCGACCACCGAAAATTCTGCAAACTTTATATACTTCTTTAATAGATAGAACTTTGTTTGTGTTATGGCGTGCTGTTGTATTTGCTGTTCCTGCCGGTATGGTTATTTGGTTAGTGGCAAATGTAACAGTAAATAATATTGCAATTGGAGCTTATATTATCAATTGGGCTGACCCTATTGCTCTGTTTTTTGGGTTAAATGGTGTAATATTTTTAGCTTATATTATTGCTATTCCTGCAAACGAAATAGTTATTCCTACTATTTTAATGCTAACAGTAATGACAGCAAATATTGCAGGAGTTGGTAGTGGTAATGGTGTTATGTTTGAAGCAGATTCGGTAAAAAGTACTGCCGAAATTTTACGTGCTGGTGGTTGGACATTATTAACAGGAATAAATTTGATGTTGTTTAGCTTAATTCATAATCCTTGTTCTACAACTATCTATACTATTTATAAAGAAACAAAATCATTAAAATGGGCAGCTTTTTCAACTTTTATGCCTATAATAATGGGGCTAACAATAACATTTTTTACAACGCAAATTTATAGATTACTTTTTTAATTAACCAAGTAAAATTACTAATAATAGATAAATTAAATAGGTTGCTGCAAAAAGGATAATAATTTTTGATGCAGCAATCAGAATTTTTTTTGCTTTGGATTCTTTTTTAATTACGTATGGATTTTCAGTGGGTTTAGTTTTTTTTGTTTTAGTATGATCAATTATGTTAACTTTTTTCCCATTTTGATAAGTAATTTCTTTTAATAATTCACCACTTTTATCGAACTTTCTGTTTATCCCGTTCTTTTTACCGTCAAAAAATTGAATCTCTTCTTTTTTAATGCCGTCTTTGTAATAAATCTGTGTTAGTCCATGGTCTTTTCCGTTTTTATACTCTTTTTCAGCCATTAGTTCGCCGGACGAATAATAAAATTTAGACAAGCCATCCGGTGCACCATTTGTATAGTTCCATTCTCCTTTTACAATTCCCGATTTATAGAAAGTGGTTAAAACACCTTCAATTTTGTCATTTTTATTAAGGAATTTTTCTCTTAACTCTCCTGATTTATAAAAGATTCTTGCGTTTCCTTCCTTGTCGCCATTTTTATAAGTAACTTCAGCTTTAGGTTCACCGTTTTCGAAAAAATAAGTTACAATACCATCTATAAGGTTATCAACAAAATTTGTTTTTGATTTAATAACGCCATTTTCGTAATACTGAACAGATAATCCCTGTTTTTTGTCATCAACGTAAATTAAACTTTCCAAAATATTACCACTTTTGTAAAAGACTTTTGTCTCTCCATTTAATTTTCCGTTTTTATACAATTTTTGTTCATGTAACTGACCGCTTTTGTAGAACAATTCTTCAATTCCTTCGTATCTCATAACATTTCCTAATTAAAAAAATTGAATACTTATATTAATAGCAAAATAGAGATAAGTAATAACAAAAACAAAATAGTTTTATCAAAAAATTGGTGATTTACTTTTTTATAGACATTTTTGCCCAAAAAATAACCTATTAAAACAATTGGAGAAAAATAAAAAAAATTTTTGAACACAAAAGCATCGGAAATTCCAGAAATTAGATGAGAAGAAACAATTATGATTGAGGAAACAATAAAAAAACCGGTTATTGAGGCTTTAAACTGTTCTTTAGTTTTAGAAAAATAGTGAAGATATATAATTATTGGAGGACCATTTGTTGATAATGCTCCACCTAAAAACCCTGAAAAGAAACCGGCTGCAACTGATAACCAATTATTTAGTTTAGGCACGTCTTCATTTTTTTTGAGAGAGAAAACAATGAATAAAATAATTACGATAGCCAGAATCAGTTTTAATAATTTAGGTTCAAAAAACAGCAAGAAAATAATTCCTATGGGAATGCCTATTATTGAACCAATATATAAATATTTTAAATTTTTAAAATTGATGTGCTTCCACAGGTCTTTCAAAAGTAACAAATTGATAACTAATCCCCACAAAGCTGTTAAAGCAACGGCATGTGGAAAATCGATAATTAATGATAAGACGGGAATAGTTAGAAGAGCAAACCCAAAGCCCGAAAAACTTTGGACAAATGAAGAAAATAATAAGATTCCAACAATATATAAATAGTTTAGCTGCATCAAAAATATTTTTCGCTAATTTCTAAAGGAACTTTAGAATTATTATAAATAAACTCTTTTGAGAAAACAGATATATTAAATTTGTAGGAATAAATTAATAATGAAAACAGAATTGTTATAATTAAATATATTCCCGAACCAGTAATAAAATAGAATAAGGAATTAAAAAAATTTGCGATAAGTAAAAAAACATATCTAAAAGAATTAGCGAATAAATAATATTTTATATTTGATAAAGTGGACTCGGATTTTTTTGAGATAATACTAAAAGAGAAGTAAAAAATTCTACCCAAAATAATGGCTGTTGAATCAACAGCCATTAAAATCATATAAAAATTATCACTAAATTTTGAGAAAGAATCAAAAACACCGATTCTAACGAGAGTATAGTTCAAAAAAAAAGAGCAAGATTAATTGCAAAAAATATAACAAAAACATTATGTAGTTTAAATTTTTTAGTCAACATAAGCCAATAAATATTTGCCGTTAATATTAACAAAAGAAAAAACGGAGGTTAATGTTTGAGCCCCGCTCTTAAATGATACACTTAACGTAACTAAAGAAATCCCTTTTTTATTTGTTGTGCCAAAATCAGTAAAAGCATTGGAATCACTAATATCTAATAAGGCTTTGATTTTTTTTAACAATCTTTTTGCTGCGTTTTGATCATTGCTATTAGCTAAGTCAAAAGGTTGTTTTAAGTTTTTTGCCTCGTCATCACCGGTGTAAGCTAAAAGACCGGCTGCATCGTTAACATTTTTCCCTTTGCTAACTTCAAATATTTTATTTAATAAAGTTTTAATTTCGTTTTTTTCAGCATCAGACTGGGCAAAAATCAAACTTGGTGCTAAAACTAAAAAGGTGAACAAACTTACTAATATTAAATTTTTCATTTTGTACCTTATGTCTTTTTAATAATACAATTGTGGATACTTTTCCACACTTATTAGGTATAATATATATAAAATAAACAAAAAAACAAATAACTTTAAAAAGTACTTTGCAAATTACATGCCAAATAATAATAACTTAAAAAGTGAAATGTTTAATCTGTTCGCCTTTCATCCCAATTTCAGTCATTGCTTCAATTCCAATTGAAAGATGTAAGTCAACGTACTTAGATGTAACCATAGCATCTGAGGCAGAAGTTTTTATACCATCAGGGAACATAGGCAAATCCGAAACTAACAATAAAGCACCTCGAGCAATTTGATTAGCATAACCTGTAATAAAAATTGTTGCTGTTTCCATATCAATACCAATAGCTCCAATTTTGCTAAGATATTTTTTGAACTCAATGTCCCACTCCCAAAGTCTTCGGTTGGTAGTATAAATCACGCCGGTTCGATATTCGATTTGGTGATTTAGAATAATATCTGAAACAAATTTATGAAGTTTAAACGAAGGAAGAGCGGGTACTTCGGGAGGAAAATAATCGTTGCTTGTCCCTTCACCTCTAATAGCAGCGGTTGGAAGGATAAAATGTCCTAATTCAGTAGACCTTTTTAAGCCACCGCATTTACCTAAAAAAAGAATCCCTTTAGGTTGACGAGCAATCAGCAGATCCATAATAGTGGCAGCATTAGGAGAGCCTATACCAAAGTTAATAATGCTTAACCCATTACTATTAGTAGCAGATTGCATTGGGCGACCTTCGCCGTTATAATTACAGTTAAAACGTTCGGCAAATTTTTTTACATAGTTATGAAAATTTGTAAGTAAAAGGTAGTCACCAAATTCATCAATTTCGGAACCGGTGTAACGAGGGAGCCAATTTTTTGCTATATCTAATTTAGTTTTCATATTATCTCTTAAATTTTGTTTGAATAAATAGGTCAGTTTTTTTTGCAGCATAAGCAGTCAAAAATCCAATACATGTGCCGATAAGTGCACCAAAAAAAACATCAGAAGGGTAGTGAACCCCAACATATGGTCTTGAAAGAGCTACTAAAAAAGCAGCACTAAAAAGCACCCATTTAAGTTTAGGAAAAAACTTATAGAAAAAAACAGCAATTGCAAAGTTATTAACAGCATGTGAAGAAGGAAAAGAAAAAGAACTTGTACATCCGGCTAAAATATTAACATCGGGAAGAGCATTACATGGTCTAATCCTTTGAAAAAGATTCTTTAATAAATGACTACTTGCTTGATCGCTAAGAATTATTACAAAAATTGCTCCAATAGCGGCAACTTTTCCAGCTCTGCCTCCTTTCAAAAGGCATATAAACCATAAAATTACATAAGTAAGTATCCAATTGTTAAGATTGGTTATGAAAGGAAAGAACTTATTAAAAAGTGGATTTGCCAATGAATGATTAATAAAGTAAAAAATGCTTACATCAATGTTATAAAAAAACTCAACCATAATATCTCAATAATATTTATTTATTTAATTTAATACTTTTTAAGATTAAATTCATGATAAATGTTATAAAAATGGTAAAATTGATACTAAAACAATGGATATGCCACGAAGCGATAAAAAACAATTAAGTACATAAATTTTATGCTTTTCTATTTAACTGAATTTTAGTAAATTATTCTGTGAGAAATTTATACTCACTTAAATAATAATACAATTAATTTTTACTTTATTAGAAATAATTTTGTCGAAAAAACTAAAGTTGTAGATGAAATATTCGATAATAATAATAGAAATTAATTAGTATTGAGAAAAAAAACCTAAAATAACATGGAGGTTACCTTATATGGGATTCAGAGTAAACACCAATATTGATGCACTTAGTGCTTATTACAATTTAGCTAAGGTCAACAATGATCTTACGAAATCTCAGATTAGAATCGCTTCTGGACAAAAGATACAGCATGTTGCTGATGATACTTCAGGTTTTAACGTAGGAAACTCCCTTAAAGGAAAAGTTAAGATCATGGAAGGAGCTCAAGGAAACATTTCGGCTGCAAAAGACCTTTTATCAACGGCTGAAAGCAACCTTTTAGGTATTAATGACCTTCTCACAAAAATAGAAGGTAAACTTTCTGATGCTACTAACCCTACTGCCGATGCAACAGCTATTAAAGATGACATTGCATCATTAGCAAAAGAAATTGAATCAAAATTAAAGAGTACAAAATTCAACAATGCTTCATTACTTCATTCAGCTGCCGGTAAAGGTTTCGTATTCCAAGTTGGTGAAAGTGGTGACACATTAAAATTGGATTTTGCATCAACACTTGCTTCTACAGGCGGTGGCGGATACGATACAAGCTTCTCAGCAGGTTTAACAAGTTTTGTAAACGTATCAACATCATATTTAACAAGTACTTCAGGTGGTGTTGGCGGTTTAGTTGGATTAACTTCAGCATTAACATCATTGAAGAGTGCAGTTGGAACAGCTTTAGGAAAAATTGGTAACTTTGCACAAAGATTGGATATTAAAGACGAAACTTTAAGCACATCTATCTCAAACGCAAAATCAAGTATCAGTAGAATTTATGATACAGATATGGCTTGGGAACAATTGAATGCTATGAAAGGAACAATCTTACAATCTTCTGCTACATCAATGTTAGCTCAATTGAATGCTGCTCCTCAACAAGTATTACAATTATTCGGTTAATTTGACAATATTTTATAATTAATAGCTCTTCTTTTTTAAGAAGAGCCTTTTATTAAAAAAATGGATTACGACAATGCAAAGATCTGCAATTTTGTATGAACGAAACAATAAAGCAAATGCTTATTTAACAAAAGAAATTATGGAAGCTTCTCAAGAGAAGTTGTTAATAAAAATCTATGATTTTGCAATTGTTAACTGCCAAAAAGGTGACTTAGAAAAAACCAATAAAGCAATTACTCAGTTAATAAATGCATTAAATTTTGAAGATGAAAAAGCAAGAGAAATAGCTACCGGTTTGTATCGTTTATACCAGTTTGCACAGGATCAGATGCGAAAAGGGAAACATGAAATCACATTAAAGATATTAAGTGATTTACGTGAAACTTGGTTAATAGTATTTAATAGGAATATGAGGTCATAAAATGAGTGTCAATCCTTTATCAACACAAGGAATTGAGAATTTAGTTACTACATACATACAGAATGAACAGAATAAAACTATTTCTCCCCTTGAAACAAGAAAGTCTAAGTTTAGCACGTTATCAAGTGCGTGGGAAGACTTAAGCACAAAATTGACATCTTTTAAAACATTATTAAATGAGTTAAAAGTATCAACCTCAAGTTCTTTGTTTAATTCAAAAAAAGCCGCATTATCGTCATCCGATTTTTTTACAGCAACCGCCGGAAAAACAGCAAATGCAGGTAACTATTCTGTTAGAGTTAATCAACTTGCAAAAAGTGATTTGCTGGTTTCCAACAGTTTAGCTTTTACAGCTGATACATATGATATTACAAATATGTCAGGTACACACAAAATACAAATGCAAAGTGGAGATTACTCAAGTTATGTAGATGTTACATTTGATGATACTGAAAATAATCAAACCATAATGCAGAAAATAAGTAGTGCAATTAATAGTGACAAGGCAGTAGTTAATAGCACAACAGATAATAAATCTAATTCATTTACAGGTGCCGGTGAATTTGTTGTTGATTTAAATGGAACTGAACATAAAATTGAATATGATTATTCAAATACTTCTTATGACGATGTAGTAGCTGACTTAAAATCTAAAATAGGTGATATTAGTGGTCTTACTACTTCAATTGATAGTACAACAGGACAATTAAGTATTAGTGTTGAAGATTCTGCAAAATATATTTCCATAAAAGGTGCTGATGATACCGGAGGAGCTTTAAGTTTTTTGGGGATTGATGTTACAAAGGAAAAATCAGCTGCCGGTATAAGTACCGCATCTGTATTTGCTCCATCAACCGGTAATACAAAATTATCAATTTCAGCTGATAGTACTGGTTATGACAATAGATTAATATTATCGGATATTTCAGGTTCTGCTTTATCAAGTGTTGGTATTACTTCAGCTATTTTATCTAATCGAACTGTTATTGCTGATGATAATAGTGCCGGTTTTGTTTATGCTGCTAATAGCACAACTGATAATCAGTTAAATGCAAAATTAAATTTTAATGGAATAAATATTCAACGTAACACGAATAGCATAACAGACCTTGTTGCAGGCGTAACATTTTCCTTAACCGGTGTAATGGAAGCTACAACAAAAACTGTTGATGTTACAGTTGATGCTGATACTGATACAATTAAAGGGAAACTGCAAGATTTCATTAAGCAGTTTAATTCGGTTTATTCTACACTAAAAAACAGATCGACTTCTGATAAATATTCCAGAGGTGTATTTACAAGCGATGCATCTGCCCAAAGTTTGTTAAGAACATTTACTACTACGGCAATGGGTAAAGTAAGTGGAGCTTCCGATTCAACATTTTCAAGATTATCAGGACTTGGAATTACATTTGACCCTGAAACAGGATTAACTTTAGATGATGAAAGCAAATTGACTAAAGCTATTTCGGATAATGGAAGTGATGTGGCAAATTTGTTTTATGGCTCAGATGGAATAGCCACAACTTTATATAAAACTGCGGATAGTTTTTTAGGTTCTACCGGTGTAATTGCTAATGTAAAAAATGCTTATGATAAAAATATTAAGTACTTATCGGATAAAATAACATCAATTCAAACCCGTATTGATAAAAATTCGGATACTTTACGTAATAAATATCTTGATATGCAACAACAATATACATTGATGCTTAGTAATCAAAATACATTAAATTCATTAATGGGTAGTAGTAGTTATTAATTCTATGGAAATTACAGAAATAAGTAGCCGTATAAAAGCAAATTTGGTTAACATTGATAACTGTTTAGACAGTATGGAAGGGGACTCTTATATACCTAATAATACAAAGATAACTTTGTATGTTACCGAAATTAAGGAATTATTTGAAAATTTAAGAAATAATTATCCTTCTGAAGTAGTTGAAAAACTAAAAAAAGAAGTCGGTTTATTAACTAAACTAATTGATAAAAAATTCGATAATGTTATTAAAAATAAAAATATTGAGCTTCAAGAGTTAAGTAAACAATTGAACTCATTACAAAATCAAAAAAAAATTGTTAATTACAGGTGAAATAAATGGACATTAAAAGTCTTGGCAACAACAGTATAAATGTATATACCCGTCCGGCAACAAATAATAATCAACCAGATACCACTAATTCAATTCAGGCAAAAAACAATACTATGTCAGATAAATTGGAAATATCTAAAAAAGCTCGTGAATTGCAGCAACAAGAAACTGCTACTCAAGATTTTGGCAAAATAAGAAGCAAGATAGATTCCGGTTATTATAATACGCCAGAAGTATCTCAACAGGTTGCTGAAAAGCTGTATAGCGAAATATTTAAATAATAATCGAATTATTTAATAAATTATTTAACCCCTCCAAACAAAAAAATTAATTAATTGCTTATCTGTTATTGCAAGTTTTAGACAAATTAATTAATATACATTTGAAATTTTTTCTATAAACTAATAATGATTGGTGATTTTATTGCACGGGGATCTTCAAAACAATAAACTTCTAATTCTTGGAAAACTTGCTGCAAGTTTAGCTCATGAAGTAAGAAATCCTTTGTCAGTACTAAAGCTTAATTTAGATTATTTAGCCCTATGTAAAGACGAACTAAATAATGAATTAATTGAAAGTATAGATGCATGTAGAAGTGCAGCCGAGCGTATACAGGTTTTGATGGAAAATACGCTCGACTTTTCACGTCGCTCAAATAAAGACGTTGAAGAATATTCAATACAGGACTTGTTTCGTCATTCAACAGTTTTGCTTGACGGCGAATTAAAAAAGAAAAACCTTTCTCTTTTATTCTCTTACCCAGAACCAATTCCTAAAATTTTTGTTGATAAAAACAAAATATTACAAGTTTTTGTAAATTTGATTAACAATGCTATTGAAGCAAGTAATAATAATAATAAAATAGAAATTGCAGTAGTAAAAGCAAAAACAAATATTGTTATAGAAATTAAAGATTATGGTGTTGGGATTAAAGAAGAAGATAAGATTAAAATATTTAAGGATTTTTATACAAATAAGCCAACAGGAACGGGTTTAGGATTAAGTGTGTGCAAGATGCTTTTAGCAGAAATTGGAGCAGACTTAAATTTTGAGAGTAAAGAAGGTGAGGGGAGTAAATTTTTTATAACATTTCCGCAGAAAAACATTGGGGAATATTAATGAAACCGAAGATTTTAGTTATTGATGACGATAATTTGATATGTTTGTCGCTTAAAAAAATACTTATTAAGCTTGATTACGATGTTGAAATCTGCATGGAAGGCGGAAAAGCTATTGAGACTGTTGAAATTACTTCCCCTGATATAATTCTGTTGGATTATTATCTAACAACACATAATGGCTTAGAAATATTAAACGAATTGCAGAAACGATTTTCGGATATTCCTGTTGTAATGATTACAGCATATAGTGATGTTAGAATAGCCGTTACGGCAATGAAAACCGGTGCGTATGATTTTTTACTAAAACCAATCGACTTAGAACAGTTAAATTTAGTATTAGAAAAATGTGTGAACCATTTAAGGCTGAAGCAAGAGGTTGATGCATTACGCTCAATTGTTGATAGTGAAGTTGTTACAAGAGATATGTTGGGAAAAAGCAAACCCATTCAAAAATTATTAAAAGAAGTTGATAAACTGTCGGCGAGTGAAGATACAACAATCCTTTTAGAGGGCGAAAGCGGAACAGGTAAAGAAGTCTTTGCAAAATATATTCACCAAGCAAGTCCAAGAAAAAATAAAGTATTTATTTCAATCAATTGTGGTTCAATACCAAAAGAATTAGCTGAAAGCGAATTATTTGGGCACGAAAAAGGGGCTTTTACCGGTGCATCCTTAAAAACCAAATTGGGTAAATTTGAACTTGCAGACGGCGGGACTCTTTTGTTAGATGAAATTGGAGAATTGAGTTTAGATATGCAGGTAAAATTATTGCGTGTTTTGCAAGAGCGAAAATTTTATAGGCTTGGTGGTGAAAAAGAAGTTGCTGTGAATGTACGAGTGATTGCAGCAACAAATAAAAATTTGGAAGAAGAGGTTAAAAAAGGGAATTTTAGAGAGGATTTGTTTTATAGGATTAATGTTGCAAAATTAACTGTACCACCATTACGAGAAAGAAAAGATGATATACCAAATTTAGCTTATTTTTTCTTGAACGAATTTTCAAAAAAGTTTAATAAACAAGTGGTTGATGTTGACGAAGATGTTTTAACATTACTTAAATCGCAGTATTGGAAAGGGAATGTTAGAGAATTACGGAATGCCTTTGAGCGAGCGATGTTGATGCTTGATAGTAATAGATTAAAAACGAGTCATTTTAGTTTTTTAGGGCTTCCTAAGGATGCTGAGCCAACAGAAGATGAATTTATATTAAAAATTCCGAAAGAAGGGATAAGTATTGATGTTGTAGTTAAAAACTTAATACAAAAAACTTTAGAAATAACAAAAGGCAATCAAGTAAAAGCAGCAAAAGTATTAGGTTTGTCAAGGTCAAAGCTAAGATATCGAATGGAACAATTAAATATTGAAGTTACTAAACAAATTCAATAAAATTTCGATTATTCTTTTTAGATAATGAAAAAACCGTATTGATAAAAATAAATAATGTTGTATTTTAAAGCTAAGGTTAAAGACTTAAAATAGGTATGTAGAAATGGAAAACTATTCAGAAGAAATTATAAAAGCACTTGAAGGATTAAAATCATCAAATCCGCAAGAAAGAAGAAGTGCTGTTGAAACAATTGGCTTTAGTAGTGAAATTACTGAACATGTAGCTAAACTGTTGGTAAGCAGATTAGCCGATACCGATAAGGGTGTAAGGGATGCTGTGTCAGTTGCATTAATTAACCTTGATTATCCTTTAATAGGTTCTCTCGTTGTTCCATTTGTTTCATCTACTGAAATATCAATCCGGAATCTTGCCGGTGAAGTTTTATTGAAAAAAGGTTTATCTGTAGTAGATGATATGTTAGAATACTTGGATAAAGGGGATGATGATGATAAAAAATTTGTTATTGATATATTAGGATTGATTGGTGATAAAAAACCAGCACCAAAGATTTTAGAAATTTTACACACTACCGAAAATGAAAATGTTGTTTTAGCTTGTATAGAAGCACTTGGCAATATTAAGTGCGATAATAGCGTAGCTGAAATAATTAAGTTTTATTCAGTTAGTGAATTATATAGTCCCACAATAATTGAAGCACTCGGAAAAATCGGTTCAGATGATGCATTGCAATTTATTATGCAAAAATTCCATGATGTTGATGAACTTACAAAGTTTTCAATGATTGAAAGCTTTGGTTTAATTGGCAATGAGGAATCATTTTTCTTAATCTTATCAGATTTAAGGAATCTAAGTGGACCTACTGCCTGGGCAGCCGTTGAAACATTAAATATGTTAAAAGACAAGTTGTCATTAGATGTTCCATATGATGAACATATGAAAAATGCAATTTTAAAAACCTTAAATGAAGGGGATGTTAGATTTAAAAGAGCAGCTTCAAATTTGATAAGTGTATTTAACGATAAAGAAATAATAGAGGCTTGTTTTAAAATTTACGGTGAAGATGCTGAAATTAATGATAATATTAAAGCCAAATTTATAGAAAAACCAAATTTGTTTTATAATAAACTTAGTGATTCTTTAAAGAAAACCCCGTCAAATCTAAAACAAATAATTGAATTATTTAAAGAGATTTTAGAGATTGAAGGCGGAAACGAATTAAGAAATTTAAACCAGATAGAATTTTATAATTTATGCGATGTTTTTACCACATGTCTGGAAAATCCTGATGAAGAGATCAGAAGAAACAGTATTGAAATGTTATTTTTCTTAAATTCTGATACAGCTTTTATGTTTATAGATAAAATGATAAATGATAA
This sequence comes from Melioribacteraceae bacterium, assembly GCA_963663265.2. Classification (GTDB taxonomy): domain Bacteria; phylum Bacteroidota; class Ignavibacteria; order Ignavibacteriales; family Melioribacteraceae; genus JAEXOD01. The sequence continues at coordinate 46,096 of CAXXXM010000001.1, forward strand.
CGATTTTTGGAATAAAATAAGATTATTGGAGATATTGGAATACTTTGATGATCCAAGGGGAAAAGAAGCAATACAAAAACTTGCAGATGATCCAGAAGAAATGGTAAGTGAAAAAGCAAAAAACTTATTACAAGCAAAAGAACAATAATTACTTATAGAAGTAGGTAAAATCATGATGAATCAATTTTCAAATTCTTCAAATAATAGACCATTTCCACAATTTAACTTTGGTCTTTCATCAAAGAATGAGGTTAAACTTTCAGATCAGACTTTTGAAGAATGGAGAAAATATATATATGAATTATGTGGAATATATTTTCAAGACAACAAGAAGTATTTACTTGAAAGCAGACTTCAAAAAAGGATAAGTTTTTTAGGTATAGATAGTTTTGAGAAGTATTTGGAGTATGTAAAGTTTAATCCAAATAGAAGTGCAGAATTAAAATATCTTTATGAAGTAATAACAATAAATGAAACATTCTTTTTTAGAAATCAACCACAGCTTGATGCATTAGTTACAACAGTTGTTCCACAAATATTAAATTCTCCATATAAAACGAACAAAAACAGACTAAGAATATGGTCGGCAGCATCCTCATCGGGTGAAGAAGCATACTCCACAGCGATGATATTAAATGAATTGATTAAACCAAAGTATCCAGCATTAAACGTAGAAATTATTGGAACTGACATAAATTATCAAGTTGTTGAAACTGCCAAGAGTGGAATATTTAGAGAATACTCAATTAGAAATACGCCGGCATACTATTTAAAAAAATATTTCAAAACAGTAGGCAATACATTTGAAATAGACCCAATGATAAAAAGGATGGTAAGTTTTAAAATACTTAATTTGTATGATGATGCAAGTATGCGGATGATGAACAATTTTGATATTATATTTTGTGCTAATGTGTTGATTTATTTTGATATGAAGTCTAAAATGAAAGTTGTGTCACAGTTATATGATGGACTAAACAGGGATGGTTACCTGTTTATTGGGTATTCAGAAACATTACATGGAATATCAAAAGCATTTAAATTGATAAGCTTTCCAAAAACAATTGGATATAAAAAGGAGTAATTAATTCATGAAAAAAGTGATTTTAATAGCCGATGATTCACCAACAATAAGAAAATTTGTAACATTTTCTTTAACAATGCATGGCTTTGAAGTAGTATCAGCAATAGATGGAATGGAAGCAATGGAGTTGTTACCAAAATACAATGTGGATTTGGTAATCACGGATTTAAATATGCCTAATATGGATGGCTTTGAACTAATAAGAACAATTAGGCAAAATGAAGATTATAAAGATATTCCAGTAATAATTTTATCTTCATTAGCTGGAAGTGAAGAAATTGAAAGAGGTATGAGTTCAGGAGCCAACTCTTATTTGGTTAAACCTTTTGACCCAAAACGTATTCAATATGAAGTTGCAAAATATTTAAATTAATGGAGTCTGTATGGAGTTAAAATTTTTAGTGGTGGATGATTCAGTAACAATGAGACGTATTGTTATCAATTCATTAAAAAATCTTGGATACAATAATTATGTTGAAGCTGCTGATGGTGCGGATGCTTTAAGTAAGTTAAATGCAGATTCGTCAATTAATTTTGTTATAACGGATTGGAATATGCCGGTAATGTCGGGGTTAGAGTTAACAAAATCGATAAGAACCGCACCTAATTTAGAAAAACTTCCCATTTTAATGGTTACAACCCGTGGAGTTAAAGAAGATATTGTTGAGGCGTTACAAGCCAGAGTAAATAACTATGTTATAAAGCCATTTACTCCTCAAATATTAAAAGAAAAAATCGAATCAATATTAGCTACAAATTAGAGGTTTAAATGCAAAAAATATCAGGAAATATGTCAGAAATTTTCTCGAAACTCAATGACTTAAAAAATGTTTTTAAGTTTGGAGAAAAGATTGTTCCTATTATTCAAAGTTTAATTGAGTTTATGAAGGAAATTGTACCTCTAATTGAAAGTATTAATACTTCGATTTCCGAGAGTACTGCTCAAATGCCAAAAGCATCAAATCAGATAAACAATGTTACAACACAAACAGAAATGGCTACAACGGAAATACTTGATATTGTAGACAATATAACTAACCAAATAATGGAAATTGAGAATATTTTTAATTCATTTACTGACAAACAATCACGCAATGATGAAATTAAAAGTATAATTTTAGAAAAATATGGGAATGATGAATTCTTAATTGGGTTATTAAAAGAGTATTTAAGTAACAATGATTACCATGCTGCATTTGATAAAATTCGTGAAATATTAAGTCATACAAATAATGACATATTCCAAATTACTTTATCGTTACAAGTGCAAGATATCACTACTCAACAATTGGCGGCAGTTAACCATTTGATTGATTCAGTTAATACAAAACTTACATCCTTGATCAAAGAAATAGATCAATCTGATATAAGAGAAGATATGAAGACCATAAGTATCGAAGCCCCTGTTGGTGCAAATTTTGATCCTAATGCTAAATATGATCGTTCAGAATCTCGTCAACAAAATGTTGATGAGATTGTTGCACAACAAAAACAACAAGCTTCTCAAGCAGAAATTGATAAATTATTTTCATAGCCTATGAGTACAGAAGATTATTCGTTGTTAAATGATCCTGAGATGAAAGAAATTTTTGAGAGTTTTATTGTTGAGACTCGCGAAATTTTAGATTCATTGGATTTAGATTTAGTTGAGTTAGAAAACCGACCCGAAGATAATGATTTGTTAAATCAAATCTTTCGTTCTTTTCATACAATAAAAGGGACTTCGGGATTTTTAGGACTTGTCAAATTGCAGCGTGTAACTCACCGTTGTGAAGATATTTTGAATAAGTTAAGAAAAGGGGATGTCCAATTATCAATGCCCATTATGGAAGGAATCCTTGCGGGGTATGATTCCATTAAGCTTTTGATAAGTATCATTAGTGAAGAAAAGAATGAAAATTTAAATGTTGATGATACTGTAAACCAACTCGAACAAATTGTTCAGGCTCTTGAATCCGGTCAACCAATTACAAAAGTTGAAGAACCGCCAGTAATTGCCGAAGAGCCTCAAGTTGAAGAACCTGCTGAAGATAGTTTAGCTGTTGATGAAGAAATTGATGATGAAGAAATTGAAGTAGAAGAATTAAAAATAGAAACCGTTCCTTTACCAAGTCCAACCAAATCAATACAATCGGCTGAACCGGAAAATATACAAAAAGGAAGTGAATCCAAAGTTGCTGCTGCTGTTTCGGCAGCTTCAAAAAAAGGGGATAATTCTATTCGTGTTGATGTTGAAAGATTAGACTCGTTGTTAAATTTAGTTTCTGAATTGGTTTTAGGAAGAAACAGTTTGACACAGATAAATAACGAGTTATCATTAGAACATGAAGGCACAAAAATAGCAAGAGACCTTGCAGAGACAACACGCCATATAGATTTGATGACTACTGATTTACACTTAGCCATTATGAAAACACGTATGATTAAAATTGGGAAAGTTTTTAATCGATTTCCACGATTGCTGCGTGATTTAAGTAAAGAAATGGGTAAACAAGTTCAGTTGGTTATAAAAGGGGAAGAGACTGAGTTAGATAAGACATTGATTGATGAGATTTATGACCCATTAGTTCACTTGGTTAGAAATGCAATTGACCATGGAGTTGAGCATCCTGATAAAAGAGAAAAGTTAGGTAAGGATAAAACAGGAACTGTTGTTTTAGCTGCTGAACACGAGGGGAACAATATATTGATATCCATTCAAGATGATGGTGGTGGAATGGATACTGAAAAGCTCAAGCAAAAAGCAATAAGTAAAGGTTTGATGACAAAAGAGGCTGCTGCTGAACTTTCTAAGCAAGATGCATTTAATATAATATTTTTACCGGGATTTTCTACAGCTGAAAAAGTTACAAATGTTTCGGGTAGAGGCGTGGGTATGGATGTTGTTAAAACCAATGTATCTAAACTTAGGGGTATTATAAATATTGAATCGGAAGCTGGAAAAGGGTCAAAATTTATTATCAAGCTGCCTTTAACACTTGCTATAATCCAGGGACTTTATGTTGAAATAAATAAAGAAACTATTGTAATACCATTGAGTTCTGTAATTGAAGTTGTGCGAGTTCCAAAACAACAAATCTATCATGTTAATAAAGTTGATTGTATTAAATTGAGAGATAACGTACTTCCATTAATAGATATAAGTGATGTTTTATATCGTTCGAAAATGGATGAAACAAAGGATTGGCTATATATTGTAATAGTTGGAATAGCGGAAAAGAGGTATGGTATAAAAGTTGACCACTTAATAGGTCAAAAAGAAGTTGTAATTAAAAACTTAGGAAATTATTTAGGTAATATCGAAGGAATTGCTGGTTCTACCATTATGGGAGACGGAACTGTAGTTCTTATTGTAGACATTGCTGAATTAATTCATAAACTAACGGATTAACCTTGAGTAATATAAAAGCTGTAATAATAGATGACTCTGCATTTATGAGAAAATCGCTTTCCATAATGCTTGGTTCGGATAAAGAAATAGAAATAGTTGGTACTGCAAAAAACGGTTTAGAAGGGTTTGAATTGGTCAAAAAAGTTAGACCGGATATTGTTACTTTAGATATTGAAATGCCTGTAATGGACGGTTTAACTGCGTTAAAAAAGATAATGGCTGAGTGTCCTACTTCCGTTATAATGGTTAGTTCGTTAACTACGGAAGGAGCAGAGGCTACTATCCAAGCATTAGAATATGGAGCGGTTGACTTCATATCTAAAGAAATGTCTTTTGTAAGTGTTAATATTGTTAGTATTAAAGAAGAACTTATTAAAAAGATAAAAGCTATTGTTAAACAAAAAAACCTTCAAAACAGACTTGAGAGGTTGCAAAGGCTTGGGGATAGGACTAAACCTGCTACTTCAATTTTACAGGCACGTGCTAATTTAACTGTTCCCAAAATAGGTTATAGAGCGGTTGGAATTGGTATTTCTACGGGCGGACCTTTATCACTTCAAAAATTAATTCCTTTTCTAAATGAAAAAGCACAGGTGCCATTTTTTATTGTTCAGCATATGCCTCCTAAGTTTACAAAGTCTTTAGCTGAAAGATTAAATTCTTTGTCTCCTATTTCTGTAAAAGAAGCTGAAAATAATGAAGTAGTTAAAAAGGGTACGGTATATTTAGCTCCCGGTGGATTTCATATGACAGTTGTTAAATCTGGTATAGGGGATCCTGTAATAAATATTTCTGATAAGCCTTCCAATACACTTCATAAGCCATGTGTTGATGTTATGATAAGATCCTTGCTTAATGTATACGGGAAAAATACACTTGGTGTTATTATGACAGGAATGGGAAAAGATGGTTTTGAAGCGATAAAAGATTTGAAAGGTATGGGTGGTTATGCTGTGGCTCAATCAGAAGAAACGTGCGTTGTTTACGGTATGCCAAAAGCGATAGTTGATGCCGGTTTTGCAGATGCAATAGTTCCTTTAGAGAAAATTTATGAAACAATTAACAAGGCGTTATAAAAATGGAAGAAGAATTTAAGGATTCTGTTTTTAAAGAAATTTCTTATCGTGATATTGATGCAAATGGAAATGTTATAAAAGGCGATAAAGCAAAAATTGTTGGTCTTGCTAAAATTTCAATTGAAGAAGATAGTCATGGTGGAGTTAAGCTAATTCTTAAAAAAGACGCTAATGATAATATTAAAGAAATAAAATTTGTCTGTTCGTGTGGCGAAACAAAGTCAGTAATTTTAGATTATTCTGAAGAATAATTAACAGTTGGCGATCTTTAGCCAACTGCATTTTGGTCAGGTTATTACCAAAAGTTTATAAAATCAATTCAATCACTTCTTCCTGTTAGCTTTTCTTGCAACTCCGGTCATTTATTGTTATCTAAGTTTTATTATTGAATTTATATTCATTGTAATGTTAATACTGATAGTTTCTGCATTTAGTTTTAGAAAATTTGTAAACTGTTAAAAACAAATAACATGCAAAGATTTAAAGAATAATTTATTCTTCAAATATCAGAACTAAGTTTTTGTGAACTAATGGCGATAAAGTATCACAAATTTTGTATGGCAGGCTTTTTACTATATAAAGAGATTTAACTTACTACTTTTTTAAAACCCTCTCATCTAACACCAATATAAAACCTAAAATAAGAATTGAATGAAATTTGGCACTCAGTTTGCATAGATATAAAAAAAAGCAGGTTGAAAGATGCCAATTGATGGAAATAAAATATTTGAAACTTACTTAGATTACAGTTCAGTAAAACAAAAACTGATATCTAAAAATATAGCAAATATAAACACTTTGTTTTATCAAAGAGAAGATATTTCTTTTGATGATTATCTAAATGAAGTATCCAAAGATCAAATGAAGATTACCGATGGCAGACAAATTGAATTTGCAAATGGAATAGCAAAAAATCCAGAAGATAAAGCGATTATAAAAGATACAAATCCGGAATTGGAATCAAACTTTAACAATATTGAAATAGATAAAGAAATGGCAGATTTAGCAAGAAACAGCATAATGTTTAAGTTTGCTTCACGAAAAGTAGGAAATTATTACAAAACACTACAATCAATAATCAGCAGAGAAAAATAATGGAGATCGGTGGAAATTTTAGAGCATTTGATATAAGTTCATCGGGAATGAAACTTCAAAAAAAGAAACTTGATTTGATTGCAGAAAATATTGCAAATACAAATACAACAAAAACAGCCGATGGAACTCCTTACAAAAGGAAAACCTTAGTTGTTGAAAATGTTGATAAATTTCAATCAGCAATAGACGACATAAAAGCTAACGGAATGATGAAAACGCGAAACAACACTCAATTTGTAACTACTCCAGGAATTAAGGGAGATAGGAATAAAAAAGACGAATTAAATATGCGGGTTATAGAAGATACTACACCGGGAGATAAGGTTTTTATGCCAGACCATCCTGATTCAGATAAAGAAGGGTATTTAGATATGCCAAATATAAATATAGTAACAGAAATGGTTGATATGATTGCAGCAACAAGAAGTTATGAAGCCAATTTAACTGCTTTTAACGCATCCAAACAAATAGCAAAAGATTCATTGGAGATTTAGCATGAGAATTACTTCAAGTGCCATTGGTAATTATAATCCTTACAGTATTAGTAATAAAAATGTGAGTGCAGTTAAAACCACACAAGCTACGGATACAAATGTAAAAATAACTTCAGAAGAGAAAGAGTTTTTTACAAAAATGTATCCAGAAAAAAGTAATGAGATAATAGATTACCATTACTATCAGAGAAGCGGGAAAATGTCAGGAGTAGCATTAGGCACTTTAATTGACAGAAGAGGTTAAAAATGGAACTTCAAAGTATTGGTAAAATTCTAAACAGTTTAAATAACATTCAAAAAGCTAATGGATTAGATCAAAGTAAAAATGCAAATTTTGATCAGATGTTTAGCAATGTGTTAGAAATTGGTAAAAATAATCAACCTAATGCTGAAGCAAACACAAATAAAGTTTCAACTGTAAGTAGTACCGGCGAAGGTTTACCAAATTTTGATAATTTAGTATCAGATTATGTTAATTCAGTAAATAATGCTCAGTTATATTCGCATGATATGGCAAAAAAGTTTGTAAATGGCGAAGATGTTGAACTGCACGAAGTAATGATTGCCGGTGAAAAAGCAAAGACGAGTTTGGACTTATTGATTGAAATAAGAAACAAAACAATTGATATGTATCGTGAATTAACGAGATTACAAGGATAATGGAAGATAAAAAGTCAAACTTAAGTGCCGTGCTTGGCATATTTAGCAAACTATCAATGCAGCAAAAAATGTTGATAGGTGGAGCCTTAGTTGCAACAATGGTTTTATTGGGTTTTGTTGTTTTTGTTTTTAACGAGCCTTCTTATGGAACATTGTTTACAAATTTAGCTCCTGAAGATGCAAATAAAATTGTTGAAATGCTTAATGGTCAAAAAGTACAATATAAATTAGAAGATGCCGGAACTACTATAAAGGTACCAAAAGATAGAGTTTACGAGTTAAGACTTTTTGCTGCGGGGAAAGGGATACCAAGTTCCGGAATTGTTGGATATGAAGTATTTGACCAAAGTTTAATGGGCATGAGTGAGTTTATGCAGAAGCTGAATTATAAACGAGCTTTAGAGGGTGAATTATCGCGTACAATTATGCAGGAAAGCGGTGTTGAAGGGGTACGTGTTCATATAGTATTTCCTGAAAAAAGTTTGTTCAAAGAAGAAGAAAAACAACCAACAGCATCTATTGTTTTAAAATTAGCACCGGGTTATTCGCCAACTCAACAAAATATTGTCGCAATATCTAATTTAATAGCAAGCAGTGTTGAAGGTTTGCAGCCAAGTAAAGTTACTATTATTGATACTAAAGGAAGACTATTATCAAGAAATGACGATGAAAATTCTATAACATTTGTAAGTAATAAGCAGTACGAAATAAGAACAGCAATTGAAAATTATTTGGCTAATAAAGCTCAGTCGATGTTGGATAATGTTTTGGGATATGGTAATTCAATTGTAAAGGTTAATGTTGACTTAGACTTTAATCAAGTTGAAAAAACAATGGAAACTTATGACCCTGAATCGGTAGTTCCAATTTCAGAACAAAGCGTAAAACAACAGACAGGTGGAAAAAGTACCGGCGATTCAACCGGCACAACTTCCGAAAATTCTACAACAAATTATGAAATAAGTAAAACTATTGAGCGAGTAATTGAAGGAACGGGAAATATTAAAAGAATTACTCTTGCAGCAGTAATAAATGGTTTAACTAAGGAAGTTAAAAATGGTGATAAGGTTGATAAAGTGATAGAGCCACGACCTGAAACACAATTACGAAAATTGGAACAAATAGTAAAACAGGCTGTTGGAATTAATGAACAACGCAGCGATATTGTAACAGTAGAAAGCATTCCTTTTGAAACTACTTTAGGAGATGAGACGGAAATTACCGAAAGCTCCAGTTTTAATATTGAGGAATGGTCAAATTTAATAGTTCTATTTGTGGCAGTTGGAGCTTCGTTATTTATTCTTAAGGGTCTAATGAAGAAGCTTAAAAACGAAAAGATATTAGTAGGTACTGTAAGTTACAGAGATGAAGCAGTTAGTGATTTAGGAGGAACTGGCGAAAATAGTCATAGTGGTCCACACCAGTTAACAAATGGTGCTCACAAAAAGAAGCAGTTGCTTGACATTGGGGATATTGAAGATGAAATAACTGATGCAGCTGCAGAAAAGAAAATAAGACAGGATAAGATTGTAAATTATGCACAGAAAAATCCAACTGAAGCTGCAAAACTAATTAATTCGTGGTTAAGAGAAGATGAGTACTAAAAGTAAAAATCTTAAAGGTAAAGATACTACCATAAATGATTTATCGGGCTACCAAAAAGCAGCCTTGTTAATGATAGCCTTAAATGTTGAAACTGCATCGGTACTTTTTAAGTACTTAGATCCTTCGGATGTAGAAGCAATTTCGGCGGAAATTTCGCAAGTAAAAAATGTGCCGTCAAACGTTGTAGATCAAGTTTTATCTGATTACTATGCTTTAATTACAGCACAGGAATATGTTGTTGAAGGGGGTATTGATTACGCCCAGCAGGTTTTGGAAAAATCTTTTGGTTTAGCCAAAGCAATGGAAATTATTGAAAAAGTTAAAAACATTACCACGTTGCGTGGTTTTGACGTTTTAAAGAAAGCAGATTCAACTCAGTTAGTTAACTTTTTGAATAAAGAGCATCCTCAAACAATAGCTTTAATTTTATCACACTTGAATCCTGACCAAACGGCGGAAGCTTTAAAAGAGTTATCTGATGACATGCGTGCAGAAGTTGTTTTTAGAATTGCTACTTTAGGAAAAATATCTCCACAAACGTTAAAACAGATTGAAAAAGTGGTTGATGAACTTGCCGGTTTTTCGATGAATCAATCGATGAGTAAACTTGGTGGTCCAAAAAGTGTTGCTACAATTTTAAACAGAACTAATGTAACATTGAGTAAAGATGTTATTGCAGGAATAGAAGAACGAGACCCTGAAGTAGCGGCAGAAATAAAACGATTGATGTTCTTGTTTGAAGATATTATTCACTTGCAAGATAGAGATATTCAACGTATTATGAAGGAAGTAGACAGAAAAGATTTAAGTCTCGCATTAAAAATTGCAGATGAAAAAGTACAAAGCAAGATATTCTCTAACATGTCAGAACGTGCAGCGGACTTATTAAAAGAAGAATTACAATATATGGGTCCTGTTAAGCTAAAAGAAGTTGAAGCAGCTCAAGCACGTATTGTAGACACAATTAAACAGCTTGAAGAGCAAGAAGAAATCACAATCAGCTTTAGAGGTGGTTCAGAGGAAGTTTATGTCTAACGTTATAAAAATAGGAAGCGGAAAAGGATTAAAAGCATTAGTGCCCGGTACATTAAATAACCAGCAGGCAATTGATGATATATATAAAGAAGAAGAAAATAAATTCAGAAAAGAACTTGAAAACCAGTATCAAAATGGATTTAACGAAGGATTTGAAGCTGCTCAATCACAACTTGAACAACAGTTTAATGAACAAATAATGTCAAAATCGGAGGAGTTTTATCAAATTCTTTCGGGTATTGAAGAACGGTTGCAATCTTATGAAAAATCTTTTGAAAGTATTGTGATAGCGGTTTCTTCCAAAATTGCTCAGAAAATTCTTAATAGAGAGATTGAGAATAAATCGATTGTTGAAAATACACTTAGAAATGCAATAGGGAAAGTTTTAGGAGCCGGTGGGATAATTCTTAGACTTAATCCGGCTGACTATGAATTGTTAAATCAAGGCGATTTTATTGTTACGCTTAACAACAGTTTTAGCAAATTAAAATTTGAGATGGATGAATCCATTGAAAAAGGGGGAGGAATGATTGAGACTGAAATTGGAAGTGTTGATGCAAGAGTAAGTACTCAATTGGAAGAAATAATAAAGCAACTTGAAAATAGTCTAAACGATGATCAAGGGAAGTAAAAGTTGGACTTAACTGAAACCTATATAGAAAAATACGAAAAAATAATTGATTCGGTTGAATTAATTAAGATAAACGGCAAAGTTACTGATGTAATTGGGCTGGTTATTATTTCGATAGATCCAAATGTTGCAATAGGAGAAATATGCCAAGTTGTTGATAGAAACGGCAGAGAAGTGTGCAAGAGTGAGGTTGTAGCTTTTAGAGAAGGGAAAGTGTTATCTATTGCACTTGGTGAAGTTGAAAATATTTCTCCATCGTGTAATATTTGTGCAACCGGAAAAACTTTGATGATAGGTGTTGGGAATGGGCTGTTGGGTAGAGTAGTTGATGGTTTTGGTGTTCCAATGGATGGGAAAGGTGATATTAAGTATGATTCTTATAAAAATGTTTATAGAGATCCACCAAATCCATTAGAAAGGCAAAGAATATCGGATCCTTTACAAACAGGAGTTAGATGTATTGATGGTTTGTTAACTACCGGAAAAGGACAAAGAGTTGGAATATTTGCTGGTTCGGGAGTTGGAAAAAGTGTAATGTTGGGAATGATAGCACGTAATACTAATGCAAATGTATCTGTTATAGTGTTGGTGGGAGAGCGTGGAAGAGAAGTTAGAGAGTTTATAGAAAAAGACTTGGGTGAGGAAGGATTAAAAAGGTCGGTTGTGATTGTTGCTACAAGCGATAAACCAGCATTAATGAGAATTAAAGCAGCATTTATTGGTACTACAATAGCAGAATATTTTAGAGATCAAGGTTTGGATGTTGTTTTGATGATGGATTCTGTAACTCGTTTTGCATTGGCACAAAGAGAAGTAGGATTAACCATTGGCGAGCCTCCTACAACAAAAGGTTATACACCTTCTGTATTTGCCTTACTTCCTAAGCTGCTTGAAAGAGCCGGTACTTCAAATATGGGAACAATAACGGGATTTTATTCTGTTCTTGTTGATGGAGATGATATGACAGAACCAATTGCCGATGCAGTTCGTTCTATTTTAGACGGGCACTTTGTATTGTCAAGAAAACTTGCAAATAAAGCCCAATTTCCTGCAATCGATCCTTTGCAAAGTGTAAGCAGAGTAATGCCCGATATTGTAAGTAATGACCATAGATTAAGAGCTATGAGTTTTAAGGAAATTCTGCAGACTTATTATGAAGCAGAAGATCTAATTAATATTGGAGCTTATGTAAAAGGGAGCAACCCTTTAATTGATCATGCTTTGTCAAAAGTATCAGCCTTACGTGCTTACTTAAAACAAGATATGTTTGAGAAAGCAACTTTTCAAGATTCGGTAAATAAGCTGAATGGAATAATTGAAAAACCATTGACGGTGTAATTAGATGTCTAAATTTCAATATAAGTTTGAAACAATAAAAAAAGTTAAGCAGATAGTTGAAAAAAAAGTTCAAAAAGAGATTGCTGTAATTGAACTTGAAATTGATAAGAAAAAAAATAGTATTGAGGCTTTGCTTTTAGAAAAACAGAATACTTTAGCCGAGTATAACAAAAGGACTTCATTAAAGATATCTGAAATACAATTTGTCAGTAATTTTGAGAAGTATATTGAAAGCAAAATTGAAGAGATAAAAGAAGAGATTAATAAATTAGAAATAGTTAAAAATCAAAAAACAATTGAATTAACTCAAAAATCGAAAGAAACTAAGATGTTTGAAAAGTTGGAAGAAAAACATTTTAATGAGTATAATATAGATTTGAATAAAACGGAACAAAAAGAAATAGATGATATTGCAAACAAAAAATTTTCGCGAGGCGAGTAATTAATGAAAAATTTTATTGCTTATTTTTTAGCATTTTTAATGGCGTTTTTAGGTGTTACCGGCTTGTTATATTTTGCAAGTTCGCATTATAAAAACATCTTTAAATTTGATTTTACAACTAATGTTCCTCCCGAAAAAGCTGTTAAAAAAGTGACCTTAAAGGTAGAAGATTACCAAAAAGTAAGAAATTTTATTAGAGAAAAATTTACAGCTGAAATTGTTGACAGTATAAAAAAAATGTATTGGGAAAATAAAACAGATACGGTTTTTCAAGTAATTGTTCAAGACCCAACATTAAATAAAAACTTAACTGAGGCTAACAAAAAGAATGATGAGTTGCTAAAACAACTTGCTAATAAAGAAGAAGAATTAAAAAAGATAAAAACTCAAAGTATTGCTAAACCTGACAGTATATATAAGGAATGGTTGAAACAGACTGTTAAGCTATATGAAACGATGGATGCAAAACAAGCTGCTCGTGTGATTGCTGATTTGCAAGAAAATGTGGCAAGAGATTTGATATATACAATGAAAAAGAAGAAAGCAGCGGAAATTTTAACTAATATGTCAATAGAAAAAGTAACAAGAATAACCGGAGTTAAATAAATGATATTTAATCCTTTATTTATAGAAAAATCTTCAAATTCAGGGAGCGTTTCGGTAGCCAAGAACCCAAAGATATCAGGGGCAAGTTATTTGTTTAATGACATTATAAATGTTTTAACAAATAGTGATGATCTTGGTAAATCTGCAAAAGCCGGTAGTGCTTTTAAAGCATTTGGACAAGAGTTTGGAGAAAATGAAGGGATTGAGTTAAATTTATTACAAACGGCTGAAATTGATTTAGAAACTCATAAATCAGGAGATGTTAAAAAATTTGTTAAAAATTTGTTGGCTTTGTTAGGAGATAATTCGTCTGATGAGGTTGAAAGTTCCGATAATATAGTTGTTGAGACAAATGGACAAAAATACGTTGTTGATAATAGCAAACTAAATGAAATGTTAGAAAGCATTATTGGACAAATAAAATTTGTAAGTAACAATACTGCTAAAGTTGATTCTAATTCAACACCTATTACTGCAAACCAATTAGTTAACATACTTAGCGAAAATAAAGGGCTGGTTATATCGATTTCGGATGCTGACAAAATAGCGAGTTTCCAAATTGTTAATGATAGTCAAGCAAAAGATAATGAATTGTTTTCAGGTGATTCAAAAAATAATAAAACCGCAAATGGTTTTATTGTGAAGTATACTGAAAGTAAAGTTAATCCAGCTGATGAAAATATTGTTGCCGGTTTAGCTTTAGCTTATACTGGGAATCCAATTTCTACTTCAGTTAACAATATTGTTGCAGAACCCGAAAATACTGAAGATATTAAAAATAACGTTGCCTTTTACAGTTACAATCATACTAACGAACAAGAATCAAATGGTATTAATCCTTTTATTGCAAAAAGCAAGTTGGCTAATATTAGTCAGATGACTGATGGTGAACAACAGAATAAAAGTGTAATTAATAAACCGGAATTAAAAGCTGAGAATGAACCGAAGAATGATATTGCGGAAGAGCTAAATAGTTCAGTAGTTTCTGATTCAGCTGTAAACTCGAAAGATACTCTAAGTGAAGATATTACGAAACAAAATAAATCCGTTAATAAAAAATTAAATAATATTGGATTAAAGTTAAATACTATTGGTGAGCAGATTAAAGAAACAAAAAATATTTATGCATCAATTGATAATGTAGCTCCAAGTAAAACGGTAGAAACAATTGAACCACTATTAACAAATGATGCTCAATCAGAAAAAAATATTGTTGAGCCAAGTGTTGAAAAAGTTGATGAAAAAGTTAATAGCAATACTACAACAGTAAATACTAAAAGCCAGACTGAAACAATAAGTAATACTGAAAACAAAGTGTTGAATGCTGAGGATAGTAAAAATATAGGACAAACTACAACCTCTACTGTTGAAATTAATCAACCAGCAACTTCTAAACAGTATAATGTAAAAGATGATAATCCGGTTTTAAATAATACATCAATTAATGTTGACGTTAACAAAGGAAATAAAAATGAGGTTTCTCCAAACTTTTCAACAACTTTAAATGATACTCAAAAAAAGAATACTGATAACGTCAAACAGAATAGTGTTGAAAAACCTAATAATTTTAATGAACCATTAAAAACTGAAAAGAATAATAAAGAAGAGTTTATTAATAAAACGGTCGATATTCTAAATACTGCCGACACAAATGAAAGTAAAGAAATTATTAGCGACTTAAAAAATGGAGAAGTATCATTTAAGTCTGATGGAAAAGATACAACATTAAAACAGCAAAATGTAAATGCTCCTGTTAGTGAAGATATTGATATTGAAAATAAATTAACTGATAATAAAACGATTGAGATTAATAAAGAAAATACTTCTGCTCCAAAAAATCAAAACGAAAATGTTGAGTTGTCTGTTAAAGAAGAAGTTAAGAAAAACTCTCAAACTTTAAATGTGGCTGCTGAAACAGAAGGCGGTAATAATAAAGAAAAAAATAAAGTTGTTGATGAAATTGTTGTTGATAAAAAAGAAAACATTGAAACAACTATTAAATCAAACTTTGTTGTAAGTGATGATAATGTGGTAAAAGAGAGTACTGATAATGCCGTTAAACAAAAATCAGTTAAAATTGAAAATGTTGTTGATAACAAGATTCCATTACAAGATGAAAATGTAATTGATGAAAAACAGAGTGTTAATTTTAAAGAAAAACCTCATGTAAATACAACTCAAAACTCTGAATTGCCAAAAGATATAAATGTTGAAAAATTGATTGACGACGAACCGGTAATAAATAAAGAAAGTTATATATCTAAGGCGGAAGTTAAGACCTCACAACCGGAGGTTGATATTTCTAATACGGAGAAAAGTCCTGTTGCTGGGGAAAATAATGTAAAAGAGAATGTAGTAGATAATCTTAGCAAGGTAGTTTCGACTGATAAAAGTTTTGATAATATTACGCCACAAATACATAACGAAAAAACCATTGGTAACTTGAACCCACAGGTGAAAGATACTGATACATTAAAAGCCGATATTTCACCAGAGGGGAATAAACAAGTAAATACTCCAACTGATGTGGAAAGTAAACAAACAGTTGTAGAAGAGGCTAAACCCGAAACTATTAATGTAAAACAAACAAATGATTTGAATAGTGTTGCTGAGGAAAGTGACAAATCGGTAGTTGTTGAAAGCCCTAAACAATCAAATGTTGAAATAAAGTCAACAAGTGATACTAATACGTTAAAGAATATAAAATCTGTTGAAGATGTAAAAGTTAACAATACAATAAATAGTACATTAGATAATGATTCTAAACTATCAAAAGCCGAAATAAAAACTGATGTACAATATAAGCCAAAAGTTGAAAATAATAATGTTTCAATTCCAATAGAAACTGAACCTGTTGCTGATAATAGTAGTATACCGGTTGAAAAACCAATAACTACTCCTGAAAATTCTAAGTTGCCATTGGATAGTTTTAATAATGCTGAGGATAATAAAAAAGTTGATCCCGTTTTTACATCAAAAAGTAACTTTAATGAAGTTAATAATGAAATTATAAGTGAAAACAAACAAGAGCCGGTTACTGAAGCAATTCCAAAAGCTAAAGTAAAAGAAGAACCAAAATTAAATTTGGGAAATGCTCAAACTCCAAATACTAAAGTAGAAGAACCGGTAATAAAGAATGCAACCCCTGAAGTGTCTACACAGAAAGTTGAGTTAAAAGAAGAACCAAAAGTAAATTTGGGAAATATTCAAACTCCAAATACTAAAGTAGAAGAACCGGTAATAAAGAATGCAACCCCTGAAGTGTCTACACAGAAAGTTGAGTTAAAAGAAGAACCAAAATTAAATTTGGGAAATGCTCAAACTCTAAATACTAAAGTAGAAGAACCGGTAATAAAGAATGCAACCCCTGAAGTACCTTCACAGAAAGTTGAGTTAAAAGAAGAACCAAAATTAAATTTGGGAAATGCTCAAACTCTAAATACTAAAGTAGAAGAACCGGTAATAAAGAATGCAACCCCTGAAGTGTCTACACAGAAAGTTGAGTTAAAAGAAGAACCAAAAGTAAATTTGGGAAATATTCAAACTCCAAATACTGAAGTAGAAGAACCTGTGATAAAGAATGAATCAACTTTAACAAGTGAATTAAAATCAATAGTTGGTGATAAAAAATCACCTGATGTTGAATTAAATTTAAAGAACAATGATGTTAAAGAAACCAGGGAACCGTTTAAGGTTAGTACCGCTTCAAAAAATAACCAAAGCGTTTCAATAAATACAAAAATAGATTCTTTAGTTAATAAAGCTATTGATAAGGGTGTTACTACATTCACGTTACATCCTTCTGACACAAAAATTACTAACCAAACTATTAATGTAAATAGTAAAATTGATAACTTGACTGAAAATCAGGCTGATTATTCCAATGTAGAAAACATCACTGACGGGTTGACAGAACCAAACTTAAATCTTAATTCAGAATCTAAGTTTGAAAAGAACGTTGTTGATGATAAAAAAAGAACTATTGATATTAACAACGCTCAACACGATAAAAAACAAACAATTGATGAAAATGCCTTTGTAAGAAATACAAATGCTAAAAATAATAACGAAACCATAGTTGGTAATAATACTAATAAGGCTAAAGCAAAAGCTGAAGAAGATGATCCAGTTAAAGCAGAGAATGTTGTAAGTGTTAAAATTAAGCGTACAGTTAAAAATGTTGTTGAAGGAACACCGGAAAATCGAGCTGCCGAACCTGTAAAAGCCGAATCGGAAAAAAGCACAACTAAAACATCGGAAACCACAACAAAAACTGAAATTAAAGCCGAAAACTTTACAGTAAACTCTGAATCATCCAAACAGAGTAACAATAGTTCTTCCAATTCCGAATCCAGAGAGCATGAGGAAAGCAAGCATACTGTTGGTATGAAAATTGGTGAAGTTGAAAATAAGGAAAAGAAAATATTTGACGATATTTTAGTTAAACAACAAAGCAACGAAAAAAATGTTAAGCTTACAGAAGTTATTAAAGAAGTCTCCCGATATATTGAAAAGCAAGAAAAAGGGAGTCTAACAATAAATATTGAACCCGAAAATATGGGTAAAGTAAAAATTTCTGTTGAAGTTAATGACAAAGTTGTTAGAGCCAATATAACAGTTGAAAATGAAACAGTAAAAAATATGCTTGAAAGCAAGTTAGGTGATTTGCAAAGCAATTTGAACAAAAATGGGAATCAAAACAGTTTCGTAAATATCAACTTGCAAGAACAAGCGAACAAAAATGCAAAAAATAATTCCTCAAGGGGAAAGAACCAAAAAGATATTCCGGTAGATTCAATTGAAGAGACTGAAGAAGCTAAGCAAAAATCGCTGGGATATAATACTTATGAATATTTAGCATAGGAAAAAACTAATATGGTTGATGGAATAACAAGTCTATTAAATTCGAGTATTAGCAGCAGTACTAATACTTCGAAAGGGAATTCGGAATTAGGGAAAGATGATTTTTTGAAACTGATGATTGCACAGTTGCAAAATCAAGATCCGATGGAGCCATTAGATAGCTCGGCATATTCTGCTCAACTTGCACAATTTAGTAGTTTGGAACAATTGTCTAATATTAATGATTCGCTTGAAACAAGTATTAACGCAAATTATATTCTTACTCAATCCATAAATAATACTATGTCAGCTGGCTGGATAGGTAAGGAAGTTAAAATTTCGGGAAATACATTAACAAATAATAGTCAAGGAAATATAAGTATTGGTTATACTTTACCTTCTGAAGCCGCATCGGTTACGGTTAAGATATATGATTCTAAGGGAGCTTTAGTAAAAACAATAAATTCTGAAGAATTAGCCGAAGGTAACCATAAACTTTCTTGGGATTTTACCGATAATAATGGGTATAATGTAGCAAAAGGTGATTATACCTTTAAGATAGAAGCAAAAAACAGTGCCGGAAAAGATATAACGGTAGATAGTTATAGAATAGGAGAAATATCATCAGTACGATATACGGATAATGGCACAGTTCTTGTTGTTGGAAATGTAGAGTATAATCTATCAGATATAACGGAGATTTTAAACACAACTGAAGGATAAAATCGAACAAGGAGTTCACAATGGCAGACATGGTTAATGGTATACGCGTTCCATTTGTTCCAATTGTTACCCAGACTGAAGATAACATTGGAAAGCCACAAAAGCTAAAAGAAGTAAGTAGTTTTGATGCAATCTTTGATAATGAGTTATCAAAAGTCAAATTTTCCGGACACGCTGCAAAGCGTTTGGAATCAAGAAACATCCAGTTATCGGATGTTGAAATGAACAAACTTAATGAAGCTGTTGGAAAAGCAGAAGCAAAAGGTTCTATAGATTCATTAGTAATGGTGAACGATAAAGCCTTTATAGTAAATATACCAAACAGAACCGTAGTAACGGCAGTTGAAGTTGCAGAAGGTAATGACAATGTATTTACAAATATCGATAGCGTAGTTTTCGCATTATAAGACTAAAATAACAAATTAAATTTTGGGCGGGACCTTCCAAGGACGCCCAGGTTCGACCGACTGACTGACGTTGAACCAATTTGAAAACAAATTAATCCTTTTGGAGGTTAGTATGTCACTTTTAAATTCTCTTTTCTCAGGTGTTTCTGGTTTAAAAAACCATCAAACAATGTTAGATGTTATTGGTAATAACATCGCCAACGTTAATTCAACAGGTTTCAAAGGTTCAAGAGTAACTTTTAGCGATACTTTTAATCAATATATTCGTTATGGTACAGATCCATCCGATACAAGTGGTGGTACAAACTCATTCCAAGTTGGTTTAGGTATGAAAGTTAGTTCTATTGATAGAAACTGGACACAAGGTACTTTTAATCAAACCGGTATTACTACTGATATGGCTTTACAGGGTGATGGTTTATTCATTATGGAAAGCAATGGAAAGCAATATTATTCAAGAGCCGGTGCTTTTGTATTTGATGCAGAAGGAAAATTAGTTAATCCTCAAACAGGTGCAATTGTTCAGGGTAAAGTTGCTACTGAAGATGGTATCATTCCTCCGGGAAATAATTTAGAGGATATTTTTATTGATACAAACTTAAGACTTCCTGCTGTTGCTACAACCGCAACATCTTGGGGAGGTAACTTAAACAGTACTGCTACTTTAACCAGAACTGAAGATTTTGTTCAATCAGGTAATATTAATTCATCAATAGCAGTTGGTGCTACTGAAGAAGATTCAAATACAATCTATGATAATAATGGTAATGCTTATACAATGCACATCACTTATAGAAAAACTGCTGCTGATACTTACGATATGGAATATGATGTGACAGATGCTGACAATGTTAGTGTTATTGGAGGTCCTCAAACACATGCGTTGGTATTTGATGCTGCTGGGGCATTATCAACAATTGATGGTGCTGCACCTGCTGCAATTACTATTCAAAATGCTGCACTTGGAATTGATTTTGATTTTGATTTAAATGATGTTACACAAACTGCAAGTACAACAACAGTTAGTTCAACCGTTGATGAAAACAGAGAACCCACTATTATTACTGGTACTTTATCAGTTTTCGATTCTTTGGGTAATGCTCATAACTTAACATTAAAATTTACAAAAACTGCAAATAATCAATGGAATTGGACTACTTCAGCTCCTTCACCTGCAACATTAGAAAACAATGAAGGAACAATTACATTTAGAACAGATGGTTCTATTGATTCTATTTCACCTAACCCACCAGTAATAAGATTAACTCCAAGTGGTGGTGCAAGTGCCCAAAATATCAAATTGGATTTTGGTAGTGGATTTAGTGGTATTACTCAGACTTCGGCAAATTCAGTTGTTTCAGCTTTAAGTCAAAATGGTTCTGCTGCTGCTTCTTTATCAAACTTAAATGTTGACCAATACGGTTATATAGTTGGTGTATTTTCAAATGGTGAATCAAGAAATTTAGCTCAAATAATGATTGCTACATTTGCTAACAGAAATGCTTTAACAAGTGTTGGAGATAATATGTATACAGTAGCTCCTAACTCAGGTGAGGCTTTAGTTAGTGAACTTGGTGAAGCATCGGGTACAACACTTCAATCGGGTGCTTTAGAACAATCAAACGTTGACCTTTCAGAAGAGTTTACAAAAATGATTGTTTCTCAAAGAGGTTTCCAAGCTAATGCTCGTGTTGTTACTACTTCAGATACATTATTACAAGAAATTACAAACTTAGTAAGATAATAAATTAAATAACTAATTCAGATTTCAGTTGTGTTAAGGGGCTGTTTTACAGCCCCTTTTTTATTTCCATTATCTAAAACCAAAAAATAATATTTTTAGTAATTCAATAAAAAGTATTCGTGATTTATTGAGTTGGGTAAAATTATCTTGACATTTAATTGATGATTAATTAATTTCAATTAATAATTGAAGGCACAATGGGAAAATAAGGTGGGTGTCTCCAATTTTTTAAGGTACAATTGGATTTATTTGATTTTTTTGTGTTTTTTTAAATAAATGAGGAGCAGTACAATGTTAAACAAAACAAAACAAAACAAAACAAAACAAAACAAAACAAATATTCTTTCTAATGTATTTCCTTTCAATAAGTATATTAGCACAAAGTGATTTTTTTAAAAATTATGATGGGATACCTATAACAGCAATCGCATGGGGAAGAGAGGGTGGTGTTGCTAAACACCATTTCTTCAATGATATTGATGAAGCGGGTATTGATGCCTTTGTCGCTTGCAATATTAGTGACAGTCTCTACAATTTTTTACGAGCTAACGATACAAGATTTAAATTAATCCCTTATATGCATTTCTGGATGGGCAGACATAGTATTGCATATTATTCTACACGGGGTTATACTGTTTGGGAAGCTGAAGGCAGTACTGAATATGATGTTAAATTAAGTGTGCAAGACGGTATATTAGCAGAGAATAGTACCTCAGTTAAAAATAATCCCTCTCTAAACTCTGCATGTAATTTATTATCAGGTCCGAATTATTATGCGGTTTGTGGAATTGAACCTTTTACAGAAGAGTCCGCTAACCCAATACCAATTGCATATACTGTGGATTATAGGCTAAAAATCGATTGGAGAAATGGAATAGAACCATCAAATTTATATGAGATGGATTATGAAGATGATCATGTTTGTAAGTTAGCAGTTACTTCTACTGATGAAAATGGTGTTCATGAACTTGCATCTACAATACTGCGAATTAAGGATATGTTCCCGATAAATACTTATAAAACTTATTCATTAAAATATAATGAATATGGAAAAAGTGTTTATGCTAATTTACTAAAAAATTTCGAAAAAGTAACACCTGATGGCATTAAGTGGTGGAAAGGTTACCCAAATGTTGAATTCAAAGTTTATTGGTATAACGTATCATATCTTGATCTTTATGTTGATAAAATCGTTGATTATAATATTCCAGGGAAACAACTAGCCGATAATTCTTTTACTTCAAATGAAGACTTGATTAAGGAAATCAAATTTACTATTGGGGATCCGTATAATAGAAATGAAGTAGTAGGTTGGTATCCATTTGATGAACCTGAATTTATTCATATGCAGTCTTGCGTTAAAACTTTAGACGAATTAATTCATTCTTATACTCCTGAATTACATCTAATGCCTGCTTTTGCATGTGCATGGAATGATCAAATAGGAGAAACATCAGGGATATCAAAAATAGGGGAATTTGCAAAAAGAGGGAATTATAATGGTTCATTTATGCACAAATATTTGTATGACGATCCACATACCCCAGTAGATAATCCTACTGGTTATAAAAAAGATAATATTACTTGTTATATTGATAATATTAATAATTATAACGATGCAGATCCAAATTTCATAAGCAGCATACAATCTGGAATTTGGGCAAATGATGATGATCATATTAGAAGGAAAGTTTTTCCTTCACCAATACAATTTACATATAACATTAATTTAGCGTTATTATACGGTACAAAAGGAATAGATATTAATGACTATTATTATTGTATGGATGCCGACCAGGATACTGTAAATCGCAAAGGGATGGTGGGGTATTATTTAAATTCTACTGCTGGATATGTAAAATATTATTCGCCTATTTGGTATACATTACGTGACTCAATTAGTCCACGATTAAAAGGGAGTTATGGGAAATTGCTTAAAAAATTGCAGCAACATTCTCAAGGGCAATTACTGAATCAGAGTTCTATAACTATTGATAATATTCAGTTCTCAAGAAATGGAATAGCATCTATTGATGATGCACGCGATTATGATTGCGGTACGTTTATTATGCCGGAAAGTGCAGGTGATAAAAAATACTTTATGATAGTATCAAGATATTACCAAGGCTTATTTACTGATACCTCACCAACTTCAATAAACTTTATTTGCAGCAATTTGTCTGAAAGAAATTATACAGTAAAAGAACATTACTACAACACAAATAGTCATTGTTATGCAACAAACAATGCAATAACTTTTAATAAAAGTCTAAAACTTGGCTCAGCACTATTGTTTGAAGTTATGCCGGCAATTAGATATGGTGGATATATAATTGGTAACGAAACTATATCAAGCAGCCAAAGCTTGTTAGAACATCTTACTATTAATAGTAATCAACAACTTTCAGTTTCAGGTTCTAATACCGTTTATTCATTAACAGATACAGTTACAATACAGAGTAACGCAAGTATAAATTGTTCTTTGGGTGGAAAAATTAATGCACAAAATGGATATATACAGTTTGTTGGAACCGGTAGAATTATTTTTGATAATTGGTATAATTCACTATTTTACACTTCAGAAAATGGACATCCTAAATTGATTTGGGGCTACCAAGCTGGTCCAAAAATATATCATGTTTATAAATATACAGGCGGTACCTGGGTTAATATTGCAAATATTTCAACCACTACAAAAGACTTAACACATAAACAATATTATGTTGATAATGATGAAGAAATTTATTCAGGAGCAAATTATATAAGATACAAAGTAATAGAAGGAACTTCAAATGAAACTAACGAAGTGTCTATTCATGTTTTGCCAAAAGAGTTTGTTGAAGGAAATGAGCAAGTATCTGACTTTCAAGTTGAGCAAAATTATCCAAACCCATTTAATCCTACAACCACTATTGGATACAGCATCCCAAACACCGGTAGAGTTAGTATAAAACTTTATGATATGTTAGGAAGAGAAATAAAAGATATATTTGAAGGAATACAAGCAATGGGCAGCTACAATATTGCAGTAAATTGTAATAATTTGGCAAGTGGAGTATATATTTATAAGATTCAATATAATGATAAAATCTTAAGCAAAAAAATGATTTTACAAAAGTAGGGACTACTATGAGAATTAAAAGTTTTATACTGGTAACAGTTATATTACAATCAGTTTTGTTAAGTGAAGTTAGATATGTAAGTAAAACGGGGGGCATACCTGCCCCCCCATATACAAGTTGGGAAACAGCATGTGATAGTATACAAAAGTGTATAAACTATTGCAGTAGTGGAGATACAATTTATATTGGCCGTGGAATTTATAAAGAGACACTAAGCACAAGCTATAAAGACTTAACATTTATAGGTGTTGATTCAGATGAATGTATAATAGATGGGACAGGGATCCTTGGGAAAGTTGTTCCTTATACTTTGTGTTATTTTGTCTATGGAAATATTAGTTTGAATAATTTAACGTTAAAAAAAAGAAGGCTTGATGAATATGTATTTTATCAAGCTATAAGGAGTAGAGAAGGTGATTTATATCTAAGTAATTGTGTGATTGATTCAACAGCGTACGCATTAAGTTTGGCTCACAATACAAAAATAGAAAACTGTATTGTAAAAGATGCAGAAATGGCGATTGAAGTTGAGAGTACTACTGATTGGGAATATAAATTATTCAATAATGTGTTTTATATAATCAACTCTAACTATAGTTATCATGTATTATTTAATGGACCCGGTGGAGGGAAATATAAAATATTTAATAATATAATGATAAGAGAGAAAACTACAGAAGGGTCTTATGCTATTTCGCTTGAAACGAACGGTAGGGTTGAAATAAGGAATAACTTGATAGCACATTTTAGGGGAGGAATGCTTATTTGGTGTAGAATTGGTATACCTGATACACTTTTTGTAGAAAATAATACATTTTATAATGATTATGTCATGGGAATAGGAACTGGTCAAACAACTGGAGAAGTTATAAGAAATAATATTACAGCTTACGGGAAATGGGGCATCTATTCAGGTTCTGAAACTTATGGTAATTATAATTTATATTACAAAATATGGCAGAATCCTTATCGCAATTCTGCACCTGGAGACCATGACATTATAGCTGATCCAATGTTTGTAAATGATACAACAGTAACACTTACAAGTAATTATGATGTGAGGCTGCAAAAGTATTCACCTGCAATAGATTCAGGGGATCCGGCAGTATTGGATGTAGATGGTTCAAGAAGTGATATGGGAATGTTTGGAGGACCTGGAGGACTGCGAACCGATTACATGGATTTACCCCCAAAACAAATAAAGACAATTACTGCTGATTATATTCAGGATTCAAGTAAAATAAATTTAGTATGGGAAAAAAGATGGGAGGCGGATTTTAAAGAATATAGGTTATATAAAGATACAAATCCAAACTTTACAATAAATAATAACAATTTAATTGCAACAATAACAGATTCAATTTATACAGATTATTTAACAAAAGGAAGTCAAAAAGTATATTATAAAGTAACTGCGGTTGATAGTTCAAGTAACGAAAGTATACCAAGTACAGAAGTAAATGTTACAATAACAAATATAGATGATGTAGATATAAAACTTAACTATAATTATGAATTATATCAAAACTATCCTAACCCTTTTAACCCAACCACAACTATTAGTTACAGTTTAAAAGAACCCGGGGAAGTTAGAGTTAAATTATATGACATTACGGGTCAATTATTGCAAACAATAATTGAAGGCGAAAAAGAAAAGGGTTATAATGAAACAAAAATTGATTTAAGCAATTATGCAAGTGGTATCTATTTATATAGGTTGGAAGTAACGGGGAAAGGAAAAATTCCTGTCTTTAATGATTTGAAGAAAATGGTTTATGTAAAATAAAAATCAGATCCACTCACTCTGGAGTGGGAAATATATTCTGTGTTTATTTTTTTCTACCAATAGAGCCATTCCAGCCGGAATGGCTTTTGTATATATCTGGTTATCAATAAACAATTGTATAATATTAGCCTATTAATTTTAGCAAATATTTAATATCTAATATCGTTCCACTTATCTAAAAACAAATCAAAAATAATGTTTGAAAAATAAACTGTTAATAATTTAATTTTGTTTCCATTTTTTGTATTTTCGCTATAATTGTCTTCCTAAATGTGTGTCGGTAATTTATTTGGCACATCAATTGTTAATTTAATAAAAAAAGAATGGAAATATCATGGCTGACGAATCGAGTAAATCTGATTCCAAAAAAGGATTTAACCCAAAAGTATTAATAATAGGATTACCTTTATTTATTATTCAGTTATTAGCTGTTTATTATGTTACTGCAAATATTTTGTTAACAAAAGTTATTGAACAACAAGGATTGGTTGCAAATTCAGAAGCGGATTCCATAGATGCAGATTTACAAGAGAAGAAAGAATCTACAGGAACTCATATTTTTAAGATTGAAGATATCATTGTAAATCCAGCCGGTACAGGTGGCCAGAGGATTATGTTGGTATCATTAGGAATAGATGTTGAAAGTGAAGAAGCATTAAAAATCTTAGAAACAAAAGTTGTTATTGTTAAAGATATGATTATTGAAACAATGTCGAGCAAAACAATGGGAGAACTTGGTGAAATTGGATATAAAGAAATTGTAAAAAACGAACTAATAACCAGATTGAACGAACTAATTAAAGATGTAAAAGTAAACAATATTTATTTTGATAAATATGTGATAAACTAATATGGCAGAAGTATTATCCCAACAAGAAATAGATCAACTGCTTAATAACATGAAATCCGGCACAAGTGAGCCGGCAGAAACTAAAGTAGTTGATAAAGAAGCGGTTCCGTTTGATTTTAGACTTCCAAATAGAATATCTAAAAATCAACTGAGAACATTAAGAAACATACATGAAAACTTTGCAGAATCTTTCAGTTCTTTCTTGATGTCAAAATTGCAGACAATTATTAATGTTAACGTTATATCGGTTGACCAGATTTATTATTCGGAATATGTGCTCTCTGTATCAAATCCTGCCTGTTTATTTACATTTGAGATAAAAAATACAGATATTAAGGCAATTTTAGAATTTAGTCCCGAATTGGCTTTATCATTGGTTGATAGGTTGTTGGGAGGTAATGGCATTGGAACAAAACAATCAAAAGTTATTACACCGATAGAACAAAAAGTATTAAGTGTTACAGTTGAACGCATAATGCAGGATTTGCGTAAAGCATGGCAGATAATTGATGATTTTGATTTTAACTTAGATAGATTTGAACCGGATATTGATTTTGCCCAGATTACATCACAAAGTGAGAGTGTACTTTTAATTACTTTTGAGTTATTTATTGGTGAACAATCGTATTTAATGAATATCTGTTTTGCTACTTTTGCATTTGATACAATTTTATCAAAACTTTCAAGTCAAAATCTTTCAACAATACGTCCATTAAAGTATTCCGGCACTACGGCAAAAAACGTTTTGATGAATCACTTAAACAAAACAGAATTAATTGTTGATGTTGAATTTGGAAGAGCTTCAATTACTTTTAACCAATTATTAAATTTGGATAAGGGAGATATAATAATTTTAAACAAACGTGTAGGGGATGAAGTAAAAGTTAAAATTGGGGAAAGAGTAATATTTTATGGTACAACGGGGTTTGTTAATAACCATAAAGCAGTAAAAATTTCACGAAAAGAAGAAAAAAATAATTAATAGAGGTTAGCAATGGCAAATGACGATATGCTGAATGGCGGAATGGAAGAAGATGATGTAGTTGGTAGTTTAGCTGACTTCCCGGAGTTTGACGAATCTTCCAAACGCGGTTTTAAAT
Organism: Melioribacteraceae bacterium; assembly: GCA_963663265.2. Classification (GTDB taxonomy): domain Bacteria; phylum Bacteroidota; class Ignavibacteria; order Ignavibacteriales; family Melioribacteraceae; genus JAEXOD01. Next base: position 74,127 of record CAXXXM010000001.1, read on the forward strand.
CTGATAATAAATTAGATTTTTTAAAAGACTTACAGTTAAATGTTTACATTGAACTTGGACGAACAAAAATGCAGATAAAGGATATCCTTGAATTAGAAAGAGGATATGTTATAGAGCTGGAAAAATTAGCAAGTGAACCGGTTGATGTTTTTATAAATAACAAAAAAATAGCCGAAGGTGAAGTAGTAGTTATTGATAAACACTTTGGAATAAGAATAACAAACTTAATTGCAACAGAAGAACGCTTAAAAGGATTAGCATAAAATGTTTTGGAATATCGTCTATATAATATTTGTTCTTGCAATTTTAACAGGAGTGATGTATTCATTGCTCTATTTAATGAAAAAGTACTTATACAAATATGAAAAAGCAGGTTCAAATGGTGTAAGTATTAAAGTATTGGGATTACATGCCATATTACCAAAAAAATATTTAGCAGTAGTAAAAATTCAAGATAAAATTTATGTGCTTGGAGTAAGCGAAGGTTCAATTAATGTAATTGATGAGTTAGAAAATATAAATGTAGAGCCAGAACCCGATTTAAATAAATCGAACGCAAAATTTATGGATATACTTAAAAGCAATATGGGAATAAAATGAAAGTAAAGTTTTTAGTTCTTGTGTTGTTAGGTTTGTTTTTGCTTTCCAATACTTCATTTGCACAAGCAAATAATCCAACCGTTCCATTACCAAAAATTGGGATAGATATAGGTACGTCAGATAATCCAAAAGATTTATCTGTAACACTTCAATTGGTTTTATTGTTAACAATTTTAACTTTGGCACCTTCAATTCTTATTATGACTACGTCATATTTAAGAATAATAATTGTATTTCACTTTGTAAGAAATGCACTTGGAACAACCCAAATGCCTCCCAGCCAGCTTTTGGCGGGGATAGCTATGTTTGTTACCTTTTTTATTATGGCTCCAACATGGGGCGAAATTAATGATACAGCAATTAAACCGTACATGGAAGAAAAAATAGGAATTGATACAGCGTATACATTAGCAATAGAACCAATTAGAACTTTTATGTATAGAAACACAAAACAGCAAGATATTGAATTATTTGTAAATTTATCAAATAGACCAAAACCGGCAACAAGAGCAGATGTACCAACCTATATATTAATACCTTCATTTGTGTTGAGTGAGCTGCGTACGGGTTTTATTATGGGATTTTTTATATTTATTCCGTTTTTAATGGTTGATATGATAGTTTCAAGTATATTAATGTCGATGGGTATGATGATGCTGCCGCCAATGCTGATATCTCTGCCATTTAAGATACTTCTTTTTATACTTGTAGATGGCTGGAATTTGATAATTGGATCATTAGTAAGGAGTTTTAATTAAGATGACATTAGATATAGTAGTATCGTTAATGACAGAAGCTTTTTACACAACATTAATAGTTCTTCTACCTGTATTAGGAGTTTCGCTGATATTTGGTATATTAATATCAATATTTCAAGCAGCCACATCAATTCAAGAAATGACTCTTACATTTGTTCCAAAAATAATATTAACAGCCATTGCAATTGTAATCACTCTGCCGTTTATGGCAGATAAAGTTATATCGCTTACATACAAAATTTTTAATGTTATGGAAACAGTTATTAAATGACCGATATATTAATTTCGGATTTTTTAACAGGTTTATTAATATTTTTAAGGATAGCTGCCGCATTATTAGTAGCTCCTGTATTTAGTCAAAATAGTCTACCCGCCCTAACAAAATTGTTTTTAGCATTAATGTTAACCTATATACTTTTTTTTACAATTGGAGATGCAAGAGTAGGGTATGATATAGGTTTATTAAATTTAGCTTTACTTGGAGTTAAAGAAGTAATAACCGGCATATTAATGGGTTTTACATTTAATTTTGTATTTTACGGAATATCGTTTGCGGGCTTGTTAATAGGTTTTGATATGGGTTTGGCTGTTGCACAATTGTTTGATCCAATGACAGAATCAACATCTAACGTAGTTGGAGAAACAATTGTTATTTTAGCCACTTTAATTTTTCTACTTATAAACGGGCACCACCATTTAATAAATTCTTTAGCATATTCATTTAAAGTGATACCGCTTGGCACGTATGTTGTTAATGAAAAAGTATATATATTATTAACAAAATACTCAGCGATGATTTTTTTAATTGCAGTAAAATTAGCAGCACCAGTTATAGTATCATTCTTTTTGTTGCACTTAGCAACAGGAATTATTTCAAGAGTAATTCCACAGATGAATGTGTTTTTTGTATTACAACCGGCAAAAATCGCTTTGGGTCTTTTGTTTTTAAGTATGTTAACTCCTCTCTATGTTGTTTTAATAAGAGAGTTGATATCGCAATTTGAAAACAATTTGCTCACATTAATTAAAGCGATGGTATAAAATGGCCGATAGTGACGGACAGGAAAAAACCGAACAACCAACCGACAAGAAGCAGAGTGATGTAAGAGATAAAGGACAAACTGCTAAAAGTATGGAAATAAACTCGCTGTTTATTTTCACATTTGGGTTATTGATATTGTATATGTCGCAAGGTTTTATTGGCAGCCAATTTAGAGATATCACAATATTTATTTTTAGTTCGCTTGGAAAACTTGAGCTTAATACAAAAATTCTTCAAATGTATGCTTTAAAATCATTTGGGTTTTATCTTCATACATTATTACCAATTTTTGGAGGTTTGTTTGCTGTTGCAGCTTTGGCTGGTTATGGACAGGTTGGGTTTAAATTCACACCAAAAGCGTTGGCTCCAAAATTTGACAAATTAGATCCAATGAAAGGGATAAAAAACACTCTGTTTTCTTCGCGTCCGCTTTTTGAAACAGGAAAGAATATTTTAAAGCTGTCTCTTATTGGAGGTTTTACTTATTTTGTGCTTGTGGATGATATTATGCATTCAATTGGGTTAGTACAGTTAACAGTACCTGAAATAGTTGATTTTATGTTAAGAACCTCGTACTCGCTATTGTGGAAAATCTCGATTGTTTTTGCAGTAATTGCTGCGGTAGATTTTGCTTATCAGAAATTTAAACACAAAAAAAGTTTGATGATGTCGATGCAGGAAATTAAAGAAGAGTTTAAGCAGACTGAAGGAGACCCGATGATAAAATCGCGTATTAAAGGGCAGCAGTTTGCTATGGCAAGAAAAAGAATGATGAGCGAAGTTCCCAAAGCAGATGTAGTTATAACTAACCCTACTCACTTTGCGGTAGCAATTAAGTATGAAATGGGTGCAGGAAAAGCTCCAAAGGTTATAGCAAAAGGGACTGACTATGTAGCTCAAAAAATTAAAAAGATTGCTGCTGAAAACAATGTTCCAATTCATGAAGATGTGGCTTTAGCAAGAGCATTGTATAAAGCATGTGATATTGGCGATGAGATTCCAGAAAATTTATATAAAGCTGTGGCACAGATTTTGGCATATATTTATCAGATAAAACGTACAAAAAAGAAAAAAAGCATAGTTTAGTATGAATAAACTGTTAAAAAACGCAGATATATTATTAGCCTTTGGCATTATTTTTATCTTAGGATTGATGGTAATACCATTACCGTCGTTCATGTTAGATTTCTTTTTGGCACTTAATATATCGCTTGCGGTTTTACTTTTAATTGTTTCTTTATATATTAAATCTGCGTTAGACATATCAGTATTCCCGGGATTGTTGTTGATTTTTACAATATTCCGCCTTTCGTTAAATATAAGTTCAACAAGATTAATTTTAATTGATGGTTACGCCGGAAAAGTAATTGAAACGTTTGGAAACTTTGTTGTTGGTGGTAATTATGTTGTTGGGTTTATAATATTTATTATTCTTGTAATTATTCAATTTATAGTTATAGTAAAAGGTTCGGGAAGAATTTCGGAAGTATCTGCACGATTTACATTGGATGCAATGCCGGGTAAACAAATGGCAATTGACGCTGATTTAAATAGCGGAATGATAAATGAAACAGAAGCAAGACAAAGAAGACAAGCAATTGCAAGAGAAGCAGAATTTTATGGTTCAATGGATGGTGCAAGTAAGTTTGTAAAAGGAGATGCAATAGCAGGTTTATTAATTAATTTTATTAATATACTTGGTGGAATTATTATTGGGGTTGCAATAAGGGGGCTTCCATTTAGTGAAGCTATACAAAGTTATACTATTCTTACTATTGGTGATGGTCTTGTATCACAAATTCCTGCTTTATTAATAGCTACGGCAGCAGGTATGGTGGTAACTAAATCTTCTGAGGGAACTGGTTTAGAAAAACAAATGCAAACCCAATTGTTTTCAAACCCACGTGTATTAGGAACAGTATCCGGGGCAATATTTTTATTTGGATTAATTCCGGGTATGCCAACAATTTCATTTTTTATTTTATCAGCAGGGTTAGGTTCGGCGGCTTATGTAATAACAAAAGCCAAAAAAGTTGAAGAACTACCCTCCGATTTGCCCGAAGCACAACCTTCGGCAGAACCGGTTGAAGAAAAAGTTGAAGAATATTTACAGGTTGACCCAATTGAGGTGGAAATTGGGTATGGTTTAATATCTCTTGTTGATGAAAATCAAGGAGGTAACTTATTCCAAAAGATTGCATCGACAAGGAAATACATTGCATTGGAATATGGTGTTTTAGTTCCGCCGGTTAGAGTAAGGGATAATCTGCAATTAAGTCCAAATGAATATATTATTAAAATAAAAGGGAATGTTGTTGCTGAATATGAAATTTACAGCGATAGGTATTTAGCAATGAATCCGGGACACTTAACCGAACAGATTGGTGGAATTCCAACCAAAGATCCAGCATTTAATTTGGATGCTTTTTGGATAACAGAAGGTGAAAAAGATAGAGCCGAATTGGTTGGATTTACAGTTGTGGATAGTATATCGGTATTATCAACTCACTTGCAAGAGACAATTAAAAAGAACTTTGATAAAATTTTATCACGTCAATCTGTTAAACAATTACTTGAAAACCTTAAAAAGGAATATCCTGCTGTTATTGAAGATATTAATCCTGATGTATTATCGCTTGGTACAATTCAGAAAGTATTACAAAATTTGTTAAAAGAATTAATTCCAATAAAAGATTTAGTCCAGATATTGGAGTCACTTATAGATTATGCCAAGGTAACCAAGAGTGTAGATGTATTAACAGAATATGTTAGACATTCATTAAGTGATACAATAGCCAACCTATACAAAGATAATAATGGAATAATACGATCAGCGTCGTTAAGCGAAAAGTTGGAAGGTTTTATAACAAGTGCATTACAACAGCAAAAAGAAGCAGTTCAAACATTAGGATTAACACCAAACATGTTAACAGAATTAAACCGCTCAATAATACAAACCCTTGCTGCATTCCGAGAATTAGGGTATCTGCCGGTAGTAATTACATCAGCAACGATAAGACCTTATTTTTATCGGTTGATTAATTCAACTTTTCCTGATATAATTGTATTGTCGTATACAGAATTACCGCCAAATGTAGAAATTGAATTTATTGGTAAAATTGAGGTTTAAGAATGCAGATTAAAAAGTTTAGTGCAGCAACGTTAAAAGAAGCAATTAGCTTAATGAAAGCAGATTTAGGAGATGAAGCTGTAATATTAAGTACACGAGTGTTAGAAGGAGATGCTCGTTTAGGAAAGCAAAAGTTGTTTGAAGTTACTTGTGGAATGGAAGATGATTATGATACTTCACCCAAGATTGAACCGCAAAAAAATGCTAAATCAAGGGAAGAGCCAAAGAATTTTGAAACAGAACTTAAAAAACTTACTCAAAAGATATATGGTGTAGCTGCTGAAGAGGAGCCTGCCATAAAACCTATTACAAAAACCAATAAAAAAAACAATATTGAGATAATTCCGGCAAAAAAAGAACTAAAAGAAATAGCCGAAACATTATTAGATAGGGATATAGAAAAAAATGTAGTTAATGCAATAATTGAACAATTAAACAGATACTCCGCATTTTTAACACCGGATAATATTGATAACTATGTAATCTCTACAATGAGTTCAATGATATCAACAAGTAAGTTTGAAGTAAAGAAATCACAAAAACCAAAGGTTATATCATTAATAGGACCAACCGGAGTAGGAAAAACAACCTGTATAGCAAAACTTGCAGTTATATCAAAAATTCTACATAAACTTGATGTAGGATTAATTTCCATAGATACATATAGATTAGGTGCTTTAGACCAATTAAGAATATTTTCTGAGGTGAGCAATATTGACCTTTTGGTTGCATACGAACCATCGGAAATGCCAAAAATGTTATCGAAATTTAAGAAGAAAGATTTAGTTTTTATTGATACAGTAGGAAGGAGTCAAAAAAACACAAACTTATTAAAAGGGATAAAAGATTTTATTGATGTGGTAAATACAGATGAAATTTATTTAGTATTAAACACAACAAGTTCAACAAAAACAATGTTTGATGTTGCTAATAAGTTTAAATTTTTGAATTTTAATGGTCTAATATTTACAAAATTAGATGAAGCAGTAACATATGGCAATATAATAAACGTATCTAACAAATTTAACGTACCGATAAAGTATTTAACTAATGGACAAGTTATACCAGATGATATATTGGCGGCAGAACCCGAATTTATAGCAAATATGATTTATACAGGAAAAATAAATTGATATTAGGACAAGCTGAACGATTACAAGAATTAGCAAATTTAGGTAAATCTTCTTCAAATTTAAAGTTTGCCTGTCCAGTTATTGCCTTTACTTCAGGAAAGGGAGGTACCGGCAAAACTTTTATTACATTGAATACAGCATATACACTTTCAAAACTGCGTAGAAAAATCCTAATTGTTGATTTAGATGCAAATTTGAGTAATATAAATATTATGCTTAATATTAAGCCATCCGGCTCGGTATATGATTTTTTTAATGGAAAAAGTTTACTTGATGAAGTAGTTTATCAGTTTGAGCCAACGTTACATTTTATTTTTGGAGAATCCGGGAAAATTGACCATCCAGATTTAACATCACAAAATGTAAAATCATTATTTGACTCTTTACAGAAATTATCACAGAATTACGATTTTATTTTTATAGATACATCTTCGGGAGCAGGAGAAGGGGTTATTTCCATATTAACAAATTCGGATTATATCTTCCTTGTAACTAATCCTGAGCCAACTTCAATTATGGATGCATATGTAATTATTAAACTTCTAAACAAAAACGTTGTAACAAATAGGAAGTATGTTATTGTTAATAGATGTTCAAGTTTTACCGAAGGGAAAACTGCATTTGATAATTTATATAAAGCATCGACACACTTTTTAAGAGAAAAAATTGATTTGTTAGGAATTGTAGAATATAGTGCAGAAGTGAGTAAATCGATATTAAGTCAAGAATTATTTGCAATAAAATATCCTGCTTCAAAAATCAATCAACAAATAAAAGGATTGTGTAAAAACATAGTTGGCATTCAAAAGATAAATGCCTCCAAATATTAATACCAAAAAGTATTAACAACGTAAAATATAAACGAAATAATTATTGACAGGATAGTAATTTTATAGTATTATCTATATGTTTTTTAATTTTTTAACAAAAAATCAAAAAAAATTTACAAAAAGCCTAAATTTTTTATTAAATTATATTAGGTATATTCTATCATTGCTTTAATATATTAAATTAAAAGAAATGAATAAAATAGTATTAAATTTTGGATTATTAGTATTTTTTATATCAATGATTATCTATAGCCAAAAAGGGCTTGATATTATAGATGTATTTATACGGTCATTTGCACTATTTATGGTAGTTACAGTAATGTTTACAATTATTTCAATTATATTTATAAAGGCAATAAACGATGCTTCGGCTCGCAAGGCACGACAAATGAATGAGAAATTCATAGGAAACAATAAGCATGAATAATAACGAATTATGGTTAATGTATAAAGAAAATCCTACTGCTGTAATCAAACGGCAGATTATGATCAATTATACAAATTTAGTTCATTATGTTATTCATAACTCCAAATTTGTTACACTTAATGTAATAGACGAAAAGGATTTTTTTCAATTTGGAATAGAAGGACTAAGCGAAGCAATAGAACGTTTTGACCCACAATATGGAACGAAATTTGAAACGTATGCAATTCAAAGAATACGTGGAAAAATAATTGATGAGATAAGGAAGATACAATCCAAACCAAGAACTTCGGGAAGTGGAGAATCGGATTATCCTCCAAAAAATATTTCTTTAAGTCATCAAATAGATGGTACTGATTCGTACACATTAAATGAAACTATACCGGCTGATGTTGAGTTGCCGGATGAAGCATTAAATAAAAAGGAACAAAAAGAGATATTGCTTGAAGCGATAAATTCGCTTGAAGAACGAGATAGGTTAATAATAACCCTTTATTATTATGAAAATTTAAATTATAAAGAAATATCAGAAGTCCTAAATATAACAGTCTCTCGGGTTTCCCAAGTACATTCTCGGATACTGAAAGAACTAAAAGAAAAACTACAAGGGAAATATGTTTAATAATGAAATTATCAATGAAACTGAAGTAAGAAAAAGAAGAATAGAAAGTATTCTTTCTGGCGTGCGTAACCTGCCTTCTGTTCCGGTAATAATGATGGAAGTATCAAAACTTATTGAAGAACCTGGTGCAAGTGCTTCAAAACTTGGAAAAGTAATCAGCAAGGATCAAGGCTTGGTAACCAAAATACTATCAGTAGCAAACTCGCCGTTATATGGAATACCACGCAGGGTATCTACGATAGATTTTGCAATAGTGATATTGGGTTTCAATCATATAAAAAACATAGTAATTGCTTTATCAATGATGGAAGCATTTAAGGATGTAAACGGACCGGAATTTGACCATAAAAAATATTGGGCACATTCATTTATGGTGGCAACCGCTGCCAAAAAAATTGCTGATGACTTAGGTTATAGAACAAGCGGGGAAGTGTTTACAGCGGGTTTATTACATGATTTAGGAATCCCAATTATATATAAGCATTTTAATAAAGAGTATAACGAAATAGTAAGGCTGACAGAAGAAACCGGAAAAAGTTTCTTTTCGTTAGAAGAAGAAGTGATTGGAATAAATCACATGGATATAGCTAAATTTTTGATTGATAAATGGAATCTCCCTGTACATTTGGGGGAATCAATACAATATCATCACTATCCAAGTAAAACCCCTAATGAGCCATTAGTGGCATCGTTAATTCATTTAGCAGACTTTATAACACAAAAGATAGGAATAGGAGATTTTGATTGTGATAAAGGCATGCAATTTGATGATAATATAATAGACATATTAAAATTAGGGAATCAAGAATACTTGGAACAGTTTATAATGAGTTATAAGGAACTATTCGAAAATCAAATTGAATCATTAAACTTTTGAGTGTTATATGTCAAATAACTTAACAGAACAAATAATATTAGAGAAAAGAAGAAAAACCGAGTTGGTTTTGGCTAATATTTACAACTTACCATCAATGTCGGAAGTAATGATGGAAGTTTCCAAACTGTTAGATAACCCTAATACAAACACCACATTGTTAAGTAAAAAGATTGGAAAAGACCCTGGATTAGCAACCAAAATCTTATCGATAGCAAACTCGCCATTGTATGGATTGCCAAGAAAGGTATCTACCATTGATTTTGCAATATTAATTATAGGATATCAAGATATAAAAAATATTGTAATAGCTTTATCGATGATAGAATCCTTTAAGAATAAGAGTGATAAGTACTTAGACCAAAAAGAATTTTGGCTTCACTCATTATTATGTGCAAATGCAGCAAAGCGAATATCGGAAGATATGGGCTATCGATTTGGGGGAGAAGCTTTTGTTACCGGTCTTTTACATGACTTGGGTGTGCCGGTTATGCATAAATATTTTCATACAGCCTTTTTAGATATATACGATAAGGTTGTTAATCAAGATGTTTTCTGCCTTGATGCTGAAGTAGAATTTTTAGGATATACACATCAAGAAATGGGAAAATTTTTAACTAACAAATGGAATCTTCCAAGTCATTTATGCGATACAATAAGCAACCATCACCATCCTTCAAAAGCTGTTGAAAATCAAGTGTTGGCTTCTATTGTACATTTGGCTGATTATATGACACAAAAGTTAAAAATAGGCGATTTCTATTGGGATAAGAACTACAAATTAGATGAAAGCATTTTAGGGATTTTGAAGTTTAAGTCAATGGAAGATCTTGATAAGTTTATAGCTAACTACGAACCTTTATTTGCAGAAGAAATTAAAACAATAAAGATCTAAATGCTACGACTACACAAACAAAATACTGACCATTTTGAGCCCTTCTATAAATCATTAGAAGATTTGGATAATAATGATGATTTGAAGGATGATGGTGTTAACGTTTTTAGAAAAAACGGAGATATAAGTTCTAATTTAATGCTTGAGAAATATTCTCATCTTTTTCAAAGTTTGATTAGTTTTACTCAAGACTTAGAAGAATTACGAACTCCGGGTGATTTTGTTGAAGCCTTAAAAACAAGCGTAAGAAGATTGATACCTGTTAAAGATGCAGATGTTTTATATTTTGATGACATGTTGATGCGCTTAAGTAATTTAGAAAATAAACAAAATCCGCTTTCTGAAGTTATGAATCACTTTTATAAAGAAGGGATTTTAAGTCTTTTGTTTGAATCAAAAAAACCGATAATTTTACCTGAACTAAAAAGTTTTAATTCACAAGGTCCAAAATTAAATTATATTATCTATCCTATTTTTGATGATAATAAAAAGAAAGGGATTTTTGTGTTGTTGACAAGTATTAACCAACAAAACTTTAGTGAATATGATAAACATTTTATTAATACAATATTAAGTTTAAGTCTATCTAAAGTAGATAAGTTGATACTTAAAAATAAATTAAATTCTACTTATGAAGAATTACAAACCTACCAGGCTAAATTGTCTAATGATTTTCGTTTAGCCGCAATAGGAGAATTGACAGAAGGTATTGTTGAAGACATTACAAATCCTTTGCAAGTTATTTTATCACATGTTGACTTAATTTCGGAAGAGTCCATTCTACCGGAAATACAGAAGGTGAAAGCACAAGTAAAAAAGATAAATAACCTTGTGAACAGATTGACGAAATTTTCAAGTATTAATCAGAAAAACGTTCAAATTCAACCATGTAACTTGAATAATATATTAAATGATTATTACGAACTTATCAAATCTACTTTAGATAATGTTGGTATGGAATTGGTATTAGATTTAGAAGAAATAGTACCACCGATACTAACACACCAAAATTATATTTATCAGATACTGACAAATATATTTGGTTTGATAAAGAAAAGTAATTTTGATTCAGGTGGTATATTGATTCAAACACGATTTAAGAATGATGATTTGGTGTTAAAAATAATTACAACTAACACACTTGAAGCATTTGATTCAGATAAGATGGTTGACAAAAAATTTGACTTAAATGTTAAAATAGTTGATAACTTAATGAAAAAACATGAAGGAAAATTTATTGTAGAAGTGTTTGAACAAGGTGGTTCTATAATTACTTGCAGATTTCCACTTAAAAGAAAGGTAATGTAATGAAAAAAATATACTTTTTGATAGCTTTTGTTCTGTTATTACAGCAGTCGAAAGCAGAAAACATTATTGTAGATTCAACTACAACTACCTCTAAAGATTCTATTGCTGCTGCGGCATCAGATTCAATAAACATTCGTTCAATGTTAGATAATGAGATTGCTGCTATAAAAGCTAAACAAGCTGAAGAAGACCTTAAAAATCAAACATATTTGGTTTCATCAAAACAAGTTGTAACTAAAAGCGAACCTGATATAATTGCATACGCATTCTGGGGTGTTGAATTTTTGTTAATTGTTGTTATTCTGGCTGTTTGGTATAAAAAAGTACAGTATAGAAAAAAATATGCTGTTAAAACCTTAAAAATTAATATTTCAAAGCTTAGAGAAGAAAAAATAATACATACGGCTAATGAAGAACTAAGTATAGTAAGAAAAAACTTAATTGCACTTCCAATTCGTTACGATGATAATGGAAGAGATATTGTTAAAAAAGCAAGAGAATATTCAATTTCCAAAGGAGAAGTTTTTTTAGCAGCAAAGTTGAAAATTTTAGCCGGTGAAGCAAAATGATTTCAAGTTTAGATAACAATAAGTACATCTCGTTAGATGTACTTAAGTTATCATCAAAAGGATTTCTTTCAAACCTTCCTCAAGAAAACTCAATTGTAACGTTAAAGGTAGTAGAAAAATTTGATGCTTTATATAAAGTATTAATTGATGGCGAAGTTTTCCAGACAAAACTACCGATAGATGTTAATAAAGGTGATTTGTTAGTTGGAAAAGTTATCACAAATAATCCACTAACAATAGGATTGGATAATTTTGGACAGTTGAAGTTTATTGACCAACAAGTTTTAGTTGATATAATTAAAAAATTTGGAATTAAGGTTACCAAAACGAGTTTAACAGTAGTTGAAAAGCTGGTTGTTGCTAAAAAAACATTAGTTAAATCTAAAGTTGAAGACTTGATTTCGCTAATTGATAATGATATTGAAATGATTGATTATCAAGTTGGAATTTTAATCGGATTAATGTGGAGTGCTTCTTATCAGAGAAAAGAAGACTTGTACGAAGTTGCAAAAATAATGAAAGAAATACCATTTGATAAGCTTTGTAATGAAATATTCATTTCTATTATTAGGTTGAATGGTTTAAATCTTCCAAACTCTATATATGATGAAATAAAAAAGGTGTTTTTTGTTAATATTGTTGATGAAAGCTTTCCAAACTTGGCAGCTAATAAAAATAGTTCAGTAATTAGTTTAATCTTATTGTTAAATAGCTGGGCGGAAAGATATATTAATTTAAAAACAGAATCAGACGAACTTAATTATTTAATTGAAAAACTGATTAAATATCATTTTCAAAAAAAAATATATAATTCTTTTAATTTTTTCCCCGATTTTTATATTATTATTAATAATAAAGAATTGGATTTAGTTGTTTATAGCTATGAACAGTTAAATGGAAGTTTGGGAAATAAGTATTATAAGACAGATATTATATGTGGATATCAAAATAAATATAAAGGGTTAATTGACGGGGTTTTTATCAATACCGGATTTTCAGGCAAAATGAATATAATTGATTCGGTAACGAAAGAAAAAACATCAATTTTTGATAGTTTAATAAACAAAATAATAAATAAGACAAATCTTTCCATTAACTTACTCCTATCTCAAGGATATACATCCCCGGAATTTAAATATCAAGCCAAAGCAGACCTGTTAAATATTAAGGCATAAATTTTGATGTTTGTTAATTGAATATGGAAGAAGAAGAAAAACTATATCAATTAGCTAAGCTAAAAGGTTTAATAAAAAAGGATTCAATATTTTCTGAAGCAGTTAAACTGCAAAACAAAGAAGAGAAGATTCCAAATAAATTAACAGGACTTACAATAGAGCTTGTAAAACTATTATATAGTACTCAAGCAAGTAAATCCGGAGGAAACAAGGATGATAAAAGGTCTATATAATTCTGCTATTGCGATGAACACAAGAATGAAAAATCTTGAAATTGTTTCAAACAACTTAGCAAATATAAATACAACCGGTTATAAACGAGAAATACCATTTTCGGAGTATTTATCGCGAGAGGATGGAACACAGGTGAAACAAGTTACAGATTTTAGTGAAGGCAACTTAGTGGAAACCGGCAATTCTTTTGATTTAGCAATAACGGGAGATGGATTTTTTGTTGTGGATACCGGTAATGGATTAGAATTGACAAAAAACGGTAAGTTTTCTATTAGCGAGGAAGGATTTATAATTGATTCAAGAGGCTACAAAGTTCAAAGTTCCAATGGTGGAATAAATATATATGAGTCTGTTGTTGATAAAAACAAGCCGATACTAATTACAAAAGAAGGAGAAGTAAAACAGGGGGATTTAGTTATTGATAAATTATTGATAACAAAGGTTACAAATCAAGAGGGGATGGATAGAAGAGATAGTCAAAATTTTAAGTTTGATGATATGGATTATTCCCCAGCAATTGATACCGAATATGAAATTCATCAAGGTTATTTAGAAGAATCAAATACAAATCCAATTTTGGAATTGGAGTCGATGATAAGAATCAACAAAGATTATGAGGCATCGCAAAAAATGATATCCTCACTTGATACAATCTTAAGTCAATCAAAAGAAATTGGAAGAGTACAATAGGAGAAAAATATGTCAACAAGAGCATTAAGATCAGCTGCTTCCGGAATGTATGCACAACAATTAAATATAGAAACTATTTCAAATAATATAGCAAACATAAATACAACCGGATTTAAGAAAAACAGAGCCGAGTTTAAGGACTTAATTTATCAAGAAGTTTCTGCAAACCCTCAGAATATTGATATTCAAGGCATAGTTGAAAATCCTAATTCAAAAGTAATAGTAGGAACCGGTGTCCGCCCTTCATCAACTGAAAAAGTTTTTAAGCAGGGGGACTTACAGGAAACAAACCAACAATTAGACTTGGCTATATATGGCGAAGGGTTTTTCCAAATGCGTAAGACAGATGGAACATATGCCTATACAAGAGATGGATCGTTTAAGCGTTCAAAAGATGGCTCGATTGTAAACTCAACCGGATTGGTTTTGGAGCCGGGTTTTACAATCTCTGATGATACAACAGAAATTGCAATTTCGAGAGATGGTGTAATATCAACAAAATCATTTTCTGGTGATACTGTTGAACTTGGTACTCTTGAATTAGCAAAGTTTGTTAATCCCGGCGGGCTAAAAGCTATCGGGGATAATATGTATGTTGAGACAGAATATTCAGGGATACCGATTCTTGGAAATGCCGGTACGGATGGATTTGGTGAAACTCATCAAGGATTTTTAGAATCATCGAATGTTGATATTGTTGAAGAAATGATAAATATGATTACAGCACAGCGATCATATGAAATAAACTCAAAGACAGTTCAGACAGTTGAACAAATGATGTCAATTGCAAACAATCTAAAACGGTCATAAAAATGTTTAATTACATTCTTATATTATTAAGTATTCTTTCAGTAACGTTAAATGCTATATCGTTAGATGAGTATTTAAAAAAAGAATTATCTGAGTATTCAAGATTTGAATATGAAGCAATGGCTTTGCCTTCAGATATTCAGAAGTTAGATGATGAAAGAATAATTTATGATAATAACAGAAGTATGAAATTAAATGGCGGTTTTTTATATGTACCTATTGAGTTAAAAAAAGAGAATGGTCAATTATCAAAATCAACTATAACATTAAAAGTTAGACTTTACAAACATGTATTTGTGGCACTCAATTCAATTAAACGAGGAGATTTGATAAATGTTGCGGAGTTTGATTATCAAGAAAAAGAAGTGACCGGTATAAGAAGTTCAACCGATATTAATTTTAATAAAAAGTACAGAGCAAGAACAAACATAACAGAAAGTTCAATCTTGGAACTTGGCTTAATAGAAGAAAATCCAATAATAAATATTGGTTCGGAAGTAAATGCATATAAGGTTGTGGGTAATGTTATGATCTCCTTTACTGCAAAAGCAAGGCAGGATGGAAAACTTGGGGAAAGTATAAAAGTATTAAGAGAGGACAATAAAGTATTTAAAGCGGAAGTGCTCGATTCATTAAATGTAAAAATTATAGAGTAAAAACCATGAAAAAGATTTATTTAATATTAATTCTATTTTCGGTAAGCATATATTCACAAGAAATGCGAGAGAGTGCATACTCATCTTTGTTTTCGGATTACAAAGCAATAAGATTGGGGGATGCAGTTACAATTTTAGTTGTTGAATCATCTCAAGCATCAAATGAAGCACAGCTGACGGCAGGCAGAGAAAGTGATTTGGGATTTGGATTATCTGCAAACTCTGATGGAACATCAATGGGTAATATGGATGCGTCGGTTAGTTCCTCAAATAATTTTAAGGGAGGTGGAAGTTCATCAGCCGGTGGAGTTGTGAAAACAAAAATGAGTGTTGTTATTGACTCGGTATTAAATAATGGAATGGTAAGAGTAAAAGGTTCAAGAAAAATAGTAATCAATGGTGAAGAACAAAATGTAACAATAAGAGGTTTTGTAAGAACTTCTGATATAAACTCATCAAACGCAGTATATTCATATAATATTTCGGAAGCTGAGATTACATTTGAAGGAAGTGGAATGATAGATAGTAGTACAAGCCCCGGTTGGTTAACAAAAATCTTTCATTGGTTATTTTAGGTGTTAAAATGAAACTTAAAACATTATTAATAGTTATTTTTATTTCTACAAATATCTTTGGACAGCGTATTAAAGATATTGCGTATTTTAAGGGGATAACTTCTGAGCAGTTAATAGGCTACGGGTTAGTAGTAGGTTTAGCCGGTACAGGGGATAGTTATCGTTCAACCTTTACGGTTCAATCTGTAACGAGTATGTTGAAAAGATTTGGAATAACAGTACCAGAAACAAACCTTAGAACAAGGAACGTTTGTGCCGTAATGGTTACCGCAACATTAGCAAACACATTAAAACAAGGTGCAGACTTTGATATAACAGTATCGTCAATGGGGGATGCTACAAGTTTGATGGGAGGAACGTTATTATTAACTCCTCTTTCAGCAAAAGATGGGAAGTTATATGGTTTTGGGCAAGGACCAATTTCGATTGGTGGATATGATATTAATACAGGAAGTGGAGGGCGAGTAGCAAAAAATCATTCACTTGCCGGAAGAATTCCAAGTGGAGGAACGCTTGAAAATGGATTGCCGGGTGGAGAATTAACAGCCGAACAAATTAGTATAGTACTTAAAGAACCGGATTTTTCTACTGCAAATAATATAGCAAATGCAGTAAATTCAAAATATGGAGATAGTACAGCTACGGCATTAGGTTCAACAGAAATTAAAATAACAGTTCCGGAAGCTGAAAGAAAAAATTTAACTAATTTTTTAGCAACAGTTGAAGTTTTGGAAGCACAAAAAGATGCAGTTGCAAAAGTAGTTCTTAATGAAAAGACAGGTACTATTGTGAGTGGTTCAAATGTAAAAATATTACCTGCAACAATATCACACGGCAGCTTGAATATTACTATTAAATCTATGCCAATTATCTCTCAGCCGAATGCATTTTCACAAGGACAAACGCAAGTTTTTAATAATTTAGTACCACAGGTTGAGCAAGATAATACAAATGCAGTTTCCATTACCGGAGCAAGTAACGTTCAAGAAGTTGCAGCCGCATTAAATACATTAAATGTATCCCCACGCGATATTATAGCTATTTTCCAGGCATTAAAAGAAGCTGGGGCATTATCAGCAGAATTGGTGGTAATATAACATGGAAGATATTAAATTAAAAGTAACGGACTTGGCTAAGCATATTTCGGAAACTCCAAACGTACAGGGGAGGTATTCTGAACAAGATAAAACGAAGTTAGCCAAAGCTTCTAAAGAGTTTGAAACTTTACTTACTTCAATGATGCTTAAAAGCATGACCCAGAATACCGAAGGAATTTTTGGGAAAGAAGGAGAAGGTTTTGGAAATGATATGATGGGAATGCTTTTTGAGAATGAGCTTGCCGGTATGATTACTCAGTCTCGTGGTTTAGGTATTGCGGAAATGTTATATCAAAAAATGACCGGTGAAAAACTTGATATAAAAATTCCTATAAAACAAAGTGAAGTTCCGTTAAATATAGATAACAACTTAAATAATGTAAGTTCGGTAAAACCAAGCAATAGTGCATTAAATAGATTGAGTGTATTTGATGAGTATATTAATGAAGCATCAGAACATTTTGGAGTTCCAACAAGTATTATTAAATCGGTCATTTTAACAGAATCTGCTGCTAATCCTAATGCAATTTCAAAATGTAAGGCAAAGGGCTTAATGCAATTAATGGATGGAACTGCAAAAGATATGGGAGTAAAAAATGTTTGGGATGCAAAAGAAAATATTTTTGGTGGAACCAAATATCTTTCTCAGATGCTTCAACAATATGATGGTGATTTGAAGCTGGCTTTGGCTGCATATAATGCCGGACCGGCAAATGTTAATAAATATAATGGAGTTCCTCCGTTTGACGAAACACAGAATTATGTAAAAAGAGTATTTGGATATTTAAAAAATTGGGAAGTAAACGATGCAAGTTAAAGAATTACTAATTGTTCTCGATAATTTAAAGAGTAATTTAGAAAAATTACTTGAAAACGCTGAAAAAAAGCAGAAGGCATTAGTGTCTATGAATAATCAAATGCTTACAGAAGTAATTCAGGAAGAAGAAAAACTAATTGTTGCAATAAAAAATATTGAACAGCGTCGTTTGAAAGTTATTTCTGAATATCATTCTTCAACAAACATGGAACCTAATAGTTTTAAACTTGAAGAGTTTGTTAAAAAATTTAAGAATAATCTTACTGAAAAAGAGATTAAGTTGATAAAAGGTTACGCAAAAATAATAAAAACTATATCAAAAGAAACATTAAAGTATAATGAACAAAATACGTTTTTAATAAATAACTCGAGAAAGTTTGTCGATTCACTAATGAAAATTATTTATCCTGATAAAAGTAAATCACTATTGGATAAAAAGGTGTAATTATGGCAGTAAATACATTATTAGATATGACTGCCAGAAGCTTGGCGGTTTACCAAAAAGTACTTGGTGTAACTTCAAATAATATTGCAAATGCAAATAACGAGGATTACACTCGTCAAAGAGTAGTGTTAAGTGCAGAAGCACCGCAAACATTTGGTAATATACAGATAGGAATGGGTGTTAAGTTAGAAACCATTCAGCGTATGAAGAACCAAACACTCGATAATCAAATAATCAAAAGTCAAAGCAGTTTAAAGTTTTCTGAAAAGCAATCAAAAATTGTTAGTCAGGTTGAATCTCTATTTTCCGAGCCCTCAGATTTAGGGTTATCTAATTTACTTAATGCTTTTTATAATTCATTTGAAAAGCTGAGTGCGAGTCCAACTTCTGTTCCGTTAAGAACAAATGTTATACAAAGTGCCCAAAATTTATCAGTAAAAGCACAAAGTATTTATGAAGGCTTGGATGAAATGAAACTTGATCTTGCCAAAGAGTCTGAAAACACAGTAACTGAAATTAACAATTACTTAACACAAATAAATACACTTAACAAACAGATATATGAATCATCAATTATGGGCAATTCTGCCAATGATTTGCTTGATAAAAGAGATCGTGCACTTGAAGATTTAAGTGGTTTGGTTAATATATCCGTTGTAAATGACGAAAACAATGTAGCAAATGTATCTATTGGCGGAGTTTATGCGGTTGGCAGGTTAAGTAAAATTGAACTTGAGTCTATTCATGAAAATGGCAAATTGCAATTAAAAACTTTAGATGGTGCAACAACTTTAAGCATTAATGGCGGCGAGTTGTACAGTATCTATAAGTCGTTTAATCAAGACCTGAAGTCATATCAATCCCAATTAGATTCGGTTTTAGGGAACTTATATACAGAAGTAAACAATTTACATTCAACCGGGTATTCATTAACCGACCCGCCGGAGACAGGAATAAATTTTTTCAGTAAATATGAAAATGGCCATTTACAAATAAATAAAGATTTATTGAGTGATGTAAATTTAATAGCTGCAAGTAGTGATGGAACGACAGGTGATAATCAGATTGCAAAAGCGATTGCGAATATCCAATCTAAAAAAATGTCAAATGGATTGACTATCTCTGATTCTTACTCAAATTTGGTAAGTACAATTGGTTATGAGAAAGTTTTGCAAGACCAAAATGCTGAATCGTTTGATTTGGTTATTTCGCAATTGCAAGAACAAAAATCGAATTACTCAGGAGTTTCATTAGATGAAGAGTTGACAGATGTTCTTAAGTTTCAAAAATCATATAATGCAACTGCCAAAATTATTTCAATAGCAGATGAAATGTTACAAACTTTAATTAACATGGTGTAAAATGATACGTATTTCGGATAGGAATATTCAAGCTTCGTATATGAGCTCGTTAGCTAGTTCAAAAGCTGATTTAGCTACAATACAAAAACAGATGGTAACAAAAAGTAAAATCAATGTGCCATCAGATTCACCATTGGCAGCTTCAAGAATAATACGAATGAGTTCGCAGATAGGGAATTTAGATACTTATTATAAAAATATTGATTCTGGTGTAGCTTATATTGATAACAGCTCTCTTGCATTAGAGGGAATTAATGATGAAATGCAATATGTTTTGGCAGAAATTACAGACCTAACTGACGCTACGGTAAGTGATAACTTGGGGACTTATTCCGATAAGATAAAAGCCTCGTTGGGGACCATAATTGATTTAGCCAATACATCATATGATGGGCAGTTTTTGCTGGGTGGTTCAGATGTTACGACAACACCCTATGGATATAATAGCTTGGGTACTTTTGTTGAATATAAATCTACTAATTTAGATGCTGAAAACAAAATAAAAATATCTAATTATACTGAGCAGAAAATAAATATGAATGGTAAAGAAATTTTTGCTCCAGTTATAAAACAAAAAGGGAATTTTGATGTTGCAGCAGCCGTGGGCTCAAGTGAAACAACAAGTCAAACGGTATATAATGCGGATGGGTTGGTATATACTGTAAATTCAACATATACAAAAACAGCAGCAAATACATATACTTATGATTATGAAGTTGTTGACCCTGATTCAAATGTAGTAAGTACTCATAGTTCGACATTAGTATTTAATGGAACAACAGGAGAGTTGGAAACAATTGATGGGGCAGAACCAAAAGACTATTATGAATCAGACGAAACAAATAAATTAAATTTTATTATTGATATTAAGTCGTTTACAGAAACATCTAACTCTTCAAATATTAGTTCTACAATATCACAAAAGGGGGATGTTTTTAATACATTATCGGCTATTGCGGAAAAATTGGCTAACGGAGAGTATCCAAGTCAAGAACAAATTGATGTGTTAAATGATTTTCAAAAGAATTTAATAAATAAAATATCAGAACTTGGAAGTTTCAGAAATCGTTTGACAGATACGCAAGAGTTAAATCAAAATCAAAGTTTAACCCTGCAGGAATTAGTTTCAAAAGAAAAAGATGTTGATGTTGCCCAGCTTATTATTGATTTACAAGAGAAACAATATAATTTAGATTTAACGTACAAAATTTCGGCAACACTTTTACCAAAATCATTGTTAGATTATATATAATTTAGTATATTAAATAAATTTTTATAAATAAATATTAAAAATTATTTAATTTTAGGTTAAAAAAAAGATATATTAACTAATTTAATTTTAGATAAATATGAAGATAGTTACAAAGCAGTATGGTGTTTTAGAATTTAATGAAGATATAGTAATTGAATTCAAAGATGGAATTTTTGGTTTTGAAGAATACCACAAATACATTTTAATAACGGAAGAAGATGGTTTGTTTTATTGGCTTACAAATGTAGAAGAACCGGAAATTATGTTCCCATTGTTTGCCATAAGGATGCTTGAAGATAACTACCCCCAACAGGAAGGTTATGAAGCCTTTGGTATTGTGAGAATGGATAAAAATCCAGCAAATATAACTATAAACATGAAAGCACCGGTTTATATTAGCCAAAATGAAAAAGCAGGGTTCCAAAAGATATTGGAAAACGAAAAATATTTAATTGATTATAAGCTATTTGTAGAAAAGTAAATTATGCTTGTTTTAACACGAAAAGTAAATGAGAAAATACGAATTGGGTCTAATATTATTTTGAATATTATATCTATAGCGGACAATCAGGTTAAAATTGGGATAGAAGCCCCCAATGAGATAAAGATTTATCGCGAAGAAATATATGAAAAAGTAAAAGCGTTTGCTGTAGAAGCATCTAAAATGAGTATTGAAAAACCCGAATTGGATATTAAGCAGTTGTCTGTTAATAAACTAAATAAGTAGGGATTGTGGAAAAAAAGAAAATTAAGGTTTTAATTGTAGATGACTCCGATGTAATATTAGCATCGCTGCGTAATTTTTTTGAAGATTATGATTTTGAAGTATTAACCTGTATTGATGGTTTACAGGGTATACAACAAACATCTGAATTTAAACCTGATATTATTTTTTTAGATCTTATGATGCCGAATTTTGATGGTATCAAAATGCTTCAAGTAAAAAAAGTATTAAAAGAAATCAAAGATATTCCGGTTATTGTAATTAGTGCAAATACCGCAAAAAGCAATGTTTTAGCAGCTATTGAAGCTGGTGCCGATAGAGTAATATCTAAGCCGATTAAAGATGATGCAATAATAAAAAATATGAACGAGCTGCTTGGAGCGGACTTGTTTAAAGCGAGTAAAAAAACAGTAGGTGAATTTGATGCAAAAGAAGTTCAAAATCACTTGCGTAAATTTTTTATTGATTCATTTCCTGCCAAAAAGCAAATGTTGACTGAAGCTTTGATGAAGAAAAATCAGTCATTATTAAAAATGATTATTCACGAAATAAAGGGAGCCGGTGGAACAATTGGTTATCCTATACTAACAGAAATAAGTGCAGAAATTATGGATAAAAATTTGGATAATCCAAATGACTGGATGTTAGTAGAACTAAAAGTGGGGCAAATTTTTCAAAAAGTAGAGCAAATAAAAAAAGATATTAAAACAAAAAATACATAACTTATGTTTATAATTATTGGTGCAGTAGTTGTATTAGCAAGTGTTGTTATCGGTTTCACTATGGTAGGTGGTCAATTAGGTACATTGATACAAATCAATGAATTTATCACCATTGCGGGTGCAGCCATAGGAGGTTTATTAATACAGGCTCCATTACCACTTCTAAAAAAAATAATTGGTGCAATTCCAAAAGCAATGGGTGCAAAACATCCTCACAAAGAGGATTATATGGAACTGTTAAAGTCGTTTTATGATCTATTTCTTGTAGCTCAAAGAGATGGATTACTTGCAGTTGAAAAGCATATAGAAAAACCAACCGAAAGTGATATTTTATCGAAAAACCAACAGTTTGTAAATAATAAAATAGCATTAACTTTTTTTTGTGATACTTTAAAAGTAATGCTTTCAGGTGGAGTACCGCCTCACGAAATAGAAGCTTTGATGGATACTGAAATAGAAACTTTTGAAAACGAAACTAAACCTATTGCAGGAAATTTGCAAAAAGTAGGTGATGCGTTTCCCGGATTGGGAATTGTAGCCGCCGTTTTGGGAATTATTATCACAATGGGTAGTATTAATGAAGGTGCTGAAACAGTAGGTCATCACGTAGCTTCAGCGTTAGTGGGTACTTTTTTGGGAATTCTGCTTTCATATGGTTTTGTAGGACCTTTGGCAACTAACATTGAACATATGTATGAAGAAGAGGCAAGATATTTAGAAACAATTAAAGCTGCATTAGTTGCTTATGCAAAAGGTAATCCACCTATTGTAGCTGTTGAGATAGCTCGCAGAACTATTTCAAGTGATGAACGTCCAACTTTTTCGGAATTGGAAGCTTATTTGCGTGGTAAGAAGGAATAGCCATGGAAGGGCAGAACAATGAACCCATAATAATAAAAAAAGGTAAAAAAGGGGGACATGGACATCATGGTGGTGCATGGAAAGTTGCATATGCTGACTTTGTAACTGCAATGATGGCATTATTTATTGTATTATGGATTCTTGGACAAAGCGAAGAAGTAAAAAATCAAGTTGCAAATTATTTTAATAACCCATATGGTGTTGGAGTAGGGCAAGGTCCTTCGGCAATACAAGGTGGAACAAGCGGCATCCCAAATGATATATCCAACGCAATGCGTAGAAGAGAGTTGGAGCGTGAATCATTAAAAAAGATGGGTGATGAAATAATTGATGATTTAAGTCAAAGCAACGAGTTTCAACAAATTGCCGACCAAATTCAGGCTGAAATTACTGACGAGGGGCTGAAAATTGAAATAATGGATTCAAAAGAGGATGTGTTTTTTGAGGTGGGAACAGCAAATCTTAAGCCGAGTGCTTATAAGATGTTAGAGATTATTGGAAAAGAAATTTCAAAATTAAATAACAAAATAGTAGTAGAAGGGCATACTGATTCCCGTCCATATTCAACAACGGGTGCCGGTTATTCAAATTTTGAATTGAGTTCTGATAGAGCAAATGCAGCAAGACGAGCTTTAATTTCTGGTGGAATCATTTCTGCACAAATTGAGCAGGTTAGAGGCTGGGCAGATAATCGATTAAAAGATCCTAAAAATCCATTTTCAGAAGTTAATAGAAGAATTAGTATTATTGTTAAATATTCGAGCTAAATATGGTTACAATATTAATAATAGAAGATGATCCTTTTACCCAACAATTCTATCAATTTTTATTTAGCAAATTTGGATATAATATATTATTAACTGAGGATGGAGATGAAGTATTCAATATTCTTGAAGTTAATGAGGTTGATTTGATTATTATGGATATCAATCTTAAAAACACCTATTTTAATAATCAAAAAGTTGATGGGGTGTTTCTTACCAAGAAAATAAAAAAAGAAACTATTTATTCAAATACTCCAATTATTCTTGTAACAGCATATCAGAAAAAACCAGGTGATAGTAATTACATTGATGAAAGTTGTGCAGATGATTATATTGTGAAACCGGTTACAGATTATAACGAGTTAATTAACAAAGTAAAAAAACTTATTAAAAAGTAAATGGTACAAGATAAAATCTTAATAGTTGAAGATGAGCAAGATACAAGGTTTATATTAAGCAGGTTATTAACCAAAAATGGATTTGAAGTTCAAACTGCAGAAAATGGTGTAAAGGCATTAGAAATTTTACAAACATTTAAACCTAAGGTGATTTTGGCAGATTGGACCATGCCTCAAATGGATGGTCTTCAATTATGTCATATTGTTAAGCAGAAGGAGGAATTTAAGACCTTGTATTTTATCGTTTTAACGGCAAGAGCATCGTTGAAAGATAGAGTTATGGGGCTTGATGTTGGTGCGGATGATTTTTTAGTTAAACCAATTGAGAATCAGGAACTACTTGCCAGGATTCGTTCCGGTATCAGAATACATAATTTGCAAACGGAGTTGAAGGGGATAGAACATAATAAAGCGTTAGTTGAGATGGCTTGTACTATTGGGCATAGAATTAATAATCCCTTAAGTAGTTTAAAAATGAGTATTGTAAGTTTACAATCGGACTTGAACGATGCTCAAAAAAGAAAGTTAAATGATGATTTTGAAATTATTAATGAATCAATAAAAAGAATTGAACAATTTGTAAACACTCTGCAAAAATTGGAAAATCCTGAATTGCTGCAATATGCCACAAATCAACAAATGTTAAAAATCGATCAATAGAACTAAACAAAGTTTTATTTTTGTTCGATAATATGGCAAGGAGTGATATATGCTTGACAAAGTATTAAATATTGAAGCAAATAAGCCATATGCTGATAGAAAAAGTGCTGCAAGAACTTATGAAAAGTTTATTAGACAGCATCAGGCACAAAATTTTTTTCCAAAAGATTCAATTGTCTTTTCGCCTGCAGCAATCTATCTATCAAAACTTAATTGGTTTGTAAAAGAAGTACAGTTTACTTCTGATGGAAAGATTTTGTTTTCTTTTAGTATCTCCGATTACGAATTGCAAACAACTATTGATATGGTAAATTTTTATAAAGAGGAAAGGCAAAAATATTTTATTGTTAATAAAATTTCAGACGAGTATAGAAATTATTTCTTAAGTGCCACTATTTCGGTAAATAAATCGAAAATAAATCTCGAACAGGTGATTGATAATTACCGATTAACCGGAATAAGAAATTTGTTTTCTAAAATAAATAGTATGAATTTTGGTACAAGGTTATTGCGTACCGATAGCTATGTGCTTAATGGTTTGTTAGATGGAATAAGTGATGAAATTTCTTATGAAATGGAACAAATTCAAAATGCTGTATATACTTTTATCCAAAAATTTGATAAATTTAAAATAAACGAAAATTACTTTAAGAATATTAATTCAGAATTTATACTATTAGAGAGAATATCCAAGGAATATGCTGAACAAAGGTGATTCAAACGATAAATATCAAAAGTCTTTCAATTCAATGAAAGATTTTAAATCATTAGTTGAAACACCTGAAACTAAACCCTTGGTGCTTATTTCTAACGATGGGTATATCCACTACTGCAACCAAACTTTTTCACATCTATTTTTACTGAACGAAACTGATAATATAAATACACTTCAGACAGAGCCGAATATAGAATATTTTATTAGGAGTTTATCGAAGAGTCAATATAGCAGCTTTCATTTTGAGGTGTTTTTTACGTCAGCCAATTTTGATTTAGGGAATAATTATTATGTGGATGTTGATAGAGTATTAGTAAATGACGAAGAGTTAATGGTGTTAATTTTTACTTCAAATACTGAAAGACGGAAAATTGAAGATAGAATTAATAATTTACATAATGCTTTGGAGTATGGAAATGTACCGGTTGTAATTACTGATGATGTTGGGATAATAAATTATTCTTCTCGTTCATTTGATTATCTTTTGAATTCCTCAATAGAGTTTATTTACAATAGATTTTTGCCCGATATTTTTAAGGAATTCTTAAATAAAGAAGAATTGGTTTCTCTTAAGTCTGCTATTCAAAACAAAACTGAGTGGACTAAACTTATTACATTTGATGGGGAGTTTGGGAAAAAACTATATAAAGAAATTCATTTAAATCCAATTGTTAAGACTTATTCGGATTCGGTTAATTTTATTGTTACAGTTAATGACATCACCAATTATATTCAAAAAAATCAAATTATTCAGCGTTCTTCTGAAAGGCAGCAATTAATTATTGATAATATTTCTGATCCGGTCTTAATTATTAAAGATGAGGCTGGTGTAAAGATTTTTGTAAATGCTAATGAAACTTTTTTGAGCGAGTTTGGATTTATCAAAGAAACGTTAGTGGAATCAAAGTTAAATGATTTTGCAACACTTCCCTTATTTGCTCAATTAATAGAGGGAATAAAAGAATTAGATGATTCTAAATTAAATTTAATTAAGTTTGATTATTTTGATCCAAAATTAAATAAAAATTATCTAACAAAAATTAGTTATGCTGACGAAGTATATAATAAAACAAGACTTTACATAGCAAATTATACTGATTTAACAGAACAGTTAAAAGTACAAGAACAGCTAAGAATTGCATACGAAAAAGAGATACAGGTAAGTAGATTAAAATCTACTTTTTTGGCTAATATGTCGCATGAATTTAGAACTCCTCTTAATGCAATTGTAGGTTACTCGGAACTTTTAGAAGACGATTTGAAAAATAAAGAATATGATTCGCTAGAAGACTATACTACGTTTCTTAAAGAAGGAGTACAGCGATTAGTTAAATTGGTTGATAACATTTTGGAGATATCTATTTTAGAATCGGGAAGTGACGATTTTGATTTTGAAAAAACCAGTGTTAATTACATTGTTAGAAATATGTTTAACTTGTATTTACCAAAAACTGTTGAAAAATCGCTAACATTTGAATTGGACTTGGATGATAGTGAACCGCATATATTTGTTGATGAATCAAAATTAGCCAAAATAATAGATAGCTTGTTAGACAATGCTTTGAAATATAATGTTACAAATGGAATGGTTATGTTACGTACAGAAGTTAGTAATAATGAAGTAACAATTGAAGTTTGTGATAGTGGAATTGGCATCAGCTTGGAAAAATTGGAAAAGATATTACGTCCTTTTGAGCAAGTTGACGATTTAGGGCATACTCGGTCGTATGAAGGGGCAGTATTGGGGCTAACTATTGCTCATAGATTAACACACAGACTTGGTGGCAAATTTAATATAACAAGCGAAGCTAATGAAGGGACTACGGTAGCACTTGTTTTTGCCGCACTTAATTAATAACAATTCAAATAATTCCCCTTTTTAACCATAGTAAAAAGTTATCGATTTAGCTTTTTATTATTAGTTCAAATCATTATATTACAGATTAAATCTTTATTTGTATAAATTTACTGTGATATTTTTCTCAATATGAAGCAAAGTATTTTGTTGTGGTTTACTGCCTTTATTTTAACTTTAGGAATTGCTGTTTATCAAAGGATGACAGGTCCAACATATCCAATAAACGGTACATATGAAATAAATGACAAGGTATATTCATATAAACTTTTACGAACTCATGGTGGAAATTCTGATTGTGAAATAATAGTTCCGGTTAATAATGACGTTAAAGGATTTTTATATTATAAAAGGTATAAAACAAACGATGATTATACAAAAGTAGAGATGGCTAACAAAAACGGGTTTTTGAGTGGATATTTACCACATCAGCCACCTGCGGGGAAACTAAAGTATTTTATTGAACTTGATTATAAACGCCAAAAAAGGATAGTACCCCAGGGAGATAACGTAGTAATAAGATTTAAAGGAGATGTTCCTTTAGTTGTATTAATATTTCATGTAATTGCAATGTTTGGTGCAATGTTGCTTTCAGTTAGAACCGGTTTGGAAGTGTTTAATAAGGAAGCAAAAGTTAGAAAATTAACAATATTAACTTTATTGTTTTTGTTTGTAGGTGGATTTATTCTTGGTCCTATCGTCCAAAAGTATGCCTTTGGAGTTTATTGGGCTGGATTTCCATTTGGATTTGATCTAACTGACAACAAAACAGCAATTACTTTTTTTGGTTGGTTGGCTGCTTTTTTATTTTATAATAAAGTTAAAGCTCCAAAATATCTTGCACTTGCTGCATCCATTTTACTTATAGTAATATACTTGATTCCACATAGTGTTATGGGGTCGGAATTAGATTACAATAAACTTGATAAATTG
Organism: Melioribacteraceae bacterium; assembly: GCA_963663265.2. Taxonomy (GTDB): domain Bacteria; phylum Bacteroidota; class Ignavibacteria; order Ignavibacteriales; family Melioribacteraceae; genus JAEXOD01. The sequence goes on from CAXXXM010000001.1 coordinate 103,056, forward strand.
AAAAATAAAAATACTATAATTGATTCAAATAAAACAGGTGAGAAATGAAACTAAAAAATGCACTTTTCGTTTTAATTCTTTCTATCATAAGTCTGTATGGACAAGAAAAAGAACAGACATTCCTATCATTAAGACAAACAGGAGTAGAAGAATTTTTACAGAAACATCCAAAATTTGATGGTAGAGGAACAATTGTTTTTGTTTTTGATACCGGAGTAGATATGGGAATCGATGGTCTGTTAAAGACCGCTAATGGTGATGTAAAAGTAATAGATGTTCAAGATTTTACAGGACAAGGCGATATTAAATTTTACGCTGCTGAAATTGAAGAAAAAGATGGTAAAAAATACTTTGAAAATGAAGAAATGAAATTTTCTGTTTTAGGTGCAGAAAAGTTATCATTAAAAGCTTTAGATGATGAATATTTTATTGGGGCAATTAATGAAGATTTTTGGAAAAACAGTAGCTCAAATATTCAAGATATAAATGGGAACGGGAAAAAAGATGATGTGTTTTATTTTGTCGTATTTCAAGTAAATGAAGGTAATGAAAAATATTGGGTTGTATATTTTGATACAAACAGTAACGGCGATTTGTCTGATGAAAAACCAATACGAACATATAAAGAGAAACAAGACGCAGTTGCAATATTAAATGGCGATAAACTTCCTCAATTAACAATGGGATTAAATATTTTTCCGGAAGAAAAAATTGTTAATTTCCATTTTGATGATGGAGGACATGGTACCCACGTTGCCGGAATAGCCACTGGTAATGATATAGGTGGAGTAGGATTAAATGGAGTGGCACCTGGTGCAAACGTTATTAGCTGCAAACTTGGAAACAATAATTTTTCAGGTGGTGCAACAGTTACAGAAAGCATGAAAAAAGCTTATTTGTATGCAGATAAAGTATCTAAAGAAACAAAATCGTATTGCGTAATTAATATGAGTTTTGGAGTTGGAAGCGAGTTTGAAGGCAATGCAGAAATGGAAAAGTTTATTGATGAACTTGTTAAGAATAATCCTTATTTATATATAGCTGTATCTAATGGCAATGAAGGTCCGGGAATATCAACTTCAGGTTTACCTGCTGCTTCCAGTAGTGTGTTATCGTCAGGTGCGGTATTAACAAAAGAAGTTGGTTCCGATTTATATGGAACAGATTTAGACAATGATATTATCTTATATTTTAGTTCACGAGGTGGGGAAGTTAGTAAACCTGATATATTAGCTCCAGGTGCATGTACCTCAACAGTTCCAAATTGGGGTGGGAATGATAGATTTTGGGGAACAAGTATGGCTTCGCCTTATTCAGCTGGTGTATTATCCTTAATTATGAGTGCTGTTAAAGAAGAATACCCAGATGTGAAAATTCCTTCTTTATTGGTTTATAAAGCAATAAGAGAATCGGCTACTAAATGGGCTCAATATAGTAACATTGACCAGGGAGCCGGTTTTATTAATGTTGATAAGGCTTACGAGTTATTGAAAAAATATATTAAAGATGGTGAAATTGAAAAATTTGAAACTTATTCAATTACCGCAATTGCCCCAAATATGGAAAATGGGAAAGCTCCAAACTTATATTTAAGAAATGGTTTATATTTAACCGGAAATGAAACATATTCATTTTATGTTGAAAGAAATAATTTTGCAGGAAAAGATAAGTTTTATAGGGTATACAATGTTGTTAGCGATAATGACTGGTTAATTCCTATGCAGAAAAAAACTTATTTAAGAAATGACCAAGCTACCGGAATAAATGTACGCTTTGATAAAAGTAAAATGCAAAAGCCGGGTATGTATAATGCAAGAATAAAAGCATACAGAGAAGGAAGCGATAAATATACTGAATTTGAAATGATGGCAACGGTAATAATTCCTGAAGAATTTACTAAGGAAAATAATTACAGAAAAACTTGGAGTGGGGAATTAAACAAGGCGATGTTTGAAAGATATTTCTTAAATGTTCCGGCAGGTGCAACATCAATGAAAGTTAAATTGTCCTCAATTGAAGGGAAATATTTAAGTGGTAGATTTGATTTACACGCTCCGGATGGACGTGAGTTGGATGTTACAAATACAGTTACTTCCGAAAAAGATATGAGCGAAATTGAAAGAACATATATGAACTTGGTTCCCGGAGTTTATGAATTAGTTGTTGAAAGCAGTTTCCTTGCAAAAAATAAATCAACATATAATTTGGCAGTAGAATTTAATGGAATTAATTTAGTTGGTAGTAATCAAGTATGTGAAAACAAAAAATCTATTGAAGTAATTAATTATTTTAATGGTGTACATACTTATGGATTAACCGGAGAGATTTCAGGATATGAAAAAACATATTATGTAACTATTAAGGGTAAAGACTATTATACAGCTCCATTTACATTAAATGAAAATGAAACAGAAAGAAACTTTAAAATTGAATTAACTAAAGATGATTTTAATAAAATAACAGACTTTGCAGTTTTAGCATATAATACCGATGGTGTTGCCGTTGAAAAAGATGGTTTAAGTTATAGAACTGGCGAGCTGACAGTTATTAACGATTCTAAAGAAGGTAAAAGCGAATTTAAATTGGCACTTATTCCGGGATTTGCTAATGCGGATGGAGAATTAACAGTTAAGATTACAGAAAAAACATATTTTGCTAATCCAATTTCGGTTGATGTAAAGGCAAAAAATAGAAAATCTGTTATGTTATTCCCTTCTATTACTGAAGTATTAAACTTAAATTATAAGTTGCCGGAATTAACAATACCTGAAGAGTCAAAACTTTTTGGGACAGTTAGATTTGAAAATCCAACAACAAGTACTGTAGAATACGAAATACCAATAAAAGTAAATAAATAATATTAAATAACTGAGATAGGTAATATATGAGTTCACACACAAATCAAAATCCGGCAGGATTACCTTCAAATGCTTATAAAGAATTGAAGCCGGGTGAAGAATATGTTCCATTGATGGATCCAAAAGTAAAAGTAAAAGAAGTTAATTTTTATACTGTTGCTGTTGGTTTAGCTATGGCAGTATTATTTTCAGCCGCTGCTGCATATTTAGGCTTAAAAATAGGACAGGTTTTTGAAGCAGCAATTCCAATAGCAATTTTGGCTGTTGGTCTTTCAACTGCGTTAAAACGTTCAGGTGCCTTAGGAGAAAATGTAATCATTCAATCAATTGGCTCTACAAGTGGTGCAGTAGTAGCCGGAGCAATTTTTACATTGCCTGCTATTTATATTTTACAATTAGATGTTGATTATTACAAAATATTCCTTTCATCGTTATTTGGTGGTTTTTTGGGAATTTTATTTTTAATTCCCTTTAGAAAATATTTTGTAGCAGAGATGCACGGAAAATTTCCTTTCCCGGAAGCAACAGCAACAACAGAAGTTTTGGTTGCCGGTGAAAAAGGGGGGAATCAAGCAAAAGTGCTTATTGTTAGTGCTTTAGTAGGTGGTATTTATGACTTTATAATTGCTACTTTTGGATGGTGGAGTGAAGTATTTACAACTCGTGTTGTCCCTGTTGGCGAAACTATTGCGGCTAAGTTTAAATTAGTATTTAAAATAAATATTGGTGCTGCTGTAATGGGTTTAGGTTATATTGTTGGATTAAAATATGCAGCAATTATAGCCGGTGGTTCTTTTGTATCATGGTTTGTAATTATTCCAATATTTAATTATTTAGGCGAATATATTGGTGTTCCTGTTGGAGCAAACGTTACCGATTTAATTAAAGATATGCCTGCTGAAGCAATATTTAAAAACTATGTAAGACACATAGGTATTGGTGGTATTGCTATGGCTGGATTGATTGGTATAATCCGTTCATCGGGAATTATTAAAAGTGCTTTTGGGTTGGCAGTTAAAGAATTAAGCGGTAAAAAAGAAAGTGGCGATAATGTTTTAAGAACACATAGAGATATTTCAATGACAATTATTGTTACAGGAATAGTTATTGTATCAATATTAGTTTTTGTATTCTTTATGTTTGGAGTAGTTCATAATTTAACCCATGCAATAGTTGGTTTGTTAATTGTTTTGATAATTGCATTCTTATTTACCACAGTTGCAGCAAATGCAATTGCTATTGTTGGCACAAACCCTGTTAGTGGAATGACTTTGATGACCTTAATTCTTTCTTCACTTGTACTTGTTAATGTAGGTCTAAAAGGTGAAGTAGGAATGGTTGCTGCATTAATTATTGGTGGTGTAGTTTGTACTGCATTATCAGTTGCCGGTGCATTTGTTACAGATTTGAAAATAGGTTATTGGTTAGGTTCATCTCCATATAAACAAGAACAGTGGAAGTTTTTAGGTACTGCAGTTTCAGCAGCTACTGTTGGTGGAGTTATATTATTATTAAATAATCAGTATGGCTTTGTAGGTGATAGTGCTTTGCCTGCTCCTCAAGCAAATGCTATGGCTGCAGTAATTCAACCATTAATGAGTAATCAACCGGCACCTTGGATGATGTATGTTGCCGGTGCTTTTATGGCGTTAATACTAACTATGCTTGGCATTCCTGCTTTAGCTTTTTCTTTGGGAATGTATTTGCCATTAGAATTAAACACTCCAATTTTAGTTGGTGGTTTAATTGCTCATTACGTTGGTACGAGAAGCAAGAAAGAAGGATTAAATAAAGCACGTTCAGAAAGAGGTATTTTAATTGCTTCGGGATTTATTGCCGGTGGTGCTTTAATGGGTGTAATTAGTGTGTTGTTAAAATCAATTGGTCTTAATTTATATATGGCTGAATGGGCTGAAAGCCATTCAGGTGAATTAGTTGGTTTAATCATGTTTGCTGCAATTTGTGCTTATATGGTTTGGGATTCATTAAGAGCAAAAGAAGAATAAAATAAAGACATAATATATTATTTAATCCCCTGTAAATTTGCATTTACAGGGGATTTTTTTTGTCTATTGCAATTGTATTTGTTTTTATATATTTTAACTAAGCAACTTAAGGGAAGGTTTTTGTTGCTGTTTAATAATAAAAATTAGGGATTTTATGAAAAAGCATTTGGCATTAGTACTGGTGTTATTTTTATTGGTTAACGGGTTATTTGCACAATCGCAAAATGGATTAATTAATCCAAATTCAACAAAATCTCATGTTTTTAATAAAAGCCTGTTTTCATTAAGTTCTAACTTTGGCTTTTTTGATAGACTTTCCTTTGGAGCTGGTTTTGATTTAAACGAACAAAGTAAATTAGAATTAAAATATACATCCTTTAATAGTGGTGCCAGCTCGCAAGGTTCTCTGGGTATTAAATTTTATCGGTTGTTTGACTCAAAAATTATTCAAAGTGTTGCAATAGAAGCCGGAATGTTTGATGCTTTTAAATCTGAATCATATGATAGATTAAATGAAAATGTAAATTTACAATTGATGGTTGGAAAAAATCTTTCTGAACGGAAAAATATTACATTTAAAATTGAAGCCGGGGCATTATTTATAAATCCATTTAATTATAATAAAGAAGTTTATCCGAACATTAGAATTGGGGCGGTTTATACTTTTGATAAAAATACGTTTTCACAGATAGAGGAAGATATTAAAACTAATAGTGAAGCTATTGATGCAAGTGAAATTCAGGAAGAAAAAATTAGTAGAGTTTTTGCTCGATTGAATTTTGGAATAGCAGATTTGTTAGCATTTAATTTGGGGTACAATTTTAACAAGAAAAACGCTTTATCTTTGTTGTTGAGTACGGTTTGGCTTAAAGGTGGATTTTTTGTACCAAATAGCGGTTCAGGCGTTGGTTTAAAATATACTTATTCATTTAATTCTAAATTGTTCTTGAAAAATGTTTCTGTATCGTCATTGTTACTTACTAATACTTCTGAAGCAGGAGCAAGTTCTAACTTATTTAAAGGGGGAATGGTTGAGCTGACCATGGGAAATCAGAAAGATTTTGATGGTGGCTTTTCTTTTATTTATGAGTTAGGAGTGATGGCTACAAAATCATCTATTAGTAAAATTCTTGTAATGCCAAGTATTAAAATTGGTACAAATTTTAATTTTTAATAATTATTTAATTTATCTTTTTTAACAAGTAATTTTATTTTAATTTTACATTAATGAAGTAAGTAATATAATTAATGGAATTAAAATGAATTATAAAACAGTTGAAGAAGTTAGAAAATTATTCCCATATATAGCACACGGCAAAATATATTTTAATCACGCCTCAATAGGTCCTTTATCACGTCTCGTTTTAAGCAGATTAAATGAATACTTTTATGAAAGAAGCACTTCGAAAATAAAAAATTTTGAAGCATTTTTAGCAGCTGATTCCGGTGGTAGAGAAAATATTGCCAAATTATTAAATTGCAAAGCTGACAGAGTTACTTGGATTGATAATGTTTCTAATGGCATGAGCGTTTTGGCAAATAGTCTACAATGGCAGAAGGGCGATGAAATTATTTTAAATGAGTTGGAATTTCCTGCAAATGTTTACCCATTCTTAAATCTTCAAAAACAAGGCGTAATAGTAAAATTTGTAAAAGCCAATAACGGCTGTGTTTTAACTGAGGATATAAAAGCAGAAATAACAGACAGAACAAAATTAATATCAATCAGTTACGTTCAATTTTTAACAGGTTATAGAGCAGATTTAGAGGAAATAGGAAAGCTATGTAAAACGAATAATATTATCTTTTCTGTCGATACTATTCAAGCACTTGGGGCTTTTGCAGTTGATGTTGAAAAGTGTAATATAGATTTTGTATGTGGAGGTACTCAAAAATGGTTAATGGGTATTCAAGGATTGTCTTATATGTATATCAAAAAAGAACTTCAAGATAAAATGATTCAGTCAACAGTTGGATGGCTTTCAGTTGAGGATTATTGGAATTTACTTGATTACAATTTGGAATTAAAAAAAGATGCTTCGAGCTTTATGAATGGTTCTGTTAATTTAATAGGAATAATTGCTGTTGAGGCAACTACTAATTTGCTTTTAAGTTTTGGAATGGATAAGGTGGCAGATACTGTTTTAAGTAATTCGAAATATTTAATAAATAAACTTAATGAACTGGATATTAAACCGGTATTAAGTGGATTAGAAGATAAATATTTATCTGGTATTGTTTCCTTTTCAATTCCCAATGCTGAACTTATTCAACAAGAATTAGAAAGGGAATATATAATATTTGAAATTAGGCGTGAGTATATTAGAATAGCTCCGCATTTTTATAATAATAAAGAAGATTTTGATCGATTTATAACTGAACTAAAAAAATATTTATAATATATGAGGTTGTCATGAAACAAGTACTTTTAATGGCATTAATGTTTATCTCTTTTATGGTTAGTGCTCAGGAAAAAGAAGTAATTATACGTTGTGATGATATTGGTATGAGTCATTCAGTTAATATGGCATTTCAAGAGATATTGAAAACCGGTTATCCCATTTCGGCATCGGTAATGTTCCCTTGTGCTTGGTATCAAGAGGCTGTTGATATTCTCAAAAAACATCCTGAAATTTCTGTTGGGGTTCATTTAACCTTAAATGCGGAATGGAAAAATTACAGATGGGGACCAATAGCAGGGGCTAACTTAGTTTCGAGTTTGGTTGATAAAGATGGATTCTTTTTTCCATCTCGTTCAAAATTCCATGAAAATAATCCTAAAGCTGAGGAAATAGAGATTGAACTGCGTGCCCAAATTGAAAGGGCGTTAAAAAGCGGTCTTAATATTGATTATGTTGATTACCACATGGGCACGGCAGTTGACAAACCCGAACATAGAAAAATTGTTGAAAAGCTGGCAAAAGAGTATAAGCTTGGAATATCAAGGTATTTTAACGAGGAAGACATTAACAACATTTATGATGACCCTGTTGAAAGTAAAACAGATAGTCTTACTGCAATTATTGAAGGAATTGATAAAACGGGATGTTTTTTATTAGTATCTCATATTGGGGTAGATACACCCGAATTGGCTGCAATGGAAGATTTGAATCCATGGGGTCCAAAAAATATGAGTAAAAGCAGAGAAGGGGAATTAAAGGCTTTAACTTCAAAAGAGTTTAAAGAAGTAATTGAAAAGAAAAATATTAAACTGATTAATTATAGAAGTTTGATTGAGCGTGTTGGGTTAGATAATATGAAATCGCCTGAACAAACAGATTAGAAATTAATGTAGTGGTTGTTTTGGAATAGGTCGATTTTATTAATTTCTTGTCAATTTATTATTGGACTAAATAGTATTAAAAACAAAAACCTCATTTCTGAGGTTTTTGCGTATTAAATTTATGCTTCTTCGGTTTTAACAAATAGAGGATAATTTGTCTTATATCTTTCGAGTAATTTTTGATATCCGGTTTTTTTATCGTTATTAATATAAAGAGGAGCTCTTAAATTAACAGTAATTTTAGTTGGATCGCTATTAAATGTAACTAAACCAAAAGGAATTGTTCCAATTTCGGCATGATAATTTTCCATAAAACTATTGATTGGAGCTAAAGGGAAAACTACTTCGGGTTCATCAATTGAAACAAGCCAATAAAACAAAACGAAATCCAATTGAACCATCAAAAAATCCTTGTAGTTTTCAAAACCGGCAAGTCCCCCTTCAAAACGGATTATTTGATCTTCAGTAAACTCCATAGTTCCGAATTGAGCGTTAGAAATTTTCATTTTATCACCTATAAATTAGTTTAGGGTTAATAATTTTATTAACTTGGTACAATCGTAATATAATTTGTTTAAATTATATAAATCAACTTATTAATAAGATAAATAATAATTTTAAATTTTACAATATATTTTTAAATTGTATAATAGTTTTCGCAAAAAATATGACTTTCCTTTATTCTTTAATAATAATTATTGCCATAATTGGCATTGCAATAGGTAGATATCCAATTCTAAAAATGAATAGGGCAACAATTTCATTAGCAGGTGCAATTTTGTTAGTCCTTTTGGGAGCAATTCCCTTTCAGACAGCTTGCAAAGTAATAGATTTAGATACAATTATACTTTTATTTGCAATGATGATTGTAAATATTAATTTAAGTTTAGCTGGATTTTTTAGACTTGTAGCCTTTCAAATTGGTAAAATAGCAAAAACTCCTTTTCAACTTCTTAGTTTAATTGTTTTTACTTCAGGTTTACTTTCAGCACTTTTTTTAAACGATACAATATGTATAATGTTTACTCCTTTGATACTTGATATTACTAAAGCATATAAAAGGAATCCTATTCCTTATTTAATCGGGTTGGCTACTTCTGCAAATATAGGCTCAACTGCAACAATAGTTGGAAATCCACAAAACATGTTAATAGGAATATCATCTTCAATTCCGTTTTCAACTTTTACTTTATATCAATTACCGGCAGCAATATTAGGGCTTTTTATAGTTTTATTTGTTATTAAACTTATATATAAAAAAGAGTTTGTCCATTCAAGTTTAGAATTGACCGAAATAATTACTCCATGGATATATAAACCGTTGTTAATTAAATCGTGTGTGGCGGTAGCGGTTATGCTTGTTTTGTTTTTTGCCGGTGTAAGGATAACAGAAGCCGCCTTGTATGGTGCCGGAATTCTTTTAATAACTCGAAGACTTAAACCTCAGAGAGTATTTAGCGAAATTGATTGGAGTTTATTAATCTTTTTTTCGGGGTTGTTTGTAATTACCGGGGCAATTAATTATACTGGATTAGGTAAGGAGTTTTTTAATTATTTTCATGCTGCTACAACGGGGAATATTTATGGTTTTTCATTAGTCGCAGTTTTGTTAAGTAATCTGATATCAAATGTACCTGCCGTTTTGCTTTATATTCCAATAATTCCGATGTTAACAAATCCAAATAAACTTTGGTTAGTGCTTGCAATGTCTACAACTTTAGCTGGCAATTTGACTTTACTTGGGTCGATTGCAAACTTAATTGTAGCTGAAACGGCAAAAAAACAAGGAATAAATTTAACTTTTATGGAATATTTGAAATCGGGATTTGTTATTACAGTTTTATCATTAGCAGTAGGTTTGATTTGGTTTTCGTTGATTAGTATTTAAATGTGATGTGTATCTCACTATTCCCTTGATGGTAGTCACAAAAGGGAATATTGTTCCTCTAAAGGGTTTGACATTGGGATTATTTTTTGATAATATTTAATTAATTATTTTGCTTAAATGAGTTGGTTAAAGGTGAAGTTAATGAAAAAAATCCGGATTGCGTTAATATATTTCTTTTTTGTTGTTTCTATTTTTGCTCAACAAACTATTACAATAGAAAAATACTATACTGGTTATGGTGAAGGTGTTTTGTTAGAAGAAGCCCGTAAAAATGCTTTAAATAATTTAATGACTAATATTCAAGTATTTATTTCTGCAAATATGGACAGAAATCTTAAGGAGGGGAATGCTGGTTTCAGCGATTCAACAACGTTAAATATAACAACTTCTTCATTTATGCAGCTTTCGGATATTGAAGAGAAAATAGAACATAAAGATGATGGACTTTACAAGGTTGTTAAGCTTGTTAATAAAGAGGTTGTAAATAAGCAGTTTCAAAAACAGAAGGAAAACATTATTGGTTATTTAAAACAAGCAGAGATGGAATTATTCAACAGGAAGGGGATAATAAATGTTGGTATGATTTTGAATAGTTTGTATAATGCATATTTATTAAGTATTGTTTATCCTGATTCGTTAGAATATATTTTTAAGTATGATTTGGACAAAAAACCAATTAAAACCACATTAATTACGCAACAAACACTCTTGGCAATTAATTATATTATTGATAGAATAAAATTTGAACCGGTAAAACAGATTGAAAGCGAAAATATTACTTGGAAATTTATTGCTAAATTTAATGGAAGAATTATCTCAAACTTTAATTATTCGTATTTTGATGGTGTTGGAGAAATGCTTGGAGATGTTAAAAATGGCGAAACAATTTTAGATTTTTATTTTGATAATTCAAAATCGCTTGAACGATCGTTTATTATTACTCCTGAAGTTGCCAACGAAGAATTAATGGACCCATTGTTAAAAAGCTTACATAATGTTTTTAAGTCTCACATAATGGGTTTGGGAATTAAATGCAGTTTTGAGTATGATAATACAAACGAAGAATATAAAAGAGAATGCGACATAACCTCTGAAAGTGAAGCCGAAAGTAAAGAAGAGATAAAAACTTCAGAATTAAAAGAGCTAAATCCACCAGTCGTTTTAATCAATTTATTAGGTAAAGTCGGAAATCTTCAAGAATTATTAGCAGAATTGAATAAAATGGAAAAAGGGGGGAATATTGTAACCGGATATGCAAGAGACTTTGAATCCCTTAATAATTTATATGCGGTAGTTGTTGATGAAGACAAAATAATTGGTTTAATTAAGCAAAGAGCCGGGAAATGTTATGATTACATAACAGATAGGGAATTAAGAATGCAAGATTATACAGGCAAAAAAATTCTTTGGTTTGAAATTTTAGGAAATAAAAATGAAAAATAAATTATTACTTGTTTTATTTATTTTAGGGGTCTTATTTGTTTCATGTAAGGATTATGATTTTGAAAATCCTGTTGATCCCAATAATTCTCCGGAAAATCCATACAACTTGAAAATCGATTCTTTTTGTGAGGATACTTTATCAGTTAGTTGGGAAGATAAAGATGAATTTCCAGCAGGCACAAAAAGAATAGTAAAATTTGAAAAAAGCTTAAATGGCTCAAGTTTTACTATTGCCGGTTACGATACAGTGTTAAACAATCAAGCAAAATTGATTCACAACTATTTTCATTCAGATACTACTTATACTTTTAGGATTTCTGTGAGCTATAGCGATAATCAGACAAGCTTTGATAATCTTTTAAAAAGTAAATTAATATTACGTCCATCTAACCTTACTACAGAGTTAACTTGTGATTCATTAATAACATTAACTTGGCAGGATAATAGTAATTTTGAAAATTATTTTGAGATTGAAAAAGTAGATAATAGTGGAAATTTTGAACTTGTAAAAACTGTTGATGCAAATACAACCTCAACTGAGATTGAAGATGTTTTTTATACGGGGAATAATTATATATATAGAGTTAGAGCAGTTGCAAGAATAAATTATTCAAGTTATAGTACTTCAGCCGCAAAACAATTAGTGTTTCCAAGTCCAACACTTCTTACTGTTGGGTTTTTTATAGAAAGCGAGGTTAATTTAACTTGGCAGGATAATTCTACTTTTGAGAAAGGTTTTGAAATAGAAAGGAGTACAGATAATGTTAACTTTTATAGCGTTGCAGTTACGCCGGCAAATGCTACCAGTACAAAAATTACAGGTTCGTATTTAGTGGGAACTAATTATTATTTTAGAGTTAAAGCAATTTCAAAATACAATAATACAATTTATAACAATGCTCAAGTAGCCTCAATTCAATTTAATGCTCCATCAAATTTGAAGATTACAAGTTATTCCGAAACAAATGTTAGTTTATCATGGAATGACAATAGTACATATGAACAAGGATATGATATTGAGATGAATGATAATGGAGGAAGTTTTACAGTTGTTAAACAAGTTGGGGCAAATATTACAAGTGCAAGTATCCCAGGAAGTTATTTAACAGATCATTTATATAGATTTCGAGTTCGAGCTAAAACAACAATAAATTATTCAGCTTATTCAAATATAGCAACTGCATCAAACTTACAGTTTAATCCGCCAAGCAGCTTAAGTGCAAATAGCTTTACAGAAACACAAGTAAGCCTTAACTGGGTTGATAATTCTGATAATGAAACAGGTTTTGAAATTGAAAGAAAAACAAGTTCAGATAGTTATTCGCTGATAAAAACTACAAGTGCAAATGTAACTTCTGTTTCAATTGATGAAATTCATACATCGGGTGAATTATATTATTATAGAGTGCGTGCAAAATCTAATTTTAATTATTCGGATTATTCAAATGAAACAACACAGTCAATTACATTAAATGCCCCATCAAATTTTAAGGCAACTAATGTAACAAGTACAACAGCGGAATTTTCATGGGTTGATAAATCGACTTTTGAAACCGGTTTTGAGCTTTATGAAAGTGAAAATGGAAGCACCTTTAATTTAATTAAAACAATTGGGGCTAATTCCACATCAACAAGCATAAATAAAACTTACACTTATGGTAAAATATACTATTATAAAATTAGAGCAATAAGCAATCATAATGTATCAGCTTTTACAAGTAATATTTCAGCCGGCTATATTTATCCGGAATTTGTTTATGTGTCCGGAGGAACATATCAAATGGGGGATAATTTTAATGAAGGCCAAGTGGAAGAAAAACCGGTTCATCAGGTTACGGTTAGTGATTTTTATATGGGTAAAACTGAAGTTACATTTGAACAGTATGAATATTTTTGTGAACAGACTTCGCGAACACCACCAGGTGAGCCCGGTTGGGGTAAGGGAACACGACCTGTTATTAATGTAAATTGGCAGGATGCTAAAGATTATTGTGATTGGTTGAGCAGTAAAATAGGCAAAACAGTTACATTGCCAACTGAGGCAGAATGGGAGTATGCTGCAAGAAACCAAGGGGCTGTTATCAGATACGCCGGAACAAGTGAAAGTTCATTATTAGGGAACTTTGCTTGGTATATTTCTAATAGCAATAACAAAAATCAACCAGTTGGTACTAAGGCTGCAAATAGTGTCGGTTTATTTGATATGACAGGAAATGTAAGTGAATGGTGTTTAGATTATTATGATGAAACTTATTACTCTATAAGCCCAGCTAATAATCCTCAGGGTCCCACATCTGGTACAGAGAGGGTTTTCAGGGGAGGTGGATATGATAGTCAAGTGTATCAATGTAGAGCTTCCCAGCGTTTTCTGGGGGATCCAATTAGAACAAAATACTTGTCTTTAGGTTTTAGATGTGTATATCATTAAGGGAAATATATTTTTTTAATTCATAACAAAAAGTTTAATATGAAAACAAAATATTTGTTTATAATTTTAGCAATCTTTTTAAGTTCAATTAACATGTATAGCCAGCAATTGAATAAAAAAATGAAAATTGAATCTTTACAAGAATCAAACAAAATAAACCCTGAAGCTGATAAAGCTTATATTCTTGTTCATTCCGAAGTACCAAATCTTCGATTTGATTCAAATAGAAGAATTGATAAAGTTAATAAAATTAATTCCGGAGATTGGGAAGTTTGGCTCCCCGCCGGAACACATATATTAAAAATATATGCAGATGGTTTTATAGGTATTGAAATGCCTCCTACAAACTTTGGAAGAAAGAAAAGTTATGAAATGAATATTAAGGCTATCGGTTATGGTGCAAGTATTAATGCTGATGAAAATTTGGTTGAAATAATTTTTTCTTGTAACGAAGATAGTATATACTCATCTTATGGAGAATTTGCCCCAACTTTATCGGTTTCAAATATTATTTCATATAAACTGCCTGCTGGCGAGTATAATTTCACTTTCCAAAAGAAAGGTTATGAAGATATTAAAAAAACAGTAGATGTTAAAGAATCCGGTTCGTATGAAATTAGTCTTAAACAAGGAGAATCTTCACAAATTAGTATGATGTTACCCGGAATAGTTATGGTTACATCTAATCCGGTTGGTGCTGAAATATTGGTAAATGGACAAAAAATTGGGAATACTCCATTTCAAGGAGATATTGTTTCAGGTATTCACCAAATTGAAATTAGAAAAACTTTATACTATCCTGAAATTGTTAGTATAACAGTAGAACCGGGAAAAGTGCAGACAATTACTCAAGAATTAAAACCAAGATTTGGATATTTAAGTATAAAAAGCAATGTGCAAAATTCAACTGTTTACTTAGATGACAAACCAATAGGAAAAACTCCAATAAACAAAATTGAAGTTGAAAGTGGAAATCATAAAGTAAGGGTTGATGCAGATTTATATTACACGTTTAATCAAGATTTGGTACTAAATGATAATGATGAAAAATCTATTGTTGCACATCTTAAACCAAACTTTGGTTATTTATATGTTACTTCATTACCCGAAGATAGTGCAATTGTATATTTAGATGGAAAAGAAGTTGGATATACTCCTTATAAAAACGATAGACTTACCTCGGGGAAATATTTGTTAAAGGTAACTAAAAATTTGTTTAATCAAGTTGAAGAGTATATTGTTATACAAGATGAAGCAAAAACCGAAAAGAATGTGGTGCTTAATAAAAACTTTGGTGAGATTACTGTTATTGCAAAAGATGCTAATATTTATGTGAATGATAAATTAGTAGGAAAAGATGAATATGTTGCCAAACTTTCTGCCGGGAAATATAAAGTAATAACAAGTATAGATGAAAGATACTACGATGGCAAGGAAGATGTTTATATTGCACGTGGGGATAACAAGACTATTGATTTAACTCCAAAACCAAAAATGGGGAGTATTTCGGTTTTTGTTGAACCCCAAGACGCAAGTAACGCACTAATTTATATTGATAATGAATTTAAGGGGAATGCTCCGCTTGTATCACCCTTAATAATTGGAAATCATATTGTAACAGCAAGAGTTGATGGTTATTTGGATAATGAAAATAATATTTCAATTTCAGAAAATAATATTTCAAATTTGCGAATTCAAATGTTAACATACGAGGGTTCGCAATTACAAATTGCTGATAAATGGGGGCAGGTAAAATGGTATAGCTTGGGTGCTGCTGCTGCTGCCGGAATTGCTTCGGGTATTTTTCATTTAGTTGCAGAAAATAATTATGATAAATATAAATCTGCAAATACTTCAAATAGTGCAAAAGATTATCGTGACAAAGTAGATAGTTATAATTCACTTGCTAATACAGCACTATATGTAGCAACTACTGCATTATCTGCTGCACTTATTTCTTGGATTATTCAATCAACTTTTTAATATTTGTAGCATATTAATTATCATTTTTTGAGAAGTATTGTGGTGTTAAAGTTTAAGTTTCATTTTATAATATTATTATTGCTCAGTTCTATTATTTTTGCTCAAGTAAAACCCAAAGTAAATATGGTTGGCGGGGATAATATACCCGCACTTAAGAAAAAAATTCAAAATGTTTTGGAAGTGACCCTTTTAGAAATTAATCGTGTAGAAAAAGGGAAAGGGAATATTGAAGCCTTAAAACCACTATTTAATGAGGAATCATTTTTAGTGTTTGATAATTTTGTTAAAAGCAACAAACCATATACTGCCAGAAAAATCTACCAGCCTCAATTAATTGAAAGGGATAAGGGGAATTACTTTGATGTTAGAAGCATTTCATTAAAAGTTAATACTGATGATGTGGAGGCAAGCCAAACACAAAACTTGGTTTTTAGTTTTGATAAACTTTCAAAAATAGTTTCAGTTAGAATTGTTTTACCAAATTATGATTATACTTCAATTGTTGGAAGTGGTATTGATAAAATAGATTCTTTGATGCGAGGAAAGATTCTAAATTTTATTGAGCAGTTTAGAATGGCTTATAATTCCAAGGATATTGGATTCTTAAAAAAAGTATATTCCGATGACGCATTAATTATTACAGGGTCTGTTATAAGTGAAAAAAAAGAAACCAACGAAATGATGCAAAAATCATTTTTGAGTAAAAGCAAAATTAAACTTGTCCAACAGACTAAAGAAGAATATGTTGATAAACTTGTAAATAAAATATTTAAGTTTAACAAGTATTTAGATATTCGTTTTGATGATTTGAAAATTATTCAGCATGAAAAATATCCATACATTTATGGAGTATCTTGCTGGCAGAATTGGAAAACATCGACATATTCGGATAAAGGTTATTTGTTCCTAATGATGGATTTTAGAAATATTGATGAACCGATTATTCATGTTAGAACTTGGCAGCCTGATGCTTTTGAAGAAGATAACAGTTTTATTTCGTTATACGATTTTGATGTTGTAGGATATTGAGGAAATAGGGAGTAGGAAGACGGTGGAAAGTAGGAAATAGAAATTAGAAGATAGAAATTAGAGTTTACAGAATACTAAAAAAGCCTGCTAAAGCAGGCTTTTTTAGTACAAAGAATTTATTATTTACCGTATTTATCAGTATAACGTTTGAAGAAATCAGCAATATTTTTATATGATTTTTCGAGTGTATTTTCGTCAGGTAAAAATACAACTCTAAAGTGCTGTGTCCCTGGTTTTTGGCCAAATCCGGAACCCGGAACAACTACTACACCAGTTTCTTTAATCAACTCAGATACAAAATGGCTATCAGGATGAGAGATGTGTAATTGAGGGAAAGCATAAAAAGCACCTTCAGGTTTTACGCAGCTAACTCCTTCAAAAGAGTTTAACATTTCAAATGTAATATTTCTGCGACGAGTTAATTTAGCATTAGCTTCAACTAAGTGTGATTGATCACCTTCTAAAGCAGCTTTAATGGCATATTGTTCTGGGTGGTTAGCTGAAAGACGTGAACGTAATAATTTATTGATAGCTTCAATATAATCACTTAAAACAGCTCTGTTACCACTAATAACACCCCAGCCAATTCTAAATCCGGGTACTATGTAATTCTTAGACATTCCACCAAAAGTAATAACAGGAACTTCACTATCTAAAGAAGCAATAGAAACTAATTTTGAATCGTCAAATAATAATTTGTCATAAATTTCATCGGCAAAAATTACTAAATTATGCTTCTTAGCTAATTCAATAATCTGTAAAATTGTTTCTTTTTTGCAATTTGACCCAGTAGGGTTGTTAGGATTAATAATAATAATAGCTTTAGTTTTATCATTAATTTTGCTTTTAATATCTTCAATATCAGGTTGCCAGCCGTTAGCTTCGTCTAAATAGTATGGATTTTCCATCATTTGAAGTTTGCTTGAAATAGCAGTATATAATGGATATCCGGGAGTAGGAGTAAGAACGTTTTCACCTTCATTAACTAAAGAAGTTAAACAAATATCAATAGCTTCACTTGCACCTGTTGTAACAAATACGTCTTGAATATTGGAAATTCCTTTTCTTTCTGCTTCGCGTGCAATTGCATCAACCGCATCTTTAATTCCAGAAGAAGGGGAGTAACCATTTAAGTTTTTCATCATAGCTTGATGAGTACTTTCAATAATGTGTGCCGGTGTTCTGAAATCATATAAGTTTGGATCACCAATATTTAAGTACAACATTTCTTTACCTGTTTTAGCAACTTCATTAGCTAACACAACAATATCTCTTACGGCATAACGAACGTTTTCAGTTCTAACTGCCGGTTTAATAACAAAATCACTCATGTTAAATCTCCAAAATGTATAAATTTATCTTATTAAAATTAAATATAAAACAAGTGATAAGCAATAGCATTTGTCTAACACATTTGTATAATTACAACCATTCAATAGGTCCCGTAAGGATAAAACCTACTTGTTTTTGTTATGCATTTAAATTGATAATTTAGTTTTGTCTATTAGTTAGCAAATTCAATGTTACCAAATCTTAGGTTGCCATTTACAGAATATTAAAAATTGTAGAGATTTATGAACCGAAATTCTTACATGAATAGGTGCGACTTCCCTAAAGTCGAAGGGGTGAGTAGAACTTTGAGTTGTTACCGACGTTTGATTGCTCTGCGATCATTCGTCAAGATAATATTTGTTGATATAATTTATTTATCCATAAGAAAAAACCAGTTTTGTGTAACGTCCTAAAACCGGTTAACTCAAAACCAAATAAACAAGCCTATTGTCGGATTACATTATGAGAATCTATGATTTTTTATGATTTTGCGACGAATTTTATAAAAAATAACTAAAATAGAGAAATAAAATTTTGCCTGCTCTTTTTTTTACCTGATTCAAAGTAATTCCGTATATTTGCATTATATAACATCGTCAAAGATAGCATCATTGATTTGACATCCCACAAATGTGGGATGTTTCGTTTTAAATAAACTTCCCCATATCTTAAAATATAAAAAATATCATCCATCTCAAAAAATAAAATATTTATTTTAACAGTTTTGTCTCAACATCTTGTTTTAAATTAATTTCCTCTTCTTGCTTACAAATTTTTGTTTATCTATATTTAAAGTTTAAATTAGTTAATAAGAGATATTAAGTGTTTAATTATAAAATAACTGAGCTGCAAAGCGGAATTAAGATAATATCGGAAAATGTACCATATGTAAAATCGTTTGCATTGGGATTTTGGTTCGATTCTGGAAGTAGAGACGAGACAACGGAAAATAACGGAATCTGCCACTTTTTAGAACATATGCTTTTTAAGGGGACATCTAAAAGGTCGTCAAAACGAATATCGGAAGAGATAGAATCATTAGGTGGATATTTAAATGCGTTTACTTCAAAAGAACACACCTGTTTTTATGGGCGTGGTTTGGTAAATCACTATGAAAAAACATTTGAAGTATTAACAGATATGATTCAAAATTCGTTATTTAAAGAAGGCGAAATAAAAAAAGAAGCAAAAGTAATTGTTGATGAATTATATGATGTAGAAGACCAACCGGAAGAATTGATATTTGAAAAGTTTGAAGAAGAAGTATATAAAGGTAATTCATTAAAATATACAATTTTGGGAACTGAAAAGAATATTTTAAGCTTTAAACATGATGACTTGGTTAAACATAGTAAAGAGATGTATAATCCGGCAAGTATGTATATAATATCAGCAGGAGCAATTGAACACGAAAAAGTTGTTGCTTATACCGAAAAGTATTTAGGCAATTTAATTTCAGCCAAACCCAAAAAAAGGAAAAAGGTAGTAATTAAACAGTCAAGTGATTTGCAAATTATAAAAGACATTCAGCAAGTTCATTTATTAATGGGCAAATCAACTTATGGGTATTCATCTGCTGAAAGAATGAAGGTAAATGTATTATCGCATATACTTGGTGAAGCAAGCAGTTCAAGGTTGTTTCAGCGTTTGCGTGAAAGAAATGGAATAGCTTACCAAATAAATTCATTTTTAAATTCATTTTCAGATATTTCTACTTTTGGTGTCTATTTATCAACAAATGAAAAGTCAATTGGCAAAGCTACATCTCTTATTCATGAAGAATTTAAAAAAATGAGAGAAAAAAAAGTTTCTGATGCTGAATTAAAGCGTGCAAAAGAGTATATTAAAGGAAGTATAATAATGGGATTGGAAAGTATGAATAATAGAATTTCGCGAATGGCAAATTCAATTATTTATTATGGAAGAATTCGATCCATGGAGGAAACTATTAATAGTATAGAATGTGTTACAAAAGAAGAAATATTAGAAACAGCACAAGTAGAACTTGATGAAAAAAACATGATGAAGGTTTTAATTAGTTCTAAAGATTTACTAAAAAAAGTGTAAATTTGAAAAATAAAGTTGAGGAAAAATAAATTTAATGGGAAAACTTATAATAAACGATAGGGAACTTGAATTTAAACCTAATCAAACAATTATAGAAGTTGCAACAGAAAATGGAATAGATATACCCCACTTTTGTTGGCACCCAAGTTTAAGTGTGTCGGGTAACTGCCGTATGTGTTTAGTTGAAGTAGAAAAAATGCCAAAACTTGTAATAGCATGTTCAACTTACGCAGCAGATGGAATGGTAGTTCATACAGATTCACAAAAATCTATTGATGCTCGTAAATCTGTAATGGAGTTCATTTTAATAAACCACCCATTAGATTGTCCAATTTGTGATGAAGCTGGTGAGTGTAAACTTCAAGATTATTCATATCAACATAGCATTGGTGAAAGTCGTTTTGTAGAAGAAAAACAACACAATAAAAAACGTGTTGAACTTGGTCCACATATTATGTTTGATGCTGAAAGGTGTATTTCCTGTTCAAGATGTATTCGATTTTCTGATGAAATTGCAAAGCAAAATCAGCTTACTTTTGTTAAAAGAGGTGATAGAGTAACAATCACTACTTTTCCTGGTGAAACATTTGATAATAATTACACATTAAATACAACTGATATTTGTCCGGTTGGTGCTTTAACTAATAAAGATTTTAGATTCAAATCACGTGTTTGGGAAATGAGTTCAACAGATTCTATTTGTACAGGTTGCTCACGTGGTTGTAATACCGAAATTTGGGTTAGAAATAATGAAATTTTGCGTTTAACTCCACGTTTTAACGAGGATGTTAATAGTTATTGGATGTGTGATAAAGGCAGATTAAATACATTTAAGTTTGTTAACAGTTCAACAAGAATAGATGGATGTTATGAAAAGAAGACCAATTCCATTGAAAAAATAAACTGGGAAGAGGCTATTCAACATTCATATAATTTATTAAAATCATTTAAAGCTGATGAAATAGCATTTATTGGAAGTGCTTTTGCAACCTTAGAAGATACTTATACAATGTTAAAGTTTGCTAAAAGCTTGGGTGTTAATAATGTTGTTGTTCCAACACATGTTGTACCTGGAGATTGTGACGATATTTTATTAAACGAAGATAAAACCCCAAATCAAACAGGTGTTAACTTACTTGGTGTAGGCGAATCAAAAACAACTAATTACGATTACATTTTAGCAGGAATATCAAGCGGAAAAATTAAAGCGGTTGTTTTATTAGATGAATATATAGATATTGAATTAGCAAAAACAAGTTTTAGTAAATTAAAAGCATTAATTGTTATTGCATCAAATAGTTCTCCATTTACTGAAATAGCAGATATAGTTATTGCTGCTTCAACTTATGCAGAAAAAAATGGAACTTTTGTAAATTTTGAAGGAATAGTACAAAGAATTAATCCCGCTGTTACAATAGTAGACGAGGATAGAGCAATTGATAATTTTGCAGTATCGCGATGGGATAAATTTGGGACCAAGTTTGATAGATGGAAACAAGGTAAGCAATATGATTGCAAACCGGTATGGAAAATATTTGCTATGTTTTCAAATTATACAAGTAATAAGATGAAATATACAATGTCGGAAGAAGTTTTTAATGATATTGCGAAAAGCGTAAAAGGCTTTGAAGGACTTGATTATGATGTAATCGGCAGTAAAGGAACAAAAGTTAAGAATTTTGAAAAATTACTAATTAAATCAGTATAGAGGTTTGGCAGTATGATTTTAGAAACTATCATAATTGCTTTGATAAAAATTGTAGTAGTTGCAAGTATAATTTTAACAGGGGTTGCATACGCTGTATATTTTGAAAGAAAAATAAGTGCATGGGTTCAAAATAGAGTAGGTCCAAATAGAGTAGGATGGTTTGGATTGTTACAACCTTTTGCCGATGTTGCAAAGCTTGTGTTTAAAGAAGATATTATTCCCCAAAAAGCAAACAAATTTATACATACTTTAGCTCCGTTTATTGCAGTAGTTGTAGCGTTTTCAACTTATGCGGTAATCCCTTTTGGACCGGAAGTTGAAATGTTTGGATATAAAGTTAATTTAGTTGTGGCAGATGTAAACATCGGTGTATTGTATATTTTAGCTTTTACTTCTCTTGGAGTATATGGTATTACATTTGCAGGATGGTCATCAGGAAGTAAATATTCCCTTCTTGGTGGAATTCGTTCATCAGCACAAATGATATCGTATGAAGTATCGATGGGTTTCTCAGTAGCTGGCGTTTTAATGCTGGCTGGCTCGCTGGAGCCAACAAAAATAGTTGCAGCTCAATCAGGATGGATGTGGAATATTGTTATGCAGCCAATAGGCTTTATTACTTTTCTTGTAGCAGCATTTGCTGAAACAAATAGACTTCCATTTGACTTGCCGGAAGCAGAACCGGAATTAGTTGGCGGTTACCATACTGAGTATAGCAGTATGAAATTTGGCAGCTTCTTTTTAGCTGAATATGCCAACATGATTATTGCAAGTGGTTTTATTACAACTTTGTATTTAGGTGGATGGCAAATTCCTTATGTGGAATATTTAGGTTTAGGTCCTGTATGGACACCAATTTTACAAGTTGGGGCATTTGTAACAAAAGTATTGGCAATTATGTTTTTTATGATATGGATTCGTTGGAGCCTTCCAAGATTTAGATATGACCAGCTTATGAATTTAGGATGGAAAGTAATGTTCCCTTTAGCATTATTAAATATAATATGGGTTGCAGTATTAATTATGGTATTTAATTTTTAAGGATAATTTATGGCAGCAAAAAATAGATTAGAAAGCTTAACATTTTTACAAAAGACCTATATCCCGGAAATAATGAGGGGTTTAGCCTTAACATTTAAAAATATGCTTCGTCCGGCTGTTACATTATCGTATCCGGAGGAAAGATTTGAACCACCTGCATCATACAGAGGAAGACCCGTATTAGTAAAAGAAGAAAACGGAACTGAAAGATGTGTTGCATGCGGTTTGTGTTCTCGTGTATGTCCTGCTTTAGCTATTGAAGTTCAAGCAGCCGAAACAGAATTAGAGAAAGAAAGATATCCACAAAAGTTTGAAATTAATATGTTACGTTGTATATTTTGTGGTTTCTGTGAAGAAGTTTGTCCCGAAGAAGCTATTGTAATGAGCAAGGATTATGAACTTGTTTTTACAAATAGAGAAGATGCAATTTTTGGGAAAGAAAAACTCTTAGTGCCTGTTAATGATTTAAAAGATAGATTGGAATTTTTGCGAAAATTTAAATAATAATTAGAAATGAAAAAACAATTAATATTATTAATATGTTGTTTCGTATTTCACGCAGATTTTTTTGCTCAAAAGCTTACAAGCATTTTGTATCCATCATATATTGCAAAAAATACTCAATTTGAAGTCTCGTTTATAGGAAATTTTGAAAAGACATTTTACGACTATTTGTATTTGTATTTAGTAAGCGATGATGATATTAAAATAAACAATGCTTCTATAACTTATGGTGAAGAGTATAGTGATTTGCCGATTGAATTTGGCAAAAATAGTTATGGATATGTTGCAAAAATAATTATAAAAAAATCCTTGTTTCCCAAAGAAGAAGGAATTGCTTACCAACTTTTAATTAACTCGCAAGTTGAAGACTTACCTGCTGCTCAAATGATGTATGTTTTAGGAGGAGCAAAAGATAAAAAGAAATACATTTTTAATTCCTCTTTTATTGATAATCCTTCTATTAGAATTCCAAATAAATTACTCTTCTCTTTTTATGATGAAAGCACAAAATCCGGAAAAGCTTTAAAAATAAAAAGTAATGGTTTAGTTAATTTTGCCACTAATAATTCAGAAATAAAAAGTAATTTAATGATTGAATTTTGGACAAAATGCAATATTCAATCAGGGAGATGGCTTAGAATAATTGATAAAAATAGTAATTCTAATATTTTAAGTTTGTCTGTTAGTGATTTGCATTTGTTGGAAATGAAATCGGATAATATACAATTTTATTATGATGATTATCATATTAGCAGAAATCAATGGTATCATGTTTCCGTTTTAGTTAATCCGGCGAGAAATTCTATACGGCTATATATTAATGATAAGCAAATTTATAGATTTACTGTTAATACTCATCTGGAAGCAAAATCTTTTGATATCAGATTTGAAAATGAGAGTGAAAAAGGGAATCTTTTTATAGATGCATTAAAAATATGGGACTACAATAATAATATTGCTGAATCATTTCAACGAAAAAATTACCCTGAAGAAAGAGCTGATAGTTCAAATTGTTTGTTTAATACATTGTTTGATGATTACAGCAATTTTCAAAAGCTTATTAGTGATGGTAAAATTGTTACAAAGGCAAAAAGTTTTGATTTTGTAGATTCTGATGCCCCGTTATTTACAAAACTGCCGGAATTTGATGTTAGCGTTTATAAATCGTATGCCAATATTGAATGGAAAAGTGCTAACAAAAATGCTGAAAAGTTTATTGTTGAAAAATCTGATAATGGTACTTATTTTTATTCCATATATACAACGGATGCCTCAAGCGATTTAAGCGATGTATATTTTTATACTGATTCCAAAGAGAATGATAAAAACATTTTGTTCTATCGACTTAAGCAAATAAATAATGATGGATCAATTGTGTATTCAAATTTAGTAAAAGTGGGAATTGCAGAAAAGGAATTGTTTGAGGTAAAACAAAACTATCCCAACCCATTTAATCCCACCACAAGCATTACTGTTGAAGTATTTGAAACGACATATATAAGTATAGCCATTTACAACATAGTAGGCAAAGAAATAACCGTCTTACATCAAGGAAATTTAAGTGCCGGTGAACATAAGTTTGATTTTGATGGAACCGGACTTCCCTCAGGCATATATTTTTGTCAAGTTTCAAACAAAAGTGTAAATAAAGTTCAAAAAATGATTTTGACAAAATAAAGGGTTTATATGTTTTCTAAAGTGTTTTCCGCTGCAACATACGGAATTGAAGCGTTTGTTGTTGAAGTGGAAACCCATTTTGATAAAAAGCTTCCTTCTTTTACAATTGTTGGTTTACCTGATAATGCGGTTAAAGAAAGTAGAGAAAGGGTTTCTGCGGCAATAGTAAATAGTGGCTTTGAATTTCCAATTACTAAAATTACAGTAAACTTAGCTCCTGCCGATATTAAAAAAGAAGGGAGTTCATTTGATTTGCCTATTGCAATTGGGCTTTTAGCTACAAATGGAGTGGTGCCGGACAATTTACTTAATGAAAGCATACTTTTAGGTGAGCTGGCTTTAGATGGGGCATTAAGGGGCATACATGGGGCTTTACCAATTGCAGTTGAAGCTAAAAAGTTAGGATATAAAAGAATTATTCTTCCTTTTAGTTCAACCAAAGAAGCAAGTATTGTTGATGGCATTGATGTTTATGGAATGAATAATTTAGGTGAAGTAGTTCAATTTTTAAATGGCAAATCGGAAACTAAACCAATTGTTACATCAAAAGAAGAAGTTTTTGGTGAAGTAAATAATTATCAATTGGATTTTAGTGATGTTAAGGGACAAGAAAACGTTAAACGAGCTTTGGAGATTGCAGCGGCAGGTGGACATAATATTATTATGATTGGACCTCCGGGAAGTGGTAAAACAATGCTTGCAAAAAGATTCCCTTCAATACTTCCTCCTTTAACTTTTGAAGAAGCGTTAGAAACGACAAAAATACATTCGGTTGCCGGTATATTGCCAAGCGATAGAGCTTTAGTAACTGAACGTCCGTTTAGAAGTCCACATCATACCGTATCGGATGCTGCTTTAATCGGCGGGGGCACAGTTCCACGCCCGGGTGAGGTAAGTTATGCTCATCATGGGGTATTATTTTTAGATGAACTTCCTGAATTCAAAAAGAACGTGCTTGAGGTTTTGCGTCAACCGATGGAAGATTATAAAGTTACAATAAGCCGTTCAAAATTATCGTTGGATTTTCCTGCAAACTTTATGTTGGTAGCTGCAATGAATCCTTGTCCGTGTGGGTATAGTACAGATCCGGGGAGAGAATGCAAATGTACAATTCCTGTTATTCAAAAATATATGGGGAAAGTATCAGGACCTTTATTAGATAGAATTGATATTCATATTGAAGTGCCCGCAGTTAAATATAAAGAACTATCCTCAACTGCTAAGACTGAATCTTCTGCTGAAATTAGAAAACGTGTTGTTACAGCAAGGCAAATTCAAATTTCTCGATTTGCAAAATATAAACACATTTTTAATAATGCAGATATGGGTACAAAAGAAGTAAGAAAGTTTTGTGCGTTAGATGAACAATCTGCCGAACTACTCAAAAACTATATGAACCGACTTGGTTTTTCTGCACGTGCTTATGACAGGATTCTGAAAGTAAGCCGTACTATTGCCGACTTGGAAGGCTCGGAAAATATTCAGCCCGCTCATTTAAGCGAAGCTATCCAATACCGCGATTTAGATAGAGAACTTTGGAAGAGGTAAAAATGCTAAATGTCAAGAAAGTATCTTGACAATAGAAAGGATTTTTTGTAAATTTGTCAAAAAGAGAAAAATATGCCGACAGTTGCAAATAGACATAAGAAGCAAAAAATAGGAACTGTATTAAGTTTAGATGTTGTAAAGCTTATAAGAGAAAGAGCTTCAAGAGAAGGGAAAACGATTAGCGAAGTAATTGAATCTGCTGTTAGAAATTACAACAACATGGATCCACAACAGTTGCAGTTACGATTAGAGGCTTTTAGAGGACTTTGTTCAGAAAAAACGAAACTCTCCTTTAAGGAAGTTACAGAAATTCTTGACGAGGACTTTTATTATTGAAAGAGATTAATAACTTGTCTAGTGGAGCCTCAATAATTATTGATGCAAATATTATTATTTATGCTATTACTAAATATTCAAAGCAGTGTGAAGATTTTATATATGGATGTTCAGTTGGTAAGTATATAGGAGTATGTCCATCTCATATCTTAGCAGAAGTAATGCACAGATTGATGTTGTTGGAGGCCAAATCTTTTGGTATGTTACAAGGAGCAAATCCTGCAAAAAAACTTTCAGAAAATTCTAATTTAATTAAATCTTTATCAGAATATAAAGATAAAATAAATTTTTTAATGAACATTGGTTTAATAATTGAACCGATTATTAAACAAGATTATAGTACTGCATTAGAGCTTCAAACACTATATGGGCTTATGACAAACGATTCACTTTTGGTTTCAACTGCTTTGAGGTTAAATATTAAAAACATTGCAACAAGTGATTTAGCTTTTAATTCACTTAAAGCTTTTACAGTTCATTCTCCTTCTGATTTACCGCATTAATATATAAGTTTCGCCAAGCTTGAACTTTCTACGAGATAGATTGTTCAATGAAATAGTTTAATAAAAGAATAAATTATGAAATTAGCAGATTACATAAAAGATACAATTACAATTTTATATATTAGTAATAATACATGTTCGGTATGTGGGGTTGTTGAGCCGAAGATTGAACAGTTTTTGGAAGAAAACTATCCTAAGTTAAAATTAACTGTTGTAAAGATTGATGAAAACCCTGAGTTAAAAGGGGAATTGATGATTTTTACAGTTCCTGCAGTACTTATTTATTTTGAAGGGAAAGAAGTGTTCAGAAAAGCCGGTTATGTAAGTCCGGCTGATTTAGATGATATTTTAGACAAAATTTATGGTATTTAAATGAACGTTTAAAGTAAAAGAGGTAGATTAAAAACCTACCTCTTTTTAAAAACTATTTCATGAGTACCATTTTTCTTACTTGGCTGTTATTTGTTGTAGACAGCTTATAGTAATAAACACCGCTTGAAAATCCGTTCATATTAATTTCCAAGTTGTAATTTCCAGCTTCTTTTTCTTCATTCATTAATGTTTTAACTTCTTCACCTAAAGAGTTAAAAACAGAAACTTTTACGAAATCCTTACTTGGGATTGAAAATGTGATGGTGGTGGATGGATTGAATGGATTTGGGTAATTTTGAGTTAAGAGAAATTCAGTTGGAATGTTAACATTTACTTCAATAATATTACTAAACTTAAAGGTGCCATCATTATCAATTTGTTTTAATCTATATTGATATACCCCGTTTTCTAAATCAGAATCGGAATAGTTGTAAAACTTGGGCGAGTTACTGTTCCCGTGTCCTTCAATAAATCCAATCTTTCCCCATTCGAAATTATTAATATTTCTTTCAATTTCAAATCCGTAATTGTTAACTTCGGCTGCTGTTTCCCAGTTGAGGTTGATAGAATTATTCTTAAAAGTATAGTTGAATGAAGTTAATTCAACAGGAAGAGCCCCCTCAAAATTTTCATTAACGATAGATATCGCTTTTGTGGAGGTTATAATATCTGATCTGTTTGTTCCATCATAGTTGCATCTCATTATTTTTAAAACAGTTCCGTGATTATCGGTAAAATATACTTTGTTATTTGTTATATCAACGCTGATACCATTGGGGGTTCCTGTCGCAGAAATATAAAGTACGTTAATCCCACTTCCATCCAAATTGGCACTTTTTAACGAATAATCATCATTTGTTGTAAAAAACATTTTCCCAATTAGTGGGTCAACAGCAATGTTGAGTGCTTTTACTGAGTTGACGAGAGATACTAATTCACTTCCATCGTAATTACACTTCATTATTTTTGATACCGTTGCATGGTTGTCAGTAAAATAGATTTTGCTATTGATGATATCTACAGTAACACCCTCGGGGGTTCCTGTTGCTGAAGTATACAATGTTGCTATCCCGCTTCCATCTAAATTAGCACTTTTTAGAGAATAATCATCATTTGTTGTATAAAATATTTTCCCGCCATTTGGATCAACCGTTATACTAATAGCAGAAACTGAAGATATGATGTCTTCTCTATTGCTACCGTCGTAGTTACTTCGCATTATTTTGGCAACCGAAAAATGATTATCAGAAAAATAGACTTTTTTATTTAAAACGTCAACAGTGACTCCTTTGGGTGTCCCAGTAGCAGAAATATATAGAGTACTCCCATTACTCCCATCAAAGTTAGCACTTTTTATGCTGTAGTCATCGCCCGTAGAATAAAACATCTTTTGTGGAAAAAGAGAAACATTTAATAATAATAAAAAAAAGACCACTAATATTGCTTTCATATGACCTCCTCATAAAATTATCTTTTTACAAGTTTGAGTTTTTGATAAAATATGTTAATATTTCAAAAACTTGGACTAAAATCTCAATCAAAAGAAGTGCAAAGGTGGTTTGCTTTTGTTTGTTTCAATATAATCATAAGTTGCTTAAATGTAAACATTATTATACAATAATTTAGACGCTAAAATTGTTGTTCAATAATTCATAAATTTGAGTGTTATCAGCTTCATCGTATATATAGCTAAATCCAAACTTTTTAAGAATTTTAACGGACTTTAAATTGTCTGAAGAAACTTCGGCAGATATACTTTTAAGTTTAAGCTCAGTAAAAGCAAAATTTATTACAGCAGTAATAGCCTCTTGAATAATACCTTTACCTTGAAAGTTGGGGAGCAATTCATAACCTATATCGGCAGAAGAATAATTTGCATCAAATTGCCATAAACATATTGTGCCAATTACTTCGTTATCCTCAGGTAAACAGAGTCCCCAATAAAGCCATTCATTATTTTTTATTCCATTGGAAATTTTATTTATGAAATTTTCAGATTCTTCAATTGTTTGATAAAGAGATCTGTCTAAATATTTTGCAACTTTAGGATTAGAGCGGATTGCAAAGATTGCACTACTATCAGAAGGTAATAAACAACGCAAAACGAGTCTTTCTGTAAGTATTTCTGAATAAGTTGAAAAATTAACAATTGGATTCATTGGTTGCAACAAAAATTAAATTAAAAAATATTAAAAATATAAAATATTTGAAAATAATGTTTAAAATTTGGAAAGAAAATTATTAAATTACTTTTCTAAAAAATAATAATTATGATAACATATTTTGTAAGTTGGTTCTGTTTGATGTTTTTAGCAATATTAAACGGAACAATAAGAGAAAAACTTTATAAAAATAGGTTTGGAGAGTTCAAATCTCAACAAATTTCAACTTTTGTTTTTATTGCAGTAATGTTTGCTTACACATATGTTTTTCAAAAATTGTTTCCTTTGTCAGGATTGGATGAAGCAAAACTAATAGGTTTTGTTTGGTTGCTGTTAACCTTAGCTTTTGAATTTTTATTTGGAAAGTTGATTTTAAAAAAGAGTTGGCAAGAGTTGTTAGCCAATTACAATTTTATGAAAGGCAGATACTGGATTTTAATACCGGTATGGGTGTTTTTAGTAAATTATGCTATGTATGAAATCATAAACTGAATTAAAAGAAAGAATTGAACGAAAAAAAGCGAAATAATTCAAAAAAAGCAAAAATAAATGAAAATAAATTTAAAAATATGTTGCATTTATTTGGTAAACAGTTTATATTTGTAGCTCGTTTAAATTGAAATGTTGAAAATGTTTGGGCGGACGCCGGAGTTGGAGAGCCGGGGCGGACTGTAAATCCGTTGGCGAACGCCTTTGGGGGTTCGAATCCCTCGCCGCCCACCAAACAATATGACGCAGAAATGCGGGAGTAACTCAGTTGGCTAGAGTCACAGCCTTCCAAGCTGTTGGTCGCGGGTTCGAGTCCCGTCTCCCGCTCATACTGAATTCACAGGCTGACGTAGCTCAGTTGGTAGAGCACATCCTTGGTAAGGATGAGGTCACCGGTTCAATCCCGGTCGTCAGCTCGAAGAATGGCTCAATGCCTTTTTTTTTGTCATTTTTAAATAATATAAGTTTGCTGTTTTGGAGTAAATATGGCTAAGAGTAAAAACATTAGACAGAATATAATCTTAGAAAGCACTGCTGGTACAGGCTACAGATATACAACTAAAAAAAATAAAAGAAATCATCCAGCAAGAGTTGAATTTAAGAAATATGATCCTGTAGTAAAAAAGCACGTGATATTTAAAGAAACTAAATAATAAATACGTCAGTGGCTCAATTGGTAGAGCAGCGGTCTCCAAAACCGCAGGTTGGGGGTTCGAGTCCCTCCTGACGTGCTACTAAAAAACAAGACCTTATATCATGAAAGAGAAAATAGTAAATTTTTTTGATGACGTAGTAAAAGAGATGAAAAAAGTAACTTGGCCAACAATGGACGAGTTAAAAGAGTCTACAGCTATCGTTATAGTTCTATGTTTAATTCTCGCATTATTTACCTACGGAATAGATATTGCGATAACCCAAGTATTTAAGGGGATCTTTTAAAATTGGAAAATGCTAACGCTAAATGGTATGTAGTAAGGACCTTTTCGGGACACGAGAACAAGGTAAAGAATGTGATAGACCTTGAATTACGTGATAACGAATATTTACGCGAAAGAATAGTAGAAGTTTTAGTTCCTACCGAAAAAGTGTTTGAGGTAAAAGATGGGAAGAAGAAAACAAGGACAAAAAATTTCTTTCCGGGCTATATATTATTGCAAGCAGAATTAGATATTAAGGTTAAAGATTTTATAATAAACACACCTTCAGTAATGGGCTTTTTAGGTACCAAAAACCAGCCAAATCCATTACAGCCAGATGAAGTAAAGAGAATAGTAGGCAGAATAGCCAAAAGTGATGATAGTGAAAGAACCGAAACTATATATCGTGCTGGAGATTACGTAAAAATAGTAAACGGTCCATTCAATAACTTCTCAGGTTTTGTAGAAGAAGTTAATGAAGAAAAGATGAAAATAAAAGTAATGGTATCAATTTTTGGTAGAAAGACACCAGTAGAAATTGATTTTGCCCATGCTGAATTGGAAAAATAATTAATAAACATAAAGATTAGGTTAAGCTATGGCTAAGAAGATAACAGGTTACATCAAGTTACAAATACCAGGCGGTCAAGCAAATCCTTCACCACCAGTAGGACCTGCATTAGGTCAAAAAGGTGTTAATATCATGGAGTTTTGTAAGCAGTATAATGCAAGAACTTCAGATAAAGTAGGACTTATCATACCGGTAATTATAACAGTGTATCAAGATAAGTCTTTTACATTTGTTACAAAGACACCACCTGCAGCGGTATTGTTGAAAAAAGCAGCAAATTTACCGAAAGGATCTGCAGAACCAAATAAGACAAAAGTTGGCAAAGTAACCTCTGCACAAGTTAGAGAAATTGCTACTTTAAAGATGCCAGATTTAAATGCTAACGACATAGAACATGCAATGAGTATGGTAGCTGGAACAGCCCGTAGTATGGGTTTAGTTGTAGAAGGTTAATTAAAAATTAAAGTTCGGTTGAGAAATGAAAGTATCTAAAAGATTAAAAAAAGTAAGAGAGCAAGTAGATCTTAAGAAAGAATATACACTGCAAGAAGCAATAGCTAAGCTAAAAGAATCGACAAATGCAAAATTTGTTGAATCGTTAGATTGTGCTATTAAATTAGGTATTGATCCAAAAAAAGCTGAACAGATGATTAGAAGTACAGTTATATTACCTCATGGTGTAGGTAAAACTGTAAGAGTTTTAGTAATGACTCCTTCTAAAGCACAAGAAGCTTTGGACGCAGGTGCAGACTATGCCGGATATACAGAGTATATCGAAAAAATTAAAGGCGGCTGGGCAGATATAGATGTAGTAATTGCAACTCCAGACGCAATGGCAGAAGTTGGTAAATTAGGTAAAATATTAGGTCCACGTGGTTTAATGCCAAATCCAAAAAGTGGAACAGTTACACCTGATGTTGCTAAAGCAGTAAAAGAATCTAAAGCAGGTAAAATTGAATTTAGAAATGAAAAAGCAGGAATTGTTCATGTTGGATTAGGAAAAATCAGTTTTTCTGATGACCAATTAAAAGACAATGCAATGGCATTTTTAAATCAAATAATTAGATTAAAACCATCAACAGTAAAAGGTCAATACATCAAGAGTTGTTATTTATCAACAACAATGGGTGTAGGATTAAAAATATCAAGTGACGAATTAGTTGCTCTTTCAAAATAAGTTTACGCACTCAAATTAATATAAATGCTTCTAAAACACTGAGTGAAAATGATTGAGGTGAAATGAATAGAACAGAAAAAGAACAAATGATTTCGCAAGTTAAAGAAAAACTATCTGGATGTACAGGAGTTTTTTTAGTAGACTATCGCGGAATAAATGTTGAAGATATCACTAAACTTCGTAAAACCTTTAAAGAAGAAGGTGTTGAATATAAAGTATATAAAAACACTTTTATAAGTAAGGCATTAGAAAGTTTAGGGAAATTCGATCAGCTTCAAGACATTCTCGTAGGTATGACAGGAATTATTTTTGCTCCGGAAAATTTTGTTGGTGCAGCAAAAATAATAAAAAAATATAGCGATGATAAAGGTAAATTAACTTTTAAGGGTTGCTACATAGATGGTCAATTTTACGATGAAACAAACTTGAACAAAATAGCTGCAATGCCATCAAAACCAGAAATTATTTCTGGAATCATCGGCAGCATAGCTGCTCCAGCATCAGGAATTGTTGGTGCAATAAATGCGGTAATGAGAGATTTAGTAAGTGTAATCGATCAAATAAGCAAAAAAGAAGCCGCATAATACGTAAAGAAAATAAAATTAATAGGAGAATAAAATGTCAGAAAAAATTGCAGAAATATTAGAAAAAATTAAAGGTTTAACTTTAGTTGAAGCTTCTGAATTAAAGAAAGCATTAGAAGATACATTTGGTGTAACAGCAGCAGCTCCAGTAGTTGTAGCAGGTGCTCCAGCTCAAGAAGCAGCAAAAGAAGAAGAAAAAACAGAATTTGATGTAATCTTACAAGCAGCTGGCGAAAAGAAAATTAACGTTATTAAAGTAGTACGTGCACATACATCATTAGGCTTAAAAGAAGCAAAAGATTTAGTAGACGGTGCTCCAAAACCAGTTAAAGAAGCAGTTACTAAAGATGAAGCTGAAAAAATTAAAAAAGAATTAGAAGAAGCAGGCGCTACAGTAGTTATAAAATAATTGAATGCGATTATTTTGTATTATAGTTTTGAAAGTGGTAAGGTGGTGAAGACCGCCTTGCCACTTTTATGTATATTTTTAGATGAAAAATTTTATCATTTTTTATGGAGGTAAAGATTGGAGGAAAGGAAAGTAAATCCAATAACAGGTAGAATTTCCTTTGCGTCCATCCAACCAGCGATTGAGATTCCTGACCTATTAAATATTCAAGTTGAGTCGTTTGAAGATTTTCTTCAGGCAAATGTATCCCCTGCTAAAAGAAAAGATGTTGGTTTGCAATCAGTATTTACAACCAATTTCCCAATTTTAGATAGTAAAGAGTTTTACAGATTAGATTTTCTTGAATATTATATTGAAAGGCCACGATTTTCAATTTGGGAATGTGAAGAACGCGGGTTAACTTTTGCTGCACCATTAAAGGCAAAACTTCGCTTATCTACTAAAGATGAAGAAACTGGAGAGTATATTAATTCGGTAGAACAAGAGGTATATCTTGGAAATTTACCATTTATGACTGAACGGGGTACTTTTATGATTAACGGCGCGGAGCGCGTAATTGTTAGTCAGTTACACAGGTCTCCCGGTGTTGCTTTTTCTCAATCTGTACATCCTAATGGAACACCAATTCACTCAGCCCGTATCATTCCTTTTAGGGGTTCCTGGGTTGAATTTGCTACAGATATTAATCATGTTTTATATATATATGTTGATAGAAGAAAGAAATTCCCATCTACTACCCTTTTACGTGCTTTAGGTTATGTTACCGATGAAGAGATATTAGATTTATTTAGTCTTGTTGATATAGTTCCTGTTGCAGATATTACCGATGAACATATCGGAAGAGTTGCTGCCGCAGATATTATTGATTCGAGTACCGGTGAAATATTTGTTGCTAAAGATGGTAGATTGGATGAAGATACTATCACAAACATTAAGATATCAGGTATAAAGAGTGTGAAGTTAATAAGTGCTTCTACATCACCTGATTCTGATTTAATTTTAAATACTTTGCAAAAAGATACGGCAAAAACAAGAGAAGAAGCTCTTTTTGCTATTTATCGCCAATTAAGATCTGGTGAAGCTCCTGATGTTGAAACAGCTTCCGGATTATTAGATAAATTATTTTTCAATGACAAACGTTACGATTTAGGTGAAGTTGGTCGTTTTAGAATGAACGATAAGTTAGGGTTAAATATCCCTGTTGATATAAAAGTATTAACTATTGAAGATATTATATCAATTATGAAAAATATAATCAATCTGAAGAACGGTACAGTTCCGGTTGATGATATTGATCACTTAGGAAATAGAAGAGTAAGAACTGTTGGTGAACAATTACAACAACAGTATAATACTGGTTTGGCTCGTATGGCACGTACTATTAGAGAAAGAATGAATATGCGTGATTCAGAAAATATGCAGCCACAAGATTTAGTTAATGCAAGAACTATTAGTAGTGTTATTAACGGATTTTTTGGAACTAACCAGTTATCTCAGTTTATGGATCAAACAAATCCACTTTCTGAGTTAACACATAAAAGAAGAATTTCAGCTTTAGGACCTGGTGGTTTAACAAGAGAACGTGCCGGTTTTGAAGTTCGTGACGTTCACCATTCACATTATGGTAGATTATGTCCTATTGAAACTCCTGAAGGTCCAAATATCGGTCTTATATCATCATTAACAATTTTTGCAAGAGTAAATAGTTATGGTTTCTTGGAAACTCCTTATAGAAAGGTTCGTGATGGAATAGTTTCAAAGGAAGTTGACTATTTAAGTGCTGATCAAGAAGATGCGTTTATTATTGGACAGGCAAATGCACCTATCACTTCAGACGGTCATTTTGTAAGAGATAGAGTAAAATGTCGTTTGAAAGGTGAGTTCCCGGTTGTTCCTCCAGTAGATGTACATTATATGGACGTAGCTCCATCACAAATTGTAAGTGCTGCTGCTTCATTGATTCCATTTTTGGAACATGATGATGCGAATAGAGCTTTGATGGGTTCAAACATGCAGCGTCAAGCTGTACCATTATTGGTTCCACAGGCTCCGCTTGTTGGTACCGGTATGGAATCCAAAATTGCTCGCGATTCACGATCAGTTAGTATTGCAAGTGGTGAAGGTGTAGTTTTATCGTCTGATGCAGGTCGAGTTATTGTAAAATACGATGTAGACCCAGAAAGCTTTGAAGCTTTAACAACTTTTGACGATACAAGAGTTGTAGAATATAAAATGCAAAAGTACTTAGGAACTAACCAAGAAACTTGTTTTAATCAAAAACCACGTGTTGAAACTGGTCAGAGAGTTAAAAAAGGTGATATATTAATAGATGGTCCATCTATTGATAACGGAGAATTAGCTTTAGGTAAAAACGTAAACGTTGCATTCATGCCATGGCGAGGATACAACTTTGAAGATGCTATTATCATTAGTGAAAAATTGGTAGCTAATGATGTATTTACATCTATACATATAGAAGAGTTTGAATTACAAGTTAGAGAAACTAAACGTGGTGAAGAAGAATTAACACGTGACATTCCTAATGTAAGTGAAGAAACTACAAAAAATCTTGATGAAGATGGTATTATTAGAGAAGGTGCTGAAGTAAGAGAAGGTGATATATTAATTGGTAAGATTACACCAAAAGGTGAATCCGACCCAACACCGGAAGAAAAATTGCTTAAAGCTATCTTTGGAGATAAAGCCGGTGATGTTAAAGACGCATCAATGAAGGCCCCTCCGGGATTAAAAGGTACTGTTATTAAGACAAGATTGTTCAGCAGAAAGAAAAAAGATGCTGAAGAAAAGAAAATTGAAAAGAAACAAATGGATGCAATTGAACACGAGTTTTCTGTTAAAAAGCAAAACTTGTATTCAAAGCTTGTAGAAAAATTAGAAAAAATTTGTTTAGGTAAAACTACAAAAGGAATTAGAGACTTAGATGGTACATTAATTCTTAAGAGTGGAACAGTAATAAAAGAAGGTGTTATTGCTTCATTTGAAGATGTAACTAAGTTAGATTATACCCTGGATTGGTTTGAAACAAAAGATACAACAAAGATTATAAAAACATTGTATCAGAACTATTTCAAAATATGCTCTGACTATGATGAAGATATGAAACGTGAAAAACTAAAAGTTCAAACCGGTGATGAATTAGCTCCGGGAATAGTTCAATTAGCAAAAGTTTATGTTGCCAAAAAACGTAAACTATCGGTAGGTGACAAAATGGCAGGACGACACGGTAATAAAGGTGTTGTTGCTAAAATAGTACCTCAAGAAGATATGCCATATCATGCTGATGGAACCCCTGTTGATATAGTTCTAAACCCACTTGGTGTGCCATCTCGTATGAACGTTGGTCAGTTATATGAAACAGCCTTAGGCTGGGTTGGTAAATTACTTGGTGTTAGGTTTGAAACTCCAATTTTTGATGGTGCAGAAGTTTCTGATGTTGAAGCATGGTTGAATGAAGCTAATTTGCCAAGCGGAAGTAAAACATATTTATATAATGGAAGAACTGGTGAACGATTCCACCAAAAGGTAACCACTGGTTACATTTATATGCTTAAATTAGGTCATATGGTTGACGATAAGATTCATGCTCGTTCTATTGGACCATACTCTTTAATCACACAACAGCCATTGGGTGGTAAAGCTCAATTTGGTGGTCAAAGATTTGGAGAAATGGAAGTTTGGGCTCTTGAAGGTTATGGTGCTGCCAATGTGTTGCAGGAAATCTTAACTGTAAAGAGTGATGATGTAACTGGAAGAGCTAAGACCTATGAAAACATAGTTAAAGGTGAGAATTTAGCTGAACCAAATGTTCCTGAAGCGTTTAACGTTTTAATTAAAGAATTACAAGGTTTAGGTTTAGATATCACAGTTAATTAATTAAAGTAATTATTAACGTGAACTAAGGAGAATCTTTTTATGAAATTGAAAAGTCAAGAAGTTAAAGTTAGAGCAATAGAAAAATTAACGATAAGCTTGGCAAGTCCTGATGATATTTTATCAAGGTCACATGGTGAAGTAACAAAGCCTGAGACTATCAACTACAGATCTTTTAGACCTGAAAAAGATGGTTTGTTTTGTGAAAAAATATTTGGTCCTGTAAAAGATTGGGAATGTGCCTGCGGTAAATATAAAGGCATTAGATATAAAGGAATTGTATGTGATAGATGCGGCGTTGAAGTTACATTAAAAAGTGTAAGACGCGAACGTATGGGGCACATTGCACTTGCAGTTCCGGTAGTTCACATTTGGTTTTTCAAGGCTTTACCTTCTAAAATAGGTAATATTATTGGAATGACAACCAAAGAGTTGGAAAAGATTATTTATTACGAGTCATATGTGGTAATTAATCCGGGTCCAACAGGTTTAAAAGTTAAAGATTTAATTTCTGAAGATCAGTATTTTGAAATATTAAGTTCTTTACCAAACGATAATGATTCGTTGGAAGATACTGACCCTAAAAAATTTATTGCTAAAATTGGTGGTGAAGCTATCAAAGAAATTTTGAAGAGTACTCAGATAGACTCTACATTTTATGATTTGAAAGCAAGGTTGTTTGATGAAACCTCACAGCAAAAAAGAAATGATATATTAAAGAGATTAAGAGTTCTTGAAGCTTTTAAAGAAGCAGAAAATAAAAAAATCAATAAGCCTGAATGGATGGTTTTAAGTGTAATACCGGTAATTCCTCCGGAATTAAGACCTTTAGTTCCATTGGAAGGTGGACGATTTGCAACAAGCGATTTAAATGATCTTTATAGAAGAGTAATTATCCGTAATAATCGTTTACGTCGTTTAATAGATATTAAGGCTCCTGAAGTAATTTTAAGAAACGAAAAAAGGATGCTTCAAGAAGCTGTTGATGCACTTTTTGATAACTCAAGAAGGTCAAGTGCAGTAAGAAGCGATGGTAATAGACCTTTAAAATCTTTAAGTGATGTGCTTAAAGGTAAACAAGGGCGTTTCCGTCAAAACTTACTTGGTAAAAGAGTTGACTATTCTGGACGTTCTGTAATTGTAGTAGGTCCCGAATTAAAATTACATCAATGCGGTCTTCCAAAAGATATGGCTGTTGAGTTATTTAAACCGTTTATTATAAGAAAATTAATAGAACGCGGAGTTTACAAAACAGTTAAAAGTGCAAGAAAAGCAGTTGAATAGAAAAGACCCTGTGATTTGGGATATATTGGAAAAACTGATTGTTGGTCATCCTGTAATGTTAA
Source organism: Melioribacteraceae bacterium (assembly GCA_963663265.2). GTDB lineage: Bacteria > Bacteroidota > Ignavibacteria > Ignavibacteriales > Melioribacteraceae > JAEXOD01. Next base: position 142,608 of record CAXXXM010000001.1, read on the forward strand.
ACCGTGCCCCAACACTTCACAGACTTGGTATTCAAGCTTTTCAACCAGTATTAATAGATGGAAAAGCCATTCAGTTACATCCAATGGTTTGTACAGCTTTTAATGCTGACTTTGACGGTGACCAGATGGCTGTTCACGTTCCATTATCATATGAAGCACAATTAGAAGCTTCTATGTTAATGTTATCAAGTCATAACATTTTGTCACCTCAAAATGGTAACCCAATTGTAATTCCTACTCAGGATATTATTTTAGGTTGTTACTATTTAACAAAAGTTAGACCCGGAGCCAAAGGTGAAGGTATGACTTTTGGTGATTCTCAAGAAGTGATTGTAGCCTATGATAACGAAGTTGTTGAATTACACGCAAAAATTAAAGTGAAATTTAATGGTGAGTTTATTACAACAACTGTTGGAAGAGTTATATTTAATCAAATCATTCCAAAAGAAATGGGTTATTATAACGAAATTCTTGTTAAAAAAGTATTTAGTGGTTTTATTTACAAAATGTTTATTAAGCTTGGAAATAAAGTTACTGCTAAGTTCCTTGATGATTTGAAAGATTTAGGATTTAGATATGCATCTGCTGCCGGAGTATCTATTAGTTATAGTGATATGATTATTCCTGAAGAAAAAGAAGCAATTGTTAAAGATTCAAATACAAAAGTAAATGGCGTTCTGGCAGAACACGAAAATGGTTTAATTACCGATACAGAACGTTATAATAAAATTATAGATATCTGGACTGATACAACATACAAAGTATCATCCAAATTATTAGCTCGCTTAAAAGTTGACCAGTTAGGTTTTAACCCATTATTTATGATGGTTGACTCCGGTGCGAGAGGTTCTCAAGAACAGGTACGTCAGTTAGCAGGAATGCGTGGTTTGATGCAAAAACCGCAAAAAAGTTTAACAGGTCAATCAGGTGAAATTATTGAAAACCCAATTATTGCAAACTTTAAAGAAGGTTTGTCAGTATTAGAGTATTTTATTTCAACTCACGGTGCCCGTAAAGGTTTGGCAGATACTGCTTTGAAAACAGCTGATGCAGGTTATTTAACTCGTAGATTGTGCGATGTTGCTCAGGATGTAATTATTTCTGAAATAGATTGCGGAACAATCCGTGGAGTTTATGTATCTGCAATTAAAGAAGTTGAACAAGAAAGAGAGCCATTAGCAGAAAGAATTACAGGTCGAGTAGCACAGGAAGATATTTACGATCCTCGTACTGACGAGTTAATTGTTGCGGCAGGTGATTTGATTGATGAAGAAACTGCAGAAATGATTGACGATGCTAATATTGACGAAGTATATATCCGTACTGTATTAACCTGCGAATCAAAGACAGGAGTTTGTGCTAAGTGTTACGGAAGAGATTTAACACGTGGTCACTTAGTAGAAGTTGGAGAAGCCGTTGGTATTATTGCTGCTCAATCAATTGGTGAACCTGGAACACAGTTAACACTGCGTACTTTCCACTTAGGTGGTACTTCTTCACGTGTAGCAAGTCAAAGTGCTATTACTGTAAGTACTCCCGGTATTGTTAATTATGAAAGAATTAAATATGTTACTCGTACCGATGCGTTTGGTGGTACAGTAAACGTAGTTATTGGAAGACGTGGTGCAATCGGTTTATTTGATGAAGATAATAGACAGATTAAGAAGTATAATATCCCGTATGGTGCTGAACTTTTAGTAGCAGATCAACAAACAGTAGCAAAAAATGATGAATTATATCGTCATGACCCTTACAATGCTCTTATCTTAACGGATATTGGCGGTACTGTAACTTATGTAGATATGATTGACAATGTTACAATTCAACAGGTTACTGATGAACAAACTGGTCACGTACAGAAAGTTGTTATAGAATCTAAGGATAAAACTTTAACACCTGGTGTTCAAATTACCGATGTTACAGGCGAAACTAAAGTTTACACTATCCCTAACAGAGCTTACTTATCTGTTGATGAAGGTGATATTGTTAAACCGGGTACTATTTTAGCTAAGATTTCTCGTGCAGGATCTAAATCAAGAGATATTACCGGTGGTTTGCCAAGAGTTACTGAATTGTTTGAAGCTCGCAGCCCACACGAACCATCAATTGTGTCGGATATTGAAGGTGTTGTTAAGTTTGGTGCTCGTAAAAAAGGTTCACGTGAAATAATAATTGAATCTTTAGATGGTTCTATTACAAAAACATACAATGTTCCTTATGGTAAACACATTCTTGTAAACGAAGGCGATGAAATTCCAGCCGGTGAAAAGATTACTGATGGTCCAATTGATGCTCATGATATCTTACGTATTAAGGGTACAAATGCTGTTCAGGAATACTTAGTAAACGAAATTCAAGAAGTTTATCGTGTACAAGGTGTTAAGATTAATGACAAGCATATTGAAGTTATTGTACGTCAGATGTTACAAAAATTAAAAATTATATCTTCAGGAGATACTCCATTTATAGAAGAAGATTTAGTTGATAGAGTAAAAGTTGTTGAAGAAAATAATAAAGTAGAAAATCTTGTAGTAGTAGTTGATCCTGGTCAGTCGAAATTAAGAGCCGGAGAACTTATTACAAAAGCAAAATTAAGAGAGTTAAATGCAGATTTAACACGAAGAGGAAGAATAGAAATAAAAGCACAAGATGCAGAACCTGCAACGTTTGATAATATATTGCTTGGTATTACATCTGCTGCGTTATCAACTGAAAGTTTCTTATCTGCTGCATCGTTCCAGGAAACAACTAAAATCTTAACAAATGCTGCAACTGAAGCAAGAGAAGACCATTTGATAGGATTGAAAGAAAATGTTGTTATGGGTCACTTAATACCTGCCGGTACAGGATTGAAAAAGTATAAAAAAATAATACTTAGTAACGAGGAAGTAGAAGAAACTGCTGAAGTAGAAGAAGTAAAAGCAGAGACAGTAGAAAATAATTAAATAAAAATATTAAAAAATAAAAAATAATAATAACATTACTTGACAAAAATAAAAAATAAGCCTATATTACAGGTCTGTTTTTTAGTTAAGTTACTTAGGAGAAATTTGTGCCAACAATTAATCAATTAGTAAGAAAAGGACGTGAAAAAGTAACATCAAAAAACAAAGCACCAGCTTTGGCAGCTTGTCCGCAAAAACGTGGAGTATGCACAAGAGTGTACACAACAACACCAAAGAAGCCTAACTCAGCGTTAAGAAAAGTAGCAAGAGTTAGATTGACAAACGGAATAGAAGTTACTGCGTATATACCTGGAGAAGGTCACAATTTACAAGAGCACTCAATCGTATTGATTAGAGGCGGAAGAGTTAAGGATTTACCTGGTGTAAGATATCACATTATTCGTGGTACATTAGATACAGGCGGAGTTGAAGATAGAAAAAAATCAAGATCTAAATACGGTACTAAAAAACCAAAAGCAAAATAGATAAGAGAATATGAGAAAGAAAAGAGCTGAAAAAAGGTACATAAAACCAGATCCAAAGTTTAACGACTTATTGGTTGCAAAATTTATCAACTACATGATGTGGAGCGGAAAGAAAACAACTGCACGCAAAATGATATATGATAGTTTTGATGTAATTGAAAAAAGGACCAGCAAACCAGCAATGGAAGTATTTCAACGTGCTGTAAATAACGTTCAACCTTTGGTTGAAGTTAGAAGTAGAAGAGTTGGTGGTGCAACTTATCAAGTGCCAATGGAAGTTAGACCGGAAAGAAGAGTAGCTTTAGCATTCAGATGGATTAGAACAAATTCACGTGCTAAAAAAGAAAAATCAATGGCAGCGAAATTAGCATCAGAAATTATCTCTGCTTATAACAATGAAGGATCTTCAGTAAAGAAGAAAGAAGATACTCACAGAATGGCAGAAGCTAATAAAGCATTTGCTCACTATAAATGGTAATTAGAAACAAGAGATAGAATAGTTGTAATGGCAGAAAAAAGAGTAGACATAGACAAAGTAAGAAACATCGGGATTATGGCACATATAGATGCTGGTAAGACCACTACTACAGAGAGAATTCTGTATTATACTGGTAAACTGCATCGAATTGGCGAAGTTCATGATGGTGCTGCTACTATGGACTGGATGGAGCAAGAAAAGGAACGTGGTATAACTATCACAAGTGCCGCTACAACTTGTTTCTGGAGAGAAAATCAGATTAATATTATTGATACTCCGGGTCACGTAGATTTTACAGTTGAAGTTGAACGTTCATTAAGAATTTTAGATGGAGCAGTTGCATTGTTTTGTGCAGTTGGCGGCGTTGAACCTCAATCTGAAACAGTTTGGAGACAAGCTAACAAGTATGGTGTGCCTCGTATCGGTTTTATTAATAAAATGGATAGAACAGGTGCTGATTTTTATAATGCAATGGAAATGATACAGACACGTTTAAGTGCAAATCCAATTGCAATATCTTTGCCAATAGGAAGCGGCGATTTATTTACCGGTGTAATTGATTTAATTACAATGAAAGCAAGAATGTATAATGAAGATTCAACCGGTACAATTTTTACAGATCAACCAATTCCAACTGACTTAGTTAAATTAGCAAACAAATATAGAACGCTTATGTTAGAAGCTGTATCGGATGTAGATGATACTCTTCTTGAAAAATACTTAGAAGGAATTGAAATTACTGAAAATGAGATTAAAGCTGCTCTTAAAAAAGCAACTCAGTCATTACAAATAGTTCCAATTTTGTGTGGTTCTTCCTTCAAGAATAAAGGTGTTCAAAAGTTGTTGGATTCAATAGTTGACTTTTTACCTTCACCATTAGAAATTGGTGAAATTGAAGCTCATCATGTTGACAAAAATGACAAAGTTGTTAGAAAACTAACTGAAGATGAAAAATTTGCTGGCTTGGCTTTCAAAATTATGACAGACCCATATGTTGGTAAATTAACATTTGTTAGAGTTTATTCGGGAAAATTGCAAGCTGGATCTTACGTTTATAATAGCGTGAGTGACAAAAAAGAACGTGTTGGAAGAATTCTTCAGATGCATGCAAACCATCGTACTGATATAGAAGAAGCAAGAGCTGGCGATATAGTTGGTATAGTAGGTTTGAAACATACACGTACTGGTGATACTTTATGTACTGAGAATGATGCTGTTGTTTTAGAGAAAATGGCATTCCCTGAACCAGTTATTAAAATTGCAATTGAACCTAAAACAAAAGCAGATCAAGATAAGTTATCTGAAGCACTATCAAAATTATCGGATGAAGATCCAACATTCAAAGTTCAAGTTGATGACGAAACAGGTCAGACTTTAATTGGAGGTATGGGTGAACTTCATTTGGAAATTTTAGTAGACCGTATGAAACGTGAATTTAAGGTTGAAGCAAATATTGGTTCACCTCAGGTAGCTTACCGAGAGACAATTACTAAAACTGTTGAGCAAGAAGGGAAATTCGTTAAGCAGAGCGGTGGTAGAGGTAAATTTGGTCATGTATGGATTACCGTATCGCCAAATGAACCTGGAAAAGGTTATGAATTTGAAAACGCAATTGTTGGTGGTGTTATACCAAAAGAATATATTCAACCAGTTTCAAATGGTATAATTGAAGCAATGCGTAATGGTGTTATTGCTGGTTATCCAATGGTTGATATTAAGATTAAATTGTTTGATGGTTCTTATCATGATGTAGATTCTGACGAATTGTCATTTAAGGTTGCCGGTTCAATGGCTTTCAAAGAAGGTGCAAGAAAAGCTTCACCAGTATTGTTAGAGCCTTTGATGTCAGTAGAAGTTATTTCACCTGAAGAATATTTAGGTGATATAATGGGTGACTTAAATTCGAGAAGAGGTAAAATTGAAGGTTTCCTATCGAGAAAAGATGCTCAGGTTATCAAAGCAAAAGTTCCTTTAGCAGAGATGTTTGGTTATGCTACAATTTTAAGAAGTATGACACAAGGAAGAGCAATTTACTCGATGCAATTCTCTCACTATACCGAAGTACCAAAATCTATTGTAGAAAGTATAGCTGAGAAGTCAGCAAAAAAATAACAGCAATAATTAATTAACGAATAAACAAAATTAGAAAATAATAAATTAGGAGTTCACGATGGCAAAAGCTAAATTTGATAGAAGTAAGCCACACGTTAACATTGGTACAATTGGTCACGTAGATCATGGTAAGACAACTCTTACTGCTGCTATTACAATGACTTTAAGCAAATTGGGTTTATCTGAAAAAAGAACTTTTGATAGTATTGATAATGCCCCTGAAGAAAGAGAAAGAGGTATTACGATTGCTACTGCTCACGTAGAGTATTCAACAGCAAATCGTCACTATGCACATGTTGACTGTCCTGGTCACGCCGATTATGTAAAAAACATGATTACTGGTGCTGCTCAGATGGATGGTGCTATATTAGTAGTTGCTGCAACTGATGGTCCTATGCCACAGACTCGTGAACACATCTTGTTAGCACGTCAAGTAGGTGTGCCAAGAATAGTAGTTTTCTTAAACAAAGTTGATGCAGTTGATGATCCTGAATTAATTGAATTAGTTGAAATGGAATTAAGAGAATTATTAAGTTCTTATGAATTTCCTGGTGATGATATTCCAATTATTAGAGGTTCTGCTTTACATGCATTAGAAGCTTCATCTGATGATGTTGTTACTCATGATGATGAAAGATTAAAATGTATTCTTGAATTAATGGAAGCATGCGATACTTATATTCCAATTCCTGATAGAGCTGCTGACAAACCTTTCTTAATGCCGGTTGAAGACGTTTTCTCGATTACAGGTCGTGGAACAGTAGCTACAGGTAGAGTAGAAAGAGGCCAAGTTAAAATTGGTGAAGAAGTTGAATTGATTGGTTTAGGTTTACATAAGAAAACCGTAGTAACCGGTGTTGAAATGTTTAGAAAAGAATTAGACAGTGCAATGGCTGGTGATAATGCCGGTATTTTATTACGCGGTGTTGATAAAAAAGAAATTGAAAGAGGTATGGTATTAGCAAAAACAGGCTCTATCACTCCTCATAAAATATTTGAAGGTGAAGTATACATCTTGTCAAAAGAAGAAGGTGGACGTCATACACCATTCTTCCAAGGTTACAGACCACAGTTTTATTTTAGAACAACTGACGTTACTGGTGTGGTTACATTGCCAGAAGGTACAGAAATGGTTATGCCAGGTGATAAATTAAACTTGAAAGTAACTTTAATTGCTGAAATAGCTATGGAAGAAGGCTTACGTTTTGCTATCCGTGAAGGTGGTAGAACAGTAGGTGCAGGTCTTGTAACAAAAATTATTGAATAAAAAAATTATAGAGGGGAGCAAAGTGCTCCCCCTAATAAAAGTTTAGAGGAGAAATTAAAGTGCCCGGTCAAATGATTAGAATTAAATTAAAATCGTACGATCATATATTAATAGATAAATCAACAGAAAAGATTATTAAGACAGTAAAAAGTACTGGAGCTGTTGTATCTGGACCTATACCATTGCCAACAAAAAGATCTGTATATACTGTATTAAGATCACCACACGTAGATAAAAAATCGCGTGAGCAATTTGAAATTAGGGCGCATAAGAGAATTATTGATATTCATAATTCTAACAACAAAACCGTCGATTCTTTAAGTAAATTAGAAATTCCGGCGGGAGTAGATATAGAGATTAAGTTATAGGAATAGTAAAAATGCCAGGATTGTTAGGAAAAAAATTAGGAATGACAAGTTACTATACCGCAGAAGGTAATGTTGTACCGGTAACTGTAATTGAAGTTGGCCCTTGCAAAATACTTGAAATTAAAACAAAAGCAAAACATGGCTATGAAGCAATTAAGTTAGGTTTTGGAGTACGTAAAGAAAAACGCGTAAACAAAGCACAATTAGCAGAATATGCCAAACTTAACATTGAAGCTCCTCGTATTGTAAAAGAGTTTAGAAATTTTGATATTTCTGGTTTTAATGTTGGTGCTGACTTAACTGTTGACTTATTCAAAGAAGGTGAAAAAGTTAAAGTTACTAGCAAAAGTAAAGGTAAAGGCTTTCAAGGTGTAATGAAAAGACACGGCTTTGGTGGTGTGGGTGGAAGAACTCACGGACAAAGCGACAGAGAAAGAGCACCTGGATCAATTGGTTCCAGCTCATATCCATCAAGAGTATTTAAAGGAATGAGAATGGCTGGAAGAATGGGTTACGAACAAGTAACAGTAAGAAATTTAAAAGTTGTAAAAATTGTTCCTGAAAAAAATGTAATATTAGTAAAAGGTGCTGTTCCAGGAGCTATTAATTCTTTTGTTGAAATCAATAAGTAATTTGGTTACGAGATGAAGTTAGAAGTATATAAAATAGATGGTACAAAAACAGGCGAGTCAGTTGAACTTGCAGATTCAATATTTGGAATTGAACCAAATGATCATATCATTTACCTTTCTGTTAAAGCCACTTTAGCAAATAAAAGACAAGGTACTTCAAAAGCTAAAGAAAGATGTGAAGTTAGTGGTGGTGGTAAAAAGCCTTGGAAACAGAAAGGCCGTGGTGGAGCTCGTGCTGGTACATCTCGCTCTCCATTATGGGTTGGTGGTGGTACAATATTTGGACCTAAACCAAGAAATTATAGACAAAAAGTAAACAAAAAAGCTAATATTTTAGCACGTAAGAGTGCGTTATCATATAAAGCAAAAGCTGAACAAATTATTGTTGTAGAAAACTTTAATTTTGAAGCTCCAAAAACTAAAGAATTAGTTAATATATTTAATGCACTAAAGATTAATGGTAAAAAAACTTTATTATTAACTGATGGATTAAACGTAAATGTTTACAAATCAGGTAGAAATATTGAAAAAGTAAATGTAGTAGAATCATATAAAGCATCATCATACGATATTTTGAACAATCAGATATTGTTAATTCAGAAAGGTGCTGTTGAATCTTTAGTAAATTCGTTAAATTAATGTTGGTAAAATGATGCAAAAAATATTAATTAAACCCTTTATAACCGAAAAAATGACTGCTATAACAGAAGCAAGTCCTAATAAATATGGATTTATTGTAGCTGTTGATGCAAATAAAATTGAAATTGCAAAAGCAGTAGAAGCAAAATTTAATGTTGAAGTGGTAGCTGTAAATACAGTAAAATATAAAGGTAAAGTTAAAACTCAGTTTACCAAAAAAGGTAAATTTGAAGGTAGAACACCTAAATTTAAGAAGGCGTTTATTACTTTGAAAAAAGATCAAGTAATAGATTTATTCGGACAAGTATAGAGTAGGATTGGAGTTATTATAAATGGCTATAAGAAAATTAAAACCAGTAACACCAGGAACAAGATTTTTATCATATTCATCTTTTAATGAAATAACTAAAGTTGGTCCTGAAAAATCATTATTGGCACCTATATCGAAGTCTGGTGGTAGAAATAACAACGGTCGTGTTACTACAAGATTTAGAGGCGGTGGACATAAAAGGAAATACAGAATAATTGACTTTAAGAGAGATAAATATGGAATTGAAGCTAAAGTAGCATCAATTGAATATGATCCAAATCGTACATCAAGAATTGCTTTATTACACTATGTTGATGGTGAAAAAAGGTATATTATAGCTCCTGATGGCTTAAAAGTTGGTGACAAATTAATGTCTGGTCCTAAAAGTGAAATTAAAATAGGGAACGCATTAAAAATTAAAGATTTACCATTAGGTAGTTTTATACATAATGTTGAATTGAAACCTGGAAAAGGGGGACAATTAGGTAGATCAGCAGGTTCTTCTATTCAATTAATGGCAAAAGAAGGACAAAATGCAACATTAAAAATGCCTTCTGGCGAAATAAGATTAGTAAGTGTTGAATGCATGGCTACTTATGGTGTAGTTGGCAACCATGATCATGAAAATATAAGTCTTGGTAAAGCCGGAAGAAAACGTTGGTTAGGCAAACGACCACATGTTCGTGGTGTTGCAATGAACCCAGTAGATCACCCAATGGGTGGTGGTGAAGGTAAAACTTCAGGTGGTGGACATCCAGTATCACCATGGGGTCAAAAAGCAAAAGGCTTAAAGACAAGAAAGAGAAAAAATCCATCTAATAAATATATTGTAAAACGAAGATAAGTTAGAGAATAAAAAATGCCAAGATCAGTAAAAAAAGGTCCTTTCATCGATAAAAAATTATTAGAGAAAGTGCTAAAAATGAACAATGCAGGACAAAAGAAAATAATTAAAACCTGGTCACGTTCAAGTACTATATCTCCAGAATTTGTTGGTCATACTATTGCAATCCATAATGGAAACAAAATGATACCTGTTTATGTATCAGAAAATATGGTAGGACATAAATTTGGTGAATTTTCTCCAACAAGAATATTCCGTGGTCATCCCGGAACAAAAGCTGAAAAAGCTTCAAAAGTTAAGTAAAGATAATTAGAGGAATATTGATGGAAGCAAAAGCCACAAATAAGTACATAGGAACTTCGCCTCGAAAGATGAGAATGGTAATAGATTTGATTAGAGGTAAAGCTGTTGATCAAGCTATTGAAATATTACATTTCAATACAAGACACGCTGCAAAAGATGCTGAAAAAGTTTTAAGATCAGCAGTAGCAAATATTATGAATAAAGAAGAAAATAATAAATTAGATACATCAGATTTATTTGTAAAAGAAGTATATGTAAATCAAGGACCTTCAGTAAAACGTATATTGCCTGCACCAATGGGTAGAGCATATCGAATGAGAAAGCGTTCAAATCATTTAACAATAATTGTTGCAACAAAAGGATAATTCAGGAGAACTTTTTTGGGTCAGAAAACACATCCAATAGGTTTTAGAGTCGGCGTCATAAGAGGCTGGGAATCTAACTGGTATGAAAATCATAGTTATGCCAGCAAATTATTAGAGGACAAGAAACTTAGAAGTTATTTAAGAAACCGTCTTAAAAAAGCCGGCCTATCTCGAATAGTAATTGATAGGACATCAAAGAACATAACAGTAACACTTTACACATCTCGTCCAGGTGTTGTAATCGGTAAAAGCGGAAAAGAAATTTCGCAGATTGAACAAGAATTAAAAAAATATACCGATAAAGAAGTGAAAATTCAAATTTCTGAAGTTAAACGTCCGGAAATTGATGCAAATTTGGTGGCTGAAACAATTGCTACACAAATTGAAGGTAGAATCTCATTTAGAAGAGCGATGAAACAAGCAATATCATCAGCGATGAGAATGGGAGCAGAAGGTATCAGAATCATGTGTTCAGGCAGATTAGGTGGAGCAGAAATGGCTCGTACTGAACAGTATAAGGAAGGAAAAATTCCACTACACACAATTAGAGCTGATATAGATTATGCTACCAATACCGCACGAACTATCTATGGTGCCATCGGTATCAAGGTATGGATTTCTAACGGCGAAAAACTTGGTAAACGTATATCAGAATAAGAGCTTAGAGGTTAATTAATGTTACAGCCAAAACGAGTAAAATATAGAAAATCACAACGCGGAAGGCGAAAAGGCTTTGCTACACGTGGACACTTAGTGGATTTTGGTGATTTTGGATTAAAAGCTTTAGAGCCAGCTTGGATAACAAGCCGTCAAATTGAAGCATGCAGAATTGCAATAACAAGAAAGATGAAACGTGATGGTAAAGTATGGATAAGAATTTTTCCAGACAAACCAGTATCTAAAAAACCATTAGAAACTCGTATGGGAAAAGGTAAAGGTGCTCCTGAATTTTGGGTAGCAGTTGTAAAACCCGGAAGAATTATGTTTGAAGTATCTGGAGTTTCACGTGAGATAGCAACAGAAGCTTTAACAGTTGCAATGCATAAGTTACCGATTAAAGCTAAGATTGTAGTTAGACCGGATTATGAACAGGAGTAAAAATTACAATGAAAATATATGAAATACGTGAAATGAGTAGCCAAGAGCTACAAACAAGAATTGTAGAAGAAGAAAGCAATCTTATTGATTTAAGATTTCAAAATGAGCTAAAAAATCTTACTAATACTGCAAAATTGCATACAGTTAGAAAAGATATAGCTAAGATGAAAACAGTTCTTAGAGAAAGAGAACTTCAGAGTGCAAAAGGCTCTAAAGAAACAAAAGATGGAGATAAGTAGTACTTATGGAAAACAAAAGTCTTAGAAAAATTAAAGTTGGTGAAGTAATATCCAATAAAATGGAAAAAAGTATTGTTGTTGCAATTGAAAGACAAGTTGCTCACCCGATTTACAAAAAATACTTCAAAAAAACAACTAAATTAATGGCTCATGATGAAAAGAACGAATGCCGAGTTGGCGACGTAGTAAAAATCGAAGAGACAAGACCATTAAGCAAAAGAAAGAAATGGCGTTTAGTTGAAATTGTAGAAAAAGCTAAGTAATTGGTATATCGATAAGGAGTTTATTCAATGATACAGCAAGAAACAAATTTAGTAGTAGCTGATAATTCAGGTGCAAAAAGAGTACGATGTATTAAAGTACTTGGCGGAACACGCAGAAGATACGCAAGCGTTGGAGATGTAATAGTAGTATCCGTTAAATCTGCTATACCAGGTGGCGGAGTTAAAAAAGGTGAAGTTTCTAAAGCAGTTATAGTAAGAACTAAAAAAGAAATTAGACGTACAGACGGTTCTTATATAAGATTTGATGAAAATGCTGCAGTTTTATTAAATAATCAAGGTGAACCAAGAGGAACTCGTATTTTTGGACCTGTAGCTAGAGAATTACGAGATAGAAAGTATATGAAAATTATTTCTTTAGCACCAGAAGTATTATAATAAGAGGTTACAAGATGAAAATACATAAAAATGATAATGTAATTGTTGTTGCCGGAAATAACAAAGGTTCTAAAGGGAAAGTATTAAAAGTATTCCCTAAAGAAAACAGAGTGATTATAGAAGGTGTTAACATTCATAAGAAACATACAAAACCTAATCAGAAGAATCCTCAAGGTGGAATTGTAGAAAAAGAAGCACCAATCCATGTTTCTAACGTAATGGTTATTGATCCTAAAAGCAATGAACCAACTCGAATTGGTAAAAAAGTAATTATTGATGATAAAACCGGAAAACAAGTAAGAGTACGCGTTAGTAAATCTAGCGGCGAAATGTTAGATAAATAATATTGAGGATAAAGTTTAAAAATGGCTAAACAAGAAAAAGCACAAAATAAGCAAGCACAGCCTAATAAAAAAGATAAAGCTGCAAAAGTAGCTGAAGTAGAAAAAGTTGTTGAAACTTTTGTAGAAGAAAAAGTGCCTGCAAGATTATTTGAGAAATATAATAAAGAGATTATTGCCAAATTAAAGAATGATTTCTCATATGATAATATTATGGAAGTTCCTAAGTTAGTAAAAATTGTTGTTAACATGGGAGTTGGTGAAGCTGCTTCAGATAGTAAATTATTAGATGAAGCAATAAAGGACTTAGAAACTATTACAGGTCAAAAAGCATCTGTAAGAATAGCAAGAAAATCTATTTCAAATTTCAAACTCCGTGAAGGAATGAAAATTGGTGCTATGGTAACATTAAGAGCAAATAAAATGTATGAATTTTTAGATAGATTTGTTACATTAGCTTTGCCACGTGTACGTGACTTTAAAGGTATTTCTGATAAATCGTTTGATGGTAAGGGAAATTATACAGTTGGAATTAAAGAACAAATTATTTTCCCTGAAATAAATGTAGATAAAATTAACAAAGTTAGAGGTATGGATATTACCTTTGTAACTACTGCTAAAACAGACAAAGAAGCACATGCATTATTAGCTGCTTTTGGTGTACCTTTTAGAAAGAAAGAAATTAATTAAGGGATATATATGGCAAGAAAAGGCTTAATAGCTCGAGAAGAGAAAAAAAGAAAAGCAGTTGAAAAATACGCAGCTCTTCGTAAAGAATTAAAAGAAAAAGGTGATTACGAAGCATTAATGGCTTTACCGAGAAATGCTTCTCCTGTACGCTTACATAATAGATGTTTAATGACTGGTCGTCCACGCGGATTCTATAGAAAATTTGGTGTTTCCAGATTAGTATTTAGAGAAATGGCTCTCCGTGGTGAGATACCAGGTATCAAAAAAGCAAGTTGGTAATTTTTTTGGAGGAACAATAATGCCAGTAACCGATCCGATAGCTGATTATTTGACACGTGTTCGTAATGCTGTTAAAGCAAAAAAGAAATACGTAGATATACCAGCTTCAAAAATGAAAATAAGTTTAAGCGAAATATTAAAAAATAACAATTTTATTAAAGATTTTGTTATATTTGAAGATAATAAACAAAATATTATTCGCGTTCAGTTGAAGTATTCACAAAACGGTCCAGCTTTAACTGGATTAAGAAGAATAAGTACCCCAGGATTAAGAAGATACGTTCCTGCTGATAGTGTACCTAAAGTATTAAATGGATTAGGATTATCCATTATATCAACATCAAAAGGATTGCTCACAGATAGAGATGCAAAAAAAGAGAATGTGGGCGGCGAAGTAATTTGCTATATTTGGTAATTTTAACGAGGTTTAACTGTGTCAAGAATTGGTAAAAAACCGATAAATATAATAAATGGTGTTACGGTTGTTAAAGTTGATGAGACCGTAAAAGTTAAAGGACCACTTGGAGAATTAGAAACCAAAGTAAGTCCAAATGTTAATGTAGAAATAACTAACGAAGAAATTATTGTTACACGTAACAATGATTTAAGAGAAAATAGAGCATTACATGGTTTAACACGTGCTTTAATACAAAATATGGTAACCGGTGTATCAACTGGATTTACTAAAACACTTGACATAGTTGGTGTTGGATATCGTGTAGAAGCAAAAGGCCAATGTATTTTATTAAACTTAGGTTATTCACATCCAATATTATTTGAACCTCCAGTAGGTGTACAGTTTCAAGTTCCTACTGCAACTCAAATTAAAATATCGGGATATGATAAAGCGTTAGTTGGATTAATAGCTGCAAAAATTAGATCACTAAAAGAACCAGAACCATATAAAGGCAAAGGTATTAAATATAGTGATGAAGTTATCATCAGAAAAGCCGGTAAAGCAGCTGGTAAGTAATAATCTTTAGGAGAGATGATAGAAGATGATTAAAAGAGAATATAATTCAAGAAAAAGAAAACAAGAAAGAGTTAGAAAGAAAATTAAAGGAACTCCGGAAAAACCAAGACTTTCTGTTTTCAGAAGTTTAGATAAAATCTATTTACAAGTTATAGATGATGTTAATGGAGTTACATTAGCAAGTGCATCATCATTAAGTAAAGAAATTGCAGAAGAAATTAAATCAACTAAAACTAAAGTTGCACAAAGTAAATTAGTTGGCAAACACTTAGGAAAGATTGCAATTGAAAAAGGGATTGAAACTGTAGTATTTGACAGAAACGGTTTTGGTTATCATGGCAGAATTAAAAGTGTAGCTGATGGTGCAAGAGAAGCAGGATTAAAATTCTAAAATTTTGATTGCCGGGTCGTCTAATGGCAGGACTACGCCCTTTGGAGGCGTCTGTATAGGTTCGAATCCTGTCCCGGCAGCAAATTTTTTTAAGTTATTATTTGAAACAACGGAGTTAAAATTGAAGCCAAAAAAAGTATCGGGAATTGAAAACTTAAAAGAAAAGGTTGTACATATTAATCGTGTAGCCAAAGTAGTAAAAGGCGGTAGAAGATTTAGTTTCAACGCAATTGTAGTAGTTGGTGATGGAAATGGTCATGTTGGTGTTGGTTTAGGAAAGGCTAATGAAGTAACCGATGCTATTACAAAAGGAATGGAAGACGCTAAGAAAAACGTTTATAGAGTACCGGTAGTTAAAGGGACAATTCCACACGAAATAATTGGTAAGTATGGTGCTGGCAAAGTGTTATTAAAACCAGCTTCACCTGGTACAGGTTTGATTGCAGGTGGTGGTGTAAGAGCAGTATTGGAATCAGCCGGTATTCAAGATATCTTAACTAAGTCATTAGGTTCAAGCAATCCTCACAATCAAGTAAAAGCTACATTAAATGGTTTAATTAGCTTAATTGATGCCTATACTATGGCAAGGAAACGCGGAATGACAGTTAATGAGTTATTCAATTCGTAATAGAGGAAAAGAATGAGCAAAAAATTAAAAATAACACAAGTACGTAGTATTATAGATAGACCTTTTACACAAAAAAGAACTATCGAGGCTCTTGGATTGGGAAGACCAAATTATGTAAAATTACATAATGATACTCCTCAAATAAGAGGTATGATTAATAAAGTTAGTCATCTTGTAACAGTTGAAGAAATTGAAGAATAGGGTTAATAATATGGATATTTTAAGTAAATTAACATACGCTAAAGGTTCTGTTAAACCAAAGAAAAGAGTTGGACGTGGAGAAGGCTCCGGACATGGTGGAACAGCTACAAGAGGTATGAACGGTCAAAGATCACGTGCTGGTGCTAAATTTCGTTCTTGGTTTGAAGGTGGTCAAATGCCACTTCAAAGAAGAGTACCAAAAAGAGGTTTCACAAACATATTTAAAATTTATTATCAAGCAGTTAATGTTGAAAGATTACAAAAATTGGTTGATGAAAATAAAGTTACAGACGGTATAATTAATGCTGCTGTATTATTTAAATGTGGAGTACTTTCTAAAGCAGCTGAACCTTATAAAATATTAGGTGCAGGTGAATTAAAAGCAAAATTAACAGTAGAAGCTCATAAAGTAAGTGCTTCTGCAAAAGAGAAAATTGAAGCTGTTGGCGGATCAATAAACGAGATAAAACTTTAATGAGTAGGCTACAAGATACCTTTCGAAACATATTCAAGATTACGGAGTTAAGGCAGAAAATAGTTTATACTTTAGCCTTGCTTCTTATCGTGAGAGTTGGTGCACATATTACTTTACCAGGCATCGATTCGTTTTTGTTGTCAGAAGCAATGAGCAATAAAACATCTGATAACTTATTTGGTCTTTATGACCTTTTTGTTGGTGGAGCATTTTCAAATGCTGCCATTTTTGCATTAGGAATTATGCCTTATATTAGTGCATCAATTATTTTGCAATTACTTGGTGCTGTTGTTCCTTACTTCCAAAAACTTCAACGAGAAGGAGAAGAAGGTAGGAAGAAAATTAACCAGCTTACAAGATATGGTACTGTTTTAATTTCAGGCTTTCAAGCTTGGGGTGTAACCATACATTTGAATACTCTTAACTTCCAAGGTGCGTCTATTGTTGCTGCTCCTGGTTTTATGTTTACTTTAACTTCTGTTATCTTTTTGGTAGCAGGCACCATGTTTACAATGTGGTTAGGTGAACAGATTACTGAAAGAGGTATTGGTAATGGTATTTCATTAATAATCTTTATTAACATTATTAATAGACTTCCTTTTTCAATGTTAGATGAGTATCGTTTGATAGCTGCCGGTCAAAGAAATCTTGTTATAGAGATAATTATTTTAGGCTTTATGGCTTTAGTAATTGCCGGAATAGTTTTAGTTACACAAGGTACAAGAAGAATTCCTGTTCAGTATGCTAAAAGAGTAGTAGGACGTAAAGTATATGGTGGAGTAACTCAATATATTCCATTAAGAGTAAATACTGCTGGTGTTATGCCAATCATTTTTGCTCAATCAATTATGTTTATTCCTAATACTGTATTATCATTTTTCCCTGATAGTGAAGCAATGCAGACTTTAGCTGGATATTTTAGTTATACATCAATAACATATTCTGTTATTTATGCATTAATTATTGTGTTCTTCACTTATTTCTATACTGCAATAGCTTTTAACCCACAAGATGTAGCAGAAAACATGAAAAAGCAGGGTGGATTTGTTCCTGGTATTAGACCTGGAAAGCCAACCGCAGAATTCATTGATAATATATTAACAAAAATTACACTTCCGGGTAGTATTTTCTTAGCTATTGTAGCTATTTTACCTGCTTTTGTTTCACGCTTTGGAGTGTCAGGAAGTTTTGCTTCATTTTTTGGTGGAACAAGTTTATTAATTATGGTTGGTGTTGCTTTAGATACCTTGCAACAGATTGAATCTCATCTTTTAATGCGTCATTATGATGGATTTATGAAATCAGGTAAAATTAAGGGTAGAAGATAATTAAAAAAAGTGTTATATTGTGATTCTGATTAAAAATAATATTGAAATTGATTTAATTCGAGAAAGTTCTCAAATTGTTGCTGAAACTTTACAACTAATTAAAAGTTATGTAAAAGTAGGTATTACAACAAATGAACTTGACAGAATAGCAGAAGATTATATAAGAAGTAATGATGCTATACCAGCTTTTAAGGGGTATGGTTATGATGTTCCTTTTCCTGCAAGTATTTGTGCTTCAATAAATGAAGAAGTAGTACATGGAATACCGAGTGAAAGGGAATTACAAGACGGAGATATTATCTCAGTAGATATTGGTGTTCTTAAGAATAATTATTATGGTGATGCTGCTTTAACGGTAGCAGTTGGTGAAATATCCGATGAAAAGAAGTTATTGATGAAAGTTACTGAAGAATCTTTATATAAAGGAATTGAAGCAGCTGTTGTCGGTAATAGAATTGGCGATATATCACATGCAGTACAAAGTTATGTTGAATCATTTGGATTTTCAATTGTAAGAGATTTAACTGGACACGGCGTAGGTAGAAAACTGCATGAAGATCCGCCTATTCCTAATTATGGAAAACCAAAATCAGGACCTTTAATTAAAGAAGGTATGACCATAGCAATAGAGCCAATGGTGAATGCAGGAATCTACAAAGTTAAAATAGCAAGTGATGAATGGACTATTTTAACCGCAGATAGAAGACCATCGGCACATTATGAACATACGATAGCAATAATAAACGGAAAACCAGAAATATTAAGTGTTTGTTAAAATATGGCTAAACAAGGACAAATAAAAGTAGACGGAATTGTTACAGAGACATTACCGAATGCCTATTTCAATGTAAAACTTGAAAATGGTCATACGATACTGGCACATATTTCGGGAAAAATGCGAATGCATTTTATAAAAATTTTAGTTGGTGACAAGGTTGCAATTGAACTATCACCTTATGACTTGAATAAAGGTCGAATAACATATAGATATAAATAGGAAAAAGCGATGAAAGTACGTGTATCCATTAAAAAAATGTGTGATAATTGCAAAATAGTTAAAAGGAAAGGCGTTGTAAGGGTAATTTGCAAAAACCCAAAACATAAACAACGTCAAGGATAAATAATTAATTAGGAGGTTAACGATTTGGCTCGTATAGCTGGAATTGATTTACCAAAACAGAAAAAAGCATTTATAGGTTTAACTTATATTTATGGAATTGGCCAATTTAGTTCTAAAAAGATATTGGCTCAAGCAAATGTAAACCCTGATAAAAAAATTGGTGATTTAACCGAAGAGGAAATCGCACTTATCCGTTCTATAATGACCACCGAATATAAAGTGGAAGGTACATTAAGAAGCGAGGTCCAACAAAACATTAAACGTTTAATGGATATCGGTAGTTATCGCGGCATTAGGCACAGAAGAGGTTTGCCTGTAAGGGGACAACGTACTAGAACTAATTCTAGGACGAGAAAAGGAAAAAGAAGAACAGTAGCCGGAAAGAAAAAAGTAGCTGCTAAGAAATAAAAAGTAAAATAAAAGGAGTTTAATTTGGCTAAAGCTGTTAAAAAGACAAAGAAAAAAGTTCATGTTGATGCAATTGGTGTTGCACATGTTAAAGCTTCCTTTAATAATGTAATTGTAACAGTTACAGATATTTATGGAAATACAATTTCTTGGTCATCTGCTGGTAAAAATGGATTTAAGGGTTCAAGAAAAAATACTCCTTATGCAGCACAAGTAGTAGCTGAAGCTGCTGGTAAGGAAGCTTATGAATTAGGTTTAAGAAGAGTTGATGTATTTGTAAAAGGACCAGGTTCAGGCCGTGAAGCTGCTGTTCGTGCATTAAATACAGCTGGTCTTTCAATAATGTCTATAAAGATATTACACCTATTCCTCATAATGGTTGCAGACCACCGAAACGTAGAAGAGTTTAAATTAGGAGAAATATTAGATGGCTAGACATACTGGACCAGTTTGTAAACTTTGTAGAAGAGAAAAACAAAAGTTATTTCTGAAAGGCTCAAAATGCTTGTCTGAAAAATGTCCTTTAGAAAAGAAAAATTATCCTCCAGGACAACATGGATTAACAAGAAGAGCAAAATTTTCAGAATATGGTGTACAGCTTCGTGAAAAACAAAAAGTAAAAAGAATATATGGAGTTTTAGAAACTCAGTTTGAAAATTTATTTGATAAAGCTAATCGTGCAAAAGGTGTAACAGGCGATAACTTAATTAAATTATTAGAAAGACGTTTTGATAACGTTGTTTATCGTTTAGGTTTTGCACCATCACGTAATGCTGCAAGACAATTGATTTTACATCGTCATTTTACTGTAAATAATACAATTGTAGATATACCATCATTTATGGTAAGTGTTGGAGATGTTATTGCAGTAAGAGAAAAGAGCAAAAAATTAGAAATAATTCATAGCTCGTTAAGAAAAGTAAAAGATGATTCATATAATTGGTTATCTACTGATAAAGCTGCATTAAAAGGTACTTTTTTGCAGATTCCAAACAGAGAAGATGTACAATTAAATGTTAACGAACAATTGATTGTTGAATTGTATTCAAAGTAAAATAGTAATTTAATTAAGAGGACTATAAATGAGCTACCCGTTTATTAAGATGCCGGACAAAGTTATTTTGGACGACCAGACAGCAACACCAACATTTGGTAGATTTACCGTCCAACCTTTAGAAAGAGGTTATGGAATAACTTTAGGTAACTCGTTAAGAAGAGTACTATTATCATCTTTAACAGGTGCAGCTTTTACCGCAATTAGGATAGATGGTGTATTACACGAGTTCACTACTATTCCCGGTGTTTTAGAAGATGTAACTGATATAATTCTTAACTTAAAGAAAGTAAGATTTAAATTAGTTAATAAAAAAGCTGTTAAAATGGATGTAAGTGTAGAAGGTCCTTGTGAATTAAAGGCAGGTGATCTTGCAAAATATACTCCTGATATCGAAATATTAAATCCTGAACAACATATTGCTACTGTAAATGGTGAAGGCAAGATGGTTATGGAATTAAGATTTGGTATTGGAAAAGGATATGTTCCAAGCAGCGAGCAGGTAATTTTAGATCAAATGATCGGTTTAATTCCAATTGATTCTATTTTTACTCCAATTGTAAATGTTAAATATGATATAGAAAATGTAAGAATTGGTGAAAGGAACGATTACGAGAAGTTAGTAATTGAAATTACAACTGACGGTTCTATTACACCTGAAGAAGCATTATCAAGTTCTGCTAAAATATTACAAGATCATGTTAAATTATTCATACATTTTGAAAGTGAGCAAGAAGAAACCAAAGTTGAAAATGAAAAAGACCTTGAATTTGAAAGAATTAAAAGAATTTTAAATACAAGTGTTGATGATCTTGAATTAAGTGTACGTTCTCATAATTGCTTGAAAGCAGCTAATATAAAATCACTTGGTGATTTGGTTAGAAGAGATGAAAACGAAATGTTAAAATTCAGAAATTTTGGTAGAAAATCCTTAGCTGAATTAGTTGAGATTGTTGAGAATTATAATCTTGAATTTGGTATGGATGTTGATAAATATATAAATGATAAAAAAGAAAATAATTAAACTGAAATTTAAGGTAGAATAATGAGACACAGAGTTAAAGGTAATAAATTAGGAAGAACATATAGTCATCGTTTAGCTACATTAAAATCATTAGCTACATCGTTAATTGTTCATAAAAAAATTAAAACAACTGTTGCTAAAGCTAAAGAAGCTAGGACATTTATTGAACCTTTAATTACAAAGGCAAAAGTAGATTCAGTTGCTAACAGAAGATTAATTGCTCGTTTTGTAAACGACAAAGATGCTGTTAAAGAATTATTTGGTGAAATTAGAGATAAAGTGTTAGATAGAAAAGGTGGATATTTAAGAATTGTAAAATTAGGACACAGATTAGGCGATGCAGCTGAAATGGCAATTCTTGAATTTGTTGACTATAACACAGGCGGCACAGTTAAAGAGCCTAAAAAATCAAGCGAGCCAGTAACTAAAACTGCTAAAGTTGAAGAATCTAAAGTTGTTGAAGCTACTGTAGTTGAAGAAACAGTAACAAAAAACGCTGAAGTTGTTGAAGAAAAAGCTGAAGATAAATCTGAAGCTGCTGAAGAAACTAAGGAAAACAACTAATATATTATAAAATTATATAAAAAAGAGTAATCGTACAGCGATTGCTCTTTTTTTTTGCTTATGAAAGAAGTTCTATTTATAAAATCTGTTTTTAATTTGCCCGATTTACCGAAAGATGGATTGAGCGAAGTAGTTTTATGCGGTCGTTCCAATGTAGGTAAATCAACTTTTATAAATTCTTTTTTTAATAAGAAGAATCTTGCTAAGGTTAGTTCTACACCCGGTAAAACACGATCAATTAATTATTATTTAGTTGAAAACAAGTTTTATGTTGTTGATTTACCAGGTTTTGGCTATGCTAAAATATCTAAATCTGAAAAAGAAAAATGGGAAAGTTTAATAACAGGTTATTTAACAAGTGATAGAAAGATTTCTCATATTTTTCATTTTATTGATTCGAGGATAGAACCTACCAAACTTGATTTGTTGTTGTATAACTTTATTAAATCGCAAGGTTTAAATTATATTGCGATATTAAGTAAAGTTGACAAATTAAGTCAATCTGAAATGGCAGCCGCAAAAAGGAATGTAACTAAATGTTTTACTGATTTAAGACTTGGTGAAAATTTATTTCTTCATTCCGGTGTAAAAGGGACAGGAAAAAATGATTTAAAGAAACTTTTGCTAAATTATTATTATAGTTAATTGAATAATTTTAATTATTTAGTTAAATTTAAAGATTATTAAAATATAAGATGAATTAATGGAACTGAATAGCAAAATTAAAAAACGTTTCTGGACTTTTATTTTATTTCCAGTATTTTCGCTACTCACACTTCTTACTGATGACATAACTATAAGAATAATTGCCTCGTGTATTATTATTGTTTTGGCTGGTGTTGTTATATTTTTTAGAGAAAGTATAAAAGATGAAGATGAAACTGATGAATTAATTCCTGAACCATTAGTTGAACCAGTCATCACTCGCCCTACTATAAAAAGAAATAGTGAATTAAAAACCGATATTGGCGAAGGAATTGTAATAGTTAAGAAGAAAGGGGAAACTCAAGGTACTGAAGAAAGTAATGAGAATCAAAAAGATGTTGTTGAAGAAGACTCTATTTCTGAAGAATCTACAAAAGTATCCGATTCTATTGTTATTTTAGAAGATAAAAAGTTCCACAAACCACGTGACTTTAAAAAACGTTATGAAGATATCGCACTTCAAGATATGCCTCGTAGTATTAGCGATGATGAGCAGTTTGGATTTGTTTTAGAGATAATACTTCAAATTATTAAAGAAATATTTGGTGCTCATACAGCATTGTTTTATTGGTATAATAAAAGTAAGGGTCGCTTAACTTTAGAAAAGTATGTTTCTGAATGTGGTGACATTAATACGCAAAAAGTACCTGTTGTTGAAGATATAATAGGTAAAATAATTATTAATGAAGAACCTGATGTTTATCAAAATATTCCTACTAAAGTAGAATCTGATAATTTACCTTATTATACTAAACCTCAATCTATAAAAAGTTTTGTCGGTGTACCATTGTTTTTTGAAAAGAAAATTACCGGTTTACTTGCAATGGATTCAACTCAAAGTTATGCTTATGGTATTGAACATATCTATTCATTAGGCCGATTTGTACGAATCATTTCGATTATTATAGCATTATTTGATGAAAAAAGCAGTGAAACTCAAGCAGAAAAAAGACTGGAGTCGTTACTTGGAGTTATTAATTCTGACCTTAAGTTTAGAACAGAGTTTGAACTTGCGGACTTATTAGAACATTCAGCAAGAAATATTGTTGATTGGGATGCTTTAAGTATTATCTATTTTTATCCAAACGATAAAAAGTTTAAATCAATTAAAGTTGTAAATAAAACAACACTTAATTATTTGGAAGAAGGGAGCATAATTGATTTGGATTCTACTGTAATTGGAAAAGCAATTAAAAATAGAACTCCAATAAAAATTGATGATGTTGCTAAAGCTGGTAATCCACGTTACAATAAGAATGAGTCAATACAATTTGAAGGATCATTTTTAGCTGTTCCTTTAACTTTTGAAGATGAGACTTATGGAGTAGTATGTTTTGAGAATATGAAAAAGTTTTATTATTCTAATACTGATGTAAAAATTCTTAAACATGCTTTAAAATTATATGCATTTGTTGTTTACTCTTATTCAACTCAAGCTATGTATAAAGATTTATTAACAGTAGATCCGGATACTCAAGCTTTGAATAAAGCTGAGTTTGTAATACGTGTTAAACAGATGTTAAGTTTTGCAAGGGATAAAGAGATAAACTGTTCATTAGTTTTATTGAATATTGATGAATTTGCCGAAGAAAATACTTTGTTTGAAGGGAATATATATCCAAAGGTGATGAAGACGATTGTTGAATTGATAAAAACTGAAATAAATCATAATTTTATATTTGGTAGATTATCAAATAGAGTTTTTGGTATGTTTTTATTAAATCATACAACTAATGATGCCTTTACCTGGGCGGAAAGAATTAGATTAAAAGTTGCACGCAAACCATTAACATTTTTGCCAAACCAAACTATGTTTACAGTTTCACTTGGTGTTGCCGGAGCTAATTCTGAAAAATCATTTGAATCTATTTTAGATGATGCGGAATTAGCACTTAAGAAGGCTATTGAAAAAGGCGGAAATATAACACGTGCTGTATAGTAACAGGAAAAAATTGTTGTGAAAAATATAATTGCAATTGTATTAGATGGAGTTGGTATAGGCGAGTTGCCAGATTCTGAAAAGTATGGTGATAAAGGGAGTAGTACGTTAACTAATATAAGTGAATATACTAATGGTTTGAATCTTCCTAATCTTGAAAAAATGGGGTTGGGAAATATTACGTTTATAAAGGGAGTTCCGGAAGTTCAAAATCCAATTGCTTCCTATGGTAAAATGTCCGAAGTATCTATTGGTAAAGACTCAACGACAGGGCATTGGGAATTAGGTGGTCTAAATATTGACAAACAATTTCCATTGTTTCCAAACGGTTTCCCTGAAGAAATAGTTAATAAGTTTTTAAGTTTAACAGGATACTCGGCAATATTAGGAAATAAACCTGCAAGTGGAACTGAGATAATTAAAGAATTGGGTGATGAACATGTAAAAACAGGTAACCCGATAGTATATACATCGGGAGATTCGGTTTTTCAAATAGCAGCACATGAGGAAGTTATTCCATTAAACAGGTTATATGAAATTTGTGAAATAGCCCGTTATGAAGTAATGGTTGGTAAAGACGCTGTTGGTAGAATTATTGCACGTCCGTTTATTGGAACAACGGGTAATTATACAAGAACAACCAACAGAAAAGATTTTTCATTAGATCCACCAACAGATACAATATTAGATGTTTTAAGTAAATCAGGAATAAATACAGTAGCTATTGGAAAAATAAATGATTTATTTAATTACCAAGGGATAACCAAACAGGTAAAAAGTAAGTCTAATAATCAAGGTGTTGAAGAAATACTGAAACATTCAAAATCAGAAAAAAATAGTTTAATATTTACAAACTTAGTAGATTTTGATGTATATTATGGACATAGAAATGATCCGATAGGATTTAAACAAGCTTTAGAAAATTTCGATAATAGACTACCGGAAATTTTGGAAACTTTAGACGATACGGACTTGTTAATGATAACAGCAGATCACGGAAACGATCCAACTTCAACAAGCACCGATCATAGTAGAGAGTATGTTCCTATTTTGTTATATCAGAAAGGAAAAAAAGGAAAAGATTTAGGAACAAGAGAAACTTTTTCTGATTTTGCTCAGACAATAGCTCATTTTTATGAAATAAATAATTCCTTAAATGGAAAATCGATGCTTGATTAAGAGGTTAATTTGATATTAGGTAGAGTAGTAGGTACAGTATGGTCGACTCGTAAAGATGAAAAGTTAGTCGGCTCAAAATTCTTAATAGTTAAGCAATTGGAATTAGACTATACAATAACAAATCATTTTGTTGTAGCAGTAGATTCAGTAGGTGCTGGTGTAGGCGAAGTAGTTCTTGTTGCCTCAGGCAGTAGTGCAAGACAAACAAGTATAACTCATAACAAGCCGGTAGATGCCGTAATAATGGCAATAGTAGATAAGTTAGATATACCGGAAATGAAGAAGTAAAATTATGTTGTTAGGAAGAGTAATTGGAACAATATGGGCTACAAAAAAGTATGAATCCTTAACTGGATTTAAGATGCAATTTGTACAACCATTAAATGCAGAATATAAGTGTATAGGAGACCCTATAATAGCTGTTGATACAATTGGAGCAGGACCCGGTGAAATAATATTTTATGCAACTGCCAGTGAAGCAGTAATACCAATGCACGTGGATATGGCACCAGTTGATGCATCAATAGTTGGGATAGTGGACTCAATAAATTCAGAAATTAGATTGGAGGAAGTATAATTGAAGATAACTAAACAGTACACCAATCGTGAAAGTCAGTCGCTTGATAAATATCTTCAGGAAATAGGCAAAGTCGACTTATTATCTCCTGAACAAGAGATTGAGTTGGCTATACAAATTAAAAAGGGGAACCAAGTTGCCCTTGAGCAGTTAGTAAAAGCTAATTTAAGATTTGTTGTAAGTGTTGCTAAGCAATATCAAAATCAAGGTCTCTCATTAGGAGATTTAATTAATGAAGGGAATCTTGGTTTAATAAAAGCCGCAAAAAGATTTGATGAAACGAGAGGTTTTAAGTTTATATCTTACGCAGTATGGTGGATTAGACAGTCCATTTTACAAGCGTTAGCCGAACAGTCAAGAATAGTACGACTACCTTTGAATAGAGTTGGTGCTTTAAATAAAATAAGTAAAGCATACAGTAATCTTGAACAAGAATATGAACGTGAACCGAGTGCTACTGAGTTAGCAAAAGAATTAGATATGGATTTTAACGAAGTAGCTGATACATTAAAAATATCGGGTCGTCATGTATCTATGGATGCCCCTTTTGCTACTGGTGAAGATAACAGATTGTTGGATGTGTTATCAAATGATTCCCAGCCGTCTCCAGATTCTAATTTGATGAGTGATTCATTGAAAAATGAAATTGAAAGAGCTCTTTCAACATTAACAGAAAGAGAAGCAGAAGTAATTAAACTATACTTTGGATTAAACAAAGAACACTCTTTAACTTTAGAAGAGATAGGTGAAAAGTTTAATCTTACCCGTGAACGTGTTCGTCAGATTAAAGAAAAAGCAATAAGAAGATTACGTCACGCTTCAAGAAGTAAAAATTTAAGAGCTTATTTAGGATAGGAATCTTTTGTATAAGAGAATATATAATAAGTTGTTTTTTATAGGATTGACAGTCCTGTTAATAAATTTAACAGGCTGTTCGTCTGGTTCATTAACACCTCGCTATGGTGATAAATACAGCAAAAAAAGAACAACTGCATATACAAATGATTCAACAAATGTTTTTGGGCAGAATGATACAATGATGGTACTGGATGAATTTCCTGATTCTTTATTAGATTATTTTGAATATGATGATGAAGAGCCATACGTATCTGTAAGGTTAAGTAAAGATTCAATAATTTCCTTTCTAAACAAAACTTCTAATACAACAAACATAACTGAGCGGGATAAAATAATTTTTGAAGTTATTAAATTTTTAGATACCCCATATAGGTATGGAGGCACCTCGCCAAACGGTATAGATTGTTCTGCATTTACAGGCGCAGTATTTAAGAACTCTCTTCATATCGACCTACCTCGTTCTTCAGCAGACCAATATACCGTTGGTCATAAAATTGGGAATCAAGAAGATTTAAAATTTGGAGACTTAGTCTTTTTTAAGACAAGAAGAAGAAGGTCAATCAGTCATGTTGGAATCTACTTAGGGAATCGATTATTTGCACATGCAAGTTCTTCGCAGGGAGTAATAGTATCGTCGTTAGATGAAACATATTATAAAAAGCGTTATGTAGGTGCCAAAAGAGTTTCTGAAAAAATATCTGCAAAATAATTAAAGCAAAAAACACTATATAATTATAACTATTGTTGAAGTAAACAATAAATATATTTAGATTATGGTTTACTAATTAAAAAAAGTGTAATTTAAAAAATCAATTGGAGAATTATGGAATATAGAATTGAAACCGATACGATGGGCGAAATAAATGTACCAACAAACATGTATTATGGAGCCCAGACAGCCCGCTCATTAATGAATTTTAAGATAGGCGGAGAAAGATTTCCACGCGAGTTAATACGAGGCTTGGGAATATTAAAAAAAGCAGCCGCATTAATTAATAACGAGCTTGGTACATTGAGCGATGAAAAAACAAAATTAATTGTACAAGCTGCTGATGAAGTTATTGAAGGGAAGTTGGACGAGCATTTTCCATTGGTTGTATGGCAGACTGGAAGTGGTACGCAAACAAATATGAATGCAAATGAAGTTATTTCGAATAGAGCTATTGAAATATCTGGTGGTGTAATTGGAAGTAAAAAACCAATACATCCAAATGATGATGTTAACAAAGCTCAATCGTCAAATGATACTTTCCCTACTGCAATGCATATTGCAGCTGTTGAACAAATTTATGATAGACTTATTCCAAATGTTAAATCATTACGAGAAGCTTTAGCAGCAAAAGCTGAAGAATTCAAAGATATTATTAAAATTGGAAGAACACATTTAATGGATGCAGTACCATTAACATTAGGTCAAGAATTTAGTGGCTACGTTCAGATGCTTGATAATGGCTTGGCAAGAATTGAAGGGTGTTTGCCACGTTTGTGCGAATTAGCATTAGGTGGCACAGCAGTAGGAACGGGATTAAACACACATCCTGATTTTGCGGTTAAGTCAGCACAAAAAATTGCTGAAATAACAGGGAAACCATTTGTAACTGCTCCAA
This sequence comes from Melioribacteraceae bacterium, assembly GCA_963663265.2. Classification (GTDB taxonomy): domain Bacteria; phylum Bacteroidota; class Ignavibacteria; order Ignavibacteriales; family Melioribacteraceae; genus JAEXOD01. The sequence continues at coordinate 171,693 of CAXXXM010000001.1, forward strand.
ATAAATTTGAGGCTTTAGCAGCACATGATGCTTTAGTGGAAGCAAGCGGAGTATTAAAAACTTTAGCAGCGTCGTTAATGAAAATTGCAAATGATGTTAGATGGTTAGGTTCGGGTCCCAGATGTGGAATTGGCGAGTTGATTTTACCAGCAAATGAACCGGGAAGCTCAATTATGCCTGGCAAAGTAAATCCAACTCAATCAGAAGCAATGACTATGGTTTGTGCTCAGGTGATGGGGAATGATATTGCAGTAAACTTTGGTGGTGCAAGTGGAAATTTTGAATTAAATGTATTTAAGCCTGTAATCATTTTTAACGTATTGCAATCAATTCGTTTATTGGCTGATGCTTGTGATAGTTTTAAGGAGCATTGTGTAGATGGTATTGAAGCTAATAAAACTGTTATTGAAAAACACTTAACAAATTCGTTAATGTTAGTTACAGCGTTAAATCCTCATATTGGATATGATAACGCTGCAAAAGTTGCAAAAAAAGCATATAAAGATAATACAACGTTAGAAGAAGCAGCAATTGAATTAGGTTTATTAACAAGCGAAAAATTCCGCGAAGTAGTAAAACCTGAAACAATGGTAGGACCAAAAAAATAATTAATTAGGAGGCATTAAATGAAAGGAAAAGCAGCAGATAATAAACCTATGGTAAAAGAAGAGAAGCCCGGTATTTATTATTGGTGTTCTTGCGGTAAGTCTTCAAATCAGCCGTTTTGCAATGGTAGTCATAAAGGCTCGGAATTTGCTCCGGTAAGAGTTGAAATTAAAGAACCTTGTTCAAATGCATGGTGTATGTGCAAGCAAACAAATACTCCGCCTTTCTGCGATGGTTCTCATAAAAAATTATAATATATGAATTTTTCTAAAATCCGGTATTTAATGCCGGATTTTTTTATTTTAAATATTAAATAAATTTTATTATATAAAAACTCACTTTTTTTATTTATATATTTGAGAAATAATATAAAATCATGTAAATTTATATTTTACTTTAACGTTTAAGGAAGATGAATTGAACGAAATAATTGCCAATATATATTTAGTTATAAACAAAGATTTGATTGAAGAATTTAAAGCCAAAAGCTATAAAATATCAGGTACCGATGAGGAAAAGATTGAATACTTAAAAACATATGCATATAGCGATTTTGAAAATGCAATTAGTTTTGAAGCACCCGAAGATAAAAGCGGGAAGAGAATGAAATATAAGAATTTTGCCAAACTTGCAAAGCGTGGGTTGGAACAACAGTTTTTTGAAGAAATATTCAAGACTTTGAAAATGCCGGAAAATCCGCTTATATGTGTAACACCTGTTGTAGATGGAAAAATAATTAGTAAATAATATATGTGGAGTTTAAAATGCCAAATTTAAAAAATGCGATTCATAATAAATGTGTAAATACTATACGGGTTTTATCTGCAGAGGGAGTGCAAAAAGCAAATTCGGGTCACCCGGGATTGCCTCTTGGCTGTGCACCTTTAGCACATTTATTATATTCAAGAATTATGAATCATAATCCTAATAACACTACTTGGTTAAACCGCGATAGATTTGTTCTGTCAGCAGGTCATGGCAGTATGATGTTATATTCTGTATTGCATTTATGTGGATATGAAATTACAATAAACGATTTACAAAACTTTAGGCAGTATGGAAGTATTACACCGGGGCACCCTGAATTTGGCTTAACTCCGGGTGTTGAAACTACAACAGGACCCTTAGGGCAAGGTTTTTCGAATGCCGTTGGTATGGCGTTAGCAGAAAGTTTTTTGGCAAAAAAATTCAATAAACCAAATTATCAAGTACTTGATCATAAAATATATGTTTTGGTTGGTGATGGGGATATGATGGAAGGTGTATCGCATGAAGCTGCTGCTTTTGCCGGACATAATAAACTGAGTAATCTTATTGTGGTATATGATAACAATAAAATAACTATTGATGGAAGTACTGCTTTAAGTATGAGTGAAGATGTTGGAAAACGTTACGAAGCTTATGGCTGGAGTGTTAAATATGTTAATGATATGAATAATTTAGAAGAGCTTGAAACTTCTATTCTTGAAGCAAAAAAAGAAAAAAATGCACCGACAATGATTATTGTAAATTCAATAATTGGTTTTGGTAGTCCAAACAAACAGGGGAAATCATCAGTACATGGTTCTCCACTGGGGAAAGATGAGTTAGCGTTGACAAAAGAAAATTTAGGTTGGGAATATACCGAACCGTTTACCGTGCCTGATGAAGTAAGGGAATATTATGAAAATGTAAAAGTTAAAGGAATGCAAAAAAATAGTGAATGGGATGAAATGTTTCAAAAGTATTCGATGGTTTATCCTAATGATGCAAAAGCAATCTCGGCTGCTTTTAATAGTGAATTTGGAGATGAATGGGAAGCTAACCTACCGGAATTTACTGATTATTCGCTATCAATTGCAACACGAGTAGCATCCGGAAAAATGATAGATGTAATCTCAGAAAATATTCCCACAATGTTTGGCGGTTCTGCTGATTTAACTCCATCAAATAATACACGTCCCACATCATCAACAAGTTATTCGGTTGAAAATAGAGATGGACGCTATATTCATTTTGGAATTAGAGAACATGGAATGGGAGCAATACTAAATGGTATGGCAATGTATGGCGGAGTTATCCCTTATGGTGGAACGTTTTTAGTATTTTCCGATTATATGCGTCCTGTTATACGTATTGCAGCTCTTTCAAAAATCAATCCAATATTTGTTTTTACACATGATAGTATTGGTTTGGGAGAAGATGGGCCAACACATCAACCAATTGAGCAAATTGCATCGTTAAGAACAATCCCTAATAGTTATGTGTTTAGACCAGCGGATGCCAATGAAACAAAATATGCTTGGGTGTTCGCAATTAAAAATAAAAAAGCTCCTGTATCAATAATTTTATCAAGACAAAATATCCCTTTAGTTGACAGAAAAAAATATGCTAAAGCTGAGGAAGCATTAAAGGGTGGATATATTGTTAAAAAGGCAGCTGCAAAACCAGATTTGATATTAATAGGAACAGGTTCTGAAGTTAGTCTTTGTATAAAAGCAGCAGAAGTTTTAGAATCTGAAGGTATAAAAACCAACGTAGTTAGTATGCCATGTTGTGAATTATTTGAAGAGCAATCAACAAAATATAAAAACAATGTGTTGCCAAAAGATGTTAAATCGAAGATTGCCGTTGAAGCCGGTGTTGGATTTGGCTGGGATAAATATGTTGGTGATAATGGAGAAATAATAAGTATTGAAAAATATGGTGCAAGTGCTCCATATGGTGTTTTATTCGATAAGTATGGTTTTTCTGTTGAAAATATTATTAAACATGCTAAAAAAGTAATTAAAACAAACAATAAAGCTTAAAAATATAATAACAAAAGCAAAATTTATTAAGGTTTTCTTAAATTTACTATTTAGGAAAACCTTTTTTATTTGAAAGATAATATAATGAGTACATATAAAAAATTATTTAATAATGGACAGTTGGAAGAAAGAGTAAAGTTGTTAAACGAAAAACTTAAAGACTGTTCGTTGTGTCCGCGTAATTGCGGTGTGGATAGAATAAGTGGGGAATTGGGTTTTTGCAGAAGTGACAATAATATTTTAATTGCAAATTATTGTAACCACCATGGAGAGGAGCCAGCAATATCAGGAAAAAATGGTTCGGGTACAATATTTTTTGCAAATTGTAATTTGAAATGTGTTTTTTGCCAAAACTTTCAAATTAGTCAGGGGAAAGATAATTCTGTGTTTAATGAAATTACACCTGCACAGCTATCTGATATTATGCTTGAACTACAAAACAAAGGCGTACATAACATTAATTTTGTGTCACCGTCACATTATGTGGCACAAATAGCAGAGGGGGCTTATTTTGCGGTTCAAAAAGGGCTTAATGTGCCTCTTGTTTATAATTCCAATGGATATGATTCCTATGAATCGATAAGCCTGTTAGACGGTATTATTGACGTTTATTTGCCCGATATTAAATATGCGTCAAATAAGTATGCAAGGAAATATTCTGTTGCAAAAAACTATGTAGAAAGTTCACGTAAAGCAATTATTGAAATGTACAGACAGGCGGGTGATTTAATTGTTGATGAAAATCAACTTGCAATTAAAGGCTTAATAATTAGACTTTTAGTTTTGCCAAATGATATAAGTGAAACAATTGATACTTTAGAATGGATAAAAGCAAATCTTTCGTTAGATGTAACAATAAGTTTAATGTCGCAATATTATCCTGCAAATCATGCTGATAAAATTCCGTTGCTATCAAGGGGAATAAATTATAGAGAGTATAAAAAGGTTGAAGACAAACTAATTGAATTAGGTTTTACAAACGGCTGGTTGCAAGGAATGGAAGCCCCCGACTATTACCGCCCTGATTTTGATGTACAGGGACACCCGTTTGAAAGGTGAAATTGAGGTTTGTTTTATTAATTTTGAATAGCCGTTGAAGATAAATCTTTCAACGGCTTAATTATTTTTAATGAGTATAGTTATTAATCCTTAAAATGCGGTTCATACAATTATTAACCAAGTATCAAGTATTAGGTTATATTTTGTGCGACTTCGTCCGAAGTCGTGGGGATAGTTGAATTAGTATGGTTAACGACATGTGATTGCTCCGCAATCAAAATAAAGTGACGAGTGACGATGTGACAAGTGACGGAAAGAGAGTGACGAGTGACGATGTGACAAAGTGACGGAAAGAGAGTGACGATGTGAGGAGTGACTATAAGCAGGTAACAGCCAATAATAAGAACGTGATGCGTAAAAGAACGTGACGAGTGTTTAAAGCAGGTAACAGTAAATAGCTAATGGCTAACAGATTTGTATAAATGATTCAACATTTATGTAATATATTGTGTTTTCAGAAATAGAGAAATGTTAACAAAAACAAAATAACTCAAAATGTCATCTAATCAAACCCGTTAGGGTTGGAACATCAATAGTACAATGAAAATAAAAAACAATTAAGCTCCGTTAGGTGCGGCACAATTAGGGACAAATAAAGTGACGAGTGACGAAAAAACAGTAAATAGCAAATGGCTAACAGATTTGTATAAATGATTCAACATTTATGCAATATATAGTGTTTTCAGAAATAGATAAATGTTAACAAAAACAAAATAACTCAAAATGTCATCTAATCAAACCCGTTAGGGTTGGAACATCAATAGTACAATGAAAATAAAAAAACAATAAAGCTCCGTTAGGTGCGGCACAATTAGGGACAAGTAAAGTGACGAGTGACGATATGACAAGTGACGGAAAGAAAGTGAGGCGTGACTATAAGCAGGTAACAGCCAATAATAAGAACGTGATGCGTAAAAGAACGTGACGAGTGTTTAAAGCAGGTAACAGTAAATAGCTAATGGCTAACAGATTTGTATAAATGATTCAACATTTATGTAATATATTGTGTTTTCAGAAATAGAGAAATGTTAACCAAAACAAAACAACTCAAAACGTCATCTAATCAAACCCGTTAGGGTTGGAACATCAATAGCAAAATGAAAATAGAAAAGCCAATAAAGCTCCGTTAGGTGCGGCACAATTAGGGACAAATAAAGTGACGAGTGACGATGTGACAAGTGACGGAAAGAAAGTGACGAGTGTTTAAAGCAGGTAACAGTAAATAGCTAATAGCTAACAGTTTTGTATAAATGATTCAACATTTATGCAATATATAGTGTTTACAGAAATAGATAAATGTTAATAAAAACAAAATAACTCAAAACGTCATCTAATCAAACCCGATGGGGCTCATATATCTAAATATTAGCTCTTCTGTTTTTTTATATGTGTGTTTAATCTTTAATCCCAAAAATCTTATAAATCCCAAGAATCCTAGTTCAGACAATACGAAATACAACATTGGCAGGACGGACAAACAATATCCAACTATACCTACCACAATGTCTATTTCCAAAAAGATGATGAAGATTACATAAAAAATATTTTAGATAAAATTATACAATGACTTTGATTTTATGAGATAAAATAGACCCACTCCGCCGGAGTGGGGATTGGTTAGATGGTGTGTGTTTTTTTTTCTACCAATAGAGCCATTCCGCCGGAATGGCTCATGCCTAATCACCAATTACCAATTTATAAAAAGGTGTCGCCCACTCTGGGGCTTATTATCATGTTTTTCGCGATTTTCTATTGATGTTTCGACCCGATGGGTCTCATATATCTAAATATTAGCTCTTCTGTTTTTTATATGTGTGTTTAATCTTTAATCCCAAAAATCTTATAAATCCAAAGAATATTCGTTCAGACAAATATTAAACAAGTCTCAAGTTTCAGGTTTTATTTTGTGCGACTTCGTCCGAAGTTGTGGGGATAGTTGAATTAGCATGGTTAACGACATGTGATTGCTCCGCAATCATAACGCAAAAATAGTGTGTTGGCAAATTAAAATGGCTTAATCTTTAATCCCAATAAATCATTTTAATACCAATAATTTCCGATCAGACAAATATTAACCACGTCACTCGTCACGAGGGCGTTGCATAATTGGGGATAGATATTCATGGCGGTCATGGTCTTACCATGACCGAATAAAATTTGTATTAAAACAGCTATATTTAAGCTATTTTTTGGTAAAAACAGTAGTGTCACGGTGAGACCGTGACACCCATGAACTTGATTTTTGACTTTTGCAACACCTTCGTCACGTGTCACTCATTCGCTGCTTTTAAGTCACTCGTCACAAGTCACTTGTTACTTTATGGATAGTTTTGGTTATTTAGTATTATATCCAATGGTTTGTATTAATGCTTGGGCATTAACGGCATCGGATTCAGATTCAAATGATAAACGGAATGTTCCGCCCGTACCTTCTCTAATTTTTAATAGTTCTATATCTTTAATATTAATTCCGTTGGAATATAATACTGTGGATATTTTACTTACAACGCCGGGTTCATCTTTAACGTAAACATAAATTTCGTGAAGGGGGAATAAAAAACCTTTGGAGGTTTTAGGAATTTCATCGCGAATTTCGCGTGCTTTTTCAAAAAGGTCTTCAATTAGTTGGTTGTTATTGTTTGCAAGCAATTGTTTTAGTTTAAGTAAATCCTCAATAAACAAATCCAAAGAATCAATAATATTTGTTCTGTTATTGTTAATGATTGAATTCCAAATAGTATACCCACTTGAAGCAATCCTTGTCATATCTCTAAAGCCGCCAGCGGCAAAATCTAAAAAGTGAGTATTATTATTGTTTATATCCGCATAGTTAACAAGCATAACAGAAAGAAGCTGGGGAAGATGACTTACAACAGAAACTACTTTATCATGTAATTTGGCATCAAGGTAAGTGACGCGTGCACCAATAGAGTTTAATATATCTAAAAAATCTTTACAGGTCTTATTTGTTACAATATAAACAGAGTTTTCAAATAATAAAGGATCAGAGTTGTTAAAACCTCCTTTTTCTTTGCCCGTCATGGGATGACCCCCAATATATGTACCGCAAGGTTTAATATTATTCCACAATTCATCAAAAACGTTTTTAACGCTGCAAACATCGGTAATAATTTGATTTGGTTTAAGATGAGGAATTATATCTTTAAACAAAGAAATGGAATAATCAACAGGCATACATAAATAGATTAAATCAGTATTAAGGCATTCCAAAGGATAATTTAGAATGCCATCAATAGAATTAGTATTTAAAGCAGTTTGTAAAGTATGTTCAGTATCATATCCCAAAATTTTTATATCAGGATAATTACTTTTAATTGCTTTGGCAATAGAACCACCAATAAGACCAAGTCCTAATATTGAAATAGAATTAATGCTCAATGTGATAATTTCCTAAATATCTCTACCAATCGCATTAGCAATCGTTTTTAATTCTTTCATTAAACTTAGATAAGTATCTGGTACTAAAGCTTGAGGTCCATCAGAAAGAGCAGTATCTGGATCGTGATGTATTTCAATCATTAACCCATCGGCACCGGCAGCAACAGCAGCACGAGCCATTGGAGGAACTTGGGCACGTAAACCGGTAGCATGAGAAGGATCAGCAATTACAGGTAAATGACTTTTTTTATGAACAACAGGGATGGCAGAAATATCGAATGTGTTTCTTGTATATTTTTCAAAAGTTCTGATACCACGCTCGCATAAACAAACGTCTTTATTTCCTTGCGATAAAATATACTCGGCAGACATTAACCATTCTTCAATAGTAGCAGATAAGCCTCTTTTTAACATAACCGGAATAGATGTTTTACCTAAATCTTTTAATAAATCGAAATTTTGCATATTACGAGCACCGACTTGAAAAATATCGGTATATTGACCAATTAATTCAATTTGGTTGGAATTCATAACTTCGGTAATAACTAAAAGCCCAAAGGCATCACCAGCTTTTCGTAAAAGTTTTAATCCTTCTTCACCCATTCCTTGAAATGCATAAGGAGAAGAACGAGGTTTAAAAGCCCCGCCACGTAAAATTTGAGCACCGGATTTAGCAACAACTTCTGCTAAACGCATAACTTGGTCTTCGCTTTCAACTGAACAAGGTCCAGCCATCATAACAATTTTATTATTACCAATCTCAACATCTTTAATCTTGATGATAGTATTTTCTTCTTTGAAACTTCTGCCTGCCAATTTGAATGGTTCAGTAATTCGATAAACATCGGCAACACCTTCAAGGATTTTTACCTTACGAGTGTCAAAATCGGGTTTAACTCCAATTGCACCAATGATAGTTCTCTGAATTCCTTTTGAGATGTGGAATTCAAAACCATATGTTTTTAATTTTTCAATAATAACATTGGTTTGTTGATCGGTAATATTGTTTTCTAAAATAATTACCACTTTTTACTCCTATTAATAAAATTTTTTTTCGCCTGCTTCAATTGCAAATCCTAAGGAATCTTCTTTTAATGGAATTGGGCGTGAAGTTAATGAATCGTATTCGGTATATACATTATAAGCCAAGTTAAAATCGATTGAATAAACGAAATTTGTATCAGGAACAAGAAAAATATCCAAAACGCGGCCATAAACACTTGTTGATTTACCCGTTGTTGCATCTTTAAATCTTGCCTCAAGGGCATCATGATGCGAATTATGGTTTAATGGTTTAGTCTTATAAATATTTAATTTATAAGTCTTATTATTATGAGTAATTAAAAAATACCCATACTTAGAACTATTACCTAATTTTCCGCGTGTATAGCGAAAATAGGTCTTAATTTCTTTTGGTAACTTATAGAACTTGCTTTTATAAATAAATTCGGGTTTAATGTCAAAATATTCTAAAGGGTGAAACTTTTTTGTAGAGGACTTTAAAAAAATAGAACCTGGTGAGTATTCAAAAAAGTTATCTCTATCTATACGAGCTGTTTTAATTTGATTAATATATATTTCGTCTTGCGAAAGATTATTTTCGTTGCAATAAGTGAAAAGAATAGAAAAAGATAAAAAAACCAATAACAGGGAAGTTTTTTTTGGCATAATTTAATCCTTGTTAAATTTCTTTTTTAAGTCATTAAGTTTGTTTAATGCTTCAATAGGTGTCATGCTATCAATAGGGATGTTAGAAATTTCATCTCGCAATTCATCATCGCATAATTCAAACAATGAGTAATAATAATCGTTATTTTCTTTAAGTTTACTGAGTTTTGCTTTTTTAATTTCAACAGGAGTTAATTCTTTGTTTTCAAGATTGCTCAAAATTTCTTTAGCACGGGCAGTAACAACAGTAGGAAGCCCTGCCATATGAGCAACTTGAATACCATAACTATGATCGGCACCACCAGCAGTAACTTTGTGTAAAAATACAATTTTATTGCCATATTCTCTAACTTCAACTTTGTAATTCCTTATTTTAGGAAAAAGAGATGCCATTTCGTTCAGTTCATGATAATGAGTTGCAAAAAGCGTTTTAGCAGCAATATGCGGAGTTTCATGCAAGTATTCGGTAATAGCCCATGCAATAGAAATACCATCAAAAGTCGAAGTACCTCTGCCAATTTCATCAAGAAGAATTAAGCTTTTGTTTGTAGCATGGTTAAGGATGTTAGCGGCTTCCTGCATTTCAACAAGAAAAGTACTTTCCCCAGCTGAGATATTGTCGCTTGCACCAACACGGGTATATATTCTATCAATTAAACCAATTGTGGCATGAGTAGCAGGTACAAAAGAACCAATTTGAGCTAATAAAACTATAAGTCCAATTTGTCTTAAAAAAACAGATTTGCCTGCCATGTTTGGACCAGTAAGAATTATTATTTGTTCGTTGTCGTTATCCAAATAGCAGTTGTTGGGAGAAAATTTTTCACCAGGAGGTAAAACACGTTCAACAACTGGATGTCTACCATCTTTAATGTTAATTATATTTTCATTATTAACAATGGGGCGTGTGTAATTATAGGCTTCGGCACAGTCGGCTAAAGAGATATAGCAGTCTAACATAGCTATTAGTCGTGCATTTTCTTGAATTGTATTCGATTCATTAGCTACAAAGGCACGAATTTGATTAAAAAGAGTATATTCTAAAGTCGAAATTTTTTCTTCAGCATTAAGAATTTTATCTTCATAATTTTTAAGTTCGGGAGTAATGTACCTTTCTCCGTTTACTAAAGTTTGCTTTCGTATATAGTTATCAGGTACTTTATCTTTATTAGCATTACTAATTTCAATATAATAGCCAAAAACTTTGTTAAAGTTAACTTTAAGAGAAGATATTCCTGTTCTTTCCCTTTCATTTTTCTGAAAGTTTGCAATCCAATCTTTTGCATGTAATTGAAGGTCACGCAATTCGTCTAACTCGGCATTATAACCTATTCTAATTATATCCCCATCATTTAGTACAGCCGAAGGGCTATCAGAAATTCCCAACTCAATTTTTTCAACAATGTTATCCAGGGGATTAAGTTTTTCTTTAATAATTCTAATAGTTTCAATTTTAGAACTATCTAATAATTGTTTGATTAAAGGAATCTTTTTTAAGGATAATTTTAGTGAAACAATTTCACGAGGATTAATTCTATTAGTACAAGCTTTAGAAGTTAATCTCTCCAAGTCGCCAATTTCTTTAATTTCTTCTTTAAGATTTTTTCTTAAAATCTTGTTAGAAAATAAATCGTTAACACATTCCTGTCGCTGTAAAATAAGGTCAAGACGCTTTAAGGGGGAAGATATCCATTTTTTTAATAATCTTGCCCCCATAGGAGTTTCAGTTTTATCTAAAATACTAAATAATGATCCTTCTCGATTACCATCCTGCATTGTAAAAGTAATTTCTAAGTTGCGTTTAGTGGAAAAATCGAGCATCATATAATCAGAAGGATTATACTTGGCAACTTTGGAAATGTGAGATAGAGTAGATTTTTGCGTATCTTTAAGGTAATTTAAAACTGCACCGGCAGCAATAATTCCTGGCTCTAAATTTTCAATTCCAAATCCCTTTAAGGTTTTTGTTTGAAAGTGATTGAGTAATAATTCGTTACAGAAATCAATTGTAAAAATCCAATCATCAAGTTTAGTTATTCGTGTATGGAAATTTAACTTTTGAAGGATTGGTTCAATAATGCTTTTTTGTTTTTTAGAAATAATTATTTCAGCAGGGTTAATTGCTCCAATTTGTTGAAGTAATTCGTGTTGAGGAATTTCAAAAGTAAAAAATTCGCCTGTAGAAACATCGGAAAAAGAAATTCCGACAATATCACTTAATAAAAATATTGAAGCTAAATAATTATTATTTTTATGGTCTAATAATTTATCGGAAAGAGTAACACCGGGAGTAACAACTTCAACAACTTCTCTTTTAACAATGCCTTTAACAAACTTAGGATTTTCCATTTGCTCGCAAATAGCAACTCTATATCCAGCTTTAACTAACTTAGGTAAGTAAGTATCAATTGCATGATGAGGGAACCCGGCTAAAGGAACATTCCCTGCTTGTCCATTTGCTCTTTTAGTTAAAGTAATTCCAAGAACTTTTGAAGCAGTTTTAGCATCTTCATCAAAGGTTTCAAAAAAATCACCTACTCTAAATAATAAAATCGTATCAGGATGTTCCAGTTTGATTTTATGATACTGACTCATTAATGGGGTTGCAGACATATTAAAATTAATTACTCAAAAAAAACGTATAAAAATTCATTAGTTTGATAAAATCAAACATTAAATGTAATAAATTTTAAACTAAAATGTTGCAAAATTTACAGTTATTTGGATACAATGTCTAAAATATAGTTCTGATAAAATAACATTGTCATTTACTGTAAAAAAGTACTAAATATGGAAAAAATAATGGGTTGTGAACAAATAAATTGAATATTCATTATATAAAGGTTAAATTAAAGTAAACAGGTTCAAAATTGCTTTAGTAAACAATTAAGTAATTACATAAATCAAAACAATTGTGTATATTTACAAATTAAATTATAAGAGAAATGTAAATTGGAGAATTGTGTAATGAGCAAATCATCAAGCAAAGTTTTTACCAAAAAACATAGGAACAATTGTAAACCAAAATATGAGTTTCATGTTGCTAAAGAGATAAGGAAAAAATATAATGTTGATGACGAGTTTTTTTCAATTTCCGGAAATATAGTTTTTGTAGATAATGCAGCTGTAAGAAAATTTACTGCAAAAATAAACGAAAAAAGGGGAGTTGAGCAAAAGGTTAAGGTTAGCCAAATATACTCAGTTGGATTATTAGATGAAATTTATCATTTTGTTTTAAGAGAATACGAAGAAAAATCGAATCCGGGTGTTTTTAATAGAGCAGTTTTACATTTAAATGGCAAATTAGGTGAAGAGAACTTTAGGAAATTGCTTTTTGAATTTACAGCATTATTCCCTCCAAAGGATGTATACAAGGGTTATTCAAGCATAATGGATTATCTTAGTGGTTTTAATGGTAGTAAGCCCAATATTGAAACTTCGATAGAAGAGCTATTGCTTTTATATTTAGCAAATTTTAATCCTGCAAATAAAAATATAATAGAATTATTTGATGAAAATTATTTTTCAAATAAGTCTTATTATAATCATTTGGTTTTGGAGTTGGAGAGTTTTTTTAAGAAAGAAAAACCATTTGGTCCAAAAAATCAAGATATAATTGCAATGTTAAAGGCACCAATAATCAGGAATCCCAATGATATAGAAGCTCAGTTAGAATACATAAAAGAGGAATGGGGAGTTCTAATTACCGAGAAATTTTCAAGTCGGATATTATTAACATACGATTTGAAGCGTGAAGAAATAATAAACAACCCATCAGAATTTGGCGGAGGCGGAACACCAACAGTAGTTCCAAAATATAAATTAGGATCTAACTTTGATGAAGAAGTCTTTATAGGGAAATCGTTATATAATTACAGTAAAGAAAGCCAAGCAGATTATGAAGAACCGGAAAACTTTACTGCCGACATAGACTGGATGCCGAGTATAGTGATATTAGCTAAAAATTCGTATGTGTGGTTAGACCAGCTTTCAAAAAAATATCAAAGAAAGATAACTCGTTTAGATGAAGTACCTGATGAAGAGTTAGACCAGTTGGCAAGATGGCATTTTACCGGTTTATGGTTAATTGGTTTATGGGAAAGAAGTACTGCATCAAAAGCAATAAAAAACCAAATGGGAAATATAGATGCAATTTCATCTGCATATTCATTATATGATTATACAATAGCCGCAGATTTAGGTGGGGAAGAAGCGTTTCAAAATTTGGATAGAAGAGCAAAGGCACGTGGAATTAGACTTGCAAGTGATATGGTGCCAAACCATACAGGGATATATTCAAAATGGATAATAGAACATCCTGAATATTTTATACAAAGAAAAGATTTACCATATCCTAATTATAAATTTACAGGTCCAAACTTATCAGAAAACCAAGATATTGAAGTAAGAATAGAAGATGGTTATTATACAAAGTCGGACGCAGCAGTAGTATTTCAAAGAATTGATAAACGGACAGGGGAAGTAACTTATGTTTATCATGGTAACGATGGTACAAACATGCCGTGGAACGATACTGCACAGTTAGATATGCTAAAGAAGGATGTAAGAGAAGCAGTTATTCAGCAGATTTTTTCTGTTGCAAAACGGTTTTCGATTATTCGCTTTGATGCAGCAATGACATTAACTAAAAAACATTTTTCTCGTCTTTGGTATCCTCAGCCGGGAAAAGGTGGAGACATTCCTACCCGTGCCGATTATGCTATGGCACGCGAAGATTTTGATGCAAACTTTCCTGATGAATTTTGGAGAGAGGTTGTTGATAGAATAAACAATGATTTGCCAGATACATTGCTGCTGGCAGAAGCATTTTGGTTGTTGGAAGGTTTTTTTGTAAGAACTTTAGGTATGCATAGAGTTTATAATAGTGCTTTTATGCATATGCTTATGAAAGAAGAGAATGATAAGTATAGAGATTTAATTACAAATACGTTAGAATTTGAACCTGAAATATTAAAACGCTATGTTAATTTTATGAGCAACCCTGATGAAGAAACTGCTATAAAACAATTTGGTGTTGATGATAAGTATTTTGGAGTTGCCACAATGATGCTTACCATTCCGGGCTTGCCTATGTTTGGACATGGACAGGTAGAAGGTTTTACTGAAAAGTACGGCATGGAATACAAAAGAGCATATTATAACGAAGTTCCAAATGGTTGGTTAGTTGAAAGGCACGAACGAGAATTATTCCCATTGATGAATAAACGTTATCTTTTTAGTCAAGTAAATCATTTTTGGTTTTATGATTTTATTGATGGACATGGTTTTGTTAATGAAGATGTATTTGCATATACAAATATGGCTTATAATGAAAAAGCAATAGTTTTTTATAACAATAAGTTTAAGTATACATCGGGGAAAATATATCAGAGTACGCCAAAATTAGTTGGCATAGGAAATAAGAAATATCAGACTTCAATACCATTATATGAAGCGTTAAAAATTAAAACATCGGAAAATTACTTTTATACTTATAAAGAACATATTTCCAATCTTTACTTTATTAAAGAAGGGAAAGAGTTTTTTGAAAATGGATTTGAAGTTGAATTAGATGCCTTCAAGTATAAAGTATTTATGGATTTTAAAGAAGTTTATGATACAACAGGAGCATATAAAAATCTAAAAGAAAGAATTGGGAATAAGGGGGTTTCAAATATTGAAGAGGCAATGCATGAAATAGAGCTTGAACCAATTCATGAAGCTTTAGAAAACATGTTTGAAGATAAAATGATGAATGTTTTTATTGAATCATATATAAATTCAATTGCAGAAGTATTAGAGGATGATGTTAAATTTTTAAGAAATAAGTTCTATTATTTTATTAATAAAGTTAAAGATAGATTACATCTTAATGTAAAAACTACTAAACTATTAGACAAGTTTGAAAATAGTTTGCTTTCAGTAAAAAAAATAAATACTTTAATGGAACGAATTGATCCTTCAGAAAGACATTTTTATAATAAAAAAGTTGATTCACATTTCCTTTTGAGTAAAACTGTTAACTATAAAGAAAATGCCCATTTGTTCTTACTATGGCTAACAATTGACATAATGAAGGATTTATTCCCTGAACAAGGGGAAGTTAATGTAAACAATTTTATTAACAAATTAATGCTTGATATACCCGTTAGGAATATCTTAATGCGTTTCGGAAGAGGAAATTCTGCAATTTACAAAGAAATTGCATTGCTAAATCTTTTGCTTGAATATGAAGGTAAATTATTCTCTTATTCTAACGAAGAAGTTAAACGAATTGAAATTAAAATTAAACCTGATGACAAGGATTTGATTCATTTAACAAAAGTTAATTTACTAAAGAAAATATTTAATGATGATTTTATAAAAGCGTTTCTTGGAGTAAATTATTACGAAGGAATATGGTATTACAGCAAAGAGAATTTTGAAGAATTGACAGATTGGTTTTTTACAGTTGCGTTAATTGAATACAGAAGAAAGTTTTTTGAAAGTGAAATTCCTGAATTGGCTAAAGTAAGGGGCAATATGCTTGTAGATATAAAACGTCCTGTTGCTGAAGAAATGCGAATAATAATGGATAAAATTGGTTACTTGAGATTTTATATAGGTAGTTTAGCTGTTCGTTCGGAATACAGATATGAGGAATTAAAAGAGTTTATGTTATAATTATGCCGAATTATAAATTAGTTATAAGTTATAATGGCAAAAAGTTTGCAGGTTGGCAGCAGCAAAAAAATGCTGTTACTGTGCAAGAAAAAATAATAGATTGTATTGAAATAATTATAAAAGAAAGAGTAAATTTAATTGGCTCGGGAAGAACAGATACCGGTGTTAATGCTTATGGACAGGTAGCTAACTTCAGAATAAGTAAAACGATAGATGATACAAGTAAATTCATGTATTCGCTAAACAGTCTTCTTCCAAAAGAGATTGCCATAAGAAGTATTGAAGAAGTAGATGATGAATTCCATTCACGTTTTGATGCAAAAAAAAGAAGTTATATATATTTAATTATTTCGGAAAAAGATCCATTTTATGATGAATTTGCTTATTATTATCCAACAATAGAAAAAATTTCAATAATTACTTTAAATGAATTAAGTAATCAGTTGCTTGGTAAATACGATTTTACTTCTTTTTCAAAACGAAATAGTGATACCAAAACAAATATTTGTACAATATACAATGCTCGGTGGAAAAGGATGGGGAATAAAACATTGTTTCTAATTGAGGCAGATAGATATTTGCATGGAATGGTTAGAACAATTGTTGGTACAATATTAAGATGTGCATGCAATAATGAGTTGGATGGAATTGAAAGAATTATTAGATTGAAAAATAGGATTTTTGCCGGTGAGGCTGTTTCAGCCAAAGGATTATTTTTATACAAAGTAAAGTATTAAAATGTTGATATTTGAAAAGTCAATATTAATAAAAAGCGATATTGATGAATTATTTAATTTTCATAGAGATCCAAATAATTTATCAAAAATATCACCAAATTTTGTAAAAGTTAAAATTAAAAGTATCAGCGAACTTCCTTTAGAAAAGGATTCTTATGCTTTTCTGGTTATTAAAGTTTTTGGCTTTAATACAAATTGGGAAGTAAAAATAAAAGAATGTGTTGAACCACATTTAGTAAAAGATTTTCAGATTAGAGGTTTATTTAAGTATTGGCTGCATGATCATATTTTTGAGCAGCAAGGAAGTTACGTAAAAATGACTGATAGAGTTGAATTTATACCACCTTTTGGATTTTGGGGATATATTTTAACTCCCGTAATCTATATTGTTTTAAGATCAATGTTTCAATTTAGACATCAAAAAACTAAAATGCTTTTTGAAAAAAGCAAAAGCCTATGATAAAAAAAATATTATTTGTTTTGGTTGTTAGTTTGAGTTCTATTTTTGCTCAGGGTGAAGCAAAGGGGTTGTTTATGTCTTTATCGGTTGGTCCAAGAATACCGGTTTCTAATTTTTCGGAAAGTAGGAATTTAGGAATGGGTATTGAATTGGGATTTTCTTATACGGATATAGGAACTTTACCTGTTTTTTTGTATACCAAACTTGGATATCAACATTTCCCTGGTAAACAGGAGTTTTATAAAACATCCGATTATTCTGCAATTTCAACAAATTTATACTCAATTAATCCTGGTGTTAGACTGTTTTTGAATCCAATTTCAGATAAAATAGTGTTATTAATGCCGGTAATAGATTTAGGTGTGGCAGTTAACTATACACAAACGTATAACGAATTTAAGTTAGGCACAAATAAACCAAGTTTTGATGATAATAAATTGAATTACGGTTTCCATGTGGGTGTTGGGTTTTCTATGTTCATGTTAGATGTAATGGCGTATTATAATTATGTACCTGCTGCACAGTTTATATCTTTAGATTTAGGCTTGCGAATACCTATATTTGCAACAATGTAGAAATAGTATGAATTTGGAAAATATTGAATATAATATTGAAAATAGAATTGCATTAATAACAATCAGCCGTCCTGAAAAACTAAATGCTTTAAATAAAAGAACAATTGAGGAATTATTTGAAGTAATTCTCAAGGTTGAAAATGATAGTGCTGTTAAATGTGTAATTCTAACAGGCAAAGGAGAAAAAGCATTTGTTGCGGGAGCAGATATAAGTGAAATTAATAAATTAACTTATGAAGATGCTCTTAGTTTTTCAAAATTTGGGCAGAAAGTATTTGATAAAATAGAAGATCTAAACAAACCGGTAATAGCTGCAATAAA
Organism: Melioribacteraceae bacterium; assembly: GCA_963663265.2. GTDB lineage: Bacteria > Bacteroidota > Ignavibacteria > Ignavibacteriales > Melioribacteraceae > JAEXOD01. The sequence goes on from CAXXXM010000001.1 coordinate 189,970, forward strand.
TGGTTTTGCATTGGGAGGCGGTTGTGAATTAGCTTTAGCATGTCATATCAGATTAGCCTCGTTTAATGCTAAGTTTGGACAACCTGAAATCAATTTGGGAATTATTCCCGGTTATGGAGGCACTCAAAGATTAACAAAGCTCATTAATAGAAACAGAGCCTTAGAACTTATGTTAACAGGGGAATTAATTGATGCTGAAGAAGCTTATAGAATTGGATTAGTTAATAAAGTGTATGAACAATCGGAATTACTTAATCATGCAAAAATATTAGCGAGCAAAATAGTAGAAAAAAGTATTATAGGAATAAGTTCTATTTTGGAAGCATCTTTATACAGCGAAAAAGAAAATTTAGAATTAGGAATGTGTAAAGAAAATGCACTATTTGGAAAAGCTTTTTTAAGTGAAGATTTTATTGAAGGAACAACGGCTTTTTTGGAAAAGCGGAAACCAAATTTTAGTGACAAATAATTATTATGAATAATAAAAAAAAGATTATATATATATTGTTTTTTTTCAGTTTTTTGCTGCTTGTTGCAGATATTATAATTAAGAAGACTTTTACTGAAAAAAAAGTAATTGTAAAAGAATCATACTATCCTGGTGAAATTAATTCGCTCTTCCTAAATTGTTTAGAGGAATATGGAATTAAACAAGAATGGATTAAAGAAAAACAAGTTAGTGATAATGCAAACGATTCAACATTTAGCAGATATATTGTAACAACTCCAAGCGATTTATCGATTATTGAAGTTTTAGTTTCATTAAATGAATTGTTTTATTACGATGGAGTAGTGATAAATTCAAAGGAATTAAAAATTGGAAAAGATTCCGAGCTAAAGCTATTCCTTAATAATAAAAAAATTTTAGAATCTTACTTTAAGTTTAATCCCAAAATATCACGTAATGGAATTGATTTTTCTATTATTGTTGATAATATTGAAGATTTAACCACTTCTGAATTGACTGAATTATTAGATACACCGTCAAATATTGCTTTTTCAGTAGTCCCCGGAAAGAACGGAGAATTATTAGCAGATGAAATAAATAAACATGGAAAAAATTATATCATTGAGTTAAATGACGATATAGAAGACGAAGCATATGTAATTAATGAAGACCAGCATCCTGAAAAAATATTAAAATCATTAAGCCGGATTTTTACTTCTTTTAATAAAACAAATTTTATATTAATAGATAATACATCAGATTTGTATAATTCTCGTAATTTTTCATTTATTAAGAAAAACATTCCTTCAGTATATTTGTTAAAAAAGAAATCCGAGTTAATTAATTTGGGTGAAAGAGAGCCTGAGGAATTAAAATCTATGTTTAGGTTTTTTTGTGAAAAACCGGATTCAAGCAAAAGAATATTCTTTTTTGATGTTAAACAGTTTGAAATTATAAAAAATGAAGTATTAAAAATGAGGAAGAAAGGGAATAAAATAATTTCTCCTTCAAAACTACTTTTAGATACTTAATTAAGAATATCTCCCCACGTGTCTAATTCAATTAGGCTGTTTGAAAAAGATTTTGGCAGGCTGGAAACAAATTCATTTTTATCGCCACAGACATAAATCTGTAAATAGTCAATTAATAAGTTCTCTTTAATAAATTCATTCATTCTGAGAACATCTATTTGCAAAATAGAATCAATATAGTTTTCTAAATAAGAAATAGGCAAATCGTAATTAGCCAAACTTACTAAAATGCTGGTTATGTTTGTATAGGTTTCAAACGAAGCAGGAAAATGGTTTATTAAAAATGATTTGTTAAACTCTAATTCTTCTTCAGTAACAGAATTATATAGATTCTTGATTTCCGAAATAACTTCATTAATAGTATCAATAGTTTTTTTACTATCAACGGCAGTATCAATTGTAAATAAACCACACTCCTTATTAAAAGCAAAACGTGAACTAATACCGTAAGTATAGCCTTTATCTTCACGCAAATTTTTATTTAATCTGCTGCTGAAATTACCGCCCAAAATTCCATTTGCAAGGGAAAGGGCATGGAAATCAATTTTATCTCTTGTTTTAATTTTATGCCCAAAATAAATAATAGATTGAGGAGCATTTTCAAGATTGGTAAAATAAAAGTTAGAAGGTTTGTTTTGACAATTAGAGCGTGGCAAATCTTCCGGTTTAGGAAAATTCCAATTTGTTAAGTATCTACTTACAAGATGGTTGATTTTATCGGTGGAAATATCCCCGGTAATACACAATTTTGCCCCGCTTGGTACATAATTATTTTTATAAAAATCTTTTACATCTTGGTTGGTAATCCGCTCGATGTGTTCAGGATAACCAAAGGTTGGATGTGAACTATTTAAACCTGGAGTAAGTACTTTTCTATAACAAATAGATGCAATAGTGTTGGGGTCAATTTTAGCATGAATTAAATTTGTTTGCAAATTCTTTTTAGCCAACAAAAAATCCGTCTCAGTAAAATGTGGATTTGTTAGTATTTGAGAAAGTAATTCAAAACCTTTTTCGAAATTTTCGGTTAATGATAATAAATAAAAAGAAACATATTCATGGTTTAATGAAACCGTAAAACTTATTCCTAATGATTGAAAAACCTCTTTGATTTCTAAAGCATTATATTTACCTGCACCTTCTTTAATTAAACTGCTTGTAAGGTATGCTAAGCCTTTCTTTTCATTGGGGTCTAATCTACTACCGGCATAAATAAGTAAAGATAAGCTAACAATTGGAAGAGAGTTTTTTTCGCAATTATATAAATCAATATTGTTCCCCGTTTTTGAAATTTCTATTTTAGGAATTTCAAAAGAAGGTTTATTTTTTGAAACAGGTTTTATATTTCTATCAATTATCATTATTTTCCTTTTGGGGCAATATTCTTAATTCAAAGTAGGGTTTAGACAAACAGTCTTTTGTGTGAGTATTCACTTTTTCGGCTGTTAAATTTTTAAAATTACTTAATTCAAAATTAAAACCGTTTGGATAGCCAAGTTCAAAATCATAATTGTTAAGGCTGTCGGCAATGTGTGATAAGTTTTGAAAACTAAAAATCGTATGCGAATTGTATAATGTTAAAAATCGAGCCAGCTCATCTTTTCCAAACCCTTTATTTTTAATTTCTTCAATAACTTCAAATATCGATTCTTTAATTTTATCCAAGTCGCCATTTTCATGTGCTGTTGCAGTAATAACAAACATTCCGGCTTCTTTATAAGTGTTCACAAAACAAGAAATTCCCGCAGCTGATTGTTCATCATAAACTAATTTTTTATATAAATACTTTTGTTTTGAATTACCAATAATATAAGCCGAAAGAGATAAAGCAAAATCCTCATCGCTAAAGCTTTTATCAGTTAACCAAACCAAATAAATACGTGGTAAATTAACTTTATCGAAATAGACTAATGTTTTGTTTTCAGTTAATTCGTTTTTTTGAAAAATAGGTTTTTCAATAACTGAAGACTTAAACTCGCCGAAATAAGAATTAATCAGTTCTTCAGTTTCATTTGAATTAAAGTCTCCGGCAACAACTAAGCTTGCGTTATTTGGAGAATAAAAAGTCTTTAAGAAATTTTTTGCATCAGAAATAGTTAAATTGTTTAAGTCATTTTGCCAGCCTATAACAGGGGCATGATAAGGATGAGTAATAGGGAAGATATTAGAAAAAATTAATTCGTATGCTCTGCCGTATGGTTCGTTATCATATCTTTCTTTCCTTTCATTTGTAACTACGCTTAATTGATTTGAAAATTTTTCATTATCTAAAGCGTCACCCAAAAAACCCATCCTGTCCGATTCAAGCCATAAAGCTAATTCAAGATGGTTTGAAGGTAATGTTTCGTAATAATTTGTTCTATCTTTATTAGTTGAACCGTTTAAATTTCCACCGGCTTCTTCAATATGCTTAAAATGGGCTTCTTTAGGAACATGCAGCGAACCTTGAAACATTAAGTGTTCAGATAAGTGGGCTAAGCCTGACTTGTTTAATATTTCATTTGCCGAGCCTACTTTATACCAAACGTTTACTGAAACCAATGGAAAACTTTTATCTTGGAATAAGATTATTTGTAAACCATTGTTGAGTGAATATTTCTTAATGTTATCAAAATGAATCATTATTATTTCTCTTTTAGTAAAAATTCAACTCTTTCAAGCTTACCATCAATATTTGAACGAGGTTCAACAGAAAAAATTTTACAGATTAAAGGGTAAATGTCTATATTCCAAATTGTTCCGGATGTAAATCCTTTTTTAAAGCTTGGTCCTTTTGCTACAAAATAACCGTGCATATCAAGTTCATCTTTTGCAAAGCCATGATTTCCTTTTCCGTTATACTTAGTTACTTTCTTTTCGGACTTATCAATTACTAATGACCAACCCAAATCTGCAACCAAAACTATATCGCTAATGAAAGGATTTTTATTAAATTTATAAAAATCCGGCATATCTTCTTTTTTATAAGTAACAAAATGGTCTTGTTTTTTTAATAATTCATAAACCTCTTCACGGTTACTTGGAGAAGTTTTAACCATCATAATGGGACCATCATTATAATACTTAACATCATAACCCTTTAGAAAGGTTTCAATGTTAACAATTCTATCGTTACTTATTTCAGTCATTCCGTGATCAGAAACGAAAATTAAATTTACTTTGTCTGTTAAACCAATTTCATCAATGCATTTAACTAAATATCCCGTAATTGAATCCAAACTTGCAATAGCCCAGTTTGTTTCTTTTGAATTAGGCCCATACTTGTGACCGTATGTGTCTGTTAAATCAAAATACAATGTTAGAAAGTGAGGTCTAACTTTTTCGGGTAGTTGGAGCCACGAAATAAGAGAATCGACTCTTTTATAATATGGATACTTATGTTCGTAAGGTTTATAAATAGAAGGGTGTCTTTCTTCCAACGAAATTTCCGAACCGGGCCAAAAATAACTTGCTGTTCTAATATTATTTCTTTCTAATGTTTCCCAAATAAATTCTCCTTGATACCATTTGCTTTCTTTTACAACTTTCGGATCGCCAATTCTATAATTTTCTTCGGTAAATGGATTTTCAAAGTCATTGGAAATTATGCCGTGATTTTCAGGGAACATTCCGGTAGCAATTGCAATGTGATTAGGAAAAGTTTTTGTGGGAAAACAAGACCGTAAGGATATTGGTGAAACACCTTCTTCTTTAACTTTTTCTAAATTGGGGGTGATACCTCTATTCATATAATCCCAACGAAAACCATCATAAGAAACTAAAATTACATATTCGTTAGGTTGTGCAAATAATTGTATTGAAAAAATAAATAAAACGATATAAAAAAAACGTAAAAATTTCATGTTTTTAACCCATTTTTGAAAACTAAACACCTAATTATACTTAAAATTTTGATAAGAATAAACAGCATAATTTTTGTAAATAATTATTTAGATAGTCAAATTTAACTATGAATTAAATCTGTAATAGTGCTATTTAATCAAATAGTTGTTATTTTTAAAGTTTAGATAAATTTAATTCTTGGAGCATAAAATGAACAAATACGCACAACTTACAGAAATTGGACAATCGATTTGGTATGATTTTATAGAGAGAGAATTTGTTTTAGGTGGTAAATTAGAAAATTTGATAAATGAAGGATTACGTGGAATAACATCAAACCCAGCAATTTTTGAAAAAGCAATTAGTACAGGGAAGTTATATGATGCAGATATTGAAAAAGAAATAACAAAAACTACAGACCCATATCAGGTATATGAAGCCATTGCATTAAAAGATATTGCTTTAGCTGCTGATTTAATGCTGCCAGTATATGAAAAAACTAAAGGGTTAGATGGATATGTAAGTATTGAAGTTAATCCAGACTTAGCATTTGACGCAAAAAAAACATTTAATGAAGCTGTAAGACTTCGTGTTGCTTTACAAAGAAATAATGTAATGATTAAAGTTCCGGCAACAAACGAAGGAATTGAGGCAGTTGAAGAATTAATTGCTCATGGAATTAACGTAAATGTAACATTAATCTTTAGTATTGAAAATTATAGAAAAGTTGCCCAAGCTTATATTAAGGGCTTACAAAGATTAAAGGCTGCCGGCGGAGATCTTTCTTTGGTTGCAAGTGTAGCTTCATTTTTTGTTAGTAGGTTGGATAGCAAAATTGATCCGTTATTAAAAGAAAAAAATGCTGATGAGTTAATGGGAAAAATTGGTGTTGCAAACTCAAAAATGGCATATAAAATTTATGAAGATTTGTTTACAACAGAAGAATGGAAAGAGTTAGAAAAAGTTGGTGCAAGAGCACAAAGGTTATTATGGGCAAGTACAGGTACCAAAAATGCAGCTTATCCTGATACTTTATATGTTGATGAATTAATTGGATATAATACAGTTAATACCGTTCCGCCTGCAACTTTGGATGCATTTATGGAGCATGGTAAGGTGGCGGTTACTTTAACAAAAGATGTTGAAGAAGCAGAGAAACAATATAACAAATTAGCTGAATTGGGATTGAGTATTGAAAAACTTACAGATGAACTTCAAGATGAAGGAGTTAAATTATTTGTAAAATCGTTTAATGGTCTTTTAGAAACATTAGGAAATAAAATAAATAAAATGGTTAAAGCAAAAATGGAACAAGTAAAATATTTTAACATTGATTCAGCAATAATAAATGAATTACCAATGTTAATTGACAACAAAGTAGCAGAAAGAATTTGGAAAAAAGAATATACAATATACTCAGATTCACCAACAGAAATTACAAATCGTTTAGGCTGGCTTGATGTTGCAGATAAATCAAAAAAAGAGATAAGTAATATAATAGCTCTTGCCGAGGAATTAAAAAACGAGGGGATTAATAAATTAGTTCTTCTTGGAATGGGTGGCTCAAGTTTAGCACCTGAAGTATTTGCAAAAACATTTGGTGTTAAAGATGGATATCCAACTTTGACAGTATTGGATAGTACTCATCCTGAATCAGTTGAAGCTGTTTGTAAGGATTTAGATTTTAATAAAACTGTATTTATTGTATCTACTAAATCAGGTGGTACTGTTGAAACATTTTCATTTATGAAATATTTTTATTATGAAACTTTAAAAGCCTTAGGGACTGATAAAGTGGGTAAACATTTTGTTGCAATTACTGATCCAGGGAGTGGACTTGAAAGTGTTGCAAAAGAATTAAATTATAGAAAAATATTTATTAATGATCCTAATATTGGTGGAAGATATTCAGCTTTATCGTTATTCGGTATGGTTCCTGCAGGATTAATAGGTATCGACTTAGAACTATTGTTAAAACGCACAGAAGCTATTCAAGCTGATTCTAAATTGAATAACTTAGAAATTAATAATGCTCTTAAAATAGGTGGCATAATGAGTAAATACTCATTGAAGGGGAAAGATAAATTAACATTTATTTTAAGCAAAAAAGTTAAAGATTTTGGTGTTTGGGTTGAACAGTTAATTGCTGAAAGTACAGGCAAAATTGGTAAAGGAATTTTACCTGTTGATGGGGAAAGAATATTTGATGTGGCTGACTACAAGTCTGATAGACTATTTGTTTATATTCATACAAAAGAAGAAGCTGACTTGCAAGAAGGAGTTGAAAAACTAATTAAAGCAGGTTTACCTGTTATTGAATGTGTTATGGAAGATGTTTATGATTTGGCACATGAGTTTTATCGTTGGGAATTTGCTACGGCAGTATCTGGATTTGATTTGAAAATGAATCCTTTTGACCAGCCTAACGTTGAATCAGCCAAAATTGTTGCACGTGCTATGGTAAAAGAATATCAAACAGAAGGTAAATTACCTGAGATGGTTAAATTTTATTCAGATGAAAATATTGATGTTTATACAGATATTAAAGTAGAAGGAATTGAAAAATTAATTCCTGAATTTTTAGCAAAAAGAAAAGAAGTTGAAAACAAAACCGGATTAACTCCGTATTTATCAATTCAAGCATATGTACATACAACTAAACAAGTTGATTTGTTATTAAATGAATTACGTGCCAAAATTACAAAAAAGTATAATATGGCAACTACATTGGGATATGGACCAAGATTTTTACATTCAACCGGACAGTTACATAAAGGAGATGCCGGAAATGGTTTATTCTTACAGATTCTTGATGAAACAGGTGAGGCAATTGCAATTCCGGATAACGCAACCGCTGCCGATTCAAGTATTAGTTTTGGAGTATTAGTTCGTGCTCAAGCCTTAGGTGATAGAAAAGCCTTATTGGATAATAATAGAAACGTATTGACTATTGTTATAAAAGGTGCTAAAACAGAAGTGCTTAAAAAATTATGCTCGTTTGAGTAATAAAAATAAGGCAGCCAAGTTTATTGCTTGGCTGCTAAAATAATCTGGGGGATATTATGGCAGATACATACACACAATTGTATATTCATTTTGTAATAATATATAGGATTAAATCCAGATGACAAAATTTCAGATTTAATTAGAGATTTGAAGAGAGATTCAACCAATTTTATTAATGAAAAAAGATTTTGTAGGCATAAATTTCAATGGCAAAAAGGATATGGAGCGTTTAGTTATTCTCACAGCCAGATAAGTAATGTGGCAAAATACATTGAAAATCAACAAGAGCATCATAAGCGTAGAAATTTCAGAGAAGAGTATATTGATATGCTTAAGAAGTTTGCAATTGAGTACAAAGTAGAATATTTGTTTAATTTTGATTTGATGTAAATTACTCAGATATAGAGCAGCTTCGCAGCTCTGTTTTGCTTTATAATGTAAATGTTACAGAGATACAACTCCGCCGGAGTTGGGGAAAGATAAGTGGTGATTCGGATAGTTAGTTATTTATTCGAGTAAGGGAAAAAAGGAATAAAAACTGCAGAGCAGTTTAATAGCTGTAACAGCAAAGTAAACTGGATGAAAAGAACTGCAAAGCAGTTCCATAGATTTATTAATTCAAAAGAGATATATGATGGAGCAGCTCCGCAGCTCTGTTTTGCTTTATAATGTAAATGTTACAGAGATACAACTCCGCCGGAGTTGGGGAAAGATAAGTGGTGATTCGGATAGTTAGTTATTTATTCGAGTAAGGGAAAAAAGGAATAAAAACTGCAGAGCAGTTTAATAGCTGTAACAGCAAAGTAAACTGGATGAAAAGAACTGCAAAGCAGTTCCATAGATTTATTAATTCAAAAGAGATATATGATGGAGCAGCTCCGCAGCTCTGTTTTGCTTTATAATGTAGATGTTACAGAGATACAACTCCGCCGGAGTTGAGGAAAGATGGTTGGAGATGCGGATAGATAAATTGTTAGTGGGAGTAAGGAAATAGAATTAAGAATAAACTACAAAGTAGTTTAATTACTTTAATAACCAAGTAAACGGGATAAAGAAAAACTGCAAAATTGTCTTAATAAAAAGATATAACTATATTAACAAAAAAGGTTGCCACAAAGGGCAACCTTCTTTAACTTATATTTGAATTATTTATTCTTCAAAAATACTTACATCGCCAGCACCAACACGTAAAATTTCAGGTTCTTCAGAACTTAAATCAATAATACTTGAAGGTTCTCCTTCTAAAGTGCCAACTGAAAGCATTAAATCAACTTGACTATCAAACGCAGTTTTTATTTCAAACGGGTCAAAATATACACCACCTAATCTTTTTGTAACACTTGTGCTGATAATAGGATTTCCCAATTCTTTTGCCAAAGCTAAAGCAACGTTATTATTTGGCACTCTAATACCAACAGTTTTACGTTTTGTCCAAAGTTTTTTAGGTACTTCTTTGGCAGCTGGCAAAACGAAGGTATAAGGACCGGGTAAAAGTTTTTTCATCGTTTTATAAGCATAGTCTGAAACTTTCGCATATTGAGCAATATCTTTTAAATCAGGGCACATAAAGCTAAATAGTTTGTCACCTGATTCATTTTTAATGTCATAGATTCTTTGCAAAGCCTCTTTATTAAAAATATCGCAACCAAAACCATAAACTGTATCGGTGGGGTATATAATTACTCCTCCATTTTTAAGAACTTCGACCGCTTTATTAATAAATCTTTGCTGCGGTGTAACTGGGTGTAGTTCGTAAAACTCCATTTGTACTCCTATAGACTTTGAAAAAATAAGAGAATTATTAGGAACTAATATCTTAAGCAAGGCTTAAAAATTCTATGATTAAATTTAACATACTTGATGAAAATGTCAATAAAAATAGTTAAAATATTAGTGAAAATATAAAAGACTTGAAAAAATGAAAACAAAGAATATTACAAGACCAGTATTGTATTTAGGATTGGTTAGTTTTTTTACTGATTTTGCAAGTGAAATGTTATATCCAATCACTCCACTATTTTTAACATCAATGCTTGGGGCTTCAATGGTAGCTGTTGGTATTGTTGAGGGGATAGCTGAAATTACTGCAGGTTTACTTAAAGGTTATTTTGGAGCTTTATCTGATAAATTAGGTAAACGCTCAATTTTTGTAGTTATTGGTTATGGATTATCAGGCTTAATAAAACCCTTGCCGGGTATATTTGTGAATTTTTATTCTGTTTTGTTTTCACGAGTAGCTGATAGAATAGGGAAAGGGATACGAACGGCACCTCGTGATGCTCTTTTGGCTTCTTATGCCGAAGGAAATACCGGTGCAGTATTTGGGTTCCATAGAGGAATGGATACTTTGGGAGCGGTTGTTGGTCCTTTAATTGCATTGTTGGCTTTGTATTTTATTCCCGAGGGATATCAGACTATATATCTTATATCAATATTTCCTTCTTTGTTTGCCATTTATTTTGCTACTCTCGTTAAAGATAGGGATGTAAAATCTAAACCCAAAAAGAATCTTGGAGTAAAGAATTTTTGGTTTAATTCTAAAAAAGAATATAAAATACTTTTGATTGTTATGATATTATTTTCGTTAGTAAATAGTAGTGATGTTTTTTTAATATTAAAGTCAAAAGAAATAGCAAAAAGTGATACCATAGCTATTTTGGGCTATGTTTTTTATAATCTGGTTTATGCATTGTTATCATATCCAATTGGAATTTTAGCCGATAAATATGGCAAAAAAAGAATTTTTGTTACTGGATTGTTTGTTTTTTCAATTGTTTATTTAGGATTTGCACTGTTTTCGCAGATAGGGATAATATGGATACTATTTTTATTTTATGGTTTTTACGCAGCTTCTTCGGAAGGAGTAATAAAAGCTTGGGTGAGTGACTTGGTAAAATCCGAAACAAGAGGGACTGCAATAGGAATAATGACAACATGTATGAGTTTAGCAGCAATGTTAGGTTCTGTATTAACAGGTTTTTTGTGGGATCTTTATGGGTCTGAGATTCCCTTTATTGTAACTTCAGTAGTGAGTGGATTAATAGGAGTTTTATTATTAAAATTTAAGTAAAAAAATTTTTATTAGTTTTTTTGTTTAATACAATTTATGTATTTTAAAATATTAAACATTATTTGAAAGAGATTAATATGGCGAAAAAAAACAAATTTTTTGATGTTAGTTATTTTGAACCGGGTGATTTTACTTCACACTTGGTTTTTGTATATGACAACTTAAAATTAAGAAACAAGGATAAAGTTATTGATCATAAAATAACCATGGAATATTCACCAAGCGTTTTATTGTTAGATGAATATTCATTTTTTGAGTATTTTAATTCAAAGCAAAACAAAAAAGAAGACATAAATGACGTGTTATTAAAATTCCTTGATATCTTTTGTGAAGAAGTGATTCCATTTGAAGCTAAAATAAAAAGTGAAATATCATTCCCCGGGGTTGGAAGTGCAACAAAAGAATTTAAGTTTAGCGTAATTGATAATAGATTTTCGGATGACGATGATGATGATGAAGACTATAATGACATGCTTGATTATGATTCGGATGACGACGAAGATGACTATTTAGATGTTTTTGCTGATGACGATGAAGAAGAATCGAACTTAAGTATAGTACATCATAACGCAAAGAAACAAAATGCCCATAAAGAAAATTCCGAATTAAAATTAGTAGATACAACAACTAATTCAAAAGATAAAAACAACAAACAAAACAAAAAGAAAAGTGATCCTAAAAAATCAAAATAATGTATTTGAAGAGGTGGAGTAATTATGGCAGTAAAAAAAGTAACAACCAGAAGTTGGGCAGAACCATTTAAAATAAAAATGGTTGAGCCGATAAAAATGACAACTCGTGCTCAAAGAGAAGCAGCAACAAAAGAAGCAGGGTACAACACTTTTTTGTTAAGATCGGAAGATGTATATATTGATCTTTTAACAGATAGCGGTACAAATGCAATGAGTGATTATCAATGGGCAGGAATGATGTTAGGTGATGAATCATATGCAGGAAGTAGAAATTTTTATTATCTATGGGATAACGTAAAAAAATATTATGGAATGCCATATTTTGTTCCTACTCATCAAGGTAGAGCTGCTGAACATATGATTTCGAAAATTTTGATTAAACCGGGTGATTATGTTGCTGGAAATATGTATTTTACAACAACAAAAGCACATCAAGAATTGGCAGGAGCAACTTTTGTTGATATAATTATTGATGAAGCACACGACCCACAAAATTTACATCCTTTCAAGGGAAATTTAGACATACAAAAATTAGAAGATTTAATCAAAAAAGTTGGTGCAAAAAAAATTGCATATTTAAGTATTGCAGGTCCAGTAAACATGGCAGGCGGTCAACCATTTTCAATGGAAAATTTGAAACAGGTAAAAGCTGTTTGTAAAAAACATGGTATCAAAATGTGGCTTGATGCTACAAGATTAACTGAAAATGCATACTTTATTAAAGAACGTGAAAAAGGATACGAAGATAAAGAAATCAAGGTAATCTTAAAAGAAATTTGCACCTATTTTGATGGTTTATGGGTAAGTGCAAAAAAAGATTTAATGGTTAATATAGGCGGTATTTTAGCAACAAGAGATAAAAGAGTTTTTGAAGAAGCACGTAATATGGTAGTGCTTTTTGAAGGTCTACATACATATGGTGGACTTGCAGGGCGAGATATGGAAGCAATGGCACGTGGAATTGAAGAAATGGTAGCCTATGATAATATTAAAGCCAGAATAGGTCAGGTTGAGTATTGTGGCAAAAAATTGGAAGAATATGGTGTTCCAATTGTAAAACCAATTGGTGGTCATGCAATTTTCTTAGATGCTAAACGTTTTTTACCACATATTAAGCAAGATGATTTTCCTGCTCAAACATTGGCAAACGAAATATATCTCGATTCAGGTGTAAGAGGGATGGAAAGAGGTATTGTGTCATCCGGTAGAAATAAAGAAACGGGTGAAAACAACCATCCAAAACTTGAATTAGTTCGTTTGACATTCCCAAGAAGAGTTTATACTCAAGCCCATATTGATGTTGTTGTTGAATCTGTTGCAATTGTATATGATAACAGAAAGTCAATTAAAGGATTAAAGATGGTTTATGAACCAAAGTATTTAAGATTTTTCCAAGCTCGCTTTGAAAAATTATAGTAATAATACTTGAAAACAAAAAAATCCTCCTGTGCTTTGGCAGTAGTACAGGAGGTTTTTTTTATCTAATTCTAATAAATTCATTCTTCATATTACCAATCAATTTAAACCACGCCTATAAGTTAAAAATTAAGTTTTTATAAATAATTTTACTAATCGGTATATTTTACGTAAATTTGCATGTTAAAAAATGAAGATGTTATGAGTGAATTACTAAAAATAAAAGAGAAATATCTAAACTTACGTGAAAGAATTTTTAATGATAAAATTTTAGTTAAAGATGCTTTTAACTTTAGCGTAAATTATAGTCTTTTAGTTGAAGAATATATTGTTGAAGTGCTTGAATCTGAAAAGATTGAATATGTAATAGCTTCAGCAGGCAGCTTTAGTAGAAGAGAGTTAGCTCCATTTTCGGATATTGACTTAATGTTCATTGTTCCGGAAATGAATGAAAAGTATAGTAAAAGTATCTCTAAGTGTATAACTGTTTTATGGGATTGTGGGATTGAAGCATCACATACGGTAAGAGAATTTTCAGATATTAAAAGATTTTTAGAAGACAATCTTCATGCATTAACTCAGTTTTTTGAAACACGTTTTATCCTGGGTGATAGTAAAGTTTATTCTGAATGGAATAATCTTTTATTTAGTTGTTTAGATGAAGACTTGCGAGTTAGGTTAATATATGAATACTTTGCAGATATTAATGCTCGGCATAAGAAGTATGGTGATTCTCCAAAGGTTTTAGAACCAAATATAAAATTTTCTGCCGGCGGATTACGCGATTTACAGGCAGTTGAGTGGATTTATGCTTTAAAAAATAATCAACTATTAACAGACCAAAACGAAATAACCCAAACAGAAAGCTTTATTAACCTTCTAAAACGTCAAAAACAATTAAGCATAAAAGAATTAAACAAACTACTTGAAAGCTATAAAATTTTGCTTCAAACCCGAATACAGCTTCATTTAATAGGTAAAAGGAAAAACGATAGATTAGAATTTGAAACTCAGAAAATGATTGCTGAAACTTTAAGTAACGGTACAGATTATTGGCAGAATTTTATGAGGAATTATTTTGAAGCATCAGTTGTGATAAATCGTTTTGCAAAAACAATGATTAGAAAATTTACCGAACAAATATCTATTCCCCTCTCTGATTATTTAGCAATTTCAATTGATGAAGACTATTCGATAAAAGCCAATGTAATTTCACTTGTTGCAAATAAAGATTTAACCCTTTCTGATATTTTAAGGGCTTTTTATTATAGAGGTGTATATGGCGGCATTTTTGATGAAAACTTACGAAATTTAATCATTGAAAGTGTTCATGATTATGGTGAAAATCTTCAAAGGGACCAGCAATCATTTTTGTTTTTTAGAGAAATATTAAAACTTCCAAGAAATGTTGGACAAACACTTTCTGCAATGAATGAACTTGGGGTATTATCGCTTGTTTTACCCGAGTTTGAAGATTTGAACGGTTTTTTCCAACCTGGAGTATATCATTGCTATACCGCTGATGAACATACATTGTTAGCATTAAAAAATCTTGAAAGCTTAGAAGGACAGCTTACTTCAATTGGAAAATTGTTTACAAATATTACTGATAAAGATTTACTTTTTTTAGCAGTTCTATTTCATGATATTGCAAAACCGATTAGTATTTCAGGACATGAATTATTGGGGGCAGAGTTAGTAATTTCAAATATGGAGGTTTTGGGTTATGAACAGCCCGAAATCGGTTTAGTTAATTTTTTGGTAAAGCATCACCTTTCTATGGAGCAAGTAGCATTTAGAAGAAACTTAAATGACCCTCAAGCATTAAATAATTTTGCAAATATTTTCCCCGACCTAAAGTATCTCGACCATCTATATCTTTTAACTTATGCTGATTTATCTGCTGTTAGTCCGGTTGTTTGGACTCAATGGAAAAATGAATTGTTGTTTGAATTATATAGAAAAACAAGCCACATGATTGAAGAGCAAAGAACGGGCGAGGAATTAATATATGAAAAAACAAAGAAATTGTTAGAAGATAGTTTATATCTTACAAGTGAATCTGTAAAAGATCATATACAGTCGATTAATGATATATCTTATTTACAACAGTATACAGAAGAAGAGATAAATCAACATGTGGAAGAGATTAATAAAGGTGGGGAATTAAGTGTTTTTTTCAAAGAAATTGATGAGTATACAAACATTACAGTAATAACCAAAGATTTTGATGGAATTCTTTCAAAGTTATGCGGAACTTTATCAATAAATGATTTGAACATCCATGATGCAAAAATTTTTACTCGTAAAGATGGAATTATTATAGATAGTTTTAATGTAACAGATTTTAGAAGTAGAAAAATTGTTGACCAAAATAATTATCCCAAAATAAAAAATGATTTATTATTAACTGTTACAGATGCACTACATATTCAAAAAGAGTTTCATAAAGCAAAATCAAAATGGTGGAGAATTGAAAGCAAGTTTTTTAAGCGAGCCGGAAAGATAAAAATAAATTTTGAAGAACATGAGCGATATTTAATAATAGATGTATTTTCACCTGATAGACTTGGTTTGTTATATCAAATTACAAAAACAATTAACAGCTTGGCACTAAATGTAGCCTTTGCAAAAATATCTACAAAGGGAGATGATGTTGTAGATTCGTTTTATACATATAAAAAGAACAATAAAAAAATATCGGTTAATGAATGGGAGTTAATACGTGTATCATTAACCAAAACAATAGAAGAAATGTTATAGGAGAATAACAAATTGAATTTTATGAATAGGTCAAATCCCATTGGGGTATTTGATTCGGGTATAGGTGGTTTATCTGTTGTTAAAAGAATATCTGCTCACTTACCAACAGAAAGCATAATTTATTTTGGAGATACTGCAAGAGTTCCTTATGGAAATAAATCTAACGAAACAGTAATTGAGTATGCAAAACAAGATGCAAGTTTTTTAACAAAAAAAGGTATTAAGTTATTAATTGTTGCATGTAATACCGTTTCATCGGTTGCAATAGATGTATTGAGAAAATCATATAATATCCCTGTTATTGGTATGATTGAGCCGGGAGCCGCAAAGGCAGCAAGTTCAACAAAAAACAATAAGATTGGGGTTATTGGAACAAATTCAACAATAAGTAATAAAGCTTATTCAAAGGCATTAAAAAAAATAAATCCGGCTATTGAAGTTTACGAAAAAGCCTGTCCATTATTTGTTCCCTTAGCTGAAGAAGGGTGGGTAGATCATAAAGCAACTCAACTTATTGCAAAAGAATATTTGACGGAATTAAAAGAAGCCGGTATTGATACCTTGATTTTAGGATGTACTCACTATCCTATATTGGTAAATGTTATACAAAAAGTAATGGGAAGTAAAATTACATTAATTGATAGCGGATGGGCAGCGACAGACGTTGTTGATGATTACTTATCCGGCAGGGGATTAAAAACTCATTGCGGTCAAGAAGCTGTACATGAGTATTATGTAAGCGATCTACCGGATAGATTTAAAATTGTTGCAGAAAGATTTTTAGGCAAAAAAATTGTTCATCTAAATAAAGTTGAATTAGATGAACTTACAAGTGGCAGATAGTTATTTTTTCTCTCCAATCACAATTTGAACAATTCCAAAAGTTAAAGGGAAGGATTTTACATTAGTGAAACCGCTTTCCTTTAATAATTGGGGAACGTTTATGTTTGAGTCAAATTCAGAAACAGAATCAGGCAAGTATTTATAAGCCTCGTTATCTTTTGAAATCAGTTTTCCAATTAATGGAAGAATATTGTTGAAATAAAACAAATAAAATTTTGCTATAAAAATATTCTTTGGTAGTTGAAACTCTAAAACAGTCACTTTCCCATTTTCTTTAAGGACCCTGTTAAACTCTTCAAAGCCTTTTTTTATATCGTAAAAATTTCTAACACCAAAGGCAACAATAATATCAGAAAAACTTTCGTTCTTATATGGAAAAAATTCCGCCACGGTTTGTACTTTTTTCCCTTTTGACCAGTCCGCTTTTTTATCAAACAGTTTAAGCATGTTCATTGATAAATCGGCACCATATAAATTGTTTACGCCCATTTTTTTTGCAGATATTGAAAAATCGCCAGTACCGCATGCAATGTCTAATAATACTGAACTTTTGTTTACTTTGGCTTTTTTTAAGGCTCTATAACGCCAATAATAATCAATACCAAAACTTAACAAATGGTTTAATAAATCATAACGGTACGAAATAGTATCAAATATTCTTTTAACTTGATTTTTTTTATTCATAATAATCTTGTTTTATGATTAAGTTATTACTAAATTTTAGAATTAAATTGGAGCTGATGTATGAATAAATATCTAAAGGCAATAAAAACTCATGTTTGCGGAATCTGTTGCGATTCTGATGAAAAAGGGAGATGTAAGTTAACAACAGAAGAGGTTTGTGCAATTGAGTTATATGTTGATGACATAGTTGAAATAATTCATTCAAACACAGATGAAAATTATGACACAGTTTATTCCAAGTTGAAAGAAAAAGTCTGTAAAAATTGTAAAACTCGTACAGAAGATGGTTACTGTTATTTGAAAGAGGATGCAAACTGTTCATTAGAAAGATATTTTTATTTAATTATTGAAATTGTAAATAAAGTTGATTTAGGTAAAATTTAATTAGAATGTTCCAATTTAATGTTTTCCCAATAATAGTAAAATTTTTTACCGCTCCAAAGAGTAAAAATCATAAAAAATAAACCACCAATTAAGTCAACTACATAATGATATCTTAGATAAACTGTCGCAAATATTAATAAAGTTCCAGCAATAGTTAAGAAATGGCGGGTTTTTATTTTATATTTAACTGCCAAATAGATTGTTAATAAAGTCATTTGAGTATGTCCGCTTGGAAAAGCATCCCTTTGAACAATGGTACTTGGATTAAGTGTTCCAGATGGGATTGATTCACCCGAATTTACAAATTCTCTTAAAAAATTTGTAACCCAAAGTCCCGGTAATTCAAAATTTATTCTTTCAAAATTGTATAGTGTAAAGCGAGGACCAATAGCGGGGAATAATAAATAACCGATATAGGAAAGAAAAAATCCGTAAACAATAATGAAAGTAGTGTAATTTAACTGAATAATTTTCTTTTCTAAAATTAAATTTGAACCTAATAGAATTAAAAGAAAATAAAAGGAACTATAAACAATTTGCAAAATTTCAGTTAAAACAGGATTAGAAATTGCATAAAGCAAATCAGCGGGATTGTTTCCAGCAAAAATGAACTTATCAATTCTTATTAAAATATCATCATAAATAACTTTGCGGATTGGGTCAACTAAATAATAAAACTCCTTAAAAGTTAGAAAAATCAGGGGAGCGGCGTACCAGAAGCGTAATTGCTTATAAAATTTCCCCGGTTGTTTTACATCATAAAACGTAATTACAAAAATGAAAATAATAAGCAATACGTTTAATAATAGAATAATTGAACTATTAGGAATAGTATTAAAATAGAATAAAACTAAAAATGATAAAAAGATAAAGAAAATTACAACAAATATATCGGCAGCTGAAAAACTAAAAAATATTTGTTTAATTCTTTTCATTACTAATTACATTAAAAAGAAAGTAATTAATGATAAATAGATAAGTAAACTAACAACATCATTCATTGTAGTTACAAAAGGACCGGTTGCAATTGCCGGGTCAATTCCTGCACGTTTAAGTAGTAAAGGAACGGTTGAGCCAACCATAGTGGCAAAAATCATTATTATTAACAATGATATTGACAATATGGCAGAAAAATAAAATTGAGTATTAAAAAAGAAAAAGGTTATTAGTAGTAAGGCTAAACTACAGACTACCCCATTAATTGAGGCAATACCAAATTCTTTTAACAATTTTTTGTATCCAATACCAAAAGTTAAATCTGACGGACTTAAATTTCTAACCATAACAATTGCAGCTTGAGTGCCGGAACTGCCACCCATTGCCATAACAACGGGAACAAAAAAACTTGCAATAATAATTCTTTCAATAGAGCTTTGAAAAGACGATAAAACTAAAGCACTCATCATTTCGCCAATTAAGCCAAGCATTAACCAAGGAATTCTTGTACGAGAAGAATGGAAGATAGAATCGCTAATTTCTTCTTCGTCACTTAAACCGGCTAATTTTTGTATATCTTCAGAAGCCTCTTCATTAATAACGTCAACGATATCATCAATAGTAATTCTACCCAACAATTGCATTTTTTCATCAACAACAGGAATAGTAATGAGATCGTACTTTTCCATAATGTTAGCAACTTTTTCTTGGTCAACATAATGGAAAACGTAAATTAAGTCTTCATCCATTATCGATTTAATGGGAGTAGCAAGAGGGTATATAAGCAAGTTCTTTAATTTTACGGTGCCGATTAATTCGTCGTTATCTTTAAGAACATAAATATAATAAATGTGGTCAACTTCCTCGCTATTTAATCTAACTTGTTCAATAGCGTCTTGAACAGTATTATGTTCATAAACAGAAACATAATCGCTGTTCATCAAGCCACCGGCAGTATCTTCAGGATACTTTAATAATTCCTTAACTTCTTCGGAATCTTCTTTTGCTATATTTTCAAGAACATGTTCAGCAAGTTGTTCCGGGAGGTCGCTTAAAATGTCAGTAGCATCATCAGATTCAAGTTCTTCAACAATGCCGGTAATTTTTTCAGCATCAATATTTTCAAGAATTTTTTCTCTTAGGTTCTCGTCAAGTTCAACAATAACCTCACCGGCAATCTCATTATCTAAAACGTTGAAAGCAAAACGGCTATCTTCAATAGTTAAGTGATTTAAAATTTCAGCAATATCGGCGGAGTGTAAATCTGCAAAAATATTTTGCAAACTTTTAATTTCTTCTAACTCAATTAAAGTTGTGATATCGTCTAAAAGCCCGTTATCGACTTGAATAACTGCTTTTGCAGACTGATTTTTAGTAAGTTCTTCCATAATAAACCTCCTGAATGAATGTTGCAAGGTTTATAAAATCAGTTAATTGCAGTTGCTCTGCTCTTTTAGTAAAATCGAAATTAAAATTTGAAAAATCCACTTCTCTAAATAATGAATTAGAAAGTGAATTTTTTAAAGTCTTTCTTCTATTTTCAAAACAAGCTTTTACAACTTGAATAAATATCTTTGACTCTATATTGTATTCTGATACATCCTTAAACTTAAGGTGGACAATTGCAGAATCAATTTTTGGAATAGGGAAAAAGCAATTTTTTGATACTTTAAAACTAAATTTTGTTTCCGTAAAATAATTTAATAAAACAGTTAGTATGCTGTAATCTTTCGAACCAATACTTGCAGTAAATCGTTTAGCTACTTCATATTGAACCATAAATTGTGCGTCAGAAATTATAGTATGGTTTTCAAACATTTTAAAAACTATTGAAGACGTTAAATAATAAGGAATATTTCCAATAACTCTAATTTTCTTATTATATTCTTTATACACATCTTGTAAATTAAAATCCATAAAATCCATTAAATGGATGTTAAGATTTGGCATTAAAAGTTTTAATTCTTCAACAGCTCGAGGGTCAATTTCTACAGCACAAAAGTTATTACAACTACTGTTTAGTTTAGTAGTTAATGCACCAGGACCCGGTCCAATTTCAACAATTACATCTTCAGGTTTTGCAGCAAATTGAGTCAAAATTTTATTTATTATATTCTTATCATTTAAAAAGTTTTGACCTAATCGCTTAATTGGCTTCATAAAATCCGGTGTTTTTATTTTAGTTTAACTTCTTAAAATACAAAAAAAAATCATCAATTATGTTTCTTTTTTCAATTAAATAGTGTTAAATTTTTCTACTTTTTATACTAATACAGGTTATTTGTAATTAATTTGTAAATGAATATAAATTAATTATTAAAACAGTTATAAGAATTTTGATTTTGTTATAAAACTGTTTAAATTTATTTTACAGCATAAAAAACATTGACATGAAAAATGGAGAAGCAAATGAAAGAATACGTTATATCTATTGATCTTGGCGGAACAAAGATACTTTCAGCCTTATTAAATACAAAAAATGAAATAATTGATAGGGAAAAATTAGCTACAAACCTAACAAAAGGGAATGCTAAATTGATTAAAGATATAGCAGCTTCGGTTAATATTTTGTTGGAAAACAATAAATTGACTGAGCAGGATATAATTGCTGTTTGCTTGGGAGTGCCTGGTACGGTAAATCCAGAGACAGGCATAATAGGTAATGCTCCAAACTTAGGAATAAAAAGTTATAATATAAAGAATGCTCTCCAAAAGCACTTTTCGATACCGGTATTAATTGAAAATGATGTAAACTTAGGTGGTTTGGGCATAAAGAAGTATGAAATGAAAGATAAAGTAAATAATATGCTTGTAGTGTTTGTTGGAACAGGTATTGGAGGAGCTTTGTTTTTTAATGGGCAAATATATAGAGGAACATCAAACTTTGCAGGTGAAATAGGGCATATGCTGGTTAGTCCAGATGGATGGTTTGAAACAACCAAAAAGAAAACAACATTTGAAGGAATAGCCAGTAGAACGGCAATTGTTAAAGCAATTCAAAAAGATTTGAAAAGTGGCTCAAAAAGTGTATTGACAGAAATAGTACCAAATAAAAAGCCAATTAAAAGCAAAGCCTTAGCCCAAGCTGTAAAAAGTAAAGATAAGCTTGTAACATCACATTTAAGCAGAGCTTCAAAAGTTATTGGTACAGTTTTAGGTAGTATTACCACTCTATTAAATATAGATTCAATTGTTTTAGGTGGTGGAGTAATTGAGGCAACAGGAAAATTTATGCTCCCAATTATAAAAGAAACATTTGAAAAAAGTGTATTGTTTGAACCGGGTAAAATTGTAAAGATTACCACTACAAAATTGGGCGACGATGCTGCTTTATATGGCGGTTTAGCTCTTGTAGATGAATTTAAAGCCGATTTAAACTTAGAATAAAGATTTTTCTATTGCTTCAAGTTTCTCGTTATTTTCAGTCCAAGCAGAATACTTTGAATCTAATTCCTTTTTTACTGATTCGTATTCTGCTTTTTTCTCTTTAATTAAATTTGGATTGGAATAAACCTCTGGAGAAGCTAAATCATCTTCAAGTCGGCTTTTCCTTTCTTCAAATAATTCAATATCTTTTTCAATATTACTAATCAAACTAAGTATGTCCTTAGTAGCATTATAACGTTTTTGTCTAAGTTCAGCCTCATAACGTTTAACATCTTTTCTTGAAGCTTTTTTATCATCTTGTTCAGATTTAGCAGCAGTTACAGTCTGCTCTAATAATTCTTTTCTTTTAGCTATATAGTAATCAATTCCACCATAATAAAGCTTTAGGCTGCCATCTCTAATTTCAACAACTTTGTTAACAATAGGTCTAATAAAATCGATATCATGTGAAACAATAATTAACGAACCTGTAAAATCGATTAAGGCATTTTGAAGAGCCTGCTTTGAAGAAATGTCCAAATGGTTTGTAGGTTCATCAAGAACAATTAAATTAGCTTTAGTAAGTAACAATTTTGCTAATGCAACTCTGCTTTTTTCACCACCGGAAAGAACGCCAACCTTTTTAAAAACATCATCATCGCTAAATAAAAAAGAACCAGCAAGACTTCTTAACTGCCCTGGTGAAAGCTCTTCGCCGCAATCTTCTAAAGTATCTAAAATATCTTTATCAAGATCGAGTTCTGCAGTAATTTCTTGAGCGTAATAAGAAATTGAAGTGTTATAACCGATAACAAAATCGCCTGATGATTGTTTAAGTTTACCAGCAATAATTTTGGCTAAAGTAGTCTTTCCGGCACCGTTTGGTCCCAAAAATGCAATTTTTTCACCACGTTCAATTTTTAAATTAGCATTGGAAAATATTAAATTATTATCATAAGACTTACTTAAATTAGTAATTTCAACAGGCACAGCCCCACTTTGAGGTGGCTCGGGAAATTTAAGCCTAATTTCTTCACCATATTCAGGTAATTCTACTAAATCAATTTTTTCAAGCATTTTAACTCGGCTTTGAACCTGCCTTGATTTAGTTGCTTTGTATCTAAAACGTTCAATAAATTTTTGTATTTCAGCAATCTGTTTTTGTTGATTTTTAAACTGACTGTTTAACATTTCATCGCGCTCATCTTTAAATTTAAGATAAGCATCGTAATTGCCATTAAAGAAAGTAAGCTTTCTATTGAATATTTCAAGGGTTTTATTTGTAACAGCATTTACAAAAAATTTGTCGTGCGATACAATTATTAGTGATCCTTTATAACCTTTAAGAAAGTCAATCAGCCATTGTAAAGAATCGATATCCAAATGGTTAGTAGGTTCATCTAATAAAATTAAGTCGGGGTCGCTGAGTAAAATTTTTGCAAGTTCAATTCTCATTTGCCAACCACCTGAAAATGTATCAACAAACTTTACAAAATCAGATTCTTTAAATCCAAGTCCTATTAATACTTTTTCAATTCTTGAATCTAATGTATAATAATCAATGTTTTCTTTGTGTAAATGGATTTCTCCAAGCTCTTCAACTAATTCTTGTTTTTCTTCATCAGATAAATCGGGATTTGCTAATTCCTCAGTAATGTAATCTTCTTTGTCATTCATTTCTTGTAAATTTGGCAAGGCAGATTTTACCTCATCAAACAACATATTGCCGGAAGAAGATAAGAACTCCTGAGGAAGGTATTTAATTTTAATCCCTTTTTGTTTTACTATATTACCGGTTTCGGGCTGTTCAAGCCCGTATAGTAATTTAAGAAAAGTAGATTTCCCACTTCCATTAGCCCCAACCAAAGAAACTTTATCAAATTTATTTATTTTTAAATTAACATTATCAAATAACGGAGTACCTGAAAACTGAATAGAGAGATTAAGAATATCAATCATAAAAACTTTACCAACTATTTTTTAAATACAGCAACTTTTTGAACAGCAACATTATCTCCTTCTGCATCATAAGCAGTAAGTAAATAAATACCGGAAGATACAAATTGCCCATCATTATCTTTCCCATTCCAAAACGCAATATCCCCGCCAGGAGAATCAAATTCTGCAATTAATTTACCGGTTAAAGATAAGATTTTAATACTCGATTCTTTAACCAATCCTCTTATTCTTAATTGTGAATTATTCCCGTCATTAATATAAAAAGGATTAGGGTAAACAAAAATATCGCTAAACGAACTAACAGGTTCAATAGCTGAAGTGTACAAACTTGAAAGACCATAATCAGTACCGATGTAAATTATTCCCCGTTCTTTATCAACTGCCAAAGATTTAATTTCATTTGTGGGGATTGGACTATTTGATTTGGTATATTGATAGATTAAAGATGAACCATCAGTAGTTAATAAAAACAATCCCTGATTAGTACCTATCCATTTCTGATTTAGTGCATCAACAGCAATACAGTTAATTGCTTGCTGGCGGACAGGGAAAACACTTGTAATTCCAGCTTTTGGGCTGTTAGGGTTAGGAATAATATTTACTCCTATTTGAGAGCCAACCCATATAGCACCTTTGTTATCCAGAGCAATACAACTTATGCCTAAATCGTTTAAACCGTCTGAGGTACTGACTACGCCCCATTTATCGTCATTTGTGTTTGTAACTGTATTGTTATCATTAAAATAATAAAGTCCATTATGTTTATCAGTAATAGTAAACCACTTTGTATTATACTGGTCAATTAAAAAATCTTCAAAAAGTGCGTCTGAGCTTAATGATAAAATAGGGACTCCAAAGTGGTGCCAAGTGTTATCGGGAGTTAACACACTTAGTGGTTTTTTTTCTCCACTCCAATAGTTTAAAATCCATAGATTACCAAACTCATCTTTTTCAGCTCCACTAATAACTAAGAAAGAATGGTCTTTAGGAATACCTACTAAACTTGTATTAAAGGTAGTAAACGTGTCAATTTGGGTTTCGGTAAGAGTAGCGTAACCTCTTCCCCAGTTAAATCCATATGCATTGTCAAAGTTATCTACGGATACTTTATAATAGTCATCTAATGGCAGGGGGCTGTTTTGTGTGTTAAAGTTTTTCCACTCTGTTCCATTATAAAACATTAAGCCAATACCGTTTAAGTCTTTACCAGTACCAACCCAGATATTCCCATTTTTATTAACAGCGAGACATAAAAAGGAGTTATTTGCCGGTCCATGAGGAAAAATAGTTTCATAATTTGAAGATTTCTTAAATAAAAGTCCACTATTAGTACCAAATGCGAAAACACCATTTTTTAGAATAGTTATATCGTTTAGCGTTAAATTTGATGGTGTAAGATAACGGCTGCTTATTCCATTATTAAAAACAAAAACAGAATTACCGGCAGAAACAAATAATGAATCGTTTTTTACGAGCATGTCAGTAATATTTGTTCCAAGAAAATCGTAAGTAACAATTGAAGAACCGGAAATAGTAAATAATCCTTTATTTGTAGCCAAAATAATTTGATTATTAAAATATAAAATTTTATTTAGTGAATTTATGTTTATGCTTGCAGGAAGTGAATAAGTATCCCAAGAGTCGGGTGATGAAAAATTTGTTGTTCCATTCTTGCTTATTGCAATTCCTTGTTGATGAGCTGCTAAAATGTTGTTAGAAGCGGCAATTCTAAAAACTTTTGTTTCCGTAGTAAAATTCCCAAATTTAAGAACGGTTTCAATAAATGTAAAAGTTTTTGCATTTACTAATGATAACCCAAAATCTGTTGCTACAAAAACTGTGTCGCCTTGTATAACTATGTCATTTATCTGTTTCTTAGTTTTATCCGAATTGTAAATATCTAAAAGCTTTTTTACAGTACCGGAGGCAGGAAGGTAAACATTAATTATTCCGTCATCCGAACCAGCCCAGACATTCCCATCAATATCAATTGCAATTGAAGTAATTGTTTGACTGCTTAATCCCTCTGATTTTGTGAGTGTTATATAAGAAGAATCAATAGTATTAAATCCAAAAATTCCACCATTTGTTGCAGCCCATATAATGTTATTATAAGAACTGACAGCATTAATAGTTTTCATTGATGTATAATTTTTCCAATCTCCAACCTGTTGAGCAAAAAGGTTTAGAGTTACTATTAAAAAGCAAAATATTGTTCTCTTCATTTTAAACCAAATTATTTGAGTATTCAATTATAAATTTACAAATTTTTTTTGAATAGAGTATAAAAATTTATGGGCAAAAATTTGCCATTAATAAGTTAAAGTAGGGATGCCGGAAGAAATGACGTAAATTTTGCACTCGGCGGCTTCTTTCAGCGTTTTTGCACACTCATTAATAGTTGCCCCTGTTGTTATTATGTCATCAACCAATAAAAGATTTTTATTTGTTATTTTTTGAGAATTGATGATAGTAAAAGCATTTTTTATGTTTTTTCTTTCGTTGTTCAATGTTAAAAGATGTTTGGCTTTCTTTGTTTGAAATTCTTTTTACAATTTTTGTGTTACAGGGAACATTTAAGAGTTTTCCAAGTTGTTTAGCTATATAAAATGATTGGTTATAACCTCGTAATGCTCGTTTAATGTGATGAAGAGGAGTAGGAATAACAAAATCTATTTTAAGGGGTGTTAATTTATCTTTATTATGGTCAAAAATTTTATTTGCTAATAGCTCCCCGATTCTAAAATTGCCGTTATATTTTAATGAATGAATTAATGACTGAAAAGGAGAATCATTTTCGAAAAAATATAAAGAGAATAGACTATTTATGTGTTTATCTTTGGAAAATTTTCTTAGATATTCAATTTGTAGATTTTTATCATCAATAAGTTTTATTGTACTAAAACAGCCATTACATAAAAACTGTTCATTAACATTTAGTTTTATTTTGCAATGTACGCAAAAACGAGGGAATAGAGAGTCTAAAGTTTTTGCGAAAATTTTCATCATAGATTAATATTTGGTTCAATTTCTTTTAATGATTTTGCAAGTTTTCTATCGTTAATTATTAAATGATTGTGGAACCAGTTTCTAAACGAGCTAAGATAATCGGCAATAATAGTAAATTGGTCTTTTTGAAGATTATTGTTGAATTTTCTAACTTTTTCCAAATATCTATCATGCTCAAGTTTATGAGAAATATCAAAAACATTGTTATTTCGCATTAACTGATTTTCGGTATCAAAATGAATGTTTAATTCCTCAACAATATTCCTCATCACCATTTTTGCTTCAGAAATATGTGAAAAATTATTCAGTTCGTACAGTTTATTAGTTAAGTCGAGAATAGTTTTATGCTGCTTATCAATTATTTCTATCCCTAAAACGTCTTCATCTTTCCAACTTAAAAAACTCATTCAAAATCTCCGGCAAATTAGTAAAAACGACTTGTTAGTCTTGTTTATACGCAAAATACAAAAAAAAGAGACTAAAGGAAATTAAATTATTGAAGTCCAGCCTTCTTTCTTAAAAACCACTCAATTGCAAATAATAAAATGAGGATTATTAGGACTACCTCTTTTGACCATAATTTAATTTCAGAGTTATCAACTATGAATTTATTTGACTTGTTAGTTAAGTCATTAATAATTTTTACTAAGTTATCCTGGTCATCAAGATTGATTAGCTTTCCACCGGATAAGCCGGCGTAAGATTGAAGTAAATCTAAATTTTGTTTGGTAGTCATTTTTTCAAGGTTTAATTCACCAACAGAAAAAAATACCTTTTACTTGCCCTATTGATTTGTTTACAATTTTACCAACAGCTGAAAAAGAATAATTGCCGGAAGAAAGTTCAGAAAGGATGCTTTGATATTGTCCGTTACCAATAGATTCCATAAAAAACTCTTTCGATTCTTTTTGTGTTTTCAGCTCAACTTTAATTTCAGCATTTTCAACAGGATTAAAAGATGCATCATAAGCAGAGCCAAAAAATTCAATTGGTTCACCAATTGAATAAATCTTTTTAGAAGTTTTTATATTTAACTGTTTCTGATTTTCATGAACATTAAGCCATTGAATTGAAGAATTTATAAAAGAATCAAAAAGTGCAGTATTTTTATTGCTGTTGGCAAGCTTCCATTTCCAAAGTTCGGTATTTAAGACAGCTATTGCTCTGTATTTACCTATTGCCCGGGTTAAAATTAACGGGGATTCGGTTGGAATATTTTGAACTTTTGTTTTTGCAATGATTTCAGAGCCGGATTTTGCAATTATTTCAGATTCCGTTTTATAAACAGGGGGTAAATCGTTCCATTGGTTAATAGTATTTTCGCCTTGAGATGCCAAAATTGAATGAATAGGATTTACAATAAAAGGCTGTACTAAAATACTTCGTTTTATTTCTTTTTTTATAGTAAATGGAAGGTATTGTTCAAAAAATTTCAGTTTTGACAAATCTGTTCCAACAGAATTTATAAAGAAAAAAGGAGTCCCTTTTTCAATCAAAGTTTTTACTTTAGACATTAATTCGGAATTTGAAAAAGCTGATGGAAAACCGGTTAAAATTAAAATTTTTGTGCTATCCAATTCCTTATAAATGTTCATGCCATTTAATGTTTGAGAGCCTGCTTGTTGTAACAGTTTAACATTGTAATTTTCGTTTTGCTTTAGTGTGTTAACGATAAAAGAAACATCTGAAGATGGGGAAGTAGATAAAATAGAAATATTAATTTTGCTATCTAATACGTTAATAAATTCAATAAATTTATTGTTATAAGGGTTATTATCGAGTTTGATTTCGGATACTGAGAAAGTTAACTTTTGATCGCCGGTAACTTGGGGGGTATATTCAAATTCTAATTTATCAATTCCTGAATTGGATAATGTTAAATCTTTGGTTGTAATAAGTTTGTTATTTTCAAAAAAAGAAATTTTTGTATTGTTGCCGCTTAATTGGTTGTTAGCAATAAAAACTTGAATTTTTGAAGTTGTATTTGAATAAACAAAATCGTTGTGAATTATCTTTTGTATTGAAACGTCTCTAAAAGTTGCAGTATCACCAATTGGAACTGTAAAAAAAGGTATTCCTAATTTTTCAATACTGTTTATTGGATTAATGCCGTCATTTATTATTCCATCACTAACTAAAATAACAGAATTAATGTTATTTGCTTCCTTTTTTATTCTATCAATAATTTTGTAATAATTAGTCAGAGGTTCATTGAAAGATAAACTATCTTCGTTAAGTTTTGAAGTGTTTCTGCCAAATTGATAAAATTCAGTATTACTTGTTAAATTTGCCTTTAAGTTAGATATTAAGGTTTTGACATTGTTTTGATTTAATGAACTATCTTTCCCAATAATTGAAGCAGAATTGTCAATAAACACTAAGTTTTTTAATTGAACTTTTGTTTTGCTTGATAATGAAACAATGGGTTCAAAAATTAAAAACAATAATAGTGATAAAGCAATAAACCTTAAAATGAACAACGAATACTTTAATTTGTTTGATATAGCCGGAATTGTAATTTTATAGCTGAAGTAAGTTAAAAAGAAAATTCCGACTATTCCTAACACGAAAAAAAACAAGTTGTAACTAAAGGAAAATGATATGTTATCAAAACCAAACATTGTGTTTTAAAATTTCCAATTTTTCATATTTTCATAAGTATTATAATCAGTTAAATCAAAATGAATAGGAGTAACAGAAACGTAATTACTTTGAATTGCAAATTGATCTCTTTCTAATTCGGTATCGGAATTTACTAAGTGTCCAGTTAACCAATAATAATCCTTACCTAATGGATCAACACGTTTTTCATAAATATCATCCCATTTTGATAAACCTTGTTTGGTGGGAATAATCCCTTTTATTTGATTTTTAGGTAAGTCAGGAACATTTACATTAAGCATGGTTCCGTTAGGAAGTCCTTTTTCTAAAACTTGAGTAGCAACAATTTTTGCTACTTCTGCAGCGTAAGAAAAATCTTTAACATCATGGCTTGCAACGGAGACGGCGATTGACGGAACGTCCATAATAGCGGCTTCGCGAGCAGCTGAAACAGTACCAGAATAAACAATGTTAATGGCGGTATTTGAGCCATGATTAATTCCGGAGACTACCAAATCTGGTGATTCTTGCATAATATTGCGAATACCCATTTTAATACAATCGGCAGGAGTACCATCAACGGCATACCCAAAAAAACTTACCGCCACGGATGTGTTCAGTAACTCTTAGTGGATTTTTCATAGTAATTGCATGTCCAACTGCACTTTGTTCTGTTAAAGGAGCAACAACAATTACCTGCCCAATTTCTTTAAGAGCTTCAACTAAAGCATAAATTCCTTTTGAATAAATTCCATCATCATTAGATACAAGAATTTTCACTAATTACCTCATACATTATAAAAAAATAGAAATGAACTTAAAATTTACCATTTTTTTCTATTATTTGTTAGAATAAATTATTTATAATTTTACAATTTATGCTTGAATTATTTTGCCACCTAAATTTGCGGAAAATAATAAAAAATTTTTACATATATTGCAGTTCAATTATATTGGTTTAATAAAGTTGTGATATTATGAAAAAAGTATTCTTTTTTTTATTTGTATTAGTTTCAATCCTCAAAATTAATGGTCAAGATTATACGGGAAATACAGATATATACATAATAGATTCATATGTAACTCCAGAGACCCCTTATCAATTGGTTGTGTCTTTTTTTACAAGTGATAGTGCTACGTCAAAGATTGTTATTGAAAATAATAAAGATTATTTGGTAAGTGAAGTTTTTACAGATAATCATAAGATTATCGTAGATGTTTCTAATTTTAAGTTCGACTCGAACTTTGTTAAGTACTATATTGTTGTAAAGAATAAAGCCGGAGAACTAAGTAAGAGTGATAGATACGAAGCGGCATTACCGGTTACCGGAGAGATTAAAGCTGCCTCAAAGAGCAATATTTTTGAGGTATGTTGTTTTGGTGGAATAATATTTGGATTACCCGAACCAACATTAGTTAGAGCAAATGGTGAGAACTATTTTGCATTAAAAAAAGAAATTCCATTATTTTCCTTTTATTCAAGTGGTTATAATTATCCCATGTCTTATTTTAGTGTAGAGTACCAACATATTTTTAAGCAGCATGTAAATTATATGCGTGTTGGTTATAAACATATTTTCCAGATTCCATATCTTGAGTATATTTCTCCAGGAATAAGTGCTTTTACAGACTTTAAAGGGAAAAAACGGTCTTTCTCCGGAAATTTCATTAGGATTATTAAGAGTATATAATGTTTTTACACTTAATGTAAAGTATCGTTATAATTTTAAGCCTAATGAATCGAATTATAATTTTAATGAAATATCAATTGGCTTGTACTCAAACTTTTTTTCAATTAATTTATAATTTTTAAATAATAATTAAATCTTTTATGTTTTTTAACAATTAGTAAAGATTGAAAATTTTACTTAAATTTAATTTTAAAATTTATTGAAGTGTGAGAATTGTTGGAATTTGAACAAAAATATTTATCAGTTAGTGAAATAAGTAATAGCATAAAATACACATTAGAAACTAATTTTGAAACAGTAAAAGTGGTAGGTGAAATTTCAAATTTCAAACCGCATGCTGCTTCAGGACACTGGTACTTTACGTTAAAAGACGATAAAGCCCAAATAAATTGTACTATGTGGAATTCATTAAATAGCAGAGTGTTTTTTAAACCTCAAGATGGAATGAAGGTAGTACTTACTGGAAAAGTAAGTGTTTATATCCCTCGAGGAACATATAGCCTGGATGCACGATTAATGGTTCCAATGGGAGAAGGCGAACTTCAAGCAGCATTTGAAAAGCTTAAAAGAAAACTTGAAGCTGAAGGATTATTTGATAAAAGTGTTAAAAAAGAGATTCCGGAATTCCCCCAAAAAATAGGAATAGTTACCGCAGTAGATAGTGCAGCGATGAAGGATATGGTAAGTGTGGCAACTCGTCGTTATCCCTTAGTTAATATTGTGGTTGTACCAACAAAGGTTCAAGGAGCCGGAGCTGCTGAGGAAATTGTAAGAGGAATTGAACAACTAAATAAGCGTACCGATATTGAAACCATTATTGTTGCACGTGGCGGTGGCAGTATTGAAGATTTATGGGCATTTAATGAGGAGATAGTTGCAAGGGCGATTTATAAATCCAAAATTCCAATAATTAGTGGTGTTGGGCATGAAATTGATTATACAATAGCTGATTTTGTGGCTGATTTACGTGCTATTACACCAACAGCCGCAATGGAATTGGCAACACCCGATTTATCAAATGTGGAAGCGTTTTTGTCGGATTTTATTTATGATACTGAAGAGAAACTATTAACAATTATTGAAGATTATAAAAATGAGGTCTCTTCATTAATAGATTCATACGGTTTTAGAATTATTAAAGATAATATAAAAAGTCATTTCCAATATATTGATAATTTAATATATAAGCTTAATAACAGGATAGAAAGTAATATAAAAAACTATAAAACCGAACTGCTTTTACACACAAAAACCTTAGCAGCTAACGATATAAACAGCGTGCTAAAAAAAGGTTATGCTATTGTAAAGCAGAATAGCAGAGTAATTGAGCGAAAAGAAGGTTTAGAAGAGAAGAATAGTTTTACAATTAAATTTTATGATGGGGAAATAAGTATAAATTAATGGAAAAGTCAAAAGTAAAAACATTTGAGGATATGCTTAAAAGACTTCAAAAAATATCAGAAGCCTTAGATAGCAATGAAGCTGGGTTGGAAGAATCAATAAAGCTATATGAAGAAGGTATAGAAATTACTAAATCATGTTATAAAAAGCTGAATGAAGCAGAATTAAAAGTTACAGAGCTTAGAGGTGATTTAGAAAAAACAATTAATATTGATGTTCAACAAGATTAAGACATACGACAAAATGGAAAACAATTCAAAATATAAAATTTTATCATTAGTTGACTCTCCGGCAGATATAAAAAATTTGTCAGTACATGATCTTAAAGTACTATGTAGTGATATTCGTGAATTTATGGTTGATACGATTTCGCAGATAGGGGGTCATTTTGGAGGTGGTTTAGGCACAGTAGAATTAACTGTTGCATTAAACAAAGTTTTTAATACTCCTAACGATAGTGTTGTTTGGGATACAGGTCATCAGGCATACCCTCATAAAATTATTACAGGAAGGAAAGATAAGCTAATCACTATTCGTAAATTACACGGAATAAGCGGCTTTTTAAAGAGAAGTGAAAGTGAATACGATGCATTTGGTGCCGGTCATGCTTCAACTTCAATATCTGCTGCCTTAGGCATATCCATAGCAAATAGACTAAACAAGTTGCCTAATAAAGCAATAGCAGTAATTGGTGATGGTGCAATGACTGGTGGAATGGCTTATGAAGCAATGAACAACTCAGGTGTACTTAAAAGTGATTTAATTGTTGTATTAAATGATAACCAGATGTCTATTGCCCCAAATGTATGGCAGATATCAAACTATTTTACGGAAATGATTTCTCATCCCGAGTATAATAGATTTAAAGGTGCAGTTTGGGAATTGACCGGAAAATTAGACAATTTTGGAGATAGACTCCGTAGAGTTGCAGCAAGATTAGAGTCGGGTATTAAAGCTATTATTACTCCGGGAATGTTGTTTGAAGCTTTAGGATTTAGGTATTTTGGTCCCGTTAATGGGCATAATATTTCTCAGTTAATAAAAATATTTGAACAAGTCAAAGAGTTTCGTGGTCCCATTTTAGTTCATATTTTAACTGAAAAGGGGAAGGGATATAAACCTGCCGAAGGTGATATCCAACGTTTACATGCTGCAACACCATTTGATAGATTGACAGGAAAAGCGTTAAAATCCGGTTCGTCAAAACCATCGTATACATCAATATTTGGAAAAGCATTAGTAGATATTGTTAAGGAGAATAAAAAAGTTGTAGGTGTAACTGCTGCAATGCCTGATGGTACCGGTTTAGATTTCTTGCACAAAGAATTTCCTAATAATTATTTTGATGTTGGTATTGCAGAAGAACATGCAGTTACTTTTGCTGCCGGAATGGCAACAAAAGGGATTATTCCGGTTGTCGC
Source organism: Melioribacteraceae bacterium (assembly GCA_963663265.2). Classification (GTDB taxonomy): domain Bacteria; phylum Bacteroidota; class Ignavibacteria; order Ignavibacteriales; family Melioribacteraceae; genus JAEXOD01. The sequence continues at coordinate 224,513 of CAXXXM010000001.1, forward strand.
AATATATTCTACATTTATGCAGAGAGCTTTTGACCAAATAATTCATGATATAAGTTTACAACATTTACATGTTGTGCTGGTTATGGATAGAGCGGGACTTGTGGGTGCTGATGGTCCTACTCATCACGGTGTGTTTGATATATCGTTTTTGAGAATGGTACCGGGTATTGTAATTATGGCACCAAAAGATGAAGCTGAATTAAGAAATATGCTTTATACTGCCGTTGAGTATAAACAAGGTCCGGTTGCCTTAAGATATCCTCGCGGGAGTGCATTGGGTGTTGAAATTAAAGATACTTTTGAAAAGTACGAGATAGGGAAAGCAGAAGTACTTTCTGAAGGTGATGATGTAATTCTTTTAGCATTAGGAGTAATGGTTGATTATTCAATAAAAGCAGCAGAGCTTTTGAATGAATTAAAAATTAGTACCGGTGTGGTTAACATGCGTTTTGCTAAACCATTGGATACGGATTTAATTGAATCAATTGCAAAAACCGGTAAAAAGATTGTAACCTTAGAAGAAAATGCTTTGGCCGGCGGTTTTGGAAGCAGCATTGTTGAGTATTTAGTTGATAATAATTATAAAAATGATATTTTGAGAATCGGACTACCGGATAATTTTGTTGACCATGGAACTCAGCAGGAATTACATAACATTTTACAGATAGATACAGCAGGGATTGTTGAAAAGGTATTAAAATTTGTTCAAAAAGAGCATAATTCTGTATTAGTATAATAAATAATGATAAATATTTCTAAAGATTTCAACTTTGTATTTTTGATTTATTTATTTTTGCACTATTTTAGTTATGTATGATTATTATGTGATTGTTGAATAATAACCAGTAATTAGTCGTAATTTTTTTATAAATAATTAATACAAAGTATGAAAACAAAAGTACTTATTGTAGATGATGAAAAAGATATAATTGAAATTCTTCAATACAATCTTGAAAATGAAGGATTTGAGGTTATTACTGCCTACGATGGTGTAGAAGCTGTTTCAAAACTAAGTACACATCCCGATTTAATTATCCTTGATATAATGATGCCAAAAATGGATGGATTCCAAACTTGCAAACAGATAAGAGAGACAAAAGGTTTTGAATCGATTCCCGTAATTTTCCTGACAGCTAAATCAAGCGAACTTGATGAGATTAAGGGATTGAACCTTGGTGCAGACGATTACATTCAAAAACCCATTTCTCCTAAATTGTTGATTGCACGAATTAATTCCAACCTGCGGAAAGGAGAAATTAGTAAGGCTGTTAACACTAATTCTTTTATAAATATTGGACCTATTGAAATAGATAGAGAAAAGTATACTATTTTGGTTGATAAAAAGAATATAGTCTTTCCAAAAAAAGAATTTGAAATTTTATCTTATCTTGCAGTTAACCCGGGTAAAGTATTCCCACGTGAACAAATCCTATCTGATGTTTGGGGAGATGATATTTACGTTGTTGAAAGAACAATTGATGTTCATGTTAGGAAAATTAGAGAAAAGCTTGGCGAATACGCTGATTTAATTGAAACTGTAAAAGGTGTTGGATATAGATTCAAGAATTTTGAGTAACTTTAAAGAGAATCTATCATTTTCGAAAATTTATAGAAAAGAGATTTTACTTTTAAGTTTAGTAATTTATGTTTTAATTTTAATTTTCTTTACCATATCATTTGGTAAAGCCCTCCTTCTCATTCCTATTTTTTTAATTATTGATTTGTTGACGTTAAGTTCAATAGGCAGTATTAGACACAGAGAACTTAATGTAATTAAAAATATCATTTATAGAATTAGAGAGAACGAATATACCTCGCCCGATGAAATTAACTTGGGCAAACAACTAATTGAGTTGGAAGGAGAAATTAAATCGATGTTCTTGCGAACTCAGAATGATATTCAAAACTTAAAAAAATTAGAGCAAGTAAGAACGGAATTTTTAGGAAATGTATCGCATGAACTTAGAACACCAATATTTGCTATACAAGGATTTATTGAAACGCTTTTAAATGGAGCAATAAATGATAGTAGAGTAAATAAAAGCTTTTTAGAAAAAGCTAATGTGCATACTCAAAATTTAAATAATCTGCTAAATGATTTAATTGATATTTCAATGATTGAATCCGGTCAAATGAAAATGAGTTTTAGATATTTTAATATATTAGAATATCTTGAGCAGTTAATAAGCGAGTTTATTCCTTTAGCTGAAGAAAAGGGACTTGAATTAAAACTCCTTCCAATTAAACCTAATTTGCAGTTGTTTGGAGATAAGAATAGATTAAAACAAGTTTTAGTAAATCTAATTCAAAATGCTGTTAAATATACTGAAAAAGGAAGAGTTGAAATTGTTGTTGATGAAGAAGGGAAATATGGCAAAATAACAGTACGCGATACGGGCTTGGGGATACCTGAAGCAGATATTGATAGAATTTTTGAACGGTTTTACAGAGTTGATAAAGGTAGGAGCAGAGAAGTTGGAGGAACAGGATTAGGTTTGGCAATTGTAAAACATATATTAGAGGCTCACAATTCAAAGATAGAAGTTAAAAGTATCTTTGGTTTGGGGAGCGAATTTTCATTTAAATTAAAAAAATAATATAAAAATAAATTTTAGAATGATAAAAAGGTTGACTTATTAAAAATAATTTGATAAATTTACTGTTCTTATTTAAGTCTTGTTGGAGGAATAGATGTTTGCAGTAGTTGATATTGCAGGACAACAATTAAAAGTTGAAGAAAACAAAAAGTATTATGTTCGCAGATTACAGAATGAACCAAATACTGATGTAGTTTTTGATAAAGTATTACTTATATCAGATGGTGATGATACAAAAGTTGGTGCCCCAACAGTAAGCGGTGCAAAAGTATCAGCAAAAGTTCTTGATCATTTAAAAGACGATAAAGTAATTGTTTTCAAGAAAAAAAGAAGAAAATCTTATAGAGTTAAAAATGGTCATAGAGACTTTTTGACTCAGATTGAAGTAACTAAGATTGGATAATTTTCGGAGGAATTAATGGCTCATAAAAAAGGTCAAGGATCGTCACGAAACGGACGTGATAGTAATCCGCAATATTTAGGTGTTAAACGTTACGGTGGTGAAAACGTTTCTGCTGGATCAATTTTAGTTCGTCAAAAAGGAACTAAATTCCATCCAGGACAAAATGTTTCTAAAGGTAAAGATGACACTTTATTTGCTCTGGTTGATGGCATAGTTAAGTTTGAATATAAGAAAAATGATAGAAAATTTATCAGCATTTATCCTGCTCAATAAATTTTTAAAAAGTTTTCTTTTTGAAAGGGAATTTGTGTTCCCTTTTTTTATTTTAAATCTTTCTTAAATACCTTTCTGAATTAGTAAATTAATAATAGCTTTTGATAGTTGTTAAGTAGAGAAGCTGTGTCAAAATTTAGTAATATTCCTGAGCGGTTGTGGTCTTACCGTAACCGAATAAAATTATAGAAAAAATTGCTAAGTAACTGTGCTTATTAAGAACTTGGGAAAGAGTTTTTCTCCTGCTACGAATCACTTAACAAGTGACAAGTGACGGGTGACGGTGTAACAAGTGACAGGTGACAAAGTAACGTGGATGTTGCAAAATTCAGCAAACCCAATCTCAGGCGTCATCGGTCGTACCGTGACGCAATAATTGTTATTTGAAATACCTTAATTTTTGCTGTTTTAATGCAAAATTTGTCCGGACCATGACCGCCTTGAATTTTATTCCTCAATTTTGCAACGCATACGACCATGATACCAAATAACTTGATTCTCGAGCTATGAAATACCCTTGAGATGAGAAGTATGGATTAATTAATAGTAACAGGAATAATGGTGTTTTTTGAAAAAATCTTTTTTGTTTTTAAAAAAAGGCTGTTATACAACAGCCTTTTTAGCATGTATTTTACAATAGTCTTATTTAGTTCTGCTTTGCTCGGTAATCTTTTTATCAATAAAAAAAGCAATTACAAAGCCAATACCGGTTATTACAAATAAAAAGAAAGGTACTGCTGCATCATAATTTGTAAATTCTTCTACATGAATTCCAACACCTAAACCAATACCGAAGAATATTGATAAAATTCCAGTAATAAGCAGTAAATTTTTGCTTGGTTTCATTTTTAATAAAAGTAACATTTCTTCGGCTTTAAAGCCTTTATCTATCATAATTTGTTTTTCTTTAAATCTAAAATACAACCAAGAAATGATTACTAAGCCAATAACCAAGAAAAATATTATGGGTACTAATATACCTTCCATTGTTAACTCCATGTTTGTTATTTACTTGTTGAGACTAAAGAAAAAATAAAAGGTTACAAAGAAGAAAAAATTTTTGTAAATTGTAACCAAACTGAATTGTGTTAGTCTAATAGATATGATTAAGAAAAAAGAAGATATAGAAATTATAGAATCTATCTTAAAAGGGAATTCCGAAGACTATAGACTTTTAGTGGATAGATATAAAGATAGAGCTTTTTCTATGCTAAATCGTATGCTAAAAAACGAGTTTGAAGCAGAAGAAGTTCTACAAGATTCATTTCTTAAAGCATATAATGGATTAAAATCATTTAAAAAAGAAGCAAAATTTTCTACTTGGTTTTATAAGATTGTTTATAATACGTGTGTTAGTGTCCTTAATAGTAAAACAAAAAGAAATGAAAAAGACTTTATTTCAATTGATGAGAGTTTTGAAATTGGAATAATTGACCACCAGTTTGATTTTGAATCAATTGATAAATCTCAAATAATATATAAATATTTAGATCTTTTGCCAATTCGCTCATCATTAGTATTAATATTGTTTTATATTGATGGTCTAAAAATTAATGAAATTAGTGATGTGCTAAATTTGAGTGTCTCAAATGTAAAGATTATTTTACATCGAGCCCGAAATGAATTAAAAGAAATAATGATTAAAAATAATTTTGCTAAGGAGCCAGCATGATAGATTCTAATGAATTGCTTAATAAATATTTTGATGGCGAAATATCGAACGATGAGTTGAAAGAGTTAAATTTGTATCTTTCAAATTCACCAGAACAAGAGATTGAATTTAGGAAAATTAAAGAAGCTATAAGTTTATTTTCTAATTATAAATATGAAAATACCTCCGGTGATTTTACCAATAAAATGATGACAAAGATAATAATTCCAAATAAGAAAACGGTAGATAAGTTTTATTTTGCACTAATATCTATAATTGTTTTATTGATAATTACTGTTGTTATATTTTATTACAATGCTACAAATAGTGTAAATATCAACGAAATAAGTGCCTTTGACAATATGGTAAAAGGGTATAATAATATTTCAAAATTTATTCAACACAAAAACATTTTAACCGTATTATCATTCCTTCCAATTTCCATTTTGTTGTTTATATATTTTATGCAATCAAATTATAAGAAGTTTAAGAAGAATGTAGAATCGTATTCATTACATTAAGTAAAAAAAAGATTTAAAATAAAAAAGGCGGCAAATATTTGCCGCCTTTTTTTATCAATTCAATTCGATAAAACTATTTCATTAAAGCCATTTTCTTTGTAGAAACAAAGTTTTGACCATTCATGCCTTTAGCTTCAATAGTGTAGAAGTAAACACCACTTGAAAGTGAAGAAGCATTAAAATTAAATTCGTGTGAACCAGCAGCATAATTGCTATTAACAATATTAGCTACTTGTTGACCTAAAGCGTTATAAACATTAATAGCAACATGTGAATCAGTAGGTAATGCAAATCTGATAGTTGTAGTTGGGTTGAATGGGTTAGGATAGTTTTGATCCATCGAGAATTCAACTGGTAATCCAACGGTAACTTCAACAGCATTTGAATAAGAAACAGTACCATCATAATCAACTTGTTTTAATCTATAAGTAAAAGTACCTGATAAAACTGAAGCATCGGTATATGAATATACATGTTTTTCAGTAGTAGTACCAAAACCATCAACAAAAGCAACTTGAGTGAATGATGAGTTATCTGCACTTCTTTCAATAGCAAAACCTGAGTTATTTGTTTCTGTAGCAGTTGCCCAGTTCAAAACAACTTGATTATTGATTACATTTGCAGCAAAGTTAGTCAATTCAACAGGAACTTCACCATTTCCATAAATTGTTACGTTATCAATAGCCCAGAAATAGTTCCAATCAGTATTAGCATAAGTAAATCTAACTCTAACATCAGATTGTCCTGCAGCTATGCCGGAAATATCATAAACTTTGTGAGCGTTTCTATCATCAGCACCAATTACATAGTATACATTAGTCCAGTTTGTACCACCATCAACACTAACATCACACCAAGCTTGATCTTGACTACTTTGATAAACACGGAAGTCAGAATCAAATTCTAATGTAACAACAGAAGCAGTAGTCATGTTAACGCCTGTTGATAAAGTAGCGGTAGTTGATCCAGCTGGTGCACTACTTCCCCATTCATCAGAGTCAGCAGATAAAACAGCACCAGCACCAGAAGGTAATGTATAGGTATTTGGCCAAGTTGTATATGCAGTCCAAACATAAGGAGCAGTACCTGTAATTGTCCATGCATCAGTACCAGCTTCAAAATCTTCAAAGAAAGCTGAAGGATCTCTCATGGTTTTGAATGACCATACTGAACCATTTGAAGAACCAGTTGCATCAGTTTCAACAACTCTCCAATAGTAGTTAGTAAAATAAGTTAAATCAGGAACATTAAAAGTAGTAACAGCAGCACCATCATAAACTTTAGCAGAAGCATCCATTGTTTGAACTTTTGTCATATCGTCACTAAAATAAACTTTTACATTAGTAACATTAGCAGGGTTTGTCCAAGTAGCAACAATTCCTGTGGTTGCTAAACCTAAAGCACCATTAGCAGGAGTAGGGTTTGTAGCTGGTCCAGGACCTACTGGGGCACCTGTTGATCCAAAAATTGTGAATGGCATACCTTGAGCATCTGTGGTGTTATCAAAAATTTCAGTCCAAGTTCCTTCAGCTGCATCGAATTGTATTGCATTACCAGTAACTGCTTGTCCTGTAATTGTGATTGGCGGCATCCAAGGACCACTTGTTAATGTGCCTTCAGCAGTAAACTCAATCCAATAACTACCGGGTTGTAAAGTTAAACCGGAAGTATTTGCAACTACTGCCATTATTGGGCGGTCAGCATTTGTTAAAGCAGAACTTAAAGTACGATAAGCACCTGTCCAATATGTGTTCAGTAAACGATTTGTAGTAAAATCGCCCCATATTACTTGTCCACCTGATCTTGGATCACCATCATAAACTTTAACATAAACACCTGTGTAAGTTGAAGCAAGTGTTGAGCCTGTTTGGTAACCGTAGAATTTAATGGAATCGACTGTCCAAGAAGCTCCGGAAATTGTAAGATCGTCAGCTAAGCTTAAGTTTGAAGCTTTTTGCCAACCTGAACCGTATCCAGTAAAGCCTAAATTTTCTTGAACTGTACTTGCATCAGCTCCATTTGCTCCACCACCGGGAACATTAACAAATGCACCATTATTATAGAGTTCACCTTTAACAGCAACATGGTTAATAGGTTGTGGGTTGATTACACGTGTTTTTACGATGTAATCAAGATTAAGACCACGTAAATTAGCAACATCCTGCTTTTCTTGAGCAAAAACAGAAACTGCAAATAATAAAACAAAGGTAAATATGAACGAGAAGTAAGAATTTTTTCTCATTAAAACCTCCAAGTTTTTTTTGAGATTGATTATTTAGTTGTTTGTAAAGCAAATCTTTTGTTTAGCTACAATCAAATACCATTTAATTAATATGTTAAACATAAAGAACAAAATCAAGCAAAAACTTATTATTCAACTGCTGATTCAACAATTTCCAATATTTCTTTTGTTGTATTTAGTTTACATTCAATTCCAAAAGGAACGGTAATATTATCGTTAATATGACCATGTTTAAAATTATAAATTACAGGTTTTTCAATGTTACTTAAATAATCCGAAATAACTTCATTTAATGATAAAGTTTTAGAATCGGGAGTGTCATAACAATCCATAAATCTACCAAGAATAACTGCATTTGTTTGTTCCAAACCCTTTGCAAGTTTAATTTGGTTTAACATTCTATCAACTCTATAAGGGGGTTCGCCCACATCTTCAAGCATTAACATTGAGTCTTCAAATGAAGGCATGTACTCGGTACCCATAATAGAAGTGATTAAAGCTAAATTACCACCTAAAAGTTTACCCGAAGCATTTCCTTTGTTAAGCACAAAAAATCTTTCATCATCAGGATTGGCTAACTTACCAAATTTTTTATCAGAAGTAACCATTCTCCAAAATTGTTCTTCAGTAAACTTACTAATTTCTTCACCTTTCCAAAAATCGACAGCTAACATTGGTCCTGCAAAGGTTACCAAGCCGGCTTTTTTTAAGAAAGCCATTTGTAAAGCAGTTATATCACTATAACCAACAAAAATTTTCGGATTTTTTTTGATTAAAGAATAATCAATGCTTGGTAACAATCGTCCTGTACCATAACCACCACGTACACACATAATTGCTTTAACAGCTTTTTTTCCAAACATATAATGTAAGTCGGAAAGTCTTTCTTCGTCAGTACCTGCAAGGTATCCTCTTTCCTTTCCAACATTTTGACCAACCTCGACTTTATAACCGAGCGATTCAAGATATTTAACACCTTTTTCAACTTTAGATAAATCTGCCGGTGTTGAAGCGGGAGAGATAATTCCTATTAAATCTCCTTTTGATAATTTTCTTGGTTTTTGAATTTTCATCTTAGCACATATTTTATTATACAATCAAGTTAACATAACACAAAATCATCTATTAATAAATTAAAAAGCTGTTTGAAGGGCAATATATAGTTTTTTAACTGCATCAATATTAGAAGCTTTATAATCTAAAATTTCGTAATTAATTTTTATTTGATTAACCGAATTAGCATTTAACAAAAAGGATAAACCAACAGTAAATCTACTTTGTTCGTTATCTGTTAAATTGTCATCGGGTTCAAAATATTCATATCGTACTGCAGGCTGAATTCCTTGGAAATACTTTGTAGGAACTTTGAAAGTGTACAATGCGTAGGTATATATAGAAAAACTTTTACGTTTAAAATCCATATTTAATGAATCTGCGTCTCTCATTGCGTATTCAGCATCAAATTGGAAATTATCTACTTTTACAGTAGTTCCAAAATCAATAATATTAACATCTGAATTTGTTAATCTACCACCATAATAGTTGGCGGACACAGAAACTTGTGGAATGACCTTGAAAACACCTCTAAAAGCATAATTAAGGGTTCTATCGGTCTCAACTTTATTAGCTCCGGCACCATTAAATATACCGGCTTGAAGTTCTATTGGAATTAGTGATTCGTTTGAATACATAAAATTACCGCCCACATCACGTAATTCAGGTGTAACTTTTGTTAATAGTGGACGATTCACAAAGTCAATTTGTAAAGGACTCTTTAAATTGTCTGTTCCAAATGGAATCTTGAACTGTCCCATAGTAAATGTGAAATTTTTTTCAAAATTTAAAGTTACAGCAGCATCTTGCAGTACTTCGCCAAATTTTGCTTTGACTTCTGTAATAGATCCATCGTTATTTTTTTTTGTGGTTAAAGAGCCAAGTGTTGCAAAGTTAACTAAAACTTTGTAGGAAATTAAATCATTTAAGGATCCTTTAGCTCCAATTCGTGCGGCATTTAAGGTAAATTCACCGGTATTTTTTGTGAGATTAGTTTGATAAAATCCTTTAAAATCACCAAATAAAGTTGGTTTCGGTTTGTTTTCTTGCCCCATTATTGATGATACGGCTACCAAAAAACTAAGTGATAAAGCTAAAAATCTGATTTTCATGATTTATCCTCACTATTTTTTGAAATTGTGTATATAGATTAACTAAATTTTTTCAATAATACAAGATTAAAATCGAAAAAATAATAGTGATATTATACATTAATTTGCATAAATATTCCAAACAAGAAAAATAACAATAAAAATTCATTTTTGAAACAAAAAAAATTGGTAAAAATTGAGTAATATAAAGGAAAGTTTATTTTTTTCACCTAAATCGATTTTTAATTAAATCGATTTAGGTAAAAATTGAATCTATATTAATAATTTCACTAAATAACAAGACCTATGTTTAGTCTATTAAGGTAAAAATTTGGTTAATATCCTTCTTTTGCTTTGGATGAATGTCCTCATTTGGTTTTCCAACAGCTACTAAGCATACTAAAAAATCAGGAGACTTAATACCCAATAGTTCTTGTAGTTCATCTTTGGCAACCAGAGGGGCAGTAAGCCAGCAGGCACCATAACCTAAATCAACAGCAGTAAGTAACATATTTTCGACTGCTGCACCAATTGTTTGTAAGTTAGGATGATTTCTTAAGTCATTCAGTTTTTCGTGCGATATTGATTCTGTTAATATTTCATCAGCCTCGGCTTTATATGGTTTGGAAACAATTGCAATAACTGCTGGTACATCAACAAAAAACGTAGAAAACCATTCAACTTTTTTCTTTATCACTTCAGATGACGAATCTAAATCCTTTTTAAAAAGGGATTTAACTTTTAAATCAACAACATTAGCCATTTTAATTAATAATTCTTGATTTTTAATAGCTACATATTTCCAAGGCTGAGAATTGTTAATGCTTGGTGCTTTGCTGCCGGCTTCAGCAATCTTTTTCAATATATCAACAGATACATCTTCATTTTTAAATTTTCTTACCGAAGCACGTTTTTCAATTACGTTTGATAATTCCATTATATCTCCATTTAAATTGTTTAATACTCATAACATTGTAAGAGCAATAAAAGTTTAATAAAACTATTAACAATTTATTAACAATTGCTTAATTATTCCTTAATAATGTGTTAATGATGAGTTAACATTCAAAACTTATTTTAGTAACATAAATAATTTTTAATTGGAAGGAGAGCCAATGAAACTTTACAAAAAATTTGATAATGTAAAACATTATCAAAGATACGAATTAGTTTATAATCAATTCAAAAAAATGACAACAAAAAATAATTTAAACAATCTCAAACTTATATTAGTGTTGATACTGGTATTAATAGGATTAAACAATATTTTATTTGCTCAACAAAAAGGGAGTATAAGCGGTACATTGAGGGATGAATCCAGTAATGAAACATTAATAGGAGCTAATATTTTGGTTGTTGGAACTTCAATAGGTTCTTCAACCGATTTAGATGGCTTTTTTTCAATAAAGGGTTTAGCTCCGGGTGTATATTCAGTTCGCTTTTCATTTATTTCGTATCAAACAATTACCGTTGAAAAAGTAAAGGTGGAATCAGGAAAAGAAACAAAGCTAAATATTAATTTAAAGCCCACCTCAACTGAGTTAGGCGAAATAGTTGTGACTGCTGATGTAATAAAATCAACCGAAGGGGCATTATTAAATATTCAAAAAAACTCGTTAAGTATAGTTGATGGTTTAAGTGCTGAGTTAATTAGTAAGAATAACAGTTCTGACGGTACAGATATATTAACCAGAATGACAGGAGTAACGGTTAGTGATGGTAAATATGCTTTTGTTAGAGGAGTAGGGGATAGATATAATAATACGATGCTTAATGGTGCGAATTTACCAAGTACTGACCCTGAGAAAAAAAGCTTTTCTTATGATATATTCCCTGCAAGTTTAATTGAAAACATATTAACATCAAAAACATTTACTCCTGATAAACCCGCTGATTTTAGTGGTGGATTAGTTGAGATAAATACCATAGAATTTCCATCACATTTTATATTAGATATAAGTGCTTCAAGTACATATAACTCGGTTACAAGTTTAGAAAGCTTTAAATCGTATAATGGTGGCAAAACAGATTATTTGGGGAGTGATGATGGAACCAGAGGTTTACCATCATCAATTGGGAATACATCTGTTGTTAGAGGGAATTATTCGGCAGATGAATTAAAATCAATTGGAACATCATTCAAAAATAACTGGCAGACAAAAAATAATTCGGCACCCCTTAATTCAAGTTTTAAGATTAATGTTGGGGATAAATATAATTTTGGCGAAAACATATTTGGATATATAGCTTCTTTGACTTATTCAAATTCTCTTAAATCAAATGAAATTGAAAAAAACAATTATACTTTTGAAGGACCGCGTTACACCTATAAGGGAAGTAATTATACTCATTCTGTAATGTGGGGTGCATTATTAAATATGAGTGTTAAGTTCAATCAAAATCATAAATTAAGCTTGAAAAACATATACAATCAAAGTGCTGATGACGAAACAATTAATTACGAAGGAGCATATTATTATAATCCCGATTATCGTAATGTAACATCATTAAGATATGTTTCGCGTTCATTGTTTTCAAGCCAAGTTATCGGTGAACACCATTTAAGTGTTATGAATGGTTTAAATATTGATTGGAATATTAACTATGCAGAATCCAAAAGAGATGAACCTGATGCAAGGCGATATGTATATGTAAAAGATTTATATGATGAAGAATCAGAGATGCAGTTTTTGTTAGACCAATCGTTAGCAACAAGATTTTTTGGAAACTTAAAAGATAAAAACTTCGGTTCGGCTTTGAATTTTTTATTAAAACCATTTGAATCTCCGGAAATGCCTTCTGTAAAATTTGGTATTCTATATGACAGAAAAGATAGAGATTTTAGTGCAAGAACGTTTGGATTTAAAAATGTTCCGGGAGGAAATTTTGCCTATGAACAAACAGTATTGTCTGGTACAGTAGATGAAATATTTGCATATGAAAATTATGGAAACAATTTTATTGAAATTACTGAAATAACAAAACCATCAGATAGTTATACTTCTTATCAGGATGTGTTAGGTACATATTTAATGGTTGACTTTAGATTGTTTAATTCTCTTAAAGTTGTTACTGGAGTAAGGTACGAGCATTCAGTTCAACATTTAGAATCATCAAACCTAAAAGGCGAATCAATTAAAATCAATCCAACTTATAATGATTTTTTACCAAGCGTAAACTTAACTTATTCTCTAAACGAAAAAATGAATTTGCGTGCTGCTTTTTCAAAAACACTTGCTCGTCCCGAATTTAGAGAATTGGCACCATTTACATATTTTGATTTTCAGTCAAATGAATTGGTACAAGGGAATGTTGACTTAAAAAGAGCAACAATAACAAATTACGATATACGGTATGAGTATTATCCTAAACCAGGCGAATTATTGGCTGTTGGATTGTTTTACAAGTCGTTCAAAGATCCTATTGAACAAGTATTAATCTCTTCGTCAGGATTTGAACCAACTCGTTCATTTCAAAATGCGGAAACAGCAAATAACTACGGACTTGAAATTGAATTACGTAAATCATTCGATTTTTTAAGTAATGATTTTAATGGATTATCATTTGTTGGAAATATAAGTTTAATAAAATCAGAGATAGAACTTTCCTCTAACGGCTTTCAAGAATCCTCACGTCCATTACAAGGTCAGGCAGACTACATAATAAATTTGGGACTTTATTATGATGAAGAATATACGGGAATATCATCTTCATTAATTTATAATAAAGTTGGTGAAAGAATTTCGAAAGTAGGATTTAATAACTTGGGGGATGTTATTGAAAAACCACGTGATCAAATCGATTTTTCATTATCTAAAAAATTCTTTGGGAGTTTAGTAATAAAACTAACAGTTAAAGATTTATTAGCACAAGATAGAACCTTTATCCAAAAATCACCAAATGGGGATAAAGTAGCTGAAAAAGTTAAAATTGGAAGAGATGTTACTTTAGGATTAAGCTATGAACTATAAAAATAGTTGTGGTTTTAATAATAAAGTGACCATAGATATTATTTAAAACCAAAATGGAGAAAAAATGAAGAAAGTAATTCTTTTAATAATCTTTTTTGCAATATCAATCAATTCGTTTGCACAAGAGGTTTTACAAGGTGATATCACCTCAGATATGACTCTTACGTCGGATAAGACTTATAAATTAGTTGATCTTGTAAGAGTTCAAGCACCTGCAACATTAACAATACAAGCCGGTACTGTAATTTATGGTGATAATGCAACAAAAGGTACATTAATTATTAAACCCGGTGCCAAAATAATGGCAGTTGGTACTGCTGACAAACCAATTGTTTTTACAAGTGAATTTAACAGGATTGGCAGTACACAAGCACCTACATATGGTGACTGGGGTGGAATTATTATACTTGGTAATGCTCCAATAAATGTTCCTGGTGGAACTTCAACAATTGAAGGTCCTGGTGATTCTTATGGTGGAACAAACCCAGATGACAATAGCGGAAAAATGAAATATGTAAGAATTGAATATCCCGGAATAGCATATTCATTAAATAATGAAATTAATGGTTTAACTTTTGGTGGTGTTGGAAGAGGAACCGAAATTGATTATATACAGGTTAGCTATAGTGGTGATGATAGTTATGAATGGTTCGGAGGAACAGTAAATTGTAAGCACTTAATAGCCTATCGTGGATGGGATGATGATTTTGATACTGACTTTGGATTCAGCGGGAAATTGCAATTTTTAGTAGCTTTAAGAGATCCACAGATTGCAGACCAATCATCATCAAATGGTTTTGAATCGGATAATGATGGTACAGGTTCAACAAATAGTCCAAGAACTGCACCAACATGGTTTAACGTAACAATGGTAGGTCCTCAGGCAACAACAAATGATGCATATAATTCATTATACAAAAGAGGTATGCATTTACGCCGATCATCACAAAATAAAATATCGAATGCAGTAATAATGGGATGGCCTACCGGTATTTTATTAGATGGAACTAATGTAATTAGTGATGCGGTAAGTGGCGATATGTATGTTAAGAATAGTATAATTGCCGGTTCATCAAAGAAAAATTTAGATACAACAAAATCAAACGGAATATTTGCACCTGAAGATTGGTTTACTTCAAATGGTGGTAGAATTTATTCAACTACTGCTGATGTTCAGTTAATTGACCCATTTAATTTAAATGCTCCTAACTTTTTACCTGGTTCAGGTTCTCCAGCTTTAACAGGTGGTACAACACCTCCAAGTGATGGATTTTTTGATGAAACAGCAACTTTTGTCGGAGCTTTTGGAACTAAAGATTGGACATTGGGATGGGCAAGATTTGACTTAAATAAAACCTCTGAAATTTTACAAGGTGATATTACAAGCGACTTAACTCTTACATCTGATAAAACTTATACATTAAAAGATTTAGTAAGAGTTCAAGCACCTGCAACATTAACAATACAAGCTGGTACTGTAATTTATGGTGATAATGCAACAAAAGGTACATTAATTATTAAACCCGGTGCTAAAATAATTGCGGTTGGTAATGCTTCTAATCCTATAGTATTTACAAGTGAATTTACAAAAGAAGGAAGCACACAAGAGCCCACTTATGGTGACTGGGGTGGAATTATTATACTTGGTAATGCTCCAATAAATGTTCCTGGTGGAACTTCAACAATTGAAGGTCCTGGTGATTCTTATGGTGGAACAAACCCAGATGACAATAGCGGAAAAATGAAATATGTAAGAATAGAATATCCCGGAATAGCATATTCATTAAATAATGAAATTAACGGTTTAACTTTTGGTGGTGTTGGAAGAGGAACCGAAATTGATTATATACAGGTTAGCTATAGTGGTGATGATAGTTATGAATGGTTCGGAGGAACAGTAAATTGTAAGCACTTAATAGCCTATCGTGGATGGGATGATGATTTTGATACTGACTTTGGATTCAGCGGGAAATTGCAATTTTTAGTAGCTTTAAGAGATCCACAGATTGCAGACCAATCATCATCAAATGGTTTTGAATCGGATAATGATGGTACAGGTTCAACAAATAGTCCAAGAACTGCACCAACATGGTTTAACGTAACAATGGTAGGTCCTCAGGCAACAACAAATGATGCATATAATTCATTATACAAAAGAGGTATGCATTTACGCCGATCATCACAAAATAAAATATCGAATGCAGTAATAATGGGATGGCCTACCGGTATTTTGTTAGATGGAACTAATGTAATTAGTGATGCGGTAAGTGGCGATATGTATGTTAAGAATAGTATAATTGCCGGTTCATCAAAGAAAAATTTAGATACAACAAAATCAAACGGAATATTTGCACCTGAAGATTGGTTTACTTCAAATAGTGGCAGAATATATCCAACTACTTCAGAAGTTATGTTAGCAGATGCTTTCAATTTAGATTACCCAAATTTTATGCCTTTACCAGGGTCACCGGCTCTAACGGGTGGCACAACACCTCCAAGTGATGGATTCTTTGATGAAAACGCATCTTTTGTTGGAGCTTTTGGTTATGAAAACTGGACAGCAGGTTGGGCTAAATTTAAAGTTGTAACTGATGTTAAGGAAGAAGAAAATTTAAATTCAATTCCTTCTAATTTTGCTATTAGTCAAAATTATCCTAATCCTTTTAATCCTACAACAACTATTAATTTTGATTTACCTAAAGCTTCTGTTGTAAGATTATCAATCTATAACATTTTGGGTCAACAAGTTGCAACATTAGTTAACGATTTTGTTACCGCTGGTGCTCATTCTGTTAATTGGAATGCTGCAAATATGCCAAGTGGAGTATACATATATAGATTAGAATCAGGTTCATTTTCAGTTAGTAAAAAAATGACTCTGCTTAAATAAAAGTCTCTCCTTCCTTCCTTATATTGTTTGGGGGGCTTTATGCCCCCCTTTTTGTTTTTAAATATCTTGATCAAAATCACATAAATCATGAAATTATAACAAATTATGTTAGTATAACTTTGAAATTATTATAAATAATAGCTATTTTATAATGCTAAGAATTATATTTTGGAATTTTTGATGTATTATATGAATTATTTAAGCCATTTATTTAAAGTCTGTGTGTTTTTGGCAGTTGCTATTTTATTTGTTAATAAGGATTTAGAGGCTCAAGATAAGCAACGGCTTAGTTTTGATAGAATAACTGCTGAAAAGGGACTGCCAAGCACATCGGTTCATGTAATAATTCAAGATTCTCAAGGTTTGATTTGGATTGGTACTGAAAATGGGCTTTGTTTTTATGACGGTTATGATTTTAAGTCTTTTCAAAATGCCCCTAATGATTCCAATTCTGTTTCAGATAATTGGATTTTATCGTTATTAGAAGATAGAGACGGTAATATTTGGGTCGGTACTCATAGTGGTGGATTAAACAAATTTGACAAAAAGACTGGTAAGTTTACTAACTTTAAAGTTATAGCAGATAATTTAAAAAGTTTAAAAAATAACAGAGTGTGGGCAATTTTTGAGGATGATGATGGAACTTTGTTTTTTGGTACATCTGGTGGACTAAATATTTTTAATCGAGATAAAAAATCTTATATTAATCTTTCAAATAACCCGTTGGATAAAAACAGTCTTTCTAACGATGCTGTAAACGATATTTATAAAGATTTAAAAGGAAATATCTGGATAGCAACTTTTGGTGGTGGATTAAATAAATTAGTTAAAAATGGCAATAAATATTCTTTTGAGCGATTTGATGATATTTCTGGTTTGGAATTGTTGTCGACAACAAAAATTAAAAAAATAGTTGAAGATAAGCAGGGAATTATTTGGTTAGGGACTTTTAGTGATGGATTAATTCGTTTTGATCCTGTTGCAAAATCAATTTATAAATATCAATTTTTGGGTAATAATTCAAACAATAACAGGATTATTTCTTTAAATTTAGATAAGTTAGGGAACTTGTGGATAGGTTCGCATCAAAATGGTTTGTATGTTTTAAATAACATGCAGCTTTCTTCAACAAATTATCAGACTTATTTATTTGAAAACTATACAAATGTTAAGGATAATTTAAGCAGTATTAGTGATAATTCAATATTGGAGATTTATCAAGACAAATCCGGTATATTATGGTTTGGTACAAATAGAGGAATAAATAAACTTAATCCATATAAAGAAAAGTTTAAGCTTTATTCGCATGATAAAAATAACCCCTATTCATTAAGTGATGATATTATTAAGTCCGTATTTCAAGATTCTAAAGGGAATATTTGGATAGGTACTTATAATGGTGGTTTAAATAAGTTTAGTATTGAAGAAAATAAGTTTGTTGTTTACAAAAACAGTATAAATAATCCAAATTCTATTAGTGATAATACTGTATGGGCAATTAAAGAAGATAACAACGGGATTTTGTGGATTGGTACTTCTTATGGGTTAAATAGGTTTGATCCAAATACTAATAAATTTGAAGTATTACAAAAAGATTTAGTTGGAAAGTCAGGATTAAGAAATAATAATATTTCGACATTGTATTTTGACAGTTATGGCTATTTGTGGATAGGTACATGGGGAAGTGGTTTAAGTGTTTATGATATAAAAAGTGATAAGTTTTACAATTATTTTTATGAAAAATCCAACCCAAATTCTTTAAGTAATGATCAAGTAAAATTTATTTACGAAGATTCAAAAAATAATATATGGATTGGTACATTAGGAGGAGGACTTAATAAAGTAAACAGACATGATATTTTGGACAATTCACATATTAAATTTACTCATATTTTTAGCAATTCAAGTAATATAAATTCTTTAAGCAGTAATAGTTTAACTTCAATTTGCGAGGATGGGGAATATTTATACTTTGGTACTTATGGTGGAGGTGTTAATAGTACCTTGCTGAATAAAATAGACCCGAGCAAAGAACCAGTATTTGAAAGATTTCTTAAAGAAGATGGTTTAGCGGGAAATACTGTTTATGGAATTATATCGGATAATATTGGTGGTTTGTGGATTTCAACTAATAATGGAATTTCGAAATATGACGTAAAAAATAAATACTTTTCAAATTTTAATGTTTCAGATGGATTGCAGGGTAATGATTTTGAGCAGGGATGTTTTAGATTACAAGATGGAAGAATCATTTTTGGTGGGATTAATGGATTTAATTTATTTGATCCAAAAGAGATATTATTAAACAAAAATAATACGAACATTATTTTAACATCGGTTAAGGTTTTTAATAAAGATATTTTATCTATTAAAGATATTTTTAATACAAACAAAATTGAATTGGATGGCAATAATTTGGCAATATCATTTGAATTTGCTGGTTTAGATTATCAAGATGCATCCAAAATAATATATAGATATAAATTAGAAGGTGTAGATGAGGATTGGATTTATAGTGGCCCAAGGCGATTTATTAATTACACAAATTTGTCCGGTGGTAAATATGTTCTAAAAATAGCTGCAACAAATAGTAGTGGGATTTGGAACGAAAACGCAAAGGAAATATTTATTGAAATAAAGGCACCATTTTATAAATCATTTTGGTCGATTCCTTTTTATTTGTTAGTTCTTAGCGGGTTGTTAGTTTTAGTTTTTAGAAAACAGATAAGCAAACATAAAAATATTGTTGAAAAACAAAACAAAATTGATGAAAATATTAAAGTAAGTAATGAAAGTTCTAAGAAAACTGAAGAAATAAAAAATATATTATATGAAGTTTCAAACGCAATTAATATTAGTGAGGATATTTCTGAATATCTCTTGAAGATTGATAAATTAATTAAAAGCATAATATTTGAAAATAATTTTGCTGTTATATCATACGATGAAATAAATAAAAAATATTTTTTCCAATACTTTTACGATGAAACTTCTAATGATGATAATAAAAAAGAAAAAATCCAAGAAAAGATGGAAACCCTTCTATCACAAGTGATTTCGTTTGGAGAAACTTTAGAATTTAATAATAACAAAGATGAAAATATTGATTCGGATTTTAGTTTTGGTTATTTTATTGGATTTCCGTTAAAAAATGCTAAAGGAAATGTAATAGGTATAATGGCTATTTACTCGTATAAACATGATTTTGTTATACGAGAAAATGAAAAATCAATTTTAACTTTTATTGCAGCTCAAACAGCTTTTGCAATTGAAAGAAAAAGAGCCGAAGATGTACGAAGGAAATATGACTTTATCGTAAATACTTCAGGTTCGTTCATGACGTTAATTAATTCATCGTATATTTATGAAGCTGTTAATGATGCTTTTTGTAAATCGCATAAGTTGGATAGAGATAAGATAATTGGAAAAAGTATTGCCGATATATGGGGGCAATATGATTTTGATACAAAAATTAAAAACTATTTTAATTTAACTTTAGCAGGTGAAGTTACAAATTATCAAGCTTGGTTAGAAACAAAAAATACCGGAATGTTATGTTATGATATTTCGTATTATCCTTATAAAGATGAAAAAGGAGAAATTACTCATGTAGTTGTTGTTTCTCGCGATATAACAGCTCTTGTTAAAGCTGAAGAAACTGTTAGAAAACTTTTATTGGCAGTTGAACAGACAGATGAAGTAATTTTTACAACTGATATTAATGGAAAAATTACTTATGTAAATCCCGCATTTGAAAAGGTTTATGGTTTTTATAAGGATGAAGTAATTGATAAAACTCCGGCAATATTAAAATCTGAATTTATGCAAGAAGAGGATTATAATAAATTATGGACATCTGTTATTTCTGGGAAATCGTATAAGGCAGAGTTTATTAACAAGACAAAAACAGGTGAACTAATTGAGGTTGAAAACTCTGTCAGTCCATTTTTTGATTCGTTTAATAATATTTTAGGATTCATTTCAGTTCAGCGAGATATAAGTGAACGGAAAAAAATAGAAAAAACATTAAGAGATGCAAAAGATGCGGCAGAAAGCTCGGACAAATTAAAAGGGGAATTTTTAGCTCAGCTTTCTCATGAAATACGAACCCCTTTAAATTCTTTAATTAATTCTGCCTCATTGATTCAAGAAGAAGTAAAAGAGGTAATAAGTGAAGATATTACCGTTTTGTTTGATAGTGTTACTTCTTCGGCAAAAAGAATTATTAGAACTGTGCATATGATCCTAAATATGAGTGAACTTCAAACTAATACATATGAATACATCCCTAAATATATAACTCTGAATGAAAAAGTTGACAAATTACTTAACGATTATAAATTGGTATTAGAAGAAAAAGGTTTGCAAATTGTTAAAAATAACAATTTGGAAAATTCAAATATTTTTGGAGATGAATACTCGATAGAGCAAATATTGACACAATTAATTGATAATGCAGTAAAATTTACTGATACCGGGATTATTGATATAACAATTGATAAAAATAAGTTTAATGAATTAGAAATTAAAATTAAAGATACTGGAATAGGAATCTCGGAATTTTATCAAGAAAAATTATACCAACCATTTTCGCAGGAAGAGCAAGGATACAAGCGGAAATATGATGGAAATGGATTGGGATTAGCTTTAGTAAAAAAATATTGTGAATTAAACAATGCTGAAATTAACTGTATTAGTAGTAAAGGTTTAGGAACGGAGTTTATTATTACTTTTAATAACTCCAAAGTTTTTTAGTTAGTTATAGAATTTTAAGAGGATAATAGTGGAAGATTTTAAGCAACAACAAAATTATCAGTATCAAGAACAACAACAGCAACAGCAAAAAAAAGAACAGCAAAAACAGGTCGAATTTAGAAAACAAGCCCCTGATTATAAAATCTGTCAAAATTGTGGACATCAAAACGAACCATCAGCAAAGTTTTGCGAAGAATGTGGTGATAATTTAGATTCAAATCCCAAATGCCCTAATTGTAATGCAGATGTTTATGAAGGAGCTGACATTTGCGAAAGCTGTGGAGCATGGCTGTTGAATGGAAAATGTTGCTTTTGTTATGCAGATATAACTGAAAATGATAAATTCTGCCCTGAGTGTGGAAATCCAACAGCAGGAATTACTTGTCCCAAGTGTGGTACATTAAATATTTTTGACTTTTGCAAAAACTGTAATACACCATTAACAGAAGCAGCAATTGCTGAAATTCAAAAAGTTAATTCAAATCCATTTTTTCAAAATCTAAATAAACTTGCAGATGAAATAAACTCTGTTAGTATTGATCCATTAGAAGAACAACAACTTCAACAACAAATAATTGAAGCTGAACAACAACTTCAGCAAGAGCAGCAAAAATCGGACGAAGCAGCCAAGAAAGAAGAAAAAATCCAAAAAATGTTGCGGCTTGAACAGTTTTTAAATAAGAATAATGCCGTTGACAGAACAACAAATCCTCAGCCAAAAACTGAGAACAAACCGATAATTTCTGAACAACATAAAAAAATGCTTGAAAGAGCAAAACAAAACATGGCAGGTTATGCCGCAAGAAAAGCTGCAATACAAGATAAACAAAGAGAAATGCAGGCTGAACTAAATAAAGTTGCACAATTAACATTTGCGAGCGGTCAAGAAGCAAGAAGGTTTTTTGAGGCAACCCGCCCTAAAATGGGATCTGCCTGGGAGTGCAACTATGTGCATTTTATTCATCCGGGACCACATGAATGTGCTCGTCCTGATCTTGGAGGAAGATGGATTATTACAGATGCAAAGAATATTATTCATTTGTCTTGACCAACTTACTTAATATAATATTAATTAAGGATATTCTTGTCTTTTTGTTTAATTTCCATTATTTTTAATGGTTTCATAATGTTAAGAAAAAATTGTAATAGAAGTTTAATTTAATCTTAAAATATAAATCAGTTTCTTGATAAGCTAAAAAAATATTGACTTTATTGTTTGGGGGAAGTACAATAACTTTTTTTTGAATAATTAATTATAATAATATAGAGGTTCCAATGGACGATAAAACAGTTAGAGGTGATAGTGATTTTATCGCGTCAAATATGAATGATGAAGCAACTTATAGGGGAGATAATACGATAATATCATCAGGAATGAATACTCCAAATGTAAATGCAGATAATTTAGATGCTACAGTAAGAGTGAGTAATGATACTATTTCGTCTGGAGTTACAAATGATAGTAATACAATTATTGGAAGTGGTTTTGATACTGAACAGGTAAAAGATAAGGACACTCTCATCCTTAATGGTAAAGAATTTAAGCAGCTAAAAGCTATTTCGTTAGATACCGGCGAGGCTGAAATTTTTTTAGTGGAAGGGGAAATTGAGAAAAAAACTCAAAAAGCTGTATTAAAACTCTATAAGGGACGCGAAAAACCAAAAGAAGATTTGATTCAAAAACTACGTTCATTTAAACATGAAGATATTATTAAAGTTTATGATTATGGTTTTTGGCAGGATAGGTTTGGTGATAGATTTTTTGAACTCATGCAATACGCAGAGGGTGGTTCGGTTTTAGATCATGCACCAATTAAAAATGTAAAAAAAATTAAAGATATTGTTAAAGAAACGATTAATGCATTAGATTTTTTGCATAATAACGGTATTATACACAGAGATATAAAACCTGAAAATTTGTTTTATAAAAATTCTAATGGTACTGATATTTTACTTGCTGATTTTGGGATTTCGTCAATTACAGATACAAGGGTTTCGCACCACAGAACAACCAAAATGGGGAGTGACCTTTATATTGCACCTGAAGGATTACGCTCAAACTCATTACGTTCGAGTAAAGTAACAATTTCAAAATCATTAGACTATTATTCTTTAGGTATTACGTTAATTGTTGCTTGGATGGGAAGAGAGAAATTTGATAAAATGCTTGCTGATATTGCTGGTGATGATAATAGAGAAGATTTGTTAGCAACATGGAATGATGTTAAAGAAATGGGCAAAATTCCTTTACCCGATGATATGCCGGATGAAGTTAAAACATTAATTAAAGGTTTAACAGTAATTAACGAAGAAAAACGTTGGAGCCATGATGAATGTACAAGATGGTTGAATGGTGAAGATGTTCCTGTATATAAAGATGTATTAATTTCTGATTATAAGCCATTTGCTTTTGACGATGATAAAGTTGCAAGAACTCCTGAAGAATTTGCTCAATTTATGCAAGAAGATGACGTTCTTGCTGAAAAGTATTTGTTTAGAGGTAAAATAACTGAGTGGTTAAAAGATGCAAAAAACAACAAACTTGCCGTATTAGTTGAAGATTTATATGAATCTGAATTTAAAAAGAATAAAAAAGCTGCGGTTCAAGCTGCAATATATTTATTAAATCCCAAGTTACCTTATATTGCTGAAGATGGAACTAAGTGTAATTCAATTACTGAGTTGGCAGCTGTTGTTGAAAATGATAGAGATGAATATGCCAAAAAGTTAAAATCGAAAGATGATACAATGTATTTATTCATTGAAAGTCGAGGAGAGAAAGAATTAGCAGATTATTTACGCGGCTTCTTTAAAAAATATAAAGATGATGATCAATTAGCCATTACTTATGTAATTTATGCCCTTGACCCAACTAAACCATTTTTATTCCAACACAAAAAGGATAAAAATGGGAACACATATACTTTAGTTGAACGAGAAAAAATTAAAAAGTTTGCTCCTCTTATGTTTTATCATCCTGAAGAAAGCAAAAACTATGTAATGAGTGAACAATTAGAAGCATGGTTAAGCTTTGGTGATGATCAAAATACATATGACTGGGTAAAATATTTACGCGAAGAAATTGGTAAAAAAAATAGGGATTCAATGCTATTTGCCATTGCAGTAGCTTGTGATCCTAATATGTTATACTCAGCTCCAGATGGTACAACATGCTACACAAAAGAAGAATTTGCTTCGGCAATTATGAAAAACTTTGATAAGTATGTTAATATTTTAACAAATGAGAATTCAAACTTCCATATGTGGGCACTTGTAAAGAGATGGGATTGGGAATTAAATTTTACTAAATTCTGTTTTGCTCCAAAAAATCACAAAAATAAATTATTCCCATACAATAATAAAATAGCTCTGATGAAAGTTATTAAAGCGTTGGGGAATAAAATACCTTATGTAATTGAAGGAAAAACCTTTAATGAACCTAATGAGTTATTAGACGCAGATTCTTCT
The DNA here is from genome assembly GCA_963663265.2 of Melioribacteraceae bacterium. Classification (GTDB taxonomy): domain Bacteria; phylum Bacteroidota; class Ignavibacteria; order Ignavibacteriales; family Melioribacteraceae; genus JAEXOD01. The sequence continues at coordinate 249,428 of CAXXXM010000001.1, forward strand.
GTTAAAAACTTTGTTAAAAAAGAGTTAAAAGATTTAGGTTCAAAAACGCATGCTTGGTTAAGTGTCTTCTTCCATGAAGATCCTTTTGTTAAGTTTAATAAAAAAGGAGATTATGAAGAAAAACTAAAAGACTATATGGACTTTATTGAAAAATTAAGCCCTGATAATGAACTTACAAAACGATTTAATAAAGCAGTTAACTCTTTGCCTAAAAAAATTGAAAAGGAAAAAAGTGCAGATACTCGGTTCCAAATAGGAAGAGCAATTGCAATAATAATTCCAATGATAGCAGGAATTTTATTGTTCAGATATGTTTATCCTGATGGTGGAACCACAAATTTACCAGGTGCATTTTGGGATCTTCCACAATGGTATTACATAGTATTTGGTATATTGGGAGTGATTCTTGTTTTTTCGGGAGGTGAAGGTGGAATATCAACCGGTTGTATTGGTGGACCAATTGTTGGTGCGATAGCCGGTGTAATCTTATACTATATCTTTTATATTGTGTTGTCCAGTTGGTACATAACCGCAGCCTTAATAATTGGTGTTTATGGTTATGCCTTGTATACTATGCTTGAAGAGGGAACATATGGTGATAAAAATTTGCGAACACAGTTATACGATATGAGTGATAAATTAACATTTTTATGGGAACCATTAGCTTTTGCATTTAGCAATAAAACCATTTTTGAAAGTACTCGTGCTCAAAAATTAGAGACATATCATGATAATAGAAGGTCTGCAAAGATGACAATATTGATATATAGTGCTATTCCTTCATTTGTGTTTTTTGCAATTTTAGTTCTTTTATTATCGTTTGATAAAAATTATGATGCTGATTTTGAAGCTGTAATGGGCTTCTTTAAGTCTATTTATTCTGCTATTGTAAATTTATTTTAATTAGGGGAAGTTGATAATGCCGTTAAATTGTGATAATTGTGGAACCGCAAATAGAGATATTGCAAAGTTTTGTAAAAAATGTGGTGAAAAAATTCTCTCAAGTTCAGCAAGTGATTTAGAACAACTTGTTGGGTTGAGTGATATTAAGAATGAAATCAAATCGTTAATTAGTATAACAAGTGCACTTAAAAATAGAGGTACCGGACACAAAATCAATATGCATACTTTGATTATTGGTAATACCGGTACCGGTAAAAGTACAATTGCAACTGTTTTACAAGATTTGTTTTTTAGAAACGGCATTATCACTAAACCCAAAGCAGAAGTAATTGATGCAGTTGATTATGCTGAATACACAAAGGATTTTCAGAATAATATTCAAAAAGTCAAAGGTGGAATTTTATTTATTGATAATGCTCAAAAATTAGTTCCATCGGGCTTCGCTTCTGATATTCATCAATTGGATAAATTATTTTCCGAGATGGATAAGTTTGGAACTGATCCAATTGTTATGCTTGCAGGATTACCGGAGGGTTTTGAAGAATTTATAGAAAAAAACCCCTCTGTAAGAAATCGTTTTGAATATAAATTTAAACTTCCTGAATTTACTGCAACTGAATTATTTCAAATTTGCTTGAAACGCTTAGCAAATTATAATCTTAACCTTAATGAAGAAGCGGAAAAAAGATTAAAGCAATTATTTAAACAAGCTTTTAAAACTAAAGATAATTCTTTCGGTAATGCACATTTTGCTGTTGCTGTTGCTGAAGATATGTTCAAGACATATCTTACAAGAGTATCAAAAACAGGAATAGATGACAATATAATTACTAAAGAGGAAATTAAAGGAAACATTCCGGAAGAAAAAAGCATTGAACAAATAATCCATGAGATGGATGAGTTTGTAGGTATGGATTCTGTTAAAGCTGCTGTTAAAGAGATTGCTCAGCAGGTAGCAATGCAACAAGAAAGAGAAAAACGGGGACTTGGTAAAGAAGAAAAAATGGGTATCCATATAATTCTTACAGGTAATCCGGGTACAGGAAAAACTACTATTGCTCGTAAATTGGGAGAAATTTTAAGCTCCGTTGAATATTTGGATAGTGGGCATGTTGTTGAAGTTGACAGAAGTAAATTAGTTGCTCAATTTCAAGGTAAAACTCCTATACTTACAAATGATGCTGTCGATAAGGCAATGGGGGGAATATTATTTGTTGATGAAGCTTATACATTAGCTCCGCATTCCGATACGGGTGATAAAGATAAATATGGGACAGAAGCAGTTGAAACTTTAATGAAACGTATGGAAGATGACCGTGGAAAATTTGTTTTGATTGCTGCCGGTTACAAAAAAGAAATGGATAGATTTTTAAGTGTTAACTCCGGACTAAAAAGTAGATTTAACAAATACTTACATATTGAAGACTATAAACCGGATGAGTTATTTAAAATTTACTTGGGATTTTTCAAAAAAAGAAAATATAGTTTAACACAAGAAGCAATTGAATTGGCACAAAAAGCTATTGAAGAACTTTATGAAGCTCGCGATAAGGATTTTGGTAATGGTAGAGAGATGCGAAAATTGTTTGAAACAACAATGTCAAAGCAATCTGAAAGATTAAGTAAATTACCTATTGACTTACAAGATAATCAAGTTCTAACTACAATTACTCCTGAAGATATTCCTTATGAAGCTCCAAAAGAAGCAGATTTATCTGAAGTACTTGGAAAATTAAACGATTTGACAGGTATGAATAATATTAAAGAAGAGATTAAAAATTTAGTTAATTTCTTAAATATTGAAAAGAAACGCAAAGAAAAAGGAGGGGCTGGTACTGCACTCAATATTCACTTTGTATTTACAGGGAATCCGGGAACAGGCAAAACTACTGTTGCAAGAATTTTAGGGGATGTGTTTAAAAAGTTAGGACTATTAGCAAAAGGTCATGTTGTTGAAGCTGATAGGTCAAAACTTGTGGGAACTACTGTTGGTTCTACTTCACCTAAAACTAACGATATAATTGATAGTGCAATGGGTGGTATTCTGTTTATTGATGAAGCTTATACACTTTCGCCAACCGGAGGTGGTGCGGATTATGGAAAAGAGGCTATTGATACTTTGCTGAAGAGATTGGAGGATGATAGGGGCAAATTTATTTGTGTTGTAGCGGGATATTCAAATGAGATGAGAAAGTTTATGGATGCAAATCCGGGCTTAAAGAGTAGGTTTACAAAAAACATTCATTTTGATGATTATTCTGCCGAAGAATTAATGAAAATCTTCCAGAGTATGGTGGATAAGAAAAATCTAAAATTAGATTCTGAAGCTGATGAAAATCTTCTTAAATTTTTCAAAAATATTTATATCTCGCGTGATAAAAACTTTGGAAATGCAAGAGAGGTAAGAAATATTTTTGAAATGTCATTACAAAGACAAGGGAGTAGGCTTTCTTCATTAGTTACCGATCCTAATTTTAATGATGAAATGATGGATTATTTAACAAGAGAAGATATAGAAGGCAATATTGGAAAAGTAAAGAGCCTTGATGAAGTATTGGCTGAATTAGATAAATTTACCGGAATGACTTCTGTAAAAACCGCTGTTAGAGAAATTGCTTTACAAATTAAGATGAAGCAAGAAAGAGTAAACAGGGGATTAGCTGACGCAGAAAAAATGGGGATGCATTTTGTTTTAACTGGTAATCCGGGAACAGGCAAAACTACAATATCTCGTCAATTAGGTGAAGTATTTAAATCGATTGGATTTTTATCAAAAGGACATGTTGTTGAAGTTGATAGAAGTAAACTTGTTGGTTCAGTTGTTGGAAGAACTTTAGAATTGGTTAATGATGCTTGTGAACAAGCAATGGGTGGAATTTTATTTGTTGACGAAGCTTATACCTTAACCGGAGATCCATCATCAGGAAATGTTGACCCTTATGGAAAAGAAGCAATTGAAACTTTAATGAAAAGAATGGAAGATGATAGGGGTAAATTTGTTGTTATTGCTGCCGGCTATCAAAATGAGATGAACAGTTTTTTAAATACAAATCCCGGTATGCGAAGCAGGTTTGATAAATATCTACATATTGATGATTATACTGCTGAGGAATTATTTGAAATATTTAAGGGACAAATTAAAAAGAAAAAACTCAAAATTACCGATGACGCTTTAGAGTTGACTAATAAAGCCATAAATAAATTAATTGAAGGGAAAGATAAAAATTTTGCCAATGCAAGAGAAGTTAGAAGAATTGTAGACGAAGCTTGTTCAAAACAATCCGAAAGAGTATCAAAACTTTCTGATGAGGAAAGAACAGATGAAGTATTAAATACAATAACCGCAGTTGATATTCCTTATGAAGCCCCAAAAGAAAAATCGCTTGAAGAAGTATTGGGTGAACTTAATAAATTGACCGGAATGAAAGGTATTAAAGATGAGGTTAATAATTTAGTTAATTATCTTAATATTGAAAAGCGTAGAATAGAAAGAGGTGAAAAAGGAACAGCATTAAATATTCATTTTGTTTTTACTGGGAACCCGGGGACAGGAAAAACTACTGTTGCAAGAATTATTGGAGATGTTTTTAAGAATTTGGGCTTGCTTTCAAAAGGACATGTTATTGAAGCAGATAGGTCTAAACTTGTTGGAACAACTGTTGGCTCTACTTCGCCTAAAACAAATGCTCTTATTGATAATGCAATGGGTGGCATTCTGTTTATCGATGAAGCTTATACACTTTCTCCAGATGATGCAGGAATGGATTATGGTAAAGAAGCAATTGATACGTTGCTAAAACGTTTAGAAGATGATAGAGGACGTTTTATTTGTGTAGTTGCCGGATATTCTAATGAAATGAGAAAGTTTTTGGATGCAAATCCTGGTTTGAATAGTAGATTTACTAAAAAAATCCATTTTGAAGATTATACCGCTGAAGAATTATTGCAAATATTTAGAAGTAACGTTGCTAAAAAGAATCTTAAGTTAGACGCTTTTGCTGAGGAAAATATTCTTAAATTCTTTAAAGATATTTATTTATCAAGAGATAAAAATTTTGGAAATGCAAGAGAGGTAAGAAATATATTTGAAGTTGCGTTACAGAGACAAGGAACAAGGTTATCCGAAGCGGTTAAAGATCCAAACTTTGATGAAGGAATGATGGATTATTTAACAATGGAAGATATAGCAGGGAAACAAGAAAATATCAAAACACTTGATCAAATTCTTGCAGACATGGACGAATTTATTGGTATGGATAGCATAAAGAAATCTGTTAGAGAAATTGCAATGCAGATTAAAATGCAGCAGGAAAGAGTTGCACGCGGTTTAGCTGAAGCGGAAAAATTTGGTATGCACTTTATCTTAACGGGTAATCCGGGTACAGGGAAAACAACAATAACAAGAAAACTTGGTGATGTATTTAAGGCAATTGGATTTTTATCTAAAGGACATGTTGTTGAAGTTGACAGAAGCAAATTGGTTGGTCAAGTTATGGGTAAGACTCCAGCTCTTGTTAATGATGCATGTAATCAAGCTATGGGTGGTATATTATTTGTCGATGAGGCTTACACTTTGGCACCCGATTCAGCCGGTGGTTCAGATCCTTATGGAAAAGAAGCTATTGAAACTTTAATGAAAAGAATGGAAGATGATAGAGGAAAATTTGTTGTTATTGCCGCCGGTTATAAAAACGAAATTTATAATTTCCTCGATACTAATCCTGGTATGAAAAGTCGTTTTGATAAATATCTTCATATTGATGATTATACTGATGAAGAATTATTTAAGATTCTTCTCGGAATGGCTAAAAAGAAAAAATATAAGATTGCTGATGAAGCAATTGAATTGATTAAAAAGAATATCTATAAAATTGTTGCAACAAAAGATAAAAATTTTGCAAATGCTCGAGATGCTCGAAAATTATTTGATAGAATTATTGCAATTCATTCGGATAGGGTTTCAAAATTATCTGATTCCGAAATAACTGATGAAGCTTTAACTACTATACAAAAAGTTGATATCCCTACTGATGGTGATAAACTGGTTAATATTGATGACATTCTTAAAGAGTTGAATGAATTAACCGGTATGTCAAACATCAAAAACGAATTGAATAATCTGATTGATTTCCTTTCAGTTGAAAAACAGCGGGAAGAAATGGGAAGCAAAAAAACTCCGTTGAATCTTCATTTTGTATTTACGGGTAACCCAGGCACGGGTAAAACTACTGTTGCAAGAATAATTGCAAATATATTTAAAGCTTTGGGACTTTTACCAACAGGGCAACTTGTAGAGGTTGATAGAAGTGCTTTGGTTGGTCAATGGATGGGACAAACTGAACCAAAAACTAATAAAGTTATTGATAGAGCTTTGGGTGGATTATTGTTTATTGATGAAGCATATACATTAGCTTCAGGTGGTGGTAATGATTACGGTAAAGAAGCAATTAATATTTTATTGAAAAGAATGGAAGATGATAGAGGGAAATATATTTGTGTGGTTGCCGGTTACTCAAATCAAATGGATGAATTTCTTGACATGAATCCCGGTTTAGCAAGCAGATTTACAAAACGGATCCATTTTGATGATTATACTGCTACTGAATTAACACAAATATTTAGAAATATGGTTGCCAAAAAAGGTTTAAGATTAAGCAAAGTTGCTGAATCCAACATATTGGGATTTTTTGAAAATATTTATATTAATCGAGACCGAAATTTTGGAAATGCACGTGACGTAAGAAATATTTTTGAAGCCGCTTTGCAAAGACAAGGTGGTAGACTTGCTCAAATATTTAAGAATGCTGATTTTAATAAAGATGAAATGAATATTCTTAATATGAGTGATATAACAGGTCAAAAAGTTTCTGAAGAAGAGAACATGCAAGAAAGCTTGATAGAGAAAAATCAACCGGTTCAAACCTTAGATGAAATAATTGCCGAACTTGATAGTTTAGTTGGATTAACAAGTATTAAGACAAGAATCAAAGAATTTGCTAAGTTTGTTGAAGTTAGTAAACAACATCCAGTTATGGATTCGCAATCAACCCCAAATTTTAATTTTATGATTGTTGGAAATCCCGGCTGTGGAACTTCAACAATTTCGAAAATAATTGCTAAAATACTTAGAGCATTACAAGTGATAGAAAAGGGTAATGTAGTTGAAGTTGATAAAACAAAATTGTTTGGCGATTATTTCGGAACCGCCAATACAATGACTAACAGTTGTGTTGATTCAGCATTGGGTGGAATTTTATTGATTAATAATGTGCAAGATATTCAAACTGCCGAAACTATGTTTAACGGCGATGAGTGTATTATGCATCTTTATCGTAGGTTAGTTGAAGAGAAAGGTCGCTTTTTTATCCATCTTGCTGGCACTAAAATCGGCATGACTGCCTTTGTTGAAAAAAATCCTGTCGGTTTTACTTCAAGGTTTCATAAGTTGGAAATGGAAGATTATTCAATTACTGAATTATTGGAAATTTTTAAGTTGTTTATTGAAAAAGCAGGATTAAAAGTAAACCATGATGTTTTTGAAATTGTAAATGGTGAAATACTAAAAGCAAAAAATGAAATGGGGGACAAATTTACAAATGCCAAATTTGTAAAAGAGTACGCTGAAAAAATTATTAATAATCAAGCTGCAAGAATAAACTCTTTTGATGTTTCAGAGGAGCAAAAAGATATAATTATTGTTGAGGATTTAAGCTTATGATATGTGCATTCTGTAAAAATGATATAGAAAATGATTCTTTTTTTTGCGACCAATGCGGAGAAGAAGTTTTAGTATGCGAAAAATGCGGAAAACCTGGAAAGGGAAAACGCTGCACTGAAGATGGGGGAAAAATGATATCTGCAAAAGATAAGGCACAAATGCAGAGTCAACCCGCTCAACAAGCCGCTTCATTTAACCCACAGACGTTTAATGGGGTGCAGCAGCCGATTAATAATCAAAATCCGATACAACAGTCGCCAATTCAAAATCAGCAGCCTGTACAGGCAAATACTCAACAAGCTACTAACCAAATTAACTTTGGTGGACAGCCTGCTATTAATACTAATATGAATGCTCGGATGCCTGATAATACTGTTAAATCAAGTTCCCCTACAATATCATCGTTAAATACAAATACACAAACAGATTTATTCACGAGTAATTCGAGTATT
>CAXXXM010000001.1:262500-1542286 GCA_963663265.2 Melioribacteraceae bacterium
TGTAAGGAGAGACGCAGGAGTGAAAGTCAGCCACCTGTCGGATTAGGTGGTTTAAGTGTGTAGAAGGAAGAGGCAGGCAAATCCACCTCTTTGTTAACTTCGAGGCACGAACAGGAGAGCCTAGCTCATAAACTGACTGTAATCATGCTGCCAAGAAAATCTTCGTACAGGAGAGTACTATCGGTCCGTACCGCAAACCGACACAGGTAGATGGGATGAATATTCTAAGGCGCTCGAGAGAGCCGTGGTTAAGGAACTCGGCAAATTAACCCCGTAACTTCGGGAAAAGGGGTGCCCCAAGTAGGTGAATTTGTACAAAATGAGCTGAAAGGGGCCGCAGTGAAATGGCCCAAGCGACTGTTTAACAAAAACATATGTCTCTGCGAAGTCAATCAAGACGAAGTATAGGGACTGACACCTGCCCGGTGCTGGAAGGTTAAGGGGAGAGGTCATTCGGATTTATCCGGAGAAGCTTTGAACCGAAGCCCCAGTAAACGGCGGCCGTAACTATAACGGTCCTAAGGTAGCGAAATTCCTTGTCGGGTAAGTTCCGACCTGCACGAATGGTGTAACGATTTGGGCACTGTCTCGACCACGGCCTCGGTGAAATTGTGGTACCGGTGAAGACGCCGGTTACCCGCATATGGACGGAAAGACCCCGTGAACCTTTACTGCACCCTATCATTGGGTTCGGATAAGTCATGTGTAGAATAGGTGGGAGACTGTGAAACTGGAGCGCTAGCTTCGGTGGAGTCGAAATGTGAAATACCACCCTTGGCTTATCTGGATTCTAACCGCGGTCCTTGAATCAGGATCCGGAACAGTGGTAGGCGGGTAGTTTGACTGGGGCGGTCGCCTCCCAAAATGTAACGGAGGCTCTCAATGGTTCCCTCAGCACGGTCGGTAATCGTGCGACGAGCGTAAAGGTATAAGGGAGCTTGACTGTGAGACATACAGGTCGAACAGATACGAAAGTAGGACTTAGTGATCCGGCGGTAGCAAGTGGAAGTGCCGTCGCTCAAAGGATAAAAGGTACTCCGGGGATAACAGGCTGATCTTGCCCAAGAGTTCATATCGACGGCAAGGTTTGGCACCTCGATGTCGGCTCATCGCATCCTGGGGCTGTAGAAGGTCCCAAGGGTTTGGCTGTTCGCCAATTAAAGCGGTACGTGAGCTGGGTTCAGAACGTCGTGAGACAGTTCGGTCCCTATCCTATGCGGGCGCAGGATACTTGAGAAGGGTCGCTTCTAGTACGAGAGGACCGGAGCGAACGAACCTCTAGTGAACCAATTATCACGCCAGTGGTATCGTTGGGTAGCTATGTTCGGTTATGATAAGCACTGAAAGCATCTAAGTGCGAAACATTCTTCAAGATTATGTATCCCTTCAGATTTAATCTGACTAAAGACTCCACGGAGATGACGTGGTTGATAGGCTATAGGTGTAAGCATAGCAATATGTTCAGCCAAGTAGTACTAATAAGTCGTGAGACTTAACCTTAAAATTTAATAAAAATTATTCGTTTTACTTTTGTTTGTTTCAGAATTCAATCTTTCAACTAAATTTTGATAGAGTTTATGTCTGGTGACTATAGCTAAGGGGTCACACCTCTTCCCATTCCGAACAGAGAAGTTAAGCCCTTATACGCCGATGATACTGCATGCGCAGGTGTGTGGGAAAGTAGGTAGCTGCCAGACTTTTATTTTTTTAGCCTTATCGCTCTCCGCGTTAAGGCTTTTTTGTTTTAAAATATTATCCTCTCTTTTGTTAACCAAACGTTTAATACAAACATCCATTCCATTAAGTCTTTTTTACAAGCTCAATTTTATAAGCTTCATTATACAAATACCGAACCGCAAAGACTTTTCTGAACGGGGATTATTAAGGAAATTATGTTGATATTTTATAGTTGTTTTGTTAGAAAACTACTAACCTCAAATATCCAGCTTTATGCATATGTTTTTCTGTTATCAAAGTGCGACTTCTCTGGTGGGTTTCGCATAAATGGTTGTCGATTACCAATAAAACATGTCGAGATTGTCTCAAAAGTATGGGGATAGATAATTATGAGGTCTATAACGAATTATGCGATTTGTTAACATTGCTCACGTTTGCATGTTGACGAACTCATCCCTCGACTCAACAAACCCCGTTGAGTACACCGCCTTCTCTTAAAAAGAGAAGGGGAATGTAAAGAGCGTATTGCCTTGATATATAATGCAATATCACCATGTAATGGCTATTAATGTGCTTGCATACGAATTATTGTAATTATATATATCCCCTCTTTAGCTGATAAGGAAGGGGAATAAAAAGGGGTGTGTGCTAAATTAAAAGCAATAATAAAAGACTTTTGATACAGCCTCTTAAGAATTAATATTAATACATTTTCTAATAACATTTCGTCCCGCCGGGACTTATATATCCCATTCTAAATTGTTTTATTCTGCAAAATAGTAAAATTAAAAACAGATAAATGAAAAATTTTCAAATACTCAACCCCGTTTACGGGTTGGAATTTTGATAGTACAACAAAAAATTAAATATATACACAGTCCTGCAGTATTGCCGGACGACATGTTTATTTTTGATTATAGATTATTCGGAATATTCCTATAATATGAACAACCTTCGGCATCCCTTTATTTATGCTACACCCACCTCTGAAGTTGTGGGGAGTTTAGTGTTAAATGGTTACCGACATGTGATTGCTATGCAATCATTACGCAATTTAAGTGATTATGTTTTTATGACTTCAGAGAAGTAAAACGTCGTTAACTAACAGAATGAACAAAAACAACCGCACTTCAGAGAAGTGCCACAAAGCGTCCATATAAGTATGTATGCTTACTCAACAATCATTATATAATATATAATTAGATTGAAAAATTAAAGAGGTATAAACATATAATCCCAAAAATCATTTTAATCCCAATCATCCCCGTTCAGACAATATAAACAGTTTAGCCCACTCACTCTGGAGTGGGGATATATACATGTGTTAATGTTTTCTACCAATAAAGCCATTCTACCGGAATGGCTTTGTATACCAATAAATATATTTTAGTATGTAATCGTAATTTGCAAAATAATTATATAAATGTTCGACTTCATCGGAAGTCGTGGTTATTATTATATGATTGTAGTTAACGACATGTGATTGCTCCGCAATCATTACGTCAAAAATAATTGAGTGGTAAATTGTAGAGGTTTAATCTTTAATCACAAAAATCAATATAACCACATAAATCTAAGTTCAGACAACAGGATAATGAAAGGTTAAGTTATGAAGGTTAAAGGTTGAATGATTGAATAGTCGTTGAAGGAAAAGATTTCAACGGCTTTTTCTATTTAAATAAATATTTGTATGAATCCCATAAATCAATTAAAATCCTTCCAAATCCCCATTCAGACAATGTTTTTGCATTTTAAAATACCCAGACTATGACTAAATTGCGTGTCGTTTCGCCATTATTCATCTCCCTTCGTTGTTATTATTTGTTTTCTACAACTCCAGATTCGCTTTGTAGTTATTTACGTATTATTTGATATATCGTTTAACCAATTATTAAATAAATAGTCGAACATTTGTTTCTTTAACGATTGCTTTGCTATTTGTTAACTGATTTATAGTATTACTAAAATCATTAATTAAATTACTTTTAATTAATAATATAATTGTTTGATTGTTGGAAGAAATGGTATCTACAATTTTGCATTCAAATTTAGATATGGTATGGTGGATTGTTTTTAATAAAGAATAATCAAAAATTACTTGTAATTCAGCATATTCAATCTGTTCTACAATTTTAGCTGATTTTAAAGTCTCAAGGCCTGATAAGTAATATGTTTTACCTAAAGGTCCCACGCCAAGTTTTACTCCTCCAAAGTATCTTATGCTAACTAATAAAATATTTGTTAAATCAAAATGTTGAATTGCATTCAATAATCGGATTCCGGCTGTTCCGGTTGGTTCACCGTCGTCTGAGTATTTTGTTAATTGAGGATTAATCTTATAGGCATAACAAATATGAGTAGAATCATAATATTTCTTTCGTAATTCTAATAAAACTGAATCAGTCGATTCAACAGTAAGAATCGGGTAAGCTAATCCAATAAATAGAGAACCTTTTTCTTTAATCTTAGATTCGTTGAATTGTAATATTGTTTTTATTTGATTTGACATGGTATTAAAAAAAAGCATAACTAAATTAGTAAAATAAAATAATTCTAAAATACTAAAATAATTTTAATAAAGAAGTACACCAAATCCAGCCCAATATTTGTCGGTTACGGCACTATTATAACCAACATTAAACATAAGGTTATATTCAATCATTACACTAATTCCGGCATCTATACCGAAATTGATTTTTGAGTCTTTTGTAGTAAATTTAATGTAATCCAGTGACTTATCCTGGTATACTTTGTAATTGTGGGTGTTTTGAATAACAACACCGGCTTGAAGGCTTAAAATACCGTTTAAATTAGCAGTACCACCGATGGTTAACCCTTCAAAGCTATATAAGTGGTCTATTTTATTACTATTTGCAATTAAATATTCTGTTGGGGTTTTAATGGCAGGACTATAATTGACTGGGTTGTCGAAACACATATAAAGATTAGCATATCCTCCAAAAATATCAGAGTTTTTATAATAAACTCCTATTGAACCACTAAAATCATAAACATATGAAGCAGTAAAATAAAATGCTGAGTAATTATATCCTTCTGCTCGAGAAATTGAACACCCTATAAAAACAAACATCAAAATCAAAAACCTTTTCATAAATTCCCCATAAAAACAGAAGCACCGTTCAATAAAAAATACTAACTATGTATATATGCCCAAAGTCTTTTTTTAGGTTGTGGAGCTAAGCGGGATCGAACCGCTGACCTCTTGAATGCCATTCAAGCGCTCTCCCAGCTGAGCTATAGCCCCATAACTATGTCCTAAATATAATAATAATTTATTAAAAAAACATCAGTTAAATAAAAAATTTACAACAATTACTATTAAAAGAACAGCAATAAATGTAACACTAAATATAATGTTATCATAATTCTTTTTTGCTATTTTCGAATCCATTTTATTTTACTTTCTGAATAATATTATTAATTTCTGATATTGCTAATTTAAGATTTTTTATTTCATTTTCAAGAGTTAAAATCTTATACGATTCACTAATTTTTTGACCGGTCAATAACCAATTTATATCGCACCCCAACTCTAACAATTTGCTCAATATTTTAGAACCCGGTTCGCGTTTTCCCGAAGTATATTGATTTAATTGTTGAGGTGAAATACCAAGTGCATCAGCTAATTCTTTAAGAGTAGTAAATTTTTGTTTGGCAAATATTTTTAACCGTTCACCAAGAACTATCTGAAACTCAGTATCAATAAATAAATTATCTTCAATAATTTCGTCTTTAAATAAACTTAATTCAGAATGATGTTCTTGTAATATGAACAAAATTTGATTTTCTAAAGTTTCGGTAATTTGATTAGAATCGGCTAATAAAAAGTTAAGCGAATTAGGATTTGTACCTAATTTATCGGCTAATAATTTAATACTTATACCACTAGCTTCAATAAGATTTAGTAATTCTTTGTTTTTTTTCATATTTTTTTGCATAAAAAAAGCCGGATTCATAAGAATCCGGCTTAGAATTATGATAATTATTTAATTAACATCATTTTCTTTGTAACAACGTTTGAACCAGCTTGTAATCTGTAGATATAAGTACCTGAAGAAAGATTAGCAGCATTAAAGTTCATATTGTAAGTTCCAGCACTCATATTTTGACCATTAATCAAAACAGCAACTTCTTGACCTAAAACGTTATAAATTCTTAAGTCAACATTAGAAGCAGCAGGTAAACCGAAACTAATTGTTGTTGAAGGGTTAAATGGGTTAGGATAGTTTTGGTCAACGAAGAATTGTTGAGGAATAACAGCAGTATTTTCTTCTTCAACACCAACAACTAAATCAGTCCAACCTAAGTCTTTAGCTTTTGTAAATGCACTTCCAGCTTTAGTAGCTAAACCATTAAGATCCTCACCAGCAATAATTGCAAATGTTACCCATGAAGTATCACCAGCAGCCATATTGTCAAGTTTAGTGCCAATCCAGCTTCTGTAATCGCCTTTATCAACAGGTTGAACTTGGTCAATAGTAGAGATATAATCAAAACCATCTGAACGTATTGTAGCACCTTCACCATTAAAGCTTTTAATTGATTTGTTTCCATCCATACCATTTAATGCAACAACGCCATAATAATAAGGTTTTGTTGTACAATATTGATAAACAATATGTCTTGCAAAATCGTAACCACCTTTATTATTGTTGTAGTTTGTACCGGTATTATCAATATCCCAATCAATAAATACACCTGCATAAAAATCATTAATAGCAGCTGTTGATTTATTAATAAATCCATATCTTAAATAAACAACACCTTCGTCAGTATTGCTAAGTGAATAAGTAAGAATTTTTAATTTATAAGGATTTGTTGATTTAGCATCACTTAATACTGCGGAAGTAATTTGATTAAAGTTTGGATCAGTTGTAAATCCATCTGCAAAGAAAGATGAAACATTTTGTAAATCTTCAAACAAGAAACTTCCAACATTACCATTAATTGTATCAGCAGCAGTAGTACCAAATACTAAACCACCTGTGTATAATCCTTGTTGGTTTTTATATGTAACGCCAGGTCCAGAAACTGTACTGTCTGCATAATCAATTGTACAACCAATATCACCATTGTTATAAATACCAGCTTGTAAATCACCAGTTACATGAGTTAAGAATAATTTACTTTCAGGATTAACGGTTTTATTTACAAATGTAATAACCATTGTATCGGCACATGCAATAATTGGACCAGCATCTTTTGTTCTTACAGTCCATTTAAATGTTATTTCAGAATTTGTACCCATCAATTGTAATACTTTTGCAGCAGTTAAGCTATAAGTAGTATCTTGTAACGGACTTGTGGAAAATAAATTAGGTAAAACAACAAACTGATAAATTAATGCATCGTCATTAAAATCAATTGCTTTATTCCAAGTAAATGGGAATGTTTCTGTTTCGCTAATAACATCAATTTCAACACTATCAGCAGGTGTTAATAATGAGAAGTAAGGGCTTGGAGAAACAGCAACGCCACTTGTAATTCCAGCATATGCAATAGGGATAATTTGATAACCTTCGTTAACTGTTGTAGAATATTGAGAAGCTATACCTTTTACATTGATTGGGAAAGTAGGAGCAGGATTATCATCACAATCAGTATCTTTGTCAATATACATGGTTAATTTGTGTAAACCATCCCAAATAGTCATACTTTTATTTGAATTAGCTGATGGCCAAGCATTTGAACCAGGAGCTAAACCGGCACCATTAATTTGAATGTAGCTTCCTTCATAATATTCAGGATTTGCCAATAATTGTTTGATTGAAACAACTGTAGGATCTACAGTAATATTAGAATCTAATTTTTGTACCGAGTTAATATCAGAAATCTCTATTTCAGTTAATCCATTATAATGTTTAATAACACCGGTTAACATAAGTTTATCACCAATGTTATAATTAGCTACTGTACCGCCTTTATAAATGTTTATACCTGCGGTTTCATCTTGAATAAAATAACTTGTACTATTAGCAGAAGCACTAAAGTTAATTGAAGTAACAACACCAATAACACTCAAAGTTTCGTTTAAGTGGTCAGGAATAAAATCATTGTTTGCATCTTCTTTAGCGTAAGCAATAGAAACAGGAAGAGTAACAATACCGGAAGTTGTAATTTCAAAGTTATTTACACCTGAAACTACATGAGTTGGATTGACTGTTGGGTTTTCCCAAATCAAAATCTGTTCGTTTGAATTTTCATAATAAATTAAATTACCACCAAAATCAACGGCACACTCACCGCGAGTTGAAGTAGTGTTGTTGTCAGGATCTGTAAGAGCAATAGTTACGGTAGGAGTAGCAGTTGTTAAATCAGTAATAGCATGAACGCCACTTAATATTGCACCAACGCCTGCTTTGTCAATTGATAAATAAAGTACGTCATCAGTTGAAACAGCTTCATCTCTTTTGTCTAATGTTAAAGAAACAAAATCGCCATCAGATAAAGAAACTTTCCAAACAGCATCTGCAAAAGTTTTAGGAGCTAAACCTGCTGACATGTCAAATTTATATACAGTATCGGCAACGTTTGCTGTAGCAGTACGAGCAATAATATACATTGCTTTATCATTGCCAACTTGAACGCTCCAATAATTAATATCAGCAACTTCATCTAAAATTTTAACAAAAGAAGTACCAGGGAAAGATGTTGCATCACCTATTACAGCGGCAAAAACACCTTTTGTAGTTGCAACATACATGGTTTTTGTTGCACCTGTTCCAACAACGTTAACGTCTAATACAATACCGTTTGTTGGGATTGTATCAGAAGTAAAAAACTGAACATCTTTTACGTCTGGATGTACCCTTAAAATTTTCTTTTCGTTATAAGATACAATATAAACAAAACCATCTTCAGCAGCTTCTGGAGAATATCTTCTGTTTGATGTACCAACAAGAGCAGTTGAACCAGGAATTAATTCTCCGGTAGTAGCAACCATTTGGGTACCAGCAGAATCACCAGCAAAAGTACCATTCATGCTTACTCGTGTCAAGCCGGCATTGTCCCATGGAGCAGTGCCTGCACCATTAACAGCATAAACAAAACCAAAGTTTTTTGTAGTTGGGTCTTTTACAACAGTAACACCGCGTGTAGATAAACCAACTGAATTAGCTTCAAAATCAAATACTTGAGCATAAGCAGTTGCAGGTGTTAACATAGTAGTAGTAACCTCAACTGTATAAGTTCCGGTTGGAGATGCAGTTGTTCCGTCATCTAATGAACCGTCCCAATTAACAAAATTATCAGTACCTGACAAATCTGCAACGGTAATGGTTTTAATAACAGTATTTGTGCTGTTATAAATTTTTACAATTGCATTAAAATTACTTGATGAAGGAGGGGTGAAAAAACGAATTGCTGCCCCGGTTCCATCAGCAAAGTTACCATCAAATGCTGTTTCGTTTGTGGGTTGTGTAACTCTGATGTTAAAAGGGTAAACATCAGCCTTAATTGAGTTAGTAAACGTTAACAGAACTGAAAAAACAAACAGTCCCATTAAAATTTTACTACCCAAAAGGTTTGAAATAAAGAAAAGACTAAGTCTATTAGACTTCATTATACCTCCAGATATAATTAATATAGTAAGTTAATTAATAAGTTCAAATCTAAAAATTTCAAATCAAATACATATTCATAATTACACTAATTTAAAATACAAAAGAGCAGTATAAACTGCTCTTTAAATTTTACTTTAATAAGGTCATTTTTTTAGTAACTACATTGTTTCCGTTTGTTAACTTATAAATATATGTTCCGGAAGCTAATTTAGACGCATTAAAAGAATACTTATAAGTACCGGCAGAAAGTTCTGAATTGTTGATTAACGTTGTTACTAATTCTCCAGTAATACTATAAATATCTAAAGATACTTGGCTGCTTTTAGTAATACTAAATTCTATTGTTGTTGAGGGGTTAAATGGATTAGGATAGTTTTGCATTAATTCAAATTTTTGAGGGATATTATTTTCAACTTTTTCTATTCCAGTAATAGTTAAAGGAATAACAGGAAAAGTACCTTCATATTGCCATTTTTCAACTGTCCAACCCCAATATGATTGACTGTATAAGTTCATGTTGGAATCAAAATCAACATTGTAGGTTGATGCATATCCGCTTGCATTTCCGGGGGTCGTTCCGCTTTGTCGCATATTATAACCACCAGTCATTTGATAATTCCATCCTGCAACATCAATCATTCCTATTTGAGTACCAGTATTAGGATTCAAAGCATAAATCATACTATATTCATATCCGGAACCCATTTGAAAATCAGCGGCACTTGCAACAAATAAAATGTTCTTTTCTGGTAAAAACTCAGCACCCCAAGGACCACCGTAAACTGAATCACCAGCAGCAGCTACAATCATATCATTAATAGTTGCATCAAATGATGGGTTTAAAATATAACCATCTTCAGGGGTTCCTGTAAAGCAATAGATTTTTTTAGTAGTGTAGTTAGTAGCCCAAATAGCTTTACTGCTTGGGTCAACAGCTATACCACGTATTTCTCCAGCTTCAGGCATAGTGATAGTTTGAATAGGACTGCCATCGTAAGTAGTTGTCCAAGTTGCATCGTTTTCTATACTATTAAAAATTAAAATTGAGCCAACAGTAGTACCATCACCAGGACGGCTCACATAAACTCTTCCGGCATCATCTACTTCAATTGCCCAAATATACTCTGACCCAGTCATCATTCTTGCCGGATAAGAATCAACCGTATCGGTTTTAAATTCAAATACCAATATGTTATGGAACTCGTCATTGTTGGCAACGTAAACTAAATTACCGTGTGTTGAAATTGCATTAGGATCGAGCATTGTTATTTGATCGAACATGTTGTACCAAACCATCTGGTAATCTGCACCAGCACCTCCATATGGTTGAGCACCCAATCTGCCATGTGCAGAATCTGCATTATTGTAACCAACTAGGTAGTAAGAATTTTTTGAAGCTCTGTTGATTAATGCCACAAAGCTGTTTTCGCTTACTACTCCAACATCGATTGTTGGATAACCTGTACCATTCGTCTCGTCGTCATAAGTAGCATATAGACATTTCCATGTACCATCTAATGTTTGTGATTTAACGGGTGAATACAGTGAGAACAAGAAAAAAACAAACAAAACGAACACGTAATATTTCTTCATCTTTCCTCCAATTATTTAGGTATTGTTTTTGTAAAATATGAATATTTAAGGTATAAAGTCAAGAATTCTTTATTTAATTTTGATCTATATCACTATTTATTAAAGAAAATTTAATTTACAATGAGATATTTATTAATTATTTTTAAAAATGCGAAAAAACTTTGATGTTACCCACTATAAATATATTTTAAAAATGGCATTACCGGCAATAGCCGGGCTTTCCACTCAAATGGTTGTATCACTTGTGGATACAGCAATGGTGGGTAGATTAGATGAAGCAAAGTATGCACTTGCAGCAATGGGCTTGGGTGTTCTTGCCACTTGGGCAATAGTTAGTTTTTTTTCAAGTTTATCTACAGGTACTCATGTTTTAATTGCACGTAATTATGGCAGCAGGGATTATGATAAATGTGGAGTAGTATTAAATACTTCTCTTTTATTCACTTTTTTTGTTGGGTTGGTAGTTGCTTCTTTATTTGTAGGGTTTTCCAATTCAATTGCTAATTTTTTTGCTGCTGATTATTTTGTTGGAAAGTTAGCCGGTGAATATCTTTTTTATCGTTTTATTGGGATACCATTCTTTTTACTTACAGTTTCTTACAGAGGGTTTTATTTTGGTATTGGCAATACAAGGGTATTTATGTACTCAGGTATAATGATAAATTTGTTAAATATACTGTTTAATTACGTTTTTATTTATGGTGCTTTTGGTGTAGAAGGAATGGGGCTTGCCGGTGCAGGATTAGGTTCGACATTAGCGACTATATGCGATGCAATTTATTATTTTATTGTTTCATTAAGGAAAAAATATAAAAGACAGTTTAATTATTTTAAGCATTTTTATTTAGATAAAAGCATTGTTCTAACTATTTTGAAGATTTCACTTCCTGTATCTTTTCAAAATATTTTTATTTTAATAGGGTTTTTAAGCTTTATTGCAATTACGGGTTTAATTGGAACCTCAGAGCAAGCAGCAAGTCAGTTGGTTATTTCTTCTTTATTTATTTCCATAATGCCTTGTTTTGGGTTTGGAATAGCAATTCAAACATTAGTGGGCAATGCATTAGGTTGCGGCAAGATTACTCTTGCAAAGTTTTATGGATATGAAACAAGTAAACTTGCTACTACATATACAGTAATAGTTGGGATAGTATTTGTTTTCTTGCCTCGATTAGTATTGCATTTAATTACTACCGAAACTGAAATAGTTGAAATTGCTGTGCCAGCTTTGCAAATTGCCGGTGTGGGGCAAATCTTCTATGCTGTTGGTGTTGTGCTGTCAAACGGATTACAGGCAAGTGGTAAAACTCTATTTGTTATGCTCTCTGAAGTTATTCTTAATTGCGGGATATTTGTTCCTGCTTCATATTATTTTGGCGTTTACTTAGGTTACGGTTTAGCAGGTGCTTGGAGTATGTTGCCTGTATATATAATTTTGTATTCAATTATAATATTTTTGAAGTTTAAGTATGGAGATTGGAACAATCTGCCAGATGTTTCTTAGAATTATTTTTACTCAGAACAAAATAAATTATTAAAAAGTAACTTAACCCAGTAAAAATAAATGGGAATCTAAATCCAATAATACTTGCCAAATAACCTCCGCTTATTAAACCTAACGAATTACCAAGTATTTGAAAACTGGAACCAATGCTTAAAATTCCGCCTTTTTTTTCAAGGGAGGAATTGTTGCTCATCATTGCAAACATAATTGGAGCTAAACCACCAAAACCAATTCCTAATATTGCTCTAATAGGGAACAATACCCAAACACTTGTAACAAAGTAATGTAATGTATACATTGAACCAGTTATAATAGCAGAATATATAATAACTTTATTGTATCCAATTTTGTTTGTCATTTTACCCCACCACGGAGGAGAAAAAGAATTAGTAATTCCTACTACGGCATAAATTGCACCTGTAATAGTAGCAAAGTATGCTGAATTAATTTCGAATTTTTCAAAATAGAGTACAAATATTGGACGAACAATTGCAAATCCAAAAGCTGCCAAAAATATCATTATTGAAATATTCAACATTTTTTTGTTTTCAAATACAAGCCTTAAGTTGTCTTTTATGGAGTCTTTTTTGCCATTTTTATCAACTTTATTAATTTCTATAACATAAATAACAAAAAATAATGATGTTAAGAATAGAACCCCTGCAACAATAAAAAACACTTCTCTAAATCCAAATAAATCTGCTAAAAACCCACCGATTAAAGGACCAAATATATTGCCGCTTGCAGAAGCTGTTTGAAGAACTCCGAGTGCGTAGGCATTTTTTTCTTTAGGTGTGTTTGCAGCAACCAACGCAAGAGCAGCAGGAATAAATCCACTTAAAGCCCCTTGAAACATTCTACTTAAGAATAGTTGATAAACGTCTTGGCTAAGCCCTACTAATATTTGTGCAACGGCTAACCCTAAAATTGCTCTAAGAGTAATAATTTTTCTACCATATTTATCACCCATTGAACCCCAAAGTGGAGTAATAAAAAAAGATACAAAAAAAGGTCCGGCAAATACTAATCCGCTCCAAGTAGATACTTCGTGAGGTTCGGTAACTCCTAATTCTCTAATAAATAAAGGGAGAAATGGAACTACGGCACTCATTCCCGCCATTCCAAAGAATTGACTAATCCAGATAAAAATTAAATTCTTCTTCCAATATTCTAATTTATTAAATCTTGTAATTTTCAACTTAAACAAACAAAATAAAAATGCAAACTCAAATTTACAAAAAATAGAAATTAATAGCATTTTATAATTAAATTTCTATTTGGAATAATTTCCATTCAAATTAGAAAATAATTGAAAGATGAACAACTTTTTTATAACTTAACCTGTATAGTGTAATGAGAAGACTTTTATGAATTATGGAAACCTGAATGCAGAATTGTACAGATAAAGAATTAATTGAACATATAAATGATAGGAACTCGAAAGCTCTATCCGTTTTGTATGAGCGATATAATCTTGGGGTATTCAATTTTGTATTAAGATATACAAATAATAGAGAAATAGCAGAAGAAGTTTTGCAAGAAACATTTGTAAGAATATGGTATGCTTCCCATACTTATGTTCCGGAAAAGGGGAGTGTTAAAACTTGGGTTTTTACGATAAGTTTAAATATTACTCGAAATGAAATGTCCTTAAAAAGGTATTCGTATCAGTATGTTGAATATGAAGAAATATTTGAATCTGAAAATAATGGTGAAATTTCTGATTTTTCAAATCCCATTGATATTCTTGAAAACATTGAATTACAGGATACAATTAAGTATGCTATTGAAAAATTAGATCCATTCTTAAAAGAAGTAGTTTTATTAAAACACTTTCACAATCTAAAATTCAGAGAAATTGCTGAAATTACAAGTACGCCAGAAGGTACATTAAAGGCAAGATTTCATAAAGCAATAAATCAACTTGAAAAATACTTAAAAAAGGAAATATAAAATGTATTGCGGAAACAAGAATTATTTACTCGACTTATATTACAATGAGGGGAATAATAGTTATCTGAGTGATATTAAAAATCATTTAGAAAAATGTGAAAACTGCAAAAATGAATTCGCGAAACTTCAAAAAAGTTTAACAGTGTTAAATGCAATAAAATTTGAACAGCCATCAAGTATAGTTTTAAAAAATATTCTAAAAGAAACCGCAATTAGTAATTCAATTGTAAATAATGAAGTTTCAAATGAATCAAATTTTTTGAATCCAATTATTCAGATTGTTGTGGGTATAATATTTGTTTCTCTTGTTGTATATGTCATTAGTATTAAAATAAGTCTTTCGCCAATATGGAATTATATAAAGAGTACTTGGTTTGGCGATTCGTTTGGAAGTATCGGTGTAGCCGCACTAATAGTGTTTTTGTTAGGTTCTTTTGTTACTCTTGCAATAAGCCCAATTTTGTTTTTAACGTATCATCAAAGAAAAAATTTTAATTAAATAGATATTTAGGAGTTAATATGCATCGTAAAAAGTTAATAATTAAATTAGCTAAACCGGCAGTGTTAATAGCATTAATTTCAATTATAGTTTTATCATTTCAAAGTTCAGTTAGAGATAATGAGTATGAAAGCCATAAAATAACTTTCAAAAAGTATTATGAAAAATTTACTAATACTAATATTAATTCATTATTAGCTTTATCAAAAGATATTAGTTCATCT
This sequence comes from Melioribacteraceae bacterium, assembly GCA_963663265.2. Lineage (GTDB taxonomy): Bacteria > Bacteroidota > Ignavibacteria > Ignavibacteriales > Melioribacteraceae > JAEXOD01. Next base: position 277,534 of record CAXXXM010000001.1, read on the forward strand.
TTCAATAAATCCAATTCTTTAGCAAATATAAGCAGTAGTATCAACGGAAGTACATACAACAATAAAGTTATAAATAGTATCCAATCAAAATACTTTGTTGATCATCAAAAATATGATGCGGCAAAAAAATATCTTTGGATGTCTGATATTAATGGCAATTTTTTATTTGGAATTCCAAAAGATGATTTTGTTTTACTGAATGAAGCTTATGATAAATATTTAGATGTGATAAAAAGTGATGAGTTTTATAGAAGCAGAAATGACTTTTTAACAAAGTTGATTGATAGAACCAAGGAGATTGATTTTTCTCAGTTTACAAAAAACGAAAGGGTGGATAGGTATTACCGCGATAATCGTTGGAGATTTTATGAAGATGAAGCGGGATACGAATATATGCAGCCAACTTCAACAACATTTACAACTCCGGTTTTTGATAAAGCCAATAATTTAATTGGTAATTTGTATATGAAGGTTGATGATAGAATTAATGAGAAATATTACTTAAGTGAAGATGGTTTAAGGCGAGACGATTTATATTCAACATTAAATCAAATATTTGGTCCTTTATTAGCTTTATCTATGATATTTTTATGGTTTTTACTCCCCACATGGGTTTATACAGATGCAACAGAGAGAGATATGCGAAATCCCGGTATATGGGCATTCTTAACCCTCATATCCATAGTGTTTGGTTGGACTATCTATTTAATAACACGTCCAAACCACTACAAATCGTTAAACTGTCCTCAATGTAATGGTGAACTTAATGGAACTCGGGCATATTGTCCCCACTGCGGAACAGATTTGTCAGCAAATTTTTGCCAACAATGTCATTATCCAATTAAACCTGAATGGCAATTTTGCCCAAATTGCAGAACAGAAACAAAAAAGAAAATAGAAATGGATAAACAATAAAATGAAAAACCATTTTACAGATAGAGTTAAATTGATTTTTATAATAGGGGTATTTATTAGTCTTTGGTTAATATTTAAAGATACTTATTATCACTATCTTGTAAAAAATGTTGAAAGTATTTTCCGTTAATGGTTAATGAATAAAAAAGATGCCGAATAATTTCGGCATCTTATCATAACAACATATCACAAACAAACAAAAGATTATTAAGATAACTTGTCTACTATTAAACCTTGAGTATTTTGACCGGTTTTATTTAAGGTCTTAATTAAATTTGCTAAATCATCTTCAGTAATTTCGCCGGAATCTTTTTTAGCTAAAAAGTCAGAAATCAACTGAGAAGTTTTAGAATCTTGAGAAGTTGTTGCCGGAGGTGGTCCCATTGGTGGTTCACCTTCTGGTTTTTCAGGTTTTTTGAATCCAGCGGTGTTCATTATCTCTCCAAATTCTTTGCTTGGAGTAAGACCTGCTTCAGTAATTTCATCCATCATACTTTTCATGTCGTCATCGGTCATGTTTTCAGGGTCATAATTTGCAATAATACTTTGCAAGGTGCTTTTTTGGTCTTCAGTTAATTTTGTTTCAGTAGTTGAATACGGATTATACTGAAGGTTATTATTACTTATTGAATTAATCATTTTTTTACTCCGCTTATTAATTAAAAAATTAATTACACAACTATCATCGTAATATTAATATCTACTTTTATGGTAAATATTGGTCTGTAAATGATACAAAGAGGTTAATTGTCAGAATTCCTAAACTCATTAGGAGTTTGGTTTGCAATTTTTTTAAAGAATTTATTAAAGTTTGTGGGTTCTTTAAAACCCATATTAGATCCAATCTCTTTTAGTGATGAGTTAGAGTAAATTAATAACCTCTTTATTTCTAAAATAGCTCTTAATTCTAATGCAAGTTTTATTGGAATACCCAAGAATTTTTTTGTTAAGGAATTAACTTTTTTAGGAGTAATAAAAAGCTTATCGGCATAAAAAGTTACATTTCTTTCTTTGTAAAAGTTTTGTTCAATTAAATTTCGAAGTTTAAGAAATGTTATGTAGTCAATATTTGAAGACTTCTTATCAGGGTATTGTCCTTTTATCCTTTCAATTTGTAAAAAGAGGGTTCGCAATAAAATATTCAACATTTCACTACTCGCAAAATTTGAAAGGTTAGATGATTCAAATTTAATTTGTTCAACTAACCTTAATATTGTGTTATAAGCAGAATCCGCTAAAATGATTTGTTTGTTTACGTTTAGATTTTCAAAAATTGCAAAGTTCTCTATAATTTGAATATCAAGTAGTGAATGTTCAATAAACTCATTTGTGTATAAAATGACAAAACCATTGGCATTAGAAGATACCGAAATTTCTTGTATTTGTCCGCATGCAACATTAAAAATATTTTGTGATGAATAATAATGTGTATTAAAATCTACTCTATGTCTAACTTCACCCGAAGTTAATAAAATAATTTGATTACAATCCATTGTAAAATTTTTGGTGGTCTTATCAGTTAAAATTTTAAGATAATGTGAAAAATCTACTAAACAAAAACTGATTTTGGTATCGGAAAAATCCTTAATGCTAAAACCTTTGATTCCATTCGGGGTTTCTGCAGGTTGTTTTGTCGACTTAAACAATGTAAATATCCCGTAATTAATTATAAAAGAACCTTTAACTTATATAATTTGACAAGTCGAGGGAATAAAAGGTTTAAATACTACAATTTCATTTGAACTCCAATAACAATTGTTCTACTTCCAAAGTAACTTGTAATTTCTTTTTTTTGTGAATAATTGTAAGAGTATGAATAATCAAAAATATTCTTAATATCTAATACGTTTATAGCCTCAACATAAAAAGCTGCAAAAACGATATCAAATATTGAAGTCAAGTAGGTAACCCTAAAATCCAATCTGTTGTAATTTGGGTAACGTTTTGAATTATCTAAAAGATAAACTGGCTCGTACGCTGTTGATGATGAATTTAATTTTCCACCGGCTATTGGGGTGTAAGGTTTACCGGTTGCAAATTTGTAATTTATTCCTAACTGAATATAATTAGTTAAATTATATTTTGTAACAAGAGTAAAATTGTGTGTAATATCATAACTGCTGCTTGTCAATTCTTCAAAATCCATCCATTTACGTTTTGTATCAATTAACCCGTAAGAAATCCACCCATCAAAAATTCCTAAAAAATTCCCCTTAATTATTAGGTCTATTCCTTTTGCATAACCAAATCCATTGTTTGAATAGTTAATTAATGAATCTTCAAGGGGTAGATTATAATATTTTTTGTAGAATGCTTCTAATCTAATATTATCGTTTTTGTTTAATTGATAATTAAAGGATATAATATAGTGTTGTGATTTCATGGCTTTTAGATCTGGATTTCCATCGCTTTCAGCATATAAACGGGGATCAGGATTTTGATGGAAAAATCCCCATCCTGCACTTATTGTTGAAGATGCAGATATTTTGTAGCTTAAATTTATTCTTGGGTCAAGCCAATTAATATTTAGAGCAGGGATGTAATCAAATCTTAGCCCACCTATTAAATGTAAGTTTTTAATACTCAAAAAGTTTGAAAATTCGTTCTCTATATAAGCTCCATGTCGAGTATTGTTGTATTTTGCATTAAGAATTTCACTTTCAGCATTATCTCTAAAATCATAATCTTCTTTTGGAATTATACCTAAATATTGAAATTCTCTTCTTTCCAATTCATAACCAATCAATAGTTTATTATTGCCCCAGGTATATTCGTTATCTGTCCTAAACTTAAAAGTAAAATCATTACGTTTTAAGTCTAAAATTCCAAGTTCCCAAGTGCTTGAAAATTTACTAAAAGAAAGACTGTTTTTTGAAAATAGATTATTTGAAAGAAATTCCGAGACTTGTAAATTACTTATTATATTATAAGATTTGCCATTAAAGATATCAATATACCCGGGTTGATTAACTTTAACACCTTGTTTATCATCGGAATAAGCTAAAAATGATTTAATTCTTCCCGTACTTGAAAACTTGTAACTTATGCTTCCTGAAATATCTTGTGATTGGGGAGCTAATTCAAAATCTTCATTTCCTCCATTTAACCAAAATATAGGGGCGGTATAACTTTTTCTTCCATTAATTCGCACACCTAATTTATCAGGAATAATATTATTTTCGGCATCAAATTCAATACTTGCCATAGAGATGCCAAGTGTTATAGATTTAACGCTTGGCTCATCTTTGGATTGCAAATCTAAAACTCCTGAAAGAGCATTTCCATATTTACACGAAAAACCACCACTCGAAAAGTACATCCCTTTAATATTTGATGAATTAATATTGGAAAATAATCCTCCATATGATGATTCATAAGTGTATGGATGATTTAAAGAAGCTTGGTCGATTAATGTGATGGTTTCCATCGGGTCGCCACCTCTAACATAAAGTTCGGCACTCTCTGAGACTTGGGTTAGACCGGGCATTGTTTTTATTGCTTGGAATATGTCGGCTGCTCCACCCGGAGTAGTTAAAACATCTATATCGGTCATAACAACTCCTTTCCCTTTTTCAGAGCTGAATGAACTTGCGGTTATTACAATATCGGGAGTTGAAACAATATTACTTTCCAATTTAATAATTAAACTATTGGTACTGAGAGTGTCAACATTAATAGTATTAGAATACTTTTTATAACCAATCATACTTACTATTAAAGTTTGCTCGCCTTTTTTGACTGTTGTAAAAGTGAATCCGCCATCTTCTCCGGACATCGCTCCATCAAAAGTGTCTAATAAAAATACATTAGCAAATTGGACAGGGGAAAGGTTGTTTTCAATAACTTTACCTGTTACTGTTATCTTTTTATTTTGAGCATTTAGTGAACTAAACAACAAAAGAGTTATTATACTAAAATAGATGTTAAATTTTTTCATATGTTTTCTTTAATCTTGTTTAACTTGAGGTAATAATTTGTATTTTATCCAACCAAAATTTGGTTCTAATTGTAAAGCTTCAGTATATATTTGAGCAGCTAATTCATTTTGATTTTTAGCTGATAAACTAATTCCATACCATGCATAAGCATCTAAAAATCCCCATCCGTATTTATCATCTTTTAATTCTTTAAACTTTTCTATGCTGGATTTGAATAATTGCATAGCTTTTTCTTTGCTTCCACCAAAAAACTCAGGTGAGTTAAATTTGCTTATTCCTTCTTGAAGTAATACTCTTGGATTATTTGGTTCAATAGCTAACGCGGTTGCAAGTAGTTTTTGACTATCTGAACCAAGTGATTTAGCTAAATTCCAATCTGAAGTTATTTTAATTCCATAACAAGTAGCTAATAAGGACATTGCTTCGGCATCTTTATCGTTTGATGCAATTAAGGATTTTAACAAGTCGATTGCTTCATTCATATACTTGTTAAAAGAATCCATATCTTTTTGTGAAAGATAGATGTAAGAAATTTTGTAATTACAGTAGGCTATATGATATTTAGCAATTGTGTTTTCTTGTTCTAAATTTAATAATCTCTCAAACATACTCCGTGTGGCTAAATAACTTTCTAAATTCATAAAGTTGTCAGCTTTCTTTAAAGTTGCTATACTTTCATTAATGTACTCGGAGGAGCTTTGAGGATATACTAAAGTTGCAAATCCTGCTGTTAGTAATAGTAGTATTAAAATTATTCGTTTCATGTTATTTCTCCTTTTTTTATTATGATATAGTTATAAAGTACTTTGAAAAACAAAGTAAATAGATAAAATTTTTTATTTTTTCAATAGTTTTTCCAAACGTTCAACATATATTTCAAAAGCTTTTTTCCCTTTTTGAGTAAGCAGATATCTTGATATTGGTTTGCGATTTTCAAAAGACTTTCCAACTGCGATATATCCTGCATCTTCCAATTTTTTTAAATGAGTGCTAAGATTTCCATCAGTAGCATTGACTTTCTCTTTAAGAAAAGTAAATTCAGCTTCATCTACGGTAATAAGCACAGCCATAATAGCAAGGCGTATACGAGAATGAATTATTTCGTCTAATTGTTGATAATCAAATTCGTTCATTAGGTATCATTAATTTTTTATATTGCGAGCGTAAGTATAAGCCCGGAATAATTGTTAAACAAGTCATCATTGCAGCCATAAGTAATAATGTGTGAATATATGGGAAGAAAAACATGTAAATTGAACCGGCCCACCAAATGTATGATAAATAAGAAAGCCAGTTTTTACCATACAAATAACCTGAAACCATATAACCAATTCCCATAACGGAACAAATAAGTGGATTAATATAAGAACCGTTATTAATCGCACCGGTTAATGCCGGTACAAATCCTAAAATCATTGCTGCTATTCCTACGCCACGCCATAAAGCACCCATAATTTTTCCGGCAAAAGTATGGGTTCTTAGTTTTCCATACTTCTTAATATTTAAAATAACAGTATAAAGCCAACCAAAGCCTACTAATATGGGCCAAAGATAAACAAAGTATTCAACATATACATGAAACTTGAAGGTAACATAGGTTAAAATTTGCCCAATAACAACTATTATACCCCAAAAAATAAGGCTATGACCGTCTTCGGCAATTATCCTTTGGCTGTCAGTCATTATCTTCTTTATGAATAAAAGATCATCAAGTTGTTCTGATTGATTCATTTTTTTCTCCGTTATAAAGTACTTTGAATTACAAAGTAAAATTAATACTTTAAAAATCGTTTGTCAAGCAGAAAGTTTAAAATATTTTAAAATGACTTGCATTTCTTTTAATTAGCATTATTTTAGCATTAAGAAAATAAAAAAAACAGAGAAAATGAAATTTAATACGACACATATCCATCATCATCATCATTTTAACTTGGAGACGAGATAGAAGTCGGATTACTTTAAATACGCTAATAAATAAATAGTTAATATATATAAAACCCCGACTTTTGTCGGGGTTTTTTGTTTTTAAAAAGGAGTTAATATGCCAAATGGAAATTTGAAGCTTGCACTACAAAAAAAAGGAAGACTGACAGACAAATCACTACAATTATTAAGAAATTGTGGTTTAGATATTGAAGACTATAATGATAGATTAATAATATCCGCAAAAAATCTTGAATTAGATCTTTTGTTTTTGCGTGATGATGATATTCCGGAATATGTAAGCAATGGAGTAGCAGATATTGGAATAGTAGGAGAAGATGTTATTTATGAAAAAAATGCGGATATCAATATTATTAGAAAATTAGGATTTGGAAGATGCCGACTTGCCTTAGCTGTTCCGGAAGGAAAAGAGATTCAATCTGTTAAAGATATAAACAATAAAAGAATAGCTACTTCATATCCAAATTTGTTGACTAAATATTTAAAAGAGAACAATGTTTCGGCAAAAATTGTTGAGATAAGCGGATCGGTTGAAATTACTCCAACTTTGGGGGTTGCTGATTTAATTTGCGATATCGTTTCAACAGGGAACACATTAAAAATGCACAAACTTATAAAATCGTTTGATGTATTTAATTCGGAAACAGTTTTAATTGCAAATAAAAATGTAAATGACGATCAAAAGAAAAAAGATTTACTTGAAGACTTATTAAATAGAATAGATTCTGCTTTAATTGCAAAAAACTCAAAATATTTAATGATGAATGCCCCAAAAGCTACAGCCCAAGAAATTGAAAGAATTATTCCATCTTTAAAAAGTCCAACTGTAGTCCCTTTGGCAGATGAAAGTATGGTTGCAATTCACGCTGTTATTCCAACAGACCAATTTTGGGCAATATACAAAGATTTGAAAAATATTGGTGCGTCAGGAATATTACTTTTACCAATTGAGAACATGATACCATGAAAATTTATATAAATCAAAAACTAACGGATTTGCAAAGAAAGAAGTTGTTTGCAAGAAAAATAAAATCTTTCGATGAAATTAACTCCATTGTTAAACCAATAATGGAAGACATTAAAAAAAATGGGGATAAAGCAGTTGAAAAGTATAATCTCCAATTTGACAATAACCAAAACTATGTAATAACAAAAAAAGAATTACAGGATGCTGCATTAACAATAGATTCCAAACTAAAAAAAGCAATTGATACAGCTTATAAACAAATTTACACTTTTCATAAAAAACAATTGCCAAAAGAAATAAAAGTTGAATCTATTAAGGGAGTTAAATGTAGTAGAAAATATTTACCCATAGAAAATGTTGGTTTATATATTCCGGGTGGAAATGCTGTATTAGTTTCTACAATGTTGATGTTAGGGATTCCCGCACGGATAGCAGGATGTGAAAGAAAAGTTGTTTGTTCAGTTGTAAACACAGATACGATTGAGCCAGGATTAGCATATGCTGCAATAAAATGTGGAATTGATGAGTATTATAGTGTAGGTGGTGCCCAAGCGATTGCTATGATGGGTTATGGTACTAAAAAAGTTAAAAAAGTAGATAAAATTTTTGGACCGGGAAATCAATTTGTTACTGCCGCTAAAAGCTACATAAGTAATGATTACAATGGCTGCTTAATAGATATGCCGGCAGGACCAAGTGAGGTTTTGATAATTGCTGATAAAAATGCAAATCCAAATTTTATAGCCGCTGATTTACTATCGCAAGCAGAACATGGGAATGATTCGCAAGTGATTTTATTAACTGATTCAGAAATATTAGCTAATCAAGTTGGTACTTGTGTTTTTGAACAACTTGAAAAATTACCAAGAAAACAGTTTGCAAAAAAAAGTTTAAACAATTCCTTTTGTTTAGTTGTTGATAATTTAGATGAAGCAATTGACTTGAGTAATAAATATGCTCCTGAACATTTAATAATTAACACTAAAGATGCTGAAGGTTTAAGTAAAAAAGTTGCAAATGCCGGTTCAGTTTTTGTTGGTGAATACTCGCCGGAAAGTGCTGGGGATTATTCTTCAGGAACTAATCACTCTTTACCAACTTATGGATATGCAAAATCAGTTGGAGGAGTAACTGTTGAAATGTTTATGAAAAGCGTCACTTTTCAAAATCTTTCAAAGGAAGGATTGGGAAAATTAAAGGATACAATAATTACTTTGGCTGAAACTGAAAAATTGACAGCACATGCAAATGCTGTTAGAGTGAGGTTTGAAGATGGAAATTAAAAAATTAGTTAGACCAAATATTGCTAAATTAAAACCTTATACTTCCGCAAGAAGTCAATTTTTGGAAGGAGTTCTTTTAGATGCAAATGAAAATCCGTTTGGTAGTACGGTTACTTTTTATAATGAAGAACTAAATAGATATCCTGATCCAAACCAAACAGAATTACGAAAAAAATTAGCAGAATTCTTAAAATTGAATGTAAGAATCTTTTTTTTGGAGTTGGATCAGACGAAATTATAGATTTAGTAATTAGAGTGTTTTGCAAGCCTGGTTATGATTCTGCAATTATATGTGAGCCGACATATGGGATGTATAGAGTTTCATGCGAAATAAATGATATCGAAGTTAAAGAATTGGAATTAGATAGTAATTTTGATATTGACGAAAATGTAATCAATAAAGAAATTAATGAAAGAACAAAGATATTATTTTTATGTTCACCAAATAATCCAACGGGAAACTTGTTAAGTAAAAATAAAATTTTTAGTATTGCTGCAAAAAATGATATTATAGTAGTTGTTGATGAAGCATATATTGATTTTGCTGATAGAATTGGATTAATAAAGGAAATTAAAAACTATAATAATATTATTTTATTAAGGACTTTTTCTAAAGCATGGGGAATGGCAGGGGTTAGATGTGGTTATTGTGTAGCCGATGAGTATATTATCAATACATTAATGAAAGTTAAGGCTCCTTACAGTATAAATAAATTAACCGCAAGAATGATATTGCAGGCTTTGGAAAATGTTGATATTTACAATTCTTTCATTGAAAAAATAATTAGTGAAAGAGAAAAAATAATAGCTGAATTAAAATCTATGACTAAAGTAATAAATATATTACCCACAAATTCAAATTATATTTTATTTAAGGTTGATGAAGCCAAAGCGGTTTTCAAAAAATTAGTTGCTAAAAATATTGTTATTAGAGATAGAACGAATCAAAAAAATCTTGATGGTTATTTAAGAGTATCTATTGGTACAGAAAAAGAAAATAAACTATTTATTACTGAGTTGAGGAATATATTATGCAATTAAATATTGATCCCAAATTATTTGATTTTACGTCAAAATACTCAAAAGGGTTAGTCAGTTTTCTAAAAAAATTGCAGTTATACGGTTATGAGTTGTGTGTTGATGTAAAAAATATTTCATCTGAAGTACTTAATGTGCTAAATAGTGAGGATGTTATTCTTGTTGAGCCTTCTACAAGTGGTAAAAAAATAACACTTGGTGATAATGGAGTATTGATTGATGGGGAATATTATGATTCATTAGAAATTGTTAGCACTTTATTAACAGCAAGAAAAGCAACAGTAAATAGAAATACCAAAGAAACAAGAATAAGTATCAATTTGAATATTGATGGAACCGGACAAGCAATAATTGATACAGGTATTGGCTTTTTTGATCATATGTTAGAGCAAATTGCACGTCATGCTAATTTTAACATGGAAATTAAAGTCGACGGTGATTTAAATGTTGATGAACATCATACAATAGAAGATACTGGACTTGCATTAGGTGAAGCTATAAAAAAATGTGTAGGTAATAAAAAGGGGATCAAAAGATATGGTTTTTTATTGCCAATGGATGATTCAATTGCAAAATGTGCAATTGATTTAGGTGGAAGATACTATTTAAATTTTAAATGTAAGTTTAAAAGAGAAATTGTTGGAGGCTTTCCAACAGAACTTACAGAAGAGTTTTTTAAGTCTGTTGCTGCCGGAATGAGTTCAACATTATATTTGAGAGCAAAAGGAAAAAATGACCATCACAAAATTGAAGCAATGTTCAAGGCGTTTGCAAAAGCCTTAAATGAGGCTTGTAGATATGATAATAGAACTAAAAATCAACTTCCATCTACAAAGGGGGTATTATGATTGGAATAATTGATTATGATGCCGGAAATATTCAATCAGTTATAAACGCACTTGATGATTATGATATTGATTACATTCTTTCGTACAATACTGAAGAATTAGAAAAATGTTCAAAGATAATTCTACCCGGTGTTGGGGAAGCTAATTATGCAATGAATAAGCTGAAGGAAAAGAATCTTATTGCATTTATCAAAAACTATAAAAAACCCTTTATTGGAATTTGCTTAGGTATGCAGTTGTTATGTGAATTTTCAGAAGAAAGAGAAACAACGTGTTTAGGTATAATTCCTACAAGCGTTATTAAATTTAATTCCGAAAATGTAATTGTTCCTCAAATGGGATGGAATGATGTTAAACAATTAAGCGAAGATAAATTGTTTGAGAGTATTCCCGATGAAACAAGTTTTTATTTTGCTAATTCTTATTACGTCCCTAAAAATCAATATACAATTGCCTCATGCAATTATGAAAAAGAAATTAGTGCTATTGTTAAAAAAGACAACTTTTACGGAATGCAGTTTCATCCGGAAAAATCAGGAAAATTAGGAATTAAAATTTTGGAGAATTTTATAAAACTATGTTAATAATACCTGCAATTGATATATTGGACGGGCGAGTATCGCGTTTAACAAAAGGGGATTTTAAATCTGTTACAAATTATGAGGGAACAGTATTAGATTATGCAAAGTTATTTCATTTGAGTGGAATAAAAAGAGTACATATAGTTGATTTACAAGCTTCTGTAACAGGCGTGATATCTTGTTTGGAAATTATTGAAGATATACGAAATTATACTTCTTTGGAGATTGAATTCGGAGGTGGAATTAAATCATTGGATAATGCTGTAAAAGCATTATCGGCAGGAGTAAATAAACTTATAATCGGCTCAATTAGTATCTCAAACAAACCGGAGTTTGAAAAAATAATTTCAGAAGTTGGAGCTGATAAAATAATATCCGCCATTGATGTACAAAATAAAATGATTTCAATTAAAGGGTGGACAGAATTAAGTAGCATTTCTGTTTTTGAACATATTAATTATTGCAGAAGTGTTGGTGTATCTGAATATTTATGTACTGATATTAAAAGAGATGGAATGCTTCAAGGGGTAAATAATATGCTTTATGATGAAATTATGAATTTATACCCTACAATAAAATTAATTGCTTCCGGTGGGGTAAGTTCAAAAAAAGATTTAATCAAATTGAAAAGAAAGAATCTTTATGGTTGTATTGTGGGTAAAGCTTTATATGAACAAAAAATTACATTAGAGGAGATTAAAAGTCTTGCTTAAAAAAAGAATAATCCCATGTTTAGATGTCAAAGATGGCAAAGTTGTTAAAGGTGTAAATTTTGTTAATCTTGTTGATGCAGGTTCTGCAATTGACCTTGCTCAAAAATATTATGAAGATGGAGCTGATGAATTGGTTTTTTTAGATATTACCGCTACTGAGGAAAAAAGAAAAACTTTAATAGAATTAGTTAAGAATGTTGCAAAGCAAATACGAATTCCGTTTACTGTTGGAGGTGGAATTAGCCGAATTGATGATATTGAAGTTTTATTGAAAGCCGGTGCTGATAAAATATCTATGAACTCTTCAATTGTTAAAAATCCTCAACTTATTACTGAGGCAGCAAAAAGGTTTGGAAGTCAGGCTGTTGTTGCAGCTATTGATTCAAAAATGGTTAATGGTGAATATAAAGTTTTTATTAAAGGTGGAAAACAGGCAACCGAATTAAATACGATTGAATGGTGTCAAAAAGTTGTTGACTTGGGGGCTGGCGAAATATTGTTGACATCGATGGATAAAGATGGGACTAAATCCGGCTTTGATAATGATTTGTTAAAAATTGTTACTGGTGTGGTTCATGTTCCCGTAATTGCATCGGGAGGAGCTGGAAAAATGGAGGATTTTTATAAAACTTTCATTGAAACTAAAGTTACCGCTTGTTTAGCAGCAAGTTTGTTTCATTTTAACGAAATTAGTATTGTTGAATTAAAAAAATATTTATTCCAAAAAGGAGTTGAAATAAGATTATGATTGATATAGAAAAATTAGACTTCGAAAAATTGAATGGATTAATTCCTGCAATTATTGTTGATAATAACTCAAATGATATTTTAATGCTTGGGTTTGTAAACAGGGAATCATTAAAAATATCTTTAGAAACTAAACGTGTTACCTTTTTTAGTAGAAGTAGAAACACTTTATGGACAAAAGGAGAAACTTCCGGTAATTACTTAAACTTGGTTGAAATAAAATCCGATTGTGATGATGACACATTAATAATGTATGTTAATCCTGTTGGAAATACTTGCCACACAGGAGAGTATTCGTGTTTTAACATAAACAAATCAAATTTGAAGTTTTTAAGAACACTTTTTGATCTATTAAAAGATAGAAAAGAAAAAATGCCGGAAAATTCTTATACCACTAAACTATTTACACGAGGTGAAAATAGAATTATTCAAAAGGTGGGGGAAGAAGCAGTTGAAACAGTAATTGCTGCTAAAAACAATGATAAGAAAGAAATAGTTGATGAGGTATCGGACTTAATTTTTCATTTGTTTGTTTTATTAGTGGAAAAGAATATAGATATTGAAGAAATTATTGAAAACTTAATTAACAGGCATAAAAAATAATCATTTAATTTTTATAGCTTTATAACGTTTACCCCAAAACTTATATTTGGTTAAAGATGTATATACTGCTATTCTGTTGATTATCTTAAATCGCTTTAAGTAGTGAAACAGCCTATAACCAATAGTTAAAATTATAAAAAATACAACTTGTCCCAAAACAAATTCAATAATTGGATTAAAAGTTGTAAAAATAAATTGGTTAAAAATTATATTAACTTGAGTGGATAAAAAAGAGAAAAGGAAGATAATTGTTAGTATAAATCCATGTCCTGTTTCAATAGCTTTTTCGGGACAATTACTCATACATTTCATACAGCTTTCGCAATGGTATGTCCAATATGGTTTCCCCGATACTTCTCTTATTGCATTAACGGGACAGTTTTTTATACAAGCTCCACAATTATTACAACTATCTGAGGCATAATAGGTTTTGCTTAAAACAAATCTTCCAATTATATAGTATAAAATCGCAATGGGTGATATTAGTAAATCTTGAATTATTTCCTTCATGCACTTAAAATAGTAGTTGCCATCCAATATTTTATTAGCAAATTCTTTCACTTTAATAAAATTCTTTTCGTGCAAGTATTTTATTGTATTATCATTTAGTCCTGGGTGAATAGAAATCCAATTTGAGGGGAGATCAACCGGCAAGAAACCTTTGATTTTGTATCCTTTGAGCATGAGGACTACTGAGGATAAGTAAAAAGCTATTCCTGTTAAACCGGGAGTAATAAATTTCCCAACTTTCATTCCGGCTCTTGTGTTCATCAGAATAATGTCATTATTCCCTTTTGGAAAATTCATAATAAAATGGAACATTATTGGCGGATAATTAAAACCATGTATTGGAGATGTAAAAATTACAAGATCATTTACATTCGGCTTTTCTATATTACGTCGTTGAGTGTTTGAAATGTTTATTTTTTCTACAACAATTCCCCGTTTTTCAGATTCAACTGCAAACCAGTCAACAACGTTTTTAGAATTTCCCGTACCGGAAAAATAATATAGTTTGATAGTTTTATACATCAAAAAATCCTTTTTGCAAAAATACAAATACTTTTGCTATTATTTAATGTGATATAAATCACAACTGCCATTTATATACATTATTTTGTTTTTTAAGTCGAATTTTTGCATTATCTTAAAAATAAGATGTTAAGTCTTAATAAATGTATCAAAATGATACATGGGGATGTACGATATCAACATGAGACAGTATTACAATATAAAATGTCTCAAAATGAGCCTTTTTTGTATAAATTTTTGTGGCATAATTGTTGTTTTATAATAGTATATTTTTTAATCTGAGGAACATGTATGAACTTAATTCCGATTATGTACTTAAGTTTGATGATTTTTGGCGGGCTTTTTATAGTGGTTTTGGTGGTATCTTATATTGCTTCAAAATTGAAGTCTAATAAAAAACCGTATGAGGAAAGTTATAACACGTCTTATTCGGAAAGAAAAATGCCGATAAAAGTTTATTCAACTTCTACTAAAAGTGCTGAGGAAAGAGTAAATAAGAGTAAAATAAGAGTTGAAAACGAAAAAAGAGAAGAATACCAAGTAAAACAAAATAGGCATTTAAAACACCAGTATTCTTCAAGGTTAAATGTTACTCATAATAATAAAAAGAACCAACATCATACAAATTTGAAAAATTCATATTCTGTTCCTCGTTATAGCATTGTAAACTATACTATGGATGAAAATTATGAACCATCAGTACCAAAACAAGCTTATTTTTATAAACCCGTTTTAGAAGGATTAAGTGATAGACAACTTTTTTCATTTTACTCCGAAAAATAATTTGAAAAAATGTTAATATTGAGTAGCATACATTATTAAGTATATTGTAAGTATTCAAATAAAAGCATAAATTAATGTTTTTGATTAATCTATTTATTTGGAGAAAATATGTTTGCTAAGTTCAGAAAAATTATGCTTTTATGTGTATTTGTGGTTAGTGTTGCAATGGGGCAAGATAGAATTGGAGTTCATCAATATGATAAAATGTTGTTTAGTCCAAGTATAGAGCAAAAAGATTTTAGTAATACTTATACCTCAGAAATAATTCCTTTAGTAGAAAATAAATCTAAATCATTATCCGGTGCAGTATTTGGATACTTGCCGGATTGGGAATATTTAAATGGGGCTGCGGCTTATTTCAAGTATGATTTATTAACCCATATAGCTTGTTTTGACTTTGCTGCTACTACACAGGGAACAATAAGTAACCCATCAGGCTGGCCCTGGACAGGTGTTATTAATTCTGCTCACCTTAAGGGTGTAAAAATTATTATGTGTATAACAAATTTCTCTGGTAATGAAATTCACACAATAATAACAAATGAAAGTGTAAAACAGGCATTTTTTGCTAACGTTGTATCTCGTATCCAAGCTTATAATATGGATGGGGTAAATATTGATTTTGAAAGTTTAAATTCTGCCGATAGAGGAACAGTAATAAATAGTTTTATGACAGAATTAACTAACTACGTTCACACTAATCTACCGGGTAAAGAAGTATCGTTTGCCGGACCGGCAGTTAACTGGTCAGGTTGGAATTTTACAGGATTAGCTGCATCATGTGATTACATTTTTATAATGGGGTACGATTTCTTTGGAAGTTGGAGTAGTACAAGTGGTCCATCAGCACCATTATATGGCGGAAATTATAATATATCAAATACAGTTCTTTCACAGTATGCATCAGTTGTAAATACTATACCGGAAAAACTTATCCTTGGTGTTCCTTATTTTGGTACGCATTTTATTACAACCGGCGAAAATCCAGGTTCATCTGTTACGTCTTATGTAGGTTCTCCTCGTTTTTCTTCTTGTTATCCCGGTTCTCAAACTTACGGTTATTTATGGCACTCAACTTATAAAGTCCCTTGGTATAAATATCAAGATGGTGATTCATGGCATCAAGTATTTTTTGATGATGATTCAAGTTTAGGTTTAAAATATGATTTGGCGATTTCTAAAAACCTTAAAGGTATTGGAATGTGGGCGTTAGGTTATGATTCCGGTCGTCAAGAATTGTGGAATTTAATTAGTGCAAGGTTTGGCGGAAGTTTTCAACCTGTTCCGGCTGTTCCAAATTATATTTCGGTTATTAATAATTCTCCTACTTCAATTAAAATTAAAACAGAATTGCCAAGTTATGCAAGTGGTATACGCGTTTATTTAAGCAAAGATGATGGAGTTACTTATAAAGACTCGTTAAATTTTCTTTCGGGTGATATAACTATAAATAATCTAATAGAAAATCAAATGTATTTAATTAAAATTAAAGCTTTTAATATTAGTGGTACTTCTGATTTTTCTGAAACTTTTGCCATTTGTCCTCAAAGTATTGAAGCAAAGGTGTTGATTGTTAATGGATTTGATAGAATAATTTCAAGTGATAATACAAGAGATTACATTAAGATTTACGGAAAGGCATTAGCAGAAAATCTTTTTACATACAATTTTGATTGTGCAAATAATGAAGCTGTTTATTTGAATCATATTAACTTAGATGATTATTATTCTGTAATTTGGATTTTGGGAGAAGAAAGTACCGCTGATGAAACATTTAATACATTAGAACAAGCAGCAGTTAAAAGCTTTTTGAGTGGTACAAACAAATCATTCTTAGTTAGTGGTTCAGAAATTGGTTGGGATTTAGGTCGTTCAGCAAGTTCCTCAGTTTCAGATTTAGATTTTTACAATAACTATTTAAAAGCAACTTATTATGCAGACGCACCTGAAAATAACTCTTCTACTTATTATACTATAAATACTGATGCAAATACAACAGTAGGCAATTTTGGTAGTTTCAATTATGATGATGGAACACACGGCATGTATAATACTGAATGGCCTGATGCCATTAAACCGAATGGTTCTAATTCATTATTTGTTTTTTCGGGAGTAAATACATCACTTGGACAGGCTGGTATTTCTTATGATGGCTCATATAGATTAATTTATTGTTCTTTTCCAATTGAAACTGTTTATCCTGAAGCAATACGCAATAGTTTAATCTACTCCTTGATGACTTGGTTAGTTTATCCAACCGATGTTAAAGAAGAAAATTTACAAGTTACAACCTTTGAATTAGCTCAAAACTATCCTAATCCATTTAATCCAAACACTACTATTGCTTACCAATTGCCAAGTAGTTCAAAAGTGACATTAAAAGTATACGATGTGTTAGGAAAAGAAGTTGCATTGTTGGTTAATGATTACCAAAATGCAGGTAAACACACAGTTAATTTTAATGCTTCTAATTTTTCAAGTGGATTATATTTTGCTAAAATAAGTGCCGGAAATTTTGTAAAAACAATAAAAATGAGTTTGGTTAAATAAAATAAAGAGTTTATCTTTAAAGTTTTGATAAACACAATTAGATTTACTAAAACAAAAATTTAATATGAAATTATTAAAATTATCATTAATACTTTTTTGTGTTGCATTTCTTGTCAGCAGCTGCTCTTTAAGTGGCGATGGAGAAGAGAATAATACAATAACGACGGTTGGAAAACCAAATACTCCAACCCCAGCCCACAATTCAATTGATGTTGAATCTGCTGTTGTATTAAGTTGGAAATGTGATTCCTATTCAAGTTTTGATGTCTATTTTAGTAAATCTAATCCTCCAACTGATTTGTACATTCAAAATATAAGCACACCTAATGTTACAGTAGTGGGATTAAATTTCCAAACACGTTATTATTGGAAAGTTGTAAGTCATCAAAAAGATGGTACTTCTGTAAGTGGAGATGTATGGAGTTTTGTAACTAAATCGAACGATAATAGTGCGGGTTATTTGCTTGTAAAATCGAATATCCAAACTAAACTTCCTTCGTTTGTTAATATAATGTTTCAAGTATTAGATCCAGCCGGTAATGGTGTTGATAATCTTACTACTACAAATTTTGATTTGTACGAAGATAATCTTCCAGTATCTGTATCTGAATCCTACTTAAACATAAAAAAAAGGGAAGAGACTCCTTATACCTTAAAAACTGTTTTAATGCTTGATAATAGTACAAGCGTTCAACAAAATTTGGCTGAGATTAAAAATGCAGCATTAAGTTTTGTTTCAAGTAAAATTCCACAGCAGGAAATTGCAATTTATAAGTTTTCGGAAGATGCAGTTTTAGTACAAGACTTTACAAGCGATTTAGGTAAGTTAACCTCTGCAATAAATTCCATTGGTGTTGGCTTTTATACTACTGATTTATATGGTGCTGTTGTAACAGGTGCCGGTAGATGGACTGATTCTTTTTCTTATGATAACATTGTGCAAGGTACATTGGTTTTGCTAACTGATGGAACAGATACACAAGGTTCATCAACCTTAAATCAGGCTTTATCGGCAATTAGTGGAAAGCGTGTTTATACGGTTGGCTTAGGAACTGAGATTGATCCCGTTGTTTTGCAAAAAATCGGCAATGCAGGTTTTTATTCTTCAGGTTCGGTTTCCGAGTTGACTTCACAATTTTTAGAAGTTCAATTAAATATTCAAAAATATGCAAATAGTTTCTATTCTCTTGAATATATGAGCCCAAAAAGAGGGAATAGTTACCACACATTAAGGTTATTTGTGAAAGATAATCCATACAATGGTGCTAATTATTATATTACTGGTAGTTTTAATAGTCTTGGTTTTTATTCAATTTATCCCGGTTTATTTGTTAATACTTCGGCAGAATATCCTGAAGGAATTGATACATTAAAGATAACAAAAGGAGAATATGAAATTGCAACAGCTTCTACTTATTTAGCTTCAAATGTTGGTCAATATTCATGGAGTTTATCAAACCAAGCTGATTTTGAAATGAGTGTCGATTCAACAGATAACTCAATTTGCAAATTCTATGGAAAGGGTGCAAATGGTTCGCAGGGAAATGTTTTAGTCCAAGATACTGCAAACCAACTAATAAAACAATTTATAGTGATAATAAGATAATTAAAATGACTACTGATGATGTAAAATATATAGCCTCTTTGGCTAAATTAAAATTTGATGAGAGTGAATTAGAAAGTTTTACTCATAAATTTAACGAAATTTTAACTTATGTTGAAAAATTAAATGAATTGGATACTGAAAGTGTTGAACCGTTGGAATATCCTATTGATAACATAAACATATTTCGTGAAGATAATGCTGTTATTAAACTATCGCATGAAGAAGCTTTAAGCAATGCCCCTGATACTGATGGGGAATATTTTAAGGTTCCCAAAGTATTAAAACAATAAAGGTGATTTTGTGATTTTAGGTGTAATTCCTGCAAGATTTGGTTCTTCTCGTCTATTGGGTAAACCGTTGGCAGATATTGGTGGTAAGCCTATGATTAGGCATACCTATGAAAGTGCAAAAAAATCTAAGATGCTTGATAAAATAATTATTGCTGTTGATGATGAAAAAGTTTATCAAGTTGTATCTAATTTTTGCAAAGATGTTGTTATGACTCCTAAAGATATTCAAACCGGTTCGGATAGAATAGCTTATGTTGTGAATGACCAAAAAGATGCTGAAATAATTGTGAATATTCAAGGAGATGAACCTTTTATTCAAGGGTTGATGATTGATGAAGCAATTGAACCATTATTATTTGATAAGAGTGTTGACATTGCGACTCTTGCTAAAAAAATTAAAACAGTTGAAGAATTAAAAGCTCCTTCAATTCCTAAAGTAGTTTTTGATTATAATAATTTTGCTATGTATTTTTCACGTTCTCCTATCCCTTATGTTCGTGAAGCAAAAAATTATACAGAAAGACTAATACTTGGAAGTATATATAAGCATATTGGGCTTTATGTTTATAGAAGAGACGCACTTTTAGACTTTACAAAACTTCAACAGACAGATTTGGAAAAAACAGAAAAATTAGAGCAGCTTAGAATGCTTGAAAACGGAATGCGAATTAAAATTGTAGAAACAACTTTTGAGAGTATTTCGGTTGATACTCCGGCAGATTTGGAGAGAGTTAGAAGGTATTATGATGCTTTTTTGAACAACAGATTAGAGGAAATTCAAACGGATGATTCGTCCAAGTAAATTAGATATTGGGATTTTAGAGACTCCAATTAAAAAATACGAATTTAGTGGCAAAGATTTTTTTGTTAAACATGATGATTTAACAGGGAGTTTATTATTAGGGAATAAAGTAAGGAAATTAGATTATTTATTATTTGATGCTAAACAAAATAATGCTGAAATTATATTAACATGCGGTGGGCTTCAATCAAATCATGCTCGTGCAACGGTTGTAGCTGCTTCAATGCTTGGTATGAAAACTAAATTGTTTTTATTTGGTACTGAGCCTGAAGTACCTGAAGGGAATTTATTTATTGATAATCTTTTTAATGCTGAAATTACTTATTTAACTGAAGAAGAATATACTGATGTTGATGCTATAATGGCGGCTAAAAAGAAAGAATTGAATAAAGCCGGTTTTAATGTTTATATTGTGCCTGAAGGTGGTTCAAGCAGTTTAGGTGTTTGGGGATATATTAATTTTATTGATGAAATTAAAAAATTTGTTGTTGAAAATAATATTTCCGGTATTGCTACTGCGTGTGGTAGTGGCGGTACTACTGCAGGAATGTTATTGGGTTGTGCTATTAATTCATTGCCATTAAAAATTTATTCTGTCAATGTTCTATACCCAAAAGATATTATATACAACAAGATTGTTAATGTTATTGATGAGTGCCGCGAAAAATATCAAATTGAAGAAGAAGTTGATTTCAACAACCTTTATATTCTTGATGGTTTTTCGGAAGAAGGATATACAAATATCACAAACGAAAAAATAAAAGTTATGAATGATTTTGCACGAGTTTCCGGTATCTTATTTGACCCCGCTTATACCGGTAAAGCATTTTTTGCTTATGTGCAAAAAATTCTTAAAGGGAGTAATGAAGAGAATATATTGTTTTTGCATAGCGGTGGTTTATTTGGTGCCTTAGCTAAAAAAGAAGCATATTTAGAAAAATAGATTATTATAATTTCTACCTGCTAAGTTTTTTCTGGAGTGTCAAGGTAAATGTTGTTGCAAAATTCAGAAAACAAGTTCAAGGGTGTCACGGTCTGAACCGTGACACAAACTTTTATAAAAAACGTTGGTGTTTTTACAGTAAATTCATTCGGTCATGGTAAGACCATAATCGCCCAGGAATCATTCCTCAATTTGCAACATCTACTAAACGAGTGACACGAAGCGTGAAACTCGATAATGAAACATTAATATTTCCGAATAAAATAATTATAAGTAACTTTGACTTTGGAAAAGTTAAACGTCGTTAACATGTGAAATGAAAAGAAGTTGGCACTTTAGAGAACTGCCATATATTCTACACGAAATGTAAAATGATGGTATGGTTTTGTGCGACTTCGCTGAAGTCGTGGGGATTCTTTAAGGATTGCGGTTACCGACGTGTGATTGCTCTGCAATCAAAAAAAATAACAAGTGACGATGTGACAAGTGACGAAAAGCAGGTAATAGCTGATGGGAACAAATTGTTGTGATTTGAGTAATTAATCTATATCGTTTTGTATATGTAATATGTTGTAAAATATAACGATGTAATTTAAAACAAAATTACTAATATCTTCATCTAACCAGACCCATTAGGGTTGAAACCTCAATAGTAAAATGAAAACAAAAAACAGCAATAAAGCTCCGTTAGGTGCGACACAAAAAGTTACGAGAAACATTGTTGTTGAATATTGGGAATGTATATAGAATCAAAAGAACATGTCGCCCTGCTGGGTCTTAGATATCTAATTAATGTGATTATGTTTTTATGAAAGGTCTTTCGTTTTTAATTTCCACAATATCAATTCATACAATCCCATCAAACACAAATTTACCATTCACAATTTACAATTCCCCTTAATACTTTTTCTTTCTATTCCAAAACTGTTTTAGTCTATCTTTTAAACCTTTTTCTTGACCATTTTCAGTAGGTAGATAATACTGAGTACCGATTAACTCTTTAGGTAAATAATCTTCTTCAATAAAATGGTTTGGAAAATCATGTGGGTACTTGTATTCTTTGCCATATCCAATGTTTTTCATAAAATTTGTTGGTGCATTTCGTAAATGAATAGGGACGGGATACTGAGGTTTATTTTTATTATCTTCTAAAGCTTTATTAATAGCTAAATATGCGGCATTACTTTTAGGAGCAGAAGCTAAATAAGTAGCACATTGAGAAAGCATTATTCTTGATTCAGGATACCCAATTTTTTCAACTGCAGTAAAAGTAGAAACAGCTAATAAAAGAGCATTTGGAGAAGCATTCCCAATATCTTCAGATGCAAAAATTATCATTCTGCGGGCAATAAACAATGGGTCTTCTCCGCCATCAATCATTCTTGCAAGCCAATATACAGCTGCATCCGGATCACTTCCACGCATACTTTTAATAAATGCACTTATAACATTATAATGTCCTTCGCCACCTTTATCATACATTGAAACTTTATTTTGGGTAATGTTTTCAATTAAAGCTTTATCTATTATTATATCATCTTCATTAATTTTGTATAAAATCGCAGCTTCAAGAATATTTAATAGAATTCGAGCATCCCCACCGGAATTATAAATTAAAAAATCCTTATCTGGAATTTCAATTTTTAATTGTTTTAATAGTTCATCAGATTGTAATGTGTAATTTAATATCTTATCCAAGTGGTCTTCTTCAAGAGCACGTAATGTATAAATTCTTGTTCGCGAACGAAGAGCAGGAATAACTTCAAATGATGGATTTTCTGTTGTTGCACCAATTAATATTATATCCCCTTTTTCAACAGAAGAAAGTAATGCATCTTGTTGGTTTTTATTAAATCTATGAATCTCATCAATAAATAAAATTGTCTTTTTGTTATATTCTCTATTTGTTTTTCCTATTTCCATAATAGCACGAATATCACGAACTCCGGAAGAAACTGCATTAACAACATGAAAATCAGATGATGTTGAGTTTGATATTATTTTGGCAAGTGTTGTTTTTCCTGTACCTGGAGGACCCCATAATATAATAGAAATGAGAGCATCATTTTCAATCATATTTCTAATTGGTTTCCCTTTGCCGGTTAAGTGCTCCTGCCCAAAATATGTGTCTAAAGAAGTTGGACGTATACGTTCAGCAAGGGGAGTATGAGGAATGGTGAAATTCATTCTTATTTCTCCTTAATTTTAAAAACCTTTTCGCCCTTCTTTTTTAAATTGTATTTTTCGCGTGCAACTTTCTCAATTTTAAATCTTACATCTTTTAATGAATCAATTTCACTTTCCAATTGGACAATTCGAACTTTTGAAGAGTCAACCTTAGCTCTAATTCCGTTTAATTCACCCTGTAATGAATAATAACTAATTACTCCTGATTCATTAAAAATCAGATAAAAAGTAATCAGAATTATAACACCTAATAAGACTAACTGTGGTATTCTATTTTTTGTAAAAAATGATTTCATTGTAAAGAATATTTGATAATTTTTTCAATTAATTCATTAAAACTAATATTTGCAGCTTTAGCCATTTTAGGCAACAAGCTATGAGAGGTCATACCCGGTAATGTATTTGCTTCCAAACAATAAACTTCATTTTTATCGTTTACTCTAAAATCCAATCGTGCATAGGATGTACATCCTAAAGCGTCATAGGCTAATTTTGCTTGAGTCTGTAATTGAGTAATTACGTTTTTCGGAAAGTTTGCAGGTACTTCGTATTCGCTCATCCCATCTGAATACTTTGCTTCATAATCATAAAAACCTTTTAAAGGTTTTATTTCAAGTGGAGGAAGAACAATATTGTCAATAACTCCAACGGTTAATTCATGTCCCGATATAAACTCTTCAATTACAATCTTATTAGAAAACTGAAATGCTAAATTTATCGATTCTTCAATCTTCTCTTCGCTTTTACAAATTGTTAATCCAATAGTTGAACCTTGATCGTTAGGTTTTACAACACAAGGGTATCCAAATTTGGAATTAATTTGTTTTTTTATTAATGTAAAATCCAATTCATGTTGGGCAATACAAAACCAATCAGGCGTAGAAACATTAAAATGTTGAAATAAAATTTTAGAAGCACACTTGTCCATTGTTAAAGAGCTTGGTAAAACTCCGCTACCGGTATATTTAATATTTTTAAGTTCAAGTAATGATTGTACTATGCCATCTTCACCATATTTGCCATGCAGAGCATTAAAAACTAAATCAATATTATCAAAAACTTTAAGATTTATAGCTTTAATATAATTTTCTTTACTTATGGTTGAGTAGTTCTTTTCAGTAAAAAAATCAGAAGCATGTTCCGGTTGATTTTCTCCATAAGCAGGATCAATTATTGTAACAGAATAACCTAATTCGGTTAAAGCTTTATATATGTTTTCACCGGATGATTTGGATACTTCTCTTTCCGGAGAAATACCGCCAACCAACAATAATACTTTTGTATTTCTATTCATTTTTTTCCTATATCAATGGATTAAATATCCATTCTGTTTCTTTTATCAATATTAAGTTTAAATACTTTTTCGCCTATTTCATATAGTGCGGAAAGTTTTTCATTTGGGATGGTTTTTTCTTTGCCCATACTTCTAATAATTGAAATGGTTTTTGCAGTATGTTCGAGTTTTTCCATTTTATTAAAAGCTTCTTCCAAACTTCCTCCAAATGTTACTGCCCCATGATTTGCCAACAATAAAGCGTTTGCATATTCAATAAATGGTTTCATGGATTCAGTTACTTCGTTAGTAGATGGAGTTGCATATTTACATAAGTGTACTTTCCCTAAAGTTAATACAACTTCTGGAAAAATGGGTTTTGTAAAATCTTCACCCATTGCAGCAAATGCAGTTGAATAAACAGGATGGGCATGAATAACTGCATTTATATCCTTACGATGGTGATAGGCAAAAAGATGTAACTTTGATTCAGAAGAAATTTTTCCATTCCCTTCAATTATGTTTCCATCATTATCAATTATAATTAAATCTTGTTCAACCAGCTTTCCTTTACATTTTGCTGATGGAGTTATTAAAATTGATTTATCATCTAATCTTACAGATACATTTCCATCTAATGCAGCAACATAACCATCTGTATACAACTTATGACATATATCTATAAAAAGACCTATATTCCGCATGACTTTTCCAATTGCTCCATTATTTTTAAATTTAAGTATCCATCGTATCCGGTTATTTGAGGAGTTTCTTTTTCTAAAAAGGAATGGCAGACAGACTTTAATAAAAATAATTGTTTGCTTGACCTATTTCTAAAAGCTTTTCGTCCTTCTCCTTTCAAATCAATTGTAAGTTTTGATGGAGTTCCTCTTTTCCCAATAATATTATCTATTGCAATGCAGCCTTTATAACCAATAATTTCAATTCTATTAAAAGCTTTTGGGGTATTGAACGAAACATTAAACGAACCATATCCACCTTTTTCAAATTTTACAATAGCAGAAGCAAAATCTTCAACTTCACTTTTATAAACGACATTATCCATAAACCCTTTAATATCAGTAATATTTCCACCAAAAAACATTAAAAGGTCTATCATGTGAGTTCCAATATCTCTTAATACACCGCCGCCGCTTAACTCTTTCTGAAATCTAAAGTTTTCATCAGGAGTATACTCGGTATTATAACTAACCGAAATTGAAACAACTTTACCTAAAATATGGTTGTTAATCAATTCTTTGGTCTTTTGAACTAAGGGATGAAAACGATTTACATAATTTACGGCAAAAAGAACATTGTTGTTTTTGCATGTTTCGTACATTTCAAACGCTTGTTCTGAAGTTAATGCCAAAGGTTTTTCGCACAAAATATTTTTACCGGCTTTAGCTGCTTCTATTACTTGCTCGTAATGGTGAGCATTAATACTGCCAATATATAACGAATCAAAATCTGATTGAAGAAATTCATCAAAGTTATTAAAAGCATTAGGTACTGCAAATTTGTTAGCAATAAACTTAGCTCTGTTAAAATTATGACTGAAAACAGATATGACTTTATTTTTGTTAATCTTTAATAATGCAGGCAATAAAGAATTTTCGGTAAACTTACCACAGCCAGAAATTCCCCATTTTAATTTTTTGAAACTACTATGGGGTAGGTGTATTTTGTCTTTTATCTGCATAAATACCTTTTAAATTTTTAACTTTTCCATTAGTTTATTTATTGGTGCTGATGTTTGCATAATATAAAAATGGATTGCCGGAACGTTATGGTTTAATAAATCTTCAACTTGTTTTAATGTCCACTCTACGCCAATATCCATTGTGTGTTCAGGCTTTTCACTTAAAACTTGATCAGCTAACTCTTTTGGAATATCAATATAAAAATTCTTTGGTAAAGAATTAACATGTTTTTGGGATGTAATAATTTTTAATCCCGGTATTATAGGTACAGTTATTCCTGCTGCTCTACATTTTTCAACAAAATTGTAATACTTGTTGTTATCATAAAACATTTGAGTAACTATATAATCTGCACCTGCATCAATTTTTTCTTTAATATTTTTAACATCAATATCTAAATTAGGGGATTCATAATGCTTTTCGGGATAGCCAGCAACGCCAACACAAAAATTTGTTGGTTCAGCATTTAAAAGTGAATCTTCTAAATATTTTCCCTTATTCATCATTTCAATTTGTTTAACTAAATCAAGCGAATAATGATTAACACTCCTTCCAAATTTAAGTGGTTTATTAAAGGCACTATCATCTCCCTTAATAGCTAAAACGTTATCTATCATCAAATAACGTAATTCAATTAAAAAGTCTTCTGTCTCTTCTCTTGTAAATCCTTGACAGATTACATGTGGAACAGCATCAACATTGTATTTGTTTTGTATTAAAGCACAAATACCAAGTGTTCCGGGGCGTTTCCTTTTTATTCTTGCCGAAAATCCTCCATCTGTTGTTTCTTCATATACAACTTCAGCAGCATGAGAAGTAATATCGATAAAAGGAGGGTTGTATTTTACGATGTCATCCAATAAGTTTAATAATAGTTTTACATTTCCGCCTCTTTTGGGTGGAATAATCTCAAAACTGATTAATGGATTTTTGGCTTTTGCCAGATGTTCTATAACTTTCATGATTTACCTGTATTCAAAATTACAAATTTAACACAAATTTTTATTCTTATCTAATTTTTACTGTTATTCTTTAAAATTGTTAATCTATTTTTATACAATTCAATGTTTTTTTCGATATTTGTATTTACTTTTATATATTTCCCCTTTAACCACTTTTCAGTCATATCCTTATAGTGTTCTGATAAAAAATGTCCAGATTGACCGGTTGGAAGGATACATGTAAAGTTTTCGGGATCATTAAAATCATATATATAACGCATTGAAGGACCTAAATGGTTAGAGAAAGGTTCGTTGAATGAATATTCGCCATTATTTATTGTAGTTCCATCTCCACCAATAGGGAATGGTCCAATATTAATGATTTTATCCAAAAAGCCGTTTACTCCGCTAAAAGAATGTTTAAAAGTGACTGTATGAAAATTACCCCATTGCCATAAATATAAATCTTTTGAATTCTCTTTTTCTAATTCAGTAAGTGCATCAACTAAACTTTTTCTTATAATATCGTTTTTTGTTTCGTAATTATTTGTCTTAACGTTATCAAACCATTTAGAATTATCTTGTTTAAGTAACTGCATTATCACTCTATATGGAATATTAGCAATAAAAGAGTACTCTTTTAGGTAAGTTTTACCCATTTCATCTGCAAAAGTATTGTAAATTAATTTTTGCAAAAATCGTGTGTATATAGAAGGTGTTTGAGATTCAGCAGAAAATGTAAAATCCCAGCGTTTAAGTAATTTTAAAGCTAATTGAAGATTCTTATCTTTAATTGCAGCATTCTTAAAAGCATCCAAAATTAGCGGAGTTAGTTTTGCAGCATAATCAGAATAATAATCATTTTGATAATTCATAAAGTCAGAAGCTGAGTGCACTGCTTTTTTAGAAAGTAATTCGGAAATTCTGTTAATTCTTGAATCGGGTTCCCATAAATTTGAAATGTGCTGAGTGAAGTTTTGTACAACTTTGTTGTTTGCTGTTGCAATAAACCCGTTTGATGGATTAAATAATTTTGGCATATTATCATAACTAACAAATCCTTTCCAATCACTTACTGAAGTCGTTCCATCGTATACTAAAGAAGGTGCAATGTTTTCTCTAATTGGTAATCTTGCTCCGCATATATAGGCAATATTGCCAAATTTATCGGCATATACAAAATTTTGTCCCGGTGCATAAAAATACCTTAAAGCTTCTTTGAATTGATTATAATTTGAAGCATTATTTATTGCCAAAAATGATGCCAATTCGGTGCTTTTATCTAAAGCAGTCCATCTAATGCTAACAGTTGCATTTTTTCTTTTTTTATTTTTATATAAAAAATTATATGGGTGAATATCGGAAATAATTGGACCTCTGTGTGTAGCCTTGATATTTAAAAGCTCGGGTAATTCATCTTTTATAAATATTGTGTCTGTATACGTTTTTAATTTAACCCATTTCTCATTGAGTAAATAATTGGTTTTTGAGCTGTCTAATGTTTCAAAATAAAAATCGGCATCATCAGCCATAACATTTGTAACAACCCAACTTATATTATCATTTTTACCGATAACAACGGCGGGTAAACCGGGTAAAGTAAAACCTGCGGTTGTTTTATCTCCGGCTTTAATAACAGCTAAGTACCAACGGGCTGGGGCTTGAAATGCAAGATGAGGATCATTTGCTATTATTGGTTTACCCGATGAAGAACGTTTCCCATTAACTACCCAATTATTTGAGCCGATATGAGTTCCTTCAAATCCCATAAATTTTCTGAAGCTTTTATCTGTTTCAACCAACCCTAATGCAATATTACTGGCAGCAGTTAATTTGTTGGAGATTATGTAATTCTGATTTTGTTCAAAATCGGGTAATATTTCTTTCGCTTTTTCCTTACCAAACTTTTGAATTAGATGGGTAAAGCTAAAATCTGTCCACCAGCTTATATTTAATTCCCATGCTAACATTTTTGCAATTATTAAACTATGTATTGGTTTCCATTTATTTGGATGATAGTTTAATAATGCAAATTCTAATGGCAACTTGCCGGAATTTTCTTCCAAATACTTGTTTATTCCATTTGCATAAGCTTGTAAAATTTCAATTGTATATTTATCAAGGTTTGCTAAACTTAACTCTGCTGCTTGATAAATACCAAGTGTTTTGAACATTTTATCATAAGGTAAAGTTTTTTTTCCAAATACTTCGGAAAGCCTGCCGGCTCCTGCTCGCCTTATAAAGTCCATTTGGAATAAACGTTCTTGTGCGTGTGTATATCCCAATGCAAAATATGCATCTAAATCATTTTTAGCCAAAATATAGGGAATAGCCAAAGAATCTCTAAATATTTCTACCTGTTCGTTAACTTGGGATGATTCTATTTGTCCATCGTATTCAGGAAGAGAGTTTGATAATACATTTTTTGAAAAAATAATTATTGATATTAATAAAACAATAAATGTAATTCCTAAACCAATTGTAATTTTATGCCAAGTTTTCATATTCAATATTTTTTATTTATTATGTAAAAATAACTAATAATTGAGTAATTTATTATATTATATGTTAATTAAATTAGTAATAGTTAGTTTTTTTATAGATAAGTTTTAATTAATCCACCACAAGGAGGTTAGTGTGGAAACACCCTTTTTGCTAATAATTTTTTTTACTTTAGTTAGTATCTTGATTTTTGTTCTAAAGTTAAGTTCAAAATTAGGAAATAATGAACAAAAAATTGATTATTTAAAAGATGAACTCCTAAAAAGCAAAGTTGAAATTTTATCTGCTTTAAAAAGTGAAATACATCAAATTAGAGTTGAAAATGATAAAACGAACAGTAACTTACGAGTTGAAGTTAGTAATCAAATAAAAATTTTAGGGGATAGTATCTCTGGAAGAATGAATGACGTATCATATTCCCTAAAAGAACAATTATCATTATTTACCAAAGAAATACAAAGACTAACAACCAATTTTGACAATCGTTTGGAAGTTTTAACTTCAAAAATTGAAACCAATCTTAAAGAACTTCAAAACGACAATAATAAAAAGTTAGAAGAAATGCGGGTTACAGTTGATGAAAAACTGCATTCCACTTTGGAAAAAAGACTTAACGACTCTTTTTCAATTGTAAGTAAACGACTTGAAGAAGTTCATAAGGGGTTAGGAGAAATGCAAACACTTGCAACAGGTGTTGGCGACTTAAAAAAAGTATTAAATAACGTAAAAGTTCGTGGTATTTGGGGCGAAATGCAGTTAAAAACTTTAATTGAACAAGTTTTAACTCCCGAACAATATGCCGAAAACATATCTGTTAAAAAGGGGAGTAGAGAAGTTGTTGAGTTTGCTATTAAATTGCCGGGTAAAAATGAATTAAAAGAAGATATAGTCTATTTGCCAATTGACTCCAAATTCCCCTTAGATGACTTTCAAAATTTAATTGAAGCTCAAGAAAATGGAGATAAACTAAGGGTTGATGAACATAGAAAAGCTTTAGAAATTAGAATTAAAAATGAAGCTAAAAGCATATCTACAAAGTATATTGATCCTCCGTCAACAACTGATTTTGCAATACTGTTTTTACCAATTGAAGGTTTGTACGCCGAAGTTTTAAGAATAAATGGTTTATTGGATTTTATACAAAGAGAGTATAGGGTTGTAATAACAGGTCCGGCAAACTTTATGGCGTTATTAAACAGTTTACAAATGGGATTTAGAACTTTTGCAATACAAAAACGAAGTAGCGAAGTTTGGCGTTTGTTGGGTATTGTTAAAACTGAATTTGTTAAGTTTGGTGATGTATTGGATAAAACTCAGCAAAAACTTGATTTAGCAAGTAAAGAATTGGGTGAAGCTTCAAAACGTTCTCGATCTATAGAAAGAAAACTTCAAAATGTTCAAGAAATTCCAATCGTAGATGCAGTTCAATCTGATGTTGAACAAATTGAATAGTTTTTAAGAACTTTAACATAATACCAATTGTTCTTTATTCAAAAAGAAAGGATAATAAAATTTTGCAGTTAAAAATTGAAAAAATAGTAAAAGAAACACCTGATACATTTTCGTATTTGTTGAAAGATATAAACAACTTGATAGATGGTTTTTTGCCTGGCCAATATATAACATTAAATATTAAAGAGAGTGATAAGCTGATAAAAAGAAGTTATTCTATTTCATCCTCAAACAATGATTTACCACTTATTAGAATTACCATTAAACAAAATAAAAACAACCCATCATATACTCAATTTAGTGAAAATTTATCAATAGGAGATGTTTTAGATGTTGATTATCCAAGTGGTGAATTTTGTTTAGATATTAATAAAACAGAAAATAAAAACTTTTTATTTATTGCCGGTGGAAGTGGTATAACCCCAATTATATCAATGATTTATAGTGCTCTGCAAAAAAATGATAATAGCAAAATTTATTTGTTATATCAAAATAGAGATGAGCAAAATATTATTTTTAGCGAGGAGATTAAAAAACTAAAAAATAATTATGATGATCGATTCAATTTTTCAATAGTTTTAAGTAGACCCATAAATATTACCTGCCAATTTACTGGGCGGATTGATGATGAATATCTAACCAAATTTTATGCAAATAATTTTAATTTTATGCAAAAAGCTGAAATTTATGCATGTGGACCTGAAGGTTTGATAGAAACTACATTTTCAACTTTCCCCAAATTAAATTTCGATAAGAATAAAATTCACCGCGAAATTTATAAAAAGTTTGCTGCCATCAAGAATTAACTTTATTTACATTATTTAAATGAAAAGTAAATAATTGTAAAATAATTTTGTAATTTCTTTATAAGTGTATAAATTTGTAATTTATCTGGAATTTTTATTACTCTTTATACGTTTGGAGAATTTATGAAAAAATTCATAATTGCTTTTGTTATACTTTTTGCTCAATTAACTTTTTGCCAAGAAAAAATTATTGACATCATCCGCCCTATTACCGTGTATGCCGGAATAGAGGATTCAATAATTATTGATGATATGTTTTATTTGGATAAATATGACATTAACTTTTTACCAAATAATGATTTACAAGTTAATTTCGATAAAAAAACAAATAAGCTTTTTGTAAAGCCAAATCAAAAATTCAGCGGTACAACTTTTCTCGATTTTGTATATAATAATACAACATACTCAATTTTAGTAAACAGCAAACTAAAATATAAACATACTTTCAGCTTCAAACCAACAGGAACGCCAAAACATATTACCGTTTTCGGAAATTTTAATAGTTGGAATAGGAACGAATTATTCCTTAAAGAAGGGAAGGATGGCTGGTACTCAATTGATTATTCTTTTGATCCGGGAAGATATGAGTACAAGTATTTTGTAGATGGAGCAGAATTTTTAGACCAAAAAAATCATGATTCAATTCCAAACGGAATTGGTGGATATAACACAAACTTAGTTATTAAAGATAAAACCGAATCTTCTTCGTATTTATATGTTGGTAATAAAACCAATGAGGGGAGTTTTATTAAATTATCTTTTGTTTACAAACCGGATAATGCTGATGAAAAAATTACTAATAAAAATATTTATGCTTTATTAGATAACGAAAAACTTGGGAATACAGTTAGTGTAGAAAATAATGTTATTACGGTTCAGCTGCAAAAACAAAGGTACAATGGTGAGCATAGTTTGAGAGTGCTAATTAATAAAGACGGCAAATTATCAAATACACAAACTGTTATGCTATATAATGGCGATGTAAGAGATAATAATGCTCCATTTAATTGGTATGATGGAATTATTTATTCTTTAATGATTGATAGATTTAAGAATGGTGAAAAGGCGAACGATAATCCTATTGTTCAAGACTCGTTGTTTCATCAAGCAAATTATCAAGGTGGGGATTTTGCAGGAATTTTAGAAAAACTGAACTCCGGTTATTTTGATAAATTAGGAGTAAATGCAATATGGCTTTCTCCTGTTTATGACAACCCAAACCAAGCGTTTCGCGAGTATCCTGAACCACACAGATGGTTTTCGGGCTATCATGGTTATTGGCCCATTAGTGCCGAAAAAGTTGAGGAACATTTTGGAACGATGGAGCAATTAAAAGAGATAGTAAAAGTTGCTCACTCAAAAGGGATAAAAATTTTATTGGACTTTGTTTCACACCACGTACATATTGACCATCCTTATTTTAAGGAACATCCCGATTGGTTTGGTAAACTTAATTTACCTGATGGGAGATTAAATTTAAGATTTTGGGATGAATACCGATTAACAACATGGTTTGAACCTTATTTGCCGTCATTCGACTTTTTATCATCTCCCGAAGCAATGGAAGCAGTTGCTACCAATGCAATTTGGTGGTTAAAAGAAACCGGTGCCGATGGTTTTAGGCATGATGCTGTTAAACATGTGCCTAATAAATTTTGGAGAACTTTAACGAGAAAATTAAAAGCAGAAATTGAAATACCTGATAATGTGAAAGTTTATCAAATTGGGGAAACATTTGGCTCTTATGATTTAATTAGTTCGTATGTAA
This sequence comes from Melioribacteraceae bacterium, assembly GCA_963663265.2. Classification (GTDB taxonomy): domain Bacteria; phylum Bacteroidota; class Ignavibacteria; order Ignavibacteriales; family Melioribacteraceae; genus JAEXOD01. Next base: position 311,749 of record CAXXXM010000001.1, read on the forward strand.
ATAATGGTCAATTAAGTGCTCAATTCAACTTTAATCTTTTTGATACTGCAATTCAAGTATTTGTTGATTCTTCTAACTCATTTGCACGTTTGTCATCTGAATTAAAACAAACCGAAAGAGTTTATGGAAATCCACATTACATGGGTAACATAATAGACAGCCATGATAAGGTTCGATTTATGTCTTATGCTGATGGCGATATTAAATCCGGCGGGGAAAATTTGGGTACTGAAATAGGATGGTCGAATCCTCCGGTTGTAGATAATCCTAAAAGTTATGATTTAGCCGAATTATTCCTTGCTTACATGAGTACTGTTCCTGGATTGCCCGTAATATATTATGGTACTGAAGCCGGAATGACGGGTGCAAGTGACCCCGATAATAGAAGAATGATGAAATTTGAAGAAAATTTGGACGAATTTCAAAAAAATCTTTTAGATAATGTTAGAAAAATTGTTAATTTACGTAAAAGTTCAACAGCTTTAAGGTATGGAGATTTATTACCTTTAGGTGTTGAGAAAGATCAGTTTGCATATCTAAGAACAGATTTTAATGAAAAAATTGTGGTAATCTTAAACAAATCAAATAATAAAAGAACAGTTACTGTTAAACTTCCTGGCTTTTATACAGAGCAGTCAGGTTTAGATATGATTAAAGGGGATACTTATCAGATAAGACAAAATGTCTTAAAAGTGGATTTGAAGGAAAAAGGATATAAGATAATTAAGCTTTCTAAGTAATATTTTTAAACCAGAAAGTAAAGAAACGGTAATAATTATTTAAAAGCAAATTATTAAATTATTACCAAATTGTTAATAAATTACATACACTTGAAATTTAAGTTTAAAGTACGAATATTTGAAGATGAAATTTTTTAATTACATATCAAACAACAAATCGGAGAAGAGCATGAGACTTGCTTCTTTGTCTTTAATAATTATTGTAATTATGGCAATGTTGAGTTTAAATACTCAGCCGGTATTTGCACAGGGATCTACTACTGCAGCCTTAAATGGTATTGTGACCGATGAAAACGGTTCAGCCTTACCAGGGGCAAACGTAATTGCTGTACATGTGCCATCTGGTACTCAATATGGTATTACCACACGTTCGGACGGTAAATTTAACTTATATGGTTTACGTACGGGCGGTCCATTCGAAATAACAGTATCTTTTGTTGGTTTTACTCCTAAAACCTTAACTGATGTATACTTAACATTGGGTCAAAATTTAAGGGTTGATTTTGTATTAACAGAAAAAGCATTAGAACTTAATGAATTAACTGTTACTGCTGAAAAAAATTCAATTTTGAGCGAAGGACGCACAGGGTCATCACAAAACGTTTCATTAAAACAAATTGAAGAAGTTCCTACAATTAACAGAAACTTCCAATCTTTTGCTAAATTATCTCCATTATTCTCCGGTACTAATATGCAGGCTGCCGGTAGAAGTAATAGATATAATAACGTACAGATTGACGGTACTCAGTACAATGATTTATTTGGTTTAGGTTCAAGTGGTACTCCTGGTGGTCAAACAGGTACTAACCCTATAAGCTTGGATGCTATTCAAGAATTTCAAGTAGTTGTTGCTCCTTACGATGTTCGCGAAAGCGGATTTACAGGTGGTGGTATTAATGCTATTACCCGTAGTGGTACCAACAAATATTCAGGTTCTGCTTATTTCTTTGGAAGAAATCAAGATTTTGTTGGTAAAAGCCCAAATACTGATGAAGCTTTAAGAAAAGCTTATCCTGATTTTACTGAATCACAATACGGTTTCCGTGTTGGTGGTCCTATTATCAAAGATAAATTGTTCTTCTTTGTTAACGGCGAATTAACTACAAATAATCGTCCTTCACAAAACGTTTCTTTAACTCAAGGTACAAGCATTGCTCGTAACGATAGTTTAGCAAGAAAAATGTATGATATCCTTAAATCCAAAGGTTTTGATGCAGGAACTTTTGGCGAAAGCACAATTGAACAACCAAGTGCTAAATTATTTACACGTTTTGATTATAACTTATCAAACGAGCATAAATTTACATTACGTTATAACTATGTAAATGCGAGACAAGATATATTAAATAATAGAACAGCATCAAATCGATTGTCATTTGATTCTTACGCTTACCAAATCAAAAATACTACTCACTCTATTGTTGCTCAAGTTAATAGTAACTTAGGTAATAGTATGTCAAACGAATTTATTGCAGGTTTTACAAGTATACGTGATAGAAGAGCCGGTATTGATGGTAAAAAATCACCTGAAATTAAAGTGAAAGAATCAGGATTAGATTTGAGTGCCGGTGTTGATCAATATTCATCAGCTAACGAATTAGATCAAGATATTTTTGAAATTTCTGATAACTTTACTTATTTGTTAGGAAATCACGTGTTTACTGTTGGTACACACAATGAATTCTTTTCTTTCCGTAACTTATTCTTGGGTGCGTTCCATGGTTACTACGAATTTTCAAATTTAACTGATTTAGAAAACAACAACGTATCATTTTATTCTCACAAATATTCTTTGACCAACGATCCAAACCAGGCTGCTGAATTATCAGTAAATCAATTTGGATTTTATGTACAAGATGAATGGTCAGTTTTACCAAGCTTAAAAGTAACACTTGGTGCTCGTATTGATATTCCATTTATTCCGGAAGCACCTGCTGCTAACGATTCAGTTGCAAAATATTTAGTAGGATACAAAACTGACGAAGTACCAAGCGGCAATTTATTGTTTTCACCAAGATTTGGTTTTAACTTTGACGTATTAGGCGATAGAAGTTTACAAGTGCGTGGTGGTGCTGGTTTATTTACCGGACGTATTCCTTATGTTTGGTTATCTAACGCTTATACTAATAGCGGTGTTCTTTATGCAGAAGTTAGAAAAGGTGGTTCTGGACTTGGTTTTAGCTTAGACCCAGATAACCAATGGTATCCAGGTGATCCTGGTACAGGTAGTCCAAGAGTTCAATCAGAAATAAACTTGACAGACCCTGATTTTAAGATGCCTCAAGTATTAAGATTTAACTTATCTGTTGATAAACAATTACCTTTTGGTTTTATTGGTACAGTTGAATTTTTATATAATAAGTCAGTTAATGATTTATTCTATCAAAAAATTAACTTACAACCTGTTTCAATAGTTGACCCTATTGAAGGAAGAAATATTTTTGGAAATCCTGATGGTAAATCTACAAGTGGCAGTAACTACTACAATAATAATTTTTACGATGTGTTAGTATTAAAAAATACAAGCAAAGGTTCACAATATAACTTAAGTCTCCAAATTCAAAGAAACGTAGCTCAAGGTTTGTCAATAAATACCGGTTATGTTTTTGGTAAATCAGAAGACTTAAATAGTGTTACTTCTTCACAAGCAAAATCTCAAATGAGATATAACCCTATTTTCAACGATCCTAATAATCCTGAATTAACTACATCTTTGTATGAAGTTAAACACAGAGTATTTGCATCATTGTCATACTCATATAATTTCTTTGCTAATGCTACAACAAGTGTATCTTTATACTATAACGGACAGTCAGGTCAACCATATTCTTATGTAGTTTATGGTGATGTTAACCAGGACGGTTTCGATTCTAACGACTTGTTCTATATTCCAAGAGATGCAAGTGAAATCCAGTTAGGTTCTCTTGATGCTAATAAAAACTTTGTTAAAGGCAGCGATGCAACTTATCAAGCTTTAGAAGATTTTATTAATAATGATGAGTACTTGAAAGAAAATCGTGGTAAAGTTTCTAAGAGAAACGGTGCAAGAAATCCTTGGAGAAACGTATTAGATTTCAGATTCTCACAAGATATTCCTGATTATTTTGGTTTTGGTAAATTCCAAGTAACCTTAGATATTTTGAATGTATTAAATTTAATTGATCCTGAATCAGGTTGGGATAAGAGTGTATACAGCACATACCAAATCGTAAAATTTGTTGGTCGCGATAATACAGGTCGTGCAGTTTACGCATTAAACACTAATAATGCAAAAGACCCATATACAGCTGATGATATTACCTCACGCTGGGCTATGCAGCTTGGTATTAGATATGCATTCTAATTTAATTAGTTAGAATAAATTAAAGCCTTTGAAGAAATTCAAAGGCTTTTTTTTTGGTTTATGGATTAAAAATGTGTTTTGAATTTAGTTGTATAATTTTTATCTTCTTTTTTATTTATTTGATATATAGTATATATAATGAAGAATATTGATCCAATAATTATTGAAAAGATTAAAAAAATTAAACTTGTTATTACTGATGTTGATGGTGTTTTAACAGATGGTGGTTTATATTACACGTCCGAAGGGCTTGTAATGAAAAAATATAATGTCAAAGATGGTATGGGTGCGGTTTTGTTGAGGAAACGAGGTTTCTTATGTGGAATAATGTCTACTGATGTTTCTCCGGTTATTACAAAAAGAGGGGAGAGGCTAAAGTTGGATTTTACATATATTGGAATATCTGATAAAAAAACTAAGATGCTTGAATTATGTGATGAATACGGAATAGATGCTGAAAACGTTGCATTTATTGGTGATGATGTTAATGATACCGAAGTTATTAAAACTGTTGGTTTTGCTGCATGTCCTAATGATTCGGTTGATGAAATAATTGAACAAGTAGACTATATTTGCAAGAGGAATGGTGGAAACGGAGCTTTTAGAGAGTTTGCTGATTTAATTCTAAAATTTAATTAAAGATAATTGAGGTTAAGAAATGTTTAAGTATGTTTTATGTTTATTATTCGTTTTTGGTGGTTTTATGTTTGCTCAATCAAAGTTAAACATGGTTCAAGAGCAGATTGAAAAAGGAAATTTTATGAATGCTCATGAAATGATTGAAAATTTTAAAGAAGATGCCTCGCTTTCTTATCAAGATATTGAAGCATTAGAATTTGAACAAGAAAGAATGGATAGAATTTTAAAAGATTTTAACAAATCGGAAAGCGATATACTAAAATACTTAGATAAGTATTATCCGGGGATTACGGTAAAAGATTTAGAAAAATGGGAAAAGACAAATAAACTTGAACACAAAGTTATTAACGGAAAAAAATACTATTTTGCACGCAGTCATAGAAATTTATTCCTTATTGATAAAGATGCAAAATTAAAGAAGGATGAAGTTGATGGACCAACCATTGATGAATTAGATACATTCTTGGAAAAATATATTCCAAAAGTTGTTGAAAACTACACAAAAACAAAAAATAATTTGATTAATCCTGTAAAAATGGAATTGAATTATACAGTTACAGTACAGCCAAACGCTGTTCCTGATGGCGAAATTATTAAATGTTGGCTCCCATATCCACGAGAAGGACATGATAGACAAGCAGATATTAAACTAATTTCTGTTAATAGCGAAAATTATGTAATTGCAGATAATAAAAATTTGCAACGAACTTTATATATGGAAAAAGTTGCAGAAAAAGATAAGCCAACTGTTTTTAATTTTGAAGTTTCTTTTGCAGCAGCGGCTGAATTTCATAAAATAGATGAAAAATCTATAAAAGAATATGATGTTAATAGTGATGTGTATAAAAACTTTACAAAAGAATCAGCTCCTCACATTTTATTTACTGAGAAAATAAAAAAAGCATCAGCAGAAATAGTTGGAGATGAAAAGAACCCATATTTGATTGCAAAAAAAATATTCACTTGGATAAATAATAATATTCCATGGGCTGGTGCAAGAGAATATTCTACATTATATAATATACCTGAATACTGTTTGGCTAATGGTCATGGTGATTGTGGAATAAAATCATTGTTGTTTATTACATTATGTCGTTATAACGGAGTTCCGGCAAAATGGCAGAGTGGTTGGATGTTACATCCCGGACAAGTAAATTTACATGATTGGGCTGAAGCATATTTTGAAGGATATGGCTGGGTGCCTGTTGATCAATCATTTGGTATTACTAAATCTAATGATACTGATGTAAATTATTTTTATCTTGGTGGAATGGATTCATATAGATTAATTGTTAATGATGATATATCTCAACCGTTATTCCCTGCAAAGTTATATCCAAGAAGTGAAACGGTTGATTTTCAGCGTGGTGAAGTTGAGTGGAAAAAGGGGAATCTTTACTTTGATAAGTGGGATTATGATATGAAAGTTAAATATTCCGAGTAATTAATAAAAGTGCTTATGAAAACTGAAAAAGTAACTGTCAAAATTAGTCCAAGTGAGATTTCTCGATTTAAGACATTAATTGAGTTTCTGCAATCTACTACGCAAGGATTGTCTGTTTCTAATTTTAAATATGGACAGATGGGTGGAGAAGCAATTATCTCTTTTGAAGTTGATGAGCAAAATTATGAGGACTTTGTTCATAAGCTGAATATTAATAAATTTAAGATTATTACTTTATCTAAGGCAATTAATTTGGATTTTAATAAGATAAGTGATAAGTATTACAAAAAAGAAACTTGGGATAGTCTTGATAAAAGGAAAAAAGCCGGTAGTGAATTAGTATCTAATAAGTTGATTGATGACTATACAAAGGATGGGAAGTACGAAGAATTAATTAGAATTGCAAAAGACTTTAGGTATAGTGGCGACCTCGCAAAATATGCTTCAGAAAATATTGCTACTGCAGTAGTTAATTTAATAAGAAAATATACAAATAAACCGCCGACAAATAGGATGGATGCGGAAGAAAAGTTTAGAGGATTGTTGAAAATTGCTGCTGATGACAAACTTAAATTAATGCAAAAAATGGATTTACAAATAGAAGCAGGGAAAAAAGCGATTGAACTATGTTCTTCATATAAAGAGATAGTGGATAGTTTAATACATATTGCCAATAACAATTCTGTACACAATACATTAAATATTTTGGCTGCTTTACAGTTTGCTACTATTGTTTTACAAGACCCTGCGAAATTTGAGATAGAAGTAAATAGAGCTGTACGAAATATTAATTTGCGTTATTTAGATATTGCATACGATGTTATTAGTGACTTTTTATCTTTCGATCAAAAAGAAAAATATAATAGTTTAGTGGAATTTATTAAGAAAAAAAGAGAGAGCATGTAATTTTACATGCTCAATTCTTTTTTCATTAATTCAAAAGTTTCTGTCATATCTGTTGGAATGTAGCCGAAGTCTGTTTCGGCTTTTTTTGTAATTAGCCCCGATTTTAATGGACGTTTTGCCGTTTGATTTAGCTCGTCAGTTTTTATGGGGATAATTAATCCTTTATCTAAAGCAAAAAAATCGGCAATTTTTTTTGTAAACTCGTATCTGTTAAAAAATTCTTTACCACCTATGTGATAAATACCATAAACTTTTTTTGTAATACATAAATATATTGCAGAAACAAGATCATCGATATAAGTAGGGTTGTTAATTTGATCAGTAACTATTTTAATTTGTTTGTTTTCTTTTAAACTTGTATAAACCCATTTAACAAAATCAGGTCTTCCAAATTTTGCCGGACCATACAATACATTTGTTCTTAAAATTGAATAGTTATCTAAAATTGTTTGAATCTCTTTTTCCCCATTTAATTTGGTAAGCCCGTAATAACCAACAGGATCTGTTAAATCATCTTCGGAATAAGGACCATCATTACCATTAAAAACATAGTCTGTTGATATATGAATAAAATGGGCTCCAATCTCTTTGGCAGCTTCAGCAATAAATTTGACTCCTAAAACATTAATCCCCTTTGCTGCCTCTTTTTCAATTTCGCTTTTGTCAACATTTGTATATGCCGCAGTATTTACAATATAATTTGGGGCAGTTTGTTTAATAAGTTTTTTTACATCAATTTCATTAGATATGTCAATTGTGTAATACTCTGCAAAATCAAAGAATGATTTTTCTTCAAAAGAAGCAGTAATTAATTTATATTTCTCTAAATTATTAACATGCTCAACAAATCTTTGCCCGAGCATACCATTTGAACCTATAACCAAAATTTTTTCTTTCATTGTTCTCTATTAATTAATGATTTAAATTCTTCAATTGTTTCACAGCTTGCAAATAACCCGGCTGTTTTATTTGCTTTATTTATTGAATCGATAAAGTTATTCGATTTGCAATAATTATAAAAAAATGCTGAACCAAATACATCACCACAGCCAACGCTGTTTTTTTGAATTATTTTTAGTGGTTCAATTTCTTGTTTTTCAATATTTCCCTTGTTAATAACAAAAGACTTAATCCCTTTATCAGCCAAGGTAATTATTATTCCTTTTAATCCATAATTGAAAAGTTCTTTAATAATATCGTCTTCGTTTGTTTTATGGGATAACGTGGCAAATTCTGTTTCGTTAACTTGGATAATATCCACACATTTTAACCAACGTTCGATATGGGGAATTTTTCTAAAGTTTCGCATATTGTTTTCTGCCAAACCTCGTGCAAGGCTGTGAATGTCAATATAAATAAATCCGTTAAATTTTTCTCTGATTTTTTCAAGTGTTTCTAACGGTATATCAAAGCCGGTAATCATATTAATAAAAATCGAATCAAATTGATTAAAATCAATGCTCAAATCAATATTAAGAGGTTCACTTATATTTTGGTAGCATTCACCTCTTTCTTTATCGGGATGTAATAATAGATGAATAGTGGGCAATTCTTCAATTGACTTTGAAAAGGATAAATCAAAATTTGAATAAATGCCTTCAAACAAATGGAAATCTTTTTTGTTAATGTTTGTTAATACGCTAATATAAGCATCATTTTTTACTATTGAGTTAAATCCTGTTAACGAGTAAAATATACCACCGGGTTTAATAGTAGTATTATCTTCTTTATGTATATAATCAACAACAGAACTTCCAATTAGTAATAATTTCATGTTATTCCATTAAACTTTTAGTTAAATTATAATGTTTAAAATTTATTGTACTTAATTTACAAATAATTTTGGAAAGATAGAATGAAAATAGGTATTACTTGTTATCCTACTTATGGTGGAAGTGGTGTTGTAGCAACCGAACTTGGTAAAGAATTGGCAGCTTTAGGGCACCAAGTTCATTTTATTAGCTCTGCATTACCTTATAGATTAAAAAGTTTTGTGGAAAATATTTATTTTCATGAGGTAGAGGTAAGTACATATCCTGTTTTAGATGGAAATTTATATACACTTGCTTTAACAAGTAAAATGGTTGAGGTGTTAGAATATGAAGAGTTGGATATTCTTCATGTTCATTATGCTATTCCTCATGCAGTTAGTGCTTTTCTTGCTAAACAAATAGTTAAAAAGAATAACAAAAATGTAAAAGTAATAACAACTTTACATGGTACTGATATTACTCTGGTTGGTTTAGAACCTTCATTTTTACCGTTAGTTAAATACTCAATTGAAGAAAGCGATGGTGTTACAACAGTATCGCGTTTCTTAAAAGAAAAAACTTTAACTAATTATCATATTGATAAAGACATTGAAGTTATTTATAATTTTATTGATACTGATTTATTTAAGCCGGGAAAGTGTTGTGAGTTTAGACATCATATAGCACCTAATGGAGAAAAATTGTTAGTTCATACTTCTAATTTTAGACCTGTAAAGCGTGTACCTGATACAATAAAAATATTTGATTTGGTTAGACAAGAAATTCCTTCTAAACTGTTATTAATTGGTGACGGACCCGACCGCTCTGAATGTGAGCGACTTGCAAGAGAGCTTAACATTCAAAAAGATGTGATATTTTTAGGTAAACAAGATGGCTTACAAGAAATTTTGAGTTCAAGTGATTTGTTTCTAATGCCTTCGCAATCAGAAAGTTTTGGACTTTCTGCATTAGAAGCAATGGCTTGTGGAGTTCCGGTTGTTAGTTCTTCTGTTGGAGGACTCCCTGAATTGGTTGTACATAATGAAACCGGTTATATTGCTGAAATAGGGGATATTAACAGAATGGCTAAATATGCAATTGATTTATTAACTCACCCAAAAAAATATAAAGCTTTTGCCAAAAATAGTCGTGATAGAGCATTAAATGTATTTGATAAAAATTTGATTATTCCGCAATATTTGGCTTATTATGAAAAGGTTTTAGGGGAGAAATAAGTGACGAGTGACAGAAACAGTTAATAGTGAATAGCTAATAGTGAATAGTTTATAGCGTAATGCGTGATGCGTAAAAGAAAGTGACGAGTGACGAGTGACGAGTGACGAAAGTTGTTGCATCAATCAGAAATCCAGTTCTGGGGTGTCACGGTCTGAACCGTGACACAAACTTTTATCAAAAACGTGGTGTTTTTACTGTAAATTCATTCGGTTATGGTAAGACCATGACCACCCAGCAATTATTCCTCGATTTTGCAACAACTGCGAAATGAGTGACAAGAAGCGTAAAACTCGATGAGGAAATATTAATATTTCTGAATAAATTAATTAAAAGCACCTTTGACTTTCGAAAAGTCAAACGTCGTTAACATGTTAAAAGAAAAGAAGTTCGCACTTCAGAGAAGTGCCATATTTTCTAAACGAAATGTAAATAATGGTATGGTTTTGTGCGACTTCCCTGAAGTCGAATTTCCTTTACATTGCACTGTTAACGACATATGATTGCTCCGCAATCATTACGCAAAAATAATTGAGTGGCAAATTATAGTGTGTTTTGAATCCCAAGAATCCCTTTAATCCCTCAAAATCACCGTTCAGACGATGTGTTTGTATTTTGAAACATTTTCGACCATGACCGCCCAGGAATAATTTCTCAATTATTAAACGTTTTTGGTACTACCATTACCGAATTAACTTATTAAAAAATAAAACAAAATTAACGTTCTTAAAATGGTTTATGGTGGTCAACCCTTAACTAATAGCATTTTACAAAATATTATATAAAAAATTAACTAAATTTATTTTAACAAAATAAATATTAACCAATTGAATATTTGATATTGATTGACTATTTTAACTTATTGATATAAAATAGAAGAGTTAAAATGCGAATTGGAATACCAAAAGAAACCACATTAGAAGAAAAGAGAGTAGGCTTATCACCCGCAGGAGTTGATCAACTAATTAAAGCGGGACATACGGTTTTTATTGAAACTAATGCAGGAGCTGAAAGTCATTTTACAGATGAGCAGTATAGAAAAATAGGTGCAAACATAGTTTATACTGCCGATGAAGTTTATCAAAGAAGTGAACTTATTGCAAAGGTTGCCCCGATAACTGAAAAAGAGGTTAACTTAATGCAAGAAGACCAAATATTGTTTTCATTTTTACGTCTTACGGCAAGCCGTAAAAAAATAATTGATACTCTATTAGCAAAAAGAATTACCGCAATAGCATATGAATTGATTGAAAAGGATGACCAACTTCCGGTTTTGCAATCGATGAGCGAAATTGCAGGACAGTTGACAATACAATTAGCAGAAAGATTTTTATGTAGTGATTTGCCTCATACCAGAGGAGTTCTATTGGGTGGAATTACCGGTGTTGCTCCAGCAGCAGTTGTTATTATTGGTGCCGGTGTAGTTGGTTTTAATGCTGCAAGGGCTGCTATTGGTAGAGGTGCTCATGTTATAGTGTTAGACAACGATTTAAGAAAACTGCGTAATATTGAAACAATTCTTTCTAAAAATATCACAACTGTTGTTGCTAATCCTTATACTATTGCAAGAGGAATGAAATATGCTGACGTTTTGATTAGTGCAATTCAAGTAAAAGGAGAAAAATCCCCAATTATCATAACTGAAGAAATGATAAAAACTATGAAAAAAGGGGCTGTTGTAATGGATATAGCAATTGACCAAGGTGGAAGTGTTGAAAATGCAAGACCTACTTCTTTGTCAAATCCTATTTATATTGAACATAATGTAATACATTTTGGTGTGCCAAATATTCCGGCAATGGTGGCACGAACCGCATCGTATGGCTTAAATAATGCATCAATTGATTATATCCTAAAAATAGCTGATAATGGGTTAACTAATTCATTAATGGATGATACCGGTCTGTCTAATGGTGTGTGTATCTTTGGAGGAACTTGCACGAACGAATTGGTTGCAGGTACTTTTAACTTGGAATTTAGAAGACTTCATCTTTTTTCAACTAATTAGAGAATTTTATGACACTTGAAGATATAAAAAAAACAAATAGTGCAACTATTGCTCCATGGGTAAAAAAATACCATTCAAAATTAGTTACTGCTGATGAAGCTGCAAAAGCAATTAAATCGAATGATAAAATAGTTATTCAACCTGGCTGTGCTGCTCCTTTGGAACTTATTAAAGCAATGGTAAGAAGAAAAGATGAACTTACAAATGTTGATGTTTTTCATATATTAATTGTTGGTGATTTGCCTTATTTACAACCGGGAATGGAAAAGCATTTTAAACATAATGCTTTTTTTATTGGCGGTAATGCCCGAAAAGCTGTTAATGAAGGAAGAGCTGAGTTTATACCAATTTTTCTTTCTGAAGTGACATTGTTGTTTAAGAGGGAAGTACTTCCTGTTGATGTTGCTTTGGTACATGTTTCACCACCAGATGAACATGGTTTTTGCAGTTATGGTATCGATGTTGGAAATATTAAAACGCCTGCTGAAAAAGCAAAAATTGTTATTGCTCAGGTAAATAAAAATATGCCAAGAGGTTTAGGTAATAGCTTTATTCATGTTAATAAAATTGATTATATTGTTGAACATGATGAAGATTTGATGGAATTACCTCAAGTAGACCCGGATGCAAGTCCTGAAATGTTAGATATTTTTGATAAAATTGGAATGCATATTGCCGGATTAATAGATAATGGTTCAACATTACAGATGGGGATTGGTGCTATTCCTGATAGTGTTCTCAAACATCTACATAATCATAAGGATTTGGGAGTACATACCGAAATGTTTTCTGATGGGATGATTGACCTTGTAGATTCTGGAGTTATTAACGGGGAGAAAAAAACAATTCATCCGGGTAAAATAATTGCCGGATTTGTTTTGGGAACAAAACATGCTTTTGATTATTTAGATAATAATCCGATTTTTGAGTTTCATCCCCAAGAATATGTAAATGATCCTTTTGTAATTTCTCAAAATTATAAAATGGTTGCTATTAATAGTGCAATTGAAGTTGATTTAACTGGGCAGGTATGTTCTGATTCAATAGGAACACGATTTTTTAGCGGTGTTGGTGGGCAAGTTGATTTTGTGCGGGGAGCTGCTCGCTCTGAAGGAGGAAAACCAATTATTGCTCTTCCTTCAACTACTAAGGATGGAAAAATATCTCGAATTACAAATGTACTAAAATCAGGTGCAGGTGTTGTTACTTCACGTAGCGATGTTCATTATGTTGTAACTGAATATGGAGTAGCATATTTATTTGGTAAAACTATTAAAGAACGTGCTCGTGCTTTAATTAATATTGCTCATCCAAAATTTAGAGATGAATTAAACAAATTTGCTGAAGAAACTTATCATATTTAATTATTATGATTGCTGTTATTGGTGATATACATGGTTGTTATTATACTTTAGTTGATTTGTATAATGTAATTAAAAAAAAATATAATAATATAAAAATATTCTCTGTCGGCGATTTGGTCGATAGAGGTTTGTATAGTTATGAAGTAGTAAATTTTGTTCAAAGTCATCATATATTGTTTACTCCCGGTAATCATGATTATATGTTTATTGCCTATTTTAAGGAACCCGGGAGTGTGTTTGCAAGATCTTGGATATTTAATGGTAACGAGGCTACTCTTTCTTCTTATGAAAGACATGCATCTCATTTAAACAGCCATTTAAGAATATTACGGTCTGCTCCTCTTTTTTTTGATTTGCCGGATTGTTTTATATCACATGCAGGCATTTCTAAGTGTTATGAAAAATTTTTGCCTTTAAATTTTAAAGAAAATCTTGATATCTTTGAACCATTAATTTATGAAGATTATCAGACGGATCAGGGTGTTCTTTGGACACGAGATCCTTTATTAAATATTGGAAAGCTGCAGATTGTAGGTCACTCTAAATTTAATGAAGTTACATTAGATGAAGAGGCTAATGCTTTGTATATTGATACTGGTGCCTGTATGGGGTATCGTTTAAGTGCTGTTATTGTTGAGAAAAATAAAGTTCTTGATGTTATTGATGTCAAAACTAATGCACTTGATATTGAAGATAGTTTATATTAATTTTTTTATTATACTTGAAATTCTTTAATTAAATAAATAATTTTTAAGTTTAAATTTTTGGAGGTATTAATAGATTATTTCTACCATTTTATAAACTAAATTTGTTAAGGTTATATTATTCAAAAATTATTTATTCTTCTGAAGAGACCTTTTTTGAGGATATTTCTTTTATCCCCATTTTTTGCAATAATTTTTGTACTCTTTGGTTTTACATCGCCATCTGAAAAACAAGTTAATTCTAACGATTTGTTTGATGCATGTGTAAACTGTGGGGAGTTATTTGCAAATTCCGACATTGAGACGCTTAATAACGAAAAGCTGAAATTTGAAAGTGATAATGTTAAAAGCGACATTAGCTCCTATTCTCCGGTTATTGATTTTGTACTCCCTCCCGATGATTCAACCAAAACTTTGGGTATAGGAACTACCGATTCAACCAAAACTTTGGGTTCAGGAATTACCGATTCAACCAAAACCAAAAAACTTACTTTAGCTGATACTTTGAATATGAGCCCATGGGGGATGGATTCAACAGCAAGGTTACTCTATTTTAATCCTGAGAGAAATGATGCTCCCAATTTGTTTTTTAGACCAAAAAAGAAGTCATCATTTTTTGTGTATCCAAATACTTCAAAAAAACGTACTGCTGAACTTGATTCATCGGGGCAGTTTGTCATTATTAAAGAAGAAATTAGTGGAATGAAAACAAGACCGGAATTACGTATTCCTCTTGATGAATATATTACCTTACGCCAAGAAGGACTTAATAGAGACTTATGGGAAGACATTGGGTATAAGTACGAAATGAAAGAAGCGAAAAAAGACTTAGGGCAATTATTAACCGATATTACAAATATTGATATACCGTTACCAAGTGTTTCGTTTTTGAGTATTTTTGGACCACCAAAAATTAATCTCAAAATAAATGGTGCTGTTGACATTCATGGAGCTTGGAAAACTGAAAAAACAGAAGGTTTAACAGCTTCAAATTTGGGTAACTCAAGAAGCGAACCTGATTTTAAGCAGACTGTACAGATTGGTGTTAATGGTACAATTGGTGATAAATTAAGTATTGGTGCCGATTGGAATACTGAACGTACATTTGAGTATGAAAATATGCTCAAAATTAAATATACCGGTTATGAAGATGAAATGATTCAAAGTGTTGAAGCCGGTAACGTTTCTTTACAAACTTCTTCTCTTGTTGGGGGTAGTGAAGCCTTATTTGGATTAAAAGCCCAGTTTAAATTTGGACCTTTAAGTTTAACTGCTCTTGCATCTCAGAAAAAAGGTGAAATTACCGAAATGTCTGTCAGCGGTGGTTCTTCGAGCACAACTTTCGAAATCCATGCCTATGATTATTCAAAAAACCACTTTTTTGTTAACGAAATGTATGCAGATACTTCCAAAAATGGTGCGTTTTATAAATATTATTCGCCTGCTAATCCTATTGTAGATCCAAACATTATAATTAATGATATTGAAGTATGGAAAAGCTATAGACAAACTGATTTTCCAAATAATGTAAGAATTGCTAATGCAATTATTAATATTGAAGCAAAGAATGGTAATAATTACGATGAATTTCGTAAGAAAAAGGAAAAACCAAATGTTGGAGATGAAGTTTATACCTATAAATTTCAAAAACTCGTAAAAGATGTTGACTATATATATAATGAAAATGTTGGGTATATTTCTCTTTTAACAGGAGTTGCTGAAGATGACGTTATTGCTGTTGCCTTTAAAACCGCTGAGGGTTTAAGTTATGGTGAATTTAGTAGTGAACAAAGTGATCCAAATACAGTATTGGTTTTGAGTCTTGTTAAACCTGAAAATCTACAATCTCAATTTAAAAAAGCTTGGTATCTTCAGTTAAAAAATATTTACTCTTTAAAAGGAAAGGATATTAAAAAAGAAGGGTTTTCTCTTGATATCCAATATGAAATATCCGGGCAAGAGCCTGTTTCAGAATACAATGGTGTTAAATTATTAAATGCATTTGGATTAGACAAATATAACGATGCAAAAGCTGAAACACCTGATGGTAAATTTGACTTCTATAGTGGGCAGACAATTAATCCTTCTACCGGTGAAATTATTTTCCCAACTTTGCAGCCATTCGGTCAAAATATGGATGAAAGGTTTGGCAAAGACTTGAGATATCAATCGGTTTACGATACATCCTATACTGTTGCTAAGCAGGATAATACAAAAGATAAGTTTTTAATTGTTGGTGAATATTCTGCATCGGCAACTTCAAGTTATAGCATTGGTTTTAACGTTGTTGAAAACTCTGTTAAGGTATTGTTAAATGGCAGGGAATTAAGTAAGGGATCCGATTATTCGGTTGATTACAATACCGGACAGATTAATATTCTAAACGATGCTGCTTTAGCACCGGGTGCTGATTTAAGAATTACTTACGAACAGAACGATTTATTCTCTTTAGCTTCAAAAACTCTTGTTGGTTTAAGAGGTTTGTATGAATTTAGCAAACGTACTAAATTAGGATTTTCATTCTTAAATTTAAATCAAGAGACCTTAAGCGAAAAAGTTAGAATCGGTGAAGAACCATTAAATAACTCTATTTATGGAATCGATTTTGAAACCGGTTTTGATATGCCTTTCCTTACAAAAGCAATTGATAAAGTGTTTTCTACAAGTGCAATGTCATCATTTTCTTTTAAAGGTGAATTTGCTTATATAAATCCAGATCCTAACACTAAAAAAAGTACAATATCAAGCGATGATAGTAAAAGTATTGCTTATATTGATGACTTTGAAGGTTCCAAAAAAATAATTCCTGTTGGTGTTTCTTATACAACATGGAAAGATGTAAGTAAACCGGTAAATCCATTAAATGATTCATTATTATTACCTATTCAAAATAAAGCTAAGGCATTTTGGTATAATATTCTGCCTTCTGATGTTAAAGTAACAGAAATATGGCCCGAAAAACAAGTTTCAAGAAATGACCAGCAGGTAACCGCATTAGATTTTGTTTTTCGTCCAAATCAAAAAGGTTCTTTCAACTACAATCCAGATTTAGGTATGCTTACTAATAACTGGGGTGGTATGATGAAAGGGCTTTCTTCATCTGCTCGTAATCTTTTAGATGAAAATATTGAATACATTGAATTTTGGGTTAAAATTATTGATGCTCCTGTTGGTGCTAAACTTAATATTGACTTGGGACAGATCAGTGAAGATGTTTCTGACAACGATGAATTAGATACCGAGGATAAAAATGAAAACGGTCTGCTTGATGAAGGGGAAGATACAGGTTATGATAAAGCGTTGGATTTTGCTGAACCAAATTATTCTTCTGATAATCCTGACCCATCCGGCGATAATTTTTATTTCCAAAATACACAGATTAATAATCCGGAATATTTCCAAAATATAAATGGTACTGAAGGAAATGGAAAACTTACCGACTTAGGAAGAATCCCTGATACTGAAGACTTAAATGGAAACAACACTTTTGATCCTGTAAATAGTTATTTTAATTATGTAGTTCCCTTAGATACGAGTAGAGAAAATAATCCGTTTATTGCCGGAGGTGGTGGTGATAGAGATTGGTATTTAATTCAAATACCATTAAAGGATGTTACTAAATCTGTTGGAAATCCACAATTAACAATTATTAATTCAATTCGTCTTTGGGTAACTGATGTAGCATCCGAAGTCCATTTTAGGGTTGCTGAATTTAACCTTGTTGGTAATCAATGGCAGAAAGTTTTAACTAAAGAAGTAACTAAAGATGATGAAGTTTTAACTTTATCGACTATAAATATTGAAGATAACCCTGAGTATTCAAGTCCACCGGGTGTATTTAGAGAAAAAGATAAAAGCAATACCGAAGAAACTGTATTAGCAAACGAACAATCTTTATTAATGAGATTTGATGGTTTGAAAGATGGAGATAAACGTGAAATAGTTAAGTATTTGGGAAGGGAATTAAATGTATTTAACTATAAAGAAATGAAATTGTTTGTTCATGGTGATATGAATGATATGAACGGTTCTATTTCGCATTATGAAAGTGATTCTTCATACGCATCCGAAGTTTATTTTAGATTTGGTACCGACTCATCAAACTTTTATGAATACAGACAACCTGTAAAAGCTGATTGGAATGAAATTGCAATTGAATTTGATAAGTTAACTTCAATCAAACAGAGTAGAACAAGAACCGATACACTTGTACAGATTGATGTAGAAGGATTAACCGGTCATAAATATGGTATTAAGGGAAATCCAACTTTAACAAGGGTAAAATATTTTACATTTGGTGTGATTAATCCAATTGATAAAGGGGAACAATTACAATCTATTAGTGGTGATCTATGGGTGAATGAATTAAGAGTTTTAGATGCCGATAATACTCCGGGTTGGGCTTATAGTGGTTCAACATCTATGAGATTTGCCGATTTATTAACAGTTAGCGTTAATACAAGTAAAACTAACCCCAATTTCCATAAATTAAGCGAACGCTTTGGAAATCGTATTGATAGAAATTCTTGGGGAATTGCCGCCGATTTGGATGTTCTAAAAATTTTACCAATTAATTTACCGGGAAGTAATTTAAGAGTAACTTATTCGCATACTGAAACAGTAGATAAGCCTCTGTATTCACCCGGTACTGACGTTAATGTTGAAGAAGCTGCTAAACTTATTGAACAAAACTTGTTAGCTAAAAATGCTCCAGCTGATTCTGCAAAAGCTGTTGCTGAAAGATTTAAAACTGAAACTCAAACCATAAGCGTTTCGGATTCATGGAATATATCTAATGTTAAATTTAAAATTCCATCTGAATCTTGGTATATACGTGATATTATTAACCCGTTAACATTATCATTTAATTATAATAAGCAGTTTTCGCGAAGTCCTACAATATTGTTAAGTAAATCATGGACATGGAATAGTACTGCATCGCACCAGGTTAATTTGAGTAACAATTATTTCTTTTATCCTGCTAAATTACCATTAATTGGTGATTTCCTTGAATTATTTTCAGATTATAGAAATATAAAAATATATTATACTCCTCAAAGCATTACAAGCTCAATGGGTATGAATAGAAGACAAAGTTATTCGGAATCTCGTACAGCGAATACTTCACCTAATATTCAGCGCGATTTTACCTCAACAAGATCAGCTGGATTTAACTGGAAGATGACTGAAGGAGGATTTTTGAATCTTTCTACACAATATCAGATAAGTTTTGCTTCAACTTATGCTCATTTGTTAACCGATTCAAGTGGTTATGAAAGACCTGAAAGTCAAATTTGGAAAGATATTTTTACAAGTTCTCTTTTTGGTAAAGATATTTCTTTTTCTCAATCTTTACAGTTTAAATTTAATCCAAAGTTACCGGCATTATGGAATTTGAATAAGTATTTTACAATTACTACATCTTATTCAACAAATTATAAATGGGAAAATTCTATAAATCAAGGAGATTTGGGAAGAAGAGCGTCATTTGCAAATCAGTTTTCTGCCGGATTTACTTTGCGTTGGAAATCTTTATGGGAACCTTTATTCCAAGAGGAAAAATCTTCAAATAATAACCAGCAACAAAATATTCAAACTCAAAATAAAGGAAGAGGAAGACAGCGTAATATTGATAACGAAATTCAAAATAATGTAAATAATGATTTTACAGAAAGTGTTGCTAATGACTCATTAAATGCTGCTACCGATTCGTTAAATGCTGTAAATAAGCCAAGCAGTTTGAAAAAAGCCTTAGCTTTCTTGAAATCTGCATTAAAATGGATTTTGGTTGATTATGACCAGTTTGCTGTAAATTTTTCACATACAAACTCCTTCTCGTCTTCGGGTATTGCTGCTGAAGGAACCGGTTTTAATAACTTTTGGGGATACAGCCAAAGAAATTATCAAGGACCATCAAGAGCGTTTATGTTAGGATTTTCATACGATGTTGGTCCACGTGCTAAAAACGGTAATTTAACTGATGCGTTTTCGCAGAAGAACTCTATGGATTTTAAGACAAGTCGTCCTTTGTGGGAAGGTGCAACTTTAGATGTTGATTGGAAAGTAAGCTGGGGTATGAATAAAACTACTCAAATTACTACCGATGATGAAGGAAGAGTTACAATTGGAAATGTTAACTCAACCGGTACAATTGAACGTTCTTTCTTTAGTATGCCTCCTACATTCTTTTTATCCGTGTTTAAGAGCGGTATTAAACGAGTTAATGAATTATATAACCCTAATTCTGCCGACCCTGCTGGTGACCTTTCTGACGCTTTTGTTCAAGGTATGGAAAGCTTTTCAGCTTTATCTAAAATTCCTATATTACAACAAGTTGCAAAATATATTCCACGTCCTAACTGGCGGTTAAATTGGAACGGATTGGAAAAATTTACATTCTTTAAAAATTTTGCAAAACGTGTTTCTCTTAATCACGCTTACCAATCCTCTTATTCTGAGGGATGGAAACTGAATACTGATGGAGAAAGTGAAATACAATCACAAAAAATCTACTATGGATTCCAACCATTAGTTGGGTTGAATATGACTTTTAATTCTTTATGGAGTGGTGATTTTTCAGGCTCTGTTAAGTTTAATACAAAAACTTCTTACGATTTAAGTGCTACTACTCGTAACATTACAGAAACTTTTTCGCGTGATATCAGTATAACTGCAAGTTACAAGAAAAGTGGATTTGAAATTCCATTGTTTGGAATCTCCTTGAAAAACGATATAGAATTTTCTTTCTCTTATATTCTTGGTAAAAACTCTGTTATTAAATATGATATGGATAATTTTACTGAAGAAGGTACTCCTCAGGATGGTACATCTCGTACATCTATGGAACCAAGACTTAAATATGTAATGAGTTCTAAAGTATCACTTTCATTATTCTATAAAATTACTACGGTTGAACCGGAAGGTGCTTCTCCAATACCGGCTACTACTACTAATACTGCGGGACTTGATATTCATATTGCAATTCAGTAATATAAAGTTTTTCAAATTTTTTAGACCATCAATTAATAGTTGATGGTCCAATTCTTTACATAATACCGTTTAATTGAGGATGGATATGAAACCAAAAAAAATATTGTGGGTGGATGACGAAATTGAACTATTAAAATCTCATATAATTTTTTTAACCGAGAAAGGATATGACGTTAATACTGTTACTAATGGTGAAGATGCCATAACAGAAGTTAAAGAAGAAAATTATGATTTGATTTTTTTAGATGAAATGATGCCTGGCATGGGAGGACTTGAAACCCTTTCAGAAATAAAGGAAATAAACCCTAACATTCCCGTTGTAATGGTTACTAAAAGTGAAGAAGAATCCCTTATGAATGAGGCTATCGGAGGTAAAATTTCTGATTACTTGATTAAACCTGTTGTCCCTTCTCAAATATTGCTTGTTTGCAAAAAATTCTTTGATGCAAAACAAATTGCCGGAGAATATGCCGCTAAGGATTATTTACAGGATTTTAATCAAATTTCGCAAAAATTACTCATGAGTCCAGACTATAAAGAATGGATTAATATTTATCTTAAATTAGTGAATTGGGAACTTGAATTAGATACTCATCGTGAAATTGATTTAAGACAAACGTTGAATGACCAAAAAAAAGAGTGTAATCAAGAATTTTGTAAGTATGTTGAAAAAAATTACGCTAATTGGATTAATAATAAAAATGATGATTCTCCTTATTTTTCAAATCAAATTGCTGAAAAGTTTGTTTTCCCTCATTTAAAAGATTCAAAAGGTCCTGTATTCTTTTTTGTGTTGGATTGCTTAAGAATAGACCAATGGTTATTGATGGAAAAATATTTATTAAATGGGTTTGACATTTCAAAAGATTATTATTTTTCTATTTTACCTACTGCTACTTCCTATTCAAGAAATTCTCTTTTTAGTGGTTTATTTCCAATAGATATTGAAAAGTATTATCCTGATATTTATTCAGGTAATCAAGATGACGAAAGAAGTCAAAATAAATATGAAAAAGATTTATTACAAATGCTGCTTAATAGAAAAAGGATTCAATTAAATAATGAATTAAAATATCTGAAAGTAATTGATCCTGAAGTTGGAAGATCATTTGAACAGAATATCGTTTCGCATAATAAAACGCATTTTATGGCTGTTGTAATAAATTTTCTGGATATGATTGTACATGGCAGATCGGACTCGGATTTGCTGAAAGAAATTGCTCCCGAAGAATCAGCATTTCGTTCTTTAACGGAAAGTTGGTTTAAACACTCTTCTCTATTAGGTACTTTTAACGCTATAGCCAAAATGAAAAATGCAAAAGTGGTTATTACTACTGACCATGGAAGTATTCGCTGTATGCGAGGAGCTAAGGTGCTTGGTGATAAAGAAGCATCCAATAATTTGAGATTCAAGTTTGGCAGAAACTTAAAGGTTGATGATAAACATGCTGTTTATATTAAATCGCCTGTTGATTATAAACTGCCTAAACGTGGTGTTACGGCAAACTACATTATTGCTAAAGAAGATTATTATTTTGTTTATCCAACTGATTATCATAAATATTTAAGTTATTATAAAGATACTTTCCAACATGGAGGTATTTCAATGGAAGAAATGATATTGCCTGTAATTACGATGGAAAGCAAAGCTTAATGAACATAATTTTTGAAAATGTTGTTAATTCTGTTAAAGAAACTGAAAAAGCTGCATGCGAATTGTCAAAATTGATAACCGCTGGAGATGTTATCACTCTTATTGGAAATTTAGGAGCCGGTAAAACTAATTTTACTAAAGCTTTTTGTAAAAACTTTGGGATTAATGATGTTGTAAGTCCTTCTTTTGCAATTGTTAATCAGTATGATGGTGATTTTAAGATTTATCATTTTGATTTTTATCGACTAAAGAATTCTAAAGAATTGCTTGATATTGGATATTATGATTATCTTAACGATGATGATGCTGTTACTTTTATTGAATGGGCTGATATGTTTAAGGATGTCATTCCAAGTCGACATTATGAAGTAAAAATTGATATATTAGGGGATTCAAAAAGAAAAATTTCTGTAATTTATTATGAATAAGCCAATTTTAGCAATAGGAACTGCCGGTAAGTTATGCAGTGTTTCTATTTTATTAAGTCATAACGACCATATTACTTACAACTATAATAAAAATCAGGTACACTCTGAAAAACTTATTATAATGGTTGATTCTGTTTTAAAAGAAACAAAATTAAAACTAACTGACCTTGAAGCAATTGCTGTTTCTATTGGTCCCGGTTCTTTTACCGGTTTGCGAATAGGATTAAGTGCTGCTAAGGGATTGGCATTAGGTGCAGAACTTCCTCTTATTGCTGTTAATGAATTTGATGCAATGGCTGTTCAAGTGAATAGTTATTTAAAACCGGGTATACTATTTAATTTTGCTGTTAAAGTAAATAGTGATGAAGTATATTTTGCGAAATATAAAAGAGAAGAGGAGTTTTTTAAACAAATTTCTGCAATTGAAGTTATAAAGTTAAAAGAAGTTGCTGATAGAATTTCTGATGATGAAGTAATTTTTGGTAATGTTAAATATCCGGGAATAGCATCAATTAATGGTGTCAGTGCTGAGTATATTGCTATTTGGGCTTCATTGTTTGGAAAAGATTTAGTAACTTATAATTTTGACTATTTAGAACCAAATTATATAAAAAATTTTACAATAAGGTGATAGAATGAAAAGATTTATAGTGATTTTTTTGATGATTGTTACAAGTTTTATAACAGCTCAGACTAAAGGTCCTAAAATTGTTGCTGGTGAAAAAGAATTTAGGTTTGGCGATATTAAAGAAGGACAAATTGTTACTCATAAATTTACAATATTTAACAAAGGAGATGAGTTACTAAAAATTACCGATGTTAAAGCTTCTTGTGGATGTACTGCTGTTCAACCTGAAAAGAATGAGCTTAAACCAAATGAATCGGCAATAATTAAGGTTGATTTTAACTCTGTTGGAAGAAGTGGAATGCAGAATAAAACAGTATACATAACTTCAAACGATCCACAAAACCCACAATTAAGATTAACTTTTACTGCAAATATAATTGAAGATAAAAAAAATGTTCAAGAAACAATTGATAGACCTATTTTAAAATTAGGAACAAATCAACATAACTTTGGAACAATTAAAGAGGGAGATGTTGTTGAATTTAGTATGCCGTTTCAAAATGCCGGTAAAAAAGAATTAGTGATTTCTGAGATTCAAGAATCCTGCAGCTGTACTGTAACAGAAATTAGCAGCAAGAATATTTTGCCAGGCAAATATGGTAATTTGAAAATTAAATTTGATAGCGAAGATAGAATAGGAAAAGTATCACGTACTGTTACTTTAATTTCAAATGATACTTTAAATCCTAAACAAACAATTACATTATTTGTTAACATTGAGAAAAAAAAATAATATGGGATGGTTTACCAGATCTTCAAAAAATATATCAACCGAAAGCGTAAAAAGCGATATTCCGGATGGACAATGGATTAAGTGTGAAGAGTGCGGGGAAATAATACATAAGAAGCAGTTTGATGCTAATTTATCGGTTTGCCCAAAATGCAATTACCATTTTAGATATGGGAGCACGGCATATATACAATTGCTTTTAGATGAAGGTTCATTTAAAGAACTTGATAAAAAAATGAAATCCGGTGATCCTCTTCAATTCTTTGATACAAAAAAATACCCTGATAGGGTTAGAGATACTATTAAGAAAACCGGCTTAAATGACGCTATTATAACAGGTTTGGGTAAAATTGACGGTAAAAAGGTTGCCTTTGGTTGTATGGATTTTAAATTTATTGGCGGGAGCATGGGCTCGGTTGTTGGTGAAAAAATTGCTCGTTTAATTGTTAAAGCAATCGAAAATAAAATTCCGGTAATTTTAATTTCTCAAAGTGGAGGAGCACGCATGATGGAGGGAGCATATTCCCTTATGCAAATGGCTAAAACAAGTGCTCGATTAGCTCAACTTGCAGAGGCTGGTCTTCCTTATATTTCTATTCTTACTGATCCTACTACCGGTGGCACTACTGCAAGTTATGCAATGTTAGGTGATATTAATATTGCTGAACCGAAAGCTTTAATCGGTTTTGCCGGACCAAGAGTTATTAAACAAACAATTGGTAAAGACTTGCCTGAAGGATTTCAAAAATCCGAATTCTTAATGGAGCATGGCTTTGTTGATATTATTTCAAATCGTAAAGATTTAAAGAGTACTTTAAGTAACTTACTAAATTATCTAAAAAAGTAAATTTGTAAAAATTTTAGTATCCGGAAGCTATTGTTTCGTATAATTTGAGATAATAGCTTTTAATTTCCGGCTCTGCTTTCATATAGCTCTTTCTAATTTTTGTATCATTTATCCATCTATATAACCAAGAAACTCCCCATTTAAAATAATACTTATCTTTTGTAGAATAGATTGAATCTTGTAAAGTTTCATCTAAAGAAATAAAATTATATCCTTTTACCTTAAATAATTCAATTAGCTTATTAAAATTATCGCTATTAAGTCTATTTGCATGACATAAGTATATTTGGTTTATATTTCTGTTGTATTGCTCAAGTGTTAGTTTTTCAAAAAAATCAATTAAAACAGATGTGTGTGTTATGTATTCATCAACAACCAATTTTGAAGAATCAATCAACCCTTTTTGAATATAGTAAACATAAAGTGAGTTGAATAAATAATCAGCACTTTCAATTGTAAATGGAGTTGGATAATATCCATTTATTTCTAAGTAGTGTTCAATCTCAAATTTCGAAATACTATCTCTGCATACGCTATTAAATGGAAATCTAAAATACTTTAGTTTTTTATCGGTTTTGTTTAATAACATTTTAGAAATTACTTCTCCCTTTGCAATTTCATTCTGAAAATCATTTAAAGAAGATGTTGCATAATCAGGATGGGAAAAAGTATGATTTCCAATGGTTATTAACGGATTAGTTATCCATTTTTTGTAAATTGAAATACGCTTATCGGTTTCACCTTCAACAATTAAATCTCTTTCATTCACAAATGCAGTAACCGGAATTTGATTTTTTGTAATTGCTTCAAGCAGCAACTTATTATATTTTTCAAAATCGTTAATGTTAAAATCTGATTGATAAAAAGCTCCAAATGGAACGTCATCCATTGTTATGCAAATGTTTTTATTTTGAGATAAAATAGCAGAAAAAGAAAGCATAAGTAAAAAAATTGTTAGTCTCATAGGTACCTATTTTTAAAATTAAAAAAATAGCTGCCATGTAGGCAGCTACCAAAATAAATAATTTATTAATTAATTCTTTTTATCTATTGCAAAAACAGGGTGAATATCTATTGGTAAAGAAGTTAATTTTTCTCTTAATATTTTCATTGATGGTGATTCAACTGCATATTTGTTAACAAAATCAACGCTTGCTTTGTAATCACCTTTAGCCTGAATCATAAGAATATCTTCGGCTAAGCTTTTAATTGAGTTGAAAATTTTATCAAAGTTAACCTTAACTTTCTGAGTTTTTTCGTCAAATTCATATCCGCCCTTTTCCATAATGTAATTATAAATAATTGCATTTCCGGCACCGTGAGCTTCTCCAATACCAAAACGAACTGATCGGAATATTCCTGCTAAAAATGTAACATAAATTTCTTTATCAAATCCTTTTGGATAAACACCTTTTTCTATCATTAACATGTTGTTGAACATACCCAATACATCCGCCTTACATTCTTCAATTTTTGAGTAAGTTTCTTTTAACTCTTTTTTAACTTCCGTTTGTTTACCATTAACTGTTATAACTCCCGGTCCAACACCATGTGAAATTTCATGCATTAATGTATGATTGAAAAATCCATTGAATGTTACATATTTAGTTTCATCAGAATCTAATACGATATCTGCAATAGGTTTTAACAACTTTTCAAATTTAGCTTCGTGCATGTTTTTCAGCATAACTTTTTTTGAACCTTTTGCTTGCCTAACTCTTTCATCATTTGGAAGATTAAAAGCTAAAGTTTGAACACCTGATTTGTTATCTCCGGCACCAAAAACTTCTTGAACTACGTAAATAGGGGATTCACTACCACGTTTGTAATTTTTATACTCTTTAGGTAAAGGTAAATTTTCTTCAATGGCACCTAAATATTGTTCAAATACTTGGAGTTTTTTAGTTTCAACTGGGTCGACAACTGTTAAAAAGCTTTCAAAAGCAGCTTTGTAATTGAACATTTCATCTTCATAAACTTCGTAAGGTCCAATTACAACTTCAATTCCATGATCTTTTAAATCCATCCATGCAACATCACTTTCATAATAGTCGTTAGTTAAAAAAGCTTTTGCTCGTAATTTTAGATAATTTTTTAATGTTTTATTATCTGCATATTCAGCTGCTTCATTTAATAATTTTGCGGCTGCTTCAAGTTTAGTTTTGTAGGCTTCTGAATAAGGGATAGCTTTAAATCCTTTACCATCTCTTTTAATGACCGTAAATTCGCTTGTTAAATCTTTTGCCTTTTCTGGGTTTGCATTAACATAGTTTTCAAATTCTTCTTTGGTCATATCGGTAGGATAAAAATTAGCACCTAATGGTTTTGATTCAGTCCCTATAAATGGTTTGTTATGCTCTAATCTGTCAAAAGGACCAAACATAATATTAAAGTACACTAATTTTAACTTATCTTCAGGATTTGTAGAAGCTTCTAACTGTTTTTTTATTTCATAGTTTTTGTCATAAACTTGTTCTAAAAAAATCTCATCAATTATTTTTGATGCTTCATATAATTTTTTAACAACAATTTTTTGTCTTTCATCTAAAATTGATTCATCATATTTAATAGTTACGTCAACAAATTGAGATATTTTACTTTGCATATCATCCTTTTCCGTTAGTTTAATATCTTTGTTTTGTGTATTACAAGCTGCAAAGCTAATTGCAAAAAGTAACACTAAAAATAAATTAGATAGATTTTGTTTCATTAATTAACCTCATTTATTGTTTTTACTGTTCTAAAAATAGCTAATTAAAATAAAATTTCAAGGTAATTTCGTATATTAAAATTAGCGGAATGTTTCTTTTTGTATACAAGAAAAATATATAATATAGAAAAATTACCCATATAAACAGTTGATTATGGATGGTACAGTTATTGTTATCTAATATGAAAAGAAAGAGGTAAGACAATGAAAAACATATTAATAATCGCAATTGGGCTTATTGTTTTGAGTGCTGGTAGAATTAATGCCGAGTTAATCCAAACCACAAATTTCGGTTATTTTTATGCCAATTTATCTCCGTATGGTTCATGGATAGAAATTGATAATAGCGTATATATATGGAAGCCGGATAGAATAAGCAGTCATTGGCAGCCTTACTCGGATGGAAGATGGATTTATACCGATGATGGTTGGTATTGGGATAGTTATGAAAATTTTGGTTATATCACTTACCATTACGGCAGGTGGTATCATGATTCTTTTTATGGCTGGGTGTGGTATCCTGGATATGAGTGGGCTCCTTCTTGGGTGGAATGGAGATATGATGACGATTATATTGGTTGGGCTCCACTACCTCCATATGCCTCTTTTCAGCATGGCAGGGGGATTGTATTTTCTGTAAGTTGGAATGCACCCGTTCATTATTGGTTTTTTGTTAGATACAGACATTTTTATAATGACAATATGATATCTTGTGGAGTAAGTTCAAATTACAAAAAAGTGCTTTTTAGAGCTACAAAAACAAGAAATAATTTTCAGTATATTAAAAATAGAATCGTTAATGTAGGTATCAATACAGATTATATTGAAGGACGTACAGGAAGAAGCGTTGTAAAAAGAAGAATTGTAGATGCCGAAAATTTAGAAAGACAAACCACTCATGATGAAGTGAAAAGGATTGTTCCCAGCAATGAAGAATTAAGGAAATACTCGGGTATGTCAAAATACAATGCTGAGGTTTCAAGAGGTAAAACAACCTTATTACTGGATAGAGTTGTAGATGAGAATTATTCTGTTAATAGAAATATTGATAATTATCAACCAAATGTAAAACGTGAGAAAGTATATGTAAAACGAGAAAATATTAATGTAAAAAGGGAAGTAAAACGAGAAGATGTTGTTAGAAATGAGAATGATGTTAAAAGTACTACAAGAGAAAATAATAATAATGCTTCGCGTTTTGAAAATAGAAAAAATTATGAACAGAGAGATGTTACATCACAAAGTAGAGTTAAAAATAACAGAGATTCTGAAAACAATAAAAATTATCAGTCTTCACGAAAAGAGAATAATAACTCAGGTAATGAACGAAGTAAAAATACTGAAAGAAATCAAAATAAAACAAAAACCAGATAAAAATTATTAGATAATTTAAAACGAAAAAAGCTCATATCATTTAACTGATTGAGCTTTAAACTAAACTTATTATAACAAATATTATATTTTGTTTTCTCTAACTAAATTAGCTAATTCAGCAGTTCCGTTTTTAGCGATAGTTCTTAAAGCACGTGTTGTTAACTTAACAGATACAAAACGACCTAATTCTTTAACCCAAATTCTTTTTTTCTGAAGATTTGGTAAAAATCTACGTTTTGATTTATTATGTGCATGTGAAATGCTGTGACCGCTTTTTGGCTTAACACCTGTAATTTGACATGTACGAGACATTTCTACTCCAATTCTAAATATAATAGAAAACAAACTTACAAAAAAAAATTGTAAAGTGAAAGAAAAAAATAAAAATAAAAGCGGTAAAACCGCTTTTATTTTTTCATTAATTAATTGTTATAATTAATCTCTTTTCTTTAACTCTTTATCTAACCAGAATAAACCGTTTTTGCTTTCGCCAATAGCTTTGAATTTTTCAATTATTTTAATTACAGAAGAAACTTCTTCAACTTGTTCAGTTACAAAATAATTTAAGAACAAATTTGTTGCATAATCTTTTTCTTCAATCGCTAAACCAACTAAATGGTTAATTCCGTTAGTAATTTTGTATTCATGCTCTAAAGCAGCTTCAAATACACTTAATGGGTTTTCCCATTCTGCTTTTGGAGCTTCCATAGCATTTAATGAAACTTTTCCGCCAACTTCGTTGATATAGTTGTAAAATTTCATTCCATGTGCGTATTCTTCTTGTGATTGCAACTTCATCCAATGTGCAAATCCTTCAAAAGGAGTTGTTTCTAAATAAGCAGCCATTGATAAGTACAAATATGATGAGAATAATTCATCGTTCAATTGTTTGTTTAATGCTTCTTCCATCTTTTTTGATAACATAAGTACCTCTGATTAAATAATTTATAATAAAATTTTACACTTATCTTTTTTACATCAATTCTTTAACATGTTTTTTTGTAAAAAGGTTTCTTTATTTAATTATTAAATTTACTTTAAAAAAATTTAATATCAAAAATTTCAAAAAAATTGTACTTTTGTTTTTTAATGTAAATTTATTAATAGGTATTGATATGAAAAAAATATTTGGATTATGTTTTGTATTTGCTCTGGTTACTTCGTTTATTAATATTACTGCTCAGGCAAATATTTATAAAGTTAAAGTATTTGAAGATATAAATAAAAATCTGATTATGGATAAAGGGGAGAGTGGAATTGAGGGAGTTTCCGTTTCTAATCAGTCAATAATTGTTAAAACTGACAAAAATGGTTATTGCGAAATACCTAAAATTGAAAATGATTTTATTTATGTAATTAAGCCGGCAAATTATTCAACTCCTTTAAACAAGTATAACATTCCTGTTTTTTACTATTCATCTTATTCAGATAGTTATGAAACAATTATGGCAAAAGGAGTAAATAATGATGAAATTAATTTTCCCCTTTATAAAAGTGAAATAGGCAATAAATACGATATGTTAATGTTAGGTGACCCTCAAGCCAGAAATGAAACTGAAGTTGGATATATGAGGGATGATTTTGTTAAAAATTTTGTAAATACTAATTATAAATTTTCAATTCTTTTAGGTGATATTTCGTTCGATAATAAAGAAATTTATACTTCTACTAATGAAGTTCTTGCTAAAATGAATATGCCCCTCTATTTTGTTCCTGGTAACCATGATATGGATTATAGTGCTGAAGATGATTCCAAGTCTTTAGAATCTTTTAGAAAAATTTATGGACCTGAATATTATTCGTTTGAATATGGAGACGTACATTATATAATTCTTGATGATATTAATTGGCTTGGCTTAAACCCCGAAACTAATAAAAAAGAATATGTAGGTGGAATAAGTAAAAAGCAGCTAAATTGGTTAGAAAATGACCTTGCAATTACCGACCCCGATAAAATTGTTGTTATAAGCATGCATATACCAATTAATAGTACAGGTGGTGATTACGATGCAAATAAAGTGCTAAACAAAGATGAATTTTTTAGAATAATTGAAAAACGAGATAAAGTATTTTTAACTGTTGGACATACTCATACTCAAGAGCACAATTTTTACTCCAAAAATGATGGCTGGAATGGGAAAGCTGAACTACGCCAATATATATGCAGTACCATTTGCGGTGCATGGTGGAGCGGTGTTAAAGATTTTCAGGGTATTCCAATGGCAATTGAAATGGATGGTACACCACGAGGTTATAATGTGTTTAGTTTTGATGGTAATAATTATAAACAAAGTTTTTATGTCCTCAATAAAAAAGAAGACTATCAGTTAAGAATCGGCTCCCCTTTTGGAGTGATTGAAAAAGCAGATATTGACTCTACTGAAATAGTAGTTAATGTATTTAATGGGAATAAAAATAGTGAAGTAGTTGCAAATATTGATGGTGTAACTGATATTATTTTAGAAAATGTTATTTGTGGTGACCCTGCCATTGATAGAATGATACAGGCAGATAAATCTTTATATAGATCATGGATGCATGCAGAAAACACCTCCCATATTTGGAAAGCAAAGCTTCCAAATAATTTGAGCATTGGACTACATACATTAAAAGTAACTACAAAAGATGAATATAACAGAAAGTTTAATGAAACTGCAATCTTTGAAATAAAATAGAGTTTTAAATGAAAGTTAACTATGATAATGTGGCCAATATCTATGATAATAGGTATAATGATAGCAAAATGCCAGGTATTGAGAAAAAACTTTTACAGATAATTGAATTAAAACAATATAAGAGAGTTTTAGAAGCAGGTTGTGGTACCGGTCATTGGATAAAAAAAATAGCTGATACCAAACTTAAAGTAGGTTTTGATCTTTCGAGAGGGATGCTTAAAAAGTATCCCAAACCGAATGCAATTAATTTTGTTTGCACAAATGCTGACATTTTGCCTTTAAAAAACGAACAATTTGATTTAATTTATTGTGTAAATGCTATTCATCATTTTACCTATCCATATGAGTTTATTAAAAACGCTTATTCCAAGTTAAAACCGGGTGGAATGTTAGCCATTTTTGGTACAAATCCTTCTGAACCAATCAACAATTGGTATATTTTTAATTATTTTGATGGTGTATTTGAAACCGAAGTGAAGAGATTTCCTAATACTGAAAAATTGCGAAAATGCATAACAGAATCCGGCTTTAAAGAGAATTTTTATGAGATTGTAGATGTTGTTAATAGAGAGAAAACTAATTATGAAATTTTTGACGATCTGTTTCTTGTTAAAGATGCTACTTCAGAACTTTCGCTTATTTCTCAGGATGAATACAACATTGGTATTAATAAAATGAAAGCCCAAATAGAAATGAATAAACTATTAAATATAGATACTAAGTTTAAGACATACTTAAATTTTTATATGATTGGTGGAATAAAATAATGCATAATCACTCGCATGAACATCAACATAACCATAGCCATGAACACATAGATTTAAGTAGTTTTAACTACACTAAAGCTTTTGCGTTTGGTATTGGATTAAACGTTGTGTATGTGGTAATTGAATTTATTTATGGTCTATTAACCAATTCGATGGCGTTAATTTCGGATGCGGGTCATAATTTAAGTGATGTATTAGGACTGGTTTTGTCATTAGGTGCTTATTATATTGCAAAAAGTTCTTCCAGTTTAAAACGTACATATGGGCTAAAAAAGACTACTATTTTTGCTGCTCATCTTAATGCTGTTATTTTAATAATTGCACTTGGAATTATTGTTGTAGAATCTTCTTTTAGGCTTTTTAATCCAAGAGTTATACATAGTAATGTAATGATTATTGTGGCAAGCGTTGGAATAATAATTAACTTTGGTACGGCTTTGCTGTTTATGAAAGGGAAAAGCCATGATTTAAATGTTAAGTCTTCTTTTATCCATATGCTTGCCGATGCAGGAATTTCGTTAGGTGTTGTTGTTGCCGCTATTTTAATTAAATTTACGGGTTACTACATTATTGATCCGATAATTAGTATTGTAATTGCCTTATTTATTGCTGTTAGTACATTTGACTTATTAAAAGATTCATTTAACATGTTGATGGATTCTGTGCCGAGTGATGTTGACTTAGAAAGCATTCGTAAATATCTTTTTACTAATAATTCGGTTACCGACGTTCACGATTTGCACGTTTGGGCTATGAGTACAACCGAAAATGCTTTGACTGTTCATATAGTTTTAAAACAGGGGAATACCGATAATTCTCTTATTAACACATTATCCAAAGAAATTGCTGAAAAATTTGGGATTAAACACTCAACAATTCAATTAGAACTGCCCGAACCCGGTTTTGATTGTGAATTGAAAGAAAAATGTTAATAAAAACCAAATCTCTCATTTCTTCATCTAACCAGACCGTTTAGGGTTGAAACATTAATAGTTGTAATAATTCTCAATTCTCAATTTTTAATTTTTAATGATTGAATAGCCGTTTTCTATTAATTCTCAATTTTTAATTCTTAATTTTGAATGATTGAAGAGCCGTTGAAGATAAATATTTCAACGGCGTTTTTTTATTATATGGGGGCTTTAATAATAATTGATAATTGAATAATTTATAATTATAGTAAAAGGTGGCGCCCACGCTGGGGCTTGATAATTTGTTTATCACGTTTTTCTATTGATGTTTCGACCCGCTGGGTCTTATGTTTAATCATTAATCTTGTTTCGCTTTATTTAATATATTGAAAAATAAAAATGCGTAAAAAAACAAAATCTCTCATTTCTTCATCTAACTAGACCCGTTAGGGTTGAAACATCAATAGTAATTCAAGCCTCCCTCCGCAAAAAAGCTCCGTTAGGTGCGACACAATTGACAAGTGACGAGTGACAAAAAAATGATAAGAAGTGAATAAAATGAATTGCTGTTAGTACATCTTTTTACGAGGCTTTTGTCACATGTCACGCGTTACGCATCACTTTTTTTATCATTAATCCCAAAAATCTTTTTAATCCATCAAAATCCCCGTTCAGACAATATTAAACAATTTATCCCCACTCACTCTGGAGTGGGGATTTGTTTGGGGATGCGTTTTTTTACAACCAGAGCCATTCCGCCGGAATGGCTTTTGTGCTAATCACTATTCACCAATCACAAATCACCATGTTTTGGTTTTTCAACCGGGCACCGGTGACATAATGGGGGTAAATTTATGCAACCAAATTTGTAATTAGATATTACCGAAACAGTCGTCACTCCTTCTTTTTGAAAAGAGAAGGAGAGGGCTCGCTTTTTGAGCCGGAGGATGAGTTTGCTAAACAATCACCGTAAACATGTCGCTGGCTCCGCCAGCTTTTATTGCTTTTTTATTTTTGTGGTACTATTAATATTTCGACCCGCTGGGTCTTATGTTTAGTCATTAATCTTGTTTCGCTTTATATAATATATTGAAAAATAAAAATGTTTAAAAAAACAAAATACCTCATTTCTTCATCTAACCAGACCCGTTAGGGTTGAAACATTAATAGTAATTCAAGCCTCCCTCCACAAAAAAGCTCCGTTAGGTGCGACACAAACATTCAACTGCTTTTGTTTTAATGTGTTGAAGTTGGTTCATCAAATGTGCGACTTCGTCTGAAGTCGTGGGGATAGATGCATTGTGTGGTTAACGACGTGTGATTGCTCCGCAATCAAAAAAAAGTAACGAGTGACAAGTGACAAGTGACAAAAAAGATGATAAGAAGTTAATAAAATTAATCGTTGTTAGGACATCTTTTTACGAGTCTTTTGTCACATGTCACGCGTTACGCGTCACTTTTTTATCATTAATCTCATCAATCAATAAAATCTCTTAAATCCCCGTTCAGACAGTTCGTTACCATTCACAATTCACCATTTACAATTCTTTACGTTTTTGTATTTAGTAGAAAATATACTAAGAAATAAATTGACTTTAAATTTTTTAACCCTTATGTTTGTAGTAACTATACAAGGGTATAACTTGGCATTAATTAAAGAGATAGCAACAATTCAATCGGGAGTATTCCTAAAGCCCGATAAATTTGGTAATGCGGTTTATCTTCAGCTAAACAACTACGATTATAACGGAAATTTAGCAAATAACCTTCAACCGAACATTTATATCACTCCAAAGCAATCTCGACATTTGCTACAAACTGGTGATCTTCTTTTTGCAGCAAAGGGGAATTATAACTTTGCCGTAGTATATAATGGTAAATATATAAATGCTGTTGCCTCATCATCATTTTTTGTATTGCGATGTAAACATATCATTCTCCCGGAATACTTGGCATGGTTCTTAAATCATAACAGAAATCAAAAAATACTTAAAATCGAAGCAAAAGGATCATCTATTCCATCTATAACAAAAGAGCATCTTGGAAATTTGGATATTAACCCCATAGATATTAATTTACAAAAGGGAATAATTCAGCTTGATCTTTTGCAAAAAAAAGAAACACTAATTGTTAATGCTATTAACCAATTAAAAAATCAATTTTTAGAAGAACGAATTTTTAATAAAATTAAAATATAAAATTATGGAAAACCATATTACACAAAGAGAAATTAATAATATTGTTTGGAAAGCCTGCGATACTTTTAGGGGCGTAATTGATCCAAGCCAGTACAAAGATTACATTTTAACAATGTTATTTCTAAAATATATTAGCGATATTCACCGCGAAAAATATCAAGAATATTTGGCTAAATATAATAACAATAAAGAACGTGCTGAAATATCATTAAAGAAAGAAAGATTTGTTATTCCCGAAAACTGCACTTTCGATTATCTATATAAAAATCGTAACGCTGCAAATATTGGCGAACTTATAAACCAAGCACTTAACGGTTTGCAGGATAGTAACCGCGAAAAATTTACAGGTGAAGACGGTTCTGAAATTTTTAGAAACATCGATTTTAACTCAAGCAATCTTGGCGATATTAAAGATAAAAACACTCGACTTAAAAACTTACTAATAGATTTTAGTGATCCTAAACTCGATTTAAGTCCAAAACATTTGGAAGGTACCGATATTATTGGTGATGCTTACGAGTTTTTAATTGCTAACTTTGCTTCGGATGCCGGTAAAAAAGCAGGCGAATTTTACACCCCAAGCGAAGTTTCTACACTTTTAGCAAAACTTACCAAATCCAAACCGGGTGCCCGCATTTGCGATCCAACTTGCGGATCAGGTTCACTACTTATTAAGGCGGCTAAAGAGATCGGTAGTATTAATTTTGCTTTATATGGACAGGAAGCCAACGGTTCTACTTGGGCTTTGGCTGTTATGAATATGCTTTTACATGGATTTGATTCCGCTAAAATAAGATGGGGCGATACTATTCGCAACCCCAAACTTAAAGAAGGGGATTCATTGATGAAGTTTGATACTGTGGTTGCTAATCCTCCTTTTAGCTTGGATAAATGGGGGGCGGATTTTGCCGAAAGCGACCCTCATAATCGTTTTTGGCGTGGTATTCCTCCTAAAAGTAAAGGGGATTGGGCTTTTATTTCGCACATGATAGAGATTGCTTACGAAGGTAAAGGAAAAGTTGGGGTTGTTGTTCCTCATGGCGTTTTATTCCGCGGTGCTTCTGAAGGAAAAATACGACAAAAAACTATTGAAGAAAATTTAATTGAAGCAGTAATCGGACTCCCCGCAAACCTCTTTTTTGGTACTGGTATTCCCGCTGCTATCTTAATTTTTAATAAAGGAAAAGAAAAAAACTCAAACATCCTTTTTATTGATGCAAGTCGTAATTTTGAAGCAGGCAAAAACCAAAACAAACTTAGACCTGAAGATATTGAGCATATTGTTAATACATATCAAAAGTTTAATTCCGGCAAATTAAAAACTGGAGTTGTGGAAGATAAATATTCTTATGTTGCAACTTTTGATGAAGTAAAAGAAAACGATTTTAACTTAAACATTCCTCGTTATGTTGATACTTATGAAGAAGAAGAACAAATAGATTATAAAGAAGTTCAGAAAAAAATTGACATACTTGAAGAAGAACTTGCTAAAGTTAGAAAAGAAATGAAAGACTGTTTAATTAAATATGGGTTGTAATATGGAAGCGTTTGAGATTTTATTATATTCAACTCCTGAAGACAAAGCTAAAATAGAAGTTTATTTTGAAGGTGATACTTTTTGGCTTTCTCAAAAAAAGATGGCTGAGTTGTTTAATGTTGATGTTAGAACAATAAACGAACACTTAGAAAATATATTTAGTAGTGGCGAACTTCTTTCAGATTCAACTATCCGGAAATTCCGGATAGTTCAAAAAGAAGGCACTCGAGATGTTGGACGTGATGTTTCTTTTTATAACCTCGATGCTATTATTGCTGTAGGTTACCGTGTAAACTCCAAAGAAGCTACTTTGTTTAGAATTTGGGCAACTAATACTTTGCGCGAATTTGTTATTAAAGGTTTTGTGCTTGATGACGAACGTTTGAAAAATGGCAAAAAAATTGGCAAAGATTATTTTGATGAATTACTTGAACGTATTAGAGAAATTAGAGCAAGCGAGCGTAGATTTTATCAAAAAATTACCGATATTTACTCTGAATGTAGTATTGATTATAATCCAAAAGACGAATTAACAAGATCTTTTTACAAAACTGTTCAAAATAAACTGCATTGGGCTATAACTGGTAAAACCGCTGCCGAACTTATTGCCGAAAGAGCTGATTCTTCAAACACTAATATGGGCTTAACTAATTGGAAAAATGCACCAAATGGCAAAATACTTAAATCTGATGTTTCTGTTGCTAAAAATTATTTGTCCGAAGATGAATTAAACAAACTTAACAGAGTTGTAACAATGTATTTAGATTACGCTGAAAATCAAGCTGCTAAAGGTATACCTATGAAAATGAAAGATTGGATTGCTAAATTAGATGCCTTTTTGCAGTTTAATGATTATTCAGTATTAAAAGATGGTGGAAATATCTCTCACGATAATGCCGCTGCTTTAGCTGAAGCTGAATACTTAAAATTTAGAGTTATACAAGATAAAAATTATGAAAGTGATTTTGATAAAATGGTTAAAAATATTCTAAATAAAAATGCCGGAGTGTAGTTTGTTGAAGAATAATCCTGATTATAAACTTACTCCTTTAGGTTATATTCCTGTTGATTGGAAAATCTATGATTTTGGAGAAGTAGCTTCAAGACTCAATATCCATTACGTCCCTAAACCTGATGACAAGAATATTAAGTGTATTGAGTTGGAGCATTTAAGCCAGGTAACAGGGAAATTATTAGGTTTTGTGAATGCTGGTGAACAAAAAAGTACAAAAAATGTTTTTAATAAAGGAAATATATTATTTGGTAAACTCCGTCCATATTTAAGAAAATATTGGCTTGCTAATTTTGACGGGGTATGTTCCTCAGAAATTTGGGTGCTATATTGTGAAGAAAAGTACTTGATAAATACTTATTTGTATTACTTAGTTCAAACAAACCAATTTATCAAAACGGCTAATACTACTTCTGGAACAAAAATGCCCAGAGCAGATTGGGATTATGTAGCTTTAACTCCATTTCCTCTTCCACCCCTCCAAGAGCAAAAAAGTATTGCCCAACTACTTTCCGTTTGGGATAACGCAATTGAAAAAACGGAACAACTCCTTAAACTTAAAGAAGATTACAAAAAAGGCTTAATGCAGCAACTTTTAACAGGCAAAAAACGCCTTAAAGGGTTTAGTGGGGAATGGAAAGAAGTTAAGTTGGGGAAAATATTTACAGAAAGAAATGAAACAAATTTTCCTTCATTAACGCTATTATCACTTGGGGCAATTGGTATTTACCCACAAAGTGAATCAATAAAAAAGGATACTTCAAATGATGATAAGTCAAAGTATTTGAGAATAATGCCTGGTGATATTGGTTATAATACAATGAGACTTTGGCAAGGGCGATGTGCTTTTTCAGAAGTTGAAGGAATTTTAAGCCCAGCGTATACAGTAATAATACCTAACAAGTATGCATATGGTAAATATTTTGCTTACTTATTTAAACTTCATAGTATAATTGGATTGTTCTTTAGATATTCTCAGGGGCTTGTTGATGATACTTTAAATTGTAAGTTCCATCATTTTGCTCAAATACATATTGAAATTCCAACATTTCAAGAGCAAACCGCCATAGTAGAAGTATTGGAAAAAGCAGATAAAGAAATAGAAATAATAAAAAAAGAAATAGAAGCACTAAAAGAACAAAAAAAAGGTTTAATGCAAATATTATTAACAGGAAAAGTAAGATTAAAATAAACTAAAAAATAAATAACCCCCTTAAAAAGCAAATAAGGTTTGTGCAGGCTGATAAAGGGAAAAATGGAAATATGAGGAATTTATGATTTATATTACTTCTTATGACGAAATTCTAAAAACTATTAAAGTTGCTTATGGAAAATTAAAAAGCGATGTTTATTATGACAATTATAATCTATTTCTTAGAGAAGAATTAGCTAAATTCGATAGTGCTGTGGATTTTGACAATAAATTATTATCATTAGCAAAAAGCCTCTATGATAGTTTTGAGCAAAAGAAAACAGATGACTATTTAAAAGAGCTTTTTAATAAAATAGATTATATTATACTTCCTAAAAATATTAATTCGCAAACTAAAGAAAAAATCGAAGATGATGAACCTAACTATTTGACAAATACAACTAACGCTAAAATAGAAGTAGATAGTGTAAAGTTTTTATTTCGTGGTCCAATCGAATTATATATTGTTTCAGTTTTATGGATTATGGAAAATGTTACTACATTAAACATGTTTATTTCGCCTGATAGTTATGCTAATCAAGTTAATATTGATTCTGATAATAATAATTTTAGTCAATCAAAGTATTTATTTGTTCCTTACTTTAAGAAATATCAAGAATGGCGTGATAGAGGTATTAAAGAGGCAAAGTACTTAATTGACAATCAAAATAATGCATTGATGGTAACATTTGATATTAAAGATTTTTTCCATTCTTGCACAATAAACTTTGAAGAATTAAAAAAAGACTTAAACCAAGAAAAGGTTTTCAGCTATACCGATATTTTATTAGAAATTTATAATGCGTATACAAAAAAAATTAGAGCCTTTTATAATATAGATACTAATATTGACGAATATCTCCCAATTCTTCCGATAGGCTTACCATCATCTGGGCTCATAGCAAACTGGTATTTAAGAGACCTTGATGAAGATTTAAAAGCTTGTTTTAATCCTATTTATTATGGCAGGTATGTTGATGATATTTTCATTGTCCTTAGTAATGTAACTCCACAATATAATACCGATAATAATTCCACGCATTCCAAAATACTAAATTGGTTGGATAATAAGTATTTTAAATCATCAAAATTTCTGAAGTTAGATGATGATATAATTAAGATAAATGATAAAAAGTATAAAAATTTACTATTTAATAAAGACAAAATCAAAATTTTTTACATTGATGCTAAATGGCCTCATGCAATACTTAATAAATTTATTACAAAGATAAGAGAAAATAGCAGTGCTTTCTGGTTCCTTCCAGATGAAGATGACTTAAAAGATATTCTGGATGATAAAGCTTACGAAATTGAGTATGTTGATTCAATAAACAAATTACGTGGTGTAAGTGAAGTTAAAGGGAGTAAGTTTTGGGCGGCAATATTTTTAGCAAGAAGGCTTAAATTAGCTGTTCTACAAGGGGATAAATTAGATAAAAGATTAAAAGATGAAATTTTTCGCTTTTTTAAGGGATCAGGTATAATCGAATATTTCTCATTATGGGAGAAAGTATTTACTTATTTTATTCTAACAAGTGACTTTGAGAGTATAAAAAAATTATATAAAATTATTAAAGAAGCTATAGATAGTATTTCAAACAGTCCTGATTTGAACAACTATACTAAAAAAATTCAGGAAAATTTGAAAATTGTATTAAACATTTGTGTAGCTTTATCGTTTTCGTTTGATCCGCAAAAAACTAATAAATTAAAAAAATCAATAATATTTGAAGAATCTGAAATTGCTGAAATAAATAATGTAATTAAATCTTTACGAACTTCATTATTGATTAGGCATAGTTATCTTCCAATTACATCGATAATTCTTTCTAAATATTACCATAATCCAACTAATAGTTTGTTAAAAAAAGATTTTTATAATTATTTAAACAATGTAGAAAGCAAGGATAAGTGTTTGGATTTTTACAATTATTTACAAGATAATTCTTATAAGATTCCTAGATGGATTAACTTGGATGAAATTTGTATGCTAAAATTTTTATCTGAAGTAAGTAAATTTAATGAAAATAGTAATGGGCTACTATTCGGATGCAAGTATTCCAATAATGAAGGAGAAAGTTATTTTGAGTCTTGTATGGATTTATTTTATCAATTAAATGGAATAGAAAATAAAATAAATGTAGATTCAAAAGTAACACAAATGCCAAATGAAAAGAATCCAGAAATTCTAATACATGAACTTAACCTTATTTCAAATTATGAAAGCACCAGACTAAAAATTGGGTTATCAAATATTAAGGTGAAAATTGACGAATTAGAAGCAGCAATTGAAAATAAATATAATCCTAAAAGTAGTATCAATCTTCGTCATATCAATTTAATTAATGATGCTGAAAAAGAAAAACTTGATCTTTTAATTCTACCGGAAACATCAGTTCCCCTTGCATGGGTTTCTACATATGTTGAGGAAGCACGTAGGAAGCAAAGAGCTTTTATCTTTGGAATAGAATATTTTACTATTAATAAGTACTGCTTCAATTTTTCATTTGCCGTATTGCCAATGAAGCTTGGTGGGCGGAATGAAGCATTCCTAATACCGCGATTGAAAAATCATTATGCACCATTGGAAATATCAAGTATTAAAAAATTAGGTATTAAGATTCCTATTTTACCCTTTAGTAAGTATCATTTAATAACATGGAAAAATCTTACGTTCACGATATATAATTGTTATGAACTAGCTGATATAGTTCATAGGTCATTATTTCGATCACAATTAGACATTTTGTTTGCAATTGAAAATAACCAGGATGTGAATTATTTTAATAACATCGCAGAATCAACCACTAGAGATTTGCATTGTTATTTTGTTCAAGCAAATACTTCTAATTATGGTGATACTCGAATTGTCGAACCCAAAGAAACACATCTTATGAATCCACTACGTGTTAAGGGAGGAAATAATGATGTTATTCTAACTTATGAATTAGATATTGAGAAACTGAGAAATTATCAAAAGCTTAGATTACCTTATTCATTAAATAATAAAGAATTCAAACCCGTTCCTCCAGGTTTTGTACATGAAGAGGTTGATAAAAGAGGGAAATAATAAATGCAAACACCAAGTTTTAAAGAAGATCATATAAGCCAAATTCCTGCATTGCAGATGCTTATTAAATTGGGATATAAGTATATTTCACCCGATGAGGCTTTAAAAGAAAGGAACGGAACTTCTAACGTTTTGCTCGAAAACATATTGCGAGTTCAATTACCAAAATTTAACTCAATTAAATATGGGAACGAGTTTTACGATTTTTCATCTTCAAATATAGAACTTGCCATAAGAGACCTTAAAACTATTCAATTTAACAATGGTTACATTGAGGCTTGTAAAAAAACATACAATCTTTTAATGCTTGGCAAATCGGTTGTTCAGTCCATAAATGGGGATAAAAAAAGTTACGATATAAAATTTATTGATTGGGAAAACTTAAACAATAATGTTTTTCACGTTACAGAAGAATTTAACGTAAAACGTATGGGGAGTAACGATCATTACCGCCCGGATTTAGTTTTGTTTATAAATGGAATACCTGTTTCGGTTATTGAATGTAAACGCCCTGATATTAAAGACCCGATTAAACAGGCAATATCGCAACAGTTGCGTAATCAGCAAGATAACGGAATTAGAAATTTATTCGTTTATTCTCAACTTCTACTGGTTACATCTGTTAATGATGTAAAATATGGTACCAATGCTACAACCGAAGAATTTTGGAGCTATTGGAAAGAAAAATTTCAATCGAAAAGTGATGAGGAATTATTTAACACTTATCTTTATGAAATTAAGAACAAACTCCTTGCCGAATCTGAAAAAAACGAACTGTTTGCTGAAAGATACCGCTATGTAAAAAACTATTTTGACTTACTGGAAAAAGAACC
The DNA here is from genome assembly GCA_963663265.2 of Melioribacteraceae bacterium. Taxonomy (GTDB): domain Bacteria; phylum Bacteroidota; class Ignavibacteria; order Ignavibacteriales; family Melioribacteraceae; genus JAEXOD01. Next base: position 355,437 of record CAXXXM010000001.1, read on the forward strand.
ATTAACACCAACGGAACAGGATAAATATCTATACTGTTTATGTCGTCCCGAAAGAATACTTGATTTTATTCAAAACTTTATAGCATTTGAACTAAATGTAAAAAAAATTGCACGCTATCCACAATATTTTGCAGTAAAAAAAATAATGGAGCGTATAAAAACCTTTAAAAACGGTGCAAGACAAGGGGGCGTTGTTTGGCACACTCAAGGGAGTGGCAAAAGTTTAACTATGGTTTGGCTTGCTCAGGCAATTGCCTCAGATAAATCTATTCTAAATCCCAAAATAATTTTGGTTACTGATAGAGTTGATTTAGATGCACAAATTAAAGGGAATTTTAAAAAATGTGGCAAAAATGTTATTAACGCCACAACAGGTAAAGAATTAGTTAGTTTAATTGAAAGTGCAAGCGATGCTGTTATAACAACTATTATTAATAAATTTGAAACGGGCTTAAAACAGGCAAAAAAAACATTTACATCGTCCGATATATTTGTTTTGGTTGATGAAGGACATCGCACACAATACGGCGAGTTTAATATTGAAATGATGAAAGCTTTACCTAATGCTTGTTTTATTGCTTTTACGGGAACACCTTTATTAAAAAAAGAAAAAAACACCGCTTCAAAATTCGGAGGAATTATTGACGCTTATACCGTTGATATGGCGGTTGATGATAAAGCGGTAGTTCCTTTATTATATGAAGGAAGGCTTGCATTTCAAAATGTAAACGAATCTGCAATTGATAATCATTTTTTGAAAATTTCGGAACCCCTTAATGATTATCAAAAAGCTGATTTAAAAAAGAAATTCAGTAATAAAAACCAGTTAAATATTGCAGATAATAAGGTATATGAAATAGCAAGGGATATAAGTTATCATTTTAGAGATACTTGGCAGGGGACAGGATTTAAAGGACAGCTTGTCTGCCAAAGCAAAGCCGCCGCAGTATTATATAAAAAATACTTGGATGAAATTAGTTTGGTAACTTCCGAAGTTTTAATTTCTCCGCCCGATGATAGAGAAGGAGAAAATACTGCTTATAAACAAATGGATGAACCGATTAAAGCCTTTTGGAAACAAATGATGGATCAACATGGCAATCCGAAAACTTATGAATCCACAATTATAAATAATTTTAAGGGTGAATCTGCACCTGATATTATTATTGTAGTTGATAAACTTTTAACAGGCTTTGATGCACCTCGTAATATTGTCCTTTATATAACTCGTAATTTGCAAGATCATACATTATTGCAGGCAATTGCCCGTGTAAATAGAGTTTTTCCGGGTAAAGAATTTGGTTACATTATTGATTATTATGGCGTTATTGCCGCTTTGGATACAGCATTGGAACAATATTCGTTACTAAACGGATATGATTATGATGACCTTACCGGAGCTGTTACTTTTGTTGATGATGAAATTAAAAAACTTCCTCAAAAACATTCTGAATTATGGGACATATTCAAAACAATAAAAAATAAATATGATGAACCCGCTTATGAGGAACATTTAAGAGATGAAGCTATACGAACAATGTTTTATCAAAAACTTTCGGCTTATAGTCATGCCTTAAAATTAGCTTTATCTACTCTTAAATTTAGAAAAGAAGCAGACGAAAAAGAAATTGAACGATATAAAATAGATTTAGCATTTTTTCAAAAAATCAGGTATTCGGTAAGCAGAAGGTTTTCCGATGTTGTTGATTACTCAAAATATGAAAAACAGATTCAAACTTTAATTGATAAACATATAACTACCGAAAAAATTGAACCGATAACTGAACTGGTAAATATTTTTGATAAAGAGAAATTTTTACAAGAAGTTGAAAAAGTAGTTGGTACTGCTGCCCGTGCCGATACTATTGCTTCGCGTACTGCCAAACACATATCTGAAAATATGGAAGATGATCCTGCTTTTTATAAAAAGTTTTCGCAAATGCTAAAAGATGCCATTAAAGAATTTGTTGAACAAAGGATTTCTGAAGTTGAATATCTAAGAAGAGTTACTTCCATAATGGAAAATACTTTAACTCATACCGATAAAGATATTCCTGCTAAATTAGCTGACAAAGATGTTGCAAAAGCGTTTTATGGGTTGGTTGTTGAATATTATACTGACCAATTGGAAAACATTAGCAATAATAAAGAAATAGTTGTAGATGCTGCATTGGAGATAGATAAAATAATTGAAAGTTTAATATTTGAAAATGGTATTCTTATAGTTGATTGGCAGATGAAAAGTGATATTATCAAAAAAATAAACCAAAAGATTTTTGATTATTTAGTAGATGAAATATCCGAAAAATATGGACTAAAAACCGACTATAATGAAATAGATGAAGTTACCGAAAAATGTATTGATGTTGCCAAACGGAGATACAAATAAATGGTTAAATCCTTCAATTTTGGATCAATAAGTATAGAATACACATTAATAGAAGCCAATAGAAAAACGCTTGGAATTACCGTTACTCCCGATTTGGATGTAATAGTAAAACAACCCTTTGGTGCTGATGAAATTAAAGTAAATAAATTATTGCGAAAACGAGCTCCTTGGATATTAAAACAACAAAACTTTTTTATGGCGTATTTTCCAAAACAGCCTGAAAAACAATTTGTTGGCGGTGAAACTCAATTATATTTGGGTCGGCAATATCGTTTAAGAATTAATTTGGGTGAAGAAGAATCCGTAAAATTAGTTAGCGGTTACATAACAGTAAATTGTAAAGATAAATCTGATGTAAAACAATTGGTAAGCAAATGGTATTCTGAAAAAGCCGAAAAAAAGTTTAATGAGTATTGTTTAATATGGATAAAATATTTTGAAAGATTTAATGTTGCTCCTAAAAAATTAATATTTCAAAAAATGGAAAAACGATGGGGAAGTTGTACGCCTAAAGGGAATATTATTCTAAATACCGAATTAATAAAAGCTCCAAAGGGCTGCATTGAATACGTAATAGTTCACGAGTTATGCCATTTAGTATATTTCAAACATAATCAGCAGTTTGAACAGTTGCAGCAAAGTGTTTTTCCAACATGGCAGAAGTGGAAAAACATTTTAGAAAAAGTTATGGCGTAAATAAGGGACGAGGGGAAAAGATAATGTTAAATTTTGAAGGTTAAAGGTTGAATGATTGAATAGCCGTTTTCTATTAATTCTCAATTTTTAATTCTTAATTTTTAATGATTGAATAGCCGTTGAAGATAAATCTTTCAACGGCGTTTTGGGTTTAAATAAGTACTGGTTTTTAATCCCAAAAATCTGTTTAATCCCTCAAAATCCCAGTTCAGACAAATAATAACCAAGTTTCTGATTTAAAATGTGCGACTTCGTCTGAAGTCGTGGGGATAGAATCATTGTGTGGTTAACGACATGTGAATGCTCTGCATTCAAAAAAAGTAACGAGTGACGAGTGACAAGTGACAAAAAAGATGATAAGAAGTTAATAAAACTAATCGTTGTTTGGACATCTTTTTACGTGGCTTTTGTCACATATCACGCGTTACGTAGGTGTTGCAAAAGTCGAAAATCAAGTTCATGGGTGTCACGGTCTCACCGTGACACTACTGTTTTTACCAAAAAATAGCTTAAATATAGCTGTTTTAATACAAATTTTATTCGGTCATGGTAAGACCATGACCGCCATGAATATCTATCCCCAATTATGCAACGCCCTCGTTACGCGTCACTTTTTTTATCATTAATCCCAAAAATCCCAGTTTCGACAATGTGTTTATCTCGTAACGTGGTTGGTGCAAAACTCTGTAAACCCGATCGGTCGTATATAATCAAAATTAAATGTTATTGAAAAATGAAGTAAAGTTGAGTAACTTTACAAGTTAAATAATTATTAAATGAGTTAATTTATGAAAATATCAGTATGTCAATTAAATTCGATTATTGGCGATTTAGAATGGAATAAAAAAAGAATATTAGAAAATTACTATAAAGGAATTAAAGACGGAGTTGATTTAGTTATTTGTCCGGAACTATCCTTATGCGGTTACCCTCCACAAGATTTAGTTGAAAAGGAAGAATTTAGAAAAGCATTAAATAAAGTTGCCGAAGAGATTGCCGAAGAAACAAATAAAGTTGGGTTAATATTTGGTTCAATTACTGAAGAGTTTGATGCCGTTGGTACAGGATTGTATAATTCCGCTCTTCTATGTTTTAATGGAAAGATTCAATTTGTACAGAAAAAAACCTTGCTCCCAAATTATGATGTGTTTGACGAGGTGCGATATTTTGAATCAGCTAAAGAGGTGTATGTTTTTGATTTCAAAGGAGTTAAGCTTGGTATTTCGATATGCGAGGATATTTGGAATGATGCGGATTATTGGAAGAAACGTCGCTATTCAGTTGATCCTGTTCAACGTTTGGTTGATAAGGGAGCACAGTTGTTAATCAATATTTCTGCAAGTCCCTATGCATATGGAAAACGGGAGCAGCGTAGAAAAATGCTATCTGTTTTAACTAAAACAAACAACCTGCCACTTATTTATACTTGTTGTGCGGGTGCACAGACTGATCTGATTTTTGACGGAGCAAGCATGTGCTTCGATGGAAATGGTGATTTAAAATTAATTGGTAAACGTTTTAGTGAAGATTATTTTATTTTCGATACCAATGAAAAATACGAAACTATTACTGATGTTGAAGGTTCTTTTGAAGAAGAAATTCATGATGCTTTAATCTATGGTATTAAAGAATACAGTTTTAAAACCGGATTTAAAAAAGCTTTAGTTGGTTTAAGTGGTGGAATTGATTCAGCAATTGTTGCCTATTTAGCTGTAAAAGCATTAGGAAGCGAAAATGTACATGTTGTTATGATGCCCTCTAAATATAGCAGTAAAGGTAGTGTTGACGATTCTGTGAAACTTATTGATAAATTGAACATCTCATCTAACATGTTAAGTATTCAGCCCGTATTTGATACGGTTTTAGAAGTTTTGAAACCTGTATTTGAAGGTACTTCTGAAAATATTGCTGAAGAAAATATACAATCTCGTACACGCGGTCTTTATTTAATGGCGTTATCTAACAAGTTTAATTATTTGTTATGCACCACAGGAAATAAGAGTGAAATTTCAGTTGGTTATGCAACTTTGTATGGTGATATGTGTGGTGCTATTGCTGTTATTGGTGATGTTTATAAAACTCAAGTTTATCAGTTGGCTAATTACATTAATAAAGATGGAGAAGTTATACCTCAAGAAATTATTGATAAAGCTCCTTCAGCTGAGTTAAGACCAGATCAAAAAGATCAAGATTCTCTTCCGCCTTACGAATTATTAGATAGAATATTGCAACTTTATCTTGAAGATTATAAAGAAGCAAACGAGATAATTGAAACTTTGGGGAACAAAGAAATTGTTTTAAAATCATTAAGGTTAATCGATTTAAATGAATTTAAAAGAAAACAAGCGGCTCCGGTTCTAAGAGTTTCAACAAAAGCATTTGGATATGGAAGAAGATTCCCCATAGTCCATGGTTGGAAAAGAAAATTAAATTAATCAAAAGGTATTTTATGTTAAAAAAAATGTTAGTATTCTTTTTGTTTTTTACATATGTAGTTTCATATGCCCAGTTTGGTGATGAAAATTTAGTAGAAGTGAAAACTTCACAGAATTATGATTCATTGCATGCGGGATTACAGCTAAAAGTTGATTTTTTGTTAAAAATAAAAGAAACATGGCACATTAATTCAAATAATCCGAATGATGAATTTCTTATTGCATCAAAGCTTGAATTGATAGATTCTATGCAGTTCAAAATTGATAAAACAGTTTTTCCTGAAGCAAAAGAGATAAATTTTAGTTTTTCTGACCAACCTGTATCTGTTTATGAAGGTAGTGTTGTTGTATCAGCATTAATAAATATTCCAAAAGAAACCAAAGTGGGGGATTATAAATTAAATTTTCAATTTACTTATCAGGGATGCAATAATGTTTCATGTATGCCCCCTAATTCAATTAAATCGGAAATATCATTTTATGTTGTTCCTGAAAACGTTGTTATTAAAGAAAAAAAATCTGATATAAAACCTATTACTGAATCAGTTGAAGCAAGTAAAACTGAAAAAAATACAAATGAGGTAGTAAAAGAAGAGTCATTAACTCAAAAGCTTGAATCAAGCGGCTTGTTAATAGGTTTGATTATTGTATTCTTTGGTGGTTTGGCACTTAATTTAACTCCATGTGTTTATCCACTAATACCTATTACAATTGGTTATTTTGGTGGACAGAGTGAGGGAAGAACATCTCGTCTATTTATTTTAGGCGTTCTTTATGTATTGGGTATGGCTTTAACTTATTCAATAGTTGGAGTTGTAACTTCATTAAGTGGTGCAGTATTTGGTGCTCTTCTACAAAATTCAATAGTAATTGTTGCAATTGCGTTAGTTCTTTTAGCTTTGGCTTTAAGCATGTTTGGCTTATACGAATTTAAGCTTCCTGATACACTTGTAATGAAAGCCGGTGGTGCTCAATCAGGTTATTTTGGAGCCTTTTTTATGGGGCTTACAATGGGTATTGTTGCTGCTCCTTGTATTGGTCCTTTTGTACTTGGTTTAGTTACCGTTGTTGGTGCTAAAGGTGACCCAATATACGGATTTTTAATGTTTTTCTTTTTAGCTGTTGGATTAGGTACTCCATACTTAATTTTAGCTCTTTTTTCCGGTAAAATAAAAAATCTTCCACGTGCAGGTTTATGGATGGAAGCAGTTAAACATATATTTGGATTTGTATTGGTTGGAATGGCAATTTACTTTTTAATGCCAATATTACCCGAACCAATTAAAACCTACTTGCTCCCAATTTTTATGCTCGGTGCAGCAATTTATATTTTAATTTTTGATAAGTCTGCAAAAAATGTGAAAGGTTTTGGAATAGTTAAGTATGTTGTTTCAATATTAACTTTAGCTGCTGCGGTTTACTTGTTAATTCCTTCAGAAAAAGTATCCCCCGACTGGAAAAAGTTTTCGCTTGAGGGATATGAATCTTCATTGCAAAACAACGAAAAAATGGTAGTAGATTTTTATGCCGATTGGTGTATTCCTTGCAAAGAATTAGATAAATTAACATTTTCTGATAAAAATGTAATAAATGAATCAAAATTTTTTACTTTTTATAAAGTAGATATGACAAAAAGTGATTCTGAAAAGAATGAAGAATTACGAAAAAAGTTTAATATTTTAGGTATGCCGACAGTTTTGATTATAGATAGTAAGGGGAAAGAGGTAAAAAGGCTAACAGGTTTTGTAAATGCAGAAGAATTTTTGAAATTTATGGAGCTTGCTAAATAAATTTAATAAGGTTGAATAAAGGAAATTTTTTAGTATTTTTGTAGTTCAATATCAAAATCAAAATAAAATGAGTTGAGTAAAATGTCACAAGAGAAAGAAATATTTGAGTTAACGGAAGTAACTGTAAGATTTGCTGGAGATTCCGGTGATGGCATGCAGTTGACAGGCTCTCAGTTTAGCGATACGACGGCTTTGTTTGGAAATGATTTGAGTACTTTACCCGATTACCCTGCTGAAATACGTGCTCCCGCCGGAACAACTTACGGCGTTAGTGGATTTCAGCTCCATTTCAGTTCAAAGGAGAGCTACACACCAGGGGATAGCCCTGATGTTTTAGTAGCAATGAATCCTGCAGCATTAAAAGTAAATTTAAAAGATTTAAAGATGGGTGCTACCCTAATTGTAAATTCAGATGCATTTGATGATAAAAGTTTACAGTTAGCCGGTTATAAAGAAAATCCGCTTGAAAATGGAACACTATCTAATTATAGACTTTATTCAGTTCCAATAACCACTTTAACTACAAATGCTTTAAAAGGAACTAACCTTTCGCTTAAAGAAGTAGTAAGATGCAAAAACTTTTTTGCACTTGGTTTAATGTATTGGATGTTTAACAGAGAAGTTAAACCAACAATAGATTGGATAAATAAAAAATTTGCCAAAAAACCAACATTAGCTGAAGCTAATGATATAGCTTTAAAATCAGGTTATAATTATGGTGAACATACTGAACTTTTCACTACTCGTTATGAAGTAAAACCTGCTAAGTTACAAAAGGGTGTTTATAGAAATATTGCTGGAAATGAAGCTACTGCAATTGGTTTTGTTGCTGCTTCTTTATTATCTAAACTTCCTTTATATTTAGGTTCATATCCTATTACTCCTGCTTCTGAAATTTTACACTATTTGAGTGGATATAAAAGATTTGGTGTTAAAACAGTTCAAGCAGAAGATGAAATTGCCGGAATTGCAAGTGCAATTGGTGCCTCTTTTGGTGGTTCGTTGGCAATAACAACTACAAGTGGACCTGGCTTAGCATTAAAAACTGAAGCAATGGGTTTGGCAGTAATGACTGAACTTCCTTTAGTTATTGTTGATGTTCAAAGAGGTGGACCAAGTACAGGTTTACCAACAAAAACTGAACAATCAGATTTACTTCAAGCATTTTATGGTAGAAACGGTGAATCACCGATTCCGGTTTTAGCAGCATGCACGCCAAGTGATTGTTTTTACATGGCTATTGAAGCATCAAGAATTGCATTAAAATATATGACCCCTGTTTTATTGTTAACTGATGGTTATATTGCCAATGGTGCTGAACCTTGGAAATTACCGGAAATTGAAGAATTACAACCTATTGAAGTTAATTATAGAACAGAAGTAGAAGGTTTTACTCCTTATTTAAGAGATGAAAATTTAGCTCGTCCTTGGGCTGTACCAGGTACTCCAGGATTAGAACATAGAATTGGTGGTTTAGAAAAAGCAAATATTACCGGTGCAGTAAGTTATGATTCTGATAATCATGATTTAATGTGTAAGTTAAGAGAAAAGAAAGTTAAAGGAATTCAAAAAGATATTCCTTTACTAAATGTAATTGGTGATGAAGATGCAGATATCTTAGTTGTTGGCTGGGGTGGAACATTTGGTGCCATTTCCGAAGCAGTTAAAAGAGTTAGAGAAGAAGGTGTTAAAGTTGCTCAAGTTCACTTAAAACATTTGAATCCTTTCCCTTCAAATTTTGGAGAATTATTACATAAGTATAAACATGTTTTAGTTCCTGAAATTAACTTAGGTCAATTATCTAAAATTATACGCAGTGAATATGTTGTGGAAGTTGAACAGTTGAATATTATGAAAGGTCTTCCATTTAAAGCTCATGATATTCAAAATAAGATTCGCGAAATTCTCGGAGGCGAAAATGGAAAATAATGTAAAAATTGATACACCGGAAATAAAATATACAGCAAAAGATTTTTCTTCCGGAATAGATGTAAGATGGTGCCCGGGTTGTGGAGATTATTCTGTATTAGCACAAGTACAAAGAACTTTTCCTGATATTGGAATTAAAAAAGAAAATATTGTTTGGGTTGCCGGTATTGGTTGTTCAAGTCGTTTCCCTTATTATATGGGAACTTACGGATTTCATAGTATACACGGAAGAGCTCCTGCAATTGCTACCGGATTAAAAGTTGCTCGACCTGAACTTTCAGTTTGGGTTGCAACAGGTGATGGCGACTTAATGAGTATTGGTGGAAATCACTTTATACATGCTTGTAGAAAAAATGTAGATTTAAAAGTATTGATGTTTAATAATAGAATTTATGGATTAACAAAAGGACAATATTCACCAACTTCTGAAAAGGGGAAAGTAACAAAAAGTTCTCCTTTTGGCTCGGTTGATTATCCATTTAATCCTGCTTCTTTAGCATTAGGTTCTGATGCTACCTTTGTTGCCAAAACATTAGATAGAGATGTAAAACATATGCAGGAAATGATTAAAAGAGCTTCTACTCATAAAGGTTTGGCATTTATTGAAATTTATCAAAATTGCGTAATCTTTAATGATGGTGCTTTTGAAAATCTTACTGATAAAGAACATAAAGCAGATACAGTATTAGTTCTTGAACATGGTAAACCTATGGTTTTTGGAAAAAATAAAGACAAAGCTATTATGTTAGATGGTTTTTCTCCAAAAATTATTGATTTGAACGATGGAGTTCACTCTATTAATGATGCATTAGTTCATGATGAGTTTGATAAAAATCCAATCAGAGCATTTATTTTAGCTCATTTGAATGACCATGCCGGAATGCCAACTCCTATTGGTATTTATCGTCAAATTACTAAACCTACATATGATGAAGAAGTTTCTAACCAAGTTGATGCTGTTAAGCAAAAACGCGGTGAAGGGGACTTAAAATCATTGCTTTATGATGCAAAAACTTGGGAAGTTTAATTTAAGACTTTTCATTTAATAAATACGAAGTATTCTAATTAAATGGTTCCTTAATTTTAGGGAGCCATTTTTTTATAACTTTAAAATAAAAACGTTGAGCTATTTAGCTCAACGTTTTTTGTAATAGTTAATAATTATAATTGAATAATTAAAAATTATACTTTTATTTTTTTAATACAGCAGTAACTTTAGTTGCCGCTTCTTGCAAAGTTTTAGCAACTTCAAAGTTCATACCGCTTTCAGCCAATAATTGACCGGCTTCAATAGCATTGGTTCCTTCAAGTCTAACAACAACAGGAACTTCAACATTAACTTCTTTAACAGCATCAATAACACCTTGAGCAACTCTATCGCATCTAACAATACCGCCAAAGATGTTAATTAAAATAGCTTTTACATTAGGGTCTTTTAAGATAATTTTAAAACCGTTTGCAACAGTTTCTTTATTAGCTCCACCACCAACATCAAGGAAGTTAGCTGGTTCGCCACCGGCTAATTTAATAATATCCATAGTAGCCATTGCTAAGCCGGCACCGTTAACCATGCAGCCAACGTTACCATCAAGTTTAATATAATTTAAATTATATTTTCCGGCTTCAATTTCTAAAGGATCTTCTTCATCTAAATCGCGTAAAGCTAAAATATCGGGATGTCTATATAAAGCATTATCATCAAAGTTCATTTTTGCGTCAAGAGCCATTACGTTACCTTCTTTTGTAACAACCAATGGATTAATTTCCGCAATTGAAGCATCAGATGATACATATGCATTGTATAATTTTTGTAAAAAGCTAACAGCATTTTTAAATTGAACGCCAGATAAACCTAAACCAAAAGCTAATTCGCGTGCTTGATAAGCTTGTAAACCAACAGATGGTTCAACAGTAGCTTTTAGTATTAATTCAGGATGTTCAGCAGCAACTTTCTCAATTTCCATACCGCCTTCAGTAGAAACCATCACAACGTTTTTTGCTTGAGCACGGTCTAATGTAATACCTACATATAACTCTTTTTCAATATTAACACCTTGTTCAATTAATAAACGTTTAACAACTTTACCTTCAGGTCCGGTTTGGTGTGTAACTAAAGTCATTCCTAAAATACTATTTGCTAATTGGCGTACTTCATCCAAAGATTTAGCAATTTTAACACCACCACCTTTACCTCTACCGCCGGCGTGAATTTGAGCTTTAACAACCCAGATATTTCCGCCAACTACTTCTTCAGCAACTTTTACAGCTTCATCCGGTGTAAAAGCTACTTTACCAACTGGCACAGAAACATTATATTTTTTTAATATTTCTTTTGCCTGATACTCATGAATCTTCATTGTAACCTTTTATTTTTTCTTAAGAATCTTTTTACTAACTAATTTAGCTTGTAAAAATAATAATAAATAATCTCTTCCGCCAGCTTTACTATCAGTTCCGGACATATTAAATCCTCCAAAAGGATGTCCACCGACTAAAGCTCCCGTACATTTACGGTTTAAGTATAAATTTCCAACAAAAAATTCTTCTCTTGCTTTTTCAAGCTTAGCTTCATTTTTTGAATAAACAGCCCCTGTTAAACCATATATTGTGTTGTTACCAATCTTTAAAGCATTATCAAAATCTTTTGCTTTAATTACTGCTAATACAGGACCAAAAATTTCTTCTTGCGAAATTTGTGCTCCCGGTTTTACATCAACAAATACTGTTGGTTGAATATAATAACCAGGTCCTTCGGCTTTATTTCCACCATTTAGAAGTTTTCCTTCTTTTTTACCGATTTCAATATATTTAAGGATTGATTTTTCAGCGTTAGCACTTGCAACAGGACCAACCTTAATATCATCTTTTGCAGGTCCAATTTGAAGTTTATCAACACCTACTTTGAGTTTCTCAACAAATTCTTTGTATACTTTTTGATCAACAATAGCACGAGAACAAGCGGAACATTTTTGACCTTGGAAACCAAATGCTGATGCAATTACTCCATTAACAGCATCGTCAACATCTGCTTCGCTATCAACAATTATTGAATCTTTTCCACCCATTTCTGCAATAACACGTTTCAGCCAAATTTGTCCTTCTTGAACTTTTGCAGCTAATTCATTTATGTGGCAGCCAACAGCAACTGAACCTGTAAATGCAATACCTCTTGTTAATTTATGTCCTGTTATTACGTCGCCGACTTCAGCACCACTTCCGGGTACAAAGTTTAATACGCCTTTAGGTAAACCAGCTTCTTCCATAATTTTATAGAATAGCCAGCCCATCATTGGTGTATCGCTTGAAGGTTTTAGTACTACTGTATTTCCGCATACAATTGCAGCAGATGTCATACCTACTAATATTGCAAAAGGGAAATTCCAAGGTGGAATAACAGCAAAAACACCTAAAGGAATATATGTTAGTTCGTTTTGTTCACCTGCAACTTTAGTAATAGGTTGCTTTGCACTATATCTTAATATTTCGCGAGCATAAAATTCCAAAAAATCAATTGCTTCTGCAGTATCTGCATCAGCTTCAACATAATTTTTGCCTGCTTCTGATATCATCCAAGCATTTACTTCAAATCTGCGTTTCTTAATAATTTCTGATGCTTTAAGCAAAATTTTTGCTCTTTCTTCAGGTTTTGACTTTTTCCATGTCTCAAATTTTTTAGATGCTTCAACAACAGCTTTATCTGCTATTTCTTTTGTTGACTTGTAAAAATAACCAATAACTTCATTAGTATTAGAAGGATTTAAACTTGTTATTTTTGAATCGGTCTTTAATGCTTTACCACCAACCATCAAATTGTAAGTCTTACCAAATTCTTTTTCAACTTTTGCTATCGCTTTTTTTTGCTTATCATAGTTTGCCGGTTTTGAAAAATCGGTAATCGGTTCATTCTTGAATGGTGCTAATTTCATAAAAATCTCCTTTTCAATTTTTAAAATAAAGTAATGAGTTAAGTTAAGTTTTTTAATGTAAATAAGCAATTTTCAAATTATAGATTTTGAACAATAGTTTTACTTAATTTGTTATAACTTTATAATCTATTTGAGAGAAAAATGAATTCAAAACAAAAAATTTCAGTTCAGGTTACTGTTAGCTTAGCATTTGCTGCTTTTTTAGCTTGGGCTTACTTTGGGTTTAATACTTTTACACAGACAAAAGTCCTTATTGATAAAAAAGATGAACTTTTTGACACAACATACAAGGTTTGGGAAGAACAATTTGTATGGGGATTAGATTTATCTCTATTGATTGCAGGTTTAAGTCTGCTTGTTGGTGGAGTTTTATATTTTGTGTTTAAAAATCGAAACAAAGCATAATTAATTATTAACTTAAAATAAGGAGTAACAAAATGAATAGATTCTTAATAGCGTTATTTGTTCTATTTACAGCAATATCATTATCAGCACAAGGTTTTAAAGTAAGTGCTAAAGGGGACCAAACTTTTAATTTTGAAGATAAAGGTGGTAGAAATCAAGCTACTTTTTTTAGTAGAACATTACTTGAAGATATAACAGGCACATCGAATAATATAAAAGGGAAAGTATTGTTTTCTGTTGATAATATTGAATCTACTTTGACGGGCAAAATTTCTATTACAACAGAAAGTATAAAAACCGGAATAAGTTTACGAGATGAACACTTACAAGGTGAGGCTTGGTTAGATGCAAAGAAATTTTCTGAAATTTCGTTTGATATTAAAAAAGTTAATAAAATTGTGAAAAGCGAGGGGAATAAATTGGTTCTTAATGTTACCGGTGATTTTTTCCTTAAAGGAAAAACTAAAAGTGTAACATCCGATTTTACATTAATATACCTTGATGCAAGCGAAAAAACAAAAACACGTGCCGAAGGTGACTTGTTAAACGTTAGAGGGAAATTTAACATAAAACTTTCTGATTTTGGAATAGAAAGTAAAGTTATTGGTGCAAAGGTTGCCGATGATATTGAAATTGAAGTAAATATAGTTGGTTCAAATAAATAATTTTACTAAGTTCTCTTTCCTGCTTATTGCGGAAAGAGAACTTTTGTTTTAATAGTATGAGGTAATAGGATGAGCAAGGTTGATATTTCAAAGCTGCCATACTTGTTAGAGCTAATTGATGATGAAAATGAGGAAATAAAAGAACAAATTGTTAGCGAGCTTAAGAGCTATGGTACGTGTTTGGAGCATGACCTGAAAATTGTTTCTGAAAGTTTTGACTTTGAAAAAAATCCTCTATTAAAACCAATAATTCTTGAAAATCGTAGAAGTTGGTTTAAAGAACAATGGATAAAATCGATTAGTATTGATAACGAATTTTTATTACTTGAAAGAGGATTGGAATTAGTTACTAAATTTCAATATGGCATTGATTACAATTTTAACCTTCATGAAAGGATTAAAAATTTAGCATTTGAATTTAATTCAGCTTATCCATATGGGTCGGTTTTGGAACTTGCTACTTTTCTTTTTGTTGATAAGGATTTCAAAGGGGCAAAAACTGATTATTATAACCCAATGAATAGTAATATAATTTACACATTAGATAATAGTTATGGGTTACCATTAACATTAACTATATTGTATATTTTGGTTGCTAAAGAACTTGAATTTAGGGTTGAAGGTTGTAGATTCCCCGGTCACTATTTGGCTAAAGCATTTATTTATGATAGATTTGTTTTAGTTGATTGTTTTAATAGAGGACGACTTATATTTGAAAAAGAATTAAGATATATTGCCCATGACTCTTACGAGCCGTTTATGGCAATTATTAGTGACAAAACCACAACCAAAATGATGTTATCGCGTATTTTAGCCAATCTTAGTAAAGCCTACGATAATGCAGCCGATGAAATAAACAAAGTCTTTTTTGAAGAACTTGTACATCTATAAATTTAAGAATCAGAATGTTTTTATTTGAAGTTTTTATTTAACTTGTTTATATTGAACAGTTAAATTATTGAGGAAAAAATGAACATCGATAAAGATTTATTATCTACCCAAGAAGTTCGAGTATTATGTCAAAAAGCAAAAGAAGCACAGTTAGAATATAAACATTTTAATCAAAGCCAAGTTGATAAAATAGTAAAGGCAATGGTTGATGCCGGTTCAAACGAGGCAGAACGATTAGCAAAAATGGCAGTTGAAGAAACGGGTTTTGGAAAAATTGAAGATAAAATCACTAAAAATCTTTTTGCTACCAAAGAAGTATGGGAATCGATAAAAAATCTTAAAACTGTTGGTGTAATTGATGTTCAACAGAATGGAAAAATTGTTAAAATAGCCGAACCAATGGGTGTTGTTGCTGCTTTAATTCCTTCTACAAACCCTACCTCTACATTAATGTTTAAAGTTATCAGTTCATTAAAAAGTAGAAATGGTGTCGTTGCCAGCCCTCATCCCAAAGCAGTTAATTGTACATTAGAAGCTATTAAAGTTTTAAGGGAAGCCGCAATTAAAGCTGGGGCACCTGAAGGATTAATTCAGTGTATGACAATTCCAACGTTAGAAGGTACTGATTCGTTAATGAAGGATCCTAACATTGCTGTTATTTTGGCTACAGGCAGCAATGCAATGGTTAAAGCTGCTTACAGTAGTGGAAAACCTGCTTATGGAGTTGGAGCCGGTAATGTACCAGCATTTATTGAAAGAACTGCAAATATAACAAAGGCTGTTGCTGATATTGTTACGGGTAAGACATTTGATAATGGTACATTGTGTTCATCTGAACAGGCAATAATTGTTGATAGACCAATTAAAGATAAAGTGTTTGAAGAAGCTAAAAAAAGAGGCTGTTATTTTGTATCATTGGAAGAAAAGAAAAAATTAGAGCAGTATGTAATGAAAGGGGGAAAACTTAATGCTGAAATAGTTGGAAAATCCGCTTCTTGGATAGCCCAGTTTTCAGGGTTTAAAGTTCCCGATGATACTCAAATACTTGTTGCCGAATGTTCCAAAGTTGGAAAGGAAGAGCTTTTATCTGCCGAAAAGTTATCTCCAATTTTAGCTTTTTATGTTGCTGATGGATGGCTTGATGGCTGTCATAAATGTATCGATTTATTAAATTATGGTGGTGTTGGGCATACAATGGTTATTCACTCAAACGATAACGATGTAATAATGAAGTTTGCATTAGAAAAACCGGCTTTTAGAATTTTGTGCAATACTCCAAGTTCTTTGGGGGCAGTTGGTTATTCAACAGGATTAATGCCGTCATTAACTCTCGGATGTGGTACTTGGGGAGGTTCGATTGTTTCTGAAAATGTTAACGCGGGTCATTTAATGAATATTAAAACTTTGGCTTTTGAAGTTAAAACTATCAATTCAGGTTCTTCCGTTTCATCATTAGGAACTTCTAAAAATTCAAATCAAAACCCTACAAGTTCATCTTTTATGCAGCAAATTGAAGATAGATTGCGTGCAAGAGCTGGAAACCCTACTTATTCAAAAGAATCTGAATCTGACGTTAAACCTGCTGTTTCGCAGAATAATCAAAGCTTGGGAAAAGGTATTTCTTTAGACGATGTTAATAAAATTATAGCGGAATTTAAATTTTAAAAAATTGTGATATAAATCACGCAACTTGTTAAGATTTTTTGTAAATTTCATTTATTAATTTTGGAAAATTATGTCTGATTTAGATCTAAACAAAAAATATTATAAATGGAATATTAAGTCAGGAGATTATACTCCCGAGATTGACGAAGGGTACAAAAAATATAAAAAGAATAAAAATACAAAGCAATTATTTGCTTTGTTTGCTATTGTAATTTTGATTTCCTCAATTATTATCCTTTTCATTACCAATTAGAATAGAAAGCATCATTATAAATTCAAATTTTTAAAATATCTGTTTTGATTTTATTGGTATTTTTTACATGTTGCAATATTGCTATATGTTAAATAATTGTGAATTATATGATAAGACTTTTGACATCTATTCTTCTTTTATTTCTTCCTTTTGAAATCTTTTCACAAAATAAGATTGTTAATATAATTGATAGTCTTTACGTTGTTGTGCAAAACAGTAAGGGTGATGAACAGATAAATGCATATATTGAGTATATATGGGAATATCGTAATATAAATCCTTTGGTAAGTATTAAGCATGCACCAAAAATTTTTGAGCTTCTAAAACAAAATCCAAACCAGCAATTTGAAGGTACTTTAAATAATGTTTTAGGAGTTATTCATACGTTTATTGGAAATTATGATGTTGCTTTATCTTATCATTTAAAGTCACTTAAAATTAGAGAAAAAGCAAATGATAAAAGGTCAATTGCCGCATCTTATAATAACTTAGCATTAGTTTATCAGGAAGCAAAAAATTATGATAAGGCATTAGAATATTATTTTAAGTCTTTAAGCATAAAGAACGAATTGGGAAATAAAGTAGCAATTGGTTTAACTTTAAATAATATTGGTGGTATATATCGGTTACAAAAGAATTATAATAAATCATTAGAATACCACGAAAAAGCATTTCTTCTTGTTAAGCAAATGAATAATAATGAAGTTTTATCATTAACTTACCAAGGAATGGGGCAGGTCTACTCTGCATTGGGGAATCATGTGTTAGCAATAGAGTTTTTTCAAACCTCGTTAAAATTATTGGAAAGTATTGGGAATATTCAAGGAACTTCAAAGATATTAAACGCTTTAGCAAATGAATATTATATGAATAACGATGTTGATAATGCAAAATATGTTTTAACAAAATCGGTTGCAATAGCTGAAAAAATGGATATGAAACCCCAGTTAGTGGATGCTTATCAATTATTAAGTCAGATTTTTGCCAAAAATAATGATTTTGTTAATGCTTATAAATATTCATTACTTTATACAAATGTTCATAATAAGCTTTTTAATTCAGAACAAAATAAGCATTTAGTTAATATTCAAATGCAATATGAAACTGAAAAGCAAGCCAATAAAATAAAAACACTTGAATTAGAACAACAGAGATCTATAAGAAATATTTTAATTTTAGTTGTGTCTGTTTTTTTATTAACAGGTATAATAGCTTTTCAAAGATTTAGGTACGGGCTTAAGACTAATAAAAATCTTGAACTAAGAAATAAAAAGATTGAAACACTTTATAAAATAGGTGAAGCAGTTAATGGTACTAAAGATATAAAAGAATTTTACTCAATTATACATGATACTATTAGTCAGCTAATGAATGCTAAAAATTTTTATATTGCTATTTATGATGATGAAAAACAAACAATTGAGTATCCTTATTTTATTGATGAGTATGATACAGATTCGCATCTACAAGAATTTGAGGCTCAAAAATTTGGAAAAGGTATTACTGAATACTTGATATTGCAAAAAAAATCACTATTGCTGACAAAATCCAAAATCAATGATTTAGGAAAAGAAGGAATTATAGATCTTATAGGAACTATTCCGGAATTTTGGCTTGGAGTTCCTTTGTTTGCAGAAAACTTTAAACCTATTGGGGCAATGGTTGTTCAGACATATAGTAAAGATGTTAGTTACAATAAAAGCGAACAAGAAATTTTGGAATTTGTTTCTAATCATCTGGCAATAGCAATCGAAAAGAAAAAGACTCAATATCTTATATACGAAAGTGAACAAAAGTTTAGAATGCTTGCAGATAATATACCCGCCATTATTTACTTATGTAAGAACGATTCTCAATATACCATGCTATATTTGAATGAAAAGATAAAGAGTATTACCGGTTATTCACAAAGCTTATTTTTAACCGAAAAATTAAGTTTTGTCGATTTATACCACCCAGATGATGTTCAAATGATTTTTAATACAGTTGATGAAGCCATTAAGGATAAAAAGCCGTATCACTTTGAGTTTCGTATGAAAACTAAAGATGGTAGTTATGTATGGCTTGAAGAATTTGGTGCTGCGTTGGATCAAAATCCTAATACTGAAGAAATAATGCTTGAAGGTGTAATTTTTGATATCACTCAGAGAAAGTTTGATGAAGAAAGGTTGGTTTTAGCAAAAGAGCAGGCTGAAAAATCCGATAAATTAAAATCTGAATTTTTAGCTCAAATGTCTCATGAAATTAGAACACCGGTAAATACACTGCTCAGTTTTTCGTCTTTATTACGAGATGAACTTGAAGATTCTGTTGATGAAGATTTGAAAGCAAGTTTTGTTTCTATGGCTAATGCAGGAAGAAGAATTATTAGAACTATCGATTTAATTCTTAACATGTCTGAAGTAACTGCCGGAATTTATGATTATGTGTCTAAGTATTTTGACATAACTAAAGAATTGTTAGATCCCGTTAGAAACGAATATCAGTTTATTGCTGCTGAAAAGGGATTGGAGTTTTGTATTAATATCAATACAGACAACTTATTTGTTTGGGCAGATGAATATACGGTAGGACAAATTATTAATAATTTAGTTGATAATGCAATAAAATACACTCAAAGTGGAAGTATTAATATTAATATTTACCGAACACGTGAAAATCGTTTAATAGTTGAAGTTCAAGATACCGGTATTGGTATTTCAAGTGAATATCTTCCAATGTTATTCCAAACTTTTTCACAAGAGGAACAAGGCTATACCAGAAAATTTGAGGGGAATGGTCTGGGGCTGGCTCTTGTTAAAAAGTATTGCGAATTAAATAATGCAGATATTGAAGTTGAAAGTGAAAAAGGGGTTGGCACCACTTTTAGAATTATATTTTCGTAAAACTTTTTTCGACAAATTAGTATATGCTGTACGACAATGTGGGCGAGTTGTATACAATTCTGGTTTTGCATCAAAAATAATTACTCAATTTAATACCATTTTTAGTGACTTTTTTTTGTTATCCTATTGGTATGAAAATTGCTTATAACACAACATGTTATTAATATATTAGGAAATATGATGAAAAATATTATTCTTATGCTCTTGTTTCTTACAACAATTGCTTTTGGGCAGTCTCAAAAGTCTTCAAATTTAACAAGTAGTTCAGGAAAAATTTATGGTTATTTATTTGATGAATTGACTAACAAACCGATTGAATATGGAAATATTGCTGTTTTTTCGGCAAAAGATTCTTCTCTTATTACAGGTTCTATTAGTTCAAAAAATGGTTATTTTGAAATAGATAATATTAAACCGGGGCAATATTTTTGTAATGCTTCGTTTATGGGTTATGAAACATTTATTGCAAAAAATGTTGTTGTTGACAAGAATAACAAGCTAATTAATTTGGGAAATATTACTTTAAAAGCTAAATCAATAAGTCTTAACCAAGTTAATGTTACAGCAGAAAAAAATATTTATTCTTATAATATTGAAAAAAAAGTTGTTAATGTAGATAAAATGCTTACTGCAGCAGGAGGTTCAGCATTAGATATTTTGCAAAACGTTCCTTCGGTTAATGTTGATGCTGATGGTACTGTTACTTTGAGAGGAAACAGTAATTTAACTTTATTAATTGATGGAAAGCCAAATGGAATGGCTGCTTTAAGTCCTGAAGATGCATTAGCCCAAATTCCGGCAAGTACAATAGAAAGTGTTGAAATTGTAACTAACCCTTCAGCAAAATATGACCCTTCAGGCACCGGTGGCATTATTAATATTATTCTTAAGAAAAACGTTGATACTGGTTTTAATGGTGTTCTCACTACTAATGTTGGAACAAAAGATAAATATGATGGCTCGCTTAGTTTGAATTATCGAGTTAATGGAATAAATTTATTTGCCAATATTAATGGTCGTTCCGGTTATAATGAAGATGTAAATTCTTCCGAACGTTTAAGCGATACAGGTTCACTATTAGAACAAAACCAATTGGGTACAAGCACAAGACTTGGTAAAAGCATCAATACTGGAATAGACTATTATTTGAATGATTTTAATACTTTATCCTTGGGTTTTAGAGTAAGGAACTTTGGTGGAAATTCGGTAAGTGACCTTTATAACAATCAATATGATAATACTTTAACTTCATTAAGTGGTTTCGATAGAAATTCTAATTCTGATAGGGATATGACTTCTTATAATTACAGTTTTGGGTATAAAAAAACTTTTGATGAAAAATATAGAGAGTTAACCCTTGATGTTTCTTATTCAGATAATAAAATGAATGCTAATTCATTTTTTATTCAAGATAATAACATAGGTGGAGTTTTAACTGAAAAACAAAACAAATCAATTTCTAATAACAAAAATAAGGAATGGGAAATTGAAGGTAATTACATTCATCCCATAAGTAAAACATCTAAATTAGAAGTTGGTTTTGCAAGCAATATTGAAAACCCAATAATGCACTTCAACTATTATACAAATACAGTTAATGGATTAGTTGAAGATATGTTGAAAAGAAATTATTTTGATTATGAATTACAAACACATGCTGTTTATGCTACATATACAGACCAAATCTTAGGTGTTAGTTACCAAGCAGGATTAAGAGCAGAAAAAGCCTATACAGACGCTACAAGTGAATTAACCGGTATTTCATACAAAAACGATTATTTCAGTCTTTATCCATCTATTCACTTATCTTATCAAATAAATCAGTCTAATGAGTTGAATTTAAGTTATAGCAGAAGAGTTGATCGTCCTTCACATCGTCAATTGAATCCTTATGTTGACTATACAGATTCTTTGAATATTTCTTATGGCAATCCTTATTTAAAACCACAATATATAAACTCTGTTGAATTAAGTTATGGGCTATATATTGGAAAAGCTTCGTATACTGCAAGCGTGTTTGGAAAACAAACAAATGATGTTATAACATCAACAAGTATTTTAGGAGATGATGGGATAACCAGAACGAGCTATGAAAATATTGCTAAAAGCTACTCTTATGGTATGGAATTTATAGCAATGCAAAATTTATTAAGTTGGTGGAAAATAAATGCAAACGTTTCGGTTTATAAATATCAATTTGAAAATAATGGTGCCGATGTTTCTACTTACGATAATTATAGTTGGACAGCCAAACTTAATAACAACTTCAATTTAATGTGGGATGTTCAAATGCAGCTAATGCTTAACTATTCCTCACCTTCTGTTGCGGTACGTTCCGGTTGGGGTGGTTCCTCCGTTAATTCGCAGACCAAAATGGATGCAATATACTTTGCAGATATAGCATTAAAAAAAGAATTTTTAGATGGAAAGTTATCAGTATTATTTAAAGTTTCAGACCTTTTTGCTACAAGAAATTTTAGTTCAACTGTTACCGGTTATAACTTTGTTACTGAAAGCACAAGAGCTAATAATTCCCGAACTTATTATTTGGGGCTTACCTATAAATTAAACATTGGTAATATTAAAGAACGCAAAAAAGAAATGATGAATGTGGATATGGACGATTTTTAGTTTATAATATATTTGTAATTACCATTTACAACTCTCTTCTGAAAAGGGGAGAGTTGTTTAGTTTTAAAGCACTAAAAATATTTGTATAGTGATTTCTTTGTTAATAAAACAAAACAATATTATGTTAATAATTTAATTGAGCTTTATTAAATAGGCAATTCAACAATAAATGTAGTTCCTTCATTAGGCTCGCTTTCAACTTTAATATTCCCTTTATGCTCTTCAATTATCTTTTTAACAATCCATAATCCTAAACCGCTTGAAGTTTCGTTTCCTGTTGGCTTTGCTGAAAGAGTAGCACCTTTTTGAAAAATATTCGTCATATCGTCTTTATTAAAGCCTTGCCCTTCATCTTTAATAATCATTCTAACAAAGCTATCATCATTTTCAAGCCGTATGTAAACTGATGATTTTTGATTGGAAAATTTAATAGAATTGTCAATTAAGTTTTCAATTACATCTTCAATTTTATCAGGATCAAGCGTAACATCCGGAATGTTTTCAGGAATACTTAGAAAAATTCCAATATCTTTTTTTCGAGCTTTATATATATTTCGCAGGTATACTTTTTTTAATATATCTTGAATTTTTGAATCTTTTAAGACTAAATTTAAACTTATTTCATTTTCCACTACAACCTTGCAAATTTCATTGGTTAAATGAATTATTCTTTTAGAAAGTGAAAATAATGCATTATGAATTTCTTTTTGTTCATTAAAAGAAAGTTCATAGGAGTTTAAAAGTTCAATTAGACTTTGAATAGTACTTGCCGGATTTTTTAAATCGTGGACATAAATTGCAAAAAACTCTTCTTTTTTCTTACCTATTTCTTCTAATTTCTTTTGTTTTTCATTTAAGAAAGAAATTTCTGCTTCAAGACTTTCATTAATACGTTTTAACTCATTAGAATGTCCTTTTAGTTCTCTTAAAGAACTTAATAAATCATTAATTTGATTTTTGTAATCAGTGATTTGCAAGAGCAGTTCAGAATTAGAATTGTCACTTAATTTTTCCCGGATATTTTCCGGTAGTTCTTTAGTTCTTCTATTATATAGAATATAAACCACGGCTATAAATAAGCCAAAAGCAAACAATAAAGAAATATATGTCATAATTATTTTGTAAAATTAATAGAACTCAGTTAACGAATATGACTTAGAGTATTAAAGATGTTATACACTTAAATCAACTAATTTTTCATTATTAATATACATTATTAAATGTAAAAGAACAATAAAAAGATAAAGGGATACTTTATAACTTTTATATCATTTACTTTTTTTATATTTTAAAATTTGTTTAAAAAATATATGGTAAATGTATGATGTATTTTATAGGAATGGATGGTGGCGGCACAAAAACTAAATGTGTTGTAACCAATGAAAACTTCGATGTATTATATGAATCTAAGGGAGGTCCATCAAACTTTTTGATTCAAGGTGTTGAAAAAGTTGCTGATATGGTTGTTGGGTTAATTAAAGATGCTGTGTCTGAATTAAAAATTAATTATTCGGATATACAAGGTTTTGTTATTGGAACTACGGGTGCAGGTAGAAGAACTGATGCTGAAACTTTAGAAAACGGAATAATTGAAAAATTAAAAATTGAAGGAATTAATCTAAATAAATTACGAGTTGAAAGCGATGCACGTATAGCCCTTGAAGGAGCATTTGCTGGTAAACCCGGTTCAATCTTAATTGCCGGAACCGGTTCCATTATGTTTGGTAAAGACAAGGAAGAAACTATTCATCGTGTTGGAGGATTTGGTAGATTTATTGGAGACGAAGGGAGTGGTTACTCAATTGGCAAAAAAGGATTAATAGCTTTATCAAAATGCTTTGATGGCAGGGGGACGGAAACTTCTTTACAAAAATTGGTTGCCGATAATTTTAATATTACAGATACTTCTGAGTTGATAACAGAAATTTACAAAAACAATTTTGATATAGCTTCAATTACTCCGTTTGTAATTCAAGCAGCTTCTGAAGGAGATGAAATTTGTAAAAGTATTCTTGAATCAGAATCGGACGAACTTGTTTTGCATGTTAAAAGTATGCATTGTAAATTACAAGAAAATGTTATGCAGTTAAGTTTAGTTGGAGGAACAATTACAACAGACAATTTATATGCAAAGATGTTTGAATCAAAAGTTAAAGATTTGAAAAATGTAGAAATAATTTTGCCTATCTATGAACCAGCCATTGGTGCAGTTGTTATGGCAAAAAATATGAAATAGAATATTAATTAAGTAATTAGGAAAAATACATGTCTGAAGAAAAAGTTGCTAAAACAAGAAGTCCATGGTGGTGGGTTCCTTCCTTATATTATGCAGAAGGTATTCCTTATGTTGTGGTGATGACCGTATCAGTTATAATGTATAAAAGATTAGGTCTTTCTAATACTGATATTGCTTTATATACAAGCTGGTTATATCTCCCTTGGGTAATAAAACCTTTATGGAGTCCAATAGTTGATTTATTAAAAACAAAAAGATTTTGGATAGTTACAATGCAGTTAATTGTTGGAGCCGGATTAGCCGGAGTTGCACTAACTATTCCTACGGGTCCATTTTTTCAATACACGCTGGCATTTTTCTGGCTGCTTGCTTTCAGTTCGGCTACTCACGATATTGCCGCCGACGGGTTTTATATGTTGGGGCTTGATGAAAGTCAACAAGCTTTTTTTGTTGGCATAAGAAGTACATTTTATCGTTTTGCTATGATTACCGGACAAGGTTTATTGATTATTTTAGCCGGATATTTTGAAGTATCAACCGGTTTACCTGCTGATGTTGTTACCGTTTCTTCTAAACCAAACACTCAAATTGTTCAAGCAATTAATATGGATTCGGTTAAAATATCACCTGTTGATGGGGAATTAAGATTGCTTGTATCGCAAACAAACGTACAAGTGAGTACTTCAAAAATTGATGTAGCTGAATTTGATTCAATTAAAACCAAAATAATTAATCATAATACTGAATCGGGCTTTTATAAAGTCGAAACTGCTCAAGTAAAAGCTGAAGAAAGTTCATCTGCTTGGAGTAAATACATTGTTGCCCCTCTTGAACATGTAATTCGCAAATATTTTGGAGCTGAAATAAAGGTAGTTGCTAATAAAAATTTGGTTGGTAATGTTGGAGTTATCTATTTTCACTTGTCAAAGAAACCTGAGAGTAATGAAGATATTGTTGTAAACCTAAGTAGAGTAAGTGGAGATAAAAGTATTGAATTAATTGAAGGTACGCGGTTTGTTTTTAACCAAAATAACTGGGATAAAACAGCTTATGCACTTATTCAATTAGATCCCAAATTAACATATCAAACTGAAGCTGGTTTTGAGTTTAGTTCGGGCAATATTAGGCTTGCATGGGTTATTACCTTTAGTGTATTAGCTGTTATGTTTGTGTTGTTTTTTGCTTACCACAAATTTGCACTTCCGGTTCCTGCTTCCGATGTTCCTGCAAAAAGAGGAGAAGGAAGTGTTATGGGTGAATTTTTTAAAACTTTTGTTTTATTCTTTAAGAAAAAACAGATTGGTTTAATTTTATTATTCCTTTTAATTTATAGATTAGGTGAATCGCAAATTGTAAAATTAGCTTCTCCATTTTTATTAGATTCTCGCGAAGCCGGCGGGCTTGGATTAACTACTGGTCATGTTGGTTTGATTTATGGAACATTTGGCATATTGGCTTTAACAATTGGTGGTTTATTAGGTGGAATTGTTGCATCTAAAAAAGGATTAAAATATTGGATACTGCCAATGGCATTAATTATGAATATTCCTCATTTGGCTTATGTTTATTTGTCATATGCTGTTCCTGATAATTTCTTTATTATTGCTCTTTGTGTTTCAATTGAACAATTTGGTTATGGTTTTGGCTTTACTGCTTATATGCTTTATATGATTTATGTAAGTGATGGTGAACATAAAACAGCCCACTACGCTATTACAACAGGTTTTATGGCTCTTGGTATGATGATACCTGGAATGCTAAGTGGTTGGTTACAAGAATTGATAGGATATCAACATTTCTTTTTGTGGGTGTTAATTGCTTCGGTACCTTCAATTGCAATTGTATTTTGGATTAAAGTTAATCCCGAATTTGGAAAGAAAAAATAATGTTAAAAAATTGTATCTTATGTTTATTGATAGTTGTGATTTTATCATTTAGCGGATTTCAAACAACAATGGAAACGAAAAGCCCGAAATTTAAATACTCAAAGGTTTTTAATCTTAGTTCTTCTGATATCGAATGGGTTGAATCAACCTTAAAAGAGATGTCTTTAGAAGAAAAGTGTGCTCAATTAATTTTTCCCGATGCAAACAGTAATATGTTTAAACGTGATTTGAAAGGGAAAGAAAGACTTGAGTATTTAGTAAAAGATTTAAAAGTAGGTGGTGTGGTATTTTTTGAAGGCGATATTTATAATCAAGCTGCTTTTACAAATCATTTGCAATTATTGGCTGATACCCCTTTGTTGGTTGCCTCTGACTTTGAAAGAGGCTTAGGAATGCGTTTAAAGGATGCTGTTGAATACCCTTATAACATGGCAATTGCAGCAACGCGTGATGAAAACTTAGCTTATTTAATGGGCAAATATACTGCCATTGAAGGACGTGCAATAGGTGTTCATCAAAATTATGCACCGGTTGTTGATATTAATCATGATTATAGAAATCCAATAGTAAACATAAGAGCATTTTCTGATAATGTAGACTTAATTTCTAAATTTACAGATGCGTTTATAAAGGGGATGAAAGATGGGAATATGCTTACAACTGCTAAGCATTTCCCTGGACATGGAGCAACTTCTTTGGATTCTCATAAACAAATTCCGTTAATTGATTTAACAAAAGCTGAATTTGAAAAAGAAGACTTGGTTCCATTTAAGAATGCTATTAGAGATGGTGTTACGTCAATAATGGTAGGACATCTTGAAGTTCCTGCTTATGAAAGCGAAAAAAATGTTCCGGCTTCAGTTTCTTCAAAGATTATTCAAAATTTATTAGTGAAAAATCTTGGCTTTGACGGTCTTATTGTCAGTGATGCAATGAATATGCATGCCATTACAAAAAACTATGATGTTAAAACTGCTACTGTTAAATGTATTGAAGCCGGTACTGATATTTTAATTTTCCCTGAAGATCCTGTAGAATCTGTCAATGCATTAATTGAAGCTGTTAAAGTTGATGTAATAAAAATTGGTAGAATTGAAAATTCTGTTAGAAAAATTCTTGCCGCTAAAAAAATGATGAAACTTGATGAGGATAGATTTATTAATCTTGCTAAAATTGAAAAGATAGTTTCATTAAAAGATACACGCAGAGTTGCTGAACAGATTGCTGAAAAATCTATTACTTTAGTAAAAGACGAACAAAGTTTAGTTCCTGTTGATGTTACTAAATATAAGAGTATTGCTTGTATTACGCTTAGAGATACACGAGCAAAACTTACTGACAAAAATAAAACTACTTTTGAAAAAATAATTGAAAAAGAAATTGAAAATTTAATAACAGGAAGACTTTCAAGAAAGAGTACTGATAAGGAGTATGAAAAAATGCTTACTCTTGCTTCAAAAGTGATCTGATTTTACTTCCAACTTATGTAAATGTAAGATCATTTCAGGGGAGTGTAGATATTGACCAAAGGCATTCGGATTTTATTCAAAAACTTGCTGCTCTAAATAAACCTCTTGTTGTGTTAAGTTTTGGCAATCCATACATAATTAATAAGTTTAATGAAGTTCCTGCTTATTTAACATCGTACGGAAGTGTTTATTATTCCCAAAAAGCTATGGTTGATGCTCTGTTAGGTTATTCTGGAATTAACGGAAAATTACCTATTTCAATTCCTGATACTGAGTACTCTTTTGGCGATGGTATTACACGCTATCCGTTTGAATTAAAAGACCCTGAAAATGGGGTTAATGGTAATTATGATTTCCATGAGGTTGATTCTTTAATGCAATGGGCAATTCAAGATTCTGTTGCACCAGGTGCCGTACTTGTTGTTGGAAATAAAGGAAAAATAATATACGAAAAAGCTTTTGGGCGGTTTACTTATGATAAAAAAAGTCCAAAAGTTACTACAAAATCTTTATTCGATTTGGCATCACTTACAAAGGTTGTGGGTACAACTTCCGAAGCAATGCAGCTTGTAACAAAAGGAGTATTAGATATTAATCAAAAAGTTGCTTTTTATATTCCTGAATTTGGAAATAATGGGAAAGAAAAGATTACCATTAAAAATTTGTTGCTGCATAATGCAGGGTTTCCTGAATTTATTCCATTTTATTCAAAATATAAAACTCCAGACGAAGCTATTAAAGCAATTTATGAAATGCCTTTATCTTATAAAATAGGTGAAAAATCTCTTTATAGCGATATTAGTATGATTGTGTTACAAAAGGTAATGGAAAAGATAACCGGTATTAGTATGGATAAATACTTAAAAACAAATGTATTTGCTCCGCTAAAAATGGAGAATACTTTATTTAATCCTACTAAAAGAAAAGATGAATGTTTACCTACCGAAATAGATAAGGTATGGCGTAAAAAACTTGTACAGGGGAGTGTGCATGATGAAAACGCAGCTTTCTTTAAAGGAGTATCAGGACACGCAGGATTGTTTTCAACCGGACATGATTTGGCAATTCTAATGCAGTCATATTTAAATAAGGGAAAATTTGCCGATAAGGTTATTTTTAATTCCGCACTAATTGAAAGTTGGACAAGCAACCAGTCAAAAAATAGTTCTCGTGGATTAGGCTGGGATACTAAATCAGGGAATAAACCTTCTTGTGGTCCAAAGTTCTCTGATAAGTCGTTTGGTCATACCGGTTTTACAGGAACTTCAATATGGGTGGATAAAGAAAAGGATTTATATGTAATCCTTTTAACTAATAGAGTATATCCAACAAGAGATAATAAAAAACATATAAGATTTAGACCTTTAATTCATTCAGCAATTATTGATGCATTAGAAAAATAATTAAAGTTTTAAATTTAACCTTTCAATTTTACTGCTTAACGTAGTGCGGGGAATGTTTAACAATTTCGCCGCACTTGTTATATTATACCCACTTTGCTTTAATGACCATTCAATAATTTCTTTTTCTTGTTGTTCCATGAAATGTTCAAATGAAACAAAGTTGTTAAAACTATTTTTGATTACATTATTTTTGGGTGTTGGGTGTAAATTTAATAGCTCGGTTGAAATTGTTCCTGTGTAAGATAAAGCAATCATTCGTTGAACAATATTTTCAAGTTCTCTTACATTTCCTTCCCAATCATGCTCCATTAATGCTTTGTAGATAGATGAATCTACTAAACTAATTTTTTCAACTGCATTATACTTAATAAAAAAATGTTCAATCAATTCCGGAATATCTTCTTTACGCTCTCTTAACGGGGGAAGTTTTATGGGTAAAATATTTAACCTGTAAAATAAATCTTTTCTAAACAATTGCTGTTCAACTTTTTCTTTTAGGTTAGCTTTTGTAGCTCCAATTATTCTTACATCAATATCAATAGTTTCTGAACTTCCTATTCTGTTAATTTCTCTTTCTTGAAGTACTCTTAATAATTTAACCTGCATGCTTAATGGAAAATCATCAATATCATCAATAAAAATTGTTCCTTTATTTGCCCTTTCAAAAAGCCCTATATGCCGTTTAATAGCTCCTGTAAAAGCACCTTTTTCATGCCCAAACAATTCACTTTCAAGCAAACTTTCGGGTATAGATGAACAACTTACAGTAACAAAATTTTCGTTTTTTCTATTGCCTTGTAAGTGTAATGCTTTTGCAACAACTTCTTTTCCTGTACCGCTTTCGCCTTCAATTAAAACTGTGCTGTCATTAGAAGCAATTTGGCTAATTGTATTTCTTAGTTTTTGCATAACTGTACTGCTTCCGACAATGCTTTTGTTTTCCAAAAATGTTAATCGGTTTTTCAAGGCTTTGTTTTCATCAATAACCGATTGAATTTCTCTAATATTTTTTAAAATTGATAAAAGTTTTTCTGGTGAAAAAGGCTTTGTTAAATAATCATATGCCCCAATTTTTAAGGCTGTAACGGCAGTTTCAACTGTTGCAAATGCAGTTATTAATATTACTTTGCATTTAGGGTCTTTTTCCATAACATGCTTTAAAATATCTAAACCATTTACTTTTGGTAGACGCAAATCCGTTAATACTATTTCTGGACTTGTTTGGTTGAATAGGTTAATTCCAACTTCACCATCTTCAGCTGTATAAACTTCAAAATTCTCTTTTGTTAAAATATTAGCAAGAGAAACTCTTGTAATCTTTTCATCTTCAATTATTAATAATTTCATCGCTTGCCGGTAATGTTACTATAAATGTTGTTTCTGGTAAAGGTTTGCTGGATACAGTTATTTTGCCGCCATGTGATTCAATAATTCCTAAACATACAGAAAGACCTAAGCCTGTACCTGTTCCAATATCTTTTGTGGTATAGAAAGGGTCAAATATTTTTTTTATGTTTTTTGGTTCAATACCACACCCATTGTCTTTAATTTCAAGGCAGACAGTATTGTTTAGCAAGTATGTATAAATATGAATATAACCTTTATCTTCAATTGCGTCAGCACTATTTAAAACCAAGTTCATTACAACTTCTTGAAACAAATGGTATTCAATTCTAACATTTGGAATAGAATTGTTTAGATGAAGCTGTATATCAATATTTTTTGCTTTAAGTCTATATTCAAATAAATTTATTACTTTTTGAATTGATTCATTTATGTTAATAAGATTGTTTGATATAGGTTGTTGCCTTGCAAAACCGAGCAGCTTTTTTACAACCATTTCAATATTGTCTATTCCTTCGCTAATTAAATCCAAGTATTCTTTTACAAGCTCTTTGTTATCTGGTTCATTATTAATAGCATATAAACACGATTTTATGCCATTTAATGGATTGTTAACTTGATGAGCAACACCGGATGCCAATCGTCCAATTGAAGCTAATTTTTCAGCTTGATAAATTTGTTTTTGTGCAGTTTCTAAATCTTCTTTTGATTTTTCTAATCGAGTTTTCATTAAACCAAATTGCTTAAATAAAAAGCCGATTTCATCATTTGTTTCCGGAAAAGAAAAAGTAAAATTTGTTACAAAATCAATTTGATCGATAGCCGAAACTAAATTTCCTAATTTGGAAGTCATCTTTTTTACAGAAATATATAATATCCCTAAAACTAATGAAGAAACAAGAAGAGTTGCTCCCATTAATATGAAGAAAATACTTCTTATTTCTTTTCTTAATGGTTCTGCATCAAAAGCTATTTTTGCAGATCCCCAATTCCTACTCGAATATTGAAAAACCAAATCGGCTTCAATAATCCAGCCTTGATTTTTAGAGTTGAAAATTTTGATAAATTCTTTATTTGGGGCATATCTTATTAACGAAAAGGAAGGATTTGTTTTAATTTGGTTGTTTTGTGATATTCTTGAAATAATTAACGTACCAGTTCTATCATAAATTGAAACATATTTTACATTACCTAATCTATTAATAAAATTATCTATATATGTTTCAAGGATATTATCTTTTTGAAATACGCTGTTCTCTTCAAATATTAGAGCATCCATCAATGTAACAGAAAAAGTTTGCGAAACAGAAAGCACATTTTGAGCTTCTTTTTGAATAATAATTTCTCGCCACTTTAACAATAAGACAATAGAAATTAATAACATTAATGCTATTATAACAACACCAATATTAGTTACAATTTTTGTCTTTAAACTCGATTTAAAGTTTACCATTTCTATTTATGATTTATTTGGCGTATAATGTTGTAATCAGAGTCTATTGCTTCGGTAAAGCCATATACAAATTCATTATCCCAGCCTTTAGTTATTTCCTGTCTCTTTTTAATGTTATTATTAATTTCTATTAATGCTTTTTTTATTTCTTTTACTAATTCTTTATCGTAATTAGGTGCAACAACCAAAGGGGAAGTAGGGATTGGATCAGAATACAAAATTATTTTTACTTTTTCTTTTATTTGAGATGTTACTAAATATTCTCTTGTTACACCCAAATCGTATACACCTTTTGTAACTTGATAAATTACACTTTGATGGTGTGGAAAATTTTGTACTTCTGCCATGTCAGAAATTTTTATATTATTGTTCCTAAATTCTTTATTTATTAACCAATTTGATGAAAAAGATTCTTTTGATGGTAGTGCTAAACGTTTGTGTTTTATATCCTTTATACTATTTATTCCGCTATTAGCTTTTGCAATTAAGACAGAGCGAGCATATGGTTGTTGATTTTCATTTAATGGTTTAAGAATGGGGATAATACCAAAAGATGCATGGGCTTTTGTGTAAACAAAAGAACCAATAAATGCAGCTGATACTTTATTAGTTACTAACATTTCTACCGCATCATTGTAATCGCTGCTAAGTTTTAATTCAAATCGATATTTAGTCTTTGATGTTAAGTAGTCTAAAACAGGCTGATATCCTCTATAAATGATGTTTGGAGGATATCTTGATATTACTCCAATGTAAACCACAGGTTTATGATATAACAGAGTATCAATTTCGTTCTCAGAATTTGTTGTTATCAACCTTTCAATATCTAATGAAAAGTTATAAAATATTACTGTAAAAAAAAGGACAACAAAAAGCGAAAGAGAAATTAGCAGATATAGCTTTTGTTTTGACATTATTGAATTTAATTTTATACAACATATAATTAAAATTACCAAATATTAAACGAAGTTGCAAATAATATTCTTGGGTCTTATTAATGTTTCTAAATGCAAGCAACTTGCATTTAAGAAATCTATTTATTAACTTTAATTATGGAAAAATTTATTACTATATTAAAAAGTGCAGGTTACAAGCTGACTAACCAAAGAAAAAGTGTTCTTTGTGTAATTCTTTCTGCTGAAAAACCGGTTTCGTTAAAAGATATTCAGAATAGTTGTCTAAATATTGATTTTGCGAGCATTTACCGTATTGTAAATCTGTTTTTAGAACTAAATATTGTAAGAAAAGTTAACTTTGGGGAAAGATATTTGCGGTATGAAATTGAAACTGAACACATGCATCATCATCATGTTGTTTGCAGTAAATGTGGCTGTATTAAAAAAATTGATTATTGCTTAGTAAAGGATTTAGAAAAATTAACAAACTTTAAAATTTTAGAACATTCTATGGAGTTTATTGGTTTATGTCCAAAATGCAAAAACAAATAGTTATATATATATTATTATTATTTGGATTTATTGGTTGTTCAAAACAACAAAAAGAATCTGATAAAAAAATAAACGTTACCGTATCAATTGTAACTTATGCCGATTTTGTAAAAAATATTGGTGGAGAAAAAGTTAATATTAATACGATGATTCCTCAAAACTCAAATCCTCACGATTATGAACCCATTCCTTCACAAATTGTTGAGTTAGCAAAAAGTGATGTTTATTTCAAAATTGGGGGATACTTTGATTTTGAAGATGTATTGTTGAATAAAGTAAAAGATGTAAAAACCGATTTAAAAGTTGTTGATTGTTCTAAAGGAATCACTTTTATTGAAAAAGATCCTCACGTTTGGCTTGGTATTAATGAAGCAAAAATAATTCTTAATAATATTTATAACGGATTAAAAGATATTTCGCCGGATGATAGTGCATATTTTAGAAAAAATTACGAAACTTATATTAATAAAATTAATATTGCTGATAATAATTTATCTGAAAGTTTTGAAAAGCTGACAATTAAACATGTTCTCGTTTTTCATCCTGCCTGGAATTACTTTTTTAAAAGGTATAATTTAATACAAATTGGTATAGAACAACTTGGTAAAGAACCAAATGCCCAAGATTTAAAAAACATATTAAATTTTGCCAAAGAAAAGAAAATAAGAGTAATTTATGTTGAACCGCAGTTTAATAAAGATTCGGCAATTTCCATTGCGGAACAAATTGGAGCAGATATTAGTGTAATTAACAATATCCCTGCAAGTTATTTGGAAAATCTAAAACATTTACAAAAATCAATTTCAAGTAGTAACTTATGATAAATGCAATTAGCATAAAAGAATTAAATGTTGTACTTGGCGATTTTTTAGTACTTCAAGATATTAACCTGCAAATTGAGGAAAAGGAATTTTTGGGTATTATTGGTCCAAATGGGGGAGGAAAAACTACTTTACTGAAAGCTTTATTGGGGCTTATTAGACCAATTAAGGGTGAAATAAAAATTTTTGATGAACCTCTTCAGGTTAATAGAAAATTTATTGGTTATGTCCCCCAATTTTCAAACTTTGAAAAAGATTATCCTATTTCTGTTTATGATGTTGTGAAACTTGGAACAATTGGGAACAAAGAAAATAGAGAATCAATAGATATTAATTCTGTTTTAGCTAAAGTTGAGATGCTGGAATTTAAAGATAGGTTAATTGGGCAGCTATCCGGAGGACAAAAACAGCGTGTGTTAATTGCTCGTGCTTTGGCATCTAACCCTAAAATTTTGTTGTTAGACGAGCCAACAGCAAGTGTAGATACAAAATCCGGTAAAACTTTTTATGAACTACTTAGAGTATTGAATGATGAAATTACTATTGTTTTAGTTTCGCATGATATGGGAGTTTTATCTCAATACGTAAAAAAGATTGCTTGTCTTAATAAAACATTGGCTTATCACGATTCAAAAGAGATTACGCACGAAATGCTTGAATCTACTTATCATTGTCCGGTTGATTTAATTGCACATGGTGTACCTCATAGAGTATTAGGGGAGTATAAATTACATTAATATGTTTGAATTATTTACGTATGATTTTATGATAAATGCTTTAGTTGCCAGTTTGTTGGCAAGTATTGCGTTTGGTGTTGTTGGCAGCTTTATTGTTGTTAAAAGAATTTCATTTATTAGCGGTGGAATATCTCATACTGCTTATGGCGGAATTGGGCTTGGTTATTTACTTGGTTTTAATCCTATTTATGGAGCAATTGGTTTTAGTGTTTTAGCTGCTTCCATTATTGCATATTTACGAAAAGAAAAGAATCAGTTTGAAGATACACTAATAGGTATTATGTGGTCACTTGGTATGGCTTTGGGTGTTTTATTTGTAAATTTAGCTCCGGGATATGCACCAAGTTTAATGAGTTATTTGTTTGGAAATATTTTAATTATCCCAACTAATGAAATTTATTTAATGGCTTTATTGGATTTTGTTATTGTTGCTTTAATTGCAACTTTTTTTAATCAGTTTCAAGCTATTACTTTTGATGAAGAGTTTGCTCGTGCAATTGGATTAAAGGTTGATTTATTTTTCTATCTGCTTTTTATTATTATTGCACTCACTACTGTAATATTAATAAAATTGGTTGGAATTATTCTTGTGATTGCACTTTTAACTATTCCAGGTGCCATAAGTTTGCATTATGTTAAAAGCCTTAAAGGTATGATGATTTTAAGTACAATTATCGGCTTGTTCTTTAATATTAGTGGGTTAATTATTTCATATTATCTTAACTTGTCATCGGGTGCAACAATTATTATTATTGCAGTAATAAGTTATTTGATAAGTTTAGGAATTGTCAAAATAAAAAATTATAATAGCAAAGCTGTTTTAAACAATTAATATTTAGAGGAAAATTTTGATTGAATGGAATGTAAATCCAGAAATATTTGCTTTAGGTCCATTTTCTGTACGCTGGTATGGAGTTTTATTTGCCGGCTCATTTTTTGTAGGACTTCAAATAATAACTTGGATTTTTAAGCTTGAAAAAAAGAGTGAAAAAGACTTAAATGCTCTTGTTTGGTATATGATAGGTGGGACGGTAATAGGGGCACGATTAGGACATTGTTTGTTTTATGCACCTTCATATTATTTATCGCATCCACTTGAAATATTGTTTATTTGGCATGGTGGATTAGCCTCGCATGGTGCCGCTATTGGTATTTTAACGGCTATGTATTATTATGTTAAATCTCGTAAAGGTATTTCATACCTTTGGGCATTTGATAGAGTTGTAGTTACAGTAGCTTTAGCAGGTGCTATGATTAGATTAGGAAATTTATTTAATTCCGAGATATATGGAAAACCTACCGGTGGCGATTGGGGATTTGTTTTTAAACTTGTTGATGATGTTCCACGTCATCCTACACAGTTATACGAAGCATTAGCTTACATTGCAATATTTATTTTTTTGTATCTATACTATAAAAAGAACTACAAAATTTTACCTGATGGTTTACTTTTTGGATACTTTTTGAGCTTGGTCTTTGGTTTTAGAATATTTGTAGAATATTTTAAAGAAAACCAAGAATCATTTGAAAACAGTATGCCATTAAATATGGGGCAGCTTTTAAGTATTCCATTAGTAATTTTTGGTGTTTATTTAATAAAAAGAGCTTATAACAATAAAGAGACCGTGTGAAAATTGGGGAATTGTTGCAATTAAAGAAAACTCATCCCCCAGCCCCTTCTCTTAAAATAGAAGGGGAATGACTATAAGTGTCTACAATATAATGCGTTGCAAGGATTTGTGTCTCCTCTATTTTAAGAGAGGAGATTAAGAGGTGAGTTGTTTTTTTAAGTTTTCACACAATCTCTAAAAAGTTGGAAATTAAATAACATCTGGGTAAAAGAGGGGAGAACCTTGGGCATTTCTAATATACGAAGAGTTTTTGTCGGGGTGATAGGATTTGAACCTACGACCTCTTCGTCCCGAACGAAGCGCGCTACCGGGCTACGCTACACCCCGAAAAACATAGTTAAGAAAAATAATTAATTATTATCCTTTTATCAATAAAAATTTATTTTATTTGAATTTTGGGGTTGATTTACCCATAATACGTGGGCGTTTCATAATTGAGGAATGTTATTCTGGGAAGTCATGGTCTTACCATGACCTCCCAGGAATTATTCCTCGATTTTGCAACATCTGCGAAACGAGTGACAAGAAGCGTAAAACTCGATGAGGAAATATTAATATTTCTGAATAAATAATTAAAAGCACCTTTGACTTTGGAAAAGTCAAACATCGTTAACATGTTAAAAGAAAAGAAGTTAGCACTTCAGAGAAGTGCCATATGTTCTACACGAAATGTAAATGATGGTATGGTTTTGTGCGACTTCCCTGAAGTCGAATTGCCTTTACATTGTACTGTTAACGACATGTGATTGCTCTGCAATCATTACGCAAAAATAATTGAGTGGCATATTGTAGTGTGTTTTGAATCCCAAGAATCCCTTTAATCCCTCAAAATCACCATTCAGACGATGTGTTTGTATTTTGCAACATCCATGGTCGAAGGTGTTGCAAAACTCAGAAAACCTACTCTGGGGCGTCATGGTCGGGATGTTGAAAAACTTGGAAATCCAGTTCTGGGGTGTCACGGTCTGAACCGTGACACAAACTTTTATTAAAAATACTGGTCTTTTTACAGAAAAGTCATTCGGTCATGGTAAGACCATGACCGCCGGTGTGCCTGACATGGTAAATAGCTAAGGGATGAAAGTTCCCAATGAGCCTTGATAGTAGGAATCATTAGCCGAACAGCAAGGGTGTCCATCGCGAGGTGGAATCTGAAAGAAGCTGTAAGCAAAGTCTCGGTCTGACGAACAGAAACTGTATACGAGGCAGATACAATCGGGCAAGTTTGCCGGCCAGAACGAAGCCCTATACTATCCGAAGGTTGTAACTGTATATACAGCAGATATATGAGATGAAAGCTATTTATCTTACTCAGGGAGGTCTGCGATAAAGTCTCGCCGTCATGGAACATAGAGTTCGACATAGGAGACAAACTACATAGTAATATGTAATTGAAAACGCAGAAGTCAGCAGAGGTCATAGTATTTCACGAAAGTGGAAGAAGGACTGAACGGGAAGTAATTAGTAATTTCTAAAACGATTATAATATAATGAAGCAGAACAGAATCAAGACACTACCTAAGAAGGCAAGTATGGAAGACCCAACTATCTTAGGAGAGCTGAATATTAATTCAAATAAAAGGAATTATGAAATTAACAGCATTAGGTAAAACCTAATAATTTCCCGAACCGCCGTATGCCGAACGGCACGTACGGTGGTGTGAGAGGACGGCATGGGAATTAATCCCATGCCTCCTACTCGATAGGAAAGCCACAGTAAGTGTAGCTAATCTAACTATCTCCTAACTATAAAAACGTGATTCAAATCATTCCTCTGATCAAATACTTGTTAATATGTAAGGACTTGTTTATATTAAAGTCAATAAAACTTAAATGTTACGAGGGAATTAAAATGGCATTAAAAAGCACCGTAAAAAGTATTTTATTGCTTATCATATTAATTACTACCAATATGTTTAGCCAAATTGATCCAAATGTTTACTATCCTTTGCATATTGGTGATAAATGGGAGTATACAGATTATTATGGATATGAAAGTTATTGCTTTGAAGTATTAGGGGACACATTAATGCCAAACGGTTATAATTACTTTATCACTACATTTAATAGTGCTACTTATCAACGAGTTGAAAACAACAAATATGTTAAAGTATATAACGAATATGCTGAGAATAATGAATTTACTAAATATGATTTACAATCGGAAGAAGGCACAATATTTATTCCTTGGGGACCAACATGGCGGGGATATGGAATTTTTGAAACAGGTATTGATAATGATAATATAATTGGTGAAAAATTAGAATGGAGAGAGTTTCGCGAAGTAATGGTCGATACTTCTGTATTTCCTGCTGATACAACTTGGCATTTTGTAGTTGATGGATATTGTCCCAGAATAACACAAGGAATAGGTCTATCTACAGATGCATACGGTCTTACGATTCTTATTGGCGTCAGAATAAATAATGTTGGTTATGGAACGTTAACTGATGTTAAAGATGAACAAATGACCTCGCCAGAATCATTTGGATTATATCAAAATTATCCCAATCCGTTTAACCCATCGACAACAATAAAGTACAACTTAACTAATGAAAGTTTTATTAAGTTAAAAGTTTATGATACAATTGGGAATGAAGTAAAAACACTTTATGAAGGGAATCAAATAGCAGGGCAACACTCAGCAATGTTTTCCGGAGATGATTTAGCAAGTGGTTTGTATTTTATCAGATTAACAAATGGGAATCAAAATAAAACTATTAAAGCAATGTTGATGAAGTGAGAAAGTAGAAATACTCCGGGTGGCAAAATGAACTATAATCTAACTATCTCCTAATAATAAAAACGTGATTCAAATCATTCCTCTGATTAAATACTTGTTAATATGTAAGGACTTGTTTATATTAAAGTCAACAAAACTTAAATGTTACGAGGGAATTAAAATGGCATTAAAAAACATCGTAAAAAGTATTTTATTACTTATCATATTAATTAGTACCAATATGTTTAGCCAAATTGATCCAAATGATTATTACCCATTACACATTGGCGATAAATGGGAATATTTGGATTTGTGGAATAATGAAAGATCTTTTGTTGAGGTTATCGGAGATACGCTAATGTCAAATGGATTAGAGTATTATTGCGTTTTGGGTTATAATTTATCGTTTCAACGAGTAGTGGAAAATAAGGTTGTAAAAGAATATAACGAATATGCTGAAAATGATGAATATATTAAATACGATTTAATTTCACCTAAAAAGACTATTTTTATGCCGGGGACTTCAAATTCTTCTGGTGTAGGTGTTTTTGACGTACAAATAGACAATAATAATATAATTGGCAAAAAATTGGAATGGAGGGAATTCAGAGAGGTTAGAATAGATTCATTGGTTGTTCCTCCTGACACTACATGGATAGACTTGATTGATGTATATTGGCCACGAATTACACAAGGAATAGGCTTAAACACAGATGCATATGGTAGATCGATTCTAATAGGTGTAAGAATAAATAATGTTGGTTATGGAACTTTAACTGATGTTAAAGATGAACAAATGACCTTGCCAGAATCATTTGAATTATATCAAAATTATCCAAATCCATTTAATCCATCGACAACAATAAAGTACAACTTAACTAATGAAAGTTTTATTAAGTTAAAAGTTTATGATACAATTGGGAATGAAGTAAAAACGCTTTATGAAGGATCTCAAACAGCTGGGCAACACTCAGCAATGTTTGTCGGAAATGATTTAGCAAGTGGTTTGTATTTTATCAGACTAACAAATGGGAATCAAAATAAAACTATTAAAGCAATGTTGATGAAGTGAGAAAGTAGAAATGCTCTGGGTGGCAAAATGAACTATAATCAACAACTAAAAACTTCTGCTAAAAAATTGAGTAGGGATATGCGTAAACTTCCAACAAAAGCAGAAAAACTTCTTTGGGATGAATTACGTAATAGAAAGCTTGGTGATAAAAAATAATTAAGACAACATTCTTTCCCCAAATTTTTATTATTCAAAAAAAAATGGTAAAATTATTGTTTAAATTTTAAATAGTTGTGAAATTTGCTTATTATTGCATTTTAAAATTGAATATTATTAATAAATATTCATTAAAGTGTGTAAATAAATGGAGTTAAAATGCCTGCATTAAAAAAGTTTAAAACCATTCCGGAAATATATTTATACTTAACCGAAGTATTTGGAAAAAGTGCTGATAAACCGGTTATTAAATATAAAGTTGATGGAGCTTATAAATCTATTTCTTATGAAGAAATGAGACAAGAAACAGAATTATTTGCAAGCGGATTAGCATCTATTGGATTTAAACGTGGTCAAAAAATAGCAATTATTGCAGAAAATAGACCTGAGTGGGTGTATTCAGATTTTGCAATTTTGGGATTAGGCGGTATTGATGTTCCTTTATATCCAATTTTAACTTCAGATACTATTCAGTTTATTCTTAATAATAGTGAGTCTGTTGGTATTATTGTTTCAAATAAATTCCATTTAAATAAAGTTTTAAAAGTTCGTGATAAATGCAGACATCTAAAATTTATTATTGTAATGAATGAAAGGGATTTAATTCCGGAACCCGGAGTTTATTCTTTTAACGAAATAAAAAGAAAAGGGCGGGATTATTTGGGCGAAAACAGACTACATTTTAGTGAATCTATAAACTTAGTAAATGAGGAAGATTTATCCACTATAATATATACTTCCGGAACCACCGGTGAGCCAAAAGGAGTAATGCTTACGCATAAAAATATTGTTTCAAATACAATGTCAGCTCACCAAGTTTTTGATTTAAGCGATAAAGATACATTTTTATCATTCTTACCCTTGTGCCATATTTTTGAACGAACTGCCGGTTATTATGTAGCATTATCGGGCGGGTGTACAATTGCGTATGCAGAAAGCATAGAAAAAGTAGCCTCAAATATGGAAGAGATAAAACCAACAGTTATGACTGCAGTACCTCGTTTATTTGAAAGGATGTACAGTAAAATTAAACGAAATATTGAAAGTCAATCTGTTAACAAACAAAAAGTATTTTCGTGGGCTGTTGAAGTTGGTAAAGAATATTGTATTCAAAAAAAATCTCCTACGGGGGTTTCGCTTACTATTTCTGTTAAGCATTCATTGGCAAATAAACTTGTTTTTAATAAACTTAAAGAAAAGACAGGTGGCAATCTTAGATTTTTTATTTCCGGTGGAGCTCCTTTATCAAGAGATTTAGGTTTGTTTTTTGAAGCCGTTGGTATGCTTATAGTTGAAGGGTACGGTCTTACAGAAAGTTCGCCTGTATTAGCAGTAAATAAACCTAATAATTACAAATTTGGAACAGTTGGCAAACCTTTCCCCGGTGTTGAGCTGAAAATTGCACAAGATGGTGAAATTTTGGCTTATGGCCCAAGTATTATGAAAGGCTATTTTAACAATAAAAAAGAAACCGATGCCGTTCTAAAAGATGGTTGGCTTCATACAGGGGATATTGGTGTTTTTGATGCTGAAGGTTTTTTAATTATTACCGATAGAAAAAAGCACTTGTTTAAAACTTCACAAGGTAAATATATTGCTCCTTCCCCTATTGAAAATATGTTTTTGGCAAGCAAATATATTGATCAGTTTATTTTAATTGGTGATAGAAGGATGTTTTTAAGTGCTTTAATTGTACCGGATTTTGAAGCAATTAAAGAATATGCTGATGCTAACAGAATTCAATACAATACTGTTGATGA
Organism: Melioribacteraceae bacterium; assembly: GCA_963663265.2. Lineage (GTDB taxonomy): Bacteria > Bacteroidota > Ignavibacteria > Ignavibacteriales > Melioribacteraceae > JAEXOD01. The sequence continues at coordinate 398,135 of CAXXXM010000001.1, forward strand.
TCTTATAAACATGAAACAGATTTATGATATTATTGATAAAGATTTAGTACAGTTTCAGAAAAAGCTTGCTAATTACGAAAGAGTAAGAAAATTCACTCTTCTTGATAAACCCTTTACTATTGAAGAGGGAACTCTTACTCCATCATTAAAAATTAAAAGAAAAGAAATTGAATCGCGTTATAAAAATTTAATAGAAGAAATGTACAAAGCCTTTGAAGATTAGTACGTTTCCACATTAAACTTTGATACGCCGCCATCAATTGTAATTAAAACTTTTTTAGCTGCGGAGTTGTAATTTTTACTCTCGTAAATGTTGTTGTTAATTTTAACAAAAGTTTTTAAATTGTTAGAACTTAATACTAAATCTCCATCAATTCGGCAGCCGGATTCCTTTGGTATTCTTATCTTTAAACTTGCGGCACCCATTTCAACATTAATGTAAGTTCTATCTGATTTATCACCAAGTTTAATTACATTTGAGGATGCACCTGTATTTAATTCAATATTTCTAACTAAATATTTCGATAAGTCTAAATTTGTTTTGGCAGCTCCAATATCAAGCCTAAAATCCCATATAATGTTTGAATTAAGCTTAATATTAATATTATTTCTAATTTTATCTCTAAAGTGAAACTCGTGCGAGCCTTCATTTGAAAACTCTACCCAAGCGGTACTATCTGAAATACGTGTATCGAAAAAATAGTTCCCCCATGTTGATTTAGTATGACCATCAACAAGGTTTGAAGTTGTGTCCTGTATTCTGATAGATGCGGCACCTGTCTTTATTTCTAAATTTCCATATTTTACTTTACTATCATAATCAGTTTTAAAATAGTTTGTTGAATAGTTCCCTGAGTTGAAATCCTCTTCAAACGTTGTACTAACTCCATCAAAAACATAATAAATAGAGCCATAAATTAACAAGGAAATTAAAAATCCAAATAACCCACTTAAAACAGGTTTGAAAATAGTATTTTTTGTTATTACTAATAAACCCCAAAAAATAAAAATAAGGGGCCATAGGTTGCCTATAAATTCCCAGTCAGAATTTATTATATTAAATTTTGTACCTAAGATTAAGGCTCCAAGGGTAATGAATAAACTTCCCCAAAATATTTGTCCGTTTTTCATAATCTTATTCCAAATAATTATTTTCTAATTGAATTCCAAAGTAATGCTAATCCAATCAAGATTAACAAAGTTGGCATAAAGTCACCAAAGTTAAACCAGCAAAAGAATCTTTCAGCTAAGAACATTGTACCAAAAAGTATTAAGGCACCACCAATTACAATTCTACCAACAGAACTTTTCGATTCGTCTTTATTATCTTCTTCTATTGTAAATTCATTTGAATTATTTTCTGTTTTAGGTGTTTCTTGTTTTTCATCAGTATCATCTACAATAGTAAAAGTATCACCTTCGGTTTTCGACTTTTCTTGTTTATTAAAACTAACATCAGGTCTATTATCTCTATCCAAAGGAATAATTGCCCACATTACAAGATAGACTAAAATACCAACTCCGTTAAAAATAGTGAGCAGAATAAAAACAACTCTTACTATTACAGGATCAATGTTAAGATAATCGCCTAATCCACTACAAACCCCTCCGATTACCTTTTGCTTTGTTGAACGATATAGTCTTTCTCGCATGTCGTCACCTTTTTTTTATGTTCATTTCTTTAGACGCATGTTTATTTTAAAGGTTCAATCTAATGTCTTTATTTTTTCAACATACTTGAGAAAAATGTAAAATGGTCTCTAACGCTCTTATTCCAGTATTTTTTGTCGTGTACACCAGGTTGAAATCTGCAGTCGTATTTAACATTTAATGAATCGCATTTTTCTTTAAATTTTAAGTTAATATTATATAGGAAATCTTCTGTACCGCAGTCAAAAAATATTCTTTTATCTTTTCCTGCAATATTCTTTAATAAATAGGAACACGAATTCTCTTCCCAAGCTTGTGAATAATCTTCGGTTTTTCCAGCAGCATTAGTAATAGTTGGTCTATTTGGTAATGCCATTAAGTCGAGTACACCGCTTGTGCTTGCACCGGCTAAAAATAAGTCGGGTCGTTTTAAGAAAAGGGATAATGCTCCATGTCCACCCATGCTTAATCCGGTAATAAACAATTTAGTTTTATCAATAGGATATTTTTCCAAAATTGTTGGAATAAATAATTCCCAGAAAAAACTTTCAAATTGGCTGTTTTCTTTAATTGGGCTGTTTATATAAAAACTATCAAAAAATCCATCTGGGCAAACAATTACCATTTCTAAGGAATCAGAATATCTTTGTAAACCACCCATAATTTCATTCCATTGATTGTAATTACCAGCCCATCCGTGAAGCATAATTACAGCAGGGAATAAATGAGATGAAGTAGTTTTTGGAACAAAAACTAATGTAGTATCCGTATGAGGAATATAATTTGAATTTAAGTATAATGTGTCTTGAGCATTGATTGAAAAACATGTTAATAACAGAATAAATAAAAAGAATCTTTTCATAAATTTACCATTAAATATTTTTAATTTTTATAGTTAATTGTTCATTGTTATCAATTTTTAATAATTCGGAAATCTTACTACTATCTCCAAACAATTTTGCAATTTCAGCTAACAGATTTAATTGTAAATTATTATCGCCCATAGGAGTAACTAAAAGAATAATTAGTTTTGCAGGTAGTTGGTCTAAAGAATCAAATTCAACACCTGTTTTTGAAATGGCAATTAATGCAAGAGGAGATGTAATATTCATTTTAGCATGCGGAACCGCTAAATGATTTTGTAAACCGGTTGATATTAGTGATTCTCGTTGCATAACAGAATAATACAAGTCTTTTTCTCCAATATTGTACATAGCCGCTGCCTTAGCACACATTTCTTTTATCAAATCTTCTTTTGTACCTGCATTACTAAAAAATACTGCTTGAGGAGATAATAAATCCTTAAACGAAAGAGAACGAATTTTTTTAACAACGCTGCTTAATAAAGAACCACTTGTAAAAGAAGTAACAACCATCATTAATACTAAAGCAACAAACATTTCTTGGTTTATCAAGCCTGTTTCAAGACCAATTATACCAAGAAAAATTGCCATAATTCCTCTTGCATTTACTCCAAAAGAAACAGCCAATGCTTCGTACTTAGGTAACTTTGCAACGTAAAACGAGCCAAACCAAGCTCCCATTATTTTGGTTAAAAAAGAAAAAATCATTACAAACAAAACTAATACTATATTAAAATTTTCTATAAAATCAATTTTCAATCCAATCATAACAAAAAAAAGCGGAGCGAAAAAACTTGTAGTAAATTGATGTATAATTTCTTTAGATTCATGAGTAAAATGTTCTGCATTGCCAACAGCAATACCTATTATAAAGGCTCCAAAAATAGAATGTACGCCAATGTATTGGGTAAATAGAGAGCCTAAAAGACATAACATAATAGAAAAAGCAACTACACCACTTGAGCCTGAAATGTACTTTTTTATAATAGGGATAATTTTATCAATTATTGCTCTTCCAAGTGTAAGCATTAAAGCAATAAAAGCGAGCACTGTAATAACGATTGTTGGTAAATCAAAAACTGAAGCTGCTCCTGCCATCATACTTAGAATAACAGAAAACAAAATCCAGCCGATTAAATCATCTACCATTGCAACTGATAATATAATACTTCCGGCTTTCGATTTTAGTAAATTTAAGTCCAATAAAATTTTTGCAATAATACTTAAAGCCGGAATGGATATTGCGGTGCCAAAAAATAAACTGAAAGTTAGTCTGTGCGACATATCCTGAGAGATTAAAGTATCGTAAAAATACCATGCCCCCGCAAAACCAATAAAAAATGGGAATAAAACCCCAAAAAAACTTATTATGCTTGTTGCTTTTCCATTCTTTACAATTAATGATAATTCAAGCTCCATACCTGCAACAAAAAGGAGTAAAATAATTCCTATTGAGCTGATTCCATCTAAAGCAAAAAAAGAATTTTGTGATGATTTAAATACTAACGAAAAAATATCGGGGAATAATTTGCCAAATACTGATGGTCCCAGCACAACACCAGCTAATATTTCACCAATAATAGCGGGCTGTTTCAGCATTCTACTAATTTCACCAAAGATTCTTGCGAATATTAACAGTACTGACAATTGCAACAATAAAACAATAACTTCATGGTGATTAAGTGTTTCCATAAATTACTTTCTAATAATTAGTAAATTGGAGGGCAGATCATCATAAATATTTTTAAATTCATCAACTATTAGTCTATTAAAGATTGAACTCTTTTTTGTTTGTTTAGAAATTACTAATACGTCGGCATTATGCTGCTTTACATAACTTGATAAATTTATCGAATTCTTTTCATAGAAACATTCAATTCTAATAGGTACACTATTTCCAATGTTTAATTCTTTAATAAAAATTTTAATTTTATCGGTTTCATCATTAATTAATTCCTTTTTTGCTGATTCTGCTGAATTAATTGAACCATCATCAAAATTAGTTAATGATAAGCCGGGTATCCATAAATCGCGTATTAATGAGAAAATTTTAGCTTTTTCAAGCTCGGCAAAACGATAAGCTGTAACCAAAGCGTTTTCATATTCACTTGTATAATTAACAACCACACAAAACTTTTTGAAGTTTTGGTAATCAAACTCAGATTTTCTCAATATTAAAACAGAACATTTTGCCTCATTCATAAGTTTCCTTGAAACTGAGCCAATATATTGTTTTAGTAGGTTTTCTTTTTCTAATGCCCCTGCAATTAATAAATCAATTTTTTCTTTTTCTGCAATTTCTAAAATAACTTTAGCAGGGTCACCCGGTTTACTGAGTAATTTAATACTACTTAAATCAACATTTAACTCGTTTAAGATACTTTCGAATCGCTTTTTATCTTCTTTTATATTTTGTGAAGAATGAATAATACACAATTCAGAATTAAATAGTTCTTTTAAATGCAATGCTGTTTTCAAGTTATACTTCATTGATGGCGAAAACGTTAATGCTAAACCGATTTTGTTGAATGGAGTGTTAATCATATTCTCTATAATTTATTTTTGTTGCTTAATTTACAAAGATTATTAAAAAGGTGAAAGAAAAAATAATAATTAAAATAAAATGTATAATATTATTTTTAAGTTTAATACTTTAGATTTGTATAATTCCATATTATATCCTTTTTGCAACTATTTAGCAATTGAAAAAATTTAAAGAAAATATTTTACTTTTATGTTATCTTACAATCTTAAAAAAATAACTTTTAGTGTATGGAAAAATTATTTATAAAAAATTGGATAGCAAAAAACAGTAAACTAACCGAAAGGGAGTTTCCAAAAGAGTTTCTTATTGATTGTGAAACTCAAGTATTACAGATGCCTGAAAAGAATCTAATTTTTGGCGAACAATTTTTTGGGCAGTATCAAATTTGTGATATTTCCGGTAACGTTTTTTTTCAAGAAGAAGATTTTTATAAATCAAAATACATCGTTTATGCTAATAAAAACAGACCTAAAGAAATACATATTCCTGTTGAGTTGGGGAATATAGAAATAGTAGTTAAGAATTACGAAAAACATTTAGATACAGTAATTGCAGCTATTAAAAAAGAATTACTTAAGTTGCAAATTAAAACAAGTGCTGATGAAATTGTACAACAAATATTTAAATCATTAAATTTATCAAGATTTTAGGAATTAGATGGCAGAATTAAATCCAAGAATAGTAGATTATATTCAATTGCATTTTGGTGACGAGTTTTTATCAAAGTTTAATGAGTTTATTCAAACTAATTACTTTCCATACATCAGAATACCGCAAAGATTTAAACATTTAAAAATTGATGAAAAACTTAAAAAATATCATATTAAGCTTGAACCGGTTCCAACAGTAGATGGAGCATTTTTAATAAAAGATGGAATTCATAATATTGGCAAAACTTTAGAATTTACCGTTGGAAAGTATTATATTCAAAGTTTATCTTCTATGATTCCACCATTTATTATGAAACCAAGCGAAGATGATGTAGTATTGGATTTGTGTGCCTCTCCAGGATCTAAAACAAGTCAAATTTCCGATTATATGGGGTACAGGGGAACTTTGTATGCCAACGAACCTAATATGGAAAGAACTAAAAGTCTTGTTCATAATTTAGATAGAATGGGGCTTTCAAATCTTGCTGTAATTATGCAGAAAGGACAAATATTAAGTAAATACTTTGATAATAAATTTGATAAAATTTTAGTTGATGCCCCTTGTAGTGCTTTAGGAATTGTTCAGAAAAAAGGGGAGGTTGGTGTTAGGTGGTCTTTAACTGAAGCAGAAAGAATTGCAGATATTCAACTTAAGTTGTTAATTTCTGCCATTAAAATGGCTAAAGTTGGAGGGGAAATATTTTATTCTACATGCACTTTAACTCTTGAAGAAAATGAAGTTATTTTAAATAAGGTGCTTAGTAAATATCCTGTTGAAATTGTTGATGTGGAATTGCCTGTAAAATCAGTACCTGCTTTTACATCGTATAATGGTGAAAAACTACACCCATCTATTGAAAAAGCTCATCGAATAATTCCTTGGGAGATTACATCCGAAGGGTTTTTTGTTGCTAAATTAAGAAAAATTGGTGATACTGAACCTATGATTCCAGGTAATACACGCCCTTCCAAAATTGAAATAATCCCTCACGATCATCATGTAATTAAACATTATTTGGGTGATATTGCAAAATATTATGGAGTTCAGCCCGAAGTTTTTGCTAACTTTAATTTTATTCTAAAAGGAATGGATATTTTTGTAATCGATTCCAAATGGGAAGCAGATGATTATTCGTTATTTGAACGAATTGGATTAAAGCTTGGAAGCATTGATAAACGAAATAAAGCTCATATTCATAGTATATCCGCTCGAATATTGGATGAGCATATCACCGAAAACATTATTAATTTAGAAGAAAAAGAAGATTTAAAAACTTACTTTAGTGGTGGTACTATTAAAAAGAATTTTAAACCTTATGGACATAAAGTAATTAAATACGAAGATTATGTTATTGGTACAGCGTTATCACTTCCCGAAGGATTAAAAAGCCAATTCCCACGTTCTTTAAGAACGCACCAAGTTGCATTTAAGGATTTTGATTTTGATGAAAGTTTGTTGTAAAGCGTGAGCGTAAAAGAACGTGAAGCGTGGATGTTTCATAATTGAGGAATTATTTCTGGGCGGTCATGGTCTTACCATGACCGAATAAATATACTGTAAAAACAGCGGCGTTTTTGATAAAAGTTTGTGTCACGGTTCAGACCGTGACACCCGTGTTCGGGATTTAAGAGTTTTGCAACATCTACGAAGCGTGACGACGTGACGAAAGATTAGAGACTTGAAACCAGAAACTTGAGATTGGAAAACAGACAAGTAATCAGTAACATGCAGCAAATCAATATTTATAATCTTTCAACCGAGAACCGGTGAATTTATATAGCATGAATGAAAGAAAAGGAAGACATAAACGAGTAAGGCGTGACCAAAGGCAGACAACAGTAAATTTGTGATTGGGAATCTGTTTTCAACATTTCTCCAGAGGAGAAAACTGGCTGTAACCCGACGTGTTTTTTACGTCGGGAAAGACGACCACTCACACACTCAAGCGAATCCAGAGGATTCGCTCTGGCAAATAAAACAATATATACAATATATGAAGCCTAATAAACACAGAACCACTCACTCAAAAATATCTTGTGTTATGATTTTTTCTACCAATAGAGCCATTCCAGCCTGAATGTCTTTTTTACAATAATAGTGAATTACCAATATAGGTGTCGCCCACGCTGGGGCTTGATGTTTTGGGTTTATTGCGGTTTTCTATTGATGTTTCATCCCTAAAGGGATTTATATTTAATCCATAAACTTGTTTTGTTTTATATAAAATAGTGAGGAATAAAAATGCTTTTAAAAACAAAAGTGCTAATATCTTCATCTAACCAGACCCGTTAGGGTTGAAACATTAATAGTAAGACGAAAACCTAAAAAAGAAAGCTCCTTTAGGTGCGACACAAACACAATATAATAAAGCAATATAAAGATATATGGAGCAGCTCCGCAGCTCTTTTGTTTTGTAGATTGTAGTGTTACAGAGATTCAACTCCGCCGGAGTTGGGGAATGTGTGTTTTGTATCTGTTACCGACATGTGATTGCTATGCAATCAAAAAAGTAACGTGTGACGATGTGACAAGTGACGAAAAATTTGCAAAAGATTAATCCCACAAATCATTTTAATCCCATAAATCCCAGTTCAGACAATCGAATTACCAATAACCAATCACAAAGTTACAAGTTTCTGGTTTTCAATTGGGAACCAGTAACATAAACAAGTGACAAGTGACGAGAAACAAGTGACGAAAAGCAGGTAATAGCTAATAGTGAATAGAAAAAGCAAGATGTGGTAAGATAATTCACCATTTATCCTATATACAATATTTTTAGTAATAAAAAAATGCTATAAAAACAAAATCACTCTTAGCTTCATCTAACCAGACCCATAGGGTTGAAACATCAATAGTAAGATGAAAACCTAAAAAATAAAGCTCCTTTAGGTGCGACACAACTCCTCCGGAGTTGGGGAATATAAATAAGCAGGTGTGACTTCGTCTGGTGGGTGTCGCATAAATAAAGGGATGCCGAAGGTTGTTCAAATTTTAGGAATATTCCGAATAATCTATAATCAAAAATGAACATGTCGTCCGGCAATACTGCCGGACTGTTTATATATTTAATTTTTCGTTGTACTATCAACATTCCACCCCGTAAACGGGGTTTAGTAGTTGAATATTATTCATTTATCTGTTTTTAATCTTAATATTTTGCAGAATAAAACAATTTAGAAGGGGATATATAAGTCCCGGCGGGACGAAATGTTATTAGAAAATGTAGTAATATTAATTCTTAAGCTCCAGAGGAGCGACATGTTTTATTGGTAATTGACAACCATTTATGCGACACCCACCGTCTGAAGTCGTGGGTATTATTATATGTTTGTAGTTACCGACATGTGATTGCTATGCAATCAAAAAAGTAACGAGTGACGATGTGACAAGTGACGAAAAATTTGCAAAAGATTAATCCCACAAATCATTTTAATCCCATAAATCCCAGTTCAGACAATCGAATCACCAATAACCAATCACAAAGTTACAAGTTTCTGGTTTCCAGTCTCAAGTTTAAAACAAAAAAAGTTGAGGATAATAATTCTCAACAATTCAATCAGGGGATAAAAATAATAGACAATTTAACATTTAGCCTTAAACACTTAATCTTAAGTATATGATAAATAAACTTAAGAGCCATCTGCCGGAATCGAACCGGCGACCTGCTCATTACGAATGAGCTGCTCTACCAACTAAGCTAAGATGGCTTTAAGCAAATGCTAAAAAAGTTATCTTAATTTCTTTTTGTGTCTATTCTTTCTTAGTCTTTTTTTTCTCTTATGTGTAGACATTTTATGTCTTTTTCTTTTTCTACCGCAAGGCATACTGTAGTCTCCTATAAATTAGAATTTAATAAATCTTTTGCTTTCCTACCTGCATCCGAGTTAGGATCTATATTAACTGCTTTTTCCCACAATTGTTTGGCTTTTTCTTTATAATTAGCCGTAATGTTAACAATTCCTAAGTTTAAATGAGCTATTTGGTGATTAGGATTAATATCAATCGCTTTTTCCATATTAACAATTGCATTATCAAAATCTTTAAGCTCAAAATAACAAACTCCCATGTCAACCCAAACATCAGCTTCCTTTGGGAATGCTTCTAAATACAATTTGTATTTGTTTATTGCTTTACTAAAAAAGCCATTATCATTTAGTAAATGAGCTAATGAAAGTAAAGAATTATAATCATTAGGTTTGTTTTCTAAATGAGTTTCAAGTTCTTTAATCTGGTTTAAGCTGGTTAAATCAGCCCCACTATGTGGATTGTTGTGTAAATCATTATTATGCTGATTTACTGGTTGCGTAACTTTTGGAGAGTCTAAGGTACCACTTGCAAATAAAACCACAAATCCAAATATAGACAAAAATAATACTAAATAAACTACTTTAGTATTACTAATTGTTTTTTCGTTTTTAAAAACTACTTTAATATTATCAGTTTTGTTGTTCGTTTGATTTTCTACCATATTCTCCATTTCGGTTGCTATTTTTCAGCACCTTTCATGCCTTTATCAACAGCACCTTTAAAATCTTTTGAAAACTTAAATACAGGAACGTAATGTTCATCAACTTGAACTGTTTCACCTGTTCTTGGATTACGAGCAGTTCTTCCTTTTTTTAATTTAACTTTATAACTGCCAAATCCTCTAATTTCAATACCTTTTCCTTCTCTTAAAGATTGTATTACAGTATCTAAAAATCCTTCAATAACAGCTTCTGTTTCAAGTTTAGTAAGTCCAATTCCTTCGGCTACTTTATCTACAATATCAGCTTTGGTCATCTGTAAAACCCAAATTTATTTAAAAAATAACTTGTTAATATATTAAAAAATATATAAAAAACCAATATAATCAAATTAGTTTAATCTTAAAACTAATTTTTGCTTATTTTTGTATTCTATATAATTTTATACAAATATATCAATAATTTTGGTTAATTGAAATATAATTTATTTAGTTTTTTCGTTATAACTCATTTTGAAATAAGGACTTTTGAATTTATGCATAAACTTGTCTTCTTCTTTCTTCTGTTTTCATTTCCAATTTTGGCTCAAAATGGAATTATCCGTAGTTATTACTCTAAAGGTAAAATTAAGTCCGAATTGTCTTTTGTTAATGATGCTTTGGAAGGTACTTGTTATTGGTTTTATGAAAATGGTAATTTGAAAGAAGAAAAACGATACGATCAAGGCAAACTTAATGGATGGTGTAAGTATTATTATATTACCGGGCTCCTAAAAGAAGAAATGTATGTTAAAGATGGTTATAGAGATGGTCTTACTAAAACTTATTACGAAAATGGAGGACTAAAAGACGTAAAAAACTACGAGAATGGGAAATTAATAAAATCTATTGATATTGCTTATGATGAATCGTATCAAGCTCCTATTGAAGCTTACAAAGCAGGTAATAGGCAGATTCAGAGAGAATTAAAGGAAGAAAAGTTTTTATGTGAAGTTGAAATTTGTCCCGTTCCAATTGGTGGAATGGCTTCTATTCAAGAAAAGGCTGTTTATCCCGAACATGCAAAACTATATGGATTAGAAGGAATTGTTGTTTTAATTGCTCATGTTAACAAAGAAGGATTTGTTACGGATTGTAAGGTTGTAACGGGAATTGGGCTTGGGTGTGATGAATCGGCAATTAATGCTGTAAAAAGTACTCGTTTTATTCCGGGACAAGAAAAGGGAGAAATTGTTGAAGCAAATGTTTCTATTAATGTTGAATTTAGACTTAGCGAAAAAACAATTTTAACTTTGGCTAAAAATCAAGAAATTAAAGAAAAAATTAATATAGATCCAAGTGTTTATAAATCGGAAACTGAATCGAACAAAGAAAACTATATATCAACAAATACAGTTACGTCTCAAACTACTGATCCTCGTGATACAATAATTGCTTACATTCAGAAAAACTATTTTTGCGAAAATGGTAACTGTCCACTTCCAAAGGGGGGACTACAAGAATTACTAAAAAATTTAGTTATTCCAAAAACAGTAAAACGCTTAAAAGTTATTGGTGATGTTGTTGTTGTTGCAACTGTTGATGAATATGGAAATGTGCGTGATACTAAGGTAACTAAAAAACTTGGACATGGTGCCGATGAAGCTGTTGAAGTTGCAATTTTAGACACTCATTTTATTCCTGCCGAACTAAATGGTCAAAAAATTAGATGTGATGTTAAAATAACTATCCCCATTAGAGAGGATATGTTTCAAGATTAAGGAGACATTATTTTATCTAAGCATTTAATAAAAATGCTTAATAATATTTATAAAAATTTGAGTCTGTAACATTTTTAGTAAAAATATTGTTTATTATTTTTAGTATGTTTATTTTTATAACAATATTATATGAGAAGGACTTAAATGGCTCTATTATTAATGTATCTTTTTATTGCTCTTAGTATTTCATTCCTTTGTTCATTTATTGAAGCCATCTTACTTTCTACTCCATTAACTTACCTAAAAACAAGGTATGGAAAAGGTGAAAAAAAGATAGGTCGTTTAATTGAGTATAAAAAAAATATTGAAAAGCCATTAGCAGCAATTTTATCTCTAAATACTGTTGCTCATACAATAGGAGCTGCCGGTGTTGGTGCGGAAGCTACTATATTGTTTGGACATGAGTATTTTGGTATTGTATCGGCTATTATGACAATTCTTATTTTAGTATTAACGGAAATTGTACCCAAAACTATCGGTACAAATTATTATAGTAAGTTTTTGGGATTTACATTTTTTGTTTTAAAAGTGATGATTTTTGTTACAAAACCTTTTGTTTGGTTTTCGTCTCTGTTTTCAAGATTTTTTTCAAAAAAGGACGTGAATTATACTACCAGTAGAGAAGAACTATCTGCATTGGCAAGTATTGGAGCTGAAGAGGGAGTTTTTGAAGACAAAGAAAACAAAATAATACAGAATCTATTTAAATTAAAAGAAATAAAAGTATCAGAAATAATGACACCACGAGTTGTTGTTGTAACTGCAAATTCAGATATGTTGTTAAGTGATTTTCTTAAAAATAAAGACTTTTTACGATTCTCAAGAATTCCTATTTTTCAAGACTTTTCGGAAAATATTATAGGATATGTTTTTAGAGAAGAAGTATTTGAAAAACTTGCAGAAGATAAATTTGATTACAGATTGAAAAATCTTTCACGACAGATTTTAACTATTCCAGATTCAACAACTGTGTTACAAGCGTGGGAAACTCTATTAAATCGAAAAGAACAATTAGCTCTAATTGTTGATGAGTATGGTGGAATGGATGGAATAATAACCATGGAGGATATAATAGAAACATTAATTGGATTTGAGATTATGGATGAAAAAGATCAGATTTATGATATGCAGCAGTATGCTCGAGATAGGTGGAAATCTAAACAATTAAAATTTAGTTTGCTACTTGAAAAGAGTTCTAAAAAGGAAGACTTATAAAATAAGTCTTCACAATTTATTTAAAAACACTTTAATGTTGTTTTTGTTTTATAGTATTTTAGAGTAGTTCTAAAAACTCTTCTTCTAAAGCTTTTCCTCTATTTCTGCCATACCACAAATGGAGTTTTTCTAAAAATTCTTCTTTTTGCAAACCATCAGCTTTCCATTTTTGTACTAAGTCTTCAGCTTCTTGTGGGCGTGCACCCCAAGTAAACAACTCTTTGCCATTTTCGTTAAAAACAACCAACTTTGGAATACTACGGGAAGTACCATTTGTTAAATACTCGTCCATTATATCTAAATTTTTATCTCTTTCAAGTATTTTGAATTCAATTAAGTCGTTACATTCGGCAAATTTAAATATATATGGCAGGTTTTGGGCAGAATCACCGCACCAATCTTCTGTTAATACCATCCAAATTTGTGGTTCTAAAATTGATTTAATCTTTTTTTCTAACTCTGTATTAATTTTATAAGTTTTTAATATTCTTGTCATTCTTTGAAGATTTAACTTTGTATATTCAAATAGATGTTTTTCTTCGTCGTTTAATATATCTGTGTTTGTAGAGTTAATTTTTTGTTCAGTATTTTGCAAAAACTCATAAAAATCCAACCCTTCATGTGGTCTTCTTTCTGTGAAAAACTTTTTAGCCATTTTTATCTCTTAAATGTTTATTATAAATAAGTTAAAACCGTAAATTAACAAAAAAAATTCCAAATAAAATAAGTATATTACAAGTTTAAATTTGTAATATTTAGGAGTACTTAATGATCAAAGGTATTATTTTTGATTTAGATGGAGTTTTGGTTTCTACTGATGAGTATCATTTTAGATCTTGGCAAAAAATTTCTGCTGAAGAAGGAATTTATTTTACTTGGGAGATGAATAATAATTTTCGTGGTGTTGGAAGAATGGAATGTGTTGATATTTTATTAGCAACAACTAATAAAAAATACACTCAAGAAGAAAAAAAATTGATAGCAATTAGAAAAAATAAGTATTTTGCAGAATCATTGGATTTGTTAGATGAATCAGCCATTTTACCAGGGACAATTGAAACTTTAGATAACTTACGTGCCCGAGGAATAAAAATTGGAGTTGGTTCAAATTCAAGAAATGCAAAAGCCATAATTAATAAATTGAACTTAAATGATAAGCTTGATGTAATTTCGGATGGTTATGACATTAAAAACTCGAAACCTGATCCTGAAGTGTTTTTGTTGACTGCTGAACGTTTAGGTTTAAAAAGTGAAGAGTGTATAGTTGTTGAAGATGCAGTAGCCGGAATTGAAGCTGCTCATGCAGCAGGAATGAAAGCACTTGGAATAGGTACTGCTGACAGGCTGACTAAAGCTGAAAAAGTTGTTAAAAATTTAAGTGAAATAACAATAGATGAGTTACTTAGTATATGAAAAATCGTTATGGTTTGTTAAGTTATGTTTTTATTCTATTCATAATTATGAGTACGTTCATGAATGCACAAGATAAGACTAAAATTGTAGAAAAAATATTTGAAGATTATAGCGGCAACAATCCCGGAGTTTCTGCCGCTGTATTTAAAGATGGTGAAATTGTATTTACTTATGTTTCGGGTTTAGCTGATTTGGAACATAACGTTAAAATAACTCCGGAAACAAACTTTAGATTAGCATCATTTTCAAAGCAGTTTACTGCAATGTGTGTAATGATTCTTAAGGAAGAAGGAAAACTTGATTATTCTGAAAATCTTTGCCAAATTTTCCCAGGTTTTCCAAAATGTGGCGAAAAAATAACTGTAAAACATTTATTTAACCATACATCAGGATTATTGGATTATGAAGATTTATTAACCGATCCTGTTTACCAGGTTTTGGATAGTGATGTTTTGGAAATTATGAAAAAAGTTGACTCTACTTATTTTGAACCGGGTTCAGAATTTAGATACAGCAATACTGCATATGCACTTTTGGCTATGATTGTTGAAAAAAAATCAGGCAAAAAGTATAGCGAATTTTTGAAAGAAAAAGTTTTAGAACCAATCGGAATGAATAATAGTGTAGCTTTTAGAAAAGGTGAAAATGAAGTTCCAAACAGAGCTTTTGGTTATGCTTTTATTGATGGTAAATTTACTTTTTCTGACCAAAGCACAACAAGTGCTGTATGGGGAGATGGTGGTTTATACTCCTCAACAATGGATATTTTTAAATGGGATCAAGCCTTATATACAGAAAAACTTGTGAAAAAAGCCACATTAGAAGAAGCATATACTCCTTCAAGCAAATCTGAAAGAGAAAATACAGATTATGGTTTTGGCTGGTACATTGATACATATAAAGGAATTAAAAGAGTATATCACACAGGTGATACTTGTGGGTTTAGAACAATATTTCAGCGATATCCTGAAAAGAATCTTTCAGTTGTTATTTTAATAAATAGAAGAGAACCGGAAATGATTCAATTTGGAAATCAGTTAACAGATTTATTTTTAGCAGATTAATATTTTATAAATAATTAGGAGTATTTAATGAGTGTTGAGCCAAATAAAATCATTTATTCAATGATTGGTGTAAGCAAATATTATGACAAAAAACCAATTCTAAAGGACATATATTTATCCTACTTTTATGGAGCCAAAATTGGGGTTTTAGGTTTAAATGGTTCAGGTAAAAGTACGTTACTTAAAATTTTAGCCGGAGTTGATAAAGATTTTAATGGTGAAACTGTAATTTCACCGGGCTTTACTGTTGGATACTTGGAACAAGAGCCAAAGTTAGATGATAGCAAAACTGTTAAACAAATTGTTGAAGAAGCAGTTCAAGATATTGTTGATTTATTAAAAGAGTATGATGAAATAAATGCAGCATTTGCCGAACCAATGGATGATGACGAAATGACTGCTTTATTGGAAAGACAGGGAACAGTTCAAGAAAAACTTGATAATGCAAATGCATGGGAGCTTGATAGTCGATTGGAAATGGCTATGAATGCTTTACGCTGTCCGGCAGGTGATACTCCTGTTAATATCCTTTCGGGTGGTGAAAGAAGACGTGTGGCTTTATGCAGACTCCTTTTAATAAAACCTGATATCCTTCTATTGGATGAACCTACCAACCATTTGGATGCTGAAACCGTTGCTTGGTTAGAGCACCATCTAAAAACATATGCAGGTACTGTTATTGCCGTAACTCACGATAGATACTTCCTTGATAATGTTGCCGGTTGGATTTTAGAATTAGATAGAGGAGAAGGAATTCCTTATAAAGGTAATTATTCCTCTTGGTTAGAGCAAAAGAAAACTCGCTTAATGATGGAAGAAAAACGCGAAACAGCTCGCCAAAAAACTTTGGAAAGAGAGTTGGAGTGGATAAGTATGTCGCCAAAAGGAAGGCATGCAAAATCTAAAGCTCGTATTACTTCGTACGAAAACTTGTTGAAAAATGAAGTTGAAAAACAAGAAAAAGAATTGGAAATTTACATTCCTGCTGGTCCAAGACTTGGCAACAAAGTTATTGAGTTTGAAAATGTTACAAAAGCATTTGGTGATAAATTATTAATAGAAAACATGGATTTTACCATTCCGCCGGGTAGTATTGTTGGAATTATTGGTGCAAACGGTGCCGGTAAAACTACATTGTTTAATATGATTGTTGGCAAAGAAGAACCAACAAGTGGAAAAATAACTTTAGGTGAGACTGTAAAATTAGCATACGTTGATCAATCACGCCAAATATTAGAACCCAATAAATCAATTTGGGAAATGGTATCAAATGGCGATGATATGATTATGTTTGGAAACAAACAAGTTAACTCGCGTGCTTATGTGTCAAAATTTAACTTTGCAGGTGCCGAGCAACAAAAACTTGTTGGACTTTTATCAGGTGGTGAGAGAAACAGAGTTCATTTGGCTATGATGTTAAAAGAAGGTGCAAACGTTATTATGCTTGATGAGCCTACCAACGATTTAGATGTTAACACTATGCGTGCCCTTGAAGAAGCATTAGAAAATTTTGCTGGCTGTGTTTTAATTATCAGTCACGATAGATGGTTTTTAGATCGTATTGCTACTCACATCCTTGCTTTTGAAGGAGATAGTAAAGCAGTATGGTTTGATGGTAACTTTACAGAATATGAAGCCAATAAGCGAGAAAGACTCGGTGCTGCTGCTGATATTCCGCAAAGAATCAAATATAGACAGCTAACAAGGTGATTTGAATCAAAAGTAACATTAAATTAATATAAACTACTGTTATTTAATGTTACTTTCTTGTATATTAAAATTTTATTTTATTAATTTAATCAAGAGGACATTATGAAAAAACTTCTTACATTTGCCTTCCTATTCATGTTTGCAGCTTTGTTGAATGCACAGATATTAGTAGAAAATTTTGACTATCCTGTGGGTGATGCACTTACTGCACATGGTTGGAATGCTCATAGTGGTGCTGGTACTAGACCTATCTCGGTTGTAACCGGCAATTTAACTTATCCTGGTTATGCTAATTCAGGTGTTGGAAATATGGTTGCTTTTAGCGGTGGTAGTTCCGGTGAGGATATAAATGTACTATTTACTACTCAAACAAGTGGTACCGTTTATGCATCTATTTTAGTTAATCCTTCTGCTGCAACAACTACTGGGGATTATTTCCTCCATTTAGGTGCCTCAAATATTGGTTCTACATATAGAGCAAAAGTTTTTATTATGGATGATGGATCTGGTAAAGCTAAATTTGGATTAACAAAAGGTAGCAATTTTAATGCAAGTACAACTACTTTTACATCAACAAGCTATGATTATAATTCAACAATTCTTTTAGTAATTGCTTATAAAATTGTTGATGGTGCTACAAATGATACAGTTAAATTATTTGTTAATCCAATATTAACAAATAATGAACCTGCTGCTGATTTGGTTGTTGAAGAATCATCACAATCTGATTTAGCTGATGTTGGAACTTTCGCTTTACGTCAAAGTTCACAAGCTTATGCTGTTACTGTTGACGGTTTGAAAATTTCAGCCTCATGGTCAGATGTAGTGCCAGTAGAATTAACATCATTCAATGCAGTAAGCAATGGAAATAATGTAAATGTAAATTGGGTAACCGCAACCGAAACAAACAATTCAGGATTTGAATTATACAGAAACGGTTCAAAAGTAACATTTATAAAAGGAAATGGAACAACTGCTGAAAGAAGTAGTTATTCATATACTGATAAAGAATTAACTAATGGAAATTATAGCTATCAATTATATCAAATAGATTTTGATGGAACAAGATCATTAGTAGGCAAAACATCGGTAGAAGTAAATGCTGCACCGGTAGAATTTGCATTAAATCAAAATTATCCAAACCCATTTAACCCATCAACAAGCATAAGCTTTTCAATACCAAATGCAAGTAGTGTAAAATTAACAATCTACAATGCAATAGGTAAAGAAGTAGCAACATTGGTAAATGGAACAATGGAAAGTGGAAATCATAAAGTAGTATGGAATGCAAGCAACATGCCATCAGGAATGTATTTCTACAAATTACAAGCTGATAACTTTACATCAACAAAGAAAATGATGCTTATCAAGTAAAGTTTGAATTCTTAATTTTTAATTTTGAATTTTTAATTATTGAATAGCCGTTGAAGATAAACCTTTCAACGGCTTTCTCTTTTTAAAAAAAATCTCACTAATCTCCGTTTAGACAATTAATCACCAAGTGTTCGTTGTCTGACTTCAAGTTTTTAATAAATTTCTCCAGAGGAGAAAACTGGTTGTAACCCGACGTGTTTTTTACGTCGGGGCAGGAGACCACCACCACACGCCCAGCGAATCCAGCTGATTCGCACTAATGAATAATACTATATATAAAGGTTATGCAACATAACAACAATAGACCCACTTCGCTGAAGTGGGTAATTGTTTCTTTTACGTTTTTGTTACAACCAGAGTCATTCCCCTGGAATGACTTCTTACACGAATAACCAATCACTAATCACCAATTACCAATCACCAAGTTTCAAGCTTTTAGTAAATTTTTCCAGAGGAGAAAACTGGTTGTAACCCGACGTGTTTTTTACGTCGGGGCAGGAGACCACCACCACACGCCCAGCGAATCCAGCGGATTCGCACTGGTGAATAATACTATATATAAAGGTTATGCAACATAACAACAATAGACCCACTTCGCTGAAGTGGGTAATTGTTTTTTTACGTTTTTTTGTTACAACCAGAGTCATTCCCCTGGAATGACTTTTCACACAAATCAACAATTACAAAGTAAGATGAACCCACCACAAAAATAAAGCTCCGTTAGGTGCGACACAAACACAATATTATAAACCAATACATAAGATATGTGGAGCAGCTCCGCAGCTCGTTTGTTTGTTCGGCTGGTGTGTTACAGAGATTCAACTCCGCCGGAGTTGGGGGATGTTGTTTTGTTGGTTGTTCTATAATAGTGCCGTTCCGTACAGGATGGCTTCTTGCACGAATTACCAATAACCAATCACCAAGTTTCAAGCTTTTAGTAAATTTCTCCAGAAGAGAACCCAGCGTAATCTGATGTATTTTTTACTTCGGTGTTATCAGACAACTGTCTTTTATGTGTAAATGTTGCATAAATATGCAAAAAATTATATTCTGAACACTAAAAAACTTTGTTTTTAAATATTTTGTTATATTTTAGTATAATAGACAAAAGATATAACTAATTACATCAAATAAATGGAGAAACAATGAGAAAAATAGCTACACTTTTAATGCTTGTTATGATAGTAAGTGTTACCCACAGTCAGGTTTTGAAAGTAGAAAACTTTGATTATGCAGTTGGTGATACATTAACAAGTCATGGTTGGGTTGCTCATAGTGGAGCTGGGTCTAATTCTATTTTGGTGGCTGAGGGAAATTTAACTTATCCGGGTTATTCTGAAAGTGGTATTGGTAATATGACGATTGTTACCGGTATGTTAGGAACTCGTGAAGATATAAATTTAACGTATGAACCTGTAACAAGTGGTTCTGTATATCATTCATTTTTAATTAATGTACAGAGTGCTTCTATTGCACAAGACTATTTTGCTAATGTTGGTCCTTCGCCAATTGGTACTTCGTTCAGAGGTAGAATTATGCTTAAAGATGATAGCACAGGAACTAAATTTTATTTAGGTTTATCACAATCTTCAAGCAGTCCGGCTTTTACAACAGAAAAATTTGATTATAATACAACAATCTTATTAGTTTTAGAATACAAATTTTTGTTACCGGCTTTGAATGATGATTCAGTTAAATTATATATAAATCCGGTTTTAGGAGGTGCAGAACCTGCTCCAGCTCTTACATATGTTTATGATCCAAGTGTTAATGCCGATTTAGCAAATTGTGGTGCTTTTGCTTTACGTCAAGGATCTAAAGATTATTCTTTAAAGGTTGATGGATTAAAAATATATACTTCTTGGAGTGATATTGTACCAGTAGAATTAACATCATTCAATGCAGTAAGTAATGGAAATAATGTAAATGTTAATTGGGTAACCGCAACCGAAACAAACAATTCAGGATTTGAATTATACAGAAACGGTTCAAAAGTAACATTTATAAAAGGAAATGGAACAACTGCTGAAAGAAGTAGTTATTCATATACTGATAAAGAATTAACTAATGGAAATTATAGCTATCAATTATATCAAATAGATTTTGATGGAACAAGATCATTAGTAGGCAAAACATCGGTAGAAGTAAATGCTGTACCGGTAGAATTTGCATTAAATCAAAATTATCCAAACCCATTTAACCCATCAACAAGCATAAGCTTTTCAATACCAAATGCAAGTAGTGTAAAATTAACAATCTACAATGCAATAGGTAAAGAAGTAGCAACATTAGTAAATGGAACAATGGAAAGTGGAAATCATAAAGTGGTATGGAATGCAAGCAACATGCCATCAGGAATGTATTTCTACAAATTACAAGCTGATAACTTTACATCAACAAAGAAAATGATGCTTATCAAGTAAAGTTTGAATTTTTAGTTTTTAATGATTGAATGCCGACTGAAAGGAAAACACTTTCAGTCGGCATGTTTTTTTTAAAACTATTGTTTTAATCCCACCAATTTTATTATAGACAATTAATGATCAATTAACAAATATCCAGTATCTGGTATCAAGTATCCAATAAATTTCTCCAGAGGAGAAAACTGGTTGTAACCCGACGTGGTTTTTACGTCGGGGCAAGTGAACACCCCCGCACACCCAGCGAATCCAGAGGATTCGCTCTGGGGAATGATACGACATGTAAGGTTATGTATCAAAACAAATATAGATCCACTTCGCTGAAGTGGGTAATTGTTTTTTTACGTTTTTTTGTTACAACCAGAGTCATTCCCCTGGAATGACTTTTTACACCAATCAACAATTTCCAAGCACTAAGTGTAAAGTTTTAAGATCCAGTTTTTACATGTGATTTGGTTGGGATGTTGCAAAACACAAAAGCCATCTCTGGGGCATCATGGTCTAACCATGACGCTATTTTAATGCTCGAAAAACGCTATTATTCTGCTGTTTTTTGCAACATATTTATTCGGTCATGGTGAGACCATGACCACCAAGAAATTATTCCTCAATTATAAAACACCCACGGTTGTGAAAGATATTGCAAAAATTAAAACAATTAAAAATGGGTAGCCTGGTCGTAGTTGTTGAAAAATTTAGAAATCCAATTGCCGCCAAGAAAACACTCCCCAAATTTGATATATCTTCTTTATGTAAACATATTTGACTTTTACAAATTGTCTGTTATAAAACAAAAACGTTGAGTGTCTTTTACTCAACGTTTAAACAATAATTCATAATTAAGTAATTAATAATTATATTAGTACATTTCAAACTTGGCCAATCTTCCATCAAGACCACCATTTTGTAATGGTTTTTTCCAAGTAGCTTTTAACCCTATTTTCTTTAAATAATCCCTTTCGCCAAAATATATAAAAGCTTTTGAGCCTTTACATTTTTGTTTTAAGAAATCACCAATACTTTCGTAAAAATCAGATAAGTCAACATTAGATTTTAACCTAATTCCGTATGGGGGATTAGTAACAATGACTTTGTTTTCTAATGATTTAATATCAAACATATTCATTTGTTTAATTTGTATACGATGAATTGTACTAATTGCGTCTAAGTTTCGTAGTGTTGCTCTAACAGAATCCCTACTTACATCACTACCCGAAATTAATCCGGGTTTTAATGGTTTAATTTTTTTGATTGATTCTTTTTTAACTTTTTGCCAAACTGCATTATCAAAGTCGGGGAGTCTTTCAAAGCCAAAATGTTTTCTGTTGAAAGCAGGGGGAGTATTAGTAGCTATTAAATAAGCCTCACACAATAAAGTGCCTGAGCCGCACATTGGGTCGTATAAAGGTGTCTCGCCATCCCATTCGGATAACTTTAAAATTGAAGCGGCTAATGTTTCAACCATGGGAGCTTCAACAGCTTCTTTTCTGTATCCTCGTCTATGTAATGAACCGCCTGAAGTATCTAAACTTATTGTTGCCATATTTTCTTCAATATGCAGATTGAACCAAACATCCGGATTTTTTGTCTCAATGTCAGGGCGTATACCATATAAATTTCTAAACCTGTCAACTATTGCATCTTTTAGCTTTAACGATGCAAATTTTGAGTGTGTTATACTGCTGTTGTTTACTGAAGCAAAAATTGCAAAAGTTTCCTTGTTGGAAAACAGTTTTTCCCATTCAATTTTATATGCGTTTTTGTAGAGTTCGCCTTCTGTATAGGCCTTGAATGTTAATAGGGGAGCAATAATTCTGTTTATCACGCGAGAATAAAGATTAATTGTATACAAAGTTTCTTTATCGGCTGTAAAATATACCCCTTTATAACCTTGAGTAATTGCTTGTGCACCCAATGTAATTAATTCTTGTTCAGCAAGATCTTTTATATCATCTGCAACAGATGCAAAGTATCTATTATTTTTTTGATAGTTATACATAATATTTTATAAATTTTTTAAAATAGGATTTAAAGATAGCAATTCTTTTAAATATACTTAAAAAATATTTTACTGAAAAATATCATCATAAGTTAACTTGCATTTTAACCCATTTTATATTTAATTTCGGACTGAAAAGTATTATTATTATGAACAATCAGGAGATTATATGCCTACAACACAAGATAACTTAAAAACAGCTTTTGCGGGTGAAAGTCAAGCTAATCAAAAATATCGTGCTTTTGCAAAAAAAGCTGAACAAGAAGGATTTGTAAATATTGCTAAATTATTTAATACAACTGCTGAAGCTGAAAGAATTCATGCTGAAGGTCATTTAAAAGCATTAGAAGGAATTGGTTCCACTCTTGATAACTTACAAGCTGCAATTTCAGGTGAAACTTATGAATTTGAACAAATGTATCCACCGATGTTAGAACAAGCTGAAGCCGAAAATAACAATGCAAAAAGAATGTTTAAGTATGCCGTTGAAGCAGAAGCAGTTCATGCTGAATTATTTGCAAGAGCTTTAGAAGCAGTTAAAGCAGGGAAAGATTTAGATGTTAGCGAAATTTACTTATGCCCAATTTGCGGTCATATTGAATTTGGCGAACCAACAGAAAAATGCCCAATTTGCGGTACTTTAGCTTCTAAGTATGTAAAATTATAATTTTAATATATTTTTGCTTATATCCCTGTATACTATTAAGTATATGGGGATTTTTTATTTTATTAGATATTCTTTTGTAATGGGATAGTAATTATCTGCTGAATTTATTAAACTTTCTGCAATAAGTGTGGGTACACCATAAACATCAACAGAAACATTATATTTCTCTATAACTTTATCAATTAACATAGAAAAATCACCATCTCCTGTAAGCATGATAATTCGGTTACATTGTGGGGCGTATTCCAAAACATCAATTGTGATTCCAACATCCCAATCACCCTTGGTTGAACCATCACTTCGTTTAATAAATTGTTTCAATTTTATTGTAAATCCGAAACTTTCTAAGGTGTTTTGAAATTGTTTCTGTTTTGAATCACCTCGGTCAATTGCATATGCAATTGCAACAATAACTTCGTATTCAGATTTAACTTTTTCAATAAAAGTTTTATAATTAAATGTTGAATTATATTTTTCTTTAACTGTGTAATATATGTTCTGAATATCAACAAATATGGCTGCTTTTTGCAAAATACTCCTCTTTTTTATTTTTTATTAATTGAATATACATCCTTTTTAGTAAATTAACACTTAACTAATTTTTAATTTGGCTATTAAGGTGATTTAATGTTTAACAAATTGCGTGAACCAATGAATGGGTTAACTCATTTTTTTGGAATTATTATGGGTATTATTGCCCTTGGACTTTTGCTTAATCGAACTACTCCTGTTGTTACTTCAACTCATCATTTTGCTTTTATTGTATATGGAATTTCAATGATTTTACTTTTTTCTTTCAGTACTTTATATCACTGGCTCCCTTTGGAAGGGAAAAAGTTGGAAGTATTTCGTAAAATAGATCATATAATGATTTTTGTTTTTATTGCAGCTTCTTACACCCCTCTTAGCCTAACAATATTAAAAGGTACACTTGGCAATGTTATGATAATTACTGTTTGGACAATAACAATTGCCGGATTTTTTATGAAATTATTTTGGCTGAATGCACCACGTTATTTATATACAGCAATTTATTTATTAATGGGCTGGGTTTTTGTTTTTGCATTTTACCCTCTATTTAGTGCTTTATCATTTGAAGGCATAATGTGGTTTATTGTTGGTGGTATTTTTTATACTTGGGGTGCAATTATTTATGCAAAAAAAAGACCGGATCCTTTCCCTGGTATTCTGGGATTTCATGAAATTTTTCATGTTTTTATCCTATTAGGAGTGTTTTCACATTTTATGATGAATTATTTGTGTGTTTAATAGTCTGTTTTGTAATAAATATCAATATTGGGTTTTAACTATTGGGAACAAATTAATTATTAATATATGGTGAAGTCTATGTACAAAAAAGTGTTACTTCTTTTTATTCTATTTAGTATTTCTATTCTTGGGAATTTTGATCCTGCTAAAGAATTCAGTAAAATTAGATCTAATATTTCTAAATATCCTACAACAAGTGAAAAACTTAAAAGTCAGATTGAACCCTATTCTGAAGTACTTTCTCAATCTTGGAATTCTGGAATTGGTTGGGAAAACAATCATTTATATGTTAAGTCCTATGATGAAACAAATCACGAATTAACTAATTATCAGTATGTACCAGATTCTGTTTTAATTTGGAAATACAGACAAAAAACTATTGATAACTATAATGTTGTGCAAGGTTTTTTGCTTCCTTCTTTATCAACAACATATAAATATTCTGATACAGGCTGGGTAAAAATGGCAGTTGTAGACTATACATTTGATACTGATTTTCGTATGGTGCAATCTCGTATGTACTTGATTTCGGGAGGGACTATGATGCTTTTTGGGCAGGCAGACTTGACGTACAACAGCATAAATAATGTTCTTCTTGAAGTTGTAAAAATGCTTAATTTTCAAACATTAATGTTAGAGTATTCTTCTAAAACTGAATACAATTATAACCCAAACGATCCTAATGACTTAACAAGTATTATTAAGTACAAATATGAAAATGAATCATGGGTTGGTGAACAAAAAAATACTTACACCCGAAATGCTGCTTATCAAATTTTAACTGAACTTGAAGAATTATATGTTACTACTGATTCTCTTCAAATGAGTCGCTATCAAGTTAGCCAATATTTTGGTGATACAATTTTAGTTTCTCTGGATATTACCAATTATGATGAAGAAACCGGGCAATATTCAAGTAGATCAAAAAACGTTTATACTTATAATATGAATTATAAATGTGTTTCCGATCTTTCACAAGAGTACATTGAAGAATATGATGTTTGGGTTGATACTTATAGAACTAATTATTCGTATGATTCTCAAAATAGAATGACACATGAACTTAGTGAATCAAATCTTCTTGGTGTGTGGTCAAATGTCTTTCAAATAATTTATTATTACACTCCTACAACAGTTGAAGATGAAATTATAAACGTAAATAATTATTCATTAAGCAATAATTATCCAAATCCATTTAACCCTTCAACAACAATTAAATTTAATATCCCAACAGAAGGATTTGTAACCTTAAAAGTTTATGATATGTTAGGTAGAGAAGTAGTTACTTTAGTTAATGAGAATAAATCAGTTGGTGAATATTCATATAACTTTAATGCTGCTCATTTAGCAAGTGGAATGTATATATATCAATTGAAAGTAAATAACTATGTATCAAGCAAAAAAATGCTGTTAATAAAATAAGATTTAATTATAAATTATTAATTATAGAATTATTAATTATTGTAAAGCCGTTGAAGGAAAATCTTTCAACGGCTTTCAGTTAAAAAAACAAAGTAGTGCCAAAGTAGACAATGTTATTCTTAAGTATTAACATAGTCTTAAAATCATAGTTTTACTTGTTATAAAAAAACGTTGAGTGTTTTTTCTCAACGTTTTATTCAATCACTTAAACTTTAACCTTTAACACTCAACCTTTATTAATACTCAACTTTTGTACAACAATTAATAGTTATTTAATCTCTTCAAACCGAATCAACTTTCTTTTATTATTAAACTTAACATCAAATCCATTAATAACGGTTGTTAAAAACTGCATAAAATCAGTTCTGTTTCCTTGTGCATCATGATAATTATAGTTAGCCCAGCTTGGAACATTTACTAAAGGAATATTCATTCCTACGCTTGCATAAACTCGGTTATTAGTTAAATGGGCAAAACCATCTTCGTGTGTTGCATCAACCGGAATCCAGCCATCACCTGGCAAATATATTTCAGACCAAACATGATATCCAAATGAGTTATCAGCAATAGCAAAGCCGGATTGCTGCCTTGCAGCTATCCCAACTGAGCGGCATAAAGTTACAAATAGAGCTGAGTATTGTCCACAGTCACCTTTAAAGGTTTCAAAAGCGTTTAATACCCCGCGTTTATCAGGAGGGTAAACATACTCCATTTTTGAGCGAACCCAAGAAAAAATGTTCTTTGCTTTTTTAATTATTTTATCCCCATCACCAGCGGCAATATTAGCTGCTTTAATAATATCTGGAGTTTGTTCTAATGAGGGTTCGGCTTTTGTATAAAAATAGTAAAAATCAGCAGGAATTTTTTTGTATTCTTCAAACTTAATACTCTCATTAAAAACAGGGGAGTAATCATAAGTAATACATTTAAAATGTCTTGTAATTTTTACAGTATCAGTAGTTTTAAAATAATCCGATAAATCCCAAAAATCAATCTTGTTTTGGTTTTCAAATTCAATTGTACTATTTGTGGGTTTAGTTCCTTCAATTTTATTTTCAATTATTCTTTGATTATCCCTATCAATTATGTCACTTGCCCATAATAATAGTTTTGGCGAATCGTTTTCAGGTATTCCATTTCCTATATTCCAAGTTTTCAATGAATCCAAATTGACTTCTGAATTTTTTGTAACTTCAATAATAAAATCCGCTTCAATTAATCTTGGATTTTTATACCCATTTTGAACTGTCGTATCTTTTAATTGTAAAGATGAAGAACAACCCGTAATAATTAAAAATACTAAAAAACTTATAAAACTTTTTAACATATACTTATTCATATTATCCTCATATAAACATAATTTCTAAATATTAATTAAGCACAATTATCATAAAAAATAAAACGTTGAGTGTTTTTTACTCAACGTTTAATCAATCATTAAAAATTAAAAATTAAAAATTGAGAATTATTAATCATACTTAAGCGTGCTTCCACCAATAAATTCTCTAAGTACAGAGTCACCCGGGACTGGTGAATTATCGGCAACAGGTATAATATCAGCCAACATTTTTCTAACTCGTTTTGCACGTAAGTAAGCATCCTCGCGTAATGGATCGTTTTCGTATTTCTTTTCCCATTCCTCAAAGCTCTTCAATAAAAGCGAAGCATATAAAGGAACTTCATACGACATTGAAGTATTAACAATATAATCAGCAGTAGTAGCATAGGGAAGTATATGACGTTTTTCTGCAGCTCTTACATAATGCCAATGTAACAAAGTTTGTTCCGGATTGTAAGCTCTGTGTACCGAATCGCGTAACATTCTTCTTATTAAACGTAAATCTGTCCATCTAATATAAGTACCATCATTATTTTTCATTTGTAATAATGGCTCAAGGAATAATTTAAATTTTTGTTCATCAGGAATTTCTTTACTGAAAGCAGGGAACAAACCATGTAAACTATCAATTAACAAAATTTCATTTTCATGTAATACTAAAGGAGTTCGATCTAAAAATCTTTTGCCGGTTTTAAAATCATAATAAGGAATAAGAACTTCCTCTCCGGCAGCTAATTTTTTTAAGTGTTCGTTTATTAAATCTAAGTCTAATGCCTGAGGAGTTTCAAAATCATAATCACCAAATTCGTCTTTTGGGTGCATTTCTAAATCAAAAAAGTAATTATCAACAATAAGCGGAACAAACTTCATTCCCATTTTCTTAAGTCTTTGTTCAAGCTTTAGGGTAGTAGTAGTTTTTCCTGAAGAAGAAGGACCACTAACCATAACCATTTTTAATTGAGCACTTCTTTCAATAATCATATGAGAGGCAGTATCAAGTTGGTTTTCATAAAATGATTCAGCTTCATGCACTATTTGAGGAAACTCACCATTTTTTATTCTGTCGTTAATTCCTTCAATACTATTCAAATTATGTGAAACAGCCCAATCCAATGACCGCCAAACTTTAGGCCAAGGAATATTACCTAATGGTTGAGCAAAGTGCAATGAATCTTTCCTTCTTTTTTTATTTGCCTCATCACGGTATAAAATAAATTCTTTTGCAACTTTTGCATGACCGTGTTTAATTAATACCTTTTCAACACAATCTTGAATTTCTTCAATATGCAATTTATAACCTTCTTCAAAAGTAGCTTCAAGCATTTCAACTACTATTTTACCTAATTCTTCTGCTTTTTCTTTATCTCTTCCCCCTACAGAAACGGCCGCTCTGTAAATTACGTTACTTATCCTTTCCGGATTAAATGGAACTATTGCACCGCTTCTTTTAATAACATAACTAAACTTACTCATTATAATTCCTTTAAGTTATTTGTTTTATGCAAATTACAAAAAATATTTAATAAATATACAGGGAATAATTAATATTTTTATTAAAATGGCTTAAAAACTCTTATTTATTTAATAAAAACTTATTTATTACATTTAGCAACCCCATTATTAATTATTTAACATTTTAAAAACAAAAACCGCTCAATGTTTTATATTGAGCGGTATACAATAATTAAAAATTAAAAATTTAGAATTAAAAATTATTTGATACTATTTTATTAGCAGCATTTTCTTAGTTTCACTAAACTTTCCGGCTTTTAAGGAGTAAAAATAAATCCCGCTGCTTAAACCGCTTGCACTAAATACTTTGTTATATATTCCTTCGCTTAGATTCTCATTTACCAAAGTCGTAACCTCTCTCCCTAAAATATCGTAAACTTTTAAGGTAACCAGTCCTGCTTCTTTAATACTAAAATTAATAGTTGTGGAAGGGTTAAAAGGATTAGGGTAGTTTTGTGATAAATTGAAAGCTAAAGGTATAATTTCGGTTGAATCATCTGATCCATTTAATATCGAATACGAAAGCAAATTATAGATTACGTATTCATTGTCTGATTCTCGTTTGAAATAAGCCAATACAATGCCAATATTTGAACAACGATAAAAATAATTTTGGGAATTATTTAATTGGACAACCTTAAAAATCTCACTTCCACTATTTGTTAATGGATGGACTAAAGATGAAAGGTAGTATACAAAATTATTGTATTCATGGTTGTAATAAATATTAGCTGTCTGGTGGTAGTTGGCTAACAAGTCATCAATTACAACTTCGCTTGTTGGTGTGGTTGTTAAGTCTGCTTCGTAAACTTTCCCATGTAGTGAATCAATTCGTAAATAAGAATTTCCTTCAGAAGATTCCACCTTAAAGTATTTTTTCCCATTATTTAAAACTTCTTCTGCTTTTATTGTTGTAATTATTGTGTCAGGTGCAAATGCTCCTGCAGTTTTCGGTTTCAATTCATATACATATTGATCATTAATGTGAAGAGGGTGTCTGTTTAAAATTGAAGCGGGTAAAAGAGTGTGCCCGTAAGTATTTTCTCCAATTTTTGCATAAGCTAAAGAAAGTTGAGTCTTATATGTCGTTGTTGAACTGCTCTGTTCTTTTGAATAATCATACACTTTTCCAATATTTTCAATCAATCTAAATGAAATAGATGCATCTGAATTATATACAAATGTTTTTGATTCCAAATTAGAAATGTTAAAAATTGACGAAGTATCTATATAAGTTGTATAATTTCCTGGATATGTTGTTCTTTTAAAATTATGTACGCTCCCATTTTGTGCGGCTATATTACATATTAAATTTTCAACCGGCATATTATTATTATCTTTACTGTACGAATATACTTCACCAGTTAGAGTATCAATCCTTTCATATTCTCTTAGATCTCCATTTTGTATAATGAAGTATTTTTTGTTGTTATCCATTACTGTATCACCAACTACACTAACAGTTATTCTTGTAAAATATTCGAATTGATGTGTATTATTATTATAGTTGTATTTATCATATAACCAATAATTGCCAACTTGTAAAGGATAATAATGAATATTGAAGAAACCATTTAAGTTTATATTTAACTTCTCATACCCTTCGGTAGGGAAATTTGTTACATGTGGGTTTAATGCTTTATCAGTTGCAACAATTTTATAATAGATATCATATCCATTATTTATTAAGTCAAAATTAAGGTCTATTAAATGAGAATAGTCAATTTCTGAATCCATTGTTAAGTTTGCTACTGTGTGTGGTAGTTCAATATTATCTTTTTTATAAAAATATTCAAACGTTGCATTTTTTATAAAACTACATCCCTGTGTTATATTTTGCGAAAGATCAGTCTTGTAAGTAAATTTATGTTTTATTATTGAACTAATTTTTAATTTGTTGTTTTGTAGTAGTCCGGTTTTGGCAGCTTCAACTATTGGTGCAGTCTCATCTTGTAAGGTAAACTGATTATTTGGATCGGCAGAGATCATTCCAATTAGTGTAGTATAAGAATCATACCCTCCGTGAGATGACCTAAAACTTACTCCCTCATAACCAAACCCAATGTTAGGAAAGAAACATCGAGTTATACCTGCCATACTACCGGGACCGCTAAATTGGGTAAAAGAATAACTATACCCTGCGTAGCTCCCGCCTAAAATATTATGATTTCCAAAAGGTCCTAAAGGATTCAATTTTTGATATAAAGATGAATTATATTGTGGTGGATTGCCATACACATATAACGAGTAAATTGAAGTATCAGATTCGTTATATCCATACCATCCATCCCAAAAAGTAAAATATTCTACATTATTATATTTTATTGAATTAGTAACTGTTATTGTATCAAGGCTATAATAATGAGGTCCATTTGTTGCACCCCATGCTAAATTTACATGAACTTTTAGATAAATGTATTTATTACCGATTGAAAGTGGAAAAAGGTTGTTCTCTGTCACTTTAGCTTGTAGTGAAATAATACTACAAATCCCCCAAAAAAATAAAACGAGTTTTAACATAGGTTTAATACTCATCACTAACACTCCATTTTTGTTATATATAAACTAACAAAATATATAGCTTTTTACAAATGTTTTAACGTGATTGAAATCACTTGTGATTTAGCTCAATAAGTGAGGAAATATGATTTTGTTTTATTACTCAAAAATGTTATAAATAAGTTGTGGATTAAATTGCTGTAAACAATTATTATTTAGGATTAATTCCATTTGTAATAAACAGCTTGTTTTTTATAACATTTCATGGTAATATTTTAAAACAAAAACCGCTCAATGGTTTATACTGAGCGGTATACAATAATTAAAAAATCAGAATTAAAAATTATTTGATACTATTTTAGTAGTAGCAATTTCTTAGTTTCACTAAACTTTCCGGCTTTTAATGAGTAAAAATAAATTCCGCTGCTTAACCCTGAAGCATTGAATGATTTATTATGAGAACCGCTATTTAATTCCTCATTAACTAAAGTAGCAACTTCTCTACCTAACACGTCATATACTTTTAATGTTACCAGTCCTGCTTCTTTAATACTAAAATTAATAGTTGTAGAAGGGTTAAACGGATTAGGGTAGTTTTGAGATAATTGATATTCTGTGGGTAATGTTGTTTCAGATTCATCAACGCCTACAAATAGAGTAGCATCTCCATAAATTGTTGTCCCAATTTTTGCAGCCGCCAGTTCTTCTTTATAATATTCATCCCCAATTTTATAGTAATTTTCTACTAAACCAATTCCACTTAATAATCTGTACCAAGTTGATGGATCATCAGTTTGAGCAAAGACTTTTGAATGAGCTTTGTAGGTATTAAAAAGAGTAAAATTTGCAAAATTATTACAAGTATATGATTTATAAGCGTTATTTACAAACTTATTAAAACTTTTGTTTTTTTGAATCCACAGGCATTCTGTTGTGTCTTCTTTTATTTCTCCTGAAGGTAATATATTTGCAATTAATACACAGCTACTTGTTTTATCAAATCTTTCTAATGTTACACTATTATTTCTTAAAAGTTTTGAATAAGTTTTGTTATTACTTAGTGTAGCATCGTTAACAAAATATACGTAATTATTATTTAAGAAAACCCAATTGCCACTAATATCCTTTTTTGAAAGCTTATATACATATAGGTTCCAAGGTTTTAATGGATAGAAGTTTTTAATATCGTTTATTACTGCAACTTCATCCAAGTTTTCATATCCGTCAAATGGGAAATAAGTAGTATGTTGGAAAATACTTTTATCTTTTGCCCCAACTTTAAAATAAAACTTGTAACCTCTGGTTATTAAACTGTAATCAAAAGCTACTGTTTTATAAAAATATAATTCGTTTTCTTTTGTCAATGTAATATTTGTTTTCCCAATTGTATCAATTCCATTTGAGTAAAAATAATCACCCCATACTGAATCTATAAAACAGACACCCATATTAGAAAATGGTGTCCCTGGTATTTTTCTCGTTAATGCAGAATAAGAATGATATACAAGCATTTTTATCTTTAAGTCCCCGGTTTCTGTTATTTGAACAGAATCAATTGAAATGATTGGAGAAGAATTATTAACCAATGATGGTGCTATGGAAGTATCAGCACTATAAAATGCTATTAAAGGTTTATGAGTTTCCCAATTTCTTCCACCTGGGGCATGTCCTGTTTCATCATAATATGATAACCCAAAGTTTTTAACATAATAAGTCTCATAAAATGTTGGTTGCGATATATCCCAATTGTGATATCTAACTCCCTTTGCAGAATACCAAGTTCCATTAATTGAAACATCGTCTCCGATGGCAGTCATTTCTCCTAATGCACTATTGTATACTGTATTGTTGGGTATAGTAAAATCAATTGCCATTGAATCGATGATATTATTTAATAATATATAAATTCTTTGTTCATTTTCGTCATACCTCATCCAAGTCCCATTGTATTTATAGTATAGATTATTATTAACAGTTTGAGTATCGGTTATTGAAATTAGTTCAACGTCATAAAGATATGAGTTTGAATAAGAACTATAAGTTTGTTTGAAATACTGCCATTTGTTCCCAAGTGCCAATGGTAAATAATGGTTTTTGCCTTGAGGAAATATTGAAATTGTTTGAAATAAAATAAGTACTAAAATGCCAAAATAATTGTACAGCCTTTTCATACCTTCTCCAAAAATATATGTTCAATTAATATATTTAATTTGCATTCTTAATGCAATAATAATTGTTATTTTTTGGTGTATATCAATACTTTATTGTTAATTGAACTTTCACTTTTAACTAAACTGAAATTATTTTTGCTTACAATATTGAGAAGTTTTTCGGCATTATTATTCCACCCTTTAAAACCGTTAAATACAAATGGTT
This sequence comes from Melioribacteraceae bacterium, assembly GCA_963663265.2. Taxonomy (GTDB): domain Bacteria; phylum Bacteroidota; class Ignavibacteria; order Ignavibacteriales; family Melioribacteraceae; genus JAEXOD01. The sequence goes on from CAXXXM010000001.1 coordinate 432,351, forward strand.
TTACAAACTTTAATAATTTGGTAGTCAATATATTTTTAGAATGGTATTTTATTGTTTTTTTTGTCCCTTTCTCTTTTAAAATTAAGCACAAAAATCCATTTGGTTTTAGTACTCTTAAAATCTCGGAAACACAGCTTTTGTTATTATTTATTCCATGTAATATATGTGCAGCTACAACAAAGTTGAATTTATTGTTTTCAAATGGCAGGGGATTATTCAAATCATGTACTATATATTGAATGTTTTTTAAATTACTTTCAACTGATTTGTTTTTTGCTGTTTCAATCATGGCAGGGGAGTAATCTAATCCTGTTACATCATATCCTTTTTTTGCAAATTCAATTGCATAATTACCAGTTGCACAACCAATATCTAATAAACTTGAATTCTTTTCTTCGTTAACAGAATCAATAATTTTAACTATATGTTCTATCTCTTCTTTGTATTCTGTATCAACTAAATAATTATCCCAAGTTCTGCTGTGCAAGCTCCAATATAATTTTTGCAATTGGTAATTAATTTTACTTTTAATATTAACCATCTATTTATTTAATAATATTAATTGATATGTAAATTATTTCCTAAGGAGTAAACAAAATTTAGCCAAATAGATAAAAACTCTTCAATCTTTAAAAGAATTGATTCGGCTTCAGTTAAACCGATAGAATATCTAATTTTGTGGAAATATTCATAATCGCCACGTAAAAACAATACAGAAAATATACTCGTGGTGGTCATATCCTGCATAACCTTATCAAAAGTATAAATCGAACTTAAACACTCAGGTTCAATTTTATCACTAAAGCAATAAGGTTCGTCCATCAAAAGATTAACATTTTTGTAGTACCCTTTTTCTTCCATCAATTTAAATACATACTGGCACTCGTTATATTCTTTTAATAATACTTCGGAATCAAATCCTGTTGGAACACTAATTCCTTTGTTGTATAAAGTAATTGAAAAATAACCATTTATAAAATCAGGACTATGGTAATGTATTTGAAATGAACCATCCTCAAGTAATTCGCTACTATTAAAATAAAAAGCCCCGATATCTTTGGGAATGTTATTACTATCTGAAAAAAAATCAATAATATTTAAGCCCATAATTTTAACCAATTATTTATAAATAAAAAAATAGTATAAACTAATTTAACTAAAATTATATATATATTCTGAAAATGATCTAAATAGTGTTTATTAAAAAAAAGTCTCTCATCACGTTTTTTATGATGAGAGACTTTCAATCATTTAACCTTCAAAACTTAGCCTTTAACACTATTTTAATAACGTCATTTTTCTCACTTCGCTAAAATTATTTGTTTCAAATCTATAAATATAAACGCCGCTTGCCAAATCAGCTCCGTCAAAATTAACTTGATAACTACCGGCTGGTTTATACTCATCAATCAAAGTATTAATTTGTTGACCAAGGCTGTTATATACAGTTAGTTTTACATTACTTGCATTAGGAATTGAGAATCTAATAGTTGTAGTTGGGTTGAATGGGTTAGGGAAGTTTTGTGATAACTCGAACGCATTTGGTGATCCAACTAAAACTTCAATAATATTGCTATATTCAAATGTTCCATCAAAGTCTACCATTTTTAATCTATAATTATACTTGCCTGTAATTACTAAATTATCTGTAAAAGTATATTCTCTTAGTTCAGTCGAAGTCCCTGCTGCTTTAACAGTACCAACTTCTATCCATGAATTATTTAATTCTCTTTCAATAATATATTCGTTGCTGTTAACTTCAGATGCAGTAGACCAACTTAAAGTAACATTACTATTTTTAGCAATAGCGGCAAATGATGTTAATTCTACAGGAACGGGATCGTCATTTTCATATTTAATTGCTGCACAATAAGTGGTTCCAAAAGGCAAAAATTCATTATAGGAAACACCGTCTGGTGAATATAAAATAGAATTATTATTTGTTCCCTTGACAATTAGACTATTATCTAACATTTTGCCGTAAATTGTATTATCAAACCAAAAGCCTGTTGTAATAGAAGTATAAACGTTGCTGTTTACGTTATAATAGCCTTTAATAGTTGCATAGTTAGCATCAAAACCTCTTACAAATACTAACGAGTCGTTTATTTGAACTAATTGTTCAGCTTTACCACCATCAGGAATGGTTAATGAGTGTTTTATTTCAAAATCAGAATTATTTAGAACAATCAATTTCCCATAATTATCTGCACCAAACCAAGAACCCCAAGTATAAGCTAAAATGTTTCCGTTGTTTAGTTTTATTACATCTACTGCATTTAATCCAACTTCAGTCTGCTTAACCACCATGTTTGTATTAACATTATAAAAAGCAACATGTTTACCGGAGCCATCACCCCAGTCAGCAAGTGCAATTGCTATAATGGAATCGTTAACAGCAACTGAGCCTTGAGGATTTCCATCTGTAAGAGTAACTGATGAAACAACAATACCCGTGTTAACATTTAATACTGCCAATTTTTTAGTTTGTGCTAAAGTAATTACTACTAATGAATCTTTTATGCCACATGCAGTATAAGCATTTCCACCATCTTCAAGCATAATCTTTTTTGAACTATTTTGAAGTTCAGTTAAATTATTATTAAGTGCATAGTTTTTGAGGGCACTATTTGGGAAAATTTGGATTGAATTGTTGTTTCCATAAGTACCAGAGTTAACTACAAATGTATTGCCATTATAACTAAAAATTTGATTGGGAGTAGGTCCCAAGTCAACCAATCCTGTATAATTTTGTTGTGTAGACATATCGTAGAAGTTAATTTTTTGATTCCCACTATACACAACAGCATCTGTGTTATGGGTTTGTGAGTAAATTATATTTGCAACGAATATTGCAACTATTAGTAATTTTGTTATTTTCATAATTATACCTTTTATTTTATTAAATTCATTTTAATTGTTTTTGAAAAATTGCCTGCACTAATTTTTGCAAAGTAAATTCCACTTGATAAATCTTTTGCATTAAAATTTATATTGTATGTACCTGCTTGTTGTCTACTGTTTACCAATTCTGTAATAGCTTTTCCAATAATATTATATACTGTAATGTTAACATCGCTTGCTGAAGCAATAGAATAACTTATTGTAGTAGATGGATTAAATGGATTGGGATAATTTTGTTTTAATGAAAACTCTAAAGGGTTTATTAGTGAAACATTAATGCTATTACTATATTGGTATGAGCCATCATAATCTATCTGTTTAAGTCTATATAAGTAATTTCCTTCTTTTACATTATTATCAATAAAAGAATAATTGTTTATAGTTGTGGAAGTACCATTCCCTGTAATTTCTCCTACTTTTTCCCATTTTTCAGCAGGGGAGCTGTAACAGCGTTCAACTACAAATTTGTGATTGTTTATTTCTGTAGCGGTTTGCCAAAACAAGTTAATTTTACCATCAATTATTTGAGCTGCAAAATTAACTAATTCAACCGGCATACCGGCAGTTAAAGTTTTATAAATTTTTCCACTATTTCCAACTATTAATATCACGTTTTTATTAACAATACAAACTCCCCATAATAACGAAGTAGGGTCTTCCGTTAAAGAATTATCTTCCCAAGTTAATCCTCCACTATGAGTAACTAATATTGTTCCGTTTCCTCCTGTAATAATTCCATTCATGGAATTAAAAAACTTTACATTATATAAATTATTTGTTGTTGAAAATTCTATCGGTTCCCAAGATTGCCCCGCATCTGTTGTTTTATACATGCTGCCAGACCAGCCAACTGCAACACCGTTTAATGAATCGGCAAAGTCTACTGAGTAAAAATCTTTTGTTCCAACTTTTAAGGAGTCAAAAGTTAAACCTCCATCAACTGTTCGTAATATTACCGCACCATTACCAACAACATAACCATAGTTTTTTGATACAAAACATATGCTACGCATTAATGGAGTAGTTGTTGAACCATATCTAATCTGTTCCCATGTTGTTCCGTTATCTGTTGATTTAATTATTCGTCCATTACCTGTTGCATATAAATAGCCTTCTGCTTCTTTAATTACATATAATGTGTTGCTGTTGTTAGTTGTTAAAGTCTTTGATACCCATGTTTCTCCTTCATCGGTACTTGATAAATAAATTCCTGAAGCTCCAACTACATGTAAAGTATTATTAGCATAAACAATTGAATTTAGCTGTCTTGTTGTTCCGCTTGTTTTTAATTCCCAAGTATTACCGGAGTCGGTAGTTTTTATTATTGCTCCCGAACTTCCAACAGCAATACCTTTTGTAGAATCAATAAAGCATATTTTATTTAATGTTTTTGTTGTAGCGGTTTGACTTATTGGATCCCATGTTTGTGCATAAGTAAATCTTAATGATAAAACAATAATCACAACTAATAATTTGATACTTTTCATTACTTAATTTCCTTTTGTATTTGCTTACTTAATTAAATTCATTTTAATAGTTTTTGAATGTCCTGCAACATTTAGCCTTGCTAAATATATTCCTGATGAAAGCCCATTTGCATTCCATTTTACTTGATAACTTCCCTCAACCACATTCTCATTTACCAAAGTTTCAAGCTCTTTTCCCAATAAATTATAAATTGTTATTGTTGCTCTTCCGGTTATTTTGGTAGGAATTGTATAATTTATTGTTGTAGTTGGATTAAATGGATTGGGGTAGTTTTGCATTACAATATAATCAGTAGGGGATGTGGAACCATCACCTTTAACAGAAGTTGTATTTTCTGCATAGTTAATGGCAACAATAGCATCCAAATCAAAACCTGATATAGAAAAATTATAAAACGGATGTTGTGGGTTATTCAATACCATTTTGCTTACATCTGTAATTCTAACATACTTTACGGTATCTAAACCTAATTTCCCAATATCGAAGAAATCGCCACCGGATACACTTGTATCGGCAGGATTATTTTCCCCATTAGTTGGAGTAATTCCTGCACATCCTTTTAATGTTAGTGTGTCGAAAGGGAATTGAAAATAGGTGATATTATCTTTACTTATTTCAACTTTACCGGGTTCGCAAAATATTTTGCCCGTATATAAAAGAAATGCATTTTCAAAAACTGTAAAATCATTTCCCGGTTTGTCTACAATAGGATGTTCAAAAAATCCCAACGTAATTGAACCACCCAAACCCAGACAACAAATCTGATTTGCATTTGAAGCTGGAACTTTCCATCGTGCGGTTGTATCGGGCAAGCCCAAAACATTATCTGGAAAGTAGGGAGCAGTTTGACCTGCATTTTGCCCACTTCCGGGTGAAAATGCTATTACTGTATCAGCTCCTATTGCTCTTAATCCTTCTTGAGCAAATGTTAAGCTATACAATAATAGAATAAATAGTGTGTTTTTAAGCATAATAACTCCAAATAGTTATGAATTATTAGGCTTGAGCTGATAAAAAGATAAGTTACTGACAGGGGACGGGGTAAAATAGAATGTTATAATAAAGTATGAAACAAACAAAGTATCCCGTTACCTTTCCTTGTTTCGCGAAGGATGAGCAACCCATCTTAGGCAGGTTTCCCGACTTAGAACACTATTTAACGCCTTCCCATTTATTTTTATAAACAGTGACATATTGTTAAATAGTATCGTTCATCACGGTTGCGCGTCAGTTTCGGATTTCCACCGAATTCCCTATTAATCCGCTAAAACCTAAGACAATTGATAAACCAAAATTAACTATTTTATCCCACAAATGCAATTGATAGGGGAGGGATAATTGAAAGATATTTGAATGGATTTTTTTCTAACTCTACTCCTTCACTGCTTCCATCAAAGCATAAAAATATTTCGGTTCTTTGGTTTTATGAAGTTGAAACCATGCTTCTAAAGTTGCAGGTTTCATAAAGTTCATTCTTTTAAATATATGGTAGGTAAATTCAAGGGGAGCCATTCCACTAGCGGTTATTAAATTATTATCCGTAACTGCGGGTTCATACAAATAAAACTCTGCACCCTTATAATTTGGGCAAAACATCTTTAAAACTTCTAAATCATTACTTGTATGTTTTCTATTATCTAAAAATCCTTTTTCAGCCAAACCCATTGTTGCTCCGCATAATGCTGCAACAGTTACATCTTTATTAATAATCTCTTTTACAATTTCTAATATTTTCTGATTTTCCTCTTTAAACCAAGTATCGGCACCGGGTAAAATTAATAAATCGCCATCTTCAAAATTAATCTCTTCAATTGATTTATCAGGAGTTATTTTCATTCCACCCATACTGGTAATTGGTTCTAAACCGTTCCCGATTTTCACTAACTCAACTTTAGGAGTGCTTTTAGCAAAAAACCTTCCTGTATTTATTTCCGCAGTTAAATACCCAATTTCCCAATCGGACATTGTGTCTAATATATATAAATATACTTTCATTTTTAGTTCCCTAAAATTATTGTTATTTAATAAGTTTAAATTTAATAGTAAAATTAATATTTGTAAGTTAGTTTTTTCTTACTGTAAAAATAATGTTATTCTTGTTTTTTTTATAAAATTAAAAATAACTATTCATTAAACTAAAAATCCAACAAAAAATTCCGATAATCAAAATATTATCAAAAGGTTAGTAATAAAATTCGCCGAAACAATAGTTTGTCCTGATTTCTAATTTGACTGAATTGGTGTGTCAATAATTTAAAAACTAAAATTTTAATCAAATGTAGGAGATCTAATGAAAACAGCTTTAATTATTTTAACAGTATTTTTCTTAAATATTCAATTTGTTATTGCACAAAACAATTGTCTCCAATTTGATGGAAACAATGATTATGTTTCCATTTCAGATCTTTATTTATCAGGTTATTCTGCTTTTACAGTAGAAACTTGGGTGTATCTTAAAACTTTCAACGAAAATGCTGGTGATGATAAAATCTCCAACATCGTTCGCGGTGGAGATGAATGTATAGTTTTAAGAATTGGTGATAGCGGAATTGAAAATGACAGACCACAGTTTGTGGTTGACTTTGGAAGCGGGCAAATAAAACTAAATGCAAATACTCAGTTGAAAGCAGATCATTGGTATCACTTGGCGGGTGTGTATGATGGCTCCACAATGAAGCTTTACATTAATGGTATTCTGGATAACTCAGTTTCTCAGAGCGGAACGGTTAAAACTACTTCTGAAATGACTATATTGGGAGGAAGCAATACCGAAACAAGATTAATTGATGGTTATATTGATGATACTAAACTTTGGAACGATGCCAGAACCGAATCTGAAATTAGGCAAAATATGCATAGGGAATTAACAGATCCTTCTTCAGAAGTAAATTTAGTTGCGTATTATAAGTATAACGAGTCCTCTGGGACAACTTTAACTGATGCCAAAGGTAGCTATAATGGAAGTTTAACAAATATGACAGGTAGTGAATGGAAAACATCTTCTGCCATGTTTGGACCAAAAAATTGTTTGATTTTTGATGGCATTGATGATTTTGTTACTACCGGTGCTGCTCTTGTAAACCTAAGCAATAACATGACTGTTGAAGCTTGGTTTAATACTACAAATTCAACTCACTATAATTCTATTGCTACGATAGAGAAAACCGCCGCCGGATCAAATGATTTCTTGCAAATTTTAACTAATAGTTCGGGTAATATTTATTTAGATGATGCAAATAATGCACAAATTATTACAACATCAGAGAGCTATAATGATGGCAATTGGCATCATGTTGCATTTGTAAGAAATGCTGCTATTAAGACCATATATTTATATGTTGATGGTGATCTTAAGGGAACAAGAACATATACTTATTCAGGATCAATTGACCCCGATATGGAATTACGTTTTGGGAATTCTGAATATTTAGGCGGAAGCTATCAAATGGATGGAATGCTTGATGAAATAAGAATATGGGATGATGTAAGAACAATTACAGAAATCCGCGACAATATGTGTAAAACATTAACCGGAAGTGAATCTAACCTTGTTGGCTACTATACTTTTGATAATACTTCAGGAACAACACTTCAAGATTTCACCGGAAATGGGAATGATGGAACATTAACTAATATGGCAGATGAAGATTGGGTTGTTTCATATTCTATGGTATTAGCTAAAGATGCATCTGATGTTGCCGGTACCAGCTTTACAGTCAATTGGGATTCACCCGGCACCAATAGTAGTTATGATGATGGTTATACAATCCAATACTCAACTACTTCCAATTTCTCAAGCAATAATTCTACTACAACTGCTTTAAGCTCTGAAACAAGCAAATCTTTAACCGGACTTACTGAATCAACAACTTATTATTATAGAGTAAGTGGAAAAAGAAGTGGTTCGGCAACGCTTGAATATAGTAATATTAAAAATGCTACTACGTCGGAACCTTCTTTTTCAACAATAGTAACAAGTAACGCTGATGATAATGGAATACATACACTTCGTTATATTATGAATAATTGTGATGATGGAGCAGAAATTACTTTTAATCTTAGTGAGGGTAATGAAACAATTTCTTTAGGATCAGAAATAAATTTTACCGCAAGCAAATCTATTACTATTGATGGTGATAATTCACTTGGTAGTGGTACTGACGTTACAATTCAGGTAACAATACCAGGTGAAGGGGGTTCCAATTGGAGAGTCTTTCAACTTAATCCAGGTCCTTCATATACACTTGTTTTGAAGAATATGACTGTTAAAGGAGGTGATCTTGGAGGTGGAAGTGCTGGCAGTATATACTTGTACAATGCACAATTAACTACATTAGAAAATGTTACGGTATCTGGTTCTAAAGCTGATATGGGTGGGGGAATATATGTTTTTAACACACCAACAATTCTTAATAATTGCACAATTCAAGATACTAAGGCAACTACTTCTGGTGGGGGATTCTTTTGCCCTACATATGATTTGTCGGTTACAATAAACAATACGCTAATCTCTAATTGTTTTGCCAGTCAAGGAGGTGGAGCCTATTTAGCCTCAAATAATTGTAATATTTCCAATTTGGAAATTGATAACTGTTCTGCCGATAATTCCGGAGGAGGTATTTATTGCTATTCCCTTTTTGGCAGTCTAAATGGTTTAAAACTGACTAATAATTCAGCGTTGAATGGTGGTGCCATATATGCTGAAGACGGATGTTCATTCTCTTTTGATAAATGCGAGTTTAGTAATAACGTAGCCAGAAATGTTGGTGGGGCTTTTTATTTTTATGCAAGTGCTGATATTTATTCGGCATTTAATAATTGTACTTTTAGCAATAATTCCTCTACCCTTAGCGGTGGTGCAATATATGCTTTTTCTACAGTCGATTGGATGTTTGGAGACCCTTATACGCTCGATTTGATCCTTAATAATTGTACAATTGTTGGAAACTCAAGTGGTAATCATGGTGCAGGAATTTATGCAACGAATGATAATGATTCTTACACCAACGTTTCATTAACTAATAGTCTGGTGGCTTATAACGCTTTCGGGAGTGTTTATGATGATTTAACTAACGTTGGAGCCACTCTTTATGGCAACTATAATATTATTGGGGAATTTACTTTATCCGGAACAAATAATACGAATTATACCTATACTAATGGTTTAGGGAGTAGTTTATTTGAGAGTTATACTGAAATTATTGGAAATTCAATTTATCAACCGGATTTAGCCGATAATGGCGGTACTAACAAAACTGTTGCTCTTGCAACAAATAGTATTGCTCAAACATCAGGTATTAGAACAGGTAGTTATACAGATACTTATAAAAAATATGCATTTTATAATGGTACCAATTGGGTTAAAGTTGAAGATGGTACTACTGTAGTTTCTTCAGGAGTTACTGCAATAACAACTGATCAACGCGGTACTGATAGAAATAGTTTAACGCCTTCAATCGGTGCGTATGATAATAGTAATTCTGCAGTTCCTGTTGAATTGGTTTCATTTTCAGCCGTTACTGATGATGAAAATACCACTCTTTCTTGGCAAACAGCAACTGAAATAAATAATTATGGGTTTGAAATTGAAAAGGCAAATAATGTAGAAGATCCTTCTTGGCAGAAAATAGGATTTGTTGAAGGATTTGGAAATTCAAACAGTACTAAAATGTATTCATTTGCCGATAACAATTTATCAACAGGGAAGTATTTATACAGATTAAAACAAATAGATAATGATGGACAATATAAATACTCGGAGTCAATTGAAGTGGATTTTAATGCTTTACCAGTTGAATTTAGCTTATGGCAAAACTATCCAAATCCATTTAATCCAACAACAAACATTACATATAGTTTGCCAAGCAGCCAATTTGTAACACTAAAAATATTTACTCTGCTTGGTGAAGAAATAGCAACTTTAGTAAACGAACCAAAAGAAGCAGGCTCACATACCATAAACTTTGATGCATCCAAACTAACAAGTGGCATTTATCTTTACCAAATACAAGCAGGGCAATTTAACCAAGTTAGAAAAATGCTTTTGTTAAAATAATTTTTTTTGGCTGTTTCAGTACATTAAATACTGAAACAGCTTTTTCAAAATTATATTATAGTGGTTTATATAAACGGGGATTGATGACAAATCGAGGCTTGTCTGTATTATTTATTCTCAACCAATTTCAAAAGAGTAACTATTTGTTCTTCGTTAATATCGTTTTCGGTTTCTATTTCAATTATTCGCATTGTTTTTCCGTTTCCTTTAAATAATGCAATTTCTTCTTTTGAAAGCCCTTTTATTGAAAAACCCAAGTTCACATGTGTTTTAAGAGCAACAAAATAATATTTCCCATTTTCGTATGACGGAACACCCCATTTCATTTCCTCTTTAATATTCGGAAAAGTTTTAAATATAATCTCCCTTAATTTAATACACACCTCCTTTTGAGGAGAGTTTAATCCTTCAATATACTCATCAATTTTATTATTCTTCATAATTTTTATTACTCCAAATAAAATTTAATTTCTTTTGCCTGCCTAAAATATAACCCTAAAATAATTAACAAATTAATTTAATCTTTATTAAAAACCAATTAAAATGTGTCTGGGGATAATATCTGAAGATCTTATTCTTAATTTGTAAGTTATGCGAACTTAACTTATTTTAAATTAAAATATTATTTATTTTGTGAGTAATGCTTTTACTAATGTTAAATCTAATTTCTTCTAATCTATGGAGTAAACATGAAATTATTAGACCTTATCAGCATTTACATCCCAAATTTTAATCCGAGGGATAGTAAAGTACATTTAGCTGTACATAACGGGATAGATGACCCACTTGATGTTTTTCTTGCAGATAAATTTAAAGAATGGCAGGAGGAACAATCTAAGAAAAATTTTGAAAGGAAATATATTATATCACTTATTAATATTCCCAACACAGAAAAGTGGTTATTAGGTGGTATTTATGAATCACTTGGCTGCGAATTTAATTCAGAGAAACAATACTTTAAATACCACACTCAAATAGTTGATGAGGTTAAAGAACTTGTTGGACGGCTTGTAATTAAATACAAAAGGAAAGGACGTCAATCGTATAGATGTTTTGAAACAATAGTAGAAGATTGTATGGTTGATGAATTAAAAGCTAAGCCATTAACTATTTCAGATTTCCCCGGGTATAATAACACATGTATCTCAAAATTAACTTTGGATATAATCATAAATTCTCAATTGGAATCTTGGAAATCGGCATTATCAAATATCTCTGGTGTTTATTTAATTACTGATAAAAATAATGGTAAATTATATGTTGGAAGTGCATATGGAAAAGAAGGTATTTGGCAGAGGTGGTCTGAGTATTCCTCCAATAATCATGGAGGTAATAAAGAACTAATAGCACTGCTCAATGAAAAGGGAAAAGACTATTTTAATAATTTTCAATATTCCATTTTAGAAATTGTAGATTCATATACAACCCATGAATATATAATCCAAAGAGAGCAATACTGGAAAAATGTTTTGTATTCAAAAGAACACGGATATAATTCAAATTAGTTAATATCTTTAACACAAAAATGACAAATAAATTATAATCCATTTTAATAACAAAAAAAGCTGAAACTTTCGTTTCAGCCTTTTGGCGGAGAGGGCGGGATTCGAACCCGCGGTAGAGTATAACCCCTACGACGGTTTAGCAAACCGTTGGTTTCAGCCACTCACCCACCTCTCCGTGTCTGAATGGCTAATTCATTAAAATTAGACTTGTAATATAGTAAATTTTAGGTTTAGTAGTCAATAAAAAAATGCGATCAACTAAAAATTTTATAACTTATGCTAATTACATTGTTTAAGTTAATTTTAAGCTTTAATTTTATATATTGTACTTAAAATTTAGGACACAAATGAAAAGATTACCTTTAGGAATACAGACTTTTGAAGAAATTATTTCAGAAAATATGCTTTATGTTGATAAAACGGAATATATACATAGGCTGATTTCTGAAAATAAATACTATTTATTGTCTCGTCCAAGAAGATTTGGGAATCATTATTGCTTAGTACTATTAAAGAGGTTTTTAACGGTAATAAAGAACTTTTCAAGAATCTATTCATTTACGACAAAATAGAATGGAAAAACCATCCGGTTATTCATTTCGATTTATCTAATACATCATTTAGATCTACTGAGGATATATTCAAACGTAGTATAATTGCTGAACTTTCACGCATTGGAAAACGGTACAATGTTGAAATTGAATCACCGGTTGACCATTTGGAAGCCTTTGTTCAATTAATTGAGAAATTATCAAATATAAATAAAGTTGTTATTCTTGTTGATGAATATGATAAACCAATAGTAGAGTTTATTGCAGATATTGAAAAAGCAAAACGAAATAGGGAAATATTAAAAGATTTTTATTCGGTTATTAAAAGCAACGATCAAAATATTAAGTTTTGTTTTATAACAGGTGTATCTAAGTTTTCGAAAGTTTCAATTTTTTCGGGATTAAACAACATTAAGGATATTAGTTTAAATCCAGATTATGCCACTATCTGCGGTTATACAGAAGAAGAGTTATATACTGATTTTGCAGATAATATTAAGTTTGTTGCTGAGTACATGTCGGTTACTGAAGAACAACTTAAAGTTGATATCAAAAATTGGTATAATGGATATAGTTGGGATGGGAAAACAAGTGTTTATAATCCTTATTCAATTTTAAGCTTTTTCCAAGATAAAAAATTTAGCACATACTGGTTCAGTACAGGTACGCCAACTTTTTTAATTGATAAATTTAAGAATGACAAATTAAATCCTCAAGATATTACAAATATTGAAGTATTCGATGCCTTTTTTGAAAAATTTGAAATTGAAGATTTTGACTTTCACTTGTTGTTATTCCAAACCGGTTACTTAACGATAAAGAATCATGATTGTGAGGTTGATACTTATCTACTTGATTATCCAAATAATGAAGTCCGAAATTCGTTTATTATCCATCTATCCACAGTCTATTTAGGTGGCTCGGCTAATGATTCTGCAATTTTTATTATGAAAGTTAATGCGTACTTAAAAAAACAAGACTACAACAAATTTTTTGATGCTATTAAAAGCATTTTTAAGAGTATTCCATATTCTATCAATAACGATAATGAAGCTTATTATCATTCAATTTTTTATGTTATTATGATGTTGATGGGTGCTAAAATTGATGTTGAAAAGATGACAATAAATGGCAGAATTGATGGAGTAATTGAATACGATGATGTTATTTATATAATAGAAATGAAACACTTAAAAGATGAAAGTAAAGTTGCTGAAACTTTAGAAAAGGCAATAACGCAAATACAAAATAAAGAGTATTATGCTCCATATTTAGCAAAAAATAAAGCGATAAAATATATTGCCATTGCCATTAATAAAAATAATGTAGAATTTAAAATTAGTTAAATTTAAAATTAGTTAAATTTAAAATTTAATTGTTTTTAGGGAGTAAAGTTTACGGTATTTTGGGTAATATATCCAATTGCTGATCGTTTGGGTTTTATAAACGGTGTATCGCTTTTAAGTTTTGAAGTGCGACTTCAGCCGAAGTCGTGGGGATAGTTTGGTCTTGCTGGTTACCGACATGTGATTGCTCTGCAATCAAAAACGAGTGACAAGTAACAAGTGACAAGTAACAAGTGACGAGTGACAAGAGACGAGTGACAAGAGACGAAAAGCAGGTAACAGGAAGCAGGTAACAGGAAGCAGGTAACAGTAAATAGCCATTAGTTAATAGCAAAAAAGTGACGAGTAACTAAAAGCAGGTAACAGTAAATAGCTAACAGATTTGTATAAATGATTCAATATTTATGCTATATATTGTATTTTTAGAAATGGAAAATGTTAACAAAAACAAAATCACTCAAATCTTCATCTAACCAAACCCATTAGGGTTGAAACCTCAATAGTAAAATGAAAACAAAAAAACCAATAAAGCTCCGTTAGGTGCGACACAAAAACTGAGGAGTAGCATGGTTGTTGAAGTGTTGGGGAGTGTATAAAGTCTTATATTTTTAAAACCAAAAGAACCTGTCATCCCATAAACTGGGTTGATTAGATGAAAATTAGGCAGTCTATCAAATTATAGTGGTTTAATCTTTAATCCTAAAAATCAATAGAATCCCCCAAATCTCAGTTCGGACAATTTAGACCCACTTCGCTGAAGTGGGGATTATATGCGTAAGCGGTTTTTCTACCAATAGTGCCATTTCGCCGGAATGACTTTTTATACCAATCACCAATCCCTAAACCATATTGACGACGAAAAATCGTCAATATGCCGAAAATTCGTCAATAAAAAATATCAAACCCCTTAAAAAGGCTAAATTTTACCCGTTTTTTGTATTATTTTAAGCGGCATGGTAATTGCAATTACTTAACAGTTTATTTAATAATATAAAGAGGTATACATGTCGGAGATAATTCCACGTTGGGAATGGAGAACATTCACAGATGATTTAGGCAAAGCTGCTGAAAACATAAAAAAACATCCTGAAGGAAAAACCAGAGAGAGTGATGAAGTTTACATTTTGTCAGAAGTAAGCATGGATAACACAAAAATACGCGATGGTTTAATGGATATCAAAACTTTACAACAAGTTAACGAAGATAGATTGGAACAATGGTTACCAATTATGAAAGGTTCTTTTCCATTACCAGTTAGTGAAATTGAAAAAGTTTTTAAATGCTTTAGAGTTGCTGTACCAAAATTTGAACGTGCTGAGTATACTTACGAACAATATTTAGAAGAATTAATCAATCCTTCAAAACTTTTAAAAGCTGTAAACGTTCACAAAAAAAGAACCGGTTACACAATAAATAATACTATTGTTGAAATTGCTGAAGTAACTGTTGATGGTAAAGTTATTAAAACTGCTGCTGTTGAAATGGAAGATCAAGAATTAGTGATTAAAACCGTAAAAGAATTGGAATTAGATGTATTTCCAAACATTAATTATTTACGTGGCTTGAAAAACTTAGTTGGAATGAAATAGAGGATTACAATGGGAAAAGAAATAGAACGCAAATATTTGATAAAAAGTGATGAATGGAAAAGCCTTGCAAAAGGGAAGTATTACAGACAAGGTTACCTTTCAACTGTTAAAGAAAGAGTAGTAAGAGTTAGAACTATTGATGATAAAGGATTTTTGACTATTAAAGGTGTTACTGTTGGTGTAACACGTAGTGAATTTGAATACGCAATTCCTGTTGAAGAAGCTAACTTAATGTTAGATAATTTATGCGAAAAACCAATTATTGAAAAATTTCGTGCAAAAATTGAGTATGCTGGTTTAATTTGGGAAATTGATGAATTCCATGGCGAAAATGAAGGATTGACAGTTGCTGAAGTGGAATTAAAAGAAGAAAACCAAAAAATCGATTTTCCGGCTTGGATTGGTGAAGAAGTATCAGGTGATCCAAGATATTTTAATTCAAACCTTATCAAAAATCCTTATACAAAATGGGAGCAGAAATAGCATAATGTCTTTTACTGAAAAAGATAAGATAAAAGAACTAAATAATGTTGTAGAAGATCCTCAAGATGAAAATCTTGAAGATCTTCTCGATCTTGATAAGCATAAACTTTCAGTAATTCCTCAAAAAAAGAATTCCAATAGTGAAAGATGGATGAAATACTTAGGACTTCCAATTGGTATTGTTGTTTTTCTTTTACTTTATTATATGCCTACTCCGGTCGGTTTAACTTTAGCAGGGCAGTCTGTTATTGCGTGTTTTGCCTTCGCTTTGGTTTTGTGGGTTACTGAATCCATTCCTACACATGTTACTTCGTTAACTTTAATGGTAATGCTTGTATTTACGGATGCATGGGGAATGAAAAATGTGCTTGGAGTACTTGGTTACGATGTAATATGGCTTAATGTAATGGCGTTTATATTAAGTTCGTTATTAGTTAAAACCAATATAGCAAAACGTATTGCTCTTAACTTAATAGTACGCTTTGGGGGAAGTGCACTAACCATGTTGTTGGCTTTTATTATATTACAGCTTGCTTTGGCACCATTAATTCCGGCAACTGCAGCACGCACAGTAATCACACTTCCAATTATGCTTATAGTTGCATCTATTTATGGTTCTTCAAACGAAAAATCAAATAATTTTGGTGTTAACTTGTTTTTACAAAATTTGATGGGAATTAATATATTCTCGTCGGGCTTTATGACAGGAAGTACAGCAAATCTAATTGCAATAGCATTTATCTTTAGTATGGGAGGAACAAAAGTTTATTATACTGATTGGATGTTTGCAAATTTACCGCTTGTGCTTGTAACAATGTTAATAGTATGGATTATTGGTCCAAAATTATTGTTTAAACTTAGTCCAAAAGAAAGCAAACCTGCTGTAAAAGGGGGAATTGAAGTACTTAAAAAACAATTAGATGCAATGGGGAAAATATCTACTATCGAAAAAAAAGGTGCACTTATTTTTGGAATAGTTGTTTTAATGTGGGTTACAGATAGATTTCACTTTGGATTATTTGGATTTGAAATTAATGCAGTAATGGCGGCTATTATTGGTGGCATTATTGCTTTGCTGCCTAAGGTTGGAATCTTAAAATGGAATGAAGCAGATATTCCTTGGCATTTAATGTTGTTTAGTGCCGGTGCTTATGCAGGTGGTTTGGCATTAAATGATACAGGTGCTGCAACATGGGCTGTTCAATCATTGTTTACTGCAATAAACTTTGATAAAAGTATTAATTTCTGGGTATTATATACCGTAGTAATTGCTGTAATGATGTACTCTCATTATGTTTTTACTTCTAAAACAATGCGTACAATTATTTTAATTCCATTTATTATTGCATTGGCAAAAGAACTTGGAATTAATCCTATTGCATTAGCCTTGCCTGCTGCATTTACAATTGATTGGGTTATAGGGTTACCTATAAGTGCTAAACCAAATGTGATATTATTTACAACCGGTCAATATTCAGTGCTTAACAATTTGAAGTATGGATTTATTATTGCAACATTAGGTATTGTATTGTTTGTTATTGCCGGAATGACATGGTTTAAGTTTTTGGGGATTACGCCATGATAAACCATATAAAAAAAATAGTTATACTTTTAGCTATTATTATAGTCCCATTGAATAGTTGTTTTGCAGTTAATGCAGATTCATTAAAAGAACGAATTTTAATTAATTCCAATGGTGATGCGGAAATATTTGTTAATATTACTATTGATTCTGCAAAAATATTCACTATTAAATTACCTTGGAACTTTTCGCAAAAAGTTAAAAAAATAACTACTGCTCCTGGATTTGGTGCAAATATTATTACCAAACAGGGGAACAAATATTTGCTTGTTAAATCAATTGATTCAACTTTATTTTCTCATATTTATGTTAAAGTTGAAGTAGAAAAGTTTTTTGACTTTGAAAATGAAAAAATAAAGGACTTTGGCAACTATACAGTTACTTATCGATTTATGAATACCTCCCTCGATAAAATAAAAATTTATCAGGCGGAAATAATACTCCCCATGGGATTTAATATAACAAGTGTGGATGAGTCATTTCCTGAACAAACAGAATCAAATCCTGATAGTCCATTTACTATTAGTAGAGAAAATAAGCAAAATAAAGTTGTTATCCATTCAACAAAACTTAAATTGGGTACTAATACTTTTATAAAATTTAGATTTAAAGAAGAACTTAAAACTTATACTTTATTAATGATTCTAATAGCACTTGCTGGTTTATATTTAGTGTTTTTTAGAGATATAATTAAAGTAAAAGAGAACTCGAAGTAATTTTTTTGAGAGGAAATTAATGTCAATGTTTATAAAAAAAACAATTAAGCTTGAAAATCAAATTGATGAATACTTGGATTATGTTGTAAAGGGAGGTTTAATTTTTAAACTTGGTGTTAAGTGTTATTTAGAAAATCAAGATGTAGAATTTGAAAACTATTTAACTGAGCTTAGAAAAATTGAAGAAAAAGCCGATGACTTAAGAAGAAACATTGAAATTAAACTTTATGCACGAACGCTAATTCCGGAATCGCGTGGAGATGTTTTAGGTCTGTTAGAAAGCTGTGATAAAGTTTTAAATACAACAACAGATACTCTTCTGCAATTTTCTGTTGAAATCCCACAAATTGTTCCAGCTTTAAAACAAGATTTTCTTGAGTTGGGTGATATAGCAATAAATTGCTTGGAAAATACTGTAAGCGGCATTCGTTCTTACTTTAAAAACATTGATGCTGTACGCGATTATATAAACAAAGTACAGTTTTACAAAAAAGAAACTAACAAAATGGCTGAAAAAATTAAACGCAATATTTTTAGAACTGAATTGGCTTTAAGCCAAAAGATTCATATAAGATATTTTGCATATCATATTGAATTAATTTCTGAAAACTCTGAAGATGTATGCGATAGACTTTCAATAGCTACAATTAAGAGGTTTGAATAGTCTTGGAATACTCGTTTTGGTTTTTTATAACAAGTGGAATATTTCTTGGCTGGTCTCTTGGAGCTAATCATGCAGTAAATCTGTTTGGAACTGCTGTGGTTTCAAGGATGATTAAATTTAAAACAACTGCAATAATTGCAGGGTTATTTGTAATTTTAGGAGCCGTGATAAGTGGAGCGGGAACAACAAAAACCTTAACTACTTTAGGAGCCATTAATGCTATTGCAGGTAGTTTTACCGTAGCTCTTGCAGTAGCTATTTCTATTTTATTAATGACACGTTATAAATTACCTGTATCTACTTCACAAGCTATTGTGGGTGGAATTATAGGATGGAACTTTTTTACCGGCTCACCAACAAATTATGAGGCTTTAACTAAAATATTTGCAGTTTGGGTTGCAAGTCCTTTTGTTTCTGCTGTTTTTGCATTTTTATTGTTCAAACTTATTAAATCTACAATTTTAAAAAGAAATATCCATTTGTTACGATTGGATAGTTATACAAGAATCGGCTTATTAATATTTGGTACTTTTGCGTCATATTTTTCAGGTGCAAATGATATTGCAAATGTTATGGGACTTTTTGTATCATCTAAACATTTTGCTGATGTAAACATATTTGGAGTAATCCCGTTTACCGGTAATCAACAGTTGTTTTTAATAGGTGGAATAGCTATTGCCATTGGTATTTATACCTATGGTGAAAATGTAATGAAAACTGTGGGTAAAGATTTATACAAAATTTCTCCAATAACAGGTTTAGTTATTGTGATGGCAGAATTTTTTGTGTTAATTATGTTCACATCACAAGGATTGGAATCAATCTTATTAAGACTCGGTTTACCAACTATTCCTTTAGTTCCAATATCAAGTTCGCAAGCATTTATTGGAGCGGTAATTGGTGTTGGATTAGCAAAAGATCCAAATTCAATCAATTTTAAAGTGTTTGGTAAAATTTCAATTGGTTGGGTAAGTGCTCCCATAATTGCAGGGATATTTACTTTTATATCTTTATTTTTTGTACAAAATGTGTTTGAACAAAAGGTTATTAATACAAAAGAATTTATTGTCAACG
The DNA here is from genome assembly GCA_963663265.2 of Melioribacteraceae bacterium. Taxonomy (GTDB): domain Bacteria; phylum Bacteroidota; class Ignavibacteria; order Ignavibacteriales; family Melioribacteraceae; genus JAEXOD01. Next base: position 452,308 of record CAXXXM010000001.1, read on the forward strand.
AAAAAATATTATCCAAAATTCAATCTGAAGGAATTAATACAGATAATTGGGAAGCCATAATAAATAAGAAGTACTTTGGAATTAAAGAGTTTAAGGATGATATTTTAAAACATGGCAGTATTAACAATGAGCAATTAGTTAAAATATATGAATATGCCGCTGTGGATAGTTTTAAGATAGATACACTAATAATAAAAAAAGAGGAAAATTATTTTACTTCAAAGCAACTATTAACAATTAAAAAATTTCATAATAAAAAATTTGGTCACAAAATTGAGCTGATGGATTCATTATCTAAAACAGATAATTGTTGGCAGCTTGGTGAAGATAAACTAAGAAACAAACAAATAAGTCAATCAATAGAAAAATTGACTGAAATTTCACGACTAAAAGAAATAAACAATAATTAACGAGGATGGAGAAATGAAAAAAACTTTAACCGTAGTTTTAGCTTTTCTTTTTGCAAGTGCAATAATAAAAGCACAAGATTCAAAGATACCAGGTGGAGACTTTCATAAGCCTTTAGATACTGAGGTTAGAAATGGTAAATTGGTTTTTCAATCTGAAGATGGTGATTTTATGTGGTGGATTGATTCCAGAATACAATTAGATGGGGCAATGTATTTTGAAAATAAAAATCCTTTAAGTAATGGTACGTATTTAAGAAGATTAACTTTTGCCGTAAAAGCTCAGTTATGGAAAGATTGGAATGCAGAAGTGGATCTCGATTTTTCTGAAGCGGTTTTAGATTTAAGAGATATGTATATTAAATATACTGTCCCTGATGTTAACTTATCGTTTCAAGCAGGTAACTTTAAAGAACCATTTGGAATGGAACGCTTAAACAGTTCGAGATTGATAACATTTCTTGAACGTACCGCAATGTCTAATGCTTTTCCATTAGGAAGAAGAATAGGTTTTGCTGCACGTTATTGGGAAGATTATGGTCAGGTAACAGTAGGTATTTTTGGACATGAAGCTGGTACAAAAATAGATAAAGGAACAAGAGATGAAGGTTTTTCAACAAATATACGTATGTCTGCTGCTCCAATAAATAAGATGGGTGAGAACTTGCATATCGGTTTGGCAGGTTCGTATAAAGTTCCGGATGCCGTTGCTGATTTAAATCCTAACACTATTGAAGTTAAAGCAAGAACAGAAACTTATGTTTTCGATCCAAAATTATTACATACAGGCGATATTAAAGATGTTAATTACTACTTAAGATATGGTGCTGAATTAGCTGGTATTTATGGGCCATTTTATTTCCAGACTGAATTACAAGGAATGGATGTAAAAAGATGGTATGGAAAAAGTGATGTGAAATTATATGGCGGCTATATTACTGCAGCTTATGTATTAACCGGTGAAACACGATATTATTATGTTGAAGATGGTGAAGTAGGTACAGTTGAACAACCAAAATCAAAATGGGGTGCAGTTGAAATTGCTGCTCGTTACAGTATTCTTGATTTAAATGATAGTGAAGCAGGTATATTCGGTGGTCAATCTAATCAATTAAATGTTGGTATTAATTATTATCCAAATTCAAATATTAAGTTACAAATAAACTATTCAATGGTTAATCTTGATCAATACGCAACAAGTAAAGGTAAATTCATTGGCGATGATGATTTTTCATTTATGCAATTTAGAATTCAAGCATCATTATAATGTGGGGATAATATGAAAAAAACAATTATTTTAGGAATAGCATTAGTTAGTTTAATTCTTTCGGCTTGTTCAAGAGATGAACCTTCAACAGGTAATCCGGTTACTCCTCCTGTTCAAGTTGGTTCGGTTGTAATAAACGAAGTATTTTCAACCGGTTCGCCTGATTGGGTTGAATTATATAACCCAGGAACAGCGGCAATTGATATTAGTGGTTATAAAATGTATGACCCTGATGGAAATACAGGGGCTAAAGAAAAATTTGTAATTCCCGCCGGAACAGTTATTCCTGCCGGAGGTTACTTAGCTTTAGATTGTGATGGTTCAGGTACAAATCTTAATCCAAACTTTAAATTTTCAGCGGGTGGTGAAGAAGTATGGATTGAAAATACAACAGGAACTATTGTTGACCACTTAGTATTCCCAGCTTTAGGTGCAGACACTTCATACGGAAGAGTTCCAGATGGTTCGTCAACATTCCAAATGATTTCACCCGCAACAAAGGGGACTGCTAACACAACAGGTGGTGGAATAACTGTTTTACCAATTGTTATTAACGAAATTTTGTCAACCGGTTCTCCTGATTGGGTTGAATTATATAATCCAAATGATCAAGCTGTTGATATTTCCGGCTATTTTGCTTATGATCCTTCAACAGTTGATAATAAGTTTGTTATTCCTTCAGGTACTTCAATACCCGCTAAAGGGTTTATTGTTTTACCATGTGATGATACTAATACAGGTTTACATACTAACTTCAAACTGTCATCTGGTGGTGAAGATGTTACAATTGAAAATGCTGCCGGTCTTATTGTTGATAAAGTTACATTTCCTGCTTTAACTTCAGGTTCATCTTATTGTAGAATTCCGGACGGGTCAACAAATTGGCAAACTTCTACAACACCAACTGAAGGAACTGCCAATCAATAGAAGATATTTATAAATTCCCCTTCATATCTGAAGGGGAATTTGTTATTTTAAAGACTTAAGAAAAAAGGTGTTCGATGAAAAAATATTTGATGTTATTATTAGTTGTTATGCTAATGATTCGCTGTACAAGAGAAGAACCAAACAACAATCCGGTTGTTACCAATCCTACTATTAATTCACTTTCCCCACTGCAAACAATAAATCTTAATCCCAATATTACAGAGCCTTCCGGAATATTTTATAATAAGATTAACAGTCATTTATATATTGTTTCTGATAGTCAGCCAATAGTGTATGAATGTGATTTGCAAGGGAACGTATTAAACCAAATTACAATTACCAGTACTGATTTGGAAGGTATTACTTTTTCAACAAATTGCGATACTTTTTATGTTGTAGAAGAAACAAATCAACTTGTAACAAAGTATTTAGCAGATGGAACTAAACTTTTATCTTTCCCTGTAAATGTTGCTACTAATATTAAAAATTCTCTTGAAGGAATTACTATAGATAATGAGAATAATTTATATGTAATGAACGAAAAGACTCCTGAACGATTAATGAAATTTGTTAACAACAATCTTGTTTGGCAAATCGATTTAAGTTATACTACCGACCTCTCTGATATTTGTTATGATAGTGAATTAGATTGTTTTTGGATTGTAAGTGATGAATCTGCAAAAGTTGTTAAGTTGTCTAAAACAGGTGCATTTATAAAGGAATGGACTTTACCTTTTAACAAAGCCGAAGGTATAGCATTTGTTGGGAATAAAATGTATATTACCAACGATGGAAATGGATATATGTATATATTTGATAAACCTCAATAAGGAGATATTATGGCTCTAAAAAAACTATTTTTTGTAATGTTAATTTTCTTTGTTGGTACAGTTTCTGCACAACAAGTATATATTAACGAAATTTTATCAACAGGCTCACCTGATTGGGTTGAAATTTATAACCCAAGTAATCAAGATTTAGATATATCCGGTTGGAAAACTTGGGACCCTGGTACTGCCAGCAATCAGTATGTATTGCCAGCCGGTACCACCATTCCTGCTAATGGTTATTTAGTATTGTTATGCGATGACGGTAATAATGAATTGCACACAAACTATAAATTATCCTCCGGTGGTGAAACAGTTTGGATTGGCGATGCAACAGGTGCAATTGTAGATTCTGTAACTTTTCCTGATTTGTCCAATAATTCCGGATCATCTTATGGTAGAAATCCTGATGGAAGTCCAAATTTTGAAATTTTTGCAACCCCAACACAAGGTGCTGCAAATGGAGTATCTAATAATATGGCTCCCGTAATTGAATATATTTCACGCAGTCCGTATTACCCAGTTAGTACTGATGATGTAACAATAACTGCTAAAGCAACAGATGACTCAGGTACTGAACCAACTTTAACAGTTTATTATAATATTGGATCCGGTTACCAGGCAGTTGTTATGCAAGCAACTGGTACTGATAATAATTTTACTGCAGTTATACCTGCTCAAGCCGGTGGAACACAGGTTCAGTTTTATTTTATGGCAAAAGATGAATTGAATGCTCAATCTTATTTGCCTGATAACGCTCCAACTTCGTATTACATGTATTCTGTATTAACATCACCATATGTAGCTCCAAAAGTATACATTAACGAGATAATGGCAAGTAACGATTCAACTATTCAAGACCCTGATTTTAATGAATATACTGATTATATAGAAATATATAATGATGAAGAGAACATAATTGACTTATCTAATTGGTATATTACCGATAATTTGTCAAATCCAACTAAGTACAAATTAGGACCTAAAAAACTTAATCCAAAAAGTTATCTTTTAATATGGGCAGATAGTAAAGATACTTCTGCTACTGACTTCCACACAAATTTTGGATTGTCAAAAAATGGTGAAGCAGTTGGTTTATTTAATCCTGATGCTTTTTGTATTGATTCGGTAACATTTGGTGTTTTATCAGATGATCAAACTTTCAGCAGAGATGGAGATGCTAATCCAAATTGGATTATTGCTCCTCCAACACCAAAAGAGTCAAATGTTTGGGGAAGTGTTGAATCTATTGATATTATGGCTACATCTTTCGATTTAAGTCAAAATTATCCTAATCCATTTAACCCATCAACAAAAATTAGATTTTCAATTCCTTCTAATTTGAGCAATGCTGGTTTAACTACATTAAGTGTATTTGACGTGTTGGGTAATGAAGTTGCTACTTTAGTTAATGATAATTTATCAAGTGGTACTTACGAAGTTGATTTTAATGCTTCCGGATTATCAAGTGGAGTTTATTTTTACTCAATCAAAACTGGTAATAACTCTATTAGTAAAAAAATGCTTTTAGTAAAATAAAAAATCAATTTTTAATTTTGAATTCTAAATTTTGAATTGTAGATAGCCGTTGAAGGAAAAACTTTCAACGGCTTTTTTTTTAATATAATTAAAATTAAAACGTTGAGTGGTTTGCTCAACGTTTTATACAATCATTTAACCTTCAACCTTTAACACTTAACATTTGTATAGTCCTTTAACCATTATTTCTCCTTTAATCATTCTAACTTCGATTCTCTGATTTCTATTATCTAAAAAATTTCGTTATTTTAGAACAAATAAATAAATAAAGCGTCTAAAAATCAAAATTAGTGAGGTATGTTTGCAATCAGATGCAATAATTGAAGTTAGGGGATTGACTAAAAAATATAAAGAAATCTTAGCCGTAAATAATCTTGATTTGAATCTTTACGAAGGAGATGTCTTTGGTTTTTTAGGACCAAACGGTGCAGGAAAAAGCACTACAATAAGAATGTTATTATCATTAATAAAACCAACTGCCGGTTCTATAAATATATTTGGAAAGCCGCTTAATGAAAATAGAGAAGATATTTTAAGAAATGTAGGTGCAATTGTAGAAAAACCGGATTTTTATTTATACTTATCAGCATATAAAAACTTGGAAATATTTGGTAAACTTAGCGGTGCGGATACTTCCAAAAAGCATATAATGGAGATGTTAGAATTAGTAGGACTTGCTAAAAGATATAAAAGTAAGGTAAAAACATATTCGCATGGAATGAAACAACGTTTAGGTTTAGCACAAGCATTATTACATGATCCAAAGTTGATTATTTTGGATGAACCAACTACTGGACTTGATCCTCAGGGTATAAAAGAAATACGCGATTTAATTCTTCATTTAAGTAAGGATAAGCACAAAACAATATTGCTTTCATCACATATTCTTAAAGAAGTTGAAATTATTGCCAATAGAATGATTATTATTAATAAAGGAACTACTCAAATTGAAGGAAAAGTACAAGATTTATTAAGTAAAGATAATTTGAGTACAGAATTTGAGATTGATGATATTGAAAAGGGAGTTGAAATTTTAACAAATTTTAATCAACTTGTAACGATTAAAGAAAAAAGGAATAAAAGTATTATTATTGAAGCGGAAAGAGAAATAATTCCCCAAATTAACAAGCAATTTGTAGAAAATGGTATTAATGTGTCTTCAATAGTTCAAAGTCGATCGCTTGAAGAGTACTTCTTAAAAATTACGGAGGGGAAATGATGCTGACAATTATTCAAACTGAATTGATTAAAATGTTCCGAAAATGGAGAACATATATTGGATTTATTGTAATTTTGGTACTTGCCGGAATTGTTCAAACTGCTTTGTATTATGAAGGGAAAAGTGCTGCTGAACATGCAATAAGCAATTTCTCTGATAATTTTGTTATGTTAGGCAATTTATTTAATGGATATTTTATTGGGAAAATATTATTACAAGCCTTATATATACATATACCATTTTTGATTGTTTTAGTTGGGGGAGACCTATTAGCCGGAGAAGCAACTGCCGGTACGTACAGAATGTTATTAACACGCCCGGTAACTCGCTTAAAACTTGTAACTGGTAAGTTCCTATCAGGATTTATTTATACTGCTCTTTTTATGGGATTTGTTTTCCTTATTAGCATTGGAGTAAGCTGTTTGTTGTTTGGTACTGGCGAACTAATAATGGTAAAAGAAAAGATTTATATCTTTGCTGCCGATGATGTTTTATGGAGATTTATTTTAGCATTTTTGTTTGCTACACTAAGTATGATAACGGTAATTACTATATCATTATTCTTCTCGTCACTTGTTGCAAATGCTATTGGTCCTATAATTTCAACGATGGCAGTAATTATTGTTTCCTTAATTATTTCTAATTTACCATTTGATTTTGTTCAAGAAATACGTCCATATTTTTTTACTAATTACTTAAATGATTGGACGCTTTTCTTTGTTGATAAAGTAGAATATAAAGAAGTATTTAAGGCAGTTTTAGTTTTATTAGGACATATAATAGGTCTGTATGCCATCACAAGTTACATTTTTGTAAAAAAAGATATATTATCATAAAGGTGTAGAATGAAAAAAATATTTTTGATTTTATTATTAACTGTTGCTTCTTTGTGTGCTCAAGAAAAAGATGCGGCTGCTATTTTGGAAAAGGTTACTAACAAATTTAGTTTAATAAAAGATTATCAAGCTGATTTAAATATTAAACTTGATATGAGTTTTATTAAAATGCCCCCTACAAAGGCTAAAATATATTTCAAACAACCTGATAAGTTTACATTTGATTCCGAAGGTTTTGCAATGTTGCCTAAAGAAGGATTTAACTATAATCCATCAAAATTTTTAGGCGAGGATATTACTAAGGTTTTTGTAAGAGAAGATGAAGTAGATGGTAATAAAGTTTACGTTATTAAGGTTATTCCTAATTCAGATAGTTCGGAAATTGTGTTATCAACATTATATATTGATAAAAACAAATATGTGTTGTGTAAAGTAGAAACTAATACTAAACATGGTGCAATTATTAAAGTTTTGTTCACTTATGATAGTAATATGAAATATCCACTTCCAAAGCAGGTTAAACTGTCGTTTAATTTAGGGGATAAGAAGGAAAAAAACGAGAAATCTGAAAAAAATAATGAAAACATTAAACTTAGTGAAAACAAACTGCAAGGGGATGTATATTTAACTTATTCTAATTATAAAATAAATAAAGGTTTGTCTGATTCAATTTTTGAAAAAAATAAAAAGAAGAAATAAATAGTTGTAGATACAAAAAAAGCAGTACAATTTAGTACTGCTTTTTTTATTTATCATTTTCCGGTAACGGAATAATCTTTATGTTTCTGCGAGCCTCCGGCAGAGTTTTTTCGATTAGCCTTGAAGCTTCAAATACTTTATTTTGAGGAACACCAATATAAAGTGTAACTCTAATATCACGTCTATTATTTTGACGGGTTGCCAGGAAATTTAATTTTGAAATAATTTTGTTATCATTAAAATCTTCTTCAGATAAAATAATTCCAATTACATATTTTTTCTTAAATTTACCAACTGCATCAACAACATAATTTCCAATTGGTTTAGGTTCCGGCAAATATTTCCCGTATCTTCTGCTTAATGTTAAATAACCATTACGCCAAAAGTGATTTATTAGCTCGTCAACCCTTTCTCTACCGGTATATGATCGTGCCATAATTTCACCTCGTAATTTATTATTAATTAAACTGTGGCAAAATTGGGATTAGTGGGGAAAAATGTTCGTAGTCCAATAATCTGATATTTTCAATTAAATCTGATTCAAATGATTGAATTCGGTGCGAATTATTTACTCTTCCAAATATTACAGTTTTACCAAATTTGTTTTTGGAAATATAATACGGTTCCAAAGTAAAGTTTCTTCTATTATAATCGAATTCAATTTTGTTTCGATTATAAATAGCTCTTTTTAAGATATCTTCGGTTTTCATCATACACCTCTATACTATTTATACCACCTATACACTCCTATTACTTTTCCTATTATCGAGAAATTATCTGAAAAGTTTATAGGTATAGGTGAAAAATTATCGTTTTCGGGAATTAATTGCATTCCTTTAGCATTTTTACTAAATCTTTTAAGAGTTGCTTCATCATTTACGGTTGCAACAATAATATCTCCATTGTTTGCAATGTTCTGTTGATTAACAATTACATAATCACCCTCCATTATTCCTGCTTTAATCATACTTTCGCCTTTGACTTTTAGAGCGAAGTAAGTTGATCCGGAGCGAACAAAAGAATTATCTAAAGTTAAGGTTCCATCAATATTTTCTTCAGATAAAACGGGGTAACCCGCTGCAACACGCCCAACAATAGGTATTTGAAAACCTGATGTCAGAGTAGTGTCGCTTAATTTATTCTGTTCTGTACATTGTTTAACAGAAATTGTTCTGCTTGTATTTTTGCAAGTATCCAAGTATCCTTTTTTTTGTAATGCGTCAAGATGACGTTTTACGCCATATGTAGAAGCAATATCAAATTTTTTCCCAATCTCTCTATATGTTGGAGGATACGAGTTTATATTTATAAACTCTTGAATGAAATCTAAAATTTCTTGTTGACGTTCTGTTAATTCTTTCATGGCAATAGTGTTATTTTGTTTACTACAAATATAGTGTACCTATGTACACTTGTCAAGTGAAAAATTTGGTATTTTATGTTTTATACCCTTTTTTGTGATAATCATCACACTTAAAATATTAAAACTTAAAATAATATTAACAATTTATTAATAATTCCAGTTCTATTACATTTCAATAAAAAAACACAAAAAAAAGGAATTTATTGATATTTATTAAGACGTATGACAGTATCTAATATTTCCAAAAGTTGATTTAAAATTTTGAAATATATATATTTACTTTTCTAAAAAATCAGTATATCTACAATGGATGACAATTCACCAAGAATCTTTTCCGGTATTACAAGTTCAGTATTAACAGAAAAAATAGTTAAATACTTGAATGTTGAACCTGGAGAAATTATTACAAAACGGTTTAGTGATGGCGAAATATGGGTTAAGTATAAAGAGAATATTAGAGGGCGTGAAGTATTTATTGTACAATCAACACACCCTCCGGCTGATCATATAATGGAATTATTAATAATGATAGATGCTGCAAAACGTGCTTCTGCACGTAGAGTAACTGCAGTAATTCCTTATTTTGGTTATGCACGTCAGGATAGAAAAGACCAACCACGTGTTGCTATTACATCTAAGCTTTTAGCTAATTTAATTACAGTTGCCGGTGCAGATAGAGTAATTACTATGGATCTACATGCTGCACAAATTCAGGGCTTTTTCGATATTCCTTTCGATCATATTTTTGCATCGCCAATTTTTACAGGTTTGTTTAAAAATAAAATCGAAAACCTTGTTGTTGCGGCACCTGATTTAGGTGGAATTAAAGTTGCCCGGGCTTATGCTAAAAGATTAAATAGTAATTTAGTGGTAGTTGACAAACGTAGACCTGAAGCCAATGTTGCAGAGGTTATGAATGTTATTGGTGATGTTAAGGGTAAAAACGTTCTTCTTGTTGATGATATGATTGATACCGGTGGAACTTTTATTGCTACAATCAATGCTCTAAAAGATAGGGGAGCAATGGATATTTATGGTGCAATTACTCACCCGGTTTTTTCTGGCGGAGCTGTTGATAAAATATCTTCAACGGCTATTAAGAAGTTATATGTTACTGATACTGTTCAACTTCCGCCACATACTAACATGCAAAAGATTGAAGTACGTAGTGTTGCAAGTTTATTTGCTGAGGCTATTATTCGCTCAAGCAAAAATGAATCAATTAGTTCTTTATTTGAAAATGATAAAGAGAATACTATTTAAAAAATAAGGGTACAATATTTCTATTGTACCCTTCATCACAATTAAGCATAAGGAGTGTGTGTATTATATCATGCTTTGGAGTTCTGTGAAAATTTATAAATAAGTACTTCTTTCTTTTTTCCTTTTAATTGAAAGTTTCCAATCGGTACAGATGTGTTTTTAACTAAACTTTTTTCATCTAAACTATTTATTAAATCTTCTGAGATTAAAAGTCTTTCTTGCAATTCTCCACATAATGAACAGATTCTTGCCGTAGTATTTACCACATCACCATGAAAAGCAATTTCTCTTTTTAATATGTCGCCAACTTCTGCAATTGCAACCTCACCAACGTGAAAACCTGCTTTAAATTGAGGGAAAATTGCATAAGTTTCAATAAAATAGTCTTTTAACTCTATTAGTCTCTTTTCAAATAGAAGATATAGTTTTAAGAAATTATCATTTTTTATTCCAGTTTCAAAGTTCCACACAACTACTACTTCATCGCCAACATATTGATATATATTACCTTTTGTAGCAAGCACATATTCATCAATTTCAGCATAGATATCACATATAAATTTACTATATCTTTTGTGTCCTAATTTTTCAGCATATGTTGTTGATGACTTTAAATCCATAAACATAAAAATTTTTACATCGCTGGTATATTCTTTAGGATTTCCACAGATAAAGTTTTTTGTAACTCCTCTTAATGACCTTGTTTTTACTTCTTTTACAATATGTCGAATTGTGACTAATAATATTAAATAGAATACAATTTCATGAATTCCCATAGGATATAACTTAAATATGTCAGCTTTTAATGCAGAATTAACTGAATAACCGCTTTTAAAAATTAAATTTACATAACCATAAAGAATAAGCATTACAAAAAACGTTATATAATAATAAACTAAAGTAGAGAGGATAAAAAGAATAGATCCTAAATGCTTAATCAATTTTCTTAAAAGAAAAATATCATAAAAAATCATTGTTGAAGTTAAAAAGAGAGTTCCAATAATGCTTCTTAATAAGGGCAAATCATCAGTTTTACTTGCCAACAAGTTAAGCCAAGTAATTATAAAAAAGATGAATACAACCGATAGTTCTTCTTTAACAATAAACAAAGTTTTGTTTTTAATCATATATAAACTTATTTAATGAAAAAATCAGATACTCATTCAATTAAATAAAGGCATTTATTCATGTTGAATGAGTATCTTTTAGGGGACGAATGCTAACTTTGAGTGACTAAATCACTATCGGTATCTATTTTCTTTTTTTGTACTCTTCTTTTTATGGTCTCAAAAGTAAAAAACACACATGGAACCACAACTAAAGTTAATACAAGAGAACTCGTTAAACCGCCAATAATAACCCAAGCCATACCATTTTTCATTTCACTTCCGGCTCCATTTGCTATTGCAAGAGGAAGCATTCCAAAAACCATTGCAAAAGTGGTCATTAATATTGGTCGTATTCTTTCTTTTCCGGCTTCAATTAAAGCGGCTTTTAATTCTTTGCCTTCTTTTAATAATTCATTCGTAAAATCGACTAAAAGAATAGCATTTTTTGCTACTAATCCCAACAGAGTTACTAAGCCTAAAATTGTAAATATATTTAATGTATCCATAGTTAAGGCAAGTGCATACAAAGAACCAATCATTGCAAGAGGGATTGAGAACAAAACCACAAAAGGATATAATAATGAGTTGTAAAGTGCAACCATTATTAAATAGATCAAAACAATTGCCGCAATTAAAGCAAACGTTAAGCTTTGAAATGTTTCATTTTGCTTTTGCAACATTCCAGCAGGTTTAAATGAAATACCATCAGGAATTTTTCCATTTAATGTAGTTTGAATTTCTTGACCAACCGTACCTGATGACCTTCCAAACACATCACATGTTATTGAGTAAGAACTCATCCTATCAATTCTTTCAAGCATACTTGGACCCATTGTTTGAGAAATATCAGCAAATTGGTTTAACTCAATTTGCTTGCCGTATTTGTTAATAAAACTAATACGTGATACATCATCAATACTTTGTCTATCAAATTGATCGAACTGGATGTTGATATCATATTCATAAGCACCATCTTTATATTTAGAATCAGTATTTCCTGCCAAAGCTGTTCTTAACGCCCCACCCACTTCGGCAACAGAAAGACCAAGCTCTTCCATTTTAGCACGATTAATCTGAATATTTATTTCCGGTTTGGGGTCATCAACAGAAAATTTAACATCTACTGTCCCAGCAGTTTTTTTTATTTCCGACATTACTAAAGCTGCAGTTGAATCTAATAACTTTACATTTGATCCTGTAATTGAATATTCTATTGCTGCCGATGATGCCGAGCCTGAAACAGAAGTAGGGGCCGATCTAACTTTTATACCCGGCACTTTTGATAATATCTCTTCTTTTGTTTTTTCTCCAAAATCTTTTACTGATATTGTTCTTTCGTTTTTTTCAACAATTGTTACAGTTATCATCGTCATATTATTTCGAGAAGAAGTTAACATCATGTTTGCTGTTAGCCCAACCAATGTATGTACTTTAACAACTTCGGGCTTTTCTAATAACATTTTTTCAATATCTTTAGTAATCATGTTATTTTCATACATCGAAATTTGAGGAGGCATTTCAAGTGTAATTACTACTTCATTTTGATCTGTATCGGGTATAAAATTTGCACCAATAAATCCTCCACTTAATAAATAAAATGAAGATATAAATAAAACAATAACAAAAACATAAACTTTCTTTTTATTACTTAGTGCCCATTCTAATAAATTTCCGTATGCATTTTTCATTTTATCAAAATTACTTTCAAATAGATCAGTGAATTTTTTGTTAAATGTATTTTCTTTGAAGTGACTTAATTTAGCAAATCTTGAAAGCAGCAATGGAGTTAATGAAAATGATACTAACAAACTTGCCAAAGTTGATACGATTAATGGTAATGAAAATTCTTTTAATACGTTACCAATCACACCACCGGTCAAAGATAATGGGAGAAACACGGATATAATTACTAAAGTAATTGATGTTGCAGTATATAAAATTTGTTTTCCCCCCACAAGTGCTGCTTCAACTTTTGTTTTCCCCATTTCTAAATGTCTAAAAATATTTTCAACAACAACAATGGAATCATCAACAAGAATACCCACCGCTAATGATAAAGCCATCAATGACATTATATTTAACGAATAGTTAAAGCTGTATAAAAAAATGAAAGATGGAAGCATTGATAAAGGAACAGCAACCATAACTATAAATGCTGAACGTAAACTATGCAGAAATATAAAACATATAAAAGCCACAATTAATATTGCTAATATTAAGTCTTCAACAACTGCATTTACTGATTCCATTGTATAAATTGAAGAGTCGGTTGCTATTATAAAATCTAAGCCTTGTGATTTGTATTCTTCTTTTAGGTTTTGTAATTCGGCTTTAACCAAGCTGCAAACTTTAACCGCATTTGCATCCGATTGTTTTTGAACTTGAATCCCAATATTGGAAATACCATTAATTCTACTTTCTGTGCTAAACTCTTCTGTACCATCATATATTTCGGCAACGTCTTTTATATATATTTTCCCTTTAGTGGGGGTTATAGAAATCAATGTGTTTTTTAGTTGTTCAAGCGAAACAAATTTTGCAGCTAATCTTACAGTATATCGTTTTGAATCATCCTCAACACGTCCAGTTGGAAAATCTAAGTTTGCAGTTTGAATTGCTTGTTGCACTTGCAAAATTGATAAATTATATGTTTTTAATTTGTTTTGATCTACGCTTACTTTAATTTCTCGTTTAGTACCACCAACTAAGTTAATTTGTCCAACACCTTGTAATTTGGCTAAGTTCGATTGAATTTTATTTTCCATTAAGTCATAAAATTCTACGGGTTTTAATTTGGAAAATGCTGTTATGCTTATTACCGGCATATCATCAACAGAAATTTTGGTTAAAGTTGGCGTTTTTGCATCTGTTGGTAAATCTGAAAGGATTGCATTTATTTTTCGTTGAGCATCTTGTAATGACAAATTTACATCAGCATCGCTTTTTAGCTCAATCATTGTATATGTAAATCCCTCTGATGAAGTTGACTTTAACCTATCAACATTTTCCAATGAGGCTACAGCATCTTCTATTTTTTTTGTTACTGATGTTTCAACTTCCGAGGCAGATGCACCGGGATATATTGTTGAAATTGTAATTACATTTGTTTCAAACTTGGGCATTAAATTTACATTTAATTGAAGATATGTAAGAATTCCCAATAATGCAATTATTGCAAACATTACAAATACAATTAAAGGTCGTTTTATTGATAATTGAATCATTGTTTCGCTCTTTATTTATTAATAATAGATACTGGAGATTTGTCGGATAGGTTTATCTGTCCTGTAGTTATTACTATTTCGTTTTCTTCTAATCCAGAAAGTACTTCCAAATTAGAACCTAAATCTCTACCAACCTTAATGCTTTTTAATACAGCAACATTATTTTTAACTACATATACTTTTGCATCTTTAATGCTGCCAATTAAACTTTCTCGTGGAATTAACAAGGAAGGAGCAGAAGTTTCAAACTCAAATTTAACATCTACAAAAGTTCCTGCTTTCAATTGAGTTTTGGTATTGCTTATCAAAATTTCAATAGGATAGTTATGAACGTTATCTCCTTGCTGACTTACAAAACTTACCTTTCCATTTGTTGACCAGTTTGGCAATACAGAAGAAGTAATATTAACATTTTGACCAACTTTAATTTTGTATGCGTCTTTTTCTGATACGCTTAAAGTTACCTTTAATTGACTAATATCTACTATTGAAACTAATGGTGTACCGGGAGTTACATATGCTCCTTTATCAATTAATTTAGCAGTAATGTATCCATTTTGAGTTGACTTTACTTTTGTAAAGCTTAATTGTTTTTTTGCTTGTTCATATCCGATTTTTGCTTTTTCATAATCAATTTTTGCATCTCTTAACTTAGTTTCTGTTACGGCTTTCCCTTCATATAGATTTTTATTCTTATTATATTCATCTTCTGCTCTTGATAAACTAACTTCTGCTTGTTGTAAGTTTAAAGTTGCTAATTTGTCATCAATTGAAACTAATATTTTACCACTTGATACGTAATCGCCTAAAGTAAAGTAAATATTCTCAACTTGACCTGCTGTTTCAGATTTAAGAATTACTTCTTGTTTTGCAACTGTAATACCCGTTAATTGCAATTGACTACTTTGTTCTTTTTTAATTACGTTTTTAGTTGTTACTGTTGTAGTAACTCCTTTTTTCATTTTTTTGTTTTCATCTATAATATTTTTATTAGCAGCAAGTTTTACAACTATTAATAGTAAAATAATAACCGCTGTTACTGAAATAATTATTTTCTTTTTCATTTTTATGCTCTATTATTTGTTGGAAAAGGTATTTAAATAACTGAAAAGAGTTCCTTTAGCTTTCTCTAAATCGAGTTTAGCAATTTGTAAATCCAATAGGGAGTTCACATAATTAGTTTGAGCTTCTCTTAGTTTTGTTTCGGAATCTGTCAAGTATAAAGAATTTGTAACACCTTCCTTATATTCAAGAAGAGTAATATCATATACCTTTTTTGCTAATTCCATATTTTGTTTATTTATGTTTGAATTATATGCCGCAGTATTAAATTTGTTTGATGAAATATTAATCTGCATGTTAATACCATTTTCTGCCTTTTTTATATCTTGGTTTACCTTGTCAATTTCAATTGAGGCTTGATCAAGTTTTGCTATTGTTTGACCCCCTTGGAAAATTGGGAAAAGTAATCTTAATCCAACTGAATAAAAGTTAAACCATTTTTTATCGGAATCGAATAAGTCAAATTCTGTGCGTAGACCTTGATATGAAAAACTTCCATATGCACTTATTGATGGAATATATTGTGCCAAAACATTCTTTTTGTTTAATTTTTGCAATTCTAATGTTGTTTGTAGAATTTGATATTCAATTCTATTTTCATAACTGATTGATTGTTTTTGGTTATTATTTACTTCAAATAATTGCTGTAGAATCGTAGTATCCGAAAGAATATTGTTATCAACTAATTTTATTTCTGTATTAACGTCCATCCCCATCAAATATTTAAGATTACTAATAGATTGGTTATAAGAATCTTTAACTCTTTCAATTTGATATTTTATGATGTTAAGATTAACTTGCAATCTATTTACCTCAACTTCTTGAGCTTTTCCATTGTCATATTTTAGTTTTGTATCTGCTAATGACTGTTCTACTAATAAATAGTTTTGTTGTAGTAACCCTAATTGTTCATAAATTGATAATGTTTGAAAATAAGAAGCTGCTACATTGTAAAGAGCAGTTTCTTGTACATTTCTTACATTTTGGTTGTAATACTGATTTGAATATTTTGCGGCATCAAGTCCAACCCAAAATGATCCATTAAATATCATTTGTGAAGCTTCGGCTGTAAATATATATTGATACTGTGTCCCCATCTTTGCCTCCATAAACGAACCAGGTGTTCCTCCAAAATACTCTTCAGGAAATAATGTAGTTGGTAATTCAATATTATCAACAAGATTTCCCGAAATTGTTATTTGAGGTAAGCCTGAACCAATAACTTCTTTAATCTTGCTTTTAGATTGGGTTTCTTCTAAAACAGCCTTTTTAATATCTTGATTGTTTTCTTTTGCAAAACTTAGGCAATCATTTATTGAATAATTGCTTTTAAGTTCTTGTGCGTGTAAATTTGTAAAAAGAATTGTAAGGCTTACAATAAAAATTGATTTTTTTATTGTAGTGTGAAAAGTGATTTTCAATTCGTCTCCTAAAAATTGTTAAACTTTATTGATTTTATTACAAAATACGTTCCATGTTGTTTTTCATTGATTTTTGTCTATTTTTTTTCTTTCTTGCTTAAATAAAAGCGACTGCTTATATTTGACTGCTTAAATAAAAGCAAATACTTTATGTGAGGTTAAAGTGATTGATAAATTTGATGTAATCAGCCAAGTAATATCATTATTAAGGAATAAATCGAGTGATTATTTATTATTTGCCGATATCTTTTCGATTATTCATAAAATGTTGGATTATAAATTTGCCGGTATAGGGCTTATTGATAGTGATGAATCCAAAATTGGAATAGGTATTGGATTGTATGAAGGATTTGGCAGTTCTATAATAGGCAATTATTGGTATAAAACCGTAAATATTTCATATCCCCAATTTTCTTTTATGTTGTCAACAAAAGATATAATGAAGGTTGATGCTGAAAATTTTTATGGTTTACATAAAACTTCGGATAATCAATCGGAATTGAAAGAATATCTTATTGAAGAAGATGTAAAAGAGTTTTACTTAATAGCTGTCAAAATTAATAAAGAAGTTATCGGAAAGTTATTGATTTCGGTAACCACAAACAAAGCATTAGAGAATTCAATAGCTGAATTATTAATTTTAATTTCAAATATTTTTGCAGAAGTATTTTTAAGATTCAAAGAAACTGAAGAATCAGTGTTTCATAAAAAATTGCACAACATTCAGATAAGACTATTTGATTTGTTAATTAGTATGCGAAATAGGTCTGATTTTATTTCTTTATTAGGAGAAGAGATAAATAGTTGGATGCCGAGCGATTTTTTAGGCGTAATTGCTATGTCTCCAAAAGATAATAAGCATGTAAATTTTGGACTTCTAAAAGTTGCAAATAATAAATTTAAAAATATTAATATTAGTAGTTTAGTTGTTAATGCATTAGGACATGTTCCTGAACTTAATGTTGATGTTAGATATAATTTTATAGAGTTGAATGGAGTAGAACTTACTAACGCTAAAGAAAAAAGTGCGTTTGTTAAAAAACTAACAGCAGAATATTCAATAAATTCATTATTGATTATTAAATATTCTGTTCATAAACAAGGGACACTTTATTTAATTAGCGGCCGCATAAAACCATATAAACCGCTTAACCCGGGTGATTTTATGTTTTTGTATAATTCCGATTCATATTATAATAATGCCGAAGTTAAAATGACAACTGAAATTCTTCCTCAGATAGGTCTTATTTTGGGATTTTTTTACATGTATGAAGAGTTAACTATTGTTTCGCAAAAGCTTGAACAAGAAAAAAGTTATTTAATTGAAGAGATAAACTTAACAAACACTTTTTATGAAATTATTGGAGATAGTCAGCCGGTTCATAATATGTTGAAAAAAATAACACAAGTAGCTCCTTTGGATGCTACAGTATTAATTCAAGGGGAAACAGGTACAGGTAAAGAGTTGGTTTCAAAAGCAATACATAACCTCTCACGACGAAGTAGTAAACCATTTATAACAGTTAACTGTGCAACTCTTCCTGCTCAATTAATTGAATCCGAGCTTTTTGGACATGAAAAGGGAAGTTTTACAGGTGCAATAGAAAGAAAAATCGGGAAGTTTGAAATTGCCGAGGGGGGCACTATCTTTTTAGATGAAATAGGAGAATTGCCAATTGAACTTCAATCCAAATTGTTAAGGGTTATTCAAAATAGAAATTTTGAAAGAATAGGTGGTAAACATATTATTAATAGTAATATTAGAATTATTGCTGCAACAAATCGTAACTTAGAAAAAGAAATTGAAAATGGAAAATTTCGTGCTGATTTGTTTTTTAGACTAAATGTTTTTCCAATTGATGTTCCACCATTGCGAGAACGAAAAGATGATATTCCATCATTAGTAAAACATTTTGTTGATATTTACTCAAAAAGAATTGGTAGTAATATTAAGTCAATTAAAAAAACTGATATGGAACTTTTATTAAATTATAACTGGCCCGGCAATATACGCGAATTGGAACACTTAATTGAACGTTCAATTATAATATCAAAAGGGCTAAACTTAAATTTTGAAGATTATTTTATAAGCCAAAAGAAAAGTGAAATTTCAGAAAGCGAAGATTTTAAGACGCTTCTTGAATTAGAAAAGCAACATATTGTTGATGCATTAAATAGAACGGCGGGAAAAATAACAGGAGAAAATAGTGCTTCTCAACTTCTTGGTATCAATGGAAAAACACTTGGAAGTAAGATGCGAAAACTTGGCATTAAAAGAGAAGTTGTAATTAGTACAAAATAAGGTTATATTAAAGATTACAAAAAAATAACTTTTTACCAACTTAAACAAATTTTTTTTGTTTAAGGCTTTTTATTTTAAATTTTATTGCTTAACTTTGTAAGTTATAAAGTTTTAAGTATTTGTAGCAAGAATTAAAGAAAACTATTTGGAGATACAATGGCAGATTATAATTTAACTGCAACGAGAAGAGCAATTAGTACTAAAGGTGCTGTAAATCAGATGAGAAAAAATAGCGAAATCCCTGGCGTTTTTTATGCAAAAGGTAAAGAAGCTATTGCTATTTCGGTAAAAGAAAACAGTTTTAAGCCATTAGTATATACAGCCGAAACTCACTTGGTAAATTTAACAATCGATTCAGATCAACCAGTTCGCTGTATGGTTAAAGATGTACAGTTCCATCCGGTAACTGATCGTATTATCCATTTCGATTTATTAGGTGTTAATGCTGATGAAGTTATGACTCTTGAAGTTCCTATTATGTTCAAGGGTAGTGCCGTAGGCATTAAAGAAGGCGGTGTTTTACAAGAAAACTTACATAAAATTGAAGTTGAATGCTTACCAAAATATGTTCCTGAACACTTAGTTGTTGACATTACTGATTTACACATGGGGAAAGCAATCCATGTTGGTGATCTTAAATTTGACAACATTAAACTGTTACAATCTGAAGATGTAATTGTTGTTTCTGTTACTGCTCCTCGTGCTGAAGATGAAGCTGCTTCTCCTGAAGCCGTTGAAACTGAAGTTATAGGTAAAGGCAAACCGGAAGATAAGGAATAATAAACAATTTTGCGAGTATTGCTTGGAATTGGAAATCCCGGCATTAAGTACCAAAACACTTGGCACAATGTCGGGTTTATTATTTTAGACCTACTTGCAGAAAGATTAAAACTTAAATATACTACCTCAAAGTATGATTATGTTTTTGCAAAGGGGTCACTAAATAATAACGATTTTTTGATTGTTAAACCTACCACTTATGTTAATAACTCAGGATTAGCTGCTAAAGAAATTTTTAAAAATTTTAATGTCGAATTACAAGATTTTTTAGTGGTTTGTGATGACCTCAATATTTCTAAAGGTGAAATAAAACTAAAAAAAAATGGTGGTGATGGTGGGCATAATGGATTGTATTCCTTAATATATCACCTTAACTCAAATAATTTCCCCCGATTGCGTTTTGGTATTGGTAATGATTTTGATAAAGGTGGAATGGCAGATTACGTTTTAAGTGAAATTAATTTTGATGATTTTGAACTTATTAGGAAAAATATTGATTTATCTATTGTTTTGTTACAAGAATTTATTTCAGGCGGAGTGAATTCTATGTTGAATTATTATAGTACAAGTAAAAACAAACTTAAGAATGAATTATAATCGATAATAGGAGTACGTATGGATTGGATAATTTTTACAATCCCTTTTTTAGGATTAGTTGCTTTAGTCTATTCGTTTGTAAAAAATAAATGGATTGAGAAACAAAGTGTTGGAACGCCATTAATGGAGGAAATTTCCGGTTATATTAAAGAAGGTGCTATTGCCTTTCTTAAAACGGAATATAAGGTTATTGCTGTTTTTGTTGTTGCCGTAGCTGCTTTGCTCGGTTTTGGAAATTCTTTTAGCGATGTTTCTTCTCCTCTAATAGCTCTATCATTTATTGTTGGTGCATCATGTTCGGCTTTGGCTGGTTATCTTGGTATGGTTGCAGCAACAAAAGCTAATGTTAGAACTACAAATGCAGCAAGAACCGGATTGGGTCCTGCTTTGCAAATAGCTTTTACAGGCGGTTCAATAATGGGGATGAATGTTGTTGGACTTGGTATTTTGGGATTAAGTTTGTTATTTATTCTTTATAGTAATGCTCTGGAATGGGATTTAGCGAAAGTAATAAATGTAATTTCAGGTTTTTCGTTAGGAGCTTCTTCAATTGCTTTATTTGCTCGTGTAGGTGGAGGCATTTACACTAAAGCTGCCGACGTAGGTGCAGATTTAGCCGGTAAGGTTTATGAAGGTATTCCTGAAGATGACCCACGTAACCCTGCTACTATTGCTGATAACGTTGGTGATAATGTTGGCGACGTTGCCGGAATGGGTGCAGACTTATTTGAATCTTATGTTGGTGCAATTATTGGCACAATGGTTTTAGGTGCTGTTTTTGCAGGCTCAGAAGTTAAAGAAATTGGACTTGAAGCTGTTCTTCTTCCTTTAGTTTTAGCAGGTGTTGGGATTCTGTTATCAGTACTTGGGACTTTTTTTGTGAGAGTTAAAGAAGGTGGAAATCCACAAAAAGCGTTAAATTTAGGTGAATTTGGTGCAACCGGTTTAATGATGGTTGCTTCTTATTTTATCATTAAAACTATGTTACCTTCAGAGTGGTATTATGAAGGTTTCACTTATACATCAAATGGAATTTTTTATGCAACAATAATAGGACTTGTTTCTGGTACATTAATTGGTTTGATTACTGAATATTTCACGGGAACTGATTATCGCCCTGTTAGATCTATTGCAAATCAATCGGTAACCGGTTCAGCAACAAACATAATTGCGGGATTAGGAATGGGTATGTTATCAACTGCTATTCCAATTATTATAATTGCTTTTGGTATTATTTTTGCTTTTCAAGCTGCAAATTTATATGGAATTGCAATTGCTGCACTTGGAATGTTATCAGTTACAGGTATTCAGTTAGCTGTAGATGCTTATGGTCCTATTAGCGATAACGCTGGTGGTATTGCTGAAATGGCAGAATTACCGAAAGAAGTAAGAGAAAGAACTGACAAGCTGGATGCAGTAGGAAATACTACGGCAGCTATAGGTAAAGGTTTTGCTATTGGCTCGGCAGCATTAACGGCATTAGCTCTATTTACAGCTTATATGCACCAAGCTTCAATTACTACAATTGATATTTCAAAACCAATTATTATGGCTGGTTTATTTATTGGAGGTATGCTTCCTTATTTATTTTCTGCTTTGGCAATGGGTGCTGTTGGGCGAGCTGCTAAAGAAATGATTATTGAAGTTGGTAGGCAGTTTAGAGAAATTGTTGGCTTACGTGAAGGGAAAGCAAAAGCTGATTATGCAAAATGTATTGAAATTTCTACTCGTGCTGCAATTAAAGAAATGGTGTTGCCGGGTGTTATGGCGGTTGTTGTTCCTGTTATAGTAGGAATGTACAACAAAGAAATGCTTGCCGGGGTTTTGGCTGGTGTTACTGTAAGTGGTGTTTTATTAGCTATTTTTCAATCTAACTCAGGTGGTGCTTGGGATAATGCCAAAAAACTTATTGAAGGTGGATTAATTATTGATGGTTTCAAATATGGTAAAGGTTCTGAGGCTCATAAAGCTGCAGTTGTTGGTGATACTGTTGGCGATCCTTTTAAGGATACAAGTGGACCATCCTTAAATATTTTAATTAAATTAATGTCGGTAGTTTCTTTAGTTATTGCCCCAATAATTAAATAAATCGTTACAGTTTAATATTTTATAAATAAAAATTAATTTAACAAGTGTGGTTTTATTGCACTTGTTAAATTTTTTTTTTATATTCAATGCTTGTATTTTAAAAAACAAATTAATTAACCCTGCTCTCATAGAATTGTGAGGGCCTTAGCCCATAGGGAGGAAAAAGTGAAACTAAAGAGTTACGAGAGTGTACTTATATTAAATGCTGCACTCGAAGATGAACAAATTGATAACTCACTCCAAAAGGTAACCGAAAGTATAAAAACTTATGGAGGAGAAATTCAAAATGTAGATAACTGGGGAAGGAAGAGGTTAGCATACCCAATTAAAAAGTCAAAAAGCGGTTATTATTCTGTTATACGCTTTGTTGCCCCAACAGAATCAATTGCAAGAATTGAGAGAACTTATCGTTTAGATGAAACAATTATTCGATTCTTAACAGTTGAATTGACTAAAGAAGCTATTGAGTTTTATGAAACTCTAAAAGACAAAGTTTCTACCGAAAATGCAGAAGCTGCAGAAAGTGAAGTTGTTAAAAATAACGAATCTGATAAAAAAGAAACTCAAGAATAATTCTAATAGAGACTATGGAGGATAGGAATGGCTGAATTAAAAATGCCTGAACTTAACAGCGTTATTGTAGCAGGAAATCTAACTAAAGATCCTGTTTTTCGCCAGACTTCAAATAGTACGCCTGTTGTTAACTTTCACATTGCTGTTAACAGACGTTACAAGGATAGTGCTAACAACTGGCAAGAAGATGTTTGCTATGTAGGAGTTGTTGCTTGGAACAAATTAGCTGACAGTTGTAAAGATAGACTTCAAAAGGGGAGTGCCGTTTTAATTGATGGTGAATTACAAAGCCGCACCTTTAAGACTGAAGATAGCAAAAATAGGACTATTGTTGAGATTAAAGCTAAAAGAATTCAATTCTTGAATAAGTACGTAAAATCCACTTTCGGTGAAGGTTATGACGAAATTAGTGTTAGCCAAGATGCCGATTTGGACGAATCGAGTTTTGAGGACAATACATTCGATAAGTTTCTTACCGATGAAGAATCTAATCTAATGAAAGATTAATATTAATTGGAGCTAATTAAATGAGAACTAAAAGAGTAAAAAGAGTAATAGAAGAATATATCGATTACAAAGATTATAAAAAATTGATCAAATTTGTTACCGATCAGGGGAAAATAATTCCTCGCCGTATTACTGGTTTAAGTGCTAAACAACACCGTGAATTAGTAATTGCAATTAAAAGAGCAAGACAAATTGC
Organism: Melioribacteraceae bacterium; assembly: GCA_963663265.2. Taxonomy (GTDB): domain Bacteria; phylum Bacteroidota; class Ignavibacteria; order Ignavibacteriales; family Melioribacteraceae; genus JAEXOD01. Next base: position 476,514 of record CAXXXM010000001.1, read on the forward strand.
CATCATGCCTTATATTTCCGAAGCCATTAAATAATTTAGGAGAATTTTAATAATGAAAGTCATTTTAAGAAAAAACTTCGAAAATTTAGGGGAAGCAGGTACAATAGTTGATGTTAAAGAAGGCTATGCATTAAATTATTTAATTCCACGACAGATTGCTTTTTTAGCAACTGCTGGAAATATTACAGCCCTTAAAGAAGAGAAAAAACAATCAGCTGCTAAAGAAGCTAAAGAATTAGCCGCTGCTAATAATTTAAAAGTAGAATTAGATAAAACACCGGTTACTATTCATGTAAAGGTTGGTGAAGAAGAAAAATTATTTGGTTCTGTTACAAGCCAAATGGTTGCTGATGCATTAAAAGAAAAAGGTTTTGATATTGATAAACGTAAAATTGATATTGTTGAACCTATTAAGGCTCTTGGTATTTACGAAATTAATATTAAATTGCATCATAAAGTTAACGCAATTGTTAAAACTTGGATTGTTAAAGAAGACGCTTAGTTATAATAGATAGAACCGGTAGTTTTTGCCGGTTCGTTTTTTTTGTTAATTTCACTCATACGTGACTTTAACTTTGTTTAGCCTAATTATGAATTTTTTTCACTAAATCGTAATGCAATTATGAAAGAGTTAAGATTTAGAATTATTGTAATAACCTTTTTTGCTGCTTTAAGTATTTATCTGCTTTATCCTACTTTACAGGATTATCTTAATACAAAAGAGATAAATACTAAAATAGGGGTTATTAAAAAAGATATTAAAAGCAGCAACCCAACCATTCAAGCTACTGATTTAAGAAAAGTTCTTTTAGTTAAAGAAGATAGTTTGAAAAACGCCGATCCTTCTTTTAAATCTGCACGTGAAAAGCGTGTTAAGTTAGGATTGGATTTACAAGGTGGTATGTACTTAGTAATGGAAGTAAATACTGCTAAATTGCTTGAGAAATTGGCAAAAGACCCTGATGCTCTTTTCAAAAAAGCTATGAAAGAAGCCGAAGACCAAGTTAAAATTACTGATGAAAATATTGTTGCGGTTTTAGCTTCTAAATTACAATCGAATGGACGTAGATTAAGCAGATACTTTGGTACTATGATTGAAGATGATGCAAAAATTGTTTCTGATCTTCAAAAACAAGAAGAAGATGCTGTTTCACGTGCTATTGAAATTATTAGAAACAGAGTTGACCAATACGGTGTTTCTGAGCCAAGTATTCAAAAACAAGGTTCTCGTCGTATTATTATTGAATTGCCGGGTGTTGCTAAAGAAGAAGAAGCTAAACGCTTAGTTCAGGGGAGTGCCTTGTTGGAATTTCGTTTAGTTAAAGAACATGATATTACAATTCCGGTTATGCAAAGAATTGATGACTTGTTAGCCGGTAAAGTTATTGAAGATTCAACAGCTTCTGATTCAACAAAATCTGCTGATTCTTCAAAAGTTGCTTCTAATGATACTACGGATACTAAAAACATGTCACGCGAAGAATTTGCAAAAAAACATCCGTTTTTTGCTATTGTGAATGTTGATACTCGAGGTGAGTATTTAAGTAGCTTTATTGATGAAAATGACAAATCGAAATTGGACCAAATTTTAAGCAGACCTGATGTTCAAAAAGTTATTCCTGATAATGCTGAATTTGTTTTAAGTGCTAAACCGGAATTTTCTAACGAAGGTCGCAATTTTTATAGTGTTTACTTTGTTAACAAAGAACCTGAATTAACTGGTGATAAAGTAGTTGATGCTCAAGCTAATATTGATCAATCAACAACAGCTCCAATTGTTAATATGCAAATGAATTCCGAAGGTGCAAGAGAATGGTCGCGTATTACAGGCTCAAATATTGGTAAACGTTGTGCTATTATGCTTGATGGTGTTATTTATAGTGCTCCAACAATTCAAAGTAAAATTCCAACTGGAAATTCTCAAATTTCTGGTATGGGCGATTTAGATGAAGCCAAATTGTTAGAAATTGTTCTTAAAGCCGGTGCATTACCAGCTCCTATTGATGTTATTGAAGAAAGAACAGTTGGACCATCCTTAGGTCAGGATAGTATTGCTGAAGGTTTTAACTCAGCTTTATTAGGTTTCTTCTTTGTTGCTGTATTTATGATTTTCTATTATAGAAAAGTTGGTATGGTTGCTGATTTTGGATTATTGTTTACTATTTTATTCACTATGGGTATTTTAGCTGGTTTCCAAGCTACATTAACCTTACCCGGTATTGCTGGTATAGTACTTACAATGGGTATGGCTGTGGATGCCAATGTTATTATTTACGAAAGAATGCGTGAAGAAATGAAAAGCGGTAAAACTTTTAAAGCTGCTATTGATAGTGGTTTTTCAAATTCATTTTCGGCGATTTTCGATTCAAACATTACTACCTTCTTTACAGGTATTATTCTTTATCAATTTGGAAGTGGTCCTGTTCAAGGATTTGCACTTACTCTTATGATTGGTATTGGTTCAACACTTTTCAGTGCATTAGTTATTACACGTGTTGTGTTAGAATATATGGCTGTAAAAGGAATTAAATTACAATTAGATTAATGCGATAGGGAGTTAATTGATAAATGAGTATATTTGAAAAACAAATCGATTTTTTAGGCAAACGAAAATACTTTTACATGGTTTCAGGAGTATTGTTTGTCCTTAGCATTATTAGCTTTTTAGTACGAGGTCTTGAATTTGGCATCGACTTTAAAGGTGGTACTGAAGTTGCACTGCAATTTCAAAAACAGATAAATATTAGTGATATTCGTACTGAATTGAATTCTTTAGGTTTAGGTAATGTGGAAGTAAAAACATTTGGTGGTGAATCTGGAGTTTTAGTTAGAACTGAACTTCAAGAAATACCTAAAAACGTTTTCCCTAAAGTTCAAGCTAATGTTGAAAATGCTATTAAAGAAGCTAATCTTGGTAATATTAAAGGAATTGTTGAAACTACTTCCAATTCTATTATTTTTGATTTTGATTCTGCTTCTGTAGCAAATGCAGTTTACGAAAAATTAAATGAAGATGGCTATCAGGCTTCAAGAGTATCTCAACAAATTGAAAATACTCAGGTTTCTGTTAGAATTGGTATTTCTGACTGGATAAAAGAAAATCTTTCTAAAGATATTAAAGATAATAGTTTTTCTGTTGTGAAAGAAACTAACGTAGGTCCTAAGATTGGTAATGAATTAAAGCGTGATGCATTAATTGCTGTCTCTTTATCATTATTAGTAATTATGATTTATTTAGGTTTCCGTTTTAAGTTTACTTTTTCTATTGGTGCAGTTTTAGCTTTATTCCATGACGTTGTTATTACACTTGGTATGTTCTCTATACTTTATGGAATGTTCCCAGGCTTCAACCTCGAAATATCTGTTAGTGTTGTAGCTGCATTTTTAACTTTGGTTGGTTATTCAATCAACGATACAGTTATTATTTATGATAGAATTAGAGAAAATTTGAAAGTTCATAAAACTGCCGAACTTGAAGAAAATATGAATAATGCTATTAACAAAACTTTAAGACGTACCATTATTACCAGCTTAACAACTCTTTTAACAGTAGTTGTATTGTTGATTTTTGGTGGTGAAGTTTTACGTGGTTTTGCTTTCTGTTTATTCTTCGGTATAACTTTGGGTACTTATTCATCAGTATTCGTTGCAAGTTCGTTTGTTTTGGATTATGCTAAAAAGAAAGGACAAAATATTACTTTTTAATTTTTAAGTATATTAGTTTTACTAAGGCTGTATTGAAGAAATTTGATACAGCCTTTTTTTTTATCCTCTGAGCGGTGTCTGAACAGGAATTCTTTAGATTTAATTGATTTATGGGATTAAAGATAAAAAAAGTGACTCATAACGCGTGATGTGGCTGTTGCAAAACGCATGAAATCCGATCTGGGCGTCATGGTCGTGGGTATTGAAAAACTAAGAAAACCATCTCTGGGGCGTCATCGGTCGTACCGTGACGCTATCTTAATGCTCAAAAAACGCTGTTATTCTGCTGTTTTTTGCAACATATTTATTCGGTCATGGTGAGACCATTTACCCTCCCAAATTATTAAACACCTTCGATTATAATAGCCATAAAAAATAGGGGAGTATGTAATAACAAATAATCATTTAACATAAATATCATGCCCAAGTATGCAAAGGGATTGAGTGAAAAAATAACATGTAATCTCTGTTTTGTTATAAATTATAATATTTTTGCATAAAAGCTTGTAAAATGTCAAAAAAATGAAAAAATATTCTCCACTAATAGAGAAATATTTATTTATTATTTGAATTTGAATTCATAAATAAATATTTTTAAATATATAAATAATAATTAGTTAGTGCGATGACGGTAATATTTTCGAAAAAGTGTGAATTAGGGTTGCAGGCTGTGTTATTACTTTCAACTCTACCAAAAGATACTCTTGTTAATGCAACATATGTATCAGAAAAGTTGAAAGTGCCAAAAGAATTTGTTTCAAAGGTTATGCAAATTTTGACAAATGATAATATAGTGGGATCTAAAAAAGGGCATAATGGTGGTTTTTATTTAGCTAAATCACCGGAAGAAATATATTTAATTGATATAGTTAAATCACTTGATGGATTAGATGTATTTAATCAATGCGTGTTAGGTTTTCCGGGTTGTTCACATGAAAAACCATGTCCGGTACATAACACATGGGGAAAAGTACGAGATGAAGCTTATAAAATGCTGAGCGAAGAAAACCTCGCCCAGTTTAAGGAAAAAGTTGTAAAAAAAATTGATTCACTATAAAATTATTTCATAAGGAGTTGGTTTATCTAATAATTCCAATTTAGCAAACTGTTCCTTCTTTAACTTTTCAAATTCGGTTTTATATTTAGGATCTATCGGATTGGAAGAAGGAAACTCCATTGTAAGATAATTTATGGGTTGATTATTCTTCCAAAATCTAAAATCTAAGTGGGGACCTGTTGATATTCCGGTAGAACCAACATATCCAATTATATCACCTTGTCTCACTCTTGCTCCTTTTCTAATTCCAGGTCCATATTTGGATAAGTGCATATAACCGGATGTATATGTTGCATTATGCTTAATTTTTACATAATTACCTGCACCGCCGGAATATACTGCACTTTCAACAATACCATCACCAACAGCTTGAACCGGTGTTCCTACTCCTGCGGCGTAATCAATTCCGGTATGAGGTCTATAAATCTTTAATACAGGGTGATAACGACTTAAAGAAAATTTCGAGCTGATTCTTGAAAATTTTAATGGTGCTTTTAGAAATGCTCTTCGTAAACTGTTTCCATCTAAATCGTAATATTCTATACCTTCATTAACATTAAATGCAAAACCATAATAATCTCGCTTATTATGCACAAAATGAGCAGATTTTATTGCCCCAATTCCTGAAAATTCATCACCAACATATTCTTCTTCAAACACAACGGAAAAATAATCGCCATCTTGAATGGCGTAAAAATCTATCTGCCAGCCAAAGATATCAGAAAGCTTAAATGCTAAATTATCGCTTAAGTGTAATTTTCCGATTGTTGTAAATAAAGAATAATCAATAATACCGCTGACAGCATGTTCAACTATTGTAACTTCTTTTTTGCCTAACCATACTTTATTATTTGTTATATCAGCAACTAAATAGTCTTTACTGCTGATCTCGTAAACAAAATATTTTGCAATATTTAATGAATCATCAGAAGAATAAATAACGTATTCTTTTCCGGTATTAAATTTTTTTACTGAGTAAACTTTATTAATTTCATCGGCTAATTTGACAACAATTGAATATGAAATGTTATAAGGAAGCAGCATATCAGCCAAATTTTGACCGGGTTTTACTGATTCTTTTATTTCTGCCAAACCTTTAACATTTAATAAATATTCATTGTCAGGTTTCATTTTAACTGACTTTTTATTTTTTTCAACTAAATTGCTTTTTTCATTTGAACAATTACTAAGTAAGAACAATGATATTAAAAATATTCCTAAAAAATTTATTTTATTTTGCATTATCATCCAATTATCAATTATTATAAAGATTATTCCACCAATTATTTTGCCCTTTTAGATATTTATCGAAGTAAGCTAATATTGATTTAGACCAAAGAATACGTTTATTATATTCCAAAATGTGATGATCTTGACCATCAACTTCAATAAACTCTACATCTTTACCAAGTAACTTTAAAGCAGTATACATCTGCATACTTTCACCGGTTGGAACATTTGTATCGGCTCCTCCATGTAAAAGCAAAAGGGGAGTATTGATTTTATCGGCATTAAATAAAGAACTTTTATCTACATAAATGTCTTTTTTATTCCAGGGGAAACTATTTGCAGTTGCTACCGCACTATAACTAAATCCCCAATAACCATTACCCCAATAACTACTTAAAGCACTAATGCCTGCGTGAGATACTGCCGCAGCAAACATATCTGTTTTAGTTATTAAATTCATGGTCATAAAACCGCCATAAGAAGCACCAATGCAGCCTAAGCGATTTTTATCTATGAATTTATATTTTTTTAATAGTTCTTTTGTTCCCTGTATTATCTCTTCAGATGTAATGGAACCCCAATCGTTAACATGTTTGGCACTAAATTCCTGCCCATATCCGGTACAGCCGCTTGGTTCTAAAACATATACTATATAACCATTTGCAGCCCAGATATTTTTTGGATATCTACCCTCGTATTCGCGTTCAACAGGACTTGTTCCTCCATAATAGTAAACAATGCAAGGATAAGATTTAGATTCATCAAAATCAGGTGGAAAGTGAACAAATCCTTCAATTGTCTTTCCTTCACTATTAGTAAAGCTAAAATCTTCTACTTTGCCTAATCTAATATTTTTGTATTCTGTTAATTCCGGATCATATAAAAGGTTTTGTTTTTTGTTAGCTAATTCATAACTGAATACTTTGTTATGTGCATTAACATTAGCACCAATATAAATTGCCTTATTCCCTGATTTATCAAAATCAATTGAAGCAATAGTTTCAACCCCTAAATCAATATAATTATAACTCTTATCATTTAGGTTTAGCGAATATAAATGTTCACGTGTTCCATCTACAGTAGTTAAATAAATTGTATTATCTTTTAACCAATAAACACTATTAATAGCAGGATTAAAATCTTTTGAAACAGCTTCCATTTTTTTTGATTTTATATCATAAACATATAACTGATTGTCATAATCATTTGGAATAACTCCTTTAGGAACATTTAATCCCAAATTACCAAACTCAGAAGGTCCTCCTGTAATTGCCAATTTTGAACCGTCAGGGGAAAATATTGTATTTCCGCCCCAATAAGCTTTGAATAATGAATCAATTCTTCCAGATTCAATATCTAATAAGTAATAGATAGTATGAGAATAAGGTCTGTTATTAGCATCAAAATAGCTTTCTGAATAAACTAATTTTTTAGAATCAGGTGAGATTGAGTTTAAATTTGTTGATGTGTTTCCTTTAGTTAATCTGTACTTTAATCCACTTTTAACATCTAAATAATAAAGATAAGAGTTTGAACCGCTCCAAGGATACCTATCGGTCATATCATTATATTTTTTTAACCCTGTAGTCTCTTTTGGCTTATCTTCGCTAATTGTAAATACTAAAAACTCACCGTTTGGTGCCCATTCAAAGCCTCCAAAATCTTTAACTTCTTGAAGTAATAGATTGGAATAACCGGTTGATAAGTCAGCCATGTACAAATTAGTGTTTCCTTTAGAATTGGTTGTATAAGCAAAACCATTACCGCTTGGTGCCCATTGAATTGCCGACAGATCAAGTAATCCTTTAAATGATTGGATTTCTTTTTTTGTATTTAAATCAATTATTTTATAATAGTTGTTTTGAGCATCTTTTGCTTTATTGCGTTTGGTTAAGCTAATAATTGCATAATTACCGTCAGCAGAAATTGAAACCGACTTAGCTTTTTCGTTATTTAATAAATCGTTAAAAGTAACAAAACGAGTTGGATCAGAAGTAAAATATAGGTCGTCAAATTTAATTGTTGAATCGCATTTTGCAGTTAAAGTAAAATTAGGTGCTTCTGTATAGGGGAGTATAAGACTTTTAATTATTACTAAATGCTTTCCATTTTCTAAATTTAATTGACATTGGGGATCGCTGCTTTCAGAATCTGTTTTGCTTGTTTTAAGAACGCCATCTACATAAATTTCGTAAATTGAATTTGATTTTGCATTTAAGGTTACTTTTGAAAATTGATTAGTATAAATAAATGTAGCCAAAAAAAACAATTGATAATTAGATATTTTGTTGTTTTTGGTTAATTCTTTACTCCACTTGTATTCCTTTCCCTTAAATGATATTGAAAGATTATCCTCAGGATAAACATTGCTTAAATCCAAATAATCAAATTTTAAGATTTCGTCAGTATTAATATCATCAGTTGTTTTAATTATTTGTGATGGTGCATTAATGTTTATTGGGCCTAAATATAAAAAATCGGTTTTAGTGCTTATTTCAGTTGCGTTTAAGCAAATTAACAAACCAAAAAATAGAAACAAGAATTGATAATAAGGGTAGTATTTTTTCATGTTACACCACAATTAATTTGGGAATGAAATAGTCATTTTGATTAACATTTAAAGTTACTTAAATTAAAAAATAATTACAATGAATAAAATTTCGTATAAGAATATTTAGGTAGCTGACATGTGATTGCTTAGCAATCAAAAAAAGTGACGTGTGACGATGTGACAAGGGACGAAAAGCATGTAACAGGAAGCAGGAAACAGTTAATAGCCATTAGTGAATAGCCAAAAAGTAACGAGTGACGAAAAGTAGGTAACAGTAAACAGCTAATAGCTAACGGATTTGTATAAATAATTAAACATTTATGCTATAAATTTTATTTTTAGAAATAGAAAATGTTAAAAGAAACAAAATCTCTCATTTCTTCATCTAACCAGACCCGTTAGGGTTGGAACATTAATAGTAATATAAGCCTCCCACCACAAAAAAGCTCCGTTAGGTGCGACACAATTGACGAGAGACGAGTGACGAGTGACGAAAAAGATGATAAGAAGTTGATAAAATGAATTGCTGTTAGTACATCTTTTTACGAGGCTTTTGTCACATGTCACGCGTTACGCGTCACTTTTTTTATCATTAATCCCAAAAAATCATCAAAATCCCAAGAATCCCAGTTCAGACAATTTTTGCCACCAGTCTCTGGCGTTAAGTTTTTATTTATTTCTCCAGAGGAGATAATCTGTTTGTAACCCGAAGTGTTTTTTACGTTGGGAATAGATCCCCGCACCCAACCATGCGAATCCAGCGGATTCGCTCTGGCAGATAAAACGATATATATATAATTTGCAACCTTACAAATGCAGACCAGTCCCACTCACTCTGGAGTGGGGATTATGTGTTGTTGTTAGGTTTTTCTACCAATAGAGCCATTCCAGCCGGAATGGCTCTTGTGCTAATCACTATTCACCAATCACAAATCACCATGTTTTGGTTTTTCAACCGGGCACCGGTGGCATTTTTATAGCATACACAGAAAACAAACATACAAGAACCGGGCACCGGTGACATAATGGGGGCAAATTTATGCAACCAAATTTGTAATTACGTATTGTTTTAAAGTCACTCCTTCTCTTGTTTGAAGAGAAGGCGGTGTACTCAATGGCGTTTATTGAGTCGAGGGATGAGTTTGCTAAACAATTACCAAAAACATGTCGCTGGCTCCGCCAGCTTTTATTGCTTTTTTATTTTGCGATACTATTAATATTCCGACCCGCCGGGTCTTATGTTTAATCAATAATCTTTTTTCGCTTTATGTAATATATTGAAAAATAAAAATGCGTAAAAAAACAAAATCTCTCATTTCTTCATCTAACCAGACCCGTTAGGGTTGGAACATTAATAGTAATACAAGCCTACCACCACAAAAAAGCTCCGTTAGGTGCGACACAAACATTCAACTGCTTTTGTTTTAACGTGTTGAAGTTGGTTCATCGAATGTGCGACTTCGTCTGAAGTCGTGGGGATAGATGCATTGTGTGGTTACCGACATGTGAATGCTCTGCATTCAAAAAAGTAACGAGTGACGAGAGACAAGAAAAAAAAGATAAGAAGTGAATAAAATGAATTGTTGTTAGTACATCTTTTTACGTGGCTTTGTCACATATCACGTGTTACGCGACACTTTTTTTTCATTAATCCCAAAAATCTGTTTAATCCCTCAAAATCCCCGTTCAGACAATTTTCGCCACCAGTCTCTGGCGTTAAATTTTAATTAATTTCTTCATCGGAGAAACCTATCTGTAACCCGACGTGTTTTTACGTCGGGAATTCCCCACACACAACCATGCGAATCCAGCGGATTCGCTCTGGCAGATAAAACGATATATATATAATTTGCAACCTTACAAATGCAGACCAGTCCCACTCGTACTGGAGTGGGGATTTGTTTGGGGATGTGTTTTTTTACAACCAGAGCCATTACGATGTAATGGCTTTTTTATACCAAATTACATGTCTCTGGTTTTCAACCGGGAACTGGTGACATTTTTATAGCATACACAGAAAACAAACATACAAGAACCGGGCACCGGTGACATAATGGGGGAAATTTAATGCAACCAAGTTTATAATTACGTATCATTATTACAGCAGTCGCTCCTTCTCTTGTTTGAAGAGAAGGAGGGGGCTCGCCAGAGCCGGAGGATGAGTTTGCTAAACAATTACCAAAAACATGTCGCTGGCTCCGCCAGCTTTTATTGCTTTTTTATTTTGTGGTACTATTAATATTCCGACCCGCCGGGTCTTATGTTTAATCAATAATCTTTTTTCGCTTTATGTAATATATTGAAAAATAAAAATGCGTAAAAAAACAAAATCTCTCATTTCTTCATCTAACCAGACCCGTTAGGGTTGGAACATTAATAGTAATACAAGCCTACCACCACAAAAAAGCTCCGTTAGGTGCGACACAAACATTCAACTGCTTTTGTTTTAACGTGTTGAAGTTGGTTCATCGAATGTGCGACTTCGTCTGAAGTCGTGGGGATAGATGCATTGTGTGGTTACCGACATGTGAATGCTCTGCATTCAAAAAAGTAACGCGTGACGATATGACAAGTGACAAAAAAAATGATAAGAAGTGAATAAAATGAATTGCTGTTAGTACATCTTTTTACGAGGCTTTTATCACATGTCACATATCACGCGTTACGCGTCACTTTTTTTATCATTAATCCTAAAAATCATCAAAATCCCAAGAATCCCAGTTCAGACGGTTAGTTACAATTCACAATTTACAAAGTTGCTGTTTTTTGTCACACGTTACTCGTCACGCGTCACTCTTTACCACCCATCAAGTCTCTGGTCTCAAGTTTCATGTTTTAGTCACGCGTCACTTTTTACTACTCACCCAATTATATCTTAAAATTGAACTAATATTTATAATCGTGTTGTTTTAATAATAGCTGACAAATAAGAAAAAAAAATCTTATTTGTTGTATAATAATTTAATTAACCAAATGCAATATTGACATTAAATAGAACTTTAGGTATTTTTAACAAAATTTTTATGGTAATTATGTTAACCGAATTTAGTAAAATATTTGCATTCATGCTATTGGCAGGTGTGTTTGTTGTAGTAGCAATATTTTTTTCAAAATTAATCCGACCTCATAAACCAACATTAGAAAAACAGAAAACTTACGAATGCGGCGAAAATCCGGAAGGTATTGGTTGGATAAAATTTAATATCCGTTTTTATGTTGTTGCTTTAATATTTTTGATTTTTGATGTTGAAGTTGTTTTGCTGTTTCCTTGGGCAGTAGCCTATAAAGAATATGGTTTATTTGGCTTTTTAACCGGAATATTATTTTTGGTTATATTAGGTTTTGGTATGGTATACGAATGGAAAAAAGGAGACCTTGAATGGGAACGTCCTTCACCAAAACCACCGTTTTTAGATGAATTAAAAAATTATACAAAAAAGAAAATTTAATAATAATTAAATATAGTTAAGATGGGATTATTAGATCAGGAATATTTATCGGATAATATTATTGTTACCCGAACAGAAGACTTACTAAATTGGGCACGTTTGTCATCATTATGGCAACTTGGTTTTGGTTTAGCTTGCTGTGCAATTGAAATGATGGCAACAAGTGCTTCACATTATGATTTTGATAGATTTGGTGTTATTCCTCGTGCTTCCCCCCGTCAGGCTGATATTATTATTATATCTGGTACTGTAACTCTTAAAATGGCTTTAAGAATAAAACGTTTATATGAACAAATGCCTGAACCAAAGTATATAATTTCAATGGGTAGCTGTTCAAATAGTGGTGGACCCTATTGGGATCATGGTTATCATGTTTTAAAAGGTGTTGATAGAATTATTCCTGTTGATGTTTACGTTCCGGGCTGTCCACCTCGTCCAGAAGCGTTACTTGAAGGTTTGTTAAAATTACAAGAAAAAATTAGAACAGAAACTTTAAGGAAGTCTGTTTAATGAAAAATTTTGAACAAATTGTATCTATCTTAAAAGATAATTTTAGTGAAATAGAGTTTACTGTTAACATAGAAAATGAATTTGATTTTTATATTAACGTAAATCAAAAAGATATATTTGAAGTAGCATTATTTTTACGCGATAATGATGAATTAAAATTCGATTCATTAATGGTTCTTTCCGGTGTTGATGATGCTAATGGTGAAAAAATAAAAGATGCTGATGGTACTGAAACAATAAAAGGAGGTACTTTAAGCGTTTATTATCATTTATATTCAATTGAATATAAACACAAACTTACGGTTCGTGTTGCAACTGAGCGAGAAAATCCGGAAATTCATACAGTATCAACTGTATGGAGAACGGCAGATTGGCACGAAAGAGAAGCTTATGACATGTATGGAATTAAGTTTTTGAATCATCCTGATTTGAGAAGGATTTTAATGCCTTATGATTGGGAAGATGGTTCGTATCCATTAAGAAAAGATTATAAAAACCCTGAATTTTATCAAGGTATGAAAATACCATATTAATATAAATATAATTATGGCTTTAAAGACTGAACACATGGTATTAAATATGGGTCCTCAACACCCTTCAACACACGGCGTTTTACGCCTTGAAGTTGAATTGGATGGGGAACTTGTTATTGATGTAAGACCACATATCGGTTATTTGCACAGATGTTTTGAAAAACATTGCGAAGCTTTGTCGTATCCTCAAATAGTTCCTTATACCGATAGAATGGATTATTTAGCTTCTATGTATAACAATTTTGGTTATGCAGTTGCTGTTGAACGCCTTGCAAAAATTGAAGTTCCTGAACGTGTTGATTACATTAGAGTGATAATGGGTGAACTACAGCGAATTGCAAGCCACTTAGTAGCTTTAGGAACTTATGGACTTGATATTGGAGCATTTACTCCGTTCTTATATCTTTTTAGAGATAGAGAACATATTTTAAGTTTGTTTGAAATGACTTGTGGAGCACGTCTTCTTTATAACTATATTTGGGTTGGTGGACTTTCGCACGACTTGCACCCTGATTTTGTTAGAAAAACCAGAGAGTTTATCACATCGTTTAGACCAACAATTAGAGAATTAAACGATTTGTTAAGTTATAATAAAATATTTGTTGAAAGAACAGCAAATGTTGGCGTGTTACCTTTAGAAACTGCAATTAATTTTGGGGCAACTGGTCCAATGCTAAGAGGATCGGGATTAAAGTTCGATTTACGTAAAGATGATACTTATTCTGTTTATAATAAATTTGATTTTGATATCCCTGTTGGTAAAGGTTTAATGGGAACCATAGGTGATAGCTGGGATAGATACTATGTAAGAGTTTTAGAGATGGAAGAAAGCTTAAAAATTGTTGAACAAGCTTTAGACCAGTTACCGGAAGGAGATGTAAAAGCTGCTATTCCCAAAAAAGTAAAAGTACCTAAGGGACAGATTTATAGCAGGGTTGAAAATCCAAAAGGGGAGTTGGGATATTTTATAATTAGTGAAGGAAAAGATGCTCCATTTAGAGTAAAAGTAAGACCCCCTTCATTTGTAAATTTATCTTTTATCGGTGACCTTTGTAAAGGTCATTTAGTTGCCGATGTAATTGCAGTACTTGGAAGCATTGATATAGTATTAGGAGAAGTTGATAGATAATGTATGAAATATTAACAAACTTACTGAATAATACAATTATAGCTTATATTATATCTGCTATATTACCATTATTTGTTTTTATTCTTCCTTTTGCACTATTTGCTGTTTATCTTGAAAGAAAAGTTTCAGCTTTTATGCAGGATAGGCTGGGTCCTAATAGAACAGGGTATCGTGGTTTTCTTCAAACCGTAGCGGATATATTAAAACTGATTCAAAAAGAGGATATAGTTGCTGCCGGAACAGATAAATGGTTCTTTAATTTTGCACCGGTTTTGGTTTTCATTGGCTCTTATGCAGTATTTGCTGCAATTCCATTTTCTTCTATTTATATTGGTACCAATACTGATATAGGATTATTTTATATTGTTGCTGTATCCGGCATAGCTGTTGCGGGTATTTTAATGGCAGGTTGGGCAAGTAACAATAAATATTCATTAATTGGAGCAATGCGTTCTGTTGCTCAGGTTATAAGTTACGAAATACCTACTGCTTTGGTGGTTTTAACTATTGTTATGATTACGGGTTCATTAAATCTTAATTTTATTAGTGATATACAAACACAATATTTTTGGAATTGGTATATCTTTGGCGGACCAGGATTTACAGTTACTAAATTTTTATTAATCCCATTTATGATTACTGCTTTTGTTATTATATATATTAGTACACTTGCAGAAGTAAACAGGACTCCTTTTGACATTCCAGAAGCAGAATCTGAACTTGTAGCAGGTTATCATACTGAATACTCGGGAATGAAGTTTGCGATGTTCTTTTTAGCCGAATATGCAAATATGTTTGCTGTTTCAGCTATTGTAACTTCAATCTTTTTTGGAGGTTATCAATCTCCATTTGGTTATTTGGGTAATTTAATTGGGCTAACATGGTTAATTCCAATTGAACAGCTTTTCTGGTTTACAATTAAGGGTTTGTTTTTTGTATTTGTTCAGATGTGGTTAAGATGGACTTTGCCACGCCTGAGAGTGGATCAATTAATGACATTATGCTGGAAATATTTAATTCCTTATGCTTTTGTTAATTTAATTATTGTAGGAATAATTTTATTATTTTAATTATATATGAAACAATATTTATTAGATACATATAACGCTTTAAAAACAGTACTTATTGGAATGCGAATTACATTTCGCCATTTGTTTATTCCTTCTGTAACAATTCAATATCCAGAAGACAAAGTTCCAATGACTGAGCGTAGCAGAAATCGTCTATTTGTGAATATGGACGATTGTATTGGTTGTGATCAATGTGCCCGTGCTTGCCCTGTTAGCTGTATTCAAATTGATACTGTAAAAGCATTACCTACTGAAAGTTTGGGTACTACTTCAAATGGTAAAAAGAAAATGTTATGGATTACTAAGTTTGAAATTGACATAGCAAAGTGTTGTTACTGTTCGCTTTGTGTCTATCCATGTCCAACTGAGTGTATTTATATGACAGATATTTATGAGTTTTCAGAGTTTGAACGAGATAACTTAAAATTTAACTTTGCAACATTAACTGAAAGTGAAGCAGCAGAAAAGAAAGCAAATTTGGTTAAATTGCAGGCTGAAAAAGCAGCCGCTGCTGCCAAACCAATTACACCAACTGAAACTAAACAATAATTTTAGATATATTATGAGTTTATTTGACATATTTTTTTATTTGTTTGCACTTTTAACAGTTATATCTGCGTTTTTTGTGGTATCTGTTAAAAATGTTGTTCATTCCGGTTTTTACTTATTATTTACTTTGTTTGGAGTAGCCGGATTGTATGTTTTATTGGGAGCAGATTTTGTAGCTGTTACTCAAGTAATGGTTTACATTGGCGGAATTTTGATTTTATTGTTGTTTGGGGTTATGCTTACCAATAAGATTACAAATGTTGAAATAAAAAGCGGAGCAACAAACGTTTTGCCTGCTATTGTTGTTATTGGTACTTTTGCGGGAGCATTAGTATCGATAATTACCAGAACAAACTGGAGTGAATCGCCAAGCCCTGCTCCGCAAACAACTATTGGAGCACTCGGTAAATTGTTAATTACCGATTATGTGTTGATTTTTGAACTTCTTGCTATTCTTTTATTAGTTGCATTAATTGGTGCAACTTCAATTGCAAGAAAGAAAAATGAAAATGCGAGCGAGGTTTAATATGTTGCAAGTTGGATTAAATCATTTTTTGTTTGTTAGTGCTATTTTATTTTCGCTTGGTCTATTTGCTGTAATCACTCGTAAAAATGCGATCCTTGTTTTGATGGGAGTTGAGTTAATACTGAATGCTGCAAATATTAATTTTGTTGCTTTTGCAAAATACGGTACCGGTGGTTTACACGGGCAGGTTGTTTCTTTATTTGTTATTGTTTTAGCTGCTGCTGAAGCTGCTATTGCTTTGGCAATTGTATTAAATATATATAAGTTGTTTACAAATGTAAATGTAGATGAAATTGATAATTTAAAAGAATAAATATATGTCTGAATCGTTAATTGTTACACTATCGTTAATTATTTTATTTTTACCACTTACAGGATTTACTTTAACTATTCTGTTAGGTAAAAAAGTACCTAAAATATATTATACTGAACTTTTATTTATCAGTTTAGCCATGATTCTTTCCGTAGTTATTGCCTTTTTTAAGCTTGGTACTTATGCGGATAAAACAATAATTTCAAGTTTTAACTGGATAAATATGGGATTTATAAGCCAAGGATTAAATAAATATATTGAACTTGGTATACAAATAGATAATTTGACAGTTATTATGCTTGTTATGGTTAATATAATAAGTATGTTGGTTCATTTTTATTCAATTGAGTATATGCATGGCGATAAAAAGTATACTCGTTACTTTGCATATTTAGGTATTTTTACTTTTTCAATGCTTGGAATTGTATTAACTCATAACATTTTGATGATGTATATCTTTTGGGAATTAGTTGGGTTATCTTCGTATTTATTAATCGGTTTTTGGTACGAAAAACCGTCTGCTGCTGATGCCAGCAAAAAAGCATTTTTGGTTAACAGGGTAGGTGATGTTGGTATGTTTTTGGGCATACTGATGTTATTTATGACTTATGGTACATTTACATTTGATGATATATACCACCAAATAAGTATGGGAGTTATTCCATTTAATAGTGGCTTTTGGTTAACGGTTACCGGTATTCTATTATTTATGGGTGCAGTTGGTAAATCTGCTCAGTTTCCTTTACATGTTTGGTTACCCGATGCTATGGAAGGTCCAACTCCTGTTAGTGCTTTAATTCATGCTGCTACAATGGTTGCTGCCGGTGTTTATTTGTTAATCAGGATATTTGTGATGTTAACAGCCGATGCAATGCTTGTTATTGCAGTTATTGGAGCTTTTACTTCCTTTTTAGCTGCTACCATTGCTTTAACTCAAAATGACATTAAAAAGGTTTTAGCTTATTCGACTGTAAGTCAATTAGGTTATATGGTTATGGCAATTGGAGTGGGAGCATACGCATTTGCATTTTTTCACTTAATTACACATGCGTTTTTTAAGGCATGTTTATTTTTAGGGAGTGGCTCAGTTATACATGCAATGCACCATGAACAAGACATACAAAATATGGGTGGTCTTAGAAAGAAACTTCCGTTTACGTATTTTACTTTTTTAATAGCCTCCTTAACAATATCCGGTATTCCGTTAACAGCAGGATTTTTAAGTAAAGATGGTTTATTAGCCGGTACATTGGCTTTTGGTAGTTTAACCGGTCATTGGTTAATTCCAGCTGCTGGTTTTGGGGTTGCTCTGTTAACAGCTTTTTATATGTTTAGATTGGTAATTTTAACTTTCCATGGTAAGCCTCGCGATGAAGACAGGTTTGAACATGCTCATGAATCACCAAAGCTGATGGTTATTCCTTTAGTTGTGTTAGCAGTATTGTCATTATTTTTCTGGTATACTCCAAATCCTTTGGGAGCAGACCAAGGCTGGTTTTTGTCTAAATGGGTAGTTACACCTCAAACAGTAACTCCTGAATTTACAAGATGGAATTTTATGCAGTTGGAGCATGCTCCAAAGGCAGGGGAGCATGTTATTCATAGTAATATGTATATGGAAGCAATACACCATGCACATTATCCCGCAATGATTTTATCTTTAATAATGGCTGGTTTAGGCATTTTTACCGCTTTTTTGTTTTATCAATGGAAAAAGGTTAATACTGATAAATTAGCTGCTGCAATTAAACCGCTCTATTTATTTAGTTTTAACAAGTGGTATATAGATGAATTTTATAATGGGGTAATTGTTAAAGCTTTACTTGTTTTAACAAGAGTATTTGCTTGGTTTGATACTAAAGTTGTTGATGGAATAGTAAATGGAGTTGCTACATTAGTAAGGTGGGTTTCTATTGGTGGTAAGTATTTTGATACATATGTTGTTGATGGATTTGTAAACTTTACCGCATTTATAAGCGGGTTATTCGGTATTATTTTAAGAAAAGCCCAAACAGGAAAAGTACAGACTTATATTGTATTTGTGGTGTTTTCAATAATAATTCTACTTATTTTATTATAAATTGTTAATTAATTAAAATAGGCATTACAAAATTATGGAAGGATTTCCAATTTTAACTCTCATAACATTTCTTCCCGTATTAGGGATGATATTTATTTTATTGATTCCTAAAGAATCCAAGTTTCAAATTAAACTAACTTCACTTGTTATGGTTGCTCTTCAGCTTGTTTTAGCAGGAATAATGATGAGCCAATTTAACTATAATGCTGGAGGAGTATTTGAACAATCCAGTTTTCAATTTGTTGAAAAAGTTAAATGGATAGAAATTCCCGGTGTTTCTTGGCTTGGAACAGTAAAAATTGATTATTTCCTCGGTGTTGATGGAATAAGTATGCCGATGGTTTTATTGACTGCTTTTGTATCTTTGATTGCATTAATATCATCTTGGAAGATTGATAAATCAGTTAAAGGGTACTTTGCTCTATTTTTGTTGTTAGATACCGGTATGATGGGCGTGTTTGTATCGTTGGATTTCTTCTTGTTCTACGTTTTCTGGGAATTAATGCTGCTCCCAATGTACTTCTTAATTGGTATTTGGGGTGGTCCTCGCAAAGAATATGCGGCAATTAAGTTTTTTATTTATACATTATTTGGCAGCGTATTTATGCTTTTAGTTATGATTGGTTTATATTTTAGTACAACCGAAACTTTAACTAATGGCTCTAAGGTATTTACATTTAATCTTTTAGCTATGATGGATAAAACCAATTTTACTGCCGATGGTATTCTTTCTCCATTTAATCCTCATAATTTACGTTTTATTGCTTATATAGCATTGTTTGTTGGATTTGCAATAAAAATTCCAATGTTCCCATTCCATACTTGGTTACCGGATGCTCACGTTGAGGCTCCAACTCCTATTAGTGTTATTCTGGCAGGTGTATTATTAAAGATGGGTACTTATGGTTTATTAAGAATTAGTTATCCTATTTTTCCCGAGATTACACGAGAGTTAATGTGGTATATTGCTTTGTTTGGAGCTATAAATATTGTTTATGGTGCTTTATGTGCAATGGCTCAAAAAGACTTTAAAAAGTTAATAGCTTACTCTTCGGTATCTCACATGGGTTATGTTTTGCTTGGAATGGCTTCGTTAACTTCCGTTGGTATTAACGGTGCAATTTTCCAGATGTTTAATCACGGTACAATTACAGCTATGTTGTTCCTAATTGTTGGAGTTGTTTATGATAGAGCACATACAAGAGGAATTGAAGATTTTGGTGGTTTAGCCTCTAAATTACCGGTTTATACTGGTTTTGTAACTGTTGCATTTTTTGCTGCTATCGGCTTACCGGGAATGAGTGGATTTATTTCTGAAGCATTTGTATTTGTGGGAGCATTTAGTGTACCTGCTATTAGGATATTAACAGTTGTGTCAACACTCGGTATTGTATTGGGAGCAGGATATATGTTGTGGACTTTACAAAGAATTTTCTTTGGAAAGTTCAACGAAAAATGGAGTGAACTCACAGATTTGGATACAAGAGAATATGTAATGTTAATTCCATTAACTATTATAATTATTTTCTTGGGTGTTTATCCTTCTGCAATGTTAAACATTATGAATACTTCTGTAAATGTTTTAGCTAAATTTGTTAACGAAACATCATTTTTATTAAACTGATTATAAATTTTGAACTGATATGGATATAAATAGTCTTATAGTATCGTTAAATCTAATTAAACCGGAAATTGTAATTACAATATTACTTTTTTTGGTTATTGCTTTTGACCTTTTTTATAAAGATAATGCTGTTATTCCTTATATAACATTAATTGGACTTCTTGTTAGTCTTGTTTTTGCAATAACCGGATTACCTTTTAAAGAAAACGCATTTTCTTTAACAAATTCCCAGTATGGATTGTTAGCCATTGATCCAATCAGTTCTTTTTTTAAAATAATAGTTTTATTGGCTTCAATTTTTGTTGTGTTGTTCACAATAATTTCAGATGAAGTTGAAAACTTAAAAATAAGAAAAGGGGAGTTTTATACTCTAATTTCGGGAATGGTTCTTGGAATGCTTTTTTTGACTTCCGCAACAGATTTTGTTATGATTTATGTAGCAATGGAACTATTATCACTTCCTTCTTATGTTTTATCAGGATTTATGCGTTTACGCGATAGAAGCGGTGAAGCTTCATTAAAATACGTTATTTATGGTTCGGTTTCATCAGGTATTATGTTATTTGGTATTTCATTATTATTCGGTATTACCGGTTCAACAAACTTATTTGCTATTAATGCTTATTTAACCAACCAAAGTATTAACTATTTAACATTAGGTTTATCCATAATAATGATTTTTGTTGGTATTGGGTTCAAAATATCAGCTGTTCCATTCCATTTTTGGACTCCTGACGTTTATGAAGGTTCACCAATTACTATAACATCTTTTTTGTCAGTTGCCAGTAAAGCTGCAGGATTTATATTTTTAATACGTTTTATATTTACAGGTTTTACAAATGGTGTTGCTCAATCTGGTTTTTGGAATATTCTACCAGTATTTGATTGGCAGACGTTATTAATAATTATTGCCGTATCTACAATGACTTTAGGAAATTTTTCCGCATTGTGGCAGGATAATTTAAAACGTATGCTTGCTTTTTCAAGTATTGCTCACGCCGGTTATATGTTACTCGGTATTGCAGTATTATCTAATCAAGGTATCTTAGCAGTAATGGTTTACTTCTTTGTTTATTTGTTTATGAACTTGGGAGCATTCTTAATTGTAATGATATTTGCCGATAAAATTCAATCAGAAAATATTGATGATTTTAGGGGGGTTGGGTTAACATCCCCATTTTTAGGGTTTGCTTTGGCAGTATTTTTAATTTCGTTAACAGGGCTTCCCCCAACAGCTGGATTTATATCTAAACTTTATTTGTTTTTTGCTTTAGTTGATGCTAATTTAATTTATGTGGCGGTAATTGCATTATTAAATACAGTTGTATCGCTATATTATTATGTTAGAGTTCTTAAACATTTATACTTATCAAAACCAACTGAAGCAACTCCCGTTATTAAAATGAGTTATTCGGTAAATTTGTTAATAACAATAATGTTAATTCCGGTTTTATTGTTTGGTATATATTTTACTCCATTGTTGGATTTTGCTAAAATGTGTATGTCGTTTTTGATAAATTAGTAAAAATATAGAAACTTTTACCTCCCTAAGATTGTAAATTATTGTATCCAAATTTTTTAATATTATAGGTTGTTATGGATTATTTAAATGATTTATACCAAAATAGATTAATTTTTTTCGCTTTTATGAAAGAAAACTATCCGGTTTTTTATAAATCTAATATCTTTTTCCGCGATTTGCAATATGCCATAAAAAGGTATTATGAAAAGAAAAATGTTGTTATTACTTATGGACAAGCAGAAAAGGCTGCTGTTGATTTTTTGAATCGGTTAGTAAGCGAAGATCTATTAATCAAAATAGATAACAAGTCCTTTAAAATGAACTTTTCGCTTGAAACTGAAGTTTTAGATTAAAAAGAAAGGGAACTGAAATGGAAAGTAAAACACATACTGAAATTAAACTAACTGAAAAAGCTGCAAAAGAAATAAAACAATTAATGGAGGAAAACTCTATTGGCGAAGATTATGGATTGAGAATAGCTGTTAAAGGTGGTGGTTGTAACGGAATGACATATAAACTTGGTTTTGAAGCAGATATTAAAGATGGTGATTCTGTTATTGAACAATATGGTGTAAAATTGATTATTGATGGAAGAAGTTTGTTTTATTTAACAGGCTGTGAACTTGATTTTAGTAGTGGCTTAAATGGAAGAGGATTTGTTTTTAATAATCCCAATGCTGCAAAAACTTGTGGTTGTGGTGAATCATTTGCTGTTTGATAGGGTGAATTTATGAATAGACGAAAATTTTTAATGGCTGTTGGAACTATTGGTTTGTTAAGTAGTGTTAATAAGATACATGGATTGACAGAAAAAATTAATAAATATAATATTAGGAGAAGTAAAATGGCAAAATTTGAACAAGTAAAACTCGCTTACGATTTTAATGCTTTAGAACCATACATTGATACAATGACAATGGAAATACACTATGGTAAACATCATGCTGCTTATACTGCAAATTTCAACAAAGCAACTGAAGGTGCTGAATTTGAAAATTTAACTGCTGAAGAAATTTTTGCAAACGTATCTAAATATCCTGCTGCAGTTCGTAATAATGGTGGTGGATATTATAACCATAATTTATATTGGCAGATTATGGGTCCAAATAAAGGTGGTAATCCTACAGGTGAAGTTGCAAAAGCAATTGATGAAGCTTTCGGTTCGTTTGAAAAATTTAAAGAATTATTTAACAACGCTGCTACAACAAGATTCGGTTCAGGCTGGGCTTGGTTAGTAGTTGTAGATGGCAAATTAGTTGTTTATTCAAGCCCAAATCAAGATAATCCATTAATGGATATATCGGATGTTAAAGGGACTCCTATTTTGTTGATTGATGTTTGGGAACATGCTTATTACCTAAAATATCAAAACAAAAGACCAGATTACATTGCTAATTTCTGGAATGTAATTAATTGGGATGAAGTAAATAAATTATATTTAGCTGCTAAAAAATAGATTTTCCAATTTATTATTTTTGCTTTGTTTAGATGCCCATTGAGGATTTATTTCTTTAATGGGCTTTTTTTTGTCAAAAAGTAACAAGTGACGAGTGAAGAGAGACAAGTGACGAGTGACAAGAGACGAGAGACAAGTGACGGTGGATGTTGCAAAACTCAAAAATTCCGATCTCGGGCATCATCGGTCTTAACGTGACTGTTGACCTTGTGCGACTTCGTCCGAAGTCGTGGGGATAGTTAGCCCAGTAAAGTTACCGACGTGTGATTGCTCCGCAATCATTACGCCAAAATAGTGGAGTGGCAAATTAAAATTGTTCAATCTTTAATCCCAAAAATCATTTTAATCACAAGAATCCCCGTTCAGACAATGTTTTTGTATTTTGCAACAACTACGTGACAAGTTACAAGAGACGAGTGACAAGTGACGAGTGACGAGTGACAAGAGACAAGTGACGGTGGATGTTGCAAAAGTCGAAAATCAAGTTCATGGGTGTCACGGTCTCACCGTGACACTACTGTTTTTACCAAAAAATAGCTTAAATATAGCTGTTTTAATACAAATTTTATTCGGTCATGGTAAGACCATGACCGCCATGAATATCTATCCCCAATTATGCAACGCCCTCGTGACAAGTGACAAGTGACCATTCACAATTTACAATTTTTGAACGAACCATTCCGTTATCATTGTAGGTCTTGTAATAGCACTTCCAACAACAATTGCAAAAGCACCACAATTAATTACACGCTTTGCAATATCTGGTGTATTAATTCTTCCTTCTGCAAATAGGGGAACTGATAATACTTTAGATAGCTTTTCAACTAACTTATAATCCGGTTCTTCGGATTTAGTTGTATATGGAGTATATCCACTTAAAGTTGTTGATACACAATCGGCACCACTATCAGCACATGCAAGTCCTTCATCGTAAGTGGAAATATCTGCCATAACTGTACAGTTATAACGTTTTTTTATTTCAGCAATAAACTCATGTCCTTGTAATCCTTCACGTTCTCTTTTTGTACCATCAACAGCTATAATTGGACAGTAGATATTTATTAATTGTTCAACTTCATCAAAACTACCCGTTATTCTAACATACCCATCTTCAAACTTGCCTTTTATTAATCCTATAACGGGTACAGAAACGTTATTAATTATTAATTCAGTCTTAGCAACACCTTCTGAGCGGATTGCAGCAGCTCCACCCATAATTGCAGCTTTTGCAAACATCAAAACACCCTGTGGAGAGTTAAATGGGGAATCCCCCTCTGCTTGACATGATACTATTAATCTTTTTTGAAGTTGATTAAAAATACTATTCATTTTGGTCTCTAAAACATTTTTCTAATTTAATTCCTTTGCAAAAAAGGTTTTTGTTATTGTCTTTATTCGTTATGAAAGTCTCAGCAGGTAATAGTTCAATTCTATATCCTTTATGTTGTAGTTTTTGAGTGGCATCATTAACAAAATTATGGGCATAAATTTCTACGTCAAGGATATCCTCAAAATCTAAGATTGTTTCAATTAAATACCTGCCATTACTTATTGTAAATATTTTTGAAGTTGGAAAAAGCTGTTTAATATCTGATATTTCTTTTGCTTTAACTACAATATTATAAATACCGATATTCTTTTGTTCAGGATTAATTAGATAACTCAAAGTATTGGAATCACTAAAATCTAAAATGTTATTAGCAAAAAGTTCCATTTCTCCTTCTTTTCCCATTAAAGTAATAGAATCTTCTTTAACAGATATTGGGACAACGTGAAATAATAAATCTATTTTATTCTCCAATACAAAGTCTTGTAATACAAATTTTAACATCTCAGGGTTGATATAATAATAATCGTTATAAATATTAATTAGGTTCGATTTACCAAGACGGTCAATAATTAACCCACAAGTTTGGGAAATATCATTACTGAAATTAATTTGCTGAACCAAGTTAAGACATTCAGTAATGCCACCTCCCAAAAATCCATACTTGTTTAGAAGTAATACTGAGCAGCCTTTATTTTTATAGTAGATGGAAGCAAATATACTTGAAATACTACCACCATAAATTATATAATCATATTTATTATTATATAATAAACTCATATTTATTCCTTTTTGCAAGAAACTAAAATAATAGGTTCATCAGAGCTGATTTTATTAAGTTCGTTTTCAATAAGAGCCAATATTTGAGTTTGATTAATTAATCCGCAATAGTCAATTATTCTTGCTCCAACAATAACATATAAATCCGGTAATAAAGCTCCGGCATCACCAAAAGTAGTAAGTTTTTCAATCACATCGGTAACCAATCCTTTTAATGCATTTTTATCTGTTCTATAAGAATAAGCATTATTTAATTGAAGTTTAATAGTTCCTTCTTTATCAATAACTCTTACTTTTCTAACTTCTTTTTTGAACAATCCAAATAAATACTTTTTAATATTAAAATAATTGACAGTAAATAAGTGATTGGTTGAGCCGGTAATTTTAAGATGATTGTTTTCAACTTTTAATGATTTTGCACAAATATCAATCAGTTCGTTTTCATTTAAAACTTTACTAACTAAATCTTTTGTACGTAATTCGCTATTACCCATTGCAGTTGCAATAACTTTTTTATTTTTAGTATCTATTTCAACAGTAACTTCAACTGAATCGGGGATAGCACCCATTTGAATAACTGAATCATAAGCTTCATTTTGTAATTCTAAAATATCAGATTCAATTGGGTTAAGAATGCTTTTTTCAACAGAATCTCTAATCATGCCAAGTGCCGCACCAATAGCAGAAATAACTTCAGTATTTTCAGCGATCTTGTGCGGATAGTTTAAATGTAATGCAGTAAAAGGGACAATAGCACTTGCACCACCACCACCACCTAAAAATTCAATAAGTTCATTATCTAATTTATATTCACGAGCAAGTTGTTTAATAATTGGTCTAATCTTTTCAGCAGATATTGTTAAAATTTCGCCTGCAATATTTTCTACACTTTTATTCAATTTTTTTGATAAAGTATTAAAACAAGTTTTGATTGTTTCTTTATTAGCTTCACCATGTCCAAAGCTTTTAACCAAGTCTAACATGTATGAGGCTTCAGTCGGAGTAACAGTATAATTGCCGTTAGCAGTTTTGATCGCCATATAATCATTTGGATCAGAAGACTTTGGTTGAATCTTTTGAATTTCAAATTCTTCAAATTCAGATGGATTATTATTATAAGCAGCATAGCTTAGATTAGCAATATGAGCACTTCTTGGACCAACATCAATTATTTTATTCTCGCTAATTCGAGGGACTGAGCCACCCGCAATACCAATAGTTCTAACATCTAATGTTCGTAAAAATAATCTATTCCCACCAATTTGAGCAGATTTAATTTGAGGTTTCCCATTTTTAATAACAGAAATATCAGTAGATGTACCCCCAACTTCTAAAAATATTCCATCGCTAACTTTTGAATACATCATAGCAGCAGCAACACCGGCAGCGGGCCCAGACAGCATTGTTAAAATAGGGCGTTTACGCATTTCGTCAACGCTCATAATACCACCGTCACTTCTCATTACCATAAGAGGGGCATTAATACCACTTCTTCTAACAGCTTGTTCGGTTAAGTTTGCAGTTTCAAGCATTTTGGGCATCATGCATGCATTAAGTATGGCAGTTCTGGTTCTAACACGCAAACCGTATAATCTTGAAATTCTACATGCAGCAGTAGCTTGAATACCCATCTCCTCTGCAACTTTTACAATAAAATCCTCGTGCTTTGGGTCATCAATACCAAAAGCTTCAGAAGCAACAATAACATCTGCTCCTTTATCAATAAGTTTTTCAATGGTGCTTTCAACTAATTCATAAGTAACATCATTAGCAGTATCAATAAATTCATAAACAACGGGTAGGATTTTATTTGGTGCTAATTGAATATCATTTAAATTAGTTTCGCTTTTTACTCTTCCTTTTTCAATACCCTTTGCTAAACCAATTACACCAACAGTAGAAACGTCTCCTTCTAAAAGAGCATTTGTAGCTTGTGTAGTAGAATGAGCAATTAAAATTACTTCGCTTGGGTTAATTTTATTGTTCTCAATTAAAATAAGCATGGAATCCACAACACCTTTAGCAACGCCTTCATTTGCTGAGTGTGTAGTTGGAACGCAAGCTTTACCAACAATTGAATAATCTGAAATATCAATTGCAACAGCATGCGTAAAAGTACCTCCAACATCAATTCCAATTTTAATTTTTCTATTCAAAATAAATCTCCATATTCGATATTACAAAAAAAAGTTAAATAGTAAGTTGAATAATTTTACATAAATAAATAAGCAGCAAACAGCAAACCAATAATTGCCGTTATCCAAGTGTAGGGTAAAGTATTCCACAATACTTTTTGTACGTCAACTCGCATTTCATTTGCAAGCCAAACATTATGTGTGTTGGTTGGGTCGCTAATTCCTTGAATCTGTCCAACAGAAAGTAATAGACCCATTACAGCGGCGGGATTTAATCCTGAAGCTAAAAATACAGCAGCTATTCCATAACCCATTCCCCAAACGTTAAGAGGACCACGGTATAAAGCTAATGGAGCAGCAATACTAAAGATAATTACATAATTAAATCCATTATAAGGTACAATTATTTCTAATAGTGGTTTTAATAGTTTTAATACAGGCCATGTACCAGAAGTATAATCTTTAGGACCCATAATGGCAACTAAAAGCATTCCAATACCAAACATTAAAACAACAGCCGGCATAACTACACCACCACCTTCAAACATTGAACGTATAAATAAATTTAATCTATTCTTTTTATAAGTTGAAATAAATGCATAAATTAATCCCACAACAAATGCTGCAATAAAATCAAAGTTAAACACTAAAATTAAAAATAGGGGGATAATTGGTATAAAATAAGTTGTCCAATGTACATCTTTGCTCTCCTCGTTTTTACCAAGCATTGCTCGTATAAAAGCTATAAACGATAACAAAATCATACCAAACATAGATAAATAATAAAAACCCGTAGATATCATACTTCCAATAGTGGAAATAGAATCTTTAATTGAATCAGGTATAATAAAAACATACAACCAACCAATAAAACCAATAATGATAACAGCAATTGTTGTACGAACTGAAATCTTTTTTAAATTTAAATCAACTCCATCTTTATATAATTGAAAAGTTATATAAATGATAGCAGCAATAAAAGTAATTGAAAAAATAATAAGAGCAAAAGATAAAATTTGCTCAGTAGAAAGTTTCATAACGTCTTTATATACTGCCCAGTTTCCAACATTTAATGAACCACCAATACTCAATCCAAATAAAAATATTCCTACTGTGGTCATAGGTCCAATTCCAACAGAAGCCATAATGGGCAATACAATAGTTGCAACCATAATAATTGCACCTAACCCACCTAAAGTTGAAAATAAAAGGATAATAAGGCAAAGCATTAAAACTGCAATTAGCCAAGGTTTATCACCGGATAACTCCGCTCCTTTTTTTATAAAACTTTCAGCAACTCCTGTTTTTTGTAATATTACACTTAACATACTTCCAAACATAGCAATAGTATAAGCAGTACTAAGTTTTAGTGTGCCTTCTCCAATTACATAAACCATTACGTCATTTAATTCAACACCGGCTAAAAGGGGAATGATAACCGCCATTAGAGGAAGAGCAATAATTGCAGGGATTTTTCTTAAAAACATTAAAAATGCAATCAATAAAAACGATAATACAACTAAAATAGTTTGAAATATTTCCATAAAAATTCGTAATTTATTACATAGTATCTAAAAATTCTTACAATTAAAATAATAAAGAATTACAATTAATTCTAAAACAATTTAAAATATTAATATATTTGTATCTTAATTTCTGTAAAAAATGAGGTTCGCATGTTAAATTATGTTTGGTTAGGATTACTTTTGTTAGGAATAGGTGTTGCGTTAAGTACCGATATTGTTGAACAGAGCAATAATAAGTTTATGAATGGTCAAAAATTAGCAGTTACTGCTCAATTTAATGAACCATTCCAAAAAAATGTTGCTAAAAGTTATGATGTTAAGATTTCTGTTGCAAGAAAAAGTTTCAACTCTTTTTATAATGTAGTAGAAAGTAATGAAATATCTCAAACAATTAAAGTAACTGTTGTTCCGGAAAAACGTAAGAATTTAGTCTTTTTACAAACTGATGATAAAACTCCGGCTATTTGGAAAGAAATGGCAAAAATAACCGGAAAAGAAGATGATATAACGGGCACAATTAGCTTTTCTTCTTTTAGTGACTCTGTTACAGCAAAAGCAAATATTGTTTGGGAAGAGATTTCCTTTGCACGTATGAAAGAAGTAACCAGTAGTGCATTAAATTATGCTGCAACTGCTGTAAATATTGCATTGGGTTTAATTGGTATAATGGCTTTGTGGCTTGGTGTGATGAAAATTGCAGAAGAAGCGGGATTAATTAAAATTATTGCTCGTTTAGTAAGACCAATAACAAAGTTTTTATTCCCCGATGTTCCTACGGAACATCCTGCAATGGGAGCAATGATTATGAACATATCTGCCAATATGCTTGGATTAGGGAATGCGGCTACTCCTTTTGGTTTAAAAGCAATGGAAGAATTGAACAAATTAAATACTCAAAAGGATACTGCATCAAATGCAATGTGTACCTTTTTAGCTATTAATACTGCCGGATTAACTTTAATTCCTGCTCAGGCTATTGCAGTAAGAGCCGCTGCCGGAAGTAGTGACCCTGCAATTATTATTGGTACTACAATATTTGGAGCTTTTACTGCTTTTATTTTTGGTGTAACAAGTGCCAAAATTATGGAAAAGTTTTCAAGCGGTAAAGGTGAATTAGCTAATTGGTTCAAAACCAATGCTAAAGTATTTGCCGGTTTTTTTGCGGTATTAGCGGCTATTATTGTTTTAATGGTAACAGGTGCTTTAAGTGAAATTGGAAAACTTTTTAGCTTTATTAGTCTTGATACTTTTAAATCTGTTATTCAAGTTGTTTCTATTTTGGCAATTCCAGCAATTATTTTTTCATTTGTTACATATGGGGCATTCAAAAAAGTAAAAATTTATGAATCCTTTATTGAAGGTGCAAAAGAAGGTTTTAATGTTGCTATAAGAATTATTCCTTATTTAGTTGCTATGCTTGTTGCTATTGGTATTTTTAGAGCCGGTGGAGCAATGGACTTTTTAACTTTTGTTTTACAGCCGGTAACAAGTTTAATTGGAATGCCTGCAGAAGCATTACCAATGGCATTAATGCGTCCTCTTTCGGGAAGCGGTTCACTTGGTGTAATGGCTGAAATTATGAAAGTACATGGACCAGATTCGTTTATTGGAATTCTTGTTTCAACATTTTTTGGTAGTAGTGAAACCACTTTTTATGTAATTGCTGTTTATTTTGGTTCTATTAATATTAGAAAAACAAGACATGCTTTACCAGCCGGTTTATTTGCTGATTTGGGTGGCACGCTTGCAGCTATTTTTATTGTAAGATTATTATTTGGATCATTATGAGAATTTTAATAACAAGAGAAATTCCGGAAATAGCCGTAAACTTATTAATTAAACACGGCTTTGAAGTGGATGTTAATGCAAAAGATAGAGGCTTAACTTCAGACGAATTGCTTAAATTAGGTGCCGATTCTGATGGAATTATTGCTATGCTGAGTGATAAATTTACTGCTGAAGTGATTGACAAATTGCCGAAATGTAAAGTTATTGCAAATTATGCTGTTGGTTACAATAATATTGATATTGCTTATGCAAAGAAGAAAAAAATTACTATAACCAATACTCCGGATGTATTAACTAATTCAACTGCTGAAATTGCTGTTTCTCTTGTTTTGGCTTGTTCAAGAAATATTATTCTTGGAGAAGAAATGGTTAGAAAAGGGAAATTTAAAGGTTGGGCTCCTAAAATGCTATTGGGTTATGAATTGACCGGTAAAACTGTTGGTATTATTGGTGCCGGAAGAATTGGTTTTGAAACTGCAAAAAGATTAAAAGCTTTTGGTACTAATATTATCTATTATAGTAGAAGCAAAAAGAGAAACTTTGAAGAAGTTCTTGAAGCTAAAAAAGTTAATTTAGATACTTTAATGAAAAAATCTGATATAGTTTCTTTACATATTCCTCTTACAGAACAAACCCAAAACTTATTAAGTAAAGAAAAATTAGAATTACTTAAACCCTCTGCAATTGTTGTTAATACCGCACGCGGGGAAGTGATTGATGAACCTTATTTAATTGAGATGTTAAAAAATAAGAGAATATTTGGAGCAGGATTTGATGTATATCAAAACGAACCTGATGTAAATAAGGAACTACTAAAATTAGAAAACACAGTTCTTTTACCACATTTAGGTAGTGGTACATTTGAAGCACGTTCTGCAATGGCAGAATTAACTGCAAATAATGTAATAAATGTTTTAACAGGCAAAAATCCAATTACTCCTGTTAAATAATTAACATATATTCTATTTTGAAATCCTGCTAATATTTAGTTATTAACAGGATTTTTTATTTTAAACTTTTAACCTTATTTTATTCAAATAGAAGAATAAATTTGAATTCTAAAACATAAACACTTTTCACGTAGTATTGTAAGAAATTACATCTACAAGTGGAATAATTCACAATTCATAATTTACAATTAAAAACGTAACTTTTTTTAATTTCGTAAGTCTAAAGAAGAAATAGGAGATTATGATATGAAAAAAATATTATTTGTTTTAGTATCAGCAATTTTATGTGTATCAATTTATGCAGATAATTTGAATAAAATTGTTGAGGAATCGTTTGATGTAAATAAATGGGAAAAATTATACTTGGATACCGATAATGGTGATGTAATTATTAAATCCTGGGATAAAAATGTTGTTACTGTTAAAGTTTTAGGGAATAAAAAAGCCGAATCCAAAATGAATTTTGAATTGATAAAAAAAGAAAAAGAAGTATATGTGAGAGGTGAAAAAAAGGGGAGTAACTTCTTTAATTTCTTTAGTAATGTGCATGTACGTTATGAAATTATGGTACCTGACAAATATAATGTTGAAATTAAAACAGCAGGTGGTGATATTATAGTAGCGAATATTGAAGGGAAAATTTTATTAAAAACATCCGGTGGCGATATAGATTTAGATCGTACAAAGGGTACAGTTGAAGCAACTACATCGGGAGGAGATGTAACAGCAGATTGTGATTATGGCGATCTAAATGTATCTACATCAGGTGGTGATATAAAACTAAAAACTCGTTCGGGAAAAATTAAAGCCCATACAAGCGGTGGAGATGTAACATTAAACTACATTGGTGAAAACATGGGTATTGAACTTGGAACATCAGGCGGTGATATTGATGTTTATTTAGAAAATGGAATTAAAGCAAATGCGGAATTAAAAACATCCGGTGGCGATATAAAAATTGAGTTCCCAACTACAAGCATGGAAAAAATGACTTCAAGCAAATTTATTGGTAAATTGAATGGTGGTGGAAATTCTATTAGTTGTTATACCTCCGGTGGTGATATTTCTTTACGCGAAATTGGGAAATAAACCCTAAAAACAAAAAACGTTGAGAAATATGTTCTCAACGTTTTCTACTCAAATTTTAACCTTTCTCAACTCAAAAAGAATGGTTTAATAAACTTAAATTGTTTTGTTATAATGTAAAATACATTTTATACTCAAATGGGTGAGGCATCGTACCAATAGATTTTATCTCACCTTGTTTTGTTTTAACCCACTGGTTAATCAACTCATCTGTAAAGATATTACCTCTTCTCAAAAACTCATTATCAACTGCTAATGCGTCCAATGCTTCATTTAAATTACGTGGTAAAAACTTAACACCATCTTTGTGCGATTCATCATCAATGTTCTTGTCATAAGGACCATATCCTTCTTTAATTGGGTCAATTTTGTTAACATAACCATCAATTCCGGCAAGTAACATTGCAGTTAAGCACAAATATGGATTTGCAGTAGCATCAGGTGGACGATATTCAAAACGAGTCTCTTCCGGATTCATAATATACTTAGGAATACGAATAGCAGAAGCTCTATTTCCTTGACCATATACCATTGCAACAGGTGCTTCAAAACCCGGCACTAATCGTTTATAAGAGTTTGTGCTTGGATTTGTAAAAGCTGATAATGCTGGTCCGTGTTTTAATAAACCACCAATAAAATATCTTCCTAACTCATTAATGTTGCCATATTCACCTTTTTCATAGAAAGCATTTTTACCATCTTTTTGTAAAAACAGATGCAAGTGCATTCCATTACCAGGTTGATGATACATCGGTTTTGGCATAAAAGTAACATATAAACCTTTTGATTTTGCAAGGTTGAATAAAATATATTTTGCCATAACAATATTATCGGCAGCGTTTAATAAATCAAAAAATATTGTTTCAATTTCTTGTTGACCTCGTTCACCACCTTCATGATGATGATATTTTACATCTATTCCAAGTTTTTTGAAATATTTACAAGCTTCATCACGAAAATCATCATACAAATCGAATGGATTTGCCGCGTGATAAGCACGTTTGTAAAATTCTTCAGCATGCTCAACATTATAATAAGATGTTGATGTTCTGGTATCGTAATCAACATTTGAAAAGATATAAAACTCAAATTCCGGTCCCCATAGTGATTTATCTACGCCGGTAATTTCAGTTAATAATTTTTCAGCTTGTTTTGCTAAATACCTTCCATCTTGCATAAAAGGGGACTGATTCCCATCGGTTAACACTATGTGTGATTGAAAACTAAGTGTAGGAGTTTCTCTGAAAGGATCTACAACTGCGGTATCCAAATCAGGGATAAGTATCATATCACTGTTTTCAACTTTACTAAAACCATAACTTGAGCCATCAAAGCCAACGCCATCGTTAATTAACTTTTTAATAATATCTTCTCTAACCGGAAGTGAGATATGATGTAGTTTCCCAATTAAATCGATACATTTAAGGTCAATCATTTCGATATTGTTTACCTTAATTAACTCATTAATACTCTCAATACTGTGTTTTACCATTAATACCTCTTATATTTATATTAAAAGAGCTGTTTTAAAGTGAAAAAAATAATTAATTATCAGCAGAATTAAGTAATTATTATTTTAATATAACATATTATAACTTTATCTACTATCACACAAATTAACAAATAAAGCTGAATTCAACAACAATTATTATTCAGTTTCAAATTTACATTTGAAGAGTTAATTTTTCATTTCTTAAAATGTAGGATATTATGAATTATACATTAATCCCAAATTAGTCGTTAGAAAAATCTCTAACGACTTCCATTAGAAAACACACCACTTAATTGATTATAAATAAATAAGTTACTGATTTTTAAATTTGAAAATATTGAACTTTTTAAATTTTACTGACCAGTTTTTATGGTGGCACAAACAAACCTATAACGCTATATATTGGAACAAGTTAGCAAACTTGTATCTCTAATTATTCCTAATGACTATTATGGGTTAATTATAGATGTTAAGTTTTTGTCGAAAATCATATTTGATTTTCTCAAGTAGATATTCATATTCATTTCTCAAATCACTGTTGTGCCTAATTAGAGAATCAATATCATCTTTATTAAAATTAAACCTTTGACAGTCCCTTAGTTCCATAATTCGACATTTCCCTACATAATAGCCCTCAAAAGATTTAAGAATTTCACAGATCCTTTTGTAGACTTCATCTGATAGAATTATTTTCCCGCGATTTGCAAACATCTTCGCTGTTTGTAGAGCATCGGCATAAGATAATAAATTACTTATTGTGACATCCCTCCACAGTTGTTCCCCATATGAGAGAACATCCTGTAATTTATTCCAAACTTCCATGTGTAAAGTATATTGATCTTGATTGGACCGTAACAGTTTCTCGTTCTCAATTTTTAAATTATATTTTATCTTTTCCAATTCTAAAGCGTTTTTAGCTTTTTCTTTCTCGACAATATGATTAATTATAATTTTCCCGATCCAAGTTGATACACCTGCAAAAATAATTCCCATTCCACCTATGGTAGTAATAAATTCCCAAAACCCTAAATAATAAAATTCCATGATTAATTTCCTATTGTATTAATATTTATAAATTAGATTCTTCCTTTCTCCATTTTTTTATAATAGTTTCAAAAGGAACATCCGTCCAGTTTTTCTTCCATTCCGTAAAGACTTTTACACTTTGACTTTTTGGTTCTGGATTAGGAGTATCAATTGCTAAAATTGAAGGGATTGCTATACAATCCCCAACTACAATGCACTCACCAGGAGATAGAATAGGCAAAACTTCAGTTATGAAATTAGAATTATCAGGTAATAAGTTTTTGATATAATTCTGGTCATTGCTGTTAGTAAGCCTCAGTGATAAGAAATTATTACATTGAGCAAAAATTGTTTCAGAAACTTCAGAAGGGCGTTGACTAACAACCATCAAATTTAATCCATATTTCCTGCCTTCTTTGGCGATTCGTTCAATAGATTTTCTGGAGGCTTTATACATAGCATTATCATTTCTAGGGATGTAATTATGAGCTTCTTCGCAAACCAACATAATTGGGATATCATTAAGATTGTTTTCAGCATGCTTGATCTTTGAGTAATAAAAGCTAAAATCAAAGATCAATCTAGAGATTAAACTGACCGTAATACTTAATACTTCAAACGGTACACCACTTAAATCAACAATGGTTATGTTTGATTTATTAATATAACCAATGAATTGCTTCATTATTTCTTCAAAATCATCTGTTTTATAGGGTAAGCCAGCAGGGTTTAGTGGTTCTAATAAAAATTTTAATCTTTTATCAGACAGTTTATTTTCTAGACGTGAAACGAATCTATTAAATTCCCCATTGAAAGGACCATTCGAAGCCTTATCGTCTTTTGAAGTAGAAGTGGGAATAAAATTATATACACTTTTAAAATACTCTTTCTTATCATTAATTAATCTTTTATCGAATAATTTGGGGCAATTTTCACCTACTATCTTGCTTATGACTTCTCTATTCAGATTTTCAATATAATTATAGACTTCTTTGATCGAAAAATATACGGGATTATCATAAGTCATTTCTGTGATAGCGGGATTGTGTTTCTCTTTATTAAGGATGACAGCTTGCTTAAATTGTGATACTTGATTATGTGAATTAGTTTCATTACTTTCAATAAATAAATCTTCCAATTCTTCTGAATTCATTAGCCAATATGGAAGCTTGAGTTTATCAATATTTAAGTAATTTAATGTAAAATTTTGTTCTTTATCTAAACTAAAAGCATTTTTGTATTCTGAATGAATATCGAATATTACAATATGAGAATTCTTTTGATTTTCAATATTAGTGTTTTTGTTGTTTTGAATACCTACAACCTCTTGGATTATCTTTGAAACAGTAAATGATTTTCCTGAACCAGATGAACCAACTATAGCGAGATGCTGACCAAATAATTTGTCGCCGATTATTTTAACAGAGATATTTTTATTATTAACTAGTTTTCCTAAACAAAAGTTGAAATGATCACTAAAGGCGAATAATTTATTCAAGTCTTCTTCCGATATTGTATATACTGGTTCAGTAGGTACTGGGAGACTTGTGTTTGAGCGATCAAATTTAAAGGCAGAGGTTAATTTACCTATTGCCTGACATTCAATTATAAATGACCAAATGGTTGTGTCTTTTTCGTCAATGTTATTAGTCCCTCTTATATTTTTTATAATTGCTATTACAGAATCATTGTTGCCTTCAGCGATTCTTATAAACCTGCCGATCTGTAAAAGCACTTTATTTTCTTCGTAGGTTTTTAAATCCTTAATTTCAAATATAATTGAACTTGGGGAGCTAGAAATTACCTTGCCAATTTCATTCGAACACATTTGAGACTCCTAATATATATTTTAATTCTTGAAAATTATTTACTGAAATTTGTTCAATAATTAAATCCTTTGTCTGCAATTCAGGGAAATTATTCGAAGAAATTATAAAAAGATCATCACATGGTTTATGATTAAGTACGCTTTTCGAAGAATCATATTTAAATAAACGAATTGAAAACTCTCTTCTTATTTCATTCTTCTTTATATTATTAACGAGTGGCTCTTCAAAGAAGTAATTAATATCAAAGTACTGATTAATAATGTAGCCAGTTCTAACCTTAATGCCTTTTTTAAATAAACGAATAGTTATATCTTCAAAATCATTATTATCGCAAATTAATGCAAATACTGGAGTTTGATTGTGAGCTTGTTTAGAATGAAATTTATCAATGTAATCTGTGATGAAAGTAATTACAGATTCGTCAAAATTTTCCATTGAATCTTTGGAGATTAAAAAATATCTTAATCTTGAATTTTTATCTAAATTTGGTTTAAGTTGTTTTTTACGAGCATCAAGAATTTTTTTTCTATCTTTAAGAGAAAGTGTCCATTTTGTAATTGCTGTTTTTCTAATGCTTTTAAGTTTATCAATTAATGCATTTTTTTTTACTCTTCTTTGATCAACATTATGTTGAATACTAATATTAGCAATTTCATTAATCGAATTTGGATAAATAAGTAAGTCCACATCAGTTTGTTCAAAACCACATTGTTTTAATTTATCTTTTGTTCTATTAACCAGATTGTCAAAAGATTCACCTATTTCAATAGAAAATTTGTTGAGGAAAGCTATGGTATCAAAAGGCTCTTTTATTTTTGAAATATAATTTAAGTAGTCTTTATTTTTTGAGTTTTTAATAGTTTCTATATCAGTTTTTGATAAAACTATTTTTTTTTCGTTTGGGAAATAAGCATACAGTTTATATTTAATATTTAAATCAATATTTTCAGAATAATGGGACATCATTTGAAGAACAGGTTTATAAATGTCACTTAAACAATAGGAAACTTTCGTCTCGTGATATTTACATTGAATAGCTTCTACGAAATTTCGATCGTGTATATCAATATCTTCAATTATTCCTTCTACAGTAACATCAGTATCTTCTTCAGATTCCAATATTTTAAGAAGAGTTAAATGAAATTGGTATAGAAAGCCTTTTATAGTATAATCTGCTTCTCTATTCATAAATATATTTCCAAAAAGAATTATTATAAAATAAAACTAATCTAATTAGACTTATTCATAA
The DNA here is from genome assembly GCA_963663265.2 of Melioribacteraceae bacterium. Taxonomy (GTDB): domain Bacteria; phylum Bacteroidota; class Ignavibacteria; order Ignavibacteriales; family Melioribacteraceae; genus JAEXOD01. Next base: position 515,006 of record CAXXXM010000001.1, read on the forward strand.
TTATTGAAAGTATTATTTACTTAAGTATTCCAAAGTCATAGCAATCAGTCCAGTTGAAAACCAAAAATAACTATTATATAAAATAAATTGAGTTTAACTTAAAATCAAATTAAATTATAAATAATATGAAAATTATTAGATTTTATTGAGATATATTGCCCCAAGGTTTATAATTTACTAATCGACATGTAATATAAGCAATGAAATTTGGTAGTTTTCCATTGCTGTAGTGTCTATAATAAAAAATATTGAATAATTGGTAATCTTATTCTGAATTATTTGGATTCTCAAAGTGATGATGTATTTGGATATTCTTATGTAGTTCAATGAAGATTACTAAAATAGGGGTTTGATCTTTTTTGATAAATCCCTGAAAAATATATATAACCAAATATTTGTTTGGAAATACGTCTTGCAACACTCAGACATATTTCTAAAATTCGCTTCTCTTGTAAGTACACCTAAGAACATTTTTCTTGATGTGTTAATTGATAATCTTTTAAATATGTATGTTGTTTTAGCTATAGCAGTATTAGGTTGTTGTAATGTGATTTATTGTGAATTTTTCAGGATTTTATCAATCGTTTATTAATATGTAAGAAATTTCATCCCTTATTGTTTTTATTGTTTAATTAATATGGCAAAATGTACTATTAAGATTATCATTATATTACTATTCTTTGAGCATTAATATTGTTCCAAATTTAAAATAAAAAACGTTGAGCGTTTCTGCTCAACGTTTTTTTCATCAATAATTAATAATTATAGAATTAATAATTCATAATTAAAAAAATTATCCTCTATAATTGATATACTCAAGACCAACAAATTTAGCCTGAGGTCCTAATTGTTCTTCAATTCTTAATAATTGGTTATATTTAGCAATACGGTCTGTTCTGCTTGCTGAGCCGGTTTTAATTTGACCAACGTTTAATGCAACAGCTAAGTCAGCTAATGTTGTATCTTCTGTTTCGCCTGATCTATGGCTTACAACAGCAGTATAGCTTGCTCTACGAGCCATATCAATAGAATCGATAGTTTCAGTTAAAGTACCAATTTGGTTAACTTTAATTAAAATAGAGTTAGCAACACCTTCTTTAATACCGCGAGCTAATTTTTCAGTATTAGTAACAAATAAATCGTCACCAACTAATTGAATTTTACTGCCTAATTTATCTGTCAATAATTTCCAACCAGTCCAATCGTTTTCATCTAAACCATCTTCAATAGAGATGATAGGATATTTACTTGTTAAATCTTCATAAATTTTAACCATTTCTTCAGAAGTTTTTTCTGATTTATCTGATTTCTTAAATACGTATAAACCTTTTTCTTTATTGAATAATTCACTTGCAGCAACATCCAAAGCAATACTAATTTCTGAACCAGGTTTGTAACCTGCTTTTTCAATAGCTTCAAGAATAATTTCTAAAGTTTCTTCATTAGTTTTTAAGTTAGGAGCAAATCCGCCTTCATCACCAACAGCAGTATTGTAACCTTTTTTCTTTAATACAGATTTTAATGAATGGAAAGTTTCAGCACCCATTCTTAAAGCTTCTCTAAAAGACGAAGCACCGTGTGGCATTACCATAAATTCTTGAAAATCTACGGTATTATCAGCATGAGCACCACCATTTAAAATGTTCATCATAGGAACAGGTAATACACGAGCACTAACACCACCAATATAACGGTATAAAGGAATTTCTAAGCATTCAGCAGCAGCTTTTGCAACAGCAAGAGAAACACCAAGAATTGCATTAGCACCTAATTTAGCTTTGTTAGGTGTACCGTCTAATTCTAATAAAGTTTGATCAATTTCAACTTGATCAACAGCATCCATATCAAGAATAGCATCAGCAATAATTTCATTTACGTTTTCAACGGCTTGCTGAACACCTTTACCTAAGTAACGATTTTTATCGCCATCACGTAATTCAACTGCTTCGTATTCGCCTGTTGAAGCACCACTTGGAACAGCGGCACGACCAACAACGCCAGATTCTAATAAAACCTCAACTTCAACAGTTGGATTTCCTCTTGAATCTAATATTTCTCTTCCTATTACATCGATAATTGTAGTCATTTTTTTTCTCCAAATTGTAAAATTTACAAACTTCAAGGTATAAAATTTCTTTTAATTTTCCAAGAAACGCAATAATAATAGCACTAATCTATTATTTTTTTAATATCTTTATCTTTTCCCAAAACTATTAGGATGTCATTACTTTCTAATACAGTTGTGGCAGTTGGAACACCATAAATACGTTCTTTAATAGTTTCTTCACCCGTATCTTCATTTTTTATAACATATCTTCTTTTTATTGTAATCAAGTTAATATTATACCTAATTCTTAGGTCAATTTCTTGTAATGATTTACCAACAAATGCTGCCGGAGCTTTTATTTGAACAATATTATAATCCTCGCCAAGTGGTATATAATCTAATACTTCTTGATTCACTAAGTTAAAAGCAACTTTACTTGCAATTTCAAGTTCTGGGTTTATTACTTGATGAACACCAAGTTTATGAAGAATTGTTTCTTGTATCTTTGAGTTTACTCTTGCAACAACTTTTTTAACTCCCATTTGTAATAATAGTACGGAAGTCAAAATAGTATTCTCAAAATTAGTACCAATTGATACAACTGCCGCATCAACTTTGTCAATACCAAGCGATTTCAGCGGTTTAGTTTCAGTTGCATCCATACGGACGGCATAAGTTACTTTATCTTTTATATCTTCAATAACATCCATATCTTGATCTATTGCAATTATTTCGGCTCCTCTTTCTGCTAAAGAAATTGCAATACTATATCCAAAATCTCCCAACCCAATTACAGCAAATTTTTTATCCATTTTGCTTTCCTATTTATAAAATTGAAATATTATCTTGTGGCAAATCGTAACTTGGTGCTTCTTTAGCTTTTATTAGTGAATATATAAAAGCTAATGGTCCAACACGACCAATAAACATCATAAAAATGATTACTATTTTCCCAAAATCGGTTAAATTAAAAGTAATTCCTCTTGATAATCCAACTGTTCCAAATGCACTAAATACTTCAAACGAAATATCAATAAAACTTACATTTTCAGTAATAGAAAGTAAGAAAATACCTAAAGTAATTAGTGAAAGACTAAAAAACGATTTAATTAATCCTCTTAGTAATGTATCTTTAGGGATGGTTCTATTTTTATAGGTTACATTTTTTGCATTTCTAATGATTGCAATTGACCCAAAAATGATTAATGCAAAAGTAGTTGTTTTAATACCACCCCCGGTACCACCTGGTGAAGCACCAATAAACATTAAAAAGCAATAAAATACAGTTGTTGCAACAGAAAACTTACCAAAATCAACAGTATTAAATCCAGCTGTACGAGAAGATACAGATTGGAAAAATGAAGCATTAAGTTTATCAAAATTACTCATGCCTTTTAATACGCCATTGTACTCTAAAAAGTAAGTAGCTGCAGTACCAACAATTAATAAAACGAAAGTAGTAATTAAAACTATTCTTGTTTGTAAAGAAAACTTGGCTGATATTTTTTTTGTTTTAATTTGCCATGATTTAACATTAAATATATTCATGATTGTACCAAAGCCAATTCCTCCAAAGATGATTAATAGGGCAATGGTAGTTGTAAATAACAAATTATTTTTAACCAATGGATCCATCAAATTAGCACTAAAAATAGAAAAACCGGCATTACAAAATGCAGATATTGAGTGAAAAACCGAAATGAATATTGCTTGATTTACATCTTTAACACTATCTTGGATACTTAAAAATATTGAAGCTGCACCAATTGCTTCAATGGCTACAGTAATTAAAGCTAAGTAACTAATAACTTTAGCAATTGTACCAATATTGTCTTCTTCTAACAAATCATGAAGTACAATTCTTTCTTTTATTCCTAAACCACCTGATAAAAACAAAGCAAAAAAAGTTGTAAATGTCATTAAACCTAATCCGCCTATTTGAAAAAGCAACATTATAACAATCTGTCCAAACTGTGTATAATATGTGGCAGTATCAACAGATATTAATCCTGTAACACATACTGCACTTGTAGAAGTGAATAAGGCATCAACAAAATTATTTGTTCCTGAGGTAGTTGCTGCCGGAAGCATTAATAACAAAGCACCAAATAAAATAGTACCTAAAAAGCTAAGCACAAATAACTTAGAAGGGTCAATTTTAGATTGTAAAATCTTTTTATTATATCTTAACCCTCCTAAAATTAAGCCTATTACGATAAAAATTTGTGCAAATATTATATATAAGTAAGCAATATCTTTAAAATTAAAAGCAAAGCCAATTTTTTTTATTAAGCTGTAATTAAAAACAGATAATAGAGCCTCAACTATTATAAAAAGAATAAAAATAAACTCAAATTTATGAGTTATTAAATATTCTTTTTTGTTTTTTGCCATGAAAAAAAGAATAATTTGATAAGTTATAAAAAAAACAAAAACTCCAATAACTAAATCATGCAGAAAAACAGAAAAATTACCATGGACTTTAAAACCATACTCAAGAATAATAGAAGAAATACCTATAATGCTTGAAATAATAATTAAAACTTTTAAAATTTTAGAAATTTTTTCTTTTGAAATCGCCATAATTAGCCTTTGAGGGCGTTATTAACAAAAATATTTATTGAATTAATTAATTCATTTTCAAATTTAGAATCAACTGAATAAACTAAAAGTTTAAAAGTATGAACACCTAAAATAAAATCAGTTCTAACTAAATAAACTTCCGGCGGCACTTTTACATACATGAAAGGAGAAGAAAGGGCAGCTTCTAAAATAACTTTGTTGATAAATGAAATATCAAATTTATTGGATAGTGAAAATTCCATACAAATTTGTTTTTCTTTTTCTCCCTTGTTAACATTTTGAATTGGCTCAATTAAAAATGTTGAGTTTGGGATGTTTATTTCACTTCCACTATCTATTGTTATTTTTGTATTAAGCCATGCAATTTCTCTAACAATACCGGAGTAGTTTTGTATTGCTATATAATCACCTTTTTCAAAAGGAATTTTAATTGAAAGATAAAATCCACCGGTTAAATTTTTTAACAAATCAAGTAATGAAATACCAACAAAAACGACAACAATTATTATAAATATTAAAATAAATTCAGTTGTTTTACTAAAGATTTGGGATAATAATAAATAGCCTATGGTAATCCATAAAAGTACTTTTAAAGAGGTTATAAAAATAAATAAAAAGGGAATTGATGTTTTAACTTTTTTATTTTTCCTTACTGTATCAATAATTCTATTTAATATTAAGCCGAAAATTAATAGTAGAATAATTCTAATTATTGTCCAATAGTTAATAAACTTAAGAATATTTATCGATTCCAAATTTAAACCATTATCTTGGCTGCTCATGTTTTTATAGGAAAATAATGGAATATTAATAGTATCAATTTTTTTTACAACACTACTGATAGTAGTGTTGTTTTTTTGTATACTAATTGAATCAATTTTAACAGAGTCAATAACAACATTAGAAGAATCGACCAAAGAAGAAAACTTTGCAGAAGAATCAATCTGTGCAAAAATTGATGAAAAACATAATAAGGCAAATATAAAAATAACTTTTCGTTTAATCATTATAGCATGTTTCTCTTTGTTAGTTCAATTTCGATTATTTTAAAAACAAACTTATTAATAAAATATCTATTAGAATCAAGATCAATTTGATCGTGGTAAATAAGATCGAGGTTGGCTAAATATTCAACTCTGTTTTTAGTCTCTTCTAAAGGTAAGTTAATTATTTCGCTTAACTCGGTGTCGGCAATCCAACCATGTCTAAAAATTGTTGATAGAATTATTAAATAAACTGTATCAAATTTTTCAAAAGTTGTTAACAAAATTCTTTGCGGTGGACGCATAAATAACCTATTGTTATTTATTTCCTCAATAGATTGCAACCAATAATACATAGCTGAAGTTATATTTCCTTCAGAGTATTCTTCTAATTTAGCAAAAAATTCATCAGAAAGTTTTTTCTGCTCAATCTCGTTTGATTTAACTTTAAATATTTTATTCTTAAATCTTCTAAAATCGTTTGGTTTAAACATTACATCAAAACCGGTAGCGTTATGTCTGCTCATTACAATTGTTTTTATATCTTTTTGATGTAATGAGTTTGTATAAATTTTTTGTGTAAAAATATTTCCTAAATTAAAATTGTTACTATAAAAATCCCAAGGATATTTTCCAACACTACATATCCATAAAACATTATTTTGAGTTTGTGATATAATATTTTGAAAAAGTTTTATTGCTTCATAACCATTAAATTTACGTAAAAAGAGCTTCCCAATATTTTCAAAAATAAAGATTCTTTTGTTTGACTTATCATTAAGTTCAATAATTAACTCTTGATACGATAGTCTTTTAGTAAATCCCAGCAAATTGGAAAATATTTCTAATATTTCATCTTCGTTAATTATTGCATCAATAAATTGATGATGAGTAAAATCCAAATCTTTTAGTACAATATTTTTTATTGTATTAATTAGACTTCTTTTACCGCTTCCCGGTTCGCCAACAATTAAAATAGAAGATGGTTTATTTTCAAAATAATTAGTTAATGAAATCTTGATCATCTCAATGAATTTTTCACGTCCAATAAAAAAATCAGACGATTCAAGCGGAGTACCATCAAAAAGTTTTCTATAAATAAAGGGGAGCGTCTTTAATTTATCTTCATTTGAAAATATTGTACCAGTTGTGATGTTTTCTTCACGGAATTCTTTTATTCCAATTCTATAAAGAAATTGTTCAAAGTAGTTTTTAAAGTAATTTTTGTAGGTTTTCTTTATAAAAATAGCTATGTTTTTAATATACTGAATAAATAAATAATAATTAGTAATAATACTATATTTTAAATTTCTACTCGATAAATCTGTACTTAAAATAGAATTAGTTCTGTTTTTGATAATGTGATTAACAACTTCATCAATATCGGAAATTACAATACCAACTTTTTCATTAATTTTATTGGTTAAGTTATGATCTAAGTGAGTAACTTCATTGGTTAGCGAGTCAATTTTAATTTTAAGTTTGTCGAACAGAGACTGAATAATTTCAAAAGCCAAATCCGTATTTACCAAATCTGACCGTTCAATTTCCTTTTGAGCGGTTAAAATATGATACTCGGCAATGGAATAAATATTCTTTATTTCAAGAATTGTTAAATTAACATAATTTAATAGTAGTTCATTAACTTCACCAATTTCTCGTGGTAGTTTGTGCTCGAGTAATTCTTTTGAAGCTTCAAAAATGTTTATTTGTTTTAACTCCATAAATTTTGGAAGTCTATCATTTATTTGCAGGTCAGATTCTTCCAATAATAATATTTTTTTTGGCAGATTTGTAGATATTAAAGAAAAACTCTTAATTAAGTTTTCAATTAATAAATTAAATTTTTTACTTTTTCTGATATATTCAAGATTATTTAGGTTAATAGTAATTGATTCTTTTAACAATTCTCTGTTGGCAGAATAAATGATTGTATTGATGTTAGCATCGGGAGCCGATATTTTTTCGTTTAATGAACGGATTTTTGAACCAATGCTGTTAATTAAATTTCTAAGTTTTTCATTTATTTCATCAGAAATTTCGCCAAGTGAAGTATTAACAACTTCAGTTAATTCGATTTTAAGTTTATTGATGACGGCTTCTTTTTTAAAAAAGCCTAAATAACCTAAATAATAGTTAATCCAATATCTTATGGTATCTAAGGCTAACTCGCGGGCTTTTTCACTTTTGGCGAATATTTTGGAAAACTTGTAATGAACCGGGGGAGTATTGAGATTTATTATGTTGTCAATACTTGCAACAAGTCTATTAAAAGGATTTGCTAAAGCGTACTGAAGTCTGTTGCTTATTTGATTGCTTGTCTCGTTTATTTCGGTTTGAATTAAATTTATTTCATTGATAAACTGTTTATGCTGTTCTTCAAACTTTTCAAATATTAATACAGAAAAAGCTACATTGTCCTTTTCCTCATTCAGCAATTTAATAAGTTCGTTTAGGTTTGATAAATGATCATTATAAAGACGTTTAATTTGTCGCAAAGCGGTTAATCTTTCAATTCCTACCAAATTAACAGTCTCTAAGATTTCATTTGAAGATTGACCCAATAAATAGAACTTAACTAAGTTTTTATAAGGGAGAGTAATATTAATTGAATACGTCTTTTTGATTGGCTTAATTAGCTTGTATTTAGTTTGAAACCAAAGTTTAGTAATTTTAAGCTTTAAAGAGTTTCCCTCTGATAGTATAAAGTTATTTTCGCTTAAGTCAACTATAACATCAGTTTGTAATCCTTCTGTTAAATCAGTTAAGGAGTGGAAAATCTGTCTAATTAAAGGTTCAAGATTGAGAATGTTTTTTTCTATCGATTTACGTTTATCGATAAAATTTATATACCATTCGGAAGTAGACTCTTCAGATTTAAGAATAGCGTTTCTAATAGCAGACGGAGCTGCTTTTGGTTGAATAAGTGCTTTTTTTAGTTTATTATACTCTTCGCTATAATGTTCAATAATTTCTATAACAAGCTCAAGAGATTCTTCGCTTCTATTTGTAATGAATTTTTTTTCAAATTCTCGGAAAATATCATTCAATTTGAATAAAATTTGAAAGAGCGACTTGTTTATTTTGGAGTTTTTAATATTTGGCTCAACAAATTTTGTTTCTTTTTTTTGTGCAGCAGATAATTTTGTTAATGGTTCATCACCTTCAACGGGGTTGTTTTCAGGTCCATTTAAGTTGTTAATTTTAATAGTTTTAGAAGCACCTAACTTAAATAAGAGTGGATTGATTAACGCATTAATAAATACAATTGCAAAAAGTAACTCGACAAAAGGAGAAAATGCAGGAATTTGTGAGCTAAATATTGCTGCAATAAATATAGGAGTAGTGCCTAATGAAAGAAAAGAATACCACCCATATTTATTAGTTCCGTTAGGAATAACAGATAAATTGGCTGAAAGTTTGTATGAAATAAAAGTTAAAAGTATCCTTAATCCACTAATAATTAATGCGGCAAAGATAATATCAGGATTCTTGAAAAAGTTGAATTCGGAAATGAATAACGAAAAAAATATTACAGCTAATGGTGAAGCGACTGTTTGAAATGAAGTAATCAAATCTTGAGTTTTTGTTGTAAAACGATTGATTGTTGCACCGGCAATAAAAAACACTACTAAGGTATTCAATTCAAATAATTTTGCAACTTCACTACCAATAATAATAAAAGTAATTGTAAATATTATGAATTCTACTTTAATATATTTTACATAAATTAATCCAATTAAACCCAAAAATAGACCAAATAAAATTGAATATCCAATTGAAGAAAAATAGAATACAGATATTGATAAGGTTTTATTGTTGTTTGCAAAATAAGAATAACCGAATAAGAGGGTAGATATTATTAATATAACAAATAACTCTTTTGAAACTGTTAAATAACGCAAAAACATTTTTTGGTCGTTGTTAAAGTCAGTTTCATCAATTAAAACGCTGTTAAATTCTAATGAAGAGTTTATTAAATTTACAGCAATAAATAGTACACCAATTACTATTAAGTAAAGAGGTACTAATGAAAGGTTTAAGAAATAAATAGAAGTAAAAAATATTACAGGGGCTGCAATACTTATGAATGTAAAAAATGAAATACTTAAATTTATTAAAATAGCTTTAGTATGTACTATTGTATCTTTTCGTTTCAGGTGAAAGCCGATTGCAAAGGCTAAAAAGCCAATTGCAATGTTATTTATTAAACTTAATTTATTATGTACGTTTGATGAAATAATAGGGGTGAAAAAAGAATGTTGAAATAAATACGGACCAAAAATTATCCCTGATAATAAATAACCAAAAACATGTGTAATATTTAATGAATGAGTTATTTCTCCCAATGTAAAAGCAGATAGGATGATAAAACCAAGTTTTGCTAACACATTAATTAACTCGTATTCTTTACCAATTTGCAGGTTACCTACAAATAGTAGAATTGAATAGAGTATTAAAATTACTAAAATTCTTCTCGAAAAACGTATCATAAGTTTTTATTCTTAATGTCGTCAAAATCAATTAGCAAATTTTTAGCTTTATAAAAACCATAAAAATTAAAAATTATTACAGAAGCAAAAATTGCACTTAAAATAGTATGAGTTATATTATTATCAAATAGAAATCCATATTCTACAACCATTGCACAGATAACTACGTCGGTTGAAAGCAATCCCAATCCTGTAACTTTTGGTAAATAATATTCACCGCGTAAAGCTGCATATGACATAAAACCGGCGGTTGCTTTTGCTAAAATCCTTAATAATGCAAATAACAAAATTGCAATAGCAGTTAATAGAAATGTAGACGGTACCCAAAACACTCCGGCAAAAATTGCCACTAAGACGCTGATAGGTTGAGTGATTTTTTTTAAAACGTCTAATATTGTACCACCAATCTTTGAAACATTGGTTAAAATTGCACCAATAATAAAATTTATGTAAAGTGGAGAAAAGTTTAATATGTAAGCAGCCCCCGACGAAAAAATAATAATACCAAGAATTGCTAAATAAATTTTACTTTCATCTTTTTCGTTTCCCAAAAACAAAAAGAATAGTAATCCCATAATAGAAGAAAAGAAAATACTTACTACAACCCATTCAACAGGAGTAAATTTTACAATTGTTGAGGTTGATTGATGAAAAATACCATATAGAAATCCATATAATAGTATGCCAAAGTTTATATTCAAAAATGAATTATTATAAAATGTTTGTGAAAGTACCCCGGATAGATTATACTTTTCAGAAATATTTTTAATAAAAGAATGAGATGTTATTACTCCGGCAATTGAAAGCATACAGGCAGAATTGATAAGTGTGAATAAATTATTTCCGTCAAAAAAGAAATAGTATAATAACCCAAATGATATTCCGCCAATTATTAAATAAGAAAATAATATTTCAAAAAAAGTTAATAACCAATCGGGTTTTTTACATACAAACAAATACTTAAATTTAAAATTTAAGCCGGTAATAAACCCTAAAACTCCAATAACCAATAATACACCGGGCTTCAATTGAGTTGAAACTTCGGGAGTAATTAACTGTGGTATTGAAAACTGCCAAGAAGCATTTAGCCAGTTTGTTAGTGACGGGCTTATTAACAGCCCCAAAAAAATGTATTCTAATCCAATAAGCATGTATTGAGATTTTCTAATATGTTGAACGAATAGATGAGTAATCAAGTATCCAACAAGAAAAATTACCAACAACAGCAATAATGGGGTCATTATCAATAGCCTGATTTAGTACAATTTATTAAAATTAATTATTTTTTTGCAATATAACAAAAAGTTTTATTTTAAATAGTTAATTTAACTATTTATATTTATTATTAAAATTAAATTATTACACCGGAGAAGCATAATTGACAAATTCAATTTTTAACATAAAAAACGAAATATATCTAAACAAAGGACGAGAAAAGAACATTTTATTTAAGCACCCATGGATATTTTCTGGAGCTTTGCAGAGATTTAAAGGAAATCCTGTAAATGGTGAACCGGTTTATATTAAAAGTGCTAATAATGAAATATTGGGAATTGGCAGTTTTTCCTCGCGATCTCAAATTAGTGTTAGAATGTGGACATTTGGAGAGGACGCTTTTACTCATTCATTTTTTTGTGAAAAGATAAAAAATGCTTCGCAGATTAGAGAAAAGTTGATAAACGGGAGCACCAATGCTTATAGAGTTATTTATGGTGAAGCTGATGGAATACCCGGTTTTATTTTGGATAAATATGCCGATTATTATGTCTGCCAATTTTTATCTTCCGGTAGTGAATACTTTAAGGATCAGATTGTTACGGCTGTTACAGAAATATTTAACCCTAAATGTGTGTATGAACGTTCGGATAGCGATGTGCGTAAAAAAGAAGGTTTAGAACCAATTAAAGGGTTATTGTTTGGGAAAGAACCAAACGGGTACGTTGAAATAATAGAAAACGATATAAAATATTATGTTGATATAATTAACGGACATAAAACCGGATATTATTTAGATCAACGTGAAAATCGTTTTGAACTGATGAAATATGTTGAGGGTAAAACTGTTTTGAACTGTTTTGCATATACTGGTGGTTTTGGAATTTATGCGTTAAAAGCCGGAGCTAAATCTGTTGTTAATATTGAGTCTAATGATGGATGCAACCAATTAGCAAAAAAGAATGTTGAATTAAATTTATTGGAGTTAAATAATATTTCCTTTGAATCAGAAGATGTTTTTACTCTTTTACGAAAATATAGAGATTCGGAAAAAAAATTTGATGTAATAGTGCTTGATCCACCTAAATTTGCAGAGTCAGTATCTCAAGTAAACAAAGCCAGCCGGGCGTATAAAGATGTTAATTTGTTAGCTATGAAATTGTTAAATAAAAACGGAATACTATTCACGTTTTCTTGTTCGGGGCACATTGAAAAAGAATTGTTTAACAAAATAATTAATGGTGCTGCTTTTGATTCGGGCAGGGAAGTAAGGATAATTAAATCCATTTACCAAGGAGTAGATCACCCAATACTTACAACATTCCCAGAATCTGAGTACTTAAAAGGATTAATCTGTGTTGTTTCTTAACGAAATGATTTGACCATCTTTCATTTCTACAACATTGTCAGCAATTTTAACGAGTTCTGGGTTATGAGTAACAATTAACAAAGTTCTGTTATTTTTTGTTTTTAGATCAATAAATATTTTATGCATAATTTCACTATTTGCAGAATCCAAGTTTCCTGTAGGTTCATCAGCAAAAATTATTTCTGGATTATTAGCCATAGCACGTGCAACTGCAATTCTTTGTTGTTCGCCACCGGAAAGCTCAGCCGGTTTGTGATTCCTTCTTTCAGCTAAACCTAAAGATTCTAATAACTCTTCAGCCCTTTTTATAGCTTTATTATGTGATGTACCATTAATCATTTGGGCAATTGCAATATTTTCAACTGCAGTAAATTCTGGTAATAAGTGGTGGAATTGAAATATAAATCCAATATTTTTATTTCTAAACTTAGAAAGGCTTTTATCATCAAGATTAAATAAGTGGGTGTTGTTAATTGTTACATCTCCCTTATCAGGTTTGTCCAATCCTCCAAGTATGTGAAGTAGAGTACTTTTGCCGGCTCCGCTTGCACCAACTATTACAGTAATCTTATTTCTTGCTAATTGCAAGGAGATGTTGTTAAGAATTTTTAACACTTTATTTTCACTTTTATTAAAGGATTTATGAATATTTGAAGCTGATAAGATATAATCCATAACCTATTCCCATTTAATCGATTCTAAAATTGAAATTTTTACTGCTCTCTTAGCCGGATAAAGTGATGCCAAAAATGATAAAAATAATGACATAAACCCAATTGCAAATAAGTCTGAAATTTTTATTTCCAAAGGGAGAGCATCAATGATATACTTTGTTGAATCCATTGGATAAAACTTATACTCCATTTGTAAATAACAAACAAACAGACCTAATAATAAACCGGCAATAGTACCAATTATACCAACTAAAATTCCTTCAAACATAAATATTTTTAATATTGAGTTATCATTAACTCCCATTGAACGCAAAACGCCAATATCTTTTTTCTTCTCAATTACGCTCATGGTTAATGATGCCAAAATATTGAATGATGCTATTGCAATAATCAAACAAAGTAATAAATATGCAGCCCAGCGTTCAAGAGTCATTACATTATACAAATCTTTGTGTAAATCATACCATGTTTCAACGGCAAAATTGTTGTTATCCAATTTGCTTTCCAAATTACTTTTAATACTTTCGGCATCTTCAAAATCATTAAGATATATTTCATAACCACTTAATTTGTGTTTATAATTAAATAGTGATTGAGCTGCGTTTAAGGAAGTAAAAAAGTAAGTATCATCAAAATCTTGATTGTTCGACTCAAATATCGAGCCAACAATAAATTTTTTTGTTTTTGGAATTGTATAATTAACCAACGACTTTTCTAAATTATTAATTGATGTAATAGTAATTGTATCACCAATGTGGGTTGAAAGTTTTAAAGCTTTAGATAATCCGATAGTTACTTCTGGGTAATTTGTATTATTAAATAAATTTAGTTTGCCAATAACAATTTTGTTTTTTAGACCCCAGCCGTTTTTCACTAAGTTTGAATCAATTCCTTTTAAGTTTAATATTTGATATGATTTTTTAGCCGAAATAATAACTTTGCCTTCAATAACAGGGTGATAATATTTAATTCCATCTTCAAATTTCAAAAATCCTTCTAATTTTTCAAGCTGCTTTGCTCCTTCGGTTGAAATAATACTAACCTTTACATGCGGATCGACATTTATAAGAATAGATTTAACCAATCCTCCAAATCCATTAAATACAGATAAAACAATTACTAAAGCAGCTACTCCAATAGTTATTCCAATTGTGGAAAGGATTGAAATAATTGTAATAAAATTCAGTTTATGCTTTGATCTTAAATACCGCTTAGCAATAAAATATTCAAACATAATCTACTCAAACCTTATTGCTGAAATTGGGCGAATTTTTGAGGCGATATAACTTGGCAATATTGATGTTATTAGGCACAAAACAATAGTTATACCTGATACCATTAAATAATGAAATGGATTAATTGCAATTGGAACGCTTGAAATAAAATAAATTGAGCTTGGTAGCGAAATAACTTCAAAATACTTTTGAATAAAGCTTAAACTTAATGCAAATATGTTCCCGAAAATTAAACCGTAGATACCCAAATAAAATCCTTGAAATAAAAATATTTGAATAACTTGTTTGTTTGATGCTCCAAGTGATTTTAAAATTCCTATTGCCCCTGTTTTTTCAAGCACAATCATTAATAAAGTGCCAACAATGTTAAACACAGCAACAATAATAATTAACCCAAGAACAATTGGAACCGGTTCTTTTTGTAAATCCAACCAAGTAAAAATATTTTGGTGGACTTTATAAATGGAGCGAACATAATAAGGATAACCTAACTCATCTTGCATTAATACTTCAAAGCTATCAATTTTGGCAACAGAATTTAACTTAATATTATAACCTGTAACCAAATTAGTGTAACCTAATAAATTGTTAGCATCTTTAATATCAACATAACAATTTATGTCATCATATTCAGCCATTCCTGATTCATAAATTCCTGTTACAGTAAATTGTTCAATTGCAGGAGGATTTGCTTCGGATGGGGGAGAATCTAATCTTAAAGTAAAAACAGTAACTTTATCACCAACTTTAACAAAAAGTTTTTGGGCAAGTTTTTTCCCAATTAATAATCCGGGCAGACCGGTAGAAGTAACAAAGGAGTAGTTTCCCGATTTTAGAAAACTTTTAATTTCAGAATTATCGTTTGTTGGGTTAATGCCGTAAATTACTATACCTTCAGATAAAGCTTTTGACTTAATAATTGCTTCTTTTGAAAGATAAGGAGACATCGAATTAAAATCGGCACCTAATTTGGTTTTAGTTAAACGAATTAAATCTTCATTATAAGAAATATTTCTACGTCCAAAAGTAGTAATTTGTAGATGAGAGTTTAATTTAACAATTTTATCTCTAACGGTTTCGTCAAATCCTTGTAATATCGATAAAGCAATAATAACAACCGCCACCCCGAGCCCAATGCCGAGAATAGAAATAACAGAAACGAGAGATAAGAATTTCGATTCTCGTTTCGATCTTACGTATTTATTGGTAATAAAAAGTGAAAATTTCATATAGATAATATAAAGAAATAAAAATTATAAAAAAAAGTTAAAATAATGGTTGACATTTCAAAAAAAAAAGATTAATTTAGAAGTCCTTGATATTTGAATTCGGGGCATAGCGTAGCCCGGCTAGCGCGCCTGCTTTGGGAGCAGGAGGTCGCAGGTTCGAATCCTGCTGCCCCGACCAAAATTCCCTTTGTTCTTAAAAATTTTGATATGAGCGCCAATAGCTCAATTGGATAGAGCAACAGCCTTCTAAGCTGTAGGTTAGTGGTTCGAGTCCACTTTGGCGTACTTTATGTATGGTGAATATAGCTCAGTTGGTTAGAGTATCTGGTTGTGGCCCAGAAGGTCATGGGTTCGAGTCCCATTATTCACCCTTCATATTTTTAAAACCAATTGGCCCCATCGTCTAATGGTTAGGACCTCGCCCTTTCACGGCGGTAACAGGGGTTCGAATCCCCTTGGGGTCACTTGTTTTTATTTTCATATCATTATTTGTTTTATGTTACTGGCCCCATCGTCTAATGGTTAGGACCTCGCCCTTTCACGGCGGTAACAGGGGTTCGAATCCCCTTGGGGTCACAACTTTTTGCCACAAAATAATCTCATTTTAATAAATTTAATACTATGGGTTGTAAACTACATAATGAGATTTTCTCTTCAAATGATGAATACCGAACTCGGGTTGAAATTCCTAAAAATATCCCACTTTTCCCTTCATTAAAATTTTTTATAAAATTAGCTCGTATTGTTATTCATGGTTCTAATTTAGGCAAATTAGGATTATATAATAATGAAAGATGGGCTGAATCTGCTTTTGATATTATGCATGCATTAGAAGGTGTAGGTGTTAAAATGCACTTTTCCGGGATGCAATATATACGTGAGTACTTGGAGCCTACAATATTTATTAGTAATCATATGGGTACTCTTGAAACAATGGTACCGGTTGCTATAATTGAGCCCGTAAAGCCTGTACTTTATGTTGTAAAACAAGAATTGGTTGAATATCCTGTTTTTAAACATCTTATTTCAGCTCGCGAACCAATTGTTGTTGGTAGAAAGAATCCACGTGAAGATTTAGTTCATGTTTTAACTGAAGGGGCGGATCGATTGCAGTCTGGAAAGTCAATTATTCTTTTCCCTCAAAAAACCAGAAGTGCTCAATTTGATACTGATGGATTTAACACCTTAGGAGTGAAATTAGCCAAAAAAAATAATGTAACAGTTACTCCAATGGCGGTATTAACTGATGCATGGGGGAATGGAAAAATAGTAAAAGAATTTGGTAAAATTGATCCTACTAAGGAAGTTAAAATTGCCTTCGGTAAGCCTTTTAAAGTTGAAGGTAATGGAGCTGAAGAAAATGAACATATTATCAACTTTATTAAATCAAAACTTACCGAATGGGGCAGAAAAGATTTAATTCTCTAATTAATAGCTATTTTTTCAAAGTTTCGTTATAGATATTTTTACAAACTTCTCTTACTCTTTTACTATCATCAAATTTTGCCGATTGTTGTATAGCGTAAATTCCACGTGCATCCCCAATTTTATACAATGATTGTGCCGATGAAATTCTAATTGACTCGCTTTTGTCTGATTTTAATGATTCCATTAATGATAAGACAGATTTTTCTGATTTAATTTCACCTAATACTTGAATTGAATTTACTTTAAGTCCTTCAATATTGGAATTAAGATTATTTAGTAGCTGGGTTTCGACTAAAATTTTGTTTGAATTTGTTTTGAATGATTTTGCATTAATAACCGAAGCAGCTGTAATAAGAATAAACATTGCGATGTATGTGATGTAGGTTTTCATTTTTTTATCCTTTTTTGTTTTTGTCGTTTAATATTAAGACGGTGGCAATTAAGAAAAGGTTGCGTGAGGAACTATTTATTATTGTTAAATTAATGTTAATAATTGTTAAAGAAGTCTAAAAACTGTAAAAATTGTTAAATTGTAGTATTATAAATATTTGGATTATGTATGAAAATTGTTGCAATTAATGGTAGTCATAGGGGTAAAAAAGGTTATACTCAATTTTTATTGAACTTAATAGCGGAGGGGGCAATTGCCAAAGGAGCTTCGTTTGAAACGATTATTTTGGCAGATTATAAGATTAATCCTTGTAAAGCCTGTAGAGCTTGTCATACAGAAAAACATTACTTAAAATGTGTTTATGATGACGATGTTGAAGAAATATTTAATGTAATGAAAGAAGCTGATATTTTAATTTATGCTACACCAATTTATATTTTCAATATGACCGGTTTGATGAAAACGTTTTTAGATAGAATTACTTCGACAGCTGATTCTTCTATTCATACAATTTCTGAAAAAGGATTGTTTTTTCATCACATCAATAAAGAACTTGTATCCAAACCGTTTTTATTAGTTACTTGCCAAGATAATATTGAAGATGCAACATTTAAGAGTGTTTTATTCTACTTTAATACTTTCTCAAAGTTTTTAGATGCTCCAATTATTGGTTCAATAAATAGAAAACTTGGAAAGCTAAGTGGGCACGGAAAAGATAAAGAAAAAGAAAAGCAATTTCCGACAATTGTTAAAATACATAAAATGATTATTCAAGCTGGATCAGAATTAGCAGAATATGGTTCAATTAGTAAATCAACATTAAAAGAGACTAATCGTAATATTATTACCATGCCGTTTGTTGTAGAAAAGCTCCTTAAATTTGATTTCATTAGAAACAATAAAAAGATCATGGGGGCAATATTTAAGCAAGCTCAGGCTAATATGAATCAACTATCTTTTTAAATTTTGTTTGTTATTAAATGAAATTTTTATTAAATAGTTATCCTATTTTTTATTTAATGGCGCGTTCGTCTAGTGGTTTAGGACATCGCCCTCTCAAGGCGGAGATCACGGGTTCGAAACCCGTACGCGCTACTCCAAAAACTTACAAACATGCTTTGTAAGTTTTTCTGTTTTAAAAAGGCAAAAATAATTTTGAAAAAGTCTTGGGAAATATAAATTCTTTTTATATTTTAAACCATTCTGGTAACAACTTTATCTGGTAAGTTATAGCTATGTTGTTATAATTGTTGTGGTAATACTATTATTTTTATTCGTAAAACCAAAAAATGGTGCCTATAATTAGGCGTTTTACATTTATCAACACTTCTGTAAAGTCTATTGGTGTGTTGTGGAGAAAGAATATGGTCAAAAAAAGATTACTACTTTTAGTGTTTTTAGCAGCAATGATATGTGCATGCCAAACAGAGTCAAACAATTATTCATCTGAAAGAAGGTCAGTATCTGTTCAATGCAAAGCCATAACAAAAAAGCACAGACAATGCAAAAGAATGACTTATTCACCTAATGGTTACTGTTCTTCGCATGGCGGGAATTAAAAGGAGTTAATATGAAAGGAATAGATGATAACAAAAACAAACTTTTTAATATTAACAATAAGATACGCGAAAAAATTGATAATATTAATGGTATAGCTGCATTAATTGTTTATGATGGTATTATATCAGATTTGGAATTTCAATTCCTCAATGAATGGTTATTGGCAAATGATGAATATTTGATACAAGATCCATTAGATAAGTTAAAAGAACTATTTCAAAGTATTACAGCAGATGGGCAAGTATCGAAAGAAGAAAGAAATCAATTATTAGAGCTTTTAATATCAATAGCTGATGAACCTCAAGGTGATGTAGTAAGAAGTGATATTTTTACATTATCTCCATTAATCGAATTCCCAATGAAAAGATTTGTTATAACAGGGCAATTTATAGACCAACGACGAGATTTAGCGGTAAATAAGATTTACCAATATGGTGGATATTACCAAGAAAAAGTTACAAATGAAACAGATTATATTATTGTAGGAGCGTTGGGTAGTGAAGCATGGAGACATGGTAAATATGGGACAAAAATTTGTAAAGGTGTAGAATTGCAAAGAAAAGATATCCCAGTTCAAATAATAACAGAAAAAGATTTTAAGAAAGCAATAATATCAATTGAGGAGAAATAATGGAAAATTATTTGGGAATAATAATTTATACAGTAGTCTCAGCTATTGCAGGGTTAATAATTGGAGAAAAAAGAGGAAGAGCAGTTCTTGGATTCTTTTTCGGTTTCTTTCTGGGAATAATAGGTGTCTTGGTAATAGCTGCAATAAATCCGATACAAACCTTAGAAAACCCAGAAAAAGATGATGCTAAAAAAGATGTATTTAATTTTTCGTGCGATTTATCCAAAATATTGTTTGCCAAAAATGAAGATACAACTATGTTACTGAATGATGGAAAGGCAAAAATATTAATAAGAATAAATGATTTTGAATTAATAGTAAGTCAAAATACGGTTGAGTATTATCTAAATTGTGATATAACTAACATAACTAAAAAGGACATAATAATTAACGAAATAAAAGTTTTGGAAGGGATAAACCAATTAACTATAAGTGAATTTACTGACATTTCTAATCAAAAAAATGAAGGATTCAATAAAGAGAATGTTGAACTGATAAATAAATTAAAAACGATTACTGGTCAATATATTCCAATTGATTCGACAATTAATGGAAAAATAAAAATCACTTCCAATATAATCCCACAAATTGGAATAATAGCTCAAATAGTGTGATTAATAATATGTTTATATTATTAACTAATATTATGGCATGGAAAGAAGAGAGGAAGATAAATTAGTGAATTGTATATGGGAATATTAACAGTAATAAAGAATATATTTAAAAAATCAGATACAACAAGAAATACTGATGATGTAAATGAATTAGTTGGCGACTTACAGTTTAATGTATCTGTAGAACTTATTGAATCTTCAACTACTCAAAAAGTACCTGAAGATTATAAGCCACCAAGTAAAATAAACTGGCCAGATGACGATAATGATCCTGTTGAAAAATTATTAAAAGAAATATGCGGTAAGGATAATAAAAAATTCCCTTTAATAAATTCCGATTATCCGGAAAACTGGCTAATACCAAATTTTGAATTAGTCGATTTTATAAAGGAAAGACTTCTTAATAAAGATTACATATCTATAACAAGGGCGATGGATGGAATTTCATATTATGATAACGGAATAATCGAAACAATTCTTTTGAAAAAAAATATACCACCGAATATACAAGCAAGAGATTACTACTGGACTTATAATGCATTAAACGATGTTAAAAATAAAAAATATTACGATTATATTTCATTTGAAAATGACCTTGGTTTTATAGAAATGAAAGCATTGTGGATGGCAATATACAAATCAATAATGTATTCTGACGAATCATTAATTGATGAGAGTAATCAGTATTTGGATTTTATGTCGACTGCATTGGCATGTTATAGAATAAACATTAACGGAGAAAAACTTTTTGATAAAGTGCTAAAAAGGCCAGCTAAGTATATAAAAGAAAAAAATAATATTCCTTTACCTAATAACAATTTCATATTGAATACAGATTTACCTTCACCTATTTTTATTGAGAGATACAATAAATTATCCATTGGTGCAAGAATTCATTTGTATTTATCTCAAATATGGGATAATAACGAAGATCTTAAAAGCTGTTGGAAGTATAAAGCATTAAGATTAGGTGTTCTACCCGAAAAGACGACTAATGAACTATTAAGATCAGATTTCCTGGATTTTGAATATAAAATAGTGGATATTCAATTAGAAAATTATTTTGATAAAAAAGAACTTTTGGAAGTAGCAACCAACAATAAAATTGAAATTAAAAACGGCTGGTCAAGAATAAAATTGATTGAAGCAATAAATAAATATGATCCAAACATCATAGAGAAATTACTTAATGGTAGTCCAAGAACGAAAGAGCAAATATTCTATAAAATAAAACCTGAATTTCAGGAAGATTTTGAAAAACTTATGAAAATAATAAAAGATAATAGAGTTGTTTATGATTTACTTAGCTGTATATAATAATTTAAAATATAAATCACTTAAACACTTTGGATTAAAGATGAAATTTTATTAATAATAAATAAGTTCATAACAAAAATTTTAGCAAATAAAGACCGAATATACATTTAAACCACAAACTATGAGAGATAGATGGAGTTTACAAAGTTAATCGAAAAGATAAAAGCATATAGTATCTCTATTCCAGCAGAACTTTATGAGGATACTGAAAATACTTATACAAGGAAAATAAATAAAAAAATATTAGGCACTTCAGATTTTAAATTTCCCGATAAAAATAATATTGAGTTCAAAGAGGGAGGGGAATTAAAATATTTAAAAGCTATAGCGAATTCGATACATATGCTTAATAATAATATTGATAAAATTGAAAAATTTTATTTAAGTATAACTAAATATGGGTCTTCCTCAAAAATTGGATTCAACGATGGCTCAACGAATAAACGCAAGGTGTATTATATAATTTTTAAGTTTAAGAAAGATGCTGGCAAAATAATGACTTGCAAAGGAGAAAAAAATAATCATTGTTATTTTTTTCAATCTGATGAATTTGAAATTAGTTATATTGTAGTACAATCTACCAATTTGATTGAAAATGAAAATCTAAAAGCAGTAAGTTGAGTTAGACATGGAAAATATTGATTGTAAATTGATGACAAAAGATGATATTATCATAATTACGAAAAACTTGAACGTTTTATTATATTATGATGAACCGATATTATATTATGGGCAAAATGAATATGACTCATATATTATAGGGGCAGCTGTTGATGAAGATGTTGAAAATGGTATCAATAGACATTCCCATATTATGGTAACTAAGGAAGAGTTAAGTCAATTCCTAAACAATAAAATAACTTTACTGGAATTGTTCAAAAAACACTATAATAAAATTTATATTGTTGATACCATATATCAGAAGGAAGGTTTTGTTATCTATAAATTGGATTTGGAATCCTTGCCTTTTGTATATTTGCCTGATGAGGATTCATACTGTCCTGAAGAGGAAAAGAATTATGATACTTTATATATAACATTAAAACCAAAAGATTCGCTGCATCAGATTCCATTAAGATATTTAAAGTATATTGAGGAGAAATTTTATTCAATAATAAACTCTGGTTCGAAAATTCTTGAAGATTTGTATCAATATCAAGTGAATAGTTATATTGAAGCTTTTCAACCTTCAAGTTTCAAAATAAAACTAAATCTCGATATACAAAAGAAAGAAAATTGTAAAAATGAATTATTTAAATCTACAGAGTATGTACAGGAAGTTTATTATAATTATAATAAATTAATATTAAGCGAAATTCATAATGATATCTCGACACTTTCAAATTCTCCACAAGAAAATACAATATTTAAAATGATCACAGATAGAATTGGGGAAACAATAAGTATTGATGAAAAACTCAATGACAAAATTATCCAAGGGGCATGCAGCAGTTATGTTGAAATGTTAGAATTGTGGGATGAAATAGGAGATACCTTAACTTCAATAGATGTTTCTTTTGCCAATAATGAAACAGAACAACCGTTAGTGGTAGTAGATAATAAATATCGTATTGAATCAAAAAATAATGAAATTGGTGTTTCAGGTATTTTAAACAAAGGGACCAGTGAAGACATTGAATTCAAGGAATATAAAATAGGAATTTATCAATTAAGTAAAAAAACAAGAAAGGGCAAAGCGTATATCCTTGATGACCAACAAAAAGATGATAAATTATTTCCCTGTTCAATTGATATAATGGGAGAAGACTTTATTGAAGAAACTCCTTTTACTGAATCATTTTTTACCGGTAACGATTTAAATGTATTAGCAAAAGCGAGAAAAAAGAATGGTAAAATTGTACACTTGAACATTAAATATGAAAATAAAGCGGAATATGATCATAGGTTAATGTCTTCGGAATAATAGAAGTTTATTTAGTAAAATCAGCGAACAAGAAATATAAATTATGATGGAGTATTCATCATAATTTTCGGAAATAGTCCACTAAAAATTTTAATAACCGTCACAATAGCGGGTATTATTTTTGCAGGAAGTTAGCGAGAAAGTCAAAAAGAATACGTGCTACTCCAAAAACTTACAAAGCATTTTGTAAGTTTTTCTGTTTTAAATAGGTAAAAATCTCATTCCCAATAGTTTTATTAAAAAATATCTTGAAGATGGTGATTGAAATTAGTAACTTCTTATTAAGATTATTCTGGTGAAAATAGGAGATGTTTATGTTTATCCCCGGCAGAAAATACATTATATTAATTGTAATTGGATTGTTTATTGAATCATTAATTCTAATAAGTAGCTGCAAATCTGATGACAAACATAAGGCTGATGCATTTCTCAATTTAGATTTTGAGATAATAGGCGAAAATAATAAACCTACAGACTGGTTTTGCGATGGTATTGGTTATACAGTAAATCTTGATGGAAATAATGCTTATCACGGTAAATATGGTTTATCAATTAAAAAATATGGTGATGGCAATTTTGCAGGTGCAGGACAGTTCCTCCCGGTTAATTTGGTAAAAGGGAAACATGTAACTGTATCTGGGTATATAAAAACGTTAAATGTATCAAATGGATATGCATGCTTTTGGTTACGTATAGATTCAAATCAGACAACAATAAAAAAGGTCGACATGTCTGAAAAAGGAGTAAAAGGGACAACAATTTGGAAAAGATATATTGTTGAGATGGATATTGACAGAGGTGCAGATGCTGTTTGTTTTGGAGCTTTGTTAAATGGAGATGGAACTGCCTGGTTTGATAGCTTAAATGTTTATATTGATGGAGTTGCACTCACTAAAGAAATTTGCAAAGTTTTTATTCCTAATGCTGATGAATTAAATGAGCTTAAGAAAAATACAATTGAGCTAAAAAGTGTAAATCCAAATGATGATTTTTCAGATTTACAAGGGCTTAATCCTTTCTTTAAAGATGCCGAAATAGTGGCTTTAGGTGAAGGTACACATGGAACAAGCGAGTTTTTCAAAATGAAACATCGATTAATAAAATTCATGGCTTCACAAAATAAAAATATCACCTTTGCTTTTGAAGCAAATTTGCCTGAATGCAGGGCAATTAATGAATATATTCATTCCGGTGTTGGAAATGCTAAAGTATTATTAAAGGGATTGTATTTTTGGACATGGGATACCCAAGAAGTTTTGGATATGATAGAATGGATGAAAAATTATAACCTTTCAAAACAGGGGAATATTGATTTTTATGGATTCGATATGCAAACCCCAACTGTTGCACTTAAAAACATAGTTCAATTTGTTAAAAAGTATGAACCTGAATATTTAGATTCGGTTAAAATAATTGAAAAAACCATTTGTGAATCGTATGAAAATATAATGAGACGATATTTTAACCCTGATAAAATTTCAGTTTCAAAATGGAAAGAAGATTCAGATAACTTATATAACCATTTAATTAAAAACCAAAAGGTTTATTCTAAAATTGTTGATTCTACAACTATTAAAAATTTGATAAAAGATGCAGATATAATTGTTCAAGGAGCATCAATGTTTGCAAATGGTCTATCTGGACGTGATTATTATATGGCAGAAAATGTTAAGTGGATAAAAGAAAATTTTGCCGCAAAAACAAAGTTAATCCTTTGGGCACATAATGGACACGTAAGTAAAATGCGTGATAAAATGGGTGGTTTTTTAGCAAAAGAATATTCAACTAAATTATTTTCAATTGGGTTTACATATTATGATGGTAGTTATACTACTTATGGGAAAAAGGGGTTGACTGCGTATTCTACTGATTTACCGGAAGAAGGGAGCATTGAATCGATTTTGAATAGCTTGGGAAAACAATATTTGTTTTTAAGTCTAAAGAATTCTTCTTCAAACTCCTCTTGGCTTAATAATCAAATTAAAATGCGATCAGTTGGAGCACGTCAATCCAATAATCCATTTTATCCGTTAATTCTCCCAGAAAATTTTGATGGATTGATCTATATTGAGAAATCAACACCGACGAAATTGCTTTGAATTCTTAATTTTTCTTAAAGCTCACAAAAAAGCTTGTACCTTCATTTTTTGAAGTTTTATAACTTATTTGTGCATTATTTATTGTGCAATACTCTTTAACTAAAGCTAATCCTAATCCGTTACCATCAAATTTGCGTGTATAACCTTGTTCTGCTTGAGTAAAAGGTTTAAATATATTTGGCATATACTCTTCGGCAATACCAATTCCGGTATCTTTAACAGCTACAGTTAAGTGCGATTTGTTGTTATCATTAACTTCAATTGTAACTTTGCCTTTAGAAGTAAATTTAATAGCATTATCAATTAAATTTGAGAATATTTGAGTTACTGAATGTTCATCGAAAACTAAAAGAGAATCGTCAACATTAGAAACCAACTCAAAATCAATTTCATTTTCCTTAGCTTTTATTGCAAATGACTTTTTTAAGTTTTCAAGTACTTGAATTAAATCACGTTCTTTAAAGTTAGCCTTAAAACTGCCAATTTGAAGCTCTGACATATTTAGCAATAATTCAATAGTACGAATTATTCTATCGGCAGCATCTTCAACAGACCTAAAATATCCTTTAACATCTTCGGATAGTTTGTCTTTTAATTCTTCTTTTACTAATCCAAGATAATTAATAATATTACTTATAGGAGTTCGTATTTCGTGAGACATTTGGGCTAAAAAGTGAGACTTTAATAAATTTGATTTTTCAGCTTCGTTTCTTGCACATTCAAGCTCTTTAATATAGTTATCCTTTATAATAAGTCCACTAATTGAAGAAGCACATGCTTTTAAGATTGATTCATCTACTTCGTTCCAAATTCTTTCTTTAGTACAATCATTAAAACCAATTATACCCCATAAGCTATCCCTAAAAATAATTGGAACAATTAAAACAGATTTAACATCGTATTCTTCAAATATTAATTTTTCAAACGGATCGAAATTTTTAGTTAAACCAAATATAGAATTCCCTTCAACTAAATAATTATACCAGTATTGCAAAATTTCAGTTGCAATAATTTTATGATCAGCTTTGTAGTTAACTAAAGAAGGGATATTTTTGTTTAACCATTCATAAGCAAAAGTAAAACAATTAGGTATTCGTTTTGGGTTAAAATGGGTTTTGCAAATAAAAATTCTATCAACTTTGGCAGCTTTCCCCAAAATTTTTAGAGATTCATTAATGGCTAAATCAAAATCGTTTAAACTTAATAATGCTTGAGTAGAGTTGGCAATTCCAATCAGTAAGTTTGTATGTTTATCTAAGGTTTCTTCAGTTATTTTATTTTCAGTAATATTAGAAAAACTTTCTAAAAAATAAGTTGAATCATTATAATTAATTGTAGTTAGCGAAGTTAGAATATTAAATACATTATTATTGGGAGACTGAAATAAAGTTTTGTAATTGCCTGTACTATATTTTTCAATCCAACAATTTAAGTCTTCATCTTTTGCAATAAAATTAGTGCGTGGTTTGCCAATTAATTTATTTATATCACAATTTAATATTTCTTGAGTGGCAAAATTTGCATCCATTATTTCAAATGTTTCACGATCAATTACTAAGACAGCAACATTTATTGAATCAAGGATTAATTTTAGTTCGCGTTTTTTTTGTTTTGTGGCTTCAGTTTTTTGAGCAACCTTTTGAGCACTAATAGATTTAAGGTTTTTTACTTCTTTGCGAAGATTATAATTATTAATTACTGCGGCAAATTGATTTGCATGAGAAGTAATTAAACTTAAAGAGAACTGTTCGTAGTTCTTTTGTCCATTTGTCAAATAAATAAGGCAAACGCCCAATATTTGCGAAGAGAATAACAGGGGAACAATAATAACATTTGTTAATGCATCTTCGGGACAATCTAATTTGGTGTAAAAAATATTTCCACTTGTAAGAACTAACGGAATAATTTTTTGATCTAATAAATCATCATAAATTGATTGGTGGTTAATGTTTGAATTTGGGAAACATGTTCTTGATTTACTAAAAACAAAATCACCATCAATCATTGTATAGTAAACTGCAGTATGAGAATAAGGAATTTCTAAAAAAACATCTAATCCTTTTTCAATAACAACAGAAAGTGGTTCGTTAATTATCCTTTTCGACGAAAAATTAAACATCGAATTGATAAACTTTTGCCACCAAAAACTTGAATGTGTAGAATTGTTTAACTTGTTCAAATCCATATATTCAGAAAAATATTATTCAACCAATAATAAAGAAACCGTATCCCTATAACTATTTAACAACTTATCCTTCATATTCATAAACAAACCAGAGGGTAATAAAATCATATCAAACACTTTAGCATTTGGCTGAGGAACAAAGTCATCACCTGGGAAACCCAAATCAAGAAATCGAGTTATAATATCGCCAAGATGAACAGAAGTTACTAATAAAT
This sequence comes from Melioribacteraceae bacterium, assembly GCA_963663265.2. Lineage (GTDB taxonomy): Bacteria > Bacteroidota > Ignavibacteria > Ignavibacteriales > Melioribacteraceae > JAEXOD01. The sequence goes on from CAXXXM010000001.1 coordinate 543,198, forward strand.
CTAACCTGCCATTTACAAAACCAGTATGATGATTTGAAATGGCATTACGCAATGATAAAGGAAGTTTCCATTTCGCAGCTAATAATTCACCTGCAAAATCATGTCCAATACCCAAAATTTTCTTTTCAGCTTCTAAAATTGTGGTCTTATTATCCTCGCAATACTTTAGTACTTCAGTATATTCCTTAGGAAATTGATCAAAAAAAACAAGTTTACCTATGTCGTGTAAAATGCCAGCAACAAAATAATTTTCTAATTTAGAAACGCCTAACGCCTCGCCAATTAACCGGGCAGAGGTTCCAACGCCAATAGAATGCGACCAAAATTCAACAGGTCTAAATTTGTGAATGATTTTCTTTTTGGCAAATAAATTGATTATTGAAAGAGCTAAAACAATATTATGAATTTCGTTAAATCCCAAGTATAAAATTGCTCTGGAAATAGTATCAATTCTACCGGAAAATCCATAAAATGGAGAGTTAACCACTTTCAGAACTTTTAAGGAAGAAGCCTGATCAGAAGAAATAATTTTTGCCAAATCATCAACCGTTGTACGTGGATTTGATAAGGCTTCCGATAGAGTGGAGTAAATTGTAGGTAGAGTAGGGAGTTTGCTTACTCCTGATTCAATCTTTTCAATAATTGTCATATATTGTTTTCCTGCTCGTTAGATAACCTTTTAACTAAGTGAATAATTGCCATATTAAACATATCCAATTCCACTTCTTTTTGAGGTTCCCAAAGCAAACGCCTTTTTAATTGTTCAACAGCTAATTCTTTTATTTCTGAATTTACTTCTTCATTTGGCGTATTGTTTTCATTGCAAGTAACACTTACAAATTGAATACCCCAAGTTCTAAACAGAGATAAATGTCTAATTTGAAACTGGGTTCCTGAAGAAATTAAAACTTGTCCATATTTGTTGACTATTGAATTACTAAATGTCATTCCTTCCTTAAGGTCTTCAATTGGTAAATTTTTTAGCATTAGTAATTTCGCATAATAATTAAAAATTTGGTTCTAATTTAATAATCAAATGTTAATATCACAATTATTTTTTGAAAATTTAGATGTTAAACTTGTTTTATAATAAAAAAAAAGGGTGTTTTATATAAAACACCCTTTTTTTTGTGTAGAAAGTCAAATTTAAGCTCTTAAGGCATCAACAATTTTTAATCTTGAGGCTCTAATAGATGGTAAAAAACCTCCTAAAAAGCCCATTATTACTGCAAAAATTAATGATGAGATAACAATATCAACAGAAAGAGCAAATGAGAATTGCAATTCAGAAAAGCTATTGAAATTTAATGCTGAAATAGTGATAAATTGCAACAGTGAAGCAATAAGCAAGCCTAATATTCCAGCAATGATTGAAATAGAAAGTGATTCAATTAAAAAAGCCGCTAATATACTTTTTCTTCTAAATCCCAATGATCTAAGAGTACCAATTTCTACTGTACGGTTTGCAACAGCAGAATACATTGTAATCATGGCACCAATAATAGAGCCAAAACTAAAAATTACAGTAATAAAAGTACCCAAAATACTTATAAAACCTGATAAAGCCTGACTTTGTTCTTCAAAATACTTCTTTTCAGATTTTGGTTCGTAATATTGTAGGCGTTTATCAGCATTAAAAGCTCTTATAAAATTTTGATAATTTGAAGGATTATTAAGTTTAATTGTTGTGCTGGAAACAGCATTTCCTCTGTTAAAAGCATTCAACAATTGTTTAGAATCGCCCCAAATTTCAGAATCAAATCCACTTCCACCGGAGTTAAACTTACCAACAATTGTCCAATAATCACCTGCAAACTTAATTTTATCGCCAATATTTGTGTTGTAAAATGTAGATTGAACTCCGCTTCCGACAATAATTTCTCTAAGTCCAAATTTAAAAATTCTGCCCTCAGTAATTTTTACTTGAGGTCTTAAACTAAAAACAGGTTCAGAAACGCCTCGAACACATAAATTGCTTAAACCGCCTGATTTTTTATTTAAGTTAATAATAACAACAGGTTCAGTTGAAACAATTTGCTGTCCATCATTTTGTTGGGCAATAAACGGGAGTGTTTTTATTACAGCTTGTGATTCAGCGTCAATTATGCTGCTAATTTCGCCGTTTGCCGCCTTACGAGTAATAATTACGTTATCCTCACTTCCGGTTGCAATAAGAGTTTTTTGTACACCATGAGCCATCATTAAAACAGCGGCAAATACAAATACTACCAATGCAATACCAACAATAGTAATTCCTGTTGTAAGTTTTCTTACTGCTAAGTTTCTTATAATATATTTAAATGGAATTTTCATCTTTACCTCTTAACCTAAGTGACGGAAACCGTCAACAATTTTTGTTGTTAATGCACGCTGAATAGGGAATAGTGATGCAATTATTCCAACTAAAACAGCAGATGAAACAGATAATACAATTGTAATAACTTCAAGCTTAAACACAGGGAAATATGCTTTTGGAATTGCAGCAGCAAATCCCTGAATTAATGGGTATGAAAGTAATAGACCGGTACCTCCACCTAAACAAGAAATTACCATCGATTCACCTAATATTAACCCAATTAAATGGAATCCGGTAAATCCTAAAGTCTTAAATACTGCATATTCTCTGGTTCGTTCTCTTGCCGACATAATCATGGTATTGCCTAAGACTAACATAATAATTCCAATAATAATAAAGGACATTACATTCATTGAAGTAAATATTGCACTTGAAGCTGAAATAAAACTTTGAACAAAAGCTCTTTCAGTTTCTGTTTTAGTTTCTGCAACAGAGTTGTTGAATAAAGCATCAATTTTAGCAGATATTTCAGCCGCGTTATTTGGATCTTTTATTTTAATAATATACCATCCAATTTCATTTGCTCTTGCCGGAGATTCGGCTTCCATTCGTTGGTTTAAGTAATCCCAATTAAAAAACATCTGAGTACAATCAGTTGTTTCAAATTTGGGTTTGTATATTGCTCTAACAACAAAATCCCATCTGCCGGGGAATATATCTCCTTCAATAGTCATTACATCGCCAATTTTAAGGTTATATTGTTTGGCTAAATCAATTCCAATAACGCAAGCGTTTCGTTCTTTTAATAAATTTTCATATTCTTCTTTAGGTATTAAATACTCCGGATAAACGTCAAACATTGTTTTCATATCAACGGCTATTCTTGAAAAGAATTGATCTTTATCAATATAAACACCTTGAAACCAATTTGAATAAGTAACAGTTTCAACTCCTTCCACTTTTTGAATTTTTTCCAAATATGAGTAGGGAAGAGAGAAAATAAATGAAACAGAGTGCCTTGTTATTAATCTGTTATTAGCAGAAGCTTCAATTCCATAATGCCAAGCAGTAACAACTGTTTGTAATAAGTTAAAAGCAATAACAGCAACAGCAATTCCAAGTATTGTTAATATGGTTCTAAGTTTATGCCTAAAAGCATTTTTGAAAACTATTTTAAGTATTTTCATATTTGCTCCTATTCTAAATCGCCTTTATCCAAATGCCTTGTAGTATGAGCTACAGAGGCAGCATTTGAATCATGTGTAACCATAATAATTGTTTTGTTGAACTCTTTGTTTAATTGACTTAATAAGTTTAATACATCATGAGCAGAATTTTTATCCAAATCTCCGGTAGGTTCATCAGCTACCAAAATAATAGGATCTGTTACTATTGCACGTGCAATTGCAACTCTCTGTTCTTGACCGCCGGATAGTTGTTTAGGATAGTGATACATTCTATCAGCAAGTCCAACTAAACTAAGAGCTAATTCTACGTGTTTTTTTCGTTCTGCTTTTGAAAGTTTTGTTAATAACAAAGGCAATTCAACATTTTCATAAGCAGTTAATACTGGAATTAAATTATAGAATTGAAAAATAAAACCAATATTATTTGCTCTCCATTTTGCAAGTTCCGATTCATTAAGTTTTGAAATATCATTTCCGGAAATAGTAATACTTCCTTTTGAAGGTCTATCAATTCCGGCAATTAGATTTAATAAAGTTGTTTTGCCCGAACCTGATGGTCCCATAAGTGCTAAAAAGTCTCCTTCATTAACATCTATAGAGATATTGTTTAATACCGGAACTTCAAAATTATCTCTCCAGTATGATTTTGACACATTTTCTACTTTAATTAATGTTGACATCTAATCTCCTTTAGTTTAGATTTTAACTTTTGTTTTTTCTTTTATTTGATCATTTAAATTAGTGATTATTAAATCACCATTGTTCAAACCGGATATTACTTCAAACATATCACCAAACTGTCTACCAATAGTAATAATATTTTGATGAGCCGCGTTATCTGAAATAGTAAATACAACTTTTCTGTTGCCGGTTTCTCTAATTGCCGAAGCAGGAATTAACATAATTGGCTTTTCATCATTTTCATCTTTACTTTTTTTCTCTTCAAGTAAAAAGTTAACTTTTGCACTCATTTCTGGCAATACTTTACTGTCATAGTTGAAAAATCCTACTTTAACAAGTACTGTTGCTTTTGAGCGATCTGCAGTTGGAACAATTTTAGCAACAAAACCTTTGTATTTTTGGTTTGGGTATGCATCAAGAATGATATCGCATGGTTGATTCATATCGATTTTTTGAATGTTGCTTTCTGAAACATCAGTTTCAACTTGTAATGATTTCATATCTGCAATAGTAACTACAGCGGATTTAGAAGTAGTGCTGCCAGACATTGGAGTAACCATTTCACCAACATCAGCATTTTTAGCTAATACGGTTCCATCAAAAGGAGAACGAATTAGCATATTTTCAATTGCTACTTCAGCTCCTTTTATAGATGCATTTGCAATTTCGATATTAGCAAGAGCTTTTTCGTATCTTGCTTGAGCACTTTCAACAATTTCTTCTGTTGTTGAACCGCTTTTCAATAAAGCTTTTTGACGATTTAAGTTTTTTTCGGCATCTCTTAATTCTGCTTCATAAAGTTTTAATGTTGCTTTTGCTTCTAATAATTGTGCTTGAATATCACTATCTTCCAAACGAGCAATAATCTGATCTTTTCTAACTTCATCTCCTTCAACAACTCCTAAATATAACAATCTTCCAGTTCCCTTAGATGCAACTGAAGCTTTTCTTTGAGCTACTATGTAACCGCTTGCAGTTAAAACAGCATCGTTTGAAGAGGGAAAACTTAAACTTACATTAAATGTTTGTACCTGAATAGAATTATCAGTAAATGTAGGATATAACAAATAAGCTGCAATTAATACAAGAATTAGTAGTATTCCCATTATACTGTTTCTAATCATTCTTTTTCGATATGGTGATGTTTCTTTTTTTTCTTCTTCACGTTTAATCTTCAATGCTGAAACATCAAATTTCTCAGAATTCATATTCCGTCCCTTTTCCTAATTTTAAATCTATGTGCTTTTTGAGGTGTTTGCCATTAATTTTTCATCAACCGCTTGTTAGACGTACTAATTTTAATATGGTTCGAAATTATGGAAATAAATATAGTAAACAAATGTACACTTGTCAACATTTTTATTAATATTATGTAATTTCTACAAAATATTTGTGAAAAACCAATTGTTTTTTTAAAATTGTTGTTAGAATAATAATTATTATGAAATATTTACATGAGGATAAAAATAAAATTAAATTGCTTACGATATAAATTCATTTTTAAAGTATTAATTAATATATTAACTATTGATGTTAATTAAAAAATGAATTAAATTTTATATTAATAAAAGATGCTAAAAACAACTTGAAGAGTTTAGAGATGACAAAATTATTATTGGTTTTAGTTTTTATTCTCGTTACCAATTTTATTCAAGCACAATCACATTTAGAATCCCGTAATATTCCAAGTAAAACACTAAAAACTTCAAAAATAGAAAATGCAAAAATTCGGCAAGAAAAAATTCCGATTGTTTCAATAGTTACACCACCCAAAAATGAAAAAAAAATTGAACCTCCAGTTGTAAAAGTTGAAGAGAAAAAAGAACCAATTATTAATAAAGAATTATTTATTCCAAAAAGCGATACATACATATCAGAAAAAGATAAAAAAGTAAAGGGGAATATTTATTCTGATGGTAATTTATATTGCTATCAAGTATCAGCATTTAAAAGTGAAAAAGTTGCCCAAGGTGAAGCTAAAAGATTAACCAAGAGTGGATTTAAGGCTTATGTGTATAAATATAAAAGTAATAAAACCACTTGGTATAGAGTTAGAGTTGGAGACTTTTATTCACTTGAAGAAGCAGAAAAGTCACTAAAAAAGTATAATAAAAAATAATAATAAATTTATATGGAGGCTACATGAGAATAAACAATTACATTAAAGTTATGTTAGTTTTTTTAGCGTTTTCTGCTTTTGCTTGCAGAACCTTACCCCCTGTTGAATTTGAAAACTCTAATCAACTTTTTGTTGAAAGAACAGTTGATAAAATGAATTTGGGTTCAACATTCCCAATTCCTACTGGTTCGGCAATTGTTTTGGTTTCTATTGAAAATGATAGAACCGTTGATTTACCAATTGTTGCTACTGTTGAAGATCAATTAATTAGAGCATTGTTAAAAAATCAGTATGTAGTTTTAGAACGCGATAGCGATATGTTAAAACATTTGCTTAAAGAAACACATACAACTGATTACAAAAATTTTTACTCTGTTTTAAGTCAAAAAATTAATGTTAAAGATTCATCAAGTGCATCAATTGAATTATTAAAAACCCATTTAAAAGCTGCCGATTACATTGTATCGTACAGAATTTTAGAATGCGGTTTGGTATATGGACGTAATGTTATTGATGGAAATGTTGAACGAAAAGGTTTAGTTCGTTTACATGTTCGTGTTCAACGTGCCGATAGTGGCGAAATAGTTTATGCAGATAATCTAAACGGTGAATATAAAGATAGAGTTCCTTCTGATTTTACTCAATATTACGAAAATTACCACTATAACTACTATAAATCAGAATATCCATTACAAAAATAACTTTGTTTATTGAATAACCGTTTTAATAATTTTTAAGTCTCAATTCTTAATAATTGAACAGCCGTTGGAGGGAAAATCTTTCAACGGCTTTATTTTGTTAAATAAATCTTGGTATTTAATCACTAAAAATCACGTTCAAGTAATTATCAAACACATAACCATTTGAACAAAGCTAATTAGACTAAGAAATGAGATGAAATTTAAAAAAGTTGCTCACTTGCATTATTGAATTATTATTTATATGTTATTATTATCTTTTTCTATACTGTAACCCTATATAATTTTTACTTCTTATTAAACTTTATTAATCATACATACTTTTATTTAATCATTAACAATAAGGAACAACATGAAAAAAGTGATACTTCTTATTATGGTAGTCATAATTCAATTAAATAATGTTGAGGCACAAACCCAAATTAATGTTGGAACCGTTTATAATTTTAGTCAAGCACAAGCAAGTACAGAAAATTATTCGGTTTCATTGGAAAAGCCCGGAGAGATAACATTAAATATTAGTGGTTGGTTATCAACATATAATTGGGGAGCTGATTATGATAGAATTTACATTTATAATGATGAAGGGAATATAATAGGGCAAAACGGCTTGTCGAGTGCACAGGATCCATTTCTGTTTCATATGTTTTCTCAAAGTCAAGGGTTGGTTTTTTCAGTTGGTAAATCAGGGGTTTATACAATTTCAATCCACTCGGGTGTTAAAACAAGCAGCTGGGGGAGTGCGGAAGTGCAAAATTATCAGTTGTCATTATCAGCTGTGTACTGTGACGACCTATATGAGTTGAATGATAGCATGGAAGTTGCAACTTTGATAAACATTGGCGAAACTATAACAGCTTATCAATGGCGTAGAATAAATACAACGGAAGTATGGGGTGATGAAGATTGGTATAAATTTTCAATTGATTCGCCCGGTGTATTAAAGTTTGATTTGTTGCACTGGGTTGCTACTTATAATTGGGGAAGTGATCATGATTTTCTAAATGTATATAATGAAGCAGGAACATCAATAGGGTTTAGAGGTGGAAATAATTTTTATAGCTGGATGATGGGAACAACTAACGACACTATTCCTCATACAACAGAGATGAATTTAACTCATGCCGGAACATATTACCTACGTTTCCATGCTGGTGTTGGTAACAGTACAACTCCTTATAAATTAACAACTTATTTTACTCCTGTAAATGATATTTATGAGCCTAACGATAATTTTGAAACAGCAACATTAATAAACAATAATGATTGGTATTCTGCTTATGAATGGAGAACGTTAGATAGTACAATGAATGTAGCGGGTGATGAAGATTATTATTACTTTATAGCCGCCCAAGCAGGGCAATATAGTATAACATTAGATGGATGGATACCAATTTATAACTGGGGTGCCGATTACGATAGAATGACTATTTATGATGAAAATTATAATCCGGTTGGTGCTGATCCAATTAGTTGGATGATGGGAACAAATCCTATAGACTTTAATATACCATCAGCAGGGAAATATTATATTAAAATGCATTGTGGAAATGCTTTTTCAATTGATGGATATAAAATTAAATTAGATGGTACAATCGTAAGTGTTGATGATTCCTCTCCTTTGCTAAAAGAGTTTTCATTAAGTCAAAATTATCCTAATCCGTTTAATCCAACAACTATTATAAATTATTCTCTTCCAAAAGCAGAATATGTAAAAATTACATTGTATGATTTATTAGGTAGAGCAGTTAAAACTTTAGTTGATGAAGAAATGCCTGAAGGTAATTATAGCGTAAAACTAAATGGAAATGATTTGTCAAGCGGAACATATTTTTATAGAATGGACGCTGGGAAGTTTGTTGAAACAAAGAAATTATTATTACTTAAATAAAAATTAGCTTTATTACTAATAAACCCGTACAAAGTTACGGGTTTATTTTTGTGTGTAATGGTTGTAGATGTTGTAAAACTCAAAAAATCCAATCTCGGGCATCATCGGTTGTACCGTGACGCAAATTTTTATCAAACATACGGGTCTTTTTACAGTAAATTCATTCGGTCATGGTAAGACCGAAAATGTTGCAAAACTCTTAAATACCCGAACTCGGGTGTCACGGTCTGAACCGTGACACAAACTTTTATCAAAAACGCCGATGTTTTTACAGTTTATTTATTCGATCATGGTCTCACCATGACTCTATAATTATTATATTATTCAAAAAGCACCGTTATTTAGCTGTTATCGTACAAGCCTTGAATAATTTCCCTCCAATTTGAAACGTCTTTGGTTTTACCATAACCACCGAGAAAACTCGCCCAATTTTGAAAAAACTTCAACAATGGCCGTTAAGGATAATATCCCACAATTAAACAATAGTATAGACAATTACCACAAAAACAATTATTCTAAACAAATCATTTGTTTAGTTTATAAAGATTTATTACTGCTGATTCCATACGCGGCTTTAATTGAGAGTGAGTTGAATGGATTGTTATACGAATAGGAAGAATAAAATTGTGGTTGTTTTTTATTTCTTCTTCAAGCCAAATTAAAACATCATATCCATTATCCAAAGAAGTTGCACTTAAGTCGTAATCTAAACTTAATTCTGTAACTTTACCGGTTTTAAGTAGTTCGATAGTTTTTTCGGCAGAAGATGTTTTTTCCCAACCAAAAGGAGCCTTACGGATATCGTCTAAAAATACTTTCATTTATTTTAAATTGTGTTTTTTTAATGTATCCAAATAAGCTAATGAATTATTAAAGAATTTTTCCCAAGTTTCTTCATCGTCTTTATAAGAATCCAGAGTATAAAAATAATCTGCTGAATCTATTCCATATTTTTTGAAGATTAGCTTTTTGTGGAAATTCAAGGAATCATAATTAGGAAGATAAGTTTCTTGAGCAACCAAAATATCAACGTACGTTTTGCACATTATATCATCATCTACTTTAGAATGATTATTACATCCAAAAGTTAACAAAAAAACAAAGCATAAAACAACAATTTTGTTCATATATTACTTCTTTTTGCTTGCTTGAAACAAAACTCTTTTTTCTCTATCAGATAAATTATTATAACCGCTTGCACTAATTTTATCAAGAATTCTATCAATCTCTTCTTGACTAACTTCTTCTTCATTTTTGTAACTATTGTGATTAATTTCAACAAAATCAACATCTTCAACATTTTTGTGTGAAGTGGATTCAAAAGGTCTTCTGAAACTATTTTTATTTGAAGAGTTTTTTCTTTTAAAGTTATTTAATAAGTTATCAAATCTAAATTGGTTTTTTTTGTCAAACAAAACAAAAATAAATCCTGTTAAAGCACCACCGATGTGTGCCAAGTGAGCAACAATACTCATATTACCAACAGACATAAATTCAATAATGACTAAAAAAGCTACCAAATATTTAGCTTTTACAGGAATTAAAAAATAAAGGAAAATATATCTATCAGGAAAAAACATAGCAAATGCAATCATAACACCAAAAACAGAACCGCTTGCTCCAATAGTAGGAGCGACATCAAGACCAAAGATTAATGGCATTAAAGCTTGAAACAATCCTGCACCAATTCCACAAGCTAAATAAAAGATTAAAAACTTTTTGGAACCCCAGATATTTTCCACTTCCATACCAAACATCCAAAGCATAAACATATTAAAAAGAATATGACTGAAACTGCCATGCATAAACTGGTAAGTAATTAATTGCCATATCTGAAAATTATAAGGTTCAAAAAATGGGTTTAAAGCAAAATAATGATTTAAATAGTATTCACCCGGAATTCCGCTAAAAACTAATCGTTCAAAAATTACTTGAATTACGTAGACAACTGCATTAATAATTAGTAAGTTTTTAATTACAGGCGGAAAAAAAGAAAAACCAAATCCACCGGGTCTATAATAATCTCTATCGTAGTAACTCATTATTCTCTCGTTTATTTAATGTTACAAAATTAACTTTTTTTTGTAAAAATATAAAGTATAATATTTAAGTCCTTAGACTACTCAAAAACCTATTTAGTTCTATCTTTATTCGTTTTTTTTCTTTTACTAAAGTAGCCATTTTAAAAACAAAAGTAAGTATCATAAAGTTTGTATTCAGTAAAAAAAAAGCCCTGTAAAAACAGGGCATAAAAACAAAAATGATCAAAAAGAAAAATTATTCAGCATCATTTAATGCAGCAACGCCGGGAAGAATTTTACCTTCTAAAAATTCAAGAGAAGCACCACCACCTGTAGAAACGTGTGTTACTTTATCTTCCAAGCCGGCTTTTTTAATAGCACTTGCAGAGTCGCCACCTCCAATAATAGTAATAGCACCATTTTTAGTAGCTTCAGCTAAAGCGGCAGCAATTGCATTTGTACCTTTTGCAAAGTTATCCATTTCAAAAACGCCCATTGGACCGTTCCAAAGAACTGTCTTACTTTCTAAAACAATTTTTTTGAAGGCTTCAACAGTATCAGGACCAATGTCTAATCCCATTTTGTCAGCAGGAATTTTGTCAATAGCAACAACTTCAGCAGGGGAGTCGTTGTTAAATTCAGCAGCAACAACAACATCTTTTGGAAGCATAAAGTTAACGCCGGTTTTAGGGGTATCTTCCAAAATCTGTTTGGCTAATTCAACTTTTTCAGCTTCTAATAAAGAAGTACCAACTTCGTAACCCATAGCTTTATAGAAAGTATAAGCCATTCCACCGCCAATAATTAAATTGTCAACTTTAGAAGCTAAGTTATTGATAACATCAATTTTGCCTGAAATTTTTGCACCACCAAGAATAGCTGTAAAAGGTCTCTTAGGATTACTTACAGCAGTTCCTAAGTAATCTAATTCTTTTTTCATCAAATAACCGGAAACGCATGTTTTAATGAATTTTGTTACACCTTCTGTGGAAGCGTGAGCACGGTGAGCTGAACCAAAAGCATCGTTTACATAAACATCGCCTAATTTTGCTAATTTTTCAGCAAATTCAGGAACGTTCTTTTCTTCTTCTGCATGATAGCGTAAGTTTTCCAATAAGCAAACTTCACCATCTTTTAATGAATTAACAATAGCCTCAACTTCTTCACCAACACAATCCGGAGCAAATTTAACTTCAACGCTTAATAATTCGCTTAAACGAACAGCAGCAGGTTTTAAACTATATTTTGGATTAACCTGTCCTTTTGGTCTTCCTAAGTGACTCATTAAAATAACTTTTCCACCTTCAGCCATTATTTTTTTAATAGTCGGTAAAGCAGAAGTAATTCTTATATCATCAGTAATATTCAAATTTTCATCTAAAGGAACGTTAAAATCAACGCGTACCAAAACACGTTTACCTTTAAGTTCAATATCATCAACTAATTTTTTCATTTAATCCTCCAAAAGAGTTTTATGTTTGCTTAAAAAAAAGACGCAAGAAAAGTCCTGCGTCTTATGAAAAATCACTTATTCAATAAAATTATTTTGCAATTTTTGTAATTAAGTCAACAACTCTGCAAGAATAACCATATTCATTATCATACCATGAAACAACTTTAACCATGTTGCCATTAGCCATAGTAGAATCAGCATCAAAAATGCTTGAATGTGTGTTGCCAATAATATCTGAAGAAACAATAAGGTCTTCAGTATATTCAAGAATACCTTTCATAGTTGTTTCAGCAGCTTCTTTAATAGCAGCATTAACTTCTTCTTTAGTAACTTCTTTCTTTAAAGTAGCAACCAAATCAGTAATAGAACCATCAGGAGTAGGAACGCGTAATGAGAAACCGTCTAATTTTCCTTTTAATTCAGGAATAACTTTACCAACAGCTTTAGCGGCACCGGTTGTGGTTGGTATAATGTTCACAGCAGCCGAACGAGCTCTTCTCAAATCTGAGTGAGGTAAATCAAGAACTCTTTGATCGTTTGTGTATGAGTGAACAGTAGTCATAAAACCTTTTTCAACACCAAATTTATCGTTCAATACTTTAACTATAGGAGCTAAACAGTTAGTAGTACATGAAGCATTAGAAAGAACTTTTTCATCACCAGTTAAAACGTTATCATTTACACCTAAAACTACAGTAGCGTCAACATCACCTTTTGAAGGTACAGTTAAAATAACTTTTTTAGCACCACCGGCAATGTGTTTCATACAGCCTTCTTGTGAACGGAAAACACCAGTTGATTCAATTACAACTTCTGCACCTAATTCACCCCATTTTAAATTAGCAGGGTCTTTTTCAGCAGTAATTTTAATTTTTTTACCGTTAACTATAATTGAATCACCTTCAACACTTACTTCACCTTTAAATTTACCATGAACTGAATCATATTTAAGAAGATGTGCTAAAGTTTTTGCATCGGTTAAATCGTTGATTCCAACAAATTCGATGTTTCCTAATTCTAAACCTCTTCTGAATACTAATCTACCGATTCTTCCGAAACCGTTAATTCCAACTTTAATTGGCATTTTTCCTCCAATAATAATAAATAATTAAATATGTTGTAAATTTAATCAATAATTTCAAATATTTCAATGAAAGTATATTATTTTTTCGTTAACTTTATTAGTTATAAAAATTGTACTTGCTTTATAGAAAAAAATTCCTTATAAATGTGATTTAAATCACAAAATATATAAACAAAGAGGTTAATATGTCTACATCCTCGGATTTTTTGAAGTATGTTCCAATATTTTCAGAATTACCAGATGAAACTATCGAAGCAATATCTCAGGTTGGTACCAAAAAGTACTATAAACGAGATAGTATTGTTTTGATGGAAGAAGATGCAGGCTCGGCTCTTTTTATCATTGTTGATGGAAAGGTTAAGGTTAGTAGAACAAGCAACGATGGCAGAGAGGTTATTTTATCTATTTTAGCGGAATCTGATTTTTTTGGTGAAATGGCTATTTTAGATGGACAGTCTCGGTCTGCAACTGTTACTGCACTTGAAGATGCTGAATTATTTATTGTTCAAAGGAATCAATTTTTAGAATTACTTCAAGAACATCCTGAAATTGCAATATCGTTATTGCAAGAGCTTACAAGAAGATTAAGAGGTGCGGATATCAAAATCAAATCTCTTTCTCTTAAAGATGCTGAAGGGAAAGTTGCGACTGTAATTTTACAACTTGCTGATGATTTAGGTAAAATTAAATTCGGTATTGTAGAAATTGAGAAACTTCCTTTACAGCAGGATTTAGCCAATATGGCTGGTACATCTCGAGAAACTATCTCTCGTACATTACATTCTTTTGCAAAAAAAGGATTGATTGAATTAGATGGTTCGAAATTAAAAATTTTAGATTATGCAAAATTTAAGGAGATGTACGTTTAATTTCCATGCAACCTAAAGCTGATCTTCATACTCACACTACTTATTCCGATGGAGTTTTATCGCCAAAAGCACTGGTTGATAAGGCAAAAGATAATGGAATTGAAATTCTGAGTATTACAGATCACGATTCTATTAATGGGGTTGCAGAAGCAATTGAATATGGGCAAAAATTGGGAGTGGAAGTAATTCCTGGGGTGGAGATTAGTACTGATGTTGAAGATAAAGAAATTCATTTATTAGGTTATTTTATTGATATTTATAATAATAATCTGAAAAACTATTTGGAATTCTTTAAGTCTGAAAGATTGAATAGAGCTAAAAGAATCATCGAAAAATTGAATTACTTAGGTGTTAGTATTAAAATTGAAGATGTAATTGAAAAAGCTCAAAATTCATCTATTGGCAGGCCACATATTGCAAATGCACTTATGGATTTGGGTTATGTAAGTAACTTTTATGAAGCATTTGATAAGTACTTAAGAGATAATGGACCTGCTTATGAAAAGAAGAATCATCTTTCAGTAGTCAGTGCAATTAAACTTATTGGAGATGCGGGGGGATTAACTATATTAGCGCATCCCGGTAATCTTAATGAATCAATTTTAACCTCTTTAATCAAATCCGGTATTGATGGTATTGAAATTGTCCATCCATCACACAGTGAAAATCAAATGCGGTTTTATAAAGGCGTTGTGAATTCTTATTTTTTGCTTCAAACAGGTGGATCTGATTATCATGGCGGAGTAAAAAATGATGAGGATAATTTGGGTAAATACTTTGTGAGTCCAAAATTAGTTGATACAATGAGAAAGTTAATTTTTAAGCATTATTAAAAGGTTATTTAATGAATACAATAGAAGGAAAATTATCGGCAAAAGATTATAAATTTGCAATAGTTGTTAGCAGATTTAATGACTTCATATGTCAAAAACTTGTTGAAGGTGCACTTGATTGTTTAAATAGACATCATGCTGATGAAAATAATATTACAATTGTTAAAGTGCCGGGAGCTTTTGAAATACCGGTAGTTACTGATAAATTGGCAGAATCAAAAAAATATGATGCCATTATTTGTTTAGGTGCTGTTATTAGAGGAAATACTCCACATTTTGAGTATGTAGCCTCTGAGGTATCAAAAGGGATAGCTCAAACATCATTAAAATATAAAATTCCTGTTGCTTTTGGTGTTCTAACAACTGAAAATATTGAACAATCAATTGAACGGGCAGGAACCAAATCGGGTAATAAAGGCTGGGACGCTGCATTATCGGCAATTGAAATGGCTGACTTAATGAAACAGCTCTAAACAAAAAATCAAGTTTAAAAATTTTAAGGTACTAATTTTATTAGTGCCTTTTTTTTTGCCATAATTTAGTTTAGAACCAAATAGAAATTTTGTTTGTTTCTTAAATAAACAATAAAATAAAAAATGGTGTAATATGGCTCAATATAAATTATTTAGTAACTATAAACTTGGTAAATTAGAATTAAAAAATAGAGTAGTAATGGCTCCAATGACACGTTCAAGAGCTATCAACAACATACCAAATGAATTAATGGCTGAATATTATGGACAGCGTGCTGAAGCAGGATTGATTGTTACTGAAGGAACTTCACCTTCGCCAAATGGATTGGGATATTCCAGAATGCCCGGTATTTTTAGCAAAAATCAAGTTGAAGGTTGGAAAGCTGTTACTGATAAAGTTCACTCAAAAGGTGGAAAAATATTTGTTCAATTAATGCACACGGGCAGAATTAGTGAAAAAAGCAATATGCCTGATGGTGCAATTATATTAGCCCCATCTGCGGTTAAACCTAATGGGAAAATTTGGTCAGATTCGTTAGGACAGGTTGAGTTTCCGGTTCCAACAGAAATGACTATTACTCAAGTTAAAGAAGCAATCAATGAATTTGTTCAAGCTGCAAAAAATGCTATTGAAGCAGGTTTTGACGGCGTTGAACTTCATGGTGCCAATGGGTATTTAATAGAGCAATTTTTATCACCAATAAGTAATATTAGAGAAGATGAATATGGTGGTTCTATTGAAAACAGAAGCAGATTTTTACTTGAAGTTGCAGAAGCTGTCATAAAAGCAATAGGTAAAGAAAAAGTAAGCATCAGATTGTCTCCTTATGGAATTGCAAGTGATATGCCTCATTATGCTGAAATTGATGCTGAGTATAATTATTTAGCTGAAAAATTAAATGAACTTGAGTTGGTTTATGTTCACTTAGTTGACCATAGTGCAATGGGTGCTCCTAAGGTGCCTGATTCAATTAAAGAAGCATTTAGAAAAAAGTTTAATAATACTCTAATTTTAAGTGGTGGCTATTCAAAAGAGAAAGCAGAGTTGGATATAGAGAACGGCAATGCTGATTTAATTGCTTTTGGAAGACCTTTTATAAACAATCCAGATTTAGTTAATAGGTTAAGAAATGATTATCCGCTTTCGGCAGATTTAGATGTTAATACTTTTTATTCACCAGGGGAAAAGGGATATACAGATTATCCGGTTTATAAATAGAAAAAAAGCTGCAATCGCAGCTTTTTTTACTTTAAAATAACCTCTCTTTTATAATTCCCCGTCGAAATCTCATACAAAGTTAGGTATGCTAACTTTGTAATTTTTTCGTAAAGAATTTTGTTTAAAGTTTCAGGTTTATCAGTCATATAGTGTAAATGTTCGTAACTATTAGTTGTAACAAAATAAAGAGCCGGAATCCCGTTATTATGAAAAGGAGCAGCGTCGGCACCGCCACCACTCCAAGTATTATCAACGGACATATCAAAATATTCATCATCTATTTTTTTTGCCATTTTCCATAGAATAGGGGAACTTTTCCCATTACCAATCTGAATGCTATCTCCATATCCTATGCAATCCATGTTTAACATGGCAACGGTTTTATCAAGAGGGAAAATTGGATTTTTTGTATAAAACTCTGCACCAAGTAATCCGGCTTCTTCGCTTGAAAAAAGAATAAACACAATTGATCTTTTAGGTTGAATATTAGCATTCTTAAATGCAGAGGCAATTTCAATTAAAGCTGCTGCCCCAGAAGCGTTATCATTAGCACCGGGGAAATATAATGTGTCTCCTTGTTTCCCTACGTGGTCTAAATGAGCACCTAAAATTACATATTCATCTTTTAATTTTTCATCAGTTCCAGGAATAACACCAATAATATTCATTGTTTTGCGATATTTATCGTATTTTGCATCAACTAAAATTTTTGCAGAACAATTTAACTCCAAACTTGCGGGTTTCATAGTCTTATCTATCTTTGTTTGCAGTTCATTAAGCGAAGTGTTGGAATTGGCAAAAAAATCATTTGCAGCAGGTAAATCAACGTGAAGCTGAGGAAAATCTAAATCTTGTTCACCATTACCGGCTATTGTTGAACCAATGGTTTTTTGAGGATTAACATCATTTGGTAAGGAAACAAAAAGTATCCCTATTGCCCCGTGTTGAGCTGCTATTGCAGATTTTTCTCTTGGGTTTCCGTTTGCAAACGGCTTTTCTCCAATTCTCCATCGGGGATTATATTTAAAGACCATTACAATTTTACCATTTACATCGATATCTTTGTAGTCATCATAACCACTAAAAGAATCAGATAAACCATAACCGCAAAAAACAACATCAGCTTTTATATCTCCGCTTCCGGTAAATCCTCTAAATACAAAATCTTTGCCAAGTTTATATTCAATTTGCCTATTTTTATCAATCAATTCAAACAGAATAGGTTCTTTTATTTCATTGTATTCAACTTCGAAGTATTGAAAATATGAATCAGTTGGCTTTTGCAATCCAATTTTATTAAACACACTTGCAGAATATTCGGCAGCCTTATAATATCCCGGACTTCCTGCAAGTCTGCCTTCTAATTCGGGACTTGCAAAATATGATACTTTATTAAGCAGGTTATTTGACTTAATAAAATCTAAACCGTTTTTCTTATCTGAGTCATTTTCGTTTATCATACCAAATACTCTTAAAGATAAGGCTACTATAATTAATAGAACCATGTTTTTCATATTATCGAACCTAATTAAATTTATTTTAGTGATTAAAATAGTAAATTCAAATAAGTTTTTCTAATTCTTTTTCTAACTGGTCGATAGAGTCTATTGGCAGCTCGCAAACATGGTTTTTGCAAATATAAATTTTTGCAGTTTCTGAAACACTAAAGTTTTTTATAAACGGGGCATATTCTGCAATAATATTATAATTTTCATTATTTACAAATAATAGAGTGTTAAAATTTTGTACTCTTTGTTTTATCATTTCTATAAAAATTCTTGCTTTTTCGGGTTGGTTATTTTCGAGTATTACTATTTCAGTATTAGTTGTTATAGATTCTTGATAAGAATTTAGTAACATACTAAATGAGCGGGAGTATTTTTCTATTTCAATGCCATAGCTATTTAATAGTTTTAATTTATAGTCCTCAAATTTTGTATTTGAAGTTATTAAAAACAAAGTGTTAAAAATTGAAACTGCAATAGAATTTGCTGCTGGAATAGCGTTATCAAAAGTTTGTCGTGACCTATTGAAAAGTTTTTCTCCATTATGAGGGGCAAAAAACAATCCGAAATTTTCATTATCCCAAAATAAATCAATTAATTTCTCAGTAAGTTTAATTGCATCTATTAAATAGTCTTCATTTAATTCAGCCTTGTATAATTCAAGCAAACCCCAAATTAAAAAAGTATAATCATCAGCGGTTGAATCCAACCCTGATTCACCATCAATATATCGATGCTTTAGAGTGTAATCTTTGTTTATTAGATGTTTTTTAATAAAACTATAATTATTCTTTGCTAAATCAATTAAGTTTTTATCATTAAAAACATTACCTGCATAAGATAAAGCTTTAATAATTAAGCCGTTCCAATCAGTAAGAATTTTTGTATCAGTAATAGGATGAGTTCTTTTTTCTCTTATTGAAAAAAGAATTTTTCTAATACTTTCAATTTCAGGATTATCAAGAATTGATAAATCCTGAATAAAAGGAATATTATTACCTGTTTTAATATGTTTACTTTCGTCAAGATAGTTACCATCTTTTTGGATGTTATATCCTTTTAAGAAGGCAACCAACTGATTAATACTTAAAGCACTGCTTAATTCTTGGTAATTCCATAAATAAAATTTACCTTCTTCTTTTTCGGAATCAGCATCTTGAGCAGAATAAAAACCACCCTCAGAATTGAGAAGTTCTCTTTGTAAGTATTCAGTAATTTGATATACAGTATTTTTGAATAATTTGTTTTTAGTAATAGCAAAAGTATGTGTATAAGCCAAAATTAACATTGCTTGATCGTAAAGCATTTTTTCAAAATGGGGTAAAAGCCAGTTTTCGTCAGTTGAGTATCTGTGAAATCCAAATCCAATTTGGTCAAAAATGCCTCCTTTACGCATTTCGATAAGAGTTTTTTCAACCATGCTTAAAGCTTCAGGTTGATTGTATATTTCGAAATAGTTGAGTAAAAAAAGTAAATTGTGAGGTGAAGGAAATTTTGGTGCCTTATTAAATCCGCCTTTATTTGGGTCAAATGAGTTAGTAAAGTCCTCAAATGTTTTATGTATAATATCTTCAGAAATAACAGTATTTTCGCTTGAACTTGTAAAATCTACTAAATTTGAATTTATCGCATTAATTGATAATTCAATTTTTTCGTAATCATTTTTCCAAATTTCAATAATTCTTTTAATAAGTGTTAAAAAACCGATTCTGCCATATCTATCTTCAGGAGGGAAATATGTGTTTAAAAAAAAAGGTTTTTGTTGATGATTTATAAAAACAGTAAGGGGCCAACCACCATTACCGTTCATAGCTTGACATGCCTGCATATAAATATTGTCAATTTCCGGATGTTCTTCTCTATCAACTTTTATTGAAATAAAGTGTTCATTCAAAAAATTTGCAATTTCTTCATTTTCAAATGATTCATGAGCCATTACATGACACCAATGACAAGTTGAATAACCAATAGATAAAAAAATCGGCTTATTTTCAATTTTAGCTTTCTCAAAAGCTTTGATATTCCATGAAAACCAATTGACTGGATTGTTAGCGTGTTGCAAAAGATAGGGGCTTTTTTCGTGTATTAATGAATTATTGAAGTTTGTATTCATGTTACTACCTTTTTTATAATAATAACCAAAATCTATAAAAGTAAGTTCGATTAGTTAAAAAAAACTAATATTTTGTTAAAAATGATAAAAATGAGTAAAAAATAAAAAAGATAAAAAAAGCTGGCACAAAACAGAAACAAGGTTGTTTAATCTCTAAATTAAATAAATGCAATGAGTTTTGCCGAAAATGGACAGAGTCAAATCTTGACATTTTAAGTCTCAAGCTGTATTTTGTAAAGTTAATTTTTAATTTTAAGAGAAAGAATGAACAGGTCTTTATCGGATAAGAACATTCAAGAAATAGAAGCAATAAAAAGTTTGGGTAACATTCCTAACCATATTGCAATAATAATGGATGGGAATGGCAGGTGGGCAAAAAGGAGAGGACTGCCAAGAGCTGCCGGACATAAGAAGGGGGTTGATGTTGTTAGAGAAATAGTTGAAGCATGCACTCAATTAGGAGTAAAATATTTAACTTTGTATACTTTTTCAACTGAGAACTGGAAACGTCCTCAAGAAGAAGTAACAACCTTAATGAGGTTGATAGTTAAAAGTTTACATTCCGAAACAAATGAATTGCATAAAAACAACATAAAGTTAACAACAATAGGAGATTCAAGTTTATTGCCCAATATTGTTCAAAAAGAACTTGAAGACTCGATGTTGAAAACAAAAGATAATACTCGAATGGTATTAAATCTTGCGTTAAGTTATAGTGGAAGAACAGAAATAGTGCAGGCAATTGCAGCAATTGCAAAAAAAGTTGAAACCGGAGAACTTAAACCTGAAGAAATTTCAGAGGAAATCATCTCAAAACACCTCTATACAGGAGATATGCCGGATCCAGATTTAATGATTAGAAGCGGCGGCGAAATGCGGGTTAGTAATTTTTTATTGTGGCAAATTGCTTACTCGGAAATTTTTGTAACAAAAACGTTATGGCCTGATTTTAAGTACTCATGTTTATTGGAAGCCATTCAAGATTTCCAAACAAGAGAAAGAAGATTCGGATTAGTTAGTGAACAGATTTCAAAAAATACAAAGAATAAGAATGCAAAAACACTTTCCCATCAAACTACTGAAGTATAGTTTATTTATTTACATACTTTTATTGAACAATGTTCTTCCTCAAACAGGCAGAGCTAATTACCAAATACTTGGCGTTTCCGTTGAAGGAAATAAAAGTGCTGATGCAACAACTATTATTGCAAACAGCGGTTTACGAGTTAACGACGAAATTGAAATTCCGGGTGACCAAACTATTAATGCTATTAAGAGGTTATGGGCATTAAATATTTTTTCTGATGTAGCTGTTGAAATTGCAAAGCAGATTGATAACGGTGTTTTTCTTGTTATTAAAGTCAAAGAATTTAATCGACTTGCTGACCAGGTTTTTATACAAGGCAACGATGAAATAAGCGATGATGATATTAATGCTAAAATTAATTTTGTTAAAGGCCAAACAATAAAACCTCATGATGTTTACAGAGTTAAAATGAAAATTCAATCTCTTTATGCAGAAGAAGGTTTTCTTAACTCACAAGTAGAACCAACTCAGTATAGATTTTTTGAAGCTGATACCTCCGATGATGAAATTACGGTTACATGGCAAGATATAACCAATGCAGACAATACGTATAAAACTGAATATGACTATGATTCTGATAGTAAATCTGATGTGATTACCAAAATGAAAGATCGTATTTTATTGGTTTATCAAATTACTGAAGGCGATATTTTAAAAGTTAATGAAATTAAATTTGTTGGTAACAATGCATTTAATAATAGTGATTTAAAAGATGAATTTAGTGAAACTCATGAATCAGTTTGGTGGAAATTTTGGCAAAGTGCTAAATTTAAAAAAGAAGACTATAAAAAAGATAAAGAAGCTTTAGAAAAATTCTATAGAAAAAATGGATATCGCGATTTTGAAATCATGAGCGATAGTATGGTATATTCTGAAGATAGAAAAAAAGTTGATATAGTATTAAATGTATTTGAAGGTCCTCAATACAAAATCAAGAATATTATTTGGCAGGGAAATACAGTATATCCTGCTGTTGCTTTAAACGAAAGACTTGATTTCCAAGATGGTGATGTATACGATTATGAAAAGTTTCAACAGAACTTATATTTTAATGAAAAACAGATAGACGTATCTTCCTTATATCAAGATAATGGTTATTTAGCTTTTAGTCTTGATGCAAAAGAAGAAAAAGTTGCAGATGATTCGCTTAATATTATAATTCGAGTTACTGAAAACAACCGTTTTTCGATTAACAAAGTTGAAATTACAGGCAATGATAAAACTAAAGATAAAGTAATAAGACGTGAACTTTATACAATTCCGGGTGATTATTTTAGTAGAAACAATATTTTTAGAAGCATTCAGCAGTTAGCAAATTTGCAATATTTTAATGTTGAGAAGTTATATCAAGAAGGTGTTGATTATAAACCTTCAAGTGATAGTACAGTATCATTAGTATATAAAGTAGAAGAAAAATCGAGTGACTACTTAAATGCTTCAATTGGATATAGTGGAAGTTACGGTTTTAGTGGTGCACTTGGAGTAACTCTTACAAACTTTTCAATAGCTGAACCATTCCAATTGGGTGGTGGTCAGATTTTAAATTTTAACTGGCAATTTGGTGTAGGAAACTATTATAGAACATTTACACTTGGCTTTACCGAACCTTGGTTTATGAACACTCCAACATTAGTTGGTTTTGAAGTTTTTGATACACGTCAACAATATGTGTATGATTTAAGACAATCAGGTGGAACGGTTAAGGTTGGTAGAAGATTAACTTGGCCCGATAACTATTTTTATGTACAAGGAAGTTTAAAATTCCAATATAATGACGTAATTGACGGGCGTGGATATTATAATGAAGGCTTAACTCGCCAGTATACACTTGGTGTTACAATTACAAGAAATGATATTGATAATCCAATATTTCCTTCTAAAGGTTCAAAAAACTCTTTAAGTGCTGAAGTTTCTGGTGGATTTTTATTACCGGGTGATGTAGATTACTATAAGGTAGATTTTTCTTCTGAGTGGTATAGAAGATTATTTAATACAAGCAGAGTAACTTTTTATACTGGAATAGATGTTGGATATTTAAATGAGATAGTACCTGGTACATCTATTCAGCCGTTTGAATATTATTATATGGGTGGTAATGGTTTAGTAATTGCAACTACTCCATTGCGTGGTTATGATGATAGAACGGTTGGTCCATATAATAGTGATGGAAATATTATTGGTGGTAGATTAAAAACAAAGTATACAGCTGAATTAAGAGCAGCGTTAGCTTTAGACCCAATACCAATTTATGTTTTGCTTTTTGCCGAAGCAGGTAATATATTTGAAAATGCGTCAAATTTTAATTTCTACGATTTGAAACGCTCGGCAGGAATTGGGGCAAGATTGCTTATCAACCCAATAGGTTTGATAGGATTTGATTTTGGATATGGATTTGATAGAAAGTCTGTTGATGGTCAAGACCCTCAATGGATGTTCCACTTCCAATTTGGAAAAGGATTTTAATTAGTAATAAAATAATAACTCGAGGTATATTGTGAAAAAACTATTAGTAATTGCATTTTTATTATTGCCAATTTTGGCTTCTGTAGCTCAAACAACCGGAACTACTACTACAACACAAAAAACAGGTTATGTAGATACGGATGCTATTTTAGCTCAATATTCAGCTTCAATTAAAGCTAAAAGCGATTTAGAAGCTTTAGCAGGTACATGGAGAAGAACTATTGACTCTTTGTATACAAACTTACAAAATGAATATGCAGATGCTCAGAAAAAAATTGCTACAATGACTGATGCAAAAAAACAAGAATTACAACAATCATTAATGAAAAAAGAACAAGATTTAAGAGCATTACAAGAAGAAAAATTCGGCACCAATGGTGAATTAAGTAAAAAACAAGAAGAATTCTTCGCTCCAATAAACAAAAAAATTCGTGAAGCTATTGAAAAAGTTGCAAAAGATTTAGGATATACTTTTGTATTTAACAAAGCAGGCGAAGTTATGCTTCTTTATGCTGAAGCTGAATTTGATATTACTTTTAAAGTACTTGACGTTTTAAAAACATTGAAATAGTGGATAACTAATGAAATTAAAATTAATAGTTTTATCATTTTTTCTGTTAGTTTTCTTGAATCCTCTTTTTGCTCAATTAAAACTTGGGTATGTTGATTCTGATACAATTCTAAAAAAACTTCCTGATGCAATTGATGCTCAAACAAAAATTGATGCTTTAGTTGCTGAATGGCAGGATGAATTAAAGAAAATTGAAAATCAGTTGAAAGAAAAAAACGATGATTTTGAAAAAAGAAAACTGATAATGAGCGAACAAACACGCTTGGATGTTGAAAAAGAGATAGCTGCTTTGGAAAAACAAATAGCTGACTATAAACAGAAAAAGTTTGGTGTTAGTGGTGAACTATTTAATAAGCAAGAAGAGTTGATGAAACCTGTTCAAAACAGAGTTTTTAATGCTATTCAAGAAGTTGCGAAAGAAAAAGAATTAGATTTTGTTTTTGATAGAAGTGGTGATATTGTTTTCCTTTATGCAAAACCTGATTACGATATAACCAATATTGTTATTGATAAATTAAAGTAAATTCTACATGGAAATAAAATTAAAAGAAGCCGCCGACTTAGTAGGCGGCATTTTATTTGGTAATGGTGATGATTGTTTCACAAATGTTGCTAAAATTGAAGAAGCATGTGAAACAGATATCACTTTTTTATATTTACCACACTATGAAAAGTATTTAGCAGGCACAAAAGCTAAAGCTATTTTAGTAAAACCTGATTTAAATAGAGATAGAACAGATATCACTTACATTGTAGTCGATAATCCAAATGTTGCTCTAAATAAAATAATCAATACTTTCTTTAAACCTAAATTTGATTTAAGTGGAATTTCTGGTTCTGCTTTTGTTGATGATACTGCAATTTTAGGTAATAATATTGCCTTAGGCAAAAATGTTGTTTTAGGTAAAGGTGTTAAGATAGGTAATAATACAAAAATATATCATAACACAGTTATCATGGATAACGTATCTATTGGAGAAAATTGTATTATTTTTCCAAATGTTACAATACGTGAAGAGTGCAAAATAGGAGATAGGGTAATAATTCACTCCGGAACAGTTGTTGGCTCTGATGGATTTGGCTATTCGCCTGATAAAGAAGGTAAATATCAAAAAATTCCTCAAATTGGTAATGTAATTTTAGAAGACGATGTTGAACTCGGTTCTAATGTTTCAATTGATAGAGCCGCTTTTGGTTCAACAATAATAAAATCTGGCTGCAAAATTGATAATTTAGTCCAAATTGCCCATAATGTTGTTGTTGGTGAAAATACTGTTATGTCATCTCAAACAGGGATTGCCGGCAGTACAAAAATTGGTAAAAACTGTATATTTGCCGGTCAAGTCGGTATTGTAGGTCATTCCGAGATAGCTGATAGAGTTATTATTGGAGCACAAAGTGGTATTTCAAAATCCATTACAAAATCAGGTACTTATTTTGGTTCACCTGCAAAAGAAATAAAAACAAGTTTAAGGCTTGAATCTCATTTTAGAAATTTTCCAAATTATGTTGATAGAATTAAAAATTTAGAGGATAAACTGAATGAGTTAGAAAAAATGATTAATGAAAAAAGCAATTAAAATAAAGGAGAATTAATAGATGTTAGAAATGCAGCGTACTATTGAAAAAGAAGTATCTATCTCAGGTAGTGGTTTGCATACAGGTACTTCATGTACTTTGCGATTTAAACCTGCTCCTGTAAATTATGGTGTACGCTTTGTACGTACTGATTTAGCTGGTGCTGTTGAAATTCCTGCCAATGCAGACTATGTTGTTGATATTTCACGCGGAACAACGCTTGGAATTGGAGATATTCGTGTTCATACAGTTGAACATGTAATGGCTGCAGTATTTGGATTACAAATAGATAATTTAATAATTGAAATAGATGGAATTGAACCTCCCGTTGGTGATGGTAGTGCAATGCCTTTTGTTCAAAAATTATTAGATGCCGGTTTTGTTAAACAAGATGCTCCAAAAGATTATTTAATTATTGATGAAACAGTTACTTTTCATGATGAAGAAAATCATGTAGATATAGTTGCCTTACCTTTAGATGGATATAGATTGACTGTAATGGTTGATTACCAAAATCCAGCTTTAGGCAGTCAACACTCCGGTTTATTTAGTTTGGATGAATTTGTTACTGAATTTGCACCTGCAAGAACTTTTTGCTTTTTGAGCGAAGTAGAAAAACTTGCTGATATGGGATTAATAAAAGGTGGAAATTTAGAAAATGCTGTTGTAATTGTTGACCACGATATGGATAAAGAGCAACTTCAAAAATTAAGAACAAAATTAGAATTGGACTCTGATATTACAGTTGGACCAAGTGGATTCTTAAATGATAAATATTTACGCTGGAAAAACGAACCGGTTAGACACAAATTATTGGATTTAATTGGTGACTTAGCATTAATAGGGGTTCCAATAAAAGCACAAATATTAGCTGCTCGTCCGGGTCATAAATCTAATGTGGAATTTGCAAAAAAAATTAGGAAGTTATTCCAACAGAAAAAACTGGAAAAGAAATTTCAACATGTTAAAAAAGAAGGAGTTATTTTTGATACAGTAGCAATACAAAAAATACTTCCTCATAGATATCCATTTTTATTAGTTGATAAAATTACTCATCTTGAATTGGGTAAAAAAATTATTGGTGTAAAATCTGTTACAATGAACGAATTATTTTTTCAAGGACATTTTCCAGGCAGACCTATTATGCCGGGAGTATTAATTGTTGAAGCTTTAGCTCAAACAGGTGGAATATTATTATTAAATGAGATACCAGACCCAGAAAAAAAATTAGTTCTTTTTATGAAAATTTCCGAAGTGAAATTTAGAAAACAAGTAGTACCCGGAGATCAATTAATTTTAGAAGCTGAATTAATATCTCAAAGAAGGAATACAATAACCATTAAAGGCAAAGCTTATGTTGATAATAATGTAGTAACAGAAGCAGAATTAATGGCGGCAATTGTTGATAGAGAAGAACAAACAAATTAAAAATAGATAAAGACATATGACAAAAATTCATCAAACAGCAATAGTAAGCCCTAATGCTAAATTGGGCGAAAATATAGAAGTTGGTCCATATGCAGTCATCTATGATGACGTGGAAATTGGCGATAATACTGTAATTGGACCACATGCGTGTTTATATGATGGTGCAAGAATTGGTAAGAATGTTAAAATATTTCAAGCTGCATCTGTTGCAAATGCTCCTCAAGATTTAAAATATGCTGGTGAAAAAACTTTATTTTATGTTGATGATAATACAGTTATTCACGAATTTGTTACATTACATAGAGGAACAGTTGAAACCGGTTTTTCAAGAGTTGGTAAAAACTGTTTATTAATGGCTTATGCACATGTAGCTCATGATACTGTTGTTGGCGATAATGTAATACTTGCCAATGGTGTTCAGTTAGCCGGTCACGTAACAATTGAAGATTGGGTAATTATTGGTGGAATGTCCCCAATACATCAGTTTTGTAAAATTGGAAAACATGCAATGATTGGCGGTGGATTTAGAGCTGTTGTTGATGTTCCTCCTTTTGTTATGGCTGCTAATGAACCATTAAAATTTGCCGGATTAAACACAATTGGATTAAGAAGACGCGGATTTACTAACGAACAGATTCAAGATATTAAGAATGTATATTTTATACTTTATCTTTCAAAATTGAATTTTTCGGATGCTAAAGAAAAAATAAAAAACGAGATGGCTGACAATTGGGCTGCTAAAGAAATATTAGGGTTCTTAGAGACAAGTACACGTCCCGGTTTTAAAGCATGAAATGGAATTTAATAAATACCGGTAGTAATACTGGTATTTATAATATGAACTATGATTTGGAGTTAGTTAATAATTGTAGCTCAGATTCAGCTTATTTTAGAATTTATCAATGGAATCCATATTGTATTTCTTTGGGGTTTACTCAGTCTGAAGAAGATGTAAATAAAGAAAAAGCACAAAAGGATAATATTGATATTGTAAGACGCCCAACCGGCGGTAGAGCAATTTTACATGCTGATGAAATTACTTATTCTGTTGTAATGCCAATTACAAGAGATATTTCGGTTAAAGATGTTTATACAAAAATTTCTTTGGCTTTGGTACGAGGTCTTAAAAAGTATCATCCTCTGTTAGCTGACGTTGAGCTTGAAAGCATTCAACCTAATTTTGCCGATTTACATAAACAACCAAGCGGAATGGTTTGTTTTGCAAGTGCAGCTAAAAGTGAAATTAAATTTAAGGGAAAAAAATTGGTTGGTAGTGCTCAGCGGAAAATGGGTTCTTTTTTACTTCAACATGGGTCTATTTTATGTGGAAATTATCATAGAAATTTACTTTATTATCTTAAAGACTTAAGTGACTTTGATTATAAAACCGTAAAAAATGAGTTCTTTTCTAAAACAATTGAAATTGATTCAATAATTAATACTCAAGTTGATTATAGTTTATTAACAAAATGTTTGATTGATGGGTTTAAAGAAGAGCAGCAGATTGATTTTTGTAATGTTTGAGAGTTTGTATCCTTAACAAATTGGTTGATTAATGAAAAAGCATTATTTCCTTATTTTGGTATCGTTTGTTTTCTTTTCAAATTTGTCTGCACAGCTGCCAATAAAAATTAATAAATTTCTTGAAGGGGCTATTGTTAATGGAATAGCAAAAAACAGCTCTGATGTATGGTTTGCTACTGAAGGGAATGGTATTTATAGATACACGCCTGCAACTGATGAATGGGACCACTATTCTACTTCCGAGGAGAATATTCCATACGACTTTTTTTTCTGCATTGAAGCCAACGATGATTTTGTATGGGCTGGTTCAACCGATGGATTATTTATCTACGATATAAAAAGAAATCAATGGAATAGACGTAAGTTTGGTGTTGGTGGTCAATTAAGTAATTGGATACGAGGGATTACTTACGATAAATATGATGATGTTGTTTGGATAGGTAGATTTATGTATCTTACTAAATACGACGTTAAATCCCGTAAGTATACTGATTATGATTTGACAGTTGATAATGTAGCAAAGACTAACTCAATTAAAACAATTGGTGTTGAAAATAGTAAAATAGTGTGGTTTGGTACAGAAGCCGGACTTCATAAATACAACAAAACAATTGATATGAATATTGATGGTGCTTTAACATTTTATGATAATAGGCTGAATTATTTTAATGGGCGGGGTGAAGAAGTTTCAGTATCAAAAATTCTAATTGAAAGAGATTATGTTTGGATTGGACTTGATGAATTCATAACACCTGACCGACCAGAATTTAATCTTGGTGGGCTATTTAGATATGATAAAAAGAATCAGTGGTTAAGGTTTGATACTCAAACCGGATTACGTGCTAATGGTATTTCAGCTATTGAACGTACCGGCAACTATATTTGGGCAGCTCTTTATCAATTTGGAAAAGATACAAAGGAACAGTTTGGCAGGGGAGTGGCAATTATTAATAGAGATACTGAAAAAGTATTAACTATAAGCGAGGAATATTTGCCGGCTAATATAATAAGTCTTTGTTATGGTGATGGATATATGTGGGCTGGTTCAAAAAGTGGGGTATATAAAATTGAAATTACAAATTCATTAGCAGAATGGAGTTTGAATAAATAATGTATAATTTTGGTGAAAATAGGTTGAAAGAATTAAAAGAAAAGTTTAAGGGAAAAAGAATAGCCATTGTTGGTGATATGATGCTTGATTGTTACTTTTGGGGAGATGTGAAACGCATATCGCCCGAAGCACCTGTACCTGTTGTTGAAGTAGATAACGAGTTTTATCGATTTGGCGGAGCTGCAAATGTTGCTTTAAACATTGTTAAACTTGGTTCGTTTCCCATTCCTATTGGAGTAGTTGGCAACGATGTTAATGCTGATATTTTTACAAAATTAATGGTTGAAGCCGGAATAACAAATAACAATGGAATTTTTAGGGATAATAACAGACCAACAACAATTAAAACCCGCGTAATTGCCAATAATCAACATGTTGTAAGAATTGATCAAGAGAGTAAAAATTTTATTCCAAAAGATATAGAAGATAAAATTTTAGATTTCTATGAAGCCAATATAAATGAAATAGATGGGGTTATTTTAGAAGATTACAATAAAGGTGTGTTGACAGAAAGAATTATTCATGGAATTATTGACATTTCGGTAAAAAATGACAAAATTATAACTGTTGATCCTAAATTTAACAATTTTTTTGAGTATAAAAATGCAACTGTATTTAAACCTAATAAAAAGGAAGCTCAAGATGCAACAGGTATGAGTTTAAATAATGATGAAGATATTAAGCATGTTGGGCAATTATTGTTGGAAAAACTGAATGCTAAACATATATTAATTACTTTAGGTGAAGGCGGAAGTGTTATTTTCCAAAAAGATATGCCTGAAAAAAGAACCCCAACCAAAGCAAGAAAAGTTAGGGATGTTTCAGGAGCAGGAGATACTGTTATTTCTACAATGACTGTTGCCTTAATTGCAGGTGCGGATGTTTCCGAAGCCGCTTATTTAGCGAATTACGCCGGTGGTATAGTATGTGAAGAAGTTGGTATTGTACCCATTGATTTAGACAAATTATTTAATGCTGTTGAAATGGAATGTAAAAAATGAAACCTTATTTAAGCAAAGAAGAAATGCTCGATATTAGAAAGGAGCTTAAAAAAGAAAATAAAAAAGTTGTATTTACTAATGGATGTTTTGATATCCTTCATGCAGGTCATGTTGATTATTTGAATAAAGCTAAAGAAATGGGTGATATTCTTATACTTGGTCTAAATTCTGACTCGTCTATTAAGAGGATAAAAGGTGAAAAACGTCCTATTGTAAATGAAGAAGAACGAGCTTTTTTATTAAGTAACTTAAAAGCTGTTGACTATGTTGTATTATTTAACGAAGATACACCGGCAGAAATTATTGACTATTTAATTCCTGATGTTTTAATTAAAGGGGCTGATTGGTCAATTGATAAGATAGTTGGAAGAGAAACTGTTGAAAAAAATGGTGGTGAAGTAAAAACAATTAAGTTTGTAACAAATCAATCTACTACTAATATTATAGACACAATTTTAAGCAGATTTTAAATTGAGTAAAATTAAAGCAACAATCGAACGATCCTTATTTAGAAAAGTTATAAATGCGTTTATAATCTTTTTTGCAGGGTTGTTTGTATTTTTGCTTTTAATATTTGGGTTTACTCAAACAAAAACATTCCGTTTGATATTGCGTGAACAAGCTGTTATAATTGTTAACGATGCCATTAATGGCAAACTTTCTATTGGCGATATTAGAGGTTCTGTATTAACTTCTCTAAAAATAATTGATGCCGACCTTACAGTTGCCAATGATACGGTTTTTGCAGTAGAAAAAATAGAACTTAAATATAATCCAATTCAGCTCTTATTTGATAGAATTAAAGTCAGCAAAGTCTTTTTGGTTAACCCAAAAATAAAGATGCTGCAAGATTCAACCGGGATTTGGAATATTGAAAAAATATCAAAACCATCTGAAGAAGATACTACATCCTCCGAGTTTCCATATCTAATTGAAGTTTCTAATATTGAACTTGAAAACTTAAACCTTGTTAGAAAGTCGTACGAAAACTTAAATAATAATGATAAAGTTGATGTATTTAACGCTGAAAATTTATCAGTTAAAAATTTAAATTTTTTGGCAGATGCTATTGTTGATATAAAAAACAGCGAATACTTTTTGGATTTAAAAGAATTTAACTTTGGTATTAACTTAAAAAAGTTTAATCTAAATAATTTTTCAGGAATATTTGGAATTACTAATAAAGCGTTACGAATCTCAAATTTAAGTTTTAATAGCGACAGCAGTAATGTGAAAATAAATGCATCTGTTGATAGTATAAATCTATTTGATGATTTTAGCATTGATAAACTTAATAAATCGCCAATCAGTTTAACCTTAAATGCCAACAGTTTCGATTTTTGCGAAATTGCTACATTTGTGGATGGCTTTAATTTGTTAAAAGGGAAAGCAGATATTGACCTTAGTGCCAGTGGTAAATTTGGTGCGATGTATATTAATAGTTTAAGTTTTAGTTATCTTAAGTCAAAAATTAACTTAAATGGGTTGATAAGTAATCTTGACAAACCAGATAAAATGTCTTTTGATATAAATGTTAATAATTCTAATTTATTAGAAAAAGATCTAACTAAACTATTAACTGGTATTGATTTGCCAAATTATCCTGAATTAGTTCTTGATGGACTTAATATCAATTACGTTGGAGATATTAAAAAGTTTAAACTTAAGTTAAATGCGGGTATGAATTCCGGTAAAATATATATTGATTCTAATTTTGATTTAGGATTGAAAAAACCAAAATACGATATTGTGCTTAATACTTCTTCTTTAGATTTAAGCCCAATTAATCAACCCAAATCTAATATAAATCTAAATGGGAAAATACAAGGGAATGGATTTAATATTGATGATTTAGAAACTACTGTTAATATGACTGTGCTAAACTCTTCTTTTTCATCATTTTATTCGGATTCCTTAAAGATTACTTTTGATGTTAAGGATAAACTGTTTGAAACTAATCTTTTAGGTACGGTTAACAATGCCCTTTATTCTTTAAAGGGGAATCTTAATTATGCTGATCCAACTAATCCAAAATATAGTTTAAATGGTACTCTTAACAGTTTTGATATTGGAAAGTATTCAAGTGATTCAACGCAAAACAGTAATGTAAATCTTTCTTTTAATGTGGATGCTCAAAATTTTGATATAGATTCTTTGATTGGGAAAGTGAATATAAAGTTAGAAGATTCTGAGTATAATTATCAAAGTATCGACAACTCAGAATTTAATCTTATTATGACACAGGATTCAAGAAAAAGAAAAATTGCTCTTACATCAAATATTATGGATTTTTCAATAGATGGAGCATTTTCGTTAAATGATGCAATTGATATTTTAACATATGAATCCAGTACTATAGTTGGATTAATACAATCAAAAGTACAAGAATTAAACCCTATTTCTGAAAGCGGACAAACAGATTCTGTAATTATAGCTTTAGATAAGAGCTTACCGGAATTTATTAATAAGAAGATGAAAATTGATTTTAATTTCTCTTTTAATGATTTTGAAACAATAGCTTTAGTGATGGGTTTAGATAAATTAGATATTGTTGGTTCTGGAAGTGGTTTTGTATCAAATGATTCCAGCAATTTTAGCATAAATACTGATATTAACTTAGATTATTTTATTAATGTTATTAAAGAAAAAATGGTATACATTTCCGGATTAAACACGAACTTTAAGTTTAGTCGTGATAATCAAAATGTTTCATTTGAAAATCTTTTTGGTAGTTTATCTATTACTAACAAACGTATTTATACAGGTACAGAAATTAAAAATTTAAATGCCGATTTAATTTTTAACCAGAGCAAACTTATATTTAGTGCTTCAGCAAATTTTAATAATATGATTGATGGCGAGTTAGATGGCAAACTTTTGATGAACCCGAATGTTCAGACTGTTCTTTTAGAAAGGATTTGGCTTAAGTATATGAACGAAGAGTGGGAAAATGTTAATGATGTTGCAGTTGATATTTCTCCAGATTATATCAAATTAAAAGATTTTCAGATTGCACATAAAAAAACTTTCCTTTATGGGAGTGGTCAGATGTTAACAGCAGGCGATTTAGATTTTGTTTTTGGATTAAAAGATTTAGATGGCGGGCTTATTACTCATTACTCGCAAGGAGCAGCAGACCCTAAACTTAAAATTGACTTAGACTTTGAAACTAAAATTAAGGGGACTCTTGAAGAACCATTGATAGAATCAAAATTAAGTGCAAATGATATTAAATATGATAAGATGAATTTAGGCAACTTAGTTTGTGGTGTAAATTATGCAAATAGTTTAGTAAAGTTTGATGTTAAATTTTTAGACAGCCAAATGAATTATAATACACCACGATTGGTATTTGATGGTTATCTACCAATTTATCTTGGTACAAAATCAGTAGAATCAATTTTCTTAAACGACAAAGAGTTAAATATTCGTCTTATATCAAAAGGATTTAATTTAAATACTTTTGGTGATTTATTGCCACTTGTTGGTATTAGAAACGGAATATTGGAAAGTGACGTAAATATAACCGGAACGTTTGAGGATGTTAAATATGCCGGTTCATTAAAACTGAATGATGGCTTTTTTAGATTAAAAAATAATAACTTAGATTATAATGCAAATATTGATTTACAACTATCAAAGCAACAAATTGATATTAAAAAATTTATTGTAAGTAATCATAGCGGTGTAAAATTTATTGGTTCATTAGAAGGTTATGGTAAAATATTATTTGATGATTTTAATCTACGCAAAGTAGATACAAAAATGCATGGTGACTTATCTGTTTTAGCTTATGCTTCAAAATCGGTTCTTCCAATTTTTTACGGTGATTTGTATATTGGAACTATTGGAGAATGGAGCTTTGTTTATGAAAATAATAAAGCATTTTTTACAGGTAGCGTAGCATTAAAAGAAACAAATTTAGTGTTTTCTCCTCAACAGAATACATATACTCAAATAAATAGTAATTATAATTATCATTTTTTGGTTGATTCATCAAAAATTGATTTTGAAGAGTTAAACTTTAATAGATTATTAAGTTCTAAGAATAAAAATAATGCTTGGGGGATTGAAAAAACGAACACTTCAGCATTTGATTTTTCTGTAAAAGTTAAAACAATGCAGGATGCTAAGCTTGTTTTTGTACTTTCTGAAGCAACAAATCAAAAATTGACAGTAGAAGCTGTTGGCGATATTAATTATGAAAATAAAAATGGTGAATCTCGTGCTCAAGGTGAGTTTAAGTTATTAACCGGCTCCAAACTTGAGTTTATAAAAACATTTGACGCAACAGGAGCTATAAGATTTGAAAGTGATGTTACAAATCCTTATCTTAATATTGTAGCTACTTACAGAGGTACTCATATTACAACTTCCGGTACATCAGAAGACGTTGCTGTAAAACTTGTGTTGGAAGGTACAGTTGATGAGTTAGGTAAAAATTTGGCTTCTAATCCTGAAAATATTTCTGTTTATGTTGGTTCAAAAAATATTGAAAACCAAGTAGCTGACCAACAATTAGGTGCGGCTGATGCTTTTTCTTTTATTGTTATTGGTAAATTTGTTAAAGACTTGACTGTTATTGACCAAACTGTACTTGCCTCTCAAGCTGATATGTTGTTAGGTTCTGTTTTAAGTAGTGTTGCAAGCAACGTTTTTGGTGATGCAATAAATAATATTCAACTCAGTCAAAGTATGGGTTTAACAAAATTTAGTGTCTCCGGTAAGGTTTCCAACTTTAAGTATAGTATTGGAGGTACTACGGAAGTTTTTAAAAATGTTTCAAATGCAAACTTAAAAGTTGAATATTTGTTCAGTCCTGATTTTAGTATACGTCTTGAAAGAAAAGAGCCGGTTGTTCAAACTTTTGGTTCTGAAGATAAAATTAACGAAATGGGTCTTAAATATAGGTTCCAATTTTAATTATGAAAAAAGAAGTAAAAGCTTTCTTTAAAAATAATCCTAATATCTCTTTTAGGATTAATGAAATTGCAGATGCATTGGAAATTCAAGAATACTTTGCATACTCTGAGTTAAAAGAGATTATCGATACATTATCTAAAGAAGGTTATATCGATAGAAAAGGGAAAAAATTCACTTATAAACCTCGTTTAAATACAGTAGTTGGCGTGTTTGAAACTTCACGGGGTATGTTTGGATTTGTTACGCCCAAAGATAAAACTTCAGGCGATATTTACATTCATTCAAAAAATATTAATGGGGCAATGAATGGCGATACGGTTGAAGTTGAAATAGGTGTTAAATCTAAAGGTAAAAGTTTAGAAGGGGAAATTGTTAGAATTATTTCTCGTGCTAAGCAAGAATATACAGGAGTTATTAATAAAACACGAGAACAGTATTTTGTTGAACTTGAAGAACAAAATGCAACAAGACCTATTCATGTGAAAAAGTCATCGTTAAAAGGGGGAAAAAAAGGGGATAAGGTTATTGTTGAAGTATTTGATGACCCTAAAGATAAAAATATTCAGCATGCCCGTGTAGTTGAAGTATTGGGTAAAAATGGTGAGTATGATACTGAATTAGCCTCAATTACTCATGAATTGGGATTACCATATAGATTTCCCAATGCAGTTTTAGAAGAAGCTGAAAGTATATCTGATTCTATTCCGGCTGATGAAATTAAAAGCAGATTAGATTACCGACAAAAAAATGTATTTACAATTGACCCTGATGATGCAAAAGATTTTGATGATGCTCTTTCCATAGAGAAAATGGAAAACGGCAACTACTCTGTTGGTATTCACATTGCTGATGTTTCGCATTATGTAAAAACCAACGGTGCACTTTTTAATGAAGCATTAAACAGAGGAACAAGCATTTATTTTGTTGGTAAAGTTGTTCCCATGCTCCCAGAACATTTATCTAATAAAATATGCTCTCTTGTACCTTATGAAGATAGATTAACTTTTTCGTGTGTTGTTGAAATAACTCCAAGGGGAAAAGTTGTTGATTATGTGATAGGAAAGTCAATTATTAAAAGTAAAAGACGTTTTACTTATGAAGAAGTTCAGCAAATACTTGATACAGGGAAAGGCGATTTTGCTGAAGATTTATTATTATTAAATAAATTAGCTTTAGTATTACGAAAAAATAGATATAAAAAAGGGAGTATTAATTTTTTTAGTAGTGAAGTTAAGTTTGTATTAGATGAAAATAATAAACCAATTGAAATTAAATTAAAGAAAATACAGGCAAGTAATGAACTTGTTGAAGACTATATGCTTTTGGCTAATCAAATAGTTGCTAAACATGTTAACAAAACCCGCGAAAAATATAATTTTGTTTATAGAGTACATGATAAACCTGATGAAGAAAAAATTAAAGAATTTGCACGCTTTGTAAAAACATTTGGTTATACATTCGACCCAACTTCAGCCGATACTTCAAAACAATTTCAAATATTATTTGAACAGATAGCTGACAAAGATGATGCACCTGTAATTAATGATATGGCAATTCGTTCAATGGCAAAAGCAGTTTATTCAACTGTTAATATTGGTCATTATGGCTTAGCATTTCCATATTATGCACATTTTACTTCACCTATTAGAAGATTTCCTGATTTAATTGTTCATAAACTTATTTTTAATTACTTAAAAGGTGTTCAACCAGAGTTTACTCTTTCTCAATTGGAACAGATGAGTGAGTTTTCTTCGGAAAGAGAACGTTCTGCTCAAAATGCAGAAAGAATTTCTGTAAAAATGAAACAGATTGAGTTTATGAGTAGTAAAATTGGTGATGAGTTTGAAGCTGTTATTTCAGGCTTAACAAACTTTGGTATGTTTATAGAATTGAAAGACATTTTAGTTGATGGATTAATACATCTTAAAGATATGGATGATGATTATTATATGTATGATGAATCCAAATTTATGATGGTTGGAAAATCTAAAAAGAAAAAATATAAATTAGGGGATAAAGTAACTGTTCAATTATTAAGAATTAATGATGAAAGGAAAGAGCTAAATTTTATACTTTCCAATTAATTAAAAACCTGTTATCATAGTATATGTTTTTTAAGGAATTTTATATGAAATTAAGAATTTCTGTTTTTTTTATTTTACTATTTGGGCTGTTTGGAAGTAGTTTTGGTCAATTTGGGCAAAACAAAGTTCAATATAAATTCTATAATTGGAATTATATTCAAACTACTCATTTTGATATATACTTTGATGAAAATTCACCGGAAATTGCTGAATTTACAGCTTATGTTGCAGAAGCCTCTATTGAAGATATGCAGACAAGGCTTAAATATGAAATAAATAATAGAATTCCTATTATTGTTTATAATTCGCACAATGATTTTCAAGAAACAAATACTACAGATGAGTATTTAAGTCAAGGTGTTGGTGGTTTTACCGAGCCTTTTAAAAATAGAGTAGTTGTTCCATTTGAAGGTTCTTATTCTAAATTTAGGCATGTAATTAATCATGAGCTTGTTCATGCCTATATGATGGATATGCTTTATGGTGGAACCGTTCAAAATATTATTGCCAAAGGTATTTCTTTACAGCTGCCTTTATGGTACATGGAGGGAATGGCAGAGTATATTTCATCTGACTGGGAAACTAATAGTGATATGTTTGTTAGTGATGCTATATTGCATGAGACTCTTCCGGATATTCCATGGCTGAACGGTTATTATGCGTATAGGGGTGGTCAATCTTTACTTTATTATATTTCAAAAAAATATGGTCAAGAAAAAATCGGTGAAATTTTAGAAAAAACTAAGGGAACCGGCAGTATTGATGAAGGAATAAAAGCTTCTATTGGTTTAACTATTGAAGAGCTGAATGAAAACTGGAAAAAGTATCTAAAAAAAGAGTATTGGCCTCAAATTGATAAAAGAAGTGACCCTGATGAATTTGCTAAAAGACTTACAAATAATAAAAAAGATGGCGGCTTTTATTATACAAGTCCCGCAATATCTCCTCAAGGTGATAAAATAGCATTTATTAGTGATAAAGATGTTTATCTAAATATTTATATAATGAACGCTTTTGACGGTAAAATTATTAAAGAAGTAGTTGAAAGCGGAAGAACAAATGATTTTGAAGAGTTAAATGTTCTTTTTCCATCTCTTACTTGGTCGCCTGATAATAAAAAAATAGCTTTATCTGTTAAATCGGGCGGTTACGATGTAATACAAATTGTTGATACTGAATCTGAAGAAAGAGAGCAACTCCCAATTAGGTTGGAGGGGATTGAATCTGTAAGTTGGTCCCCTGATAGTAACTGTATTGCTTTTATTGGTAGCAATAACAAACAATCTGATGTTTATTTATTCAGTTTTAATACTAAACAGCTTGTAAATATAACAAATGATATTTTTTCTGAGGAAGATATTACTTGGTCTCCCGATAGTAAGAGTATAGTTTTTTCTTCTGATAGAGGAGATTATTTAAATTATAACATGCTGTCAAAAGATTTTGAGATTTATAAACATAATTATCGACAATTAGATTTATATAAATATGATTTTATTACAAAAAATGTTTATAGAATTACTGATTGGAAATATAGTAATGAAAAGTCTTCGGTTGTTAGCGACGATGGAAAATTTTTAATATTTGTTTCTGATAAAAATGGAATTGATAATCTTTATAAAATGCCGATTGATTCCATAAATGATACTACAAAAAGTTATATCGGTAAGGCAGTACCACTTACAAATTCGTTATCTGGCGTAACACAACTTTCTATTACAAAAGATACTAAAAAGTTAGTATTTACAGGTTTATACAATACAGGCTATAATATCTTTTTAATAAGTAATCCATTTGAATTAGAAAAAGTATCTGATGAACTTGAATATACTAAGTTTATGGCTGAGTACATTAATAAAAAGAATAACCCAGCAATAGATTCAACTATTACATCTATAGATACAATAAAAATAAGTATTCCAAAGTTAGTTAAATTTGATGAAACAATTGCTGGTACAATTGCAAAACCGGACTCAGTAGAAGAAACTACTGAACCCGATATTTTTGTCGGTTCGGTTGTTCAACAAAAAGATTCTTCTGCTATTTCAAAAGATGATGAATATAAAAACTATATTTTTGGCGGTGATACTTTTATTGTAGATTCAACAAAGATTGATACAACTAAACAAAATCTGTTTACACAAAAACTTGATGAAGATGGAAATTATTTAGTAAACAAATATAAAATAAACTTTTCGCCCGATTTAATTTATGCTAATGCCGGATATAGTTCGTTATACGGATTATTAGGAACAACAGTTTTATCATTTAGTGATATGTTGGGTAATCATAGGCTTGTAGGTGTAACTTCTTTGCAAGTTGATTTAAAAAATAGTGATTATGGATTAGCTTATTTCTATTTGAAAAATAGAACAAATTATGGAATTGAAGGTTTTCATACAGCCAGATTTGTTTATCTATCCCGTCCATTCGGGTCTGAACTTTATAGGTTTAGAAGTTTTGGCGGTGTTTTTTCCATTAGTTATCCTATTAGTCGTTTTTATAGGTTGGATGCCGGTTTAAGTTTACTTAATGTAAGTAGTGAAAATTTGGATGATTTTACTGTTCCTTCTGAAAAGGAATTGTTTATTATTCCATCAATAAGTATAATCCATGATAATACAATGTGGGGTTATTTTTCACCAATTCAAGGGGAAAGGTTTAACTTAACCTTGTTTGGAAATACCGGAATAAATGATAAAACAAAGGCTTTTTATTCTGTTACATGGGATTACAGAAAATACTTTAGATTTTGGTATGATAATTCATTCGTGTTTAGATTCAGCGGTGGATACTCAGGTGGTGCAAATCCTCAAAGATTTTTTATTGGGGGAACTGAAAACTGGATAAATAGACATTTTAGTACAACTGAAGTACCTTTAACTAATGCAAGTGATTTTGCATTCCTAACTCCCGCTTTACCTTTAAGAGGTTATGATTATGCGGAGCAATTGGGTACAAAATATGCATTGTTAAATCTTGAATTACGTATGCCGCTTATTAGATATTTAGTTACTGGACCTCTTCCTATATTATTCCAAAATATTTTAGGTGGTGCTTTTATTGACATGGGGAGTGCCTGGGATAATACTAAAAAGTTACAATTCTTTGGTAAAAATGAAGGGAATGCAACAGTAACAAAAGATTTGTTAATTGGTACGGGTTTTGGGATTAGATTCAACTTTATATTCTTGTGGCGAGTTGATTGTGCTTGGGCATATAATGGACAGCATTTTACCCGCCCACGTTACTATCTTTCACTTGGGTTGGATTTTTAAGAATTTTTAATTTTTAAGTCTCAATTTTTAATGATTGAATAGCCGTTTTCCATTAATTCTCAATTCTTAATTATGAATTTTTAATGATTGAATAGCCGTTGAGAAAAAACTTTCAACGGCTTTTTGGTTTTAAAAACGTTAGTCAATAATATCAAAAATAGTCTCACTCACTTTGGAGTGGGAAATGTGTGTTGTTGCTTGGATTTTTCTACCAATAGAGCAATTCCGCCGGAATGGTTTTGTTACGTCATACTCGCCATCAGAAAAAATAACGAGTGACGATGTGCCAAGTGACGAAAGGAGTTAACAGGGAACAGCTAATGGCAAAAAAGTGACAAGTAACGGGCTGTTGCAAAACACAAAAAATCCGATCTCGGGCGTCATCGGTCGTACCGTGACGCTATCTTAATTCTAAAAAAACGCTATTAATCTGCAGTTTTTTTCAACATATTTATTCGGTCATGGTGAGACCATGACCGCCCTGAATAACATTCCGCAAATATGAAACACCAACGTCTCCAGTCTTTGGTTTTCAACCGGGAACCGGTGACATTTTTGTAGCATGCTAAACAATCGTAAAAGAATGTGCCCCCCTTGCTGGGGCTTATTAATCTAAATATTGGTTTTTCTGTTTTTAATAAATGCGTTAATCCTTAATCACTTAAAACCTTTTAATCATAATAATCGATGTTCCAAAAAAGATTTTTAAATTTGAATTATTGCCAAATTACTTGTCATTCTGCACTTATTGCATATTATAACTTTTGTGCTATATTATTTGTATATCTTGTTGAAAATTAATGATTTAAATGCAAAAAAGTGAAAAATATTCCCACAAATTCACTTTTCTGCTTTTATATTAAAATTTTCTAACTTATATTAATAAAGATAAATGTGTGCATTTTATTTGTGGTGGAATCGAATGAATTTTTTGGATAAGTTATTTAAAAAGAGGGGAATTGAGAAACTAATAGAATCGGCAAATAATTACCTTACTGAAAAAGAATACGAAAAAGCAAAAGAAAACTATCAGCAAGTTTTGA
This sequence comes from Melioribacteraceae bacterium, assembly GCA_963663265.2. Lineage (GTDB taxonomy): Bacteria > Bacteroidota > Ignavibacteria > Ignavibacteriales > Melioribacteraceae > JAEXOD01. The sequence goes on from CAXXXM010000001.1 coordinate 585,731, forward strand.
ATTATAATCCTGAAAATATTTTCGCAATATATGGTCTTGCAAAAATTGACTATCATACAAATAATTATGACTCAGCAAAGGAAAAATTTTTAACAGTAATAAAACAACCCAATCATTCATGTTTTGAGGCTTATAACTATCTTTGTACAATTTACATTAATCAAAACGAGTTTGAATCTGCCGTCCGATATTTAACAAAGTATCTTGATAATTCCAGCAATAAAGAAGAAGGGCTTCAATTACGTGCAAATTTAAATTATAAAATTGAAAAATATACCGCAGTAATAGATGATTGTGAAAAAATTACTTCTGCAAAACCGGATAGCATTGAAGCATATCTTTTAATGATTAAATCTAAAATTAAAACTGATCAGCTTAAAAAGGCACTTGTTGATATTAATAAAGCATTGGAAACAAGTCCTAATTCGCCAGAGATATTAAATATGCGTGCTTATCTTCGATATTTAAATAAAAATTATTCTGACGCATTAAATGATGTGAAAAATGCTATCAGCTTAAATAATTCATATCCCGATTCATATCTAACCCACGCACTAATATTGCAAAAACTAAATAAATGTGATGATGCTTTAGAAAATCTAAATAAAGCAATAAATCTTAATTCTGATTTTCCGGAAGCATATATTGTACGAGCAGAAGTGTACGCAAAAAAGGATATGCCGGATGAAGCGTTAAGCGATTATACATTTATAATAAAATATTTCCCCAATAATGCAGAATACTATTATAAAAGCGGGAAGATGAAAAAGCTGTTATATGATTTTAAAGGTGCAAAATTAGATTTTGAAAAGGCATCTAACCTGGCACCTCAAAATTGTGAATATGTATTTCATTTAGCAATGGTTTGTAACGAACTAAAAGAATTTGCAAATGTTAAAATGTACTTAGATAAAGCAATTGAATTAAACCCCACATATGAAGATGCAATTTTAGAGCTGGGCATATTATATTATAGGGCTAAAAAGACTCAAGAGGCAATAAAAATATTTGATCGATTGATTTCAATAAATTCTGAAAATACACGTGCTTACTATTATAGAGCAAGAGTGAAAGAAGTACTATTAGATAACCATGGAGCTATTTCCGATTACACGCGAGCATTGATGGACTTAAATTATTTTGATGCCTGGGTAGGTCGTGCATTGTTAAAAACTAAACATAATGATTTTCATGGTGCAGTATTGGATCTTACAAAAGCTGTACAAATTCAACCTAATAATACAGCGGTATATTTATATAGAGGAAAAGCATTTATTAAATTAGAAAAACTTTCGGATGCTTTAGAAGACTTTACAAAAACAATTGAATTATCGACAAAAAATTCTCAAGCATATTACTTTAGAGGCTTTGTAAATTATGATTTACGTCGTTATAAAACGGCTATATCAGACTGGCAGACAGCAATAAGTTATGATTTGTCATTAAGAGATAAGCTAACACCAAAAATTGAAGCTGCAAAGTTAAAGACTGTTTAGCCTTTTTCTTCATTACCTTTATTGGGGGATACCCTTGGAGAATAAAAATTAGTATCTTCATTATCCGTATAGTTATCAAATATACTTCTTTTGTCGGAATTTGTATCATTTGAATTAGAAAAACTATTACCTGAATTAGTGTAAGTTGTTCTTTTAAATGGAGTTGAAGGACGGTTATAAATTTTGTTTTCAAAAGATTCATCTGGAGAATTATTAGTTGAAAGGCTATTTAACACCTGAATTCGATCTTCTCTTTGTACTTTTTTCTTTTCTAATTGTTCACGCTCTTTAATTAATTTTTCTGCTCGTTCTTTTTCTTTTCTTCGAGCTTCAATTAATTTTTCTTTACTTCTCTGACGTTCTCGTTCTTCAGCTTTTCTTCGTTGTGAAGATTTATCTTTTTCTTTTTTTCGAGCTGAATCAAGTGAGGTAGATTCAAGCGATCTTGAAATAGAAGTATTTGCTGCAGATGCTCTTTTATTTGAAGCGGTTTTAATTTTTATTTTAGGAATTGAAGCTTCTTTAATATCTATATTCTTATTGTAAGGTTCTAAATTGCCTTCTCTCTTTTTTCTAATTCTAAAACTGATATACGATGCTAAAAGTACCACAACCATAAGAATGGCAAAAATATATAAGGTGGTGAAGATTGTGTCAGTTAATTCCATACATAAACTATTTTATTATAATTTTAAGAATAACAATTTTTAGTTACAATTGCCATTATAAATTGAAAATTTTCACATGTTCTTTGATAATTGAAGCTTTTTTATTGCAATTCTTATCTGTGAATATGTAAGATGAGGGAGATATGCTTTTATCTCTTTTAAATCGTTTATTTCGCTTTTTATCAACTTCTCTACTTTTTCAATTTCGTTATTTGATATTATTTTTTCAATATATGCATCAGATTCGTATTCCAAAATCGATTCAATTTGTAAAGCAATAATTGATTCTTGTATTTTAAGTGTTGCAGAAATTTCCGCAATTGTAAAACCTTTTGACAATAATACAAAGGTTTCTTTTAATGTTTCAGGCATTTTTATTTCATTTTCATTAAATAGGGTGTTTTCATTAATTGATTTGTCTTTTATAAAAGAATTAATACAATTTAAAAACTCATTCCCCACTTTATAGTACATTCTTTGATTAAATCCTTCAATATTTAATAGGGTTTCCGGAGTTTTTGGTTTTAACAAGGCAATATTTCGCAAAACCTCATCGGGACAAATTATATTGGCAGTTTGAGAAAACTTAAAAGCACTGTCTTTTCGTATATCTCGTAATTTATTAAATAATTCAACATTTAATTCATATTGTTCTTTATTGGTGTCAGAAACACTTTCTTCTTCTTTGTATTTAGTAAAAGTGTTTATTCCTTTTTCAGTAAGAACTAATAAATTGTTGACATTTTTAACATAATCTTTATCAATTAAAGAACTTAAGCTGCTTTCAATTTCATGTTTTGAAAAATGTGTGCAAGTCCCAAATGTTGAAATTGTCCTAAATCTATCGGAATTTGTTTTTCCTGTTAATACGCCATGTAAATTTCTTTCTCTTATTCTTTGGAATGATTCATGAATGGTTTTTAGAATTACTTCTTCAAGAAACTCAATTGTTGAAGTAGTAATACCTTGTTCACCTCTACAATTATCGCATTTTCCACATTTATAATTAGATTCTGATTGTCCAAAATATTTTAATATAAAATTGAATCTACATCCTTCATAATAAACGTAATTAATTACATCATCGATTTTTGCAAGACTGTATTGTTTTTGTTTTTCAATATCAGAAAAGTTAAAACGTAATGATTTAGAATCGCTGCGTGGTTGGGTTAAGTTAATATATGGTGATTGAATAGGGGCATTATATTCAATAATTCCAATTTCATTAAGTTGAGAAAGACTATCTTCAATTGTTTTTGTTTCGATTGAGTATTTTAGACTTAAATTTTTTAGGTCAACTTTAACTGATTTGTTTAGTATAACACTTCCATGTTCGCGTAATAGCAACATTAAAATATCTCGTAAAGTATTGTTGGCAATTTTATCGATATATTTTCTTAAATCGCTTGGAGCAATATTAATTTTAATATTATGCTTTGAATCATACTTGTGAGAGTATTTTAAGTAATCAGCTTTTTCTAAAACATTAATAACAGAGTTAACAATGTTAGAATTAAAGTCGGCTGAATTTAATAATTTGTAAAAATCTTTATCAAGCAGGATAGGGGAGTCGTTTTTCATTCCTAAGGCTATTTTACCATAGTTGCATATTGCATTGTAAACAATAATAATCTGCTCTTTTGTTGGGAATGAGCGTAAAAGAATAAACTCTAATATATCTCTTTCTTTTTTTTCGTAAAGCAAAAAAATGTACGATTCTTCACCATCTCGTCCAGCACGTCCAATTTCTTGGTAATAGTTCTCTATAGACGAAGATATGTTGTAGTGAATAACTAAATGGACATTGTTTTTGTCAATACCCATTCCAAATGCAGTTGTTGCACAAATTACATCAATATTCCCTTTAATAAAATCATCTTGAATAACTCTGCGTAACTCGTTGCTTAAACCTGCGTGGTAAAACTCTGCTTTCACATTGTTAAACTTTAAGAATTGGGAAATCTCTTCTGCATTTTTTCTGGTTGCAGTATAGATTATAGTTGTTGTTTTATATCGTTGAACCAATTCCAAAGTTTTGTTTTTTTTATGATTAGTCCGAACTACTGATAGAATTAAGTTTTCTCTTTGAAAGCCACTAACAAATATTTGGGGCTCATCTAATCCAAGCTGAAAAATGATATCTTGTCTAACCTTTGGTGTAGCGGTAGCAGTAAATGCTGCAATATTTTTGAAACTTAAATAATTCTTAAACTCTTTAATTTTAGTGTAACTTGGTCTAAAATTATGTCCCCATTCACTTATGCAATGAGCTTCGTCAATAAATAAATACTCTAAATTAATTTTAGATAGTCGTTCAACAAATAAATTGTTTTCTAATCGTTCAGGAGCTAAATATAGTAGTTTAATATTACCTGAATAAATTTGATTAAAAATTTTCTCAATTTCTCGGAATTCTAATGAACTGTTGATAAAAGCAGCTACTTCTGATTTTTTATTTAATGAATCAACTTGATCTTTCATTAACGCAATGAGGGGAGAAATAACAATAGATAAACCCTCAGCCATTAATGCAGGGATTTGGTAACATATCGATTTACCACCACCTGTGGGTAAAATAGCTAACACATTTTTATCAGAGATTATTGAGTTTATAATTTCTTCCTGATTTAGACGGAACGAATTGTAACCAAATATCTCGTTTAATATACTTGTAGGATTACTCATAAAATGAAAAGAAAAAAATAAATATTGTATAATAAAGATAATGAAATTTTGGGTTTAATTAAATCTAATATTACAAAGATAGAATTACGTTATAAATAGGGTTGTAACTTTTTTTTGTCCATTTTTTTGTTACACTCAAGAACTTCTTTGAACTAAAATAATATTTCTCAAAAATGATAAATAAAAAATAAAAACATCTATAAATGATTAAAAATAAAGAATAATTTGTGGTACGAAACTTGCACGGGAATGCGAAAAGAAGTAATTTAAAAGATAAAAATATCTGAATTATAAATATTTATTATAGGTTAAAAATGGCTGACGAAAAAGTAGTTGTAGCAAAGTTAGAAGATTTGCTTATGGAAAAAAAGCGAGCTGATGAAGGAGAAAGAATTGAAAAGGTTGCTATAATAGGTGCCGGAGTAATGGGACAAGGAATAGCACAAACAATTTCAGCCGCCGGACTTGATGTGTTAATAGTAGAAAAAAATGAAATAGGTATTCAAAAAGCACAAGAAGGCTTAAAAGCCGGAATGGAAAGAGAAATTGCACGTTGGGCAATGACTAAAAGTGAAATGAAATCGATATTAAGCAAAATGACTTGGTCGTTAAATATGGAAGATATTAAGGATTACGATTTAGTTATTGAAGCAGTTGAAGAAAATTTAGAATCAAAACAATGCTTATGTAAAAGTTTTGATGAATTAGCAAAAGCAGATGCAATTTTTGTATCTAATACTTCAACATTAAGCTTGTCTAAAATTGCAGATGTTTGTAGTAGAAAAGATAAGGTTATTGGCATGCACTTTTTGAATCCTGTTCCAAAAGTACCTTTGGTAGAATTGATAAGAACAATTGAAACAAGTGAACATACAATTAATACTGTAAAAGAATTTGCTGACAAGATTGGTAAAACAGCTGTTGAAGTTTACGAATATCCCGGTTATGTAACAACACGAGCTATTGTTCCATTATTAAACGAAGCTATGCATATTTTATTAGAAGGCTTAGCAACAGCAAAAGATATTGATACTGCAATGAAATTAGGTTATAAGTTCCAAGCAGGACCATTAGAAATGGCAGATAATATGGGACTTGATGAAGTTTTAACATGGATGGAACAATTATGGTCAACTTTAGGTGAGCCAAGATATAGACCATGCCCAATATTGCGTAAACTTGTTCGCGAAAAGAAACTTGGTAAAAAAACAGGTGAAGGCTTCTATAAATACGATGTTGATGGTAAAATAATCTCTTAAGAATTTTGAGGAAATAATGAAAATATTAGTTTTAAATTGCGGAAGTTCTTCAATTAAATATCAATTAATTGATACTACAAGCGAAATAGTACTTGCAAAAGGTTTAGTTGAAAGAATTGGAATGTCGAGTGCGGTATTAACACATACTCCGCATGATAAAGAAAAAGTGCGTATTGTTGGCGAAATTCTTGATCATACAATTGCTATTGAGTATGTAATAGCAGTTTTGTTAAGCCCAACACACGGTGTATTAAAAGATAAAAATGAAATAGATGCAATTGGTCATAGAGTAGTTCACGGTGGTGAAACATTTTCGGGTTCAGTATTAATTACCGATTTAGTAATTAAAGCTTTGGTAGATAACATTGAGTTAGCTCCATTGCACAATCCACCTAATATTAAAGGTATTGAAGCAGCAAAAGCTTTATTGCCAAGTATTCCTCAATGCGGTATTTTTGATACTTCTTTCCATTCAACAATGCCTGAACGTGCTTATTTGTACGGTATTCCATACGAATTATACAAACGTTATCAAATTAGAAAATATGGCTTCCATGGAACATCACATAGATATGTTGCTGAAAAAGCTGCTTTGATGTTAGGGAAACCGATTGAAGAATTAAAAATTGTTACAGCACACTTAGGTAATGGTTCAAGTATGGCTGCAATAGATGGTGGTAAATCAATTGATACCTCAATGGGTTTTACTCCTCTTGAAGGTTTAATTATGGGTACTCGTTCAGGTGATATGGATCCATCAGTTATTCTTTATATTATGGCAAAAGAAGGTTTATCACTTGCAGAAGCTAACACTTTGTTAAATAAACATAGTGGTTTAATTGGTTTAAGTGGCGGCAGTAGTGATATGCGCGAAATTGAAAGCGGAGTTATGGAAGGTGATAAACGTGCTAAACGTGCCTACGATGCTTTTGTATATAGAATTAAAAAATATGTTGGTTCTTACTTTGCAGCTTTAGGTGGTGCAGATGCTCTTGTTTTTACCGGTGGAATTGGCGAAAACTCAACTATGGTTCGTAAAGATGTTTGTTCTAATATGGAATTTCTCGGTCTTAAGTTTGATGACGAAAAAAATCTTAACGTTAAAGGTGAATGTGAAGTTTCAACTACTGATTCTAAAGTTAAGGTTCTTAGAATTCCTACTAATGAAGAGCTTGTTATTGCTTTGGATACAGAACGAATTGTTAATGAACAAATGTAAAAATAATATTAGCTTAATTGCTATAATTGTTTTTATATATAAAAAAACGTATATTTGTTATATAAATCCCGCTCACTCCTGTCTGCGGGATTTTTTGTTTAAAAATTTGGAGTTGCTTTAATGAGTTATGAACAACTTTTGCTTGTATTTATACCACTTTTTGTTTCTATCGATATAATTGGTACTTCTCCTATCTTTTTAGGATTTACACAAGGGATAAGTGATAAGCACAGAAAAACTTTAATTCTTCAAGCTCTTATTACAGCTTTTGTTGTTGCAATAGTATTCTTATTTGCCGGAATGGGTATTTTAAGATTCTTGGGTATTACAATAAATGATTTTAGAATTTCCGGCGGCTTAATCCTTTTAATATTGAGTATAAATGATATACTTTCTTCTTCTGAAACAAGAAGAAACCCCGGTACTAATATTGGAATTGTTCCTTTGGGAATTCCTTTAATTATGGGACCTGCTGCTTTAACAACTATTGTAATTTTAGCTGATACTCATGGTTATGTATTAACATTAGTATCATTGATTATAAATTTTATTATTATTTTTCTTGTCCTTTCAAACGTTAAATTTATTACGCGTTTTATTGGAGAAGGTGGGGCTAAAGCATTTGCAAAAGTTGCATCTCTTTTACTTTCTGCTTATGCAGTTATGATGATTAGAGAAGGAATACATCAAGTGATAAGGGAGTTAAAATGAATTGTAAATTAGAAGGAAAGAATGTACTTATTACCGCATCAAGCAAAGGAATAGGATTTGCTGTGGCTGATTTGTTTTGCAAGGAAGGAGCAGATGTTATTATTAGTTCTTCTAATCAAGAAAACCTCCAAAATGCATTAAAAAGTTTACAGACAAAATATCCCAATTGTAATGTTTCCGGAAGGGTTTGTAATCTTAACAAAAAAGAAGATATTGAAGAATTAATTAATTACTGTAATGTACAGTTTGGTGGTGTGGAAATTTTAGTCAATAATTGTGGCGGACCAACACCTGGATTTTTTGAAAATTTATCTGAAGAAAATTGGGATTATTCATACAATCAAGTATTAAAAAGTGCTTCACTTTTGATTAAACTTGTTTTGCCGTATATGAAAAAGAATAATTGGGGACGCATAATTAATATTACTTCAATTTCTGTAAAACAACCTGTTGATAATCTGCTGTTATCCAATACCTTTAGAAGTGCACTTACAGCTTTTTCAAAAACTATTAGCAATGAAGTTGCCCCATTTAACATAACAATAAATAATGTTGCCCCTGGATATACTTTAACTGATAGATTTGACCAATTAATTAGACATAGAGCTGAAACAGCAGGTGTGCCTTATAACGAAATGGTTAAAACTATGAGCGAAGCAATTCCTGCTAAACGTTTTGCTACACCGGCTGAAATTGCAAGTACTGTTTTGTTTTTAGGAAGTGAATTAGGCTCGTATATTACAGGTACTACAATTAGTGTTGATGGCGGCTTAACTAAATCTACTTACTAAGGAATTATAATGCAGCAAATTGTTGAAATTTCAGTAAGACCTGAAGAAAGCAATAATATATCTTTACACAAACAAATTGTTGCTAAACAAATAAAAGTTGATATTGAAGAAATTAACGGAATAGTTTTAGTAAAAAGATCGATTGATTCACGCAATAAACCGGTCTTTAAATTAAAATATTCCGTTTTTATTAATGAAGTCCCACAAGAAAATTTTATTCCTATTTCATTTAAAAAAGTTGATGATAATAAAAGAGTAATTATTGTTGGCAGCGGTCCGGCAGGCTTGTTTGCTGCATTACGATTGCTTGAAAATGGAATAAAACCAATTGTTTTAGAACGCGGTAAAGATGTTAGAGAACGAAGAAGGGATTTGAGAAATATTCAACAGTTCAGCATTGTTGATGAAAATTCTAATTACTGTTTTGGAGAGGGGGGAGCCGGTACTTACAGCGATGGCAAATTATATACCCGCTCTAATAAAAGGGGAGATGTACAAAAAATACTAAATTTATTTGTTCAGCATGGTGCTGTCTCTGATATTATGGTAGATTCCCACCCTCATATCGGTTCAAATAAATTACCTAAAATTATTGAAAATATTCGCAATACTATATTAGAATTTGGTGGTGAAGTCCATTTTAACAGCAGCGTAACTGATTTTATTATTTCAAATAACTCAATTAAAGGCGTTATTGTTAATAATAGCATAGAATATTATGGCAATTCTGTAATATTGGCAACAGGACATAGTGCACGTGATATTTATAAATTATGTTATACAAAAAAGGTTCAGTTAGCTGAAAAAGATTTTGCCATTGGAGTTAGAATTGAACATCCTCAGTCTCTAATTGATTCAATGCAATACAAATGTACAATTAGACCCGATACACTGCCTGCTGCAAGTTATAATATTGTTACTCAGGTTGATAATATTGGAGTGTATTCGTTTTGTATGTGTCCCGGAGGAATTATAATTCCTGCTGCAACAGGCAAAGAAGAAATTGTGTTAAACGGTATGTCGGTTTCGCGTAGAGATTCAGCATTTGCAAATTCCGGATTGGTAACAACTGTAACCAAACAAGATTTTAATAAAGAAGGTTTTAATGGTCTTTTAGCCGGTATACAATTCCAACATAAAGTTGAAAAACGAGCTTACGATTTGGCTGAAGGTAAACAAACTGCACCAGCCCAAAGAGTAATTGATTTTATTGAAAAGAAGTTTTCATCAACTCTTCCAAAGACTTCATATATTCCGGGAATATTCAGTACGCAATTAGATGATGTTTTGCCAAGACCTGTAACAAACAGATTACGAAAAGGATTAATTCAGTTTAAAAGCAAGGTAAAGGGTTACATTACAAACGATGCAATAATGATTGCTCCGGAAACAAGAACATCGTCTCCAGTTAGAATTGTCCGGGATGAAAATTATGAAAGTCCTACAATTAAAAATTTGTACCCATCCGGTGAAGGTGCCGGTTATGCCGGTGGAATTATTTCCGCTGCAATTGATGGTCAAAATTGTGCGGAAAGCGTAATAAATAATTGTGAATGGTAAACCGCATATATAATGTTAATTTTTGAAGGTTAAAGGTTGAATTATTGAATAGCCGTTGAATATAAAACTTTCAACGGCTTATTCATTTAAAAACTATTAGCTATTCACTATTGGCTTCTTTTAGTCACATGTCACGCGTTACTTGTCACTAATTCATTCTTCAATAACTTGGAAAACAGAATCTAAAACAGTACCATCTACCCATTTAATAATGGCAACAACTTTATCATTGTTTAGTTTGGGCTTTTGGACTGTACCGCCACAAATTTGGTCAACTTCTTTTTTAATTTCTTTTAATGTTTTAAATGGAAGTTTAGAATCTTTTACGGCTTTAATTAAATCTTTGCGTTTGGGATTAATAGCAATTCCGCGTTCGGTTACAATAACGTCAATAAGTTCACCAGGTCCGCAAAGGGTTGTTACATTATCAACTATTACAGGAATTCTATCTCTAAAAGAAGGGATAGCAAGTATTGTACATTTAGAAAATAAACAGTTTTGCCAACCGCCAATTCCGTGTAATAAATAGCCATCTGAATGAGTAACCACATTGGCGTTAAAGTTTACATCAACTTCAGTAGCACCTAATACAACAGCGTCAACTATTGAGGCGAAATTACCTTTACCATGATAATTGTAACTTGTAAATGGGCTTGTATTAACATGATTGGGGTTTTCACGCATGGAGCGAACTCCTTCAAGGTCAAAAGTTTGTCCATCTAAAATGTAATCTGTTAAGCCTTCTTCAAGCATTTGAACAAGGTATTTATTACTTCCACCTCTAATAAAACGAGCTTTAATTCCTTTAGCTTTCATTTTTTCTTTTAAGAAAATTGCAAAAGCCAGACTTGTTCCACCGGCACCGGCTTGAAATGAAAAACCATCCTTCATTATTCCGGCATCCTCGATAAATTGTGCAACATATTCGGCAATTAATAATCTATCGGGACTTTTTGTAACTTCAGTTGTGCCTGATACTATTTTAGAAGAATCGCCAAGCGAATCAATTTGAACAACATAATCAACATTATTCCCTTGTATTTGCCAAGGCAGACAGGGGAAAGGAACAAGGTTATCTGTAACAACAATTACATTATCTGCATATTCAGAATCACCTAATGCAAAGCCGATTAAACCGCTTGCCGAAGGTCCATCAACTCCATTTGCATTTCCAAAAGTATCAGCAGTTGGTGCTGCAATTACAGCAATATCAATATGTACTTCGCCGTCTTGTATGGATTGGTATCTTCCACCATGAGAGCGGAGCACACCAACACCTGCCATCTTTCCAACGCTTGTGAATTTACCGAGTGGTCCGTTCATGCTCCCTTCAATATGATGTATCGTACCATCTTCAAGATATGGTATTAAATGTTCGTGGCATGGAAAAGATGCACTTGGAAACCAACGTATATTCTTTATTCCTAATTCTTTAATTATATCAAATAAATAGTTTGTTAACACATCACCATTACGTAAATGATGGTGTGTAGATATTGTCATACCATCTTTAATGCCGCAACGTAAAAGGGCTTCTTTTAAAGACTTAACAGTTTTATTTCCATCCGAAGGATAATCTTTACAGCTTTTAATTTTAGGTTTTGCTTTATATCCATTGGGAGCATACTTGCCAATTCCTTTGAATGGAATTTGTCGTGCTCCGTTTATTTTATCCGGTACTAATCTACCGGTAGCATTTTTTTGTAGTTTCATAATCTTCTCAATCAAATTTTTAATAGTTATTCAAGTGTACGCCAATTATCATCAATTAACTTATTTTGAACAGCTAAATGAATAGTGCGTAAAGCACGTTTAACAACGGGAGCATCAATCATCTTGCTCCCAAGAGATACTACTCCTATTCCTAATTTTTCAGCATTTTCAAATGCTAAAACAATTTTTTTTGCTTTATCAATTTCTTGTTGAGTTGGAGCAAAGGCTTCATGAACAACCGGAATTTGTCTTGGATGAATACATCCTTTACCTTCAAAACCAAGTGCTTTTGCTTCAAGTACACTTTTTCTAAGAGTATCCATATCACTTACATCGGAAAATACCGTATCAATTGCTTGAATTGAAGCAGCTTTAGCAGCGTTTAAAAGAGCACTTCGAGCATAAAAACTTTCTTCGCCTGTATTGGTTCGTTGAGCACCAATATCTGCAGTGTAATCTTCCAATCCAATTGCAAGAGCACAAACAGAAGGCTCGGCAGATGCTATTTCGTATGCTTTTATTACACCTAATGAACTTTCAATAATTGGCATCAAATAAACTTCATTTTTTAGCTTATTTTCTGATTTAATTCTTTCAATTTCTTGAACAACTAAACTTACTTGATCTGCTGATTCACATTTTGGAATTAATACGCAATTTACATTATGAGGTATAATAAATTTTAAATCATCAAGCCCGCGTGGAAGTTGATTAATTCTAACCATTCGTTCTGCACCATAAAAATCAACACTTCTTAAAGCGTTTCTAACTAATAATTGTGCTGCATCTTTTTCGGAATGTGCAACGCTATCTTCAAGGTCTAAAATTATTCCGTCAGGGGAATGAAGTCCGGAGTTGATGTAGAATTTTGGTTCATTACCCGGCAAATATAAGCGGCTTCTTCTTAACTTATCCTTTGTGGATGAATAAAGATTTTTTTTGTTAAAGGGTAAAACATATTCTTTTTTAATTTCTGGAAAAAGGCGTTTTACTGCACATTCAAAACGAGCAGCTAAAACAAAAGGGAGAGCACCAAAATCTTCAACATTAATTGTAATGTTGTCTAATTCAAAATAGGTACTCATATCCTTAATTAGACTAATGATGGATTCACCATAAAGTGTTTTTACTTTACTTTTAAGGTTAATCAAAACTGTACCCGGATTGTTTAATAAAAGTTCAACAAAACAATCACTTCTAACATCTTTGCCTCTTTTACCGGCAGATGCTTCTACTAATTGAGCTGTCATAAATTCCTCGTATCCTTATATTAAACAATCAATGCCTGCATAAATTCTTTTGTAGAATATTTTTCGCAGTTAAAAATGATATCTTTTATTTCGTTTTGACGTTTTGTATCCAATAAATTTGAAGAAAGAGCATTAAATTTATTTTCTAAATCTTCCATTGTCATCGGTTCACGAGGATCACCTTTTGGATATTCCAAATATTCCGAATACTCTTTTCCATCTTTAGTTTTTATAACAACTTTTGAAGGTTGTTTTGCAGGGAACATCTTTTCAAATTCAATTGATGCTTCGCCCTTTATTTTCATAATAACTTCTTTGATACGAGGATCGTTAAGTTTTTCATCGGAAAAAGATTGAGTTGTAATTTTTTTATCAACAATTGCAGCCGCAATACAATAAGGTAATGAATGGTCGGCAGTTTCGCGTGATTCAGGATGATATTTATGACTATCAAATAAAATATCACAAGCACGAGCTATTGTAGTAATGGTTACAGTATCAATATCGCTATAATCTAAATTATTGTTGATCATAGCTTTAAGAGTAGCAGTAATATGAGTATGAGTTAATGCCTCAGTAGGGAAAGCTTTCATACTACATTCTAAAATCTTAAAGGATTTTCCTAAATCGCCAATTAACTTATTAACATCCCATGAAAGTTTATGATTATTTACTTCAATTTCTTTAACAGCTTGGTTTGGAACATCCCAACCTAAAAATACATCCATAAATCCTTCTTTTCCTTCAAATACTGCTTCAGTTCCTGAATATCCTTTTTTAGCCATTAATGCAGCAAAAACACCACTTTGAACAGCCATTGGGTCTACAGTATTTTTCATCATGGTAAGTTTACCGGCAGTAGGGCAACCAATAGTGTGATTGTGCGAACCATTTATTCCAATTGCATTTACCATTTGATCAACAGTTAATCCCAGTAGTTTACCTGCAACAATTGGAGATACAAATTGAGTTAAAGTTGCATGATGCCATTTTCTTTCTCTAACACCGGGAGTAGCAAACTCGCATAAGCGTTGTTCAAACTCGTACGCTAAAACAATTGCAACAATTACATCTTTCATACTTAAGTTTTCTAATTCGCCAACAGATAATGCAGCGGGTATAATATCAGATGGGTGGGATGGGTCTTCTTTCCAATAAATATCGTTAAAATCCAACGATCTAATAGCTAATGAATTAACAAGTGTAGCATTCACAGCCGGTAGTTTATTTCCAAAGCCAATTAATGTTGCCTCTTCTTTGCCTCCCATGTCAACATACAAGTCTTTAATAATATTAACATCTTTAGTTTTATACGCACCATAAGCACAGCCAACTGAATCATATAGGTATCTTTTAACCTCTTTAATTACACTTTCAGGTAAATCTTCATACTTTAAATTTACTGCAAACTCAGCAATTTTTCTTGATATAGATTTTTCCATAACTTGTCCCTTCAATTTTTGGTGGATATTATGTAATATATTATGTTATTCAATTTTATTAAACTTTACTGTAAAAGTTGTTCCTTCTCCTTTTTTACTTTGCACAGATATTTGTGCGTCATTTATATTGCAATACTCTTTAACTAATGCCAAACCTAAGCCATTTCCTTCAAATATTCTTGTATAACCTTGTTCTTCTTGTCTAAATGCAGTAAATAATTCCGGAATAAATTGTTCGCTCATTCCTATACCTGTATCTGTAATTGATACTGATAATTTGTTTTGATCATCTATAAAAGTATTTACAATAACACTTCCTTTGTTTGTATATTTAATAGCATTATCAATTAGATTAACAAAAATTTGAGATAAACTATAACTATCGCCATATACTTTCTTGTTATCACATTCAAAAATAACTTTAAATTCTAATCCTTTGTTTTTTGCAATGATATTTAATTCGCCCATAATAGTTTTGAAAATATCATTGCGTAAACTCAGCCATTTATATATTGGTTCATATGTTCCCAAATTAAGTTCTGACATATTAATAATAGAATCAATTGTTCTAATTATTCTATTGCCGGAGGAATTAATAATAGGGAATAACTCTAAGATATCATCATCAGGATTTTCGCCCAAATAATCTTTTAAAACAGCAGCGGAATTAAGTACTGAATTAAGAGGGGTACGTATTTCATGCGACATTTGGGCTAAAAATTCACTTTTAAGTCTAAAAGCTTTTTCTGCTGAATTTTTTGCAGCTCTTAGCTCTGCTTCTTTTTCTTTAGTTTCAGTTATATCTCTTGCAACTCCAAATATATATTCTCCGGAGTTTTTAGCATTCCACTCTAATACTCTATATGAATCATTTGCAGTTCTAAATCTTGTTGCAAATGATTTAATATACTTATTAGCAAGCAACAGGTTTATTTTTTTTACAGTATCGTCAATATCTTCGGGGTGAACAAAGTCTAAAAAGTTTTTACCATTTAGTTCTTCAGGCAAATAATTAAGAATTTCTTTAGAAGCTTCATTAGTAAATTCAATGGTACCATTCTCGGAAATTAGCATTATTAAATCTAATGTCATTTTAAAGAAACCATCCAATTTTTCGCTTGCAGACTTTAAATCAGTAATATCTTCAGTAACGGCAATTCTTCGTTTAATTGAACCATCTTCTTCAATAATTGGATACGATTTGGTTTGAAGCCACTTAATTTGCCCACTAACTGTTATAATGCGATATGTTGTGTTATCAAATAGACTTACATCTTTACTTATAGCATCTAAGGTCTTTTTTACATACATTTTGTCGTTCGGATGAACATAATTCAAAAATTCAGAAAAATCATCTTTACAATCGTTAATTGGTAACTCCCAATCGCGCCCATCTTTTTTGTTAATATAAATAATTTTATTTTGTTCTACATCTCGCAGCCAAATTAATTCCTTAATACCTTCAGTAATCTGTCGGAATTTTTTCTCACTTTCTATAAGTGAAGCCTCAACTTCTTTTTGTTCGGTTATGTCTCGTCCAACGCCAATAATTTCAATTATTTCATTTTGGGCAGAAAGAATGGCTTTGTCATTCCATGCTAACCAACGCCATCCTTTAACTGTAAAAGCTCTTTGTTCTATATAACAAGTATACGGCGGCTGGTATAACAACTTCATTTTTTCATTTGTCGTTTTTTGATCATCGGGATGAACTAAGGGTAAAAATTTTTTTCCTATTAAATCTTGTTCTTTCTTTCCAAAAAGTTCACAATATGTTGGGCTGACAAATAAAAATCTGCCATCTAAGTTTACTCTTACAACTAACTCTGTCTGATTTTCAACAATCATTTTAAAATTATGTTCGCTCAACATTAATTCAGATTCAATCATTTGTTCTTTTGTAATATCTCTTAAATATGCCCCAACACCAATTTTATCCTGAGATAAGTGAACCGGAAATTTTGTTGCTTGGAAATATCGTTCATTAAAAATTTCATAAAATATAAGAGGGGTTTTACTTTTAACTGCAAGAGTATCTGACTTAAAGCAATTGTTGGCATTTTCCATTGGTAAAAGTTCAAAATCACTTTTTCCAATTATTTCATTTTCTGATAATCCAAGAAATTTTTCGTATTTTGAATTAACAAGTAAATATCGGAAGTTTTCGTCTTTTAAGAAAACAAAATCGGAATTTGTATTTATAAAAGTTCTATATAAAACTTCACTCTTTTTTAATGCTTCAATACTTTTCTTTTTGTCAGTAAAATCATATAACATAACAAAAACAAAGTCGGGGGATTCATTTCCTGATAAGTATACTGGAGAAGAGTTTACACTAAGCCAAACAATGTCATTAATTACAGGATTAAAAATACCCATTATTATACCGTTTAACGGTTTACCTGTTTTTAATGAATAAGAAGAAGGATATTCCTCTTCCGAAAAAACAGAGCCATCTTCTCTAAATCTTTTCCATTGTAATTCAAACGGTTTTTTCCCTAACATTTGGGATAATGATATACCTAATAATTTTTCGGTTGCATTATTGGCAGCAATAATTAGTCCATTTTTATCATAATATAACACTCCTTGAGATATGGTGTCAAATACAATTCTATATATCTCATCTCGCATTTTTTTATCATCCATCACAAAATTTTGGATGTTATAATTTATTTGCTCGTTTATTTCAGTAATAATGTTGCTTGATAAAAAAATAAATTTATCTTCTTCAAGTTTAATAAAAGAGAATTCTTCAAGAGACTCAGCTTGTAAAATTGGGAGATAATAGGAGACTAATTCAGAAAGATTAATTATTTCGACAGTACCTTGATACTCAATAAAATCAGTTTCTCTAATAATTTTTAAATTGTTTTTTAAAGTTATTTTTTCATTTGAGCTATTGTGGGTAGAATAGAATAATGTAAAGCTATTACAATTTAATGAATTGATTTGATTAATAATGGCAGAGGGGAATAATAGTTTCTGTATGATTTCTTTGCTGTAATTATGAGTATTAAAAACATTATCGAAAAAACTGTTTTTATACTTAAAATCCCCATTTGAGGAAACATAATAGATACCTATTTTAAGGTTATCTAAAAGTTGTTGTGCAAAGTTAATAGAATCTACCATAAAATTAATAAATCCAAAAATTGTACATTTATTCCAATTATGAAATTATTGTAAAATTAAGCAAAAAACAATAAAATTCTATTTAATTATATGTTTTTTTTCTTTTTGCCTAAATTAATTGTACTTTTGTAAATTATGCATTTTGTTATTATTATTAAAATTTTTATACATTTAAGAAAAATTGTTATATGTGGTTAATTTTTGCCTTATTAAATCCGTTAAGCGAGTCCATTAGAAGTCTTATCTCAAAAAAAACTTCTGAAAAAGTAGATCCTTTAGTAATTGCGTGGTCAAATTATGTCCTTCCTTTTTTTTGTTTTTTGCCGGGAATATTTTTTATTGAGTTAAAATTTAGCTTAGAATTTTGGGTGGCTATTTCGATTACTTCAATAATAAATTCAACTGCAACAATATTTTTTAATAAATCTTTGGCGTATGGTGATATCTCTTCGGTTATGCCAATGCTTAGTTTTACTCCTCTATTTTTATTGCTTACCTCACCAATTTTAATAGGTGAATTTCCGAATATTTATGGATTAATAGGGATAATACTAATAGTAAGTGGTTCATATTTGTTAAATTTAAAGGCTGCCAATAAAGGTGTATTTGAACCTTTAAAATCTTTAGTTAAAAATAAAGGAACCAGATATATGCTTGTAGTAGCATTTATTTGGAGTATTTCTGCTAATTTTGATAAAATTTCGATAAATAGTTCTTCTTTATATCAACATCTGATTTTTATCAATATTATCATTTTTTCTTTATTAACAATATTAGTTGCATCAAAAAAGAAGTTTAATAAGAAAAATCTTATAGAAAACAAAAAACCTTTAATTTGGATAAGTGCCATTGCAGTCGGTTCTTTTATTTTTCATATGGGGGCATTGTCGTTAACTTTAGTTGCATATGTTATTGCATTAAAACGGCTTTCAGGTTTGTTATCTGTATTTTTAGGATTTTATTTTTTCAAAGAATCTGAGATTAAATCAAGATTATTAGGGGCTGTAATAATGTTTGCAGGTGTAATTTTTATAGTATTAGCCTAAAAAATGAACAATATTAAACTTTAAATGCCTAAATTAAGTTTATTATAATAAATATTAAGAAGGTGTTCTAATGTCAAATAATTATGATATTGCAGTTCTTGGCGGAGGTCCCGGTGGCTATGTAGCTGCAATAAGAGCCGCACAATTAGGTTTTAAAACAGTAGTAATTGATAAAGACAACTTAGGGGGTATCTGCTTAAATTGGGGCTGCATTCCAACAAAATCGTTATTAAAAAATGCTGAGATGTATGATTCAATTAAAAATCATGCAAAAGATTTTGGCATAAGTTATGATAATTTAAGTTTTAACTTTACTGAGATAATAAAAAGAAGTCGCTCAATTTCGGAAAAAATAAGCAAAAATGTTGAAATGCTTATTAAAAAGAACAAAATTGAAAGAATAAAAGGAACCGGCAAGTTAGCTTCAAAAAATAGTATTGCAGTAACAAAACCGGATGGCTCTATTGAAGAAATAACTTCAGATAAAATTATTATTGCAACCGGTGCACGCCCTCGTTTTTTACCTAATATTCCCGTTGATAGAAAAAATATTATTACAAGCAGCGAAGCTATGACATTAAACGAACTGCCAAAAGAACTTATTGTAATTGGTGCTGGTGCAATTGGTGTTGAGTTTGCTTATTTTTATTCTGTTTTAGGAACAAAAGTAACAATTATTGAAATGCTTGAACAAATTTTGCCAATTGAAGATAAAGAAATTTCTGAAACTTTGCATAAAAGCTTAAAAAAACGTGGAATCAATATTTTCACAAATACCAAAGTAGTTAAGGCAGAAGTTAATGGAGATATAGTTAATGTTACAATTGAAAAAGATGGTGAAGAAAAAATACTTACAGCAGATAAAGTCTTAAATGCAATTGGTGTTGTAGGTAATATAGAAAATTTGGGGCTTGAAGAGTTAGGTATTGAAACATATAAAAATCATATTGTAGTAGATAGGGAAAACTACAATACTAACATAGAAGGTGTATATGCAATTGGAGATGTTATTGGAGCTCCTTGGTTAGCTCATGTTGCTTCTGCTGAGGGAATAACATGTGTAGAAAAAATAAAAGGATTGCCAACTCCAAAAGTTAATTACGATTCAATACCCGGTTGCACTTACTGTCAACCACAGGTTGCAAGTATTGGACTTACCGAACAAAAGGCAAAAGAAAAAGGATATGAAATAAAAGTAGGTAAATTTCCATTTATGGCAAGTGGAAAAGCTTTTGCAATTGGAGAACGAGATGGCTTTGTAAAACTAATTTTTGATGCAAAATATGGCGAATTATTAGGTGCTCATATTATCGGTTCAGAAGCAACTGAACTAATAGGAGAACTTGGTTTAGCTAAAACTCTTGAAGCTGACCCTGAAACAATAATTAAAACTATACATGCACACCCAACATTATCAGAATCAATTATGGAAGCAGCAGCAAATGCACTTGGAGAATCAATTCACATTTAAAAAGTTAGATTATTGTAATATAGGTTTTATTGACTATAAAGAAGCATGGGATTTACAACATAGTATATTCCAAAAAAGAGTTGAAAACAAGATTAACGATTTGTTTTTAATGTTAGAGCACCCTAATACTTACACATTGGGTAAAACTGCACATAGAGAAAATCTTGTTGGCAGTAATGAATATTTAGCCGAAAAAGAAATTTCGGTTTATGAGATTGATAGAGGTGGCGATATAACTTATCATGGTCCTGGTCAAATTGTCGGTTATCCAATAATTGATTTGAAAAATTGGAAACAAGATACTCATTTATACTTGAGAACTTTGGAAGAAACAATTATTGAGGTTTGCAAAGATTATGGATTAGATGCCGGTAGAAAACCAGAATATACTGGGGTTTGGATTGGAGAAAGAAAAATTTGTGCAATTGGCATTAAAATAAGTAGATGGGTTACTATGCATGGATTTGCCTTTAATATAAATACAGACCTTAATCTTTTTAATGGTATCATTCCTTGTGGAATTAAAGATAAAGAAGTAACATCTCTTTCAAAAGAATTAAATAAAAAAATTGATATTGAAGTTGTGAAAAAACAAATATTAGAAAAATTTGTTAAGCTGTTTAATTATGGTGAAGTTAATGAAGTTAATCTTCAAGAAATTAAATAAACCCCCATTAATTAAGGAACATAATGAAAGAAAATATTAAATCAAAAAGTAAGGCAATAGATGCTCCAACCGGAAAAACTGATTCATACGGTGGCTTGGGTAAAGAAGATTTACTGAATGCATTACGTTTGATGTATTTATCGCGTCAAATAGATCATAAAATTATGAATTTAATTAAGCAGGGAAAAGCTTTTTTTCATATAGCCGGTGGAGGACATGAGGCTGTTCAAATAGCTTTTGGCTTAAATATGCAAAAAAAAGTTGATTGGGCTTTTCCATATTATAGAGATATGGGCTTTATGATAGGTTTAGGAATTAAACCTGATGAAATCTTTTTACAAGCATTGGCTAAAGAAACTGATTTAATGACAGGCGGCAGACAAATGCCGTGTCATTGGGCTTCTAAAGAATTTAATGTGCCTACTCAATCAAGCCCAACCGGCTCACAGTTTTTGCAGGCTGTTGGTGTTGCTCTTGCTAATAAAAGGAGAGGTATTAATAGTGTAGTTTATGTTTCGAGCGGTGAAGGAACTACAAGCCAAGGGGAATTTCATGAAGCTGTCAATTGGGCAAGTCGAGAAAAACTTCCCGTTGTGTTTGTTATTCAAAATAATAATTGGGCAATTTCCGTACCGGTAGAAAATCAATCAGGTGGAAAAAACAATTCTGTTTTAGAAATGATGAAAGGGTACGATAATCTTTTAAGATTAAATTTAGATGGTACCGACTTTTTAGCTGCAAATGCAGTTGCCCAATCTGCCTTTAAACATGCACGATTGGGAAAAGGTCCGGCTCTTATTGAAGCAAAAGTTGTTAGATTATTTTCGCACTCATCGTCAGATGACCAAAAAAAATATAGAACAAAAGAATCTTTAGAAGAGGATTTAAAAAAAGATCCAATTGATTATTTTAAAAATTTATTAATAAAAAAGGGGATTCTAACTGATTTAGCTTTTACAGAATTAAAAAAAGAAGTTGATTCTCATATTTCTGATTCAGCCGATTGGGCATTAAAGCAGCCTGATCCTAAAGCTGAAACGGCAGAATTATATGTTTATGATGAAAGCGGCAAAAAAGAAAAATTAGAATACAATAAAAGTGAAAACGTGGGTTCATCTATTGTTATGGTTGATGCAATCAATCATGCTTTACATGAAGAAATGAAGATAAATGATAAACTTTATGTTTTTGGGGAAGATGTGGCTGATAGGAAGGGAGGTGTTTTTACTTCTACCAAAGGATTATCCACACATTTTGGTGATGATAGAGTGTTTAACTCTCCACTTGCAGAAGCAAGTATTTTAGGTGTTGCAATTGGATTAGGCTTAGCAGGATTAAAACCTTGCTGTGAAATTCAGTTTGGGGATTATATTTATCCGGCTATGAGCCAAATACGAGACGAACTTGTAATGTATAGGTATCGTTCAAATAATCTTTTTGAATCACCTGTTGTAATCAGAGTAGCAATTGGAGGTTATATTCATGGGGGATTATATCATAGTCAAAATATAGAAGCATTTTTTGCACATATGCCGGGTTTGCTAATTGCTTATCCATCTAATGCTGCTGATGCAAAAGGATTACTTAAAACAGCACTTAGAATAAATGATCCTGTTTTATTTTTAGAGCATAAGGGTTTATATAGACAAAGTTATGCAATGGCTCCTGAACCTGATGAAAATTATTTGCTTCCGTATGGGAAAGCCAATATTGTTAAAGAAGGGAATGATTTGACTATAATTACTTATGGTGCAATGGTTCATGAATCTGCTTTTGCCATGAAAAAACTTGAAGAAGAAGGGTATTCAATTGAACTTATTGACTTAAGAACAATTACTCCATTGGATGAAAAAACAATACTCGATTCCGTAAAAAAAACCGGCAAAGTTGTTGTAATTCATGAAGATACTTTAACAGGTGGTTTTGGTGCAGAAATCTCTGCTCGTATTGCTGAAAAAGCTTTTGAATTTTTAGATGCACCTGTTAAACGAATTGCTGCAAAAGATACTCCTATTCCTTATCATCCTAATTTAGAGTATGCAATATTACCAACAAGAAATAAAATTTATACCGAATTAAAAGAATTATTAAAATATTAGGGAAAGTTGGAGCTTTTATGAAAATAGAGATTATTATGCCCAAAATGGGGGAAAGTATAAATGAAGGAACATTAATTAAATGGCACAAAAAAGCTGGTGATTCTGTAAAAAAAGATGAAATAATTTACGAGATTAGTACAGATAAAGTTGATACTGAAATTCCTTCGCCTGATAATGGTATTCTTGTTGATATAAAAGTAAATGAACAAGAAACTGTTGAAGTTGGAACTGTTGTTGCAATTATTGAAACAGAAAGTATGAATGTAGAGTTAATAAAACAAGAAAAAAGTAAAGTGGAAATAATTGAAAAGAAAGAAATATTTACCTCATCAACCGAACAAATTGGTGGTGAAATAATTGAAATACCAATGCCAAAGATGGGGGAATCGATTATGGAAGGTACCATAATTAAATGGCATAAAAAAGTTGGTGATTCAGTTAAAAAAGATGAAATAATTTTTGAAATTAGTACCGATAAAGTTGATACTGAAGTTCCTTCTCCATCCGAAGGGATTATTGCCGAAATTTTATATAACGAAAACGAAGTTGTTGGGGTAGGTATTACTGTTGCAAAAATTTCGACAACCACAGGCTTTGTTAGAAAAGAAATTGTAAAAGAAGACGTATTAAACAATATAAATGAAGTTACAAAAGAGGAACTATCACCTAAAATTGAAAAAAGTAATATTTCTACTGTTGAGGATAAGTCATTAGGATTTTTATCACCTTTAGTTTTGAATATTGCTTCAAAAGAAGGAGTTTCTTTAGAAGAATTAAAGAATATAAATGGTACTGGAATAAACGGACGCATTACAAAAAATGACATTTTAAACTACTTAAAAAACAGGTCTGTAAAAGATACGAAATTAGGAAAACAAGAGGATTATGTTTCTGTTCCGGCTGCCCAAAACAATAAGATTGTAAAAACATCAAGTGATAAAGAAATTATTCCAATGAATAATATTCGTCAAAAAATAATGAAACATATGGTTTTAAGCAGAGATACTTCAGTTCATGTAAGTGCGGTTATTGAAGTTGATATGTATAATATTTATAATTACATACAAAAAAATAAAGATATTGTATTTGAGAAAGAAGGAGTTAAACTTACATATTTATCATTTATTGCTTATGCAGTAATTAAAGCATTAAGGGAATTTCCATTAGTAAATTCATCAATTGTTGATAATGATATAATAATTAAAAAATTTATTAATTTGGGAATAGCTGTTGCAGTTGAACCAAATGGTTTAATTGTGCCAAATATAAAAAATGCTGATGAAAAGAATGTTAAAGGACTTGCAAAAAGCATTAATGATTTAAGTTATAAAGCAAGAAATAAAGGATTAGTTCCTGATGATATAATGGATGGTACATTTACAATAACAAATTATGGTGTGTTTGGTTCGTTGTTTGGTACACCAATTATTAATCAACCGGAAGTTGCAATACTTGGAGTTGGAGCAATAACCAAAAAGCCTGTTGTTGTTGAAGTAAATGGTATGGATACAATAGCAATAAAACCAATGATGTATTTGTCACTAAGTCATGACCATAGATTAATTGACGGTATGTTGGGTGGTAAATTCTTAAAATATATAAAAGATACATTAGAAAATTTTGATACAAATATTGTTTAATTATAAATAAGGTAAATAAATTGATTAACGAGCATCAAAGAAAATTTAAAGAAGAAGCTGAGAAGAATGGCAATAATTTAGGCAAACGCCCCGAATGGTTAAAAGTAAAACTTCCAAGTGGACAAAATTATAAAGATGTACTAAGTTTAATGCGTGGTGCAAAATTACACACAGTATGTGAAGAGGCTAAATGCCCTAATATGGGTGAATGTTGGAATAATAGAACTGCTACATTTATGATTTTAGGAGATACTTGTACGCGAAGTTGCGGCTTTTGCAATATTAAAACAGGAGTACCAAATAAACTTGATTTAGACGAGCCTCGTAGAGTTGCTGAATCAGTTGAACAATTAAACTTACGTCATGTTGTTATTACTTCTGTTAACAGAGATGAATTAAAAGATGGCGGTGCTTCTATTTTTGCTGAATCGATTAGATTGATAAGAGAAAAAAACTCGGAATGTACTATTGAAATTTTAATTCCTGATTTCAAGGGGGATGAGGATTCTTTTAATATAATTATGGAAAATCCACCTGATATATTAAATCATAACCTTGAAACAGTAAAATCTTTATACCATGCTGTTAGACCTCAGGCTAAATACGAAAGGAGTCTCGAATTAATTAATTGGTTCCACTCAAAGGGATTAAGAACAAAAAGCGGAATTATGGTTGGTATTGGTGAAACGTACGAACAAGTAATCGAACTGATGAAAGATTTACGTGCCCATAATTGCGATATTTTAACTATTGGTCAATATTTACAACCAACAAAAAATCATTTGCCTGTTGATAGATATGTAACTCTTGAAGAGTTTGCAAAGTACAAAGAAGAAGGTCTTAAAATGGGTTTTAAAGCTGTTGAATCCGCTCCTTTGGTTAGAAGTTCTTATCATGCAGATAAACACGCGAAATTATAATTATTAATTGTAAATTGCGAATTGTTGTTTGCCCATGTAATTGTTTAGAAGGGAATAAATATTTATAGTAATTAAGTATTCAATAAGTGTCACCATTAAATTGGGACACTTATTTTTTATACTATTCTTGATGTTGCAAAACTCCTAAATGCTCTAACTCGGGTGTCACGGTTAAAACCAAGACACAAACTTTTTGTCAAATCAGTTATGGTATTACCTCACCGGTGATCTTGTGCGACTTCGTCCGAAGTCGTGGGGAAAGTATGGTTTTGTTGGTTAACGACGTGTGATTACTCCGTAATCATAACGCAAAAATAATGTGTTGGCAATTAATAGATGTTTAATCTTTAATCTCAAAAATCAGTTTAAACACAATAACCCTTTACAGGTAATGTGTTTTTTGGCGTTTATGGTCGAGTTTGAAGCAGAACTCGTAAATCCAGTTCTGGGGTGTCACGGTCTGAACCGTGACACAAAATTTTATCTAAAACGCTGGTGTTTATACAGTAAATTCATGCGGTCATGGTAAGACTGAAGGTGTTGCAAAACTTAGAAAACCTGCTCTGGGGCGTCATGGTCTCACCATGACGCTATAGTTACTATTCAAAAACACCATTATTTTATCTATTTTCGTGCAAAATTTTTTCGGTCATGGTAAGACCATTACCGCCCTGAAAAATATTCTCCAATTATGAAATACCTACATCCATAAAACTCCAAAATAATTAATAATTGATAATTAATAATTATTTCAATAGCGTCATTTTTTTTACTTGGGTAAAGTTATTGGCTGTTAATCTATATATGTAAACGCCTGAAGATAGTTTACTACCATTAAATTCTTTAATATAATTGCCTGCATTAAGAAATTCATTACATAATGTTGTAATATGTTCACCAAGGATATTATATACATCAATTTTTACAACCGAACCTATTGGAATTGAAAATGCAATATTGGTAGTTGGATTAAAAGGATTTGGGTAGTTTTGTGATAAATAAAAACTTTCTACAACAACTTCACTTTCAACATTTGTGTAAATATCGTTAATTGTTTCCGGCGTACCATGTCCAATGGAGGCCTTCCAACTGGATGGGAGAGCATTATCAAGGGAAGGATTAATTAATGATAAAGAAGCACCATTTCCATCGGGGCGTGTTGGCCAAGGCGATTTATCATCATAAGTCAACGAGTCAATCAAATTCATTGATACATCATATAGCCGTACTAATTCTCCACTACTGCTTAAACCAAAACTCATGTTCCCGATTAGCTTTGTAACATCCGGGAATTTATTAAACACTAAAGCTGTATCTGCACATAATACTAAATAATCATCTGGCTGAATAATTGTGTTATTTGGAAAAGTAAATGAATGAGAATCATCCTCATCCTTAAAAATCCAGCCACTTATATTAATTGGTTTTTGTGATGAATTATAAAACTCTACCCAGTCATCAGTATCAAATGAGGCTGCCGAATTGTAATTGATTTCATTAATAACAATAGTTCCATAAGAAGAATCTGAAGCAAAAACTGCTGTTAGTGAATCAATACCATCAGGATTAATAGTGACCGAAATACTATCAGAGTTGATTTTTCCTTCCCATCTAACGAACTTATATCCATTCTTTGGAACTGCAGTAACCAAAATAGGAATATTTTTAAAATAAACCCCATTCCATGGATATGAATCTACTATTAGCCTATTTATTTTAATTTTGCCTTGTTGCTTATCATTAACATTTAAGTTGACAATGCTTGTACTTTCCAATCCAAAGTATTGGATGAAATATAACCGCAAAAATTGGACTCTTGAATTTGCAAAAGATCTTAAATAATTAACATTGTTTGTCCATTGTGAAAAATTAAATGTTCCATATTTAGATATATGTCTATTAATTTCTCGTGCGTAAAGATTTTTTAAGGAATCAATTTTTGCAAGGACAACATCTTTTCTAAAGATTGAATTTGATAAATCTGCAAAACGATTAATAAATTCATTTTTAAATTGTGTATTTTGTAATAATCTACGTAATAATAAAGTTGACCATGGTGGGTTAGGCCAGTTAGGTCCATTTGGCTCTAAAGCAAAGGTTAATGAATTTAACTTATGAGCATTTTCATCATATAATCCAAATCCAAAGTCAGTATCAAACATTAGCCAACGCCATCTACTTGTATCGCTTTGAGAAGTCCAATATTTAATATTATTTCCGGGCCAATCATTATTGGCGTAATAAATATTTGCTAATTCATAATCAACAAAATTATCAACCTGCATTAAGTTTTTAACAACTGTATAATAATTATTGTTAGATAAATTGTTATTTGTTATATATGTAATAAGTTGCTGATATTTTTCATTTGTACCTTCAACAATATTTGCGTTATTTTCTAACAGGTTGATTTCATCAGGTAATAAATTGTGGTGTGCAGCAATCATATCTTCGTTTAGCTTTTCGCGTATATTATGAATGCCCCAATATTCACCATTCAGAAACACTATTGCCGGACGACCAGCCATTAAGTCTAAGTCTAAATCTCCAACAAGGTTTTGCATCAATAAATCGCGAAACATTGTGCTGGAAAAATCTTGTCCTGAATTACGTAAAATAAAATTATTATATTTTGAAAAACTTCTATTTGGGAATAATTTATATTCAAATTCTTTATTACCATATTCTCCTCTTGCAAAAAATGCAAGTGATTTTTGATCTAATGCACGGCTCCAATTTCCATGAATTTTAATTCCAGCATTGGATTCGTATTTGGTAATTTGGTCAGTTTCAAATATTTCAAAATGAGCTGTTTTTTCCCAATCTTCCCAAAAATTTGCACCGAAATAGGGGAAGGCTGGATCATAATCATTGCCAAGTACGTATATTCCGGTTTCTTCATCCCAAAGATTTTCAGGGTTAGTTGAAATTGATATTATTGGCATAGTTATATTTTCGTTAATTATATATGTGTTAGTTACAACCTCGCTTGGTAAATTTCCAAAAGAGTAACCTTTAAATCGCAAAACAGTTGTATTATCAATTGGTATTGAAGAAGTGTATAATAAAGAACTTGTATCAGGAATTGAACCATCTGTAGTGTAGTATACTTTTTCTATTAAATCGTTATTTGTAACCAATATATTTAGCGAGTTTTGATAAACGCCTCCATCACTACTAATAGCTGGAGTTGGAGTAAATCCAGTATAACCAAAAAGAGAATTCATTTTTTTAGGAGTTGGTGTATCAAAAAATAACCAGCTTTGTAATGAATCAGGATTTCTGCCAAAAGATATATCTGTTGCTAAAGAAGGTATATTGGCAGAATCTAATAAAAGATTATTATTATCCGCTAAAAACAATGACTCACCGGTTGAAGAAATCTTAAAGTTTGTGTGCAGATATGCAAGATTTAAATTAAGTAAATTAGAGGTTGAATTTGAATCTTGAGAAGTATAATTATAACCAACTGTAAAAAAGGGGATTAATGTTAAATCAGACGAATTAGAGTTATTATTATGTACTTGAATTGCTAATATATTTTCCCCTTGTTGCAATAAACTAATCAGTTCATTTAATTCAAAGGCATAAGGAGTACCACCTGAATACATGTTTGCTTCAACTGCACTTAATGCTCCTCTGTTATATCCAAAAAACTCTCCACTATTTCCCATGTTTTGTCGAGTAATTTCAATTCCATTCAAGTACGCAATAAAGCCATCATCGTAATCAACATGTAAAAATGCGTCTTTAATACTATTTATATCATCAATTGTAAATGTTTTTCTTAGGTATAAAGAAAGCGTTGAGGGAACATTTGTTGAATCATCATTATCACCATATCCAAAACCACTTGGTCCATTATTCCAGTTAGAATCATTATATTCAGAATTTTTCCAATTTGCAGGGGGTTCTGTATTAAATATTTTATATTTCCAATTATCTCCCTTGTTTATTATTGTTTTCCAAGAACCAATTGGATTTTTTCTATCTTTATCAGAAGCAAAAAGAAGTAAATAGCTGTTTGATTTTATAGTTATGTTTGGGAATATCCATTTATTTAAGTTATTTTTATCATCTGAAATTGAATACCCATTTAAATTAATATCTGAATTGCCATTATTAAATAGTTCAATCCAGTCAGAAGACTCGTTATCTTCATCAAATATAGTGTTTGCATTTGTTGATTGAACTTCGTTAATAATTATAGATTGTGAGTAAAGTTTAATATTAAGAGCTAATATATTAATAACAAAAATAATGGATAAAATATACCTCATTATGAAAATCCCCAATTCATTTATAATTTATGATATCATAAGCAAAATAATCATTATTAATGAATATAACATATTAAATCTTACAGTTTTGTTGTAAAAAGTACAGAAACTTAAATCCAATCTCGGGTGTCATTGGTCGTACTGTGACGCAATAATATATATATATAACACGGTTATGTTGGCTGTTTTAATAAAAATATATTCGGTCATGGTTGTTCACTTGCCCCGACGTAAAAACCACATCGGGTTACAACCAGTTTTCTCCTCTGGAGAAACTTATTAAAAGCTTGAAGTCAGATACCAAATTTTTGATGATTAATTGTCTAAACGGGGATTAGTGAGATTTAATTTATTTAAAAATAGAAAGCCGTTGAAAGGTTTATCTTCAACGGCTATTCAATAATTAAAAATTAAAAATTAAGAATTCAAACTTTATTTGACAAGCATCATTTTCTTAATTTGAGTAAAGTTTCCGGCATCCATTCTGTAATAATAAACACCGCTTGCTAAATTAGATGCATTAAAGTTAATTGAATAATACCCAGCATCAAAATTATTGTTAAGAACCTCGTTAACTATTTGACCTAATGAGTTGAAAATTTTAATACTTACATTTGCTTTTTCAGGCACACTAAATTTGATAGTTGTAGTCGGGTTAAAAGGATTTGGATAATTTTGATCCAAACTAAATTGATTAGGGACTAATTCAGCTTCAATAACTTTTGAATAACTAAAAGAGCCATCGTAATCAACTTGTTTTAATCTATAAGAAACAAACGAACCTTTTAAGTTAGCAGGTAAGTCGTTATAAAAATAATTATGTCTTTCGGTTGTTGTTCCATTTCCTTTAATAAAACTAACTGTTGACCAATCATCGCTTTCAGTTTTTCTTTGAATTTCAAAACCATTGTTGTTAGTTTCTGTAGCAGTAGACCATGTTAATTGGATATTGTTGCCATTAGCAACAGCTTCAAAAGAAGTAAGTTCAACAGGAACTTCCGAACCGAAGTGTAATTTAACAGGAACAGTATGAGTTAAGTGGTTTGGATCGTTTGTTTTAATTAATACGTCCATTGAATAATCACCGCTTTCCAAATCTTCTGTCTTAATTGTTAAACCTACTTTTGCTGAATTACCATTATATAATAGGGCAGAAGTATAATTAAATTGCAACCAATCCGGTTCAGCAGAAAACTTAACTGCCAAATTAGGTTTAACATAATTAGCATCTTTAACTACTTGCAGACCAACATTACCGGAAGCATTTTCAATACCAATTGTGCAATCAGTTAAATCCGCAGTACAGTTACCATAATATATTATTATTTTACCGCTTGAGTATAAAACTATTTGGAAGTTTAAAACACCAGTTGCAGAACTTCCATAAGGAGACCAGTTATGGTATTGAACAATAAATTTGTTGCCATCGGTTTTATAATATACTTTACCGGCAGTTTTTCCATCTAAATCATCCCAAAAAGCAGCAATTAAATTATTTGGTTCTGAAGAATTGGGTAATACTGTGTTAGTATAAGTTGCTCCTTCCGGTTGTTCAAATGAAACATATCCATTAGAACTAACATAAAGTTGTGAATAAACATTGCCGTAAAATTTGAAATTTATTCCCATATCTAAACTAACATAACCTTCATCGGAAGCTTGGTAAGAACCTGTGGCAATCCAATTTGAAGCTAAAGTACCGGTTGTTGAAATGTCATTCCATTCATAAACAGGACCATTGCTTGCATCGCTGTCAATCCATTCGTAACCAAATGAATCGGGTCCACCGGAACCTTTTACACTCATACCACGAGTAATAATTGGATTTGATTTGTTTTCCATTTCTGTTGAATAAGTTGATGGAACTTGCGAAAGGTTAACACTTACTGATTTTTCAGGGAAAGTACTATTTGTTAATTCAACCGAAAAATCTAAAGTTGAAGGGTTAGCAGATGTATTTGCAACAATTAAAGAATCTTGTATTGTAACTGTTTGAACAGTTGAATAAACAATGCTATCGGTTGCACAAGAAAATGTTGGAGCACCTAAAGTAGTACCGATTGCAACATTTGATAGTGCTGAAACATTACCCCAAATGTCAACAGATTTAATTGCAAAATAAAAAGTTGAATTAAATCCTAAGTTATCTAATGTGTAAGATTTTTGCATTCCAAGTGTATCACCATTAGCAGGAATAATGATAGAAGTAGCATTTGCAAAATCGTTATCGTTAACAATTTGAGTAGAAGAGTATCTTAAATCATAACTAATTATTCCACCAATAGAAGAATCAAGTGGAGCAGACCAAGTGATAGTTAGTGCCCCTGATAAAGGTTCGGTTGTTGTAATGTCAGCAATAGTTGTAGGAGGAGTAGAATCTTGAACAAGCCCAAATGTTAATTTTGTCATTGGGTCACCAAATATATGGTATTGTTCCATCATTTTTAAGCCCTCACCGGTACTTCCACCGTTAATATCCATTGCTTCAACTAAACCGCCAATACAAACACCACCAACAGTCATTTTATCGCGAGAGGTTAAAAGTTCCATTGCAGAACTTTGCATATCGCATGGAGGTACCCAGCTTGCATTTGTTGAAGCTCCAAAAGCTGCAATTGCTCCTTTGGGATTCAGTGTATCACCGGCTCTTAACCATGCTTCTTCAAAACACTCGCTAACTCTAAAATCACCATTTTGGCATGCAACATCAAAAACAAATGGATTTTTATAACCATTGCTTAAAGCATTAATTTCTGTTGTACTAAAATCTGTTGTACTCCAAGAAGTGCCTGAACCATGTCCAATATAGTTAATAATACTTCTTCCTTCATTAAGTTTTGTTGTCACCGTACTGCTTGAAGCACCGGGATCATAAATTTGATCAACTGATGTAAAATGCATATCATTTAATAACATGTCGCGTAATAGATTACATCTTTGCCAGTCGGCTGGTGTTCCTTCATCACTTGCAACACCAACACCTTTTAAATACCAAGCACCATCTGCACCGGTAAAAGGTTGGTCTTCATATCTAATAATTTTGTTAAGAACGTAAGATAAATTTGTAACCGATTTTGGCGAAATTCTTGAAATAAATGCATCGGGATAAGCATCAGTTCCTGCTAATTTTACATAACAAGGATCTGATGGGGCTCCTTCGTATACGCCGCTTAAATATGGAATTTCTGTTGCTTCACCAACAAGAATAATATAGGTTAATCCTTCTGTTGAATTATATAAATTTTGAATATATGTTTTTATTGCATTAGCACCACTTCCGGTTTCGCTTGGATAAGATGCCTTTAATGTTGGAATTCCTTTACTTACTTTCCAATTATAAAATGGTAATATTGCATTTTCATAAGCTGAATTGTAAATTATCAATAATCTACCCGGCTCAGGTATGTAGTTATATTCAATACCATTATTACCATAGTTAGCAAATAATCTTGAGTAAACCATTTCATATTCTTTAGATATACCTTCAAAAGGTTTTGTTCTAACTAAAGGATTTTCTGCATCTTCGTTATTATTACTGAAAATTTCTACAACTAAACGAGTACAAATTTTTATCGTTTTATCCGATGGATTATACTGAATTGGATTAAACTGCATTGTAACACCGCGAAAATCTCTAATTACATAAGGCGAACTAAGAGAAAAATTGTTGACAGGGAAGTTTGTTTTTGTTTTATATACATCTGAAAATGTATAAGCTACTGTTTCCGGATCAATATCTCTTGTAAAATTACCTTTTGATGGAGCTAACGTACCAACTGATTTTGTTACATATTCACTTTGAATTATTCTGTACGAAATTGCTTTATCATCTGAAACAATAATACTTTTCCTAAAAATTGGTAAATCAGGAGCACCCTTTTCTAAAAGTTGATGTGCATTTGGTGCTGATAATGTTACATATTCTTTTCCATTAATAAAAATCTTTTCGGTGTCAAAACTGTAAAAGTTAAATTCAACTTTTGTTGAACTTTTATCAGTATTTAATACTTGTAAATCAACACCAGTTGATCCTCCCTTAACTACAATAGATTCTGCATTTATTAATGAAAAACTAAAAAATAATGCAAAAAATAGAGTGGTTTTAAGCGTTTTCAAAAAATAGTACGGTGCTTTTTTCATAAAACTACCTGGTTATTTGTTAATTAGTTATTAAAAATTATTAAAAAATAAAATTAAACAAAAATGTCTTATTTTTCTACTTAAATCTTAGTTTATGCAATATTTTATAATAACTTATCGAAAAAATGTGAATTGTTGCTGTGTTGTGTTAATTTTTGCTACCAATAGAGCAGTACTGCTGGAATCGAGATGTTACAATATTCGAGAACATTGTCTGAACGGGGATTATTGGGATTAAAATGATTTAGTAGGAGTAAAGATTAAACATTTCAGAATTTAACACATATTAAGTTTTTTAAGCCTGAGGATGAGTTAGCTAAACAAACCAAATATCAATGCATTCATGTGCGACTTCATCTGAAGTCGTGGAGATTATTGTATTGTTATGTTACCGACATTTGAATACTCAGCAATCAAAAAAAGTAATGAGTGACGATGTGACAAGTGACGAAATATTCACAAAAGATTAATCCCAAAATCTATTAAATCCCATGAATTCTCTTTCAGACAATTATCGCCACCAGTCTCTGTTATAAAGTTTTGATTTATTTCTCCAGAGGAGAAAACTGGATGTAACCTGACGTGTTTTTTACGTCGGGGAAGGTGCACACCCCACCGACCATGCGAATCCAGCGGATTCGCTCTGGGGATAAAACGATATATATAATGTTAGCAACGTTACAAATAAAGACCAGCCCACTCACTCTGGAGTGGGGATTGTATGGTTGCACGTTTTTTTCTACCAATAGAGCCGAGGCTGTATCAAAAGTATGTGGAAAGTTAATTATGAAGTCTATAAAGAATAATGCGATTTGTTAACATTGCTCACGTTTGCATGTTGACGAACTCATCCCCCAGCCCCTTCTCTTAAAAAGAGAAGGGGAATGTAAAGAGCGTATTGCCTTGATATATAATGCAATATCATCATGTAATGGCTATTAATGTGCTTGCATACGAATTATTGAAATTATATATATCCCCTCTTTAGCTGACAAGGAAGAAGAATAAAAAGGGGTGTGTGCTAAATTAAAAGCAATAATAAAAGACTTTTGATACAGCCTCGGCTTTTAAATCCAATCACAAGTCCCGGGTTTTCAACCGGGCACCGGTGACATTTTTATAGCATACACAGAAAACAAACATACAAGAACCGGGCACCGGTGACATAATGTGGGCAAATTTATGCAACAAAATTTGTAATTAGATATTACCGAAACAGTAGGCACTCCTTCTTTTGTTTGAAAAGAATGCGGTGTACTCAATGGGGTTTATTGAGTTGAGGGATGAGTTTGCTAAACAATTACCCAAAACATGTCGCTGGCTCCGCCAGCTTTTATTGCTTTTTTATTTTGTGGTACTATTAATATTCCGACCCGCCGGGTCTTATGTTTAATCATTAATCTTTTTTCGCTTTATTTAATATATTGAAAAATAAAAATGCGTAAAAAACAAAATCTCTCATTTCTTCATCTAACCAGACCCGTTAGGGTTGGAACATTAATAGTAATATAAGCCTCCCACCACAAAAAAGCTCCGTTAGGTGCGACACAATTGACGAGAGACAAGGAAAAAATGATAAGAAGTGAATAAAATGAATTGTTGTTAGTACATCTTTTTACGAGGCTTTTGTCACGCGTTACGCTTCACTTTTTTTATCTTTAATCCCATAAATCTGTTTAATCCCTCAAAATCCCCGTTCAGACAATATTAAACAATTTCGACCCACTCACTCTGGAGTGG
The DNA here is from genome assembly GCA_963663265.2 of Melioribacteraceae bacterium. GTDB lineage: Bacteria > Bacteroidota > Ignavibacteria > Ignavibacteriales > Melioribacteraceae > JAEXOD01. The sequence continues at coordinate 621,663 of CAXXXM010000001.1, forward strand.
GGATTGTATGTTTGCACGTTTTTTTATACCAATAGAGCCATTCCTGCCGGAATGGCTTTTTGCACCAATTACCATCCACCAATCATGTGTTGCAAGAAGGTGTCGCCCACTCTGGGGCTTGATGTTTTGTTTGTGCCGGGTTTCTATTGATGTTTCGACCCGCCGGGTCTTATGTTTAATCATTAATCTTGTTTCGCTTTATTTAATATATTGAAAAATAAAATGCGTAAAAAAAACAAAATCTCTCATTTCTTCATCTAACCAGACCCGTTAGGGTTGAAACATTAATAGTAATACAAGCCTCCCACCACAAAAAAGCTCCGTTAGGTGCGACACAATTGACGAGAGACAAGGAAAAAATGATAAGAAGTGAATAAAATGAATTGTTGTTAGTACATCTTTTTACGAGGCTTTTGTCACGCGTTACGCTTCACTTTTTTTATCTTTAATCCCATAAATCTGTTTAATCCCTCAAAATCCCCGTTCAGACAATGTTAAACAATTTCGACCCACTCACTCTGGAGTGGGGAATATATGGGTGTGTGGTTTTTCTACCAATAGAGCCAATCCAGCCGGAATGGCTTTTTGCACCAATTACCATCCACCAATCATGTGTTGCAAGAAGGTGTCGCCCACTCTGGGGCTTGATGTTTTGTTTGTGCCGGGTTTCTATTGATGTTTCGACCCGCCGGGTCTTATGTTTAATCATTAATCTTTTTTCGCTTTATTTAATATATTGAAAAATAAAAATGCGTAAAAAAAACAAAATCTCTCATTTCTTCATCTAACCAGACCCGTTAGGGTTGAAACATTAATAGTAATACAAGCCTCCCACCACAAAAAAGCTCCGTTAGGTGCGACACAATTGACGAGAGACAAGGAAAAAATGATAAGAAGTGAATAAAATGAATTGCTGTTAGTACATCTTTTTACGAGGCTTTTGTCACATGTCACGCGTTACGCGTCACTTTTTTTTATCTTTAATCCCATAAATCTGTTTAATCCCTCAAAATCCCCGTTCAGACAATATTATTTATCCCAAGCTAAAAAATAAGCATTTAAAATAAAAAAACCGCTTAAAGATTTTCCTTAAGCGGTTTACAAAAATTTAATCTTAAACCTTTATAATTCAACCTTATTAATCAGGTTTATTTCATAAAATTCATCTTTCTAACTTGGGTAAAGTTATCAGTTTGTAATCTATAAATATAAACACCACTTGATAATGAAGAAGGGTTCCATTCTTTTTGGTATGTTCCGGCGTTTAATGTTTCATTTACCAAAGTTGTTATTTCTTTTCCTAATATGTCGTATATTTTTAGAGTAACAAATTGTTTTTTGGGTAAATCAAATTTAATTGTTGTATTTGGATTAAATGGATTTGGATAATTTTGGTATAATTCAAAATTAGTTGGAATTTGTGTACTGTTAACTTCAACAACATCAGAATAAACAAATTTACCATCGTTATCTATCTGTTTTAATCTGTAAGAGAGTTTTTCATTTGATAAATAATTATCGGTAAATGAATATGATTTAATAGAGTTACTGTTACCATTACCTGCAACAAATCCAATAGTTTCAAAATTATTGTTTGCAATAGCTCTTTGAATCTCAAAACCGTAGTTATTTATTTCAGTTGCTGTTTGCCATTCTAACAATATACCTTCTTTAATAGATGATGCAGTAAGAGATGAGAGTTCAACTGGAAGAGGGGAGCCTTCGTCAGCAGCAGTTAAGCGTGTCCCACTGATAAGTGAGTTAGCTGTAATTAAGTTATTTGTTACATCCCTTGCATCAGAAATCTTTGTCCAATTTGAACCAAAGTTGGTTGAGCTATATAAGCTTAGGCTGCTCTCAGCATTGGTTAACTCGTTTTCTTCATAACTAAATGCTATATCTCCACTAAACGATCCATCAAAAGTAATATCATAGTATCTACTAATAGGATTAGATAATCCACCATTATTTTGAGTAGTAAACCCTCTTGTAATTGTCGTGTTACCTAAACTTGACGAGGAATTAATCTGCAATCCTAAACCAGCAATATTAGTTAATGAACTTTGGGTTCCTAATGAACGAGTAGTTGAAATAGTACCTGTTGAGGCGGTTAAGTTATTACTTCCTTCGCTTAAATAACCTGAGCTGCCTAATGTTATTGAATTAGCTCCAATGTTAAGATTCTTTTGTAACAGCAAGTTTCCATTAACTGTAAAACCACTACTAATAGTTGGAGTTGCAGATGAGGAAAAGAGTATATTATTAACGGTTGGAGTACCACTTATTGTTAATTCATTTCCGAGTGCCCATTTATATAAACCAACATTATCTGATGAACTTGGAATACCATTACTCCAGTTTGCAGCAGTACCCCATTCTTGGCTATCACCACCAATCCAAGTATTAAAAGCTGAAGAGGACACCCAATCGGCCGAGGCTTCCATATTTGTTAAAGTACCATTTCTACCATTACCCGTAATATCATACAAAGTTGTTCCATCACTTTCATCGAATCTATAATAAGCAAATAAATCGGTTTCGTTTCCTTCTAAATTTCTAAACATCATTTCATGTATTTCCGAATCTGTAAGTGATTTGCTCCAAAATGAAAATTCATCAAGTTTGCCTCCCTTAAAGTAATTACCCCCATTATAGTAACCAATATAACCACTATTTGTATTTGACGGCATAGAAGAAGGGACGGTACCTGTAAAATTTAAAATTTGTTGAATGCCGTCAATATATATTTTTAGCTTCTCTTCATTTGTGCTCTTTGTGCCATCATACACTATTGCATAATGCTGCCATACACCTATTTTAATGATATTGTTATTTGTAGAAGCATCACTATAATTGGCCTCTCCACTAGCAATAGATAAAAGTAGATTATATTTTGATGCACCGGGCAATTGATGTAATATTACTCTTTCATAACCTGCATTACTACTACTATAAGAAGAAAAAATAGTACCCCAATTCATTTCAGGGTCGAGCGTTGAACAGTAAACCCAACCGCAAAAGCTAAAATGTTGTAAGCCATGAAAAACGTCATTAAAACTTTGAGGCATTAAAATATTATCATTACTTCCATCAAAATCCAAGCAATTTTTACTCCCTGCAAAGCAGCCTGAAGTTACCCAATTTGGAGTCCCATAAATTGTGGCGTTAGTTCCTCCGCTTTTATTATTAGTTAATGACGAACCACTTCCGTCACTCATTTTATAATATAATACTAAATTATCTTCGTTACCCATTAATTCTTTATACATATTTGTTTTAATTTCAGATTCAGTTCGCACATCATCCCAAATCCTAACTTCATCAATGGTCCCGTTAAAAAAAGCACTATTAGTAGCATGCTTAGCAATTGTTATTTGATCTTGATTATACTCAATAGATCCAATCGGAATGATCTTTGAAGTGATTAGTTTCCCGTTTTTGTAAGCTTTCATTTCACGCCCGTTAAAAGTCCCTACTAAGTGATACCAAACTCCAGCTTCTAATGTGCCAAAACTTGCCGGATACCAAGTTTCATCTTGAGATAATGCAAAAGCCCCTCGATAATAATCACTCGCATGATCCCAATTAATTTGAAAATTTCCATTTTTATGTATAACCCCTATATCATTAGTATTTGTTGGAGCATTTGTTCCTTTAACCCAACACTCAATAGTAAAATCATCTAAACTGGACGTATAGCCGGTGCCAACATAATCTTCAGTCCCATCAAAATATAAAGCATTTCCTCCAATTTGTGCCATTAATTGAGAGCTGACAAATAAAAACATAACCAAAGTAAAAAGTCTTTTCATGATTTCCTCAAAATTTAAAATAAGTCACATCTATTATCGAAGAAAATTCCAAATTATTTAATGAAATATTGGGAGAAATATTCATTATTGCCGAATTATTAAAGAGGTTAAATCCTTTATATCAAATGCTTTAAATCACAATTTGCAAAATAATAGTTGCATAATTAATTAAATAGTAATAAATTAAGTATATAACAATGGAGGAATAAATGAAGAATTTATTTATGTTTTTGTGCATTATAGTAACACTAAATCTTTTTGCTCAGGATAATATAATTATTAAGAGTATGAAAGGTTTTGAATCGAATGATGGCTTCTCGCAATTAATTTATGAAACTGAAAGTGGAAACGGATGGGGGATTACTTCACCCACTAATTTAAACTATTACCACTATGATACATTTAGAAATACTGATACAGTAATATTTAAAGCAACTGCAGTTTTTCCTTTATATGAAATGGTTAGCTCCTACGATTTTTATAATGCCAATCCAAACGATTATATATATTCTATTAATGGTACTAACCCCGAATTATACGGAAAAGTTTTTAGAAGTGGAATTAATACTCCGGTTCATCAAGATATGATAGTTGAACAAGTTTGGTTTGATAAAACAAATAGTGATATATGCTTTTTGAATAATAGTGGATTTATATTAATTAGTACAGATAGAGGTATAAGCTGGGATATTAATAATCCTAATTTTAGAATAGAGCTTGGTATGCGAGCTGTGCAGGCAAATCCTTATAGACCCAACGAAATTTATGGTTTAACATTTAATTCTGCTAATTTATGTAAATCAATTGATACGGGCAAAACGTGCAATCAAGTTACAACAAGTAATAATTTTGAAGATTTTACAAAATTTGTATTCTTAAAAGATAGTATGCATATATATGCCATTTGTAGAAATAAGCTGTTTTTATCTGGCGAAAATGGAGAAAGCGGAACGTGGGACTTAGTAAAAACATTTGATGATTTGGTTACTATTTCAGTAGACGAAAAAATCCCAGGTTTAATTTATGCAGCAGCCGGAACCAAGTTGTATAAAAGCACAAGTTATGGTGCAGCATTTACTGAAGTAAAAACTTTTGATAAGTTAATAAAAGGAATTTATAAAAAACCGTTAATGAACTGTATATATGTTGCTTTTGCTCACCAAATTATTAAAATTGAAAATAATACTGAATCAAATGTATTAAGAAAATCGATTGAAGATTATTTCAATTTTATGCCGTTAGCTGTTGGCAACAGATGGGTATATAACTCGTGTGGATATTACATGGATTATAATAGTATTTATCCAATAGGTATTAGTTATAATGATGTTGTTGACCTTTCAATTATTGGAACAGAAACCATTGATAATAAAACTTATTATAAGTATTCTGATAACAGTTATATTAGAATTGATAAGAATACAGGTGTTGTTTATAAAAAGTTTGATCATAATAGTAATGAAGAATTATGGATTGATTTAACTGCTGAAAATGGTGACAATGCTCCAGTTCCTCATGGCATGATAAAGACTATTTTTTTAAGAGATACTCTTATTAATAATATTAAACATAAAATTAAAGACTATAACTATTATTCCCTTTCTGTTCAGAACGAAACGTTAATATATGGGATTGGTTTAGATTCCCTTTACTCAAGTTGGGATTTTGGGGAAGAACGTAGATCTTTGCGAGGTTGCCTTATAAATGGGGTAGTTTACGGTGATACTACTTTTGTTGGAGTTGAAAAAGAAGAAGTTCAAGTAAACAAATATACATTAGAACAGAACTATCCAAATCCTTTTAATCCTTCAACAATAATTAAATATTCTATTAAGAATGCCGGGTTAGTAACGCTAAAAGTGTTTGATTTGTTAGGCAGAGAAGTAGTTACTTTAGTTAATGAAGAGAAACCGATGGGTGAATATTCAGTTAATTTTAATACAAATAAAAATTTAAGTAGTGGAGTTTATTTTTATACATTGCAGGCGGGGCAATATAAAGAAACTAAAAAAATGATTCTCTTGAGATAAGAAAATCTAAAAAATAGGAGGTAGTTAATGAAATATTATTTTTTACTGCTATTTATTGTTTGTAATGGTTTAATTTTTGCCCAAGCTGATACAACAATAACGTCTCTTTCAGGGTTTGAATCGGCTGATGGAGTTACTCAATTAATTTACAGAACTTATTGCGATAATGAATTTAATGCAGCAAAAGAAACAAGACACGATTACAGGCATTTTAACACTTCAACAAAATCTGATTCAATAATTTTTCCAAGTTATACTGATTATTCATTCGACTTATACGCAAGGTTTGTGACTGGTTTTTCCTTTTTTAACAACAATCCAAAGAAGTACATCATTTCTTACTCAACTGCTTTGGGAGATGCAGGAGGCGAAATTATCAGATACGATAGATCGTATCCGGTTTATCAGAATAGTTGGGGCATTGAAAGTATATTTATGGATAATAATGATACAAATAAAGTATTTGCAGATGTTGGGGGAGGGCTTATTACAAGTATTGATGGTGGATATACTTGGAATACTCCGGGTTATGCAACCATTTTCAAATGGATATGCTCTTGTCCGGAAAACGTTGGGTATATGTATGTTGTACGCGGTTTGCAATTATTAAAATCGTTGGATACGGGTAAAACTACAAATGCTGTTTCGTTAGACAATTGGACTTATGATGCCAAAATAACTTTTGATAAAGATACTTCAATCATATATGCATTAAACAATAAAAAGTTTTATGCTTCTATTCATAACGGTGATGCTAATACTTGGGAAGTTAAGAAAGTATGTGAGGGATTAACTAATTTTTGCGTTGATACTGAAGTTAGTGGTTTAATCTATTTATCCGATGCTAACAAACTTTACAAAAGTACAGATGCCGGAGCAAACTTTGAATTAGTAAAAGAATATGAAAATATTATTGTTGGACTGTATAAAAAACCTAATACTGAAACGTTGTATGTGGCATTTAAAGAAAGGGTTATTAAATGCTCCGGTATTAATGAAGAACTGATAATAGAAAAAACTACTAAAGACTGTTTTGTTTACCTACCTTATAGAGTTGGTAACTTTTGGGTATATCATAAAACAGGTTATTATATGGATTATTCGCATAACATAATTCCAACTAAGGTGTTTATTGATGAAAAATACAGGTTGGAAGTGATTGATTACAAAAAAATGGGAGCATACTATTATTATATCTTTTCTGATAGCTCTTATGTTAGGTTTGAAAATTCAACAAAAAGAGTTTACAAAAAACATAAATATAATGGATACGAAACTGAAGTTTTAGATTTAAGTTTAACACCTGATAATTTAGGGAGCAATTATTATTATACAGGGGTTTCTTTACGTGACACTACTATTTTTGGTAGAATTAATACAATAAAAACATATAGATATAATTCATTAGATGTTTATGAACAATCATTTTTACAGCAATATGGAATGATTGAAGAAAAAGCGGAATGGGATGAAGGAGAATCAATTACAAAGTTAATTGGTGGAAACGTTAACTGGCGTATCTTTGGGGATACAACTTTAGTATCAGTAGCTGATGAAAATGTTGGAATTGTTGGAGATTTTAGATTATACCAAAACTATCCAAATCCGTTTAATCCTTCAACAATAATTAAATATTCAATTAAAGATGCCGGATTAGTAACGCTAAAAGTGTTTGATTTGTTAGGCAGAGAAGTAGTTACTTTAGTTAATGAAGAGAAACCAATGGGTGAATATTCCGTTAATTTTAATACAAATAAAAATTTAAGTAGTGGAGTTTATTTTTATACATTAAAGTGCGGTAAATATACTCAAACAAAGAAAATGTTGCTGGTTAGGTAAATGTTGTAATGTTTCTTTTAACTAATTTTGATAATATGTTATAAAATAAGTAGTTAGATTAGAAAATTGCTAAGTAAAAAGCCGATATTTGAATATCGGCTTTTTATGTTTAAATATAATTAACGGTTAGGTGAATTAAATAATAATTGAAAATAAGTAAATCAATTAAGTTGTTGTTAAATAATAAGTATATGGAGTGAGATGTTTGCGGACTTTAGTATGTCGAAAATGTAATTGTTGTTAAATAATACGTTAAGCGAAGTAAATAAATTATTGTATAATAAGAATGCATATATGAAATAAAAATAATATGTTACAGGGATTAGATAAATTTATTGTGAAGTGAATTTGAGGGAATTAATGGGAAAAGTGCGACTTCTCTGAAGTCGAGGGGATTATTTTAGCTTGAGTGGTTACCGACATGTGATTGCTCCGCAATCAAAATAAAAGTAACGAGTGACGATGTGACAAGTGACGAAAAGCAGAGACTTGAGACTGGAGACTTGAAACTGGGCAAAATAAACATATAACATGTTATTATTTTTTAACCAGGAGCCGGTGACATAAAAAAGTAACGAGTGACGATGTGACAAGTGACGAAAAGCAGAGACTTGAGACTGGAGACTTGAAACTGGGCAAAATAAACATATAACATGTTATTATTTTTTAACCAGGAGCCGGTGACATAAAAAAGTAACGAGTGACGATGTGACAAGTAACGAAAAGCAGAGACTTGAGACTGGAGACTTGAAACTGGGCAAAATAAACATATAACATGTTTTTATGTTTTAACCAGGAGCCGGTGACATAAAAAAGTAACGAGTGACGCAAAATTTGCAAAAGATTAATCCCAAAAATCCCAGTTCAGACAAAATAGACCTGTTTAGGAATGGCGTTTTTTTACAACCAGCTTCGCTTTTAACGTACGATGGGTAAACAAAAAATGCAACCATTTTAGTAAATACGTGTCATTATAACAGTCGTTACTCCTTCTTTTTCAAGAGAAGGTGGTGTACTCAATGGGGTTTATTGAGTCGAGGGATGCGTTTGCTAAACAACCACCAAAACCGTGTCGCCCACGCTTGGACTTGATATTTTGTGTTTTTGAATAATAGATAAATTTTAATTAATGCACTTAACCGGAGCATACTTGAATATTTAAATGGGAGCACATTAAAAAATAAATGCAGAAAAAATACTTAAAATTTATCAACAAATTCACCATTCACAATTAACCATTTACAATTATTCCGTGCTCCGTTAATTTTGTATACAACAAAACTTTATAAACTATTCTTCTATTAATGTAACTTTTCCTGTACTGATACTAAAAACTGCACCAACAATTGTTAGTTCGTTTTTGTGAACCAATTCTTGTAATAGAGGACTATCTTTTAAGCAATAACTAATTTGATCCTTAACATTCTGTTCAATACTCAAATCGCTTAAGTGGGAATGTTCATTAATTTGTTTGGCTTTTTCAACAGATGGTTCTATTCTTTTAATAATGTCTTCTATATTAGATGTAGTTTCTCCACCGGCAATTGTTGCGTTAACAGCTCCGCAAGATTCATGTCCTAAAATCATTAAAAGAGGAGTATGAAGATGTTCTGCCGCATATTCAATACTTCCAAGTGTTACAGGATCAATAACATTACCTGCAACTCTAATTATAAACAGCTTTCCAATTGATTCGTCAAAAATAATTTCCGGTGGCACTCTGGAATCAGAACAGGACACAATAATTGCATAAGGATGTTGACCATTAATAACTTCTTTCAATTCTTTTTTATAATCTTTTGTACTTAGATTGTTTGATACAAATCTTTCATTACCTTCAAATAATGATTTAAGTTGTTGATTGTTGCTAAATTCATCTTTGTGTTGAGCAAAAAGAGAGTTAGATAAGTTTGCCGATAATAAAAATAATAGTGTAGTTATTAACGCTATTTTTGTTTTAAATAATTGATTCATAAATTCCCCTAAAAATTAATTGATGTTATATTTTACAATTAGTACTGTTCTAAATACAATTTATAAAAAAAATTACAAATTAAGTAGCAGATAATTTAATTAGCTACTTAATCAATTAAAATAACAACAAAGTTAATAATGCTTAATAATAGAAGAATTAGTAAATTTAAACTTTTAATATTTTAGATAAAAGATGAAATATACACAAGATTATTTAGTCCATTATTACGAAGTTGACAACAATCAATTTCTTAAACCTCAATCAATAATTAATTACTTTGAAGATATAGCAATATTAAATAGTACTGCAGTTGGAATATCATTAGATGATTATGCAAATACAAATCGTGGATTTATGTTATTAAATTGGGATATTCAAATACTAAATCTTCCAAAATTTGGTGAAAAAATCAAAATTGTAACAACACCAACAACATTTAAGAGATTTCTTGCTAATAGAATATATAAAGTTTATAATTCTAAAGAAGAGTTAATAATTGATGGAAAATCTGTTTGGGTATATTCTGATACATTAAATAGAAAACCTTGCCAAATAGAGGAAGATGTATATAAAAAATTTGACATCTCTTCGGATTCATACAAAAATTTTGATATGCTTACAAACGTAACTCCTATTAAAGAAGGGGACACCAGAAAAAGAATAATTGTACAAAATGAAGATATCGATACAAATAATCATGTTAATAATGTTCGTTATGCAGATTGGGCAGTTGGCTCTTTGGATGCAGAACTATTAAAAAAATATAAAGTTGCAAAAATTAACATAAACTACAAAAAAGAACTTCATTTAGGTGATGTAACCGAACTTATTACTAAAATAAACGAAAAGGAAGGGGAGTTAATTGCTACTCATTCATTTTATTCTAACGGGTATGAAAACTGTAATTTGCAGTTTGTTTGGGATTTAATTTAAGGTATAACAATATTTTTTGTAAAGGCTGTCAAATATTTTTGACAGCCCATAAGGAATAAATCCTTATTTTTATTTTAGTTTGAACACAATAGGGATAACAAATACAACTTTAACTGGTTTACCACCTTTCATTCCTGGCTTGAATTTTACACTTTTAATAGCGTTTGCAGCTGCTTCATCACAACCGGCACCAATTCCTTTAATAATTTCAGTATCAGTTACTTCACCAAATTCATTAACATATAATTTAACTATAACTTTTCCTTCAATTCCTGCTCTTTTTGCTATCTCTGGATAAACAATTCTTTTTGCAATTTCATTAAACCCGCCAATTATTTCAGGCTGAACTTCAACTTCAACAAAATAATCAAGATGCTTTGAACCAGTAGTATTAAAGGTTTGGGATTGAGTTGATTCAAGACTCCAGTCCTTTTCAACTTTACCATTTTCACCAAACTGAATAAATAAATTAGAAGTCACAACAGAATTTACCTTTTTACCATTCAGAATTGCAGGTTGATAAGTCAATTTTGAATATACTTGGTTTAGTTTTTCAAAAAAAGGTAATAGATCGTTAATTTTACCTTCACCTTTATAACTTATTTCAATGTTTTTGCATGTGTTTTCTTTGTTTACTGAAATATTAACAATAAAAACATTAGGGGATTGACCAGTAACCTTAAACAATTCATCAGTATTAATTTCGTTCTTTACTGTTTTCAGCAGCTCTTGCTCAGTTGATAAGATTTTTGCTTTTGTATCTACTAATGAAGGGCTTAAAAATACATCTTGTTTTTGACAAGTTTCTTCATTGCAGGCAGAAAGTATTACAATACTTAAAAATGCAAATAAAACGAAACCTATTTTTTTCATAACTACCTCACTAATTTGACTTAATTAATATTTCTTTATCAAAACTTGTATTAACTTCAATACCGGAGTATGAATTGATTAATAATTCAATTTTTTTATCTTGTTCATTTACTTTATTTATTGCTTGTGAAATTTCATATTTGAATTGATTATTTTCTTTAACCAATATAAAAGAGAAAAGTATTATAATTATTGAAAATGCAAATGATAACCCAATAACCCAGCTTCTATAATTAGTTTTTTCTGGGGATGAGAAATTTCCTTTAATTGATTTTAATACAATTTTATCTAAATGAGTTGGATATTTTTCATCAGTTAAATTAGAAATCTTTTTTAGATTATTTAAATTTCTAAAATAACTACGGTAATTATCATTTTGGGCTAATTCAGAAAACATGATTTTTTCATTTTCTAAAGTGCATACACCATCTATGTACTCATTCATTATTATAAAAATTTTATCTTTTTCCATTTTATCCTTCTAACTTTTAAGTTTTTTTGAAAGAATTCTTATTAACTTTTGTCTTGCCTTGAATAATCTGCCTTTAACTAACTCTTCATCAATGTTTAATAATTCGGCAATTTCTTTGTAACTTAATTCGCCATATTCTTTCAGAATATAAATTTCTTTTTGGTCAACAGGAATTGTATCTAAAGCAATTTGAATCATTTGTTTTAATTCTTTTAACTCATAATTGGATAATAAATCTTCATTTGAATCTATCTCGATATATTCGCCATCTTCATTATCAATACTAATAATAGATTCGAGTTTTTGTTTATCTCTATAATAGGAATAAATTAAATTACGTGTGGTCTTAAAAATCCAAAAGAGAATACTATTTTTGTTTTGGATTTTTGAATAGTTTTCAAACAATCTAATAAACACATCCTGAACAATATCGTCTGCAATATCTGTATTGTTAACCATTTTTAGAGTAAAGTTGTATACTTTAGACTTATATCGGTTATAATGAAGTGTGAAATCGATTATTTGATCAAACATGTTCAAAAGAAATTCCTATTTTATTATAATAGATGAAATAAAAATAGAAATGTTTCGGCGAGAATAAAATTTTTATTTAATAAAGATAAATATTTTTATTCAAAAGGTTGAATAAATGACAACCAAAGTACCTCGGCAGCCTTTTTGCTGTTTATTTCAGTATACGTAAAGCCGATTCTATTATTGAATTTTCCCATGTTAGAAATGTTTAAAAAAACATGTTCATTGTTATAATCAACGGTAACCCATTGATTAAATTTGTTATCGTTGCTTAAATCGACATAATTTTCTGAATAACAGATACTTTTAAGGGGGGTAAAAGTAGTAAATCTATCTCTCAGCCATATTTTGCATTTACATTTTAGATTTCCTTTAAAAAATATTTTGCATGCAAATTTATCATCAAGCGATTCGATAAAACTAACTTCAACGTCAGGGAGTTTTTCATTTAAAACACTTAAAGCGGTTTTAAAATATTTTTTTATTTCGGAATACGAATTAGAAATAAACGCATCTTTTTGTTCATCAGTAAATTCCATTTTTACTCTTGGAATAGGAATTTCTGCAAAATCCATAGATGTTTGAGGAAAATGAAATTGAAAATTATTTGTTTCGGGTTCAATTGAATTTTCATGGTTCCAGTATAGCTTAAAAATTTCAAAGTCACCAAAATCTTTGGCTAAGGGAATAATTCCTAATGATACGGCATTAAAATGTGAAGATTCTTGTTCAAACAAAAAATCATAAAATTTTCGAGAACAATAAACAGAGTTTTCTTCTGCAATTGGTTCAATACGAGCTGCTAAATCAATCCCTGTCCCAAAAACGTCTAAAATTATATTGTTTTCTTCTTTAACATTAATTCTGCTTAAGTGAACGCCAATTCTAACGGATAAATTCTCTTGAAATCCAAGTCTTTTCCAATTTGTGTTCTTAATTTCATCTCTAATATTCAGGGCAATTTCTGCCATATCAATATAATCATAACAACAAATTAATACACCGTCACCCATACTCTTATAAAAAAAATGATTTTCAGAATTCAGAATTTTACCTTTAATATTTTCAATTTTTTCGGTAATTATCTGTTTAAGAGTATCGTCTTTAATTTTTGACGATCCTTTTAAGTCAGCAAAAAGTATTGATGCAATAATAGATTTTGTTTTCATGTTAATTCAGCCTAAATATATTTTTTAATTTACTAAAAAACGACTTGAAAAAAAATGCAAAATTTGTTTAAATCCGTGCAATGTGATATAGATCATAATCTTGGTAAATTAACAAGAAATTAAATTTTTATAAATTTGTCAAAATGTAAGCTCTAATTTTGATAATTAGCACTAATTATCTTATTTTTGAGAACCAAAATATAATTAATTATAAACCATAAATAGATGGAGGACCTTAATGGGTTGGCTTTTAGAAAGCTTAAATTCTTCAATAGGTAAAAAAATCATTATGGCGTTAACGGGAATTTTTCTTATTGCATTTTTAACAGTGCATTTTATAGGAAATTTAACTTTGTTCGCTAATGATGGAGGTGAGTCTTTTAATGCATATGCAGCATTGTTGCGTTCATTAAAGTTCATGGTAATTTTAGAGGTAGGGTTAGGCTTAATATTTTTATTCCATATACTTAATGGTGCAAGATTGTTTATTGAAAATAAAATTGCTCGTCCAACAAATTATGCTGTAAATGGAATAAGAAAAAACACAACTATTTCTTCGCGTACAATGATAATTACAGGAAGTACAGTTTTTATTTTTTTAGTAATACACTTGTACAGTTTTTTTGTAAAGCATACATTACTTCATGAAGGAGACAGCCTTTATGATTTAGTAAGAATAGCTTTTTCTGATCCAATTTATTCGTGGTTTTATGTTGTAGCAATGGGTGTGTTGGGATTTCATTTGAACCATGGATTTCAAAGTGCATTTCAAACTTTCGGATGGAACCATAAAAAATATACTCCTACTGTAAAGTTTATTGGAGCTGTTTATGCCGTTATTATTACATTAGGTTTTGCTTCAATGCCAATTTATTTTTTATTTTTTTACGGAGGTAAATAATGGTTAAATTAGACGCAAAAATACCTTCCGGGAAGTTGGAAGAAAAATGGACTAACCATAAGTTTAATATGAAATTGGTTAATCCGGCAAATAAGAGAAAATATGAAATTCTTGTTGTTGGAACCGGTTTGGCAGGAGCATCAGCCGCAGCAACTTTAGGTGAATTAGGATATAAAGTTAAGGTTTTAACTTTCCATGATAGTCCAAGAAGAGCACACAGTATTGCTGCACAAGGTGGCATAAATGCTGCCAAAAATTATCAAAATGATGGTGATTCAGTTTATCGTTTATTTTATGATACAATAAAAGGGGGCGATTTTAGAGCACGCGAAGCTAATGTTTACAGATTAGCAGAAGTTAGTAACAATATTATTGATCAATGCGTAGCTCAAGGAGTACCATTTGCACGTGAATATGGTGGTTTATTGGATAACCGTTCGTTTGGTGGTGCTCAAGTATCGCGTACATTTTATGCAAAAGGACAAACAGGTCAACAGCTTTTATTGGGTGCTTATAGTGCACTTAGCAGACAAATAAGTCTTGGAAATGTTACAATGTTTACCCGTAGAGAAATGCTTGATTTGGTTGTTGAAAATGATGTTGCAAAAGGTATTATTGCACGTAATTTAGTTACCGGTGAAATTGAAAAATATTCAGCTCATGCTGTTGTTCTGGCTACCGGTGGATATTCTAATGTATTTTTCTTATCAACAAATGCAATGAATTGTAATACAACAGCAATCTGGCGTGCACACAAAAAAGGGGCTGTATTTGCAAATCCTTGTTACACACAAATTCACCCAACTTGTTTACCGGTACATGGAGAAAGCCAATCAAAACTTACTTTGATGAGTGAAAGTTTAAGAAATGATGGTAGAATCTGGGTAAGCAAAATAAAAGGGGATAAACGTAAGCCAAATGATATTCCTGAATCAGACCGCGATTATTATTTAGAAAGAAAATATCCTTCGTTTGGGAATCTATCGCCCCGCGATATTTCATCAAGAAGTGCAAAAGAAGCTTGTGATGATGGAAGAGGTGCTGATGGTGGCGAAGCTGTTTATTTGGATTTTTCGGATGCAATTAACAGACTTGGAAAAGCTGCAATTGAAGAAAAATATGGCAACTTATTTGAAATTTATGAAGTGATAACAGGAGATAATCCTTATCAAACACCAATGAAAATTTATCCTGCTCCTCATTATACAATGGGTGGTTTATGGGTTGATTACAATTTGATGAGTAATGTACCGGGCTTGTTTGTTTTAGGTGAAGCTAACTTTAGCGATCACGGAGCAAATAGACTTGGTGCAAGTGCCTTAATGCAAGGTTTGGCAGATGGCTATTTTGTAATTCCTTATACAATAGGTAATTATTTGGCTTCGGATAAACCATCATTAGCATCAACAGATGATGAAGCATTTAAATCTGCGGCTAAAGAAAATGATGAAAGACTTAAAAAGATATTATCAATTAACGGTAAACGTACTGTTGATGATATACATAAACAACTTGGCAGAATTATGTGGAATAAGGTTGGAATGGCACGTAATGAAGCCGGTCTAAAAGAAGCAATAAAAGAAATTGCTGCGTTAAGAGAAGAATTTTGGAAAGATGTAAAAGTTGTTGGAAAGGCTGAAGATCTTAATCAAAATTTAGAAAGAGCAGTAAGATTAGCCGATTATTTGGAACTTGGCGAATTAATGGCTTTAGACGCATTAAATAGAAATGAATCCTGTGGTGGTCATTTTAGAACTGAATACCAAACTGAAGAAGGTGAAGCGTTAAGAAATGATGACGAGTATGCTTTTGTATCAGCGTGGGAATTTAATGAGTTAGGTAAATGGACTATGCACAAAGAGCCGTTAAATTATGAATTTGTTAAATTAGCTCAAAGGAGTTATAAATAATGAGTGAGATAAAATTAAATTTAACATTAAAAGTTTGGAGACAACAGGGTCCAAAAAGTCCCGGAAGTTTCGTTTCATATAAAGTTTCTGTTTCACCTGATGCATCATTTTTGGAAATGCTTGATGAATTAAATAACTCTTTAGAACAAGAGGGAAAAGAACCGATAGCATTTGAAAGTGATTGTAGAGAAGGTATCTGCGGAACTTGTGACTTAATGATTAACGGTGAAGCTCATGGTCCATTACCAAGAATAGCTACCTGCCAATTACATATGCGTAACTTTAAAGATGGTGAAACTATTTATGTTGAACCTTTTAGAGCTAAAGCTTTTCCGCTTGTTAAAGATTTAATTGTTGATAGATCGGCTTTGGATAAAATTATTCAAGCTGGTGGCTATGTTTCAATTAATACGGGTGGTGTCCCTGATGCCAATGCAATTCCTATTCCAAAAGATAAAGCTGCTGAAGCTTTTGATGCTGCTGCTTGTATCGGTTGTGGAGCTTGCGTAGCAACTTGTAAAAATGCAAGTGCAATGTTATTTGTAAGTGCTAAAGTATCGCAATTAGCATTATTGCCTCAAGGACATCCTGAAAGAGCCAAACGTGTTGAAGCTATGGTTAAAGTAATGGATGAACTTGGTTTTGGAAGCTGTACAAATACATATGCTTGTGAAGCTGAATGCCCTAAAGGTATTTCAATTACAAATATTGCAAGATTGAATAGAGAATTTTATAAAGCTAAATTTTCTCATTAATTGAGTAATTATTTAATCTTTAGTTAGTTTTTTTACCCCTTCTAATTTTTTTGGAAGGGGTTTTTTTATTAATTCTCAATTCTAAATTATGAATTTTTAATTGTTGAATAGCCATTGAAGATAAACCTTTCAATGGCTTTTTGGTTTTTAAATTGTTAGTTTTTTAATTACTAAAACAAGGGGGATCCAAATAATAAAACAGAACCACTCACTCTGGAGTGAGGTTTATATTTGCATGCTTTTTTTTACAACCAGTACCATTACGATGTAATGGCTTTTTTATACCAATCACCAATCACCAATTACCAATCACTAATCACGAATTACCAATTACCAATCACCAATTACCAATCACCAATCACCAATTACCAATCACCAATTACCAATCACCAATTACCAATCACCAATCACCAATTACCAATCACCAATTACCAATCACCAATCACCAATCACCAATCACGAATCACCAATCACCATGTTATGGTTTTTTTAACCGGGCACCGGTGACATAAGGGGGACTAATTTATGCAACCAATTTTATAAAAAACGTATTACCATAACAGTCGTCACTCCTTCTTTTTGAAAAGAGAAGGCGGTGTACTCAATGGGGTTTATTGAGTCGAGGGATGAGTTTGCTAAACAATCGCGCAAAAGAATGTGTCGCCCACGCTGGGGCTTGATTTATTGTTGTATGCGATTTTCTATTGATGTTTCGACCCGATGGGTCTTATATATCGCATGGCAGGTTTTTTTGTTTTTTTTGAAGTTGTTTTACATATAGGAAATATTATGTCACCGGTTCCCGGTTTTTTTTGTTTTGTGGGGGATCGGTGGCTACAAATATATCACCGGTTCCCGGTTCTTAAACCCACATACAATTGGTAAATCCAGTAGATTAGCTCTGGGGAAATAAAACAACAGATGTATTAATGGGCGATGTAACAAAATTAGCCCCACTCACTCTGGAGTGGGAATTTGTTTGGGTATGCTTTTTTTTACAACCAGTGCCATTACGATGTAATGGCATTTTTATACCAATTACCAATCACCAATTACCAATCACCAATCACCAATTACCAATCACCAATTACCAATCACCAATCACCAATTACCAATCACCAATCACCAATCACCAATTACCATGTTATGGTTTTTTTAACCGGGCACCGGTGACATAATGGGGGCAAATTTATGCAACCAATTTTATAAAAACGTATTACCATAACAGTCGTCACTCCTTCTTTTTGAAAAGAGAAGGCGGTGTACTCAATGGGGTTTATTGAGTCGAGGGATGAGTTTGCTAAACAATCGCGCAAAAGAATGTGTCGCCCACGCTGGGGCTTGATTTATTGTTGTATGCGATTTTCTATTGATGTTTCGACCCGATGGGTCTTATATATCGCATGGCAGGTTTTTTTGTTTTTTTTGAAGTTGTTTTACATATAGGAAATATTATGTCACCGGTTCCCGGTTTTTTTTGTTTTGTGGGGGATCGGTGGCTACAAATATATCACCGGTTCCCGGTTCTTAAACCCACATACAATTGGTAAATCCAGTAGATTAGCTCTGGGGAAATAAAACAACAGATGTATTAATGGGCGATGTAACAAAATTAGCCCCACTCACTCTGGAGTGGGAATTTGTTTGGGTATGCTTTTTTTTACAACCAGTGCCATTACGATGTAATGGCATTTTTATACCAATTACCAATCACCAATTACCAATCACCAATCACCAATCACCAATTACCAATCACCAATTACCAATCACCAATCACCAATTACCAATCACTAATCACCAATTACCAATTACCAATCACCAATCACCAATTACCAATCACCAATTACCAATCACCAATCACCAATTACCAATCACCAATCACCAATTACCAATCACCAATCACCAATCACAAATCACTAATTACCATGTTTTGGTTTTTATGTTGTCCTTTTATTGGTTATTCTTTAATGCAATAATCCTCTTTCAGATAATTAGTAAAATTTCAATTTAATTATTATTTTAACATTATCAATTAATTTTGGTAAAATAGGGAATATGAAAAGGTTAATTTTTAGCTTTATTGTTTTACTTACAAGTATAAGTTTTGCACAAACTGCAAAATTTGAAATTAAAAATTGCAGTCTATCAAGTGTAGTTCTTAATTTGGTTTCCGGCGAAAATGTCACTCCGATAGATACCATAAAAACAGAAATTCCGGGAATTTTTACTTTTAGAATATCTAAAAAATTCTACACCGGATTATATAGAATTAACTTAGCTAAAAATATATGGTTAGACTTTATTATTGATAATGAAAATGTTGAAATTTCAACTGATCTAAATGGTGTTTTACAGAACATTAAAGTAAAAGAATCAAAATCAAATGAGCTGTTTTATCAATTTATTAAATTAAACAAAGATTATAAAAATAAAAATGAATTGTTGCATTTTGTATTAGAAAGATATCCCTCTGATGATGAATATTACAAATCAACAATTCAAAGACTAAATAAACTTCAAGATGAATATTTGTACTTTATTAATTCCGTAAAAATGGAAATGCCAGATAAGTTTATTTCTAAATATATATGGTCATCTCAATTGCCAATTTGGGAGTACAATAAAAATAGTGAAACACAAATAGAGAATTTAAAGGCTAATGGTTTAAATAATGTTGATTTTACAGATGAAAGTTTACTCAATTCCGATGTTTTTACAAATAAAGCTATTGAGTATTTAACGTATTATAGAAATCCTCAGATGACCAAAGACCAGTTAGAAAAAGTTTTTGAAACAGCAGTTGATTCAATCTTAATCAAAGCGAAGGTAAATAACAATGTTTATCATTTATTAGTTGAGTATCTTATAAAAGGTTTTAGAGACTTTGGATTTGATACAATAATTAATTATTTACTTGATAATTATGTTATTAAAGATGATTTGTGTATTGATGAAAAATTAGAAACTTCTCTTGAAAGGCGAATCCAGCAAGCTAAAGAATTTAAAATAGGGAATAAAGTTCCTGAAATAGAAACAATAGACATAAATGGATCTACCATAAAATTAAGTAATATCAACAAAGATAAAATAGTAATAGTCTATTATGCATCTTGGTGCCCACATTGTAAAACATTGTTACCGCAAATAAATGATTATTATAAACAGAACAAAAATTTTGAGGTGTTGGCTATCTCAATTGATACTGAAAAAGATAAATGGATAGAATTTGTTGAAAAAAATAGTTTGTCATTCATTAATGTATGTGATACGAAAGGTTGGTTTAGTAAACCGGTATTGGATTATTTGATATATGCAACTCCAACTATTTTTGTGGTTGATCACAACAAAAAAGTTGTGGGTTCTCCATCAGATATTACATCTCTTATTAAGTTGTTACAGAAGTAATTACTTTCCGTAGCCAATTATCAAGCAATTCTTATTTAAAATTGGTATATTTGCATTAATATTTATAAATCAACAAATATAAATGCATTAAAATTTCCAATTTTTAATCATAAAAACTAAGTGAAAGTTATGTTTCAGCGAGAGGTTAAATTTATATACGATTTTACTATTAATAAAATCAAAAAAATTGGGTCTCCTATTACTTATGATGCGTTAATTAGTGCAGATATTCATCCTGCTATATTACAGTATATATCTGGTGAAATCAGTTATATGATTAGTGCAGATAGGGAAAAATTGCTCAAAGATTCGGCATTTGATTATTCAAGTAAAAATATCCAAAATCTTTTTCGCTTAATAGAAGATGAATTAAAAAAGAGTAAAAGATTTGATTTAGAATTTTTATCACGACTTGTAATGTATGCAGTTTCTTTTAATGTTAATCACTTAGTTAAACCAAGATGGACTTTAATACGTTTTATTTTTGATAAAGAAGAAACAAAAACAGTTGCTGAAATTAAACAGACATTATATTATACATATTATTACGATTATCTCAATAGTATTATTCTTAACTATTTAGCCAAAAAGAAACTTACTATAATAAACAAAAGCGATTTTGAGGAAGTATTATTAAAACTTGATAGTTTGGGTTTTGAAAGCTTCTTAAATGGAGCAATTGATACTCATTTAGAAGGTGTTTCAGATTTTTTTAATATTGGTGGTATCAATAAAACAAAAATTCCATTAGCTGCTTTTGAATTGTTTTTAAGCGAAAAAAACCTTAGCGAATATGTGCTTTTATTGAAAGATACATATGGAGATGATTTAAAAATAAAGATTGAACAAAATGAAATAAAAAAATTATTACGAGCTAATCCAATTGTAATAACAAATGTTGCAAATTCAGTTAACAATGAACCTAAACAGATAAAAACCATTATACCGGAAAATCTACAACTAAATAATAACATTGTTGAAAAAAATGAAGTTGAGAGTATAAAACCTCAAATAGTTGAACCTGAAATAAAAGAAGAAATTAAAATTGAAGAAGAAAAGTTAGAAGAAACGGTTTTAGAAGTTAATGAAAATTTGAATAACGAGGTTGTTGAAGAAAAAGAAATTGAAACCACATTACAAGTTGAAAAAATTGAAATAGATTCTGAAGCTGCGGAAATAATTAATAAAAGTAACGAAACTCCAAAAACTGATGAGATTAAAGAATTAAGCTTAGAGAGTGAAGAAATAATATTTGAAAATAAAGAAGAAATTGAATTAGAACACTCTGACGAATTGGTTGATCAAGATGAAACATTAGATGAAATTAAAATAGAAGAAGAACACGAATTAACTGTTGTTTCAGATTTTACAAGCGATGTTGTTGAAGGTGTGGAAAGTAAACATGACCAAATTGAAACTATTGAAGAAACAACTGAATTTAAGGATGAATACGAATTTGAAGAAATATTAGAACAAAAGGTTATTGATAAGATAAATGAGGATGAAATAGTAGAGGAAATTGAAGATCAGCATACTGACATTAAATTAGATGTTGATACTGAATTAAAAGAAGAAACAACTAAAGAACAAATAATTGCAGTTGAGGAAAATAAAATAGAAGATGAGGTTGTTGAGGAAACAATATCGTTGAGTTTTGATGACTTTGTTGAAGAAAAAGAGGAAAAAGAAACTGAAGAGAGTGAAGAAGAGAATATAGAAGAGATAATTGAGGAACCAAAAAAAGAGGGGAATAGACAGGTAGAAATAATAGAAGAATCAAAGATAGATATTGATGAGTTGTTTAATCAAAAGGGTATAAACAAAATTATTGATGTTGTTTTTGGTGGAGATGTAGAGGAATTTGCTGAGACTGTTGAAAAAATTGGACAGTTTCAAGATGCAGATGAAGCTTTAACATTTATTGAAACATATTGTTACAATTTGGGTTTTGATGATGATAAAAAAGAAGTAGTACATTTTAAAAGAGTAATTGAAGAACATTTTAGAGTATAGAGGAATTAATGTTTATAGATTTTGTAGAAATAAAACTAAAAGCCGGTGACGGTGGTAATGGTGCTGTTGCATTCAGAAGAGAAAAATACGTTCCCAAAGGTGGTCCTTCGGGAGGCAACGGTGGCAGAGGTGGAAGTATTTATTTTGTTACTAATGACAACTTGTTAACGTTATTAGATTTTAAGTATAATTTGAAATTTTTTGCTGAAGATGGAGTGGCAGGAAGTAATTCGTTAAAAGATGGTAGAAGCGGAAATGATATTATCGTTCAAGTTCCGGTTGGCACTATTATTAAAGATTCTGACTCCAATGAGGTATTATTCGATTTGGACGAAAAAGATATGAAAGTTTTGGTTTGTGCAGGTGGAAAAGGGGGACGCGGAAATAGTAATTTTGCTACTCCTACTAATCAAACTCCTCGTTATGCTGAAAATGGTACTTCAGGAGAAGCAAAAAATGTTGTGTTAGAATTAAAGTTGTTAGCTGATGTTGCCTTAGTTGGATTTCCGAATGCAGGCAAATCTACATTAATTTCTGTTATTTCTGCCGCAAAACCAAAAATTGCTGATTATCCATTTACAACACTTACTCCAAATTTGGGTATTGTTAAGTATGGTGATTTTAAGTCTTTTGTTGTCGCAGATATTCCTGGTTTAATTGAAGGTGCTCATAAAGGGAAAGGATTGGGTATACAATTTCTTAAGCATATTGAAAGAACAAAAATATTGCTTATGCTTATTGATTCGATGAGTGATGACTATCAAAGAGATTTTGATATCTTAAGAAAAGAATTAAAAAGTTATAGCAAGGAATTAGGAAAGAAAAAATTAATTGTGGCATTCTCGAAATTAGATGTTTATGATGATGAAACAATTGAAGAGATAAAACAAAGAAAAATAAAAGGGTACAGAGGTAAACCATTGTTATTTTCTTCAATATCAGGATATGGAATACCGGAGCTGTTAGATACTTTATGGAAAAATCTACACGATTAATTAATTCAAGTTTAATTATTAAAGTTTCAATACTTTTAGCTTTAAGCATCTTAACATGTTTTTTTGCTTTATCATTTGGAAGTATAAAAATATCTATTAATGATATTTTTAACTTTTTATTTGCTCAAAACTTAACGGTACCGGAATTTTCTACAATATTAAGTATACGCCTTTCAAGAATTTTACTCGCTTTTGCGGTTGGTGCAGGATTGAGTGTAACCGGTGCTGTTTTTCAAGCTATTTTAATGAATCCGCTTGCTGAACCATATATTTTAGGTGTTTCAAGCGGTGGTACGTTTGGTGCTATTTTGGCAATTTTTCTTGGGCTTTCTTTTTGGTTTGTTACTTTTTTTGCCGGAGTAGGATCTATTTTAATCATTTTCCTTGTTTTTGTATTAGGAAGTAGATTTGGTGAACTTGAACCAAATATTTTACTTTTAACCGGAATTATGATTAGTGCTTTTTTTTCCGCATTAATTTTATTGTTAATTACGTTATTAAACGATAGTTTAAGAACTGCGGTTTTTTGGATGATTGGGAATCTTTCCAATGCTGATCCTGGTACAGTATACTTTATCTTACCAATTACTGTTGTTTTATCTTTAATTTTAACCTTTTTTGCACAAAAATATAATGTATTGGCACTTGGAAATGAAAATGCTGTTGTGTTGGGTGTTAATACAAAATTTGTAAAAAATGTTAGTTACATTGTCGCAAGTCTATTAATTGGATTTATAGTAAGTGTAAGTGGTATTGTTGGGTTTGTAGGATTGATAATTCCTCATATATGCCGTATGCTTTTTGGTTTAGATAATAGGGTAATTATGCCTACTTCCTTTTTTGTTGGCGGAATTTACTTAGTAATTGCCGATACTTTAGCTCGCACACTTTTATTACCCGCAGAAATTCCTGTCGGTGCCATTACTGCTTTGGTTGGTGCCCCCGTTTTTGTTTATCTTTTACGAAGAAGATTTTACCAGATTTAGTATTTTGTAAATTATATTTAATAATTTATTTGGTTAATTTGCAAAATAGCTTTTGCTTAAAAAATATTATATTTTTATTTTACATAAACCATCTTTTTTAAATCATTAAATACAGGGATTTTTCCTTTTCCCGTTACTTCCAATCTGTATAAATATATTCCACTTGCATAATTACTTAAATCTATTTTTGTTTCGTTGTAACCTTTATCTTTTTCGCCTTCTATTATTGTTTGTAATAGTTTACCGGTTACATCATACAATTTAACACGTACATCACCAGATTCTTTTAGACTGTAACCAATTGTTGTATTTGGATTAAACGGGTTAGGATAATTTTGATATAACTCATAATTGTAATTTAGTTTTATATCAGCATCATTCACATCGGTTATTGTTACATTTATTTCCGGACTTGGTATACTTTCGTTTCCTGTACTATCAACCGCAGTAACCTTGTAATATAATTCTTGACTTCCTTTTGTTAAATAATCTGTATATACTGAATCGTTTAAGGTTGCTATTAAATACTTTGGACTTATTGTAAAGTTTGATATTATACCCTTATACAAGCGGTATTCCTTAAAATCACTTTCCCATCTCTTATCCCATACCAATTCTATTTTACTTGAATCCGGTTTGTATTTTGCTGTTATCTTTTTTATCTGTTTTGGCGGCAAATCTTTATATTCATAACTTATTCCGTATGGTCCGCCATATACTCCTATATCACTTCTTGTTCCATCTACATCTAATATATTTGGATCGCCTGCGTCTATTCCGGGTGAATATTTCTGTAATCTGTAATCATATAAATTACCTACCAACGGTACAGTATCATTTACAAACATAGGGTCTGCTATTCTATCATTCATTCCAGCTGTCATGCTATAATACATCGCTTTGCTTAAATCGAAATATAAATTATAATCAGAGTAGCCCGGAGAACCATACGAGTAAACACCTCTATTACTACGAACAACGATGTTGTTTTTTATAACAAAATATTTACCATTATTTCCTGTGGCTATTCCACAGTGTGCAGGGGCAATCATTGTATTATTTATAACAAATGATGTGTCGGTTGATCCATCTCCTGTGGCAAGGGCATTAATAGAATTCCGGAATCCTGATATTAAATTATTTGTTATTATGGCTTTATTATTTGTACTAATATTTATTCCATAATATGAACGATGCCACTCTACATCCGATGTTATTATATTATTCCGTATTTCATACTCGCCGCCACCATATCGGTTCGTTATACCTTCACAACCAATATCACCTAATAAAGCAATATTAAAATAACAGTCTTCTATGTCATATTTATAATTATCTTCTAACGTTACAATATTACATCCTATTGTAACATCTCTAAACAAAACTTTTCTTATTTCTGAATCTTCTGTTGTTGAAATTGCGTAACATACCGAATCGATATTGCAATTATCAATTATCATTTTGCCTGATTGTAAATAGACTGCGTAATTGTGATTTACAGAATTAATCTGATTTTTCTTAAATGTTAGATTTTTTATAGTCACATCTGCTTTTTTAAAATGTGCTATTAAAGTTGAATATATTTGACCATCTATTCCAGTACCATCTATTATACATTCATCTGTATCTATACCAATTATTGTTATTGTTTTATTAAGTGTATATAAAGTTTCTTTATATATACCCCTATCAATATATACTGTATCTCCGTTATTACAATAATCCAAACACTTTTGTATACTATCACATGCTGTAATCCAGCTTGTATAAGGGGGGGCAGGTGTGCCCCCCGTTTTACTTACATATCTTACTTCACTTAATAATGATGTTTGAATTATAAATATTATCAATATCACTTGTTTAAGGTTCATTTTGATTCCTATTTTTGCAATATCATTTTTTTACTTAGCATTTTATCATTATACTCAATTTTATAAATATATACACCACTTGCCATATTACTACAATTTACAGATAAGTCATAAGTGCCTGCTTGTTGTATACCTTCAAACAAGTCTTTTACTTCTCTTCCTAACATATCGAATAATTTTATGCTTACATTGCCTGTTGATGGAATATTATACCTTATTGTTGTAGAAGGATTAAACGGATTTGGATAATTTTGTCCAATTGAGAATTCAGATGGTGTAGGTTCTTCTAAACTTTTATCCATAGCCGAACCCGGAACAGGAACTGTAACAATATTTGAATAATAAAGTCTTTCGCCACTCAAGCGACCAACTTTGTATAATAAGTCAGTCCCTGCCAATTGACCATTGTTGATATAAACAGTTGTATCAACATACGATTGTATATTGTTGTTATTGTTTGAGTTTAATACTGCAATACAAACATAAACACCATTAATTTTTTTATATACATTGAAGACTTGATTTCCTGAGAGAGCTCCCCATATCAATTTTGGGTGTCCCTCTTTGTTTACATAAAATAAAGAATTATTCCAATTTTCAAAAACTATCTTTCCTGTTCCAGTAAATTCAATTCCGCCTTTTTTGCTGTTTAGTATTGAACCGTTTGTTTTAACAATTAAAGTGTCACTAATTGTATAGACAGAACTATCGCCAATAAATAAAGATTTATTAGCCGGAATTTCTAAGTCACCACTTAAAGTCATTGATTCATTTACAGTATCGCTCACCGTTATCCTACCACCATATTTTAATGTTGGCATCACTTCAAACAATAATGCTGATCCACGTTTTAGGCTTTTATTAAATGTTATTTTATTGTTTGTTGCACAATAATAACTATTACTATTATGGTAATGTTCTTTTACTGTATAATTTTTCTTTAACATATTATTGCATTCAAAATTTATTGAAGTTGGTGAAGTCTCTGTAAATAACCCCTGATAATACCTTGAAACTATCATAAAATATTTTTTATCACCAATACCTTCTGGCATATTAAATAGACCACAATCCAAATCACGTGCACCATCATATTCTGGAATACCGAATCTAGAAAAATAAATACTTCCAAGTGTTAAGTTACTTTGAGCAACTATTTCACCTTGTTGTTGTTGACGTAATTTTTTGAGTAGTTTTCCATAACTCCCTTTCAAACGAGGGCTTACTGAATCCTTAAGAGTGTAATACAACGGAGTATAATAACTTAAAGGGTTATTTACAGAATCTGCATGTACTTTTACTAACGATGTTCTCCAAGTCGAATCTGCTATTGATGGCATATTTTCGTAAAAATAATAAAAATCGTTCATTTCTATCCCTTTTGCACCATATAATAAGTCTACATTAATATTGTACATAAATTGTTCTGCAGTAGGAATTTCGGTCAATGCCATTGGGAGTTTTACTGTCCTCCATTTACCGGTTTGAATACTGCACATAAAATTTGAATCAAGTTTATTTATACGAGATAAATGATTATTTATCAAATTACTAATATTCCCTTTTTGGTAACCTGGCTCATTTGCATAATATGGATAATTAAAAATATAATTATTTAACTTACCACCTTTATAGTTTGCTCTTTTGTAAAATTCATCAACTTTATATACATTTTCTTTAATAACTCCATTCCAGCAACCTGCTATTGCTGTATACAAATAAAAATTTGAATTACAGCTATGTATAATTTCATCAAGTTTACTTAAGCAATGAAGAGGATCTAAACTATTCGGTTCATCTATTGGAGCCCATGCTGCTAAATAATTAGGATCAAAACCGTCGGCAGTTCCGTTTACTTCTTGCTCTATATTATATGTTACTGTAAAATCATTTGAATTTAAGTTGAAACCCTCTTTATCCGAAACCACAATTTTATCCACATAAAGATTCAAATAGCTAAGTCCTTTCCAGATCACTTTAAATTCTACATTATTAATAACTACCCAGCCTTTTATTTCACCATTTGGAGTAAGCTTATATTCAGTCTGAATACAACTTTCAGGTATTGATTTATCATTTGTATTGTATGATAAAACAAATTGTGTCCATTCATTCAAGTTATTGAATTCACTAACTAAAATTGCCTTCTCGTCTAATATAATGGGAATCGTTACTTTATCTGGTTCAATAGAAGTACAGATAGCCTGTATTATACAAACAGTATCGCTGTTTGCTTCAATATCAGGTATAGGGATCATATCTACTGGGGCGATTAGTAAGTTAAAGTTAATATCATAAGGAATTTTTGTATTAATTAATAACGGATGGACAAGCTGTCCTAAATTTGGTCCTTTAATTAATGTATCAATACTGCTTCCATTGCTTCTGTATCCATCTTCACCTTCAATATTATTGAATGGAATTCCACTTGGGGTTAAATTAATCCCAAATACTCCATTATCACACCCCTCAGCTTCCCAAACAGAATATGCTCTCTCAGAATAATATACAATCCCTTTACGTGTACCTGGGAAGTTTTGACATGGAATTATTTTTACATGACTTTTTAATGGATTGTAAGCCTCATTTGCTAATAAATCTCCAGGGACTATGGCATCAACTCCGCAATTCGGCAAGTCGCTAAAATCGTGATTTAGGTATATGGACTGTTCATGAGACCATAAATTTGCAATTATAGGTATACCATCATAATTTTTAAAGAAAGTACTTTGGGCAAATAAACTCATCGAAAGGAAATACATTAGAAAGAATATTTGTTTTGTTTTGTTTTGTTTAACATCGTACTGCTCCTCATTTATTTAAAAAAACATAAAAATTCAAATAAAATCCAATTGTACCTTAAAAAATTGGAGACACCCACCTAAAATTCCCATTGTGCCTTCAATTATTAATCGAAATTAATAATTCCACATGTAATTGTCAAGATATTTTTAATATTGATTCAACAAGGGGTAAATTTATATAAAAATAAAAGTCTTAATTATCCTAAATATTTTTAATTGTTATCTTGTATAATCGTAAAAGTTAAAAAGATATGATCAAAAAGATGCTTTGATAGATTTTTATTAATATTTTATTTATCTTATTATTTAAAATCTAATAAAGGGAGAATAAAATTGAAACGTATTTCAAATTATATATTATTTGTAATATTTAGTTTACTTATATATGGATGTAGTTATTTTTATGGTGTTAGAATAACAGAGTTTTCTCCAAATGGCGAAGTAAGCCAGCTTACCACATTTACGGTTAAATTTTCTGAATCATTAGCTCCTACAAGTAAACAGGGAGTTTGGTTAAAAGATGAATTTCTTGAGTTTACACCTACCATAAAAGGTGAATATAAATGGGTGGATTCAAAAACTTTATTGTTTGCACCAAGTTCTCCATTAAAACCTATGCAGAAATATAGTGTTGAAGTTACAGATAAGGTACTGTTTGATACTGATAAAAGTTCAAGTTTTGATGAATATGAATTTAACACTCCAATGTTTGATGCCAAAAAAATTGAATTTTTTTGGACAATGATCCCAAACGAAAATCATAAAATGAGCATTCAAGGCAATTTATATTTTAATTATCCTGTTGATCCAACTGTTTTAGCTAAGTATTTATATGTTGAAATGGGTGGAAACGAATATAAAGGGTATAAAATAATAACAGAAGATAATTCTGATATCGTTGCGATTAATTTTGGAAATGTTCAACAAACAGATAAAGAACAAGAGTTTTTAGTTCAAGTAAAAAGCGGAATGCACCCTATATTAAAAGGGAATAGTTTAGAAGAGGCAATGGAATTTGAATATACATTACCGGCAATAACAAAAATGGTAGTAACGGAAGTATCTTCAGGATTTGACGGAGCTACTGGGTGGATTGAAGTAGCTACTACACAAACAGTAAATGAAAAGAAATTAAAAGAATATGTATTTGTAAAACCTGTTACTGATTTAAACTTTTTTGTTAATGATAATAGGTTAAGAATTGAGGGAAATTTTAGTGGTAAAGAACAAGTTGAATTGATAATCAAAAAAGGTTTGCCAAGTCTCTTTGGTGGATTTTTAGAGGATGAATATTCACAAACTGTTTCGCTTGTTGATTTGAATCCTTCGATAAATTTTGCTGAAAAAAAAGGTAAATATTTAATGCTTGGCGGGCAAAAGAACTTAGAAGTTAATGCTGTTAACATTAATAAAGTAAATGTTGAAATTTCACAAATTTTTAAGAATAATATTCTTCACTTTATTAAAAATTATGACTATTTATATGATTTTCGAAATGAATATTTATATAACGAATATTTTTATGTTGGCGATTTAGGTCGTTCAATAATAAAAAAAGAAGTTAACCTAAAGGATAGTCATAACTGGTTGCAAAAGTTTACCGTTAATTTGAAAGAAACACTTAAACCTGAATATAAAGGTATTTATGTTGTAAGTGTAAGTTCTGATGAAGATAGATGGATTCAGGATTCAAAAATTATTGCCATTTCGGATTTAGGAATAATTGCAAGAAAAGCCGAAAACGAAATGATGTTTTTTGTTAATTCTATTGCTACTGCCGAACCGGTTGCTGATGCTGAAATAAAAGTTGTTTCAACAAATAATCAAACCATTTTAACCGGAAAAACTGGACCGGATGGGGTGTGCAAGATTCAAAATACTTCTGAAACATTTAAGGATTTTACACCACGAATGGTAATTGTTTCTAAGGATGAGGATTTTAATTACATAGATTTAAAAGAAACAAAAATTGAAACAAGCCGATTTGATGTTGGAGGGAAAAGATTATCATCTAATTTATTAAACTCATATATCTATTCGGATAGAAACATTTATAGACCGGGTGAAAAAGTAAATATTGTTGGAATAATTCGTGATGATGAAATAAAAACAGTAAGAGATATTCCTGTAATTGTAAAACTAATTAGTTCTACCGGAAGAGTAGTTGAAGAAGTTAAAAAAGATTTAGATTTGCAAGGTTCATTTGAATTAAATTATTCAATGCCATATTATGCATCCACAGGAAATTATATTGCTGAAGTTTACACAGGCGATAAAGTGTTAATTGGTTCATATTCGTTCTCTGTTGAAGAATTTGTACCTGATAAAATTAGGGTTAACATTAAAACCGATAAAGAAAAGTATTATGTGGGTAATCAAATAAATCATTCGGTTGATGCTGAATTTTTATTTGGAGCAAAAGCAGCCAATTTAAAATATCAATATAATATTCAATTTAAGCATCAACCTTTCAAAAGCGAACGTTATTCAAAGTATAATTTTGCAAATAATTCCATACCTGAAAACTTTTTTGAAGGGTATAATTTTGAAGGTGAATTAAATGATAGTGGGAAAACAAATTTTAGTTTTTCAATCCCTTCAAGTTTTGTTGGTGGGGGTATAATAAAAGGTTATACATTTTTAAGCGTTTTTGATTTAACAGGTAGAGCAGTAAACAGAGTTGCTACATATCAAATTATTCCTAATAAGTATTATTTGGGTGTTTATAATAATGGCTATTATTTTAGTACAAATTCAAACATTAATTATAAAATTGTTTGCGTTGATGGGAATGATAATGATATTAAAAACTTTTCAACAGTTGCTAAACTTGTTAGATATGAATGGCAGACTGTATTGAAGAAAGATTATTCGGATAGATTTTATTATGCTTCGGAAAAAAAGGAAATTGTTGAATGGGAAAAAGATGTTCAACTGAAGGGGGGCGAAAATCAGTTTAGTTTTGTTGCTAAAAACTCCGGTGAGTATGAATTACGCCTAAGTAAAAAGGGAGACCCAACTAACTATATAAAAAGTACATTTTATGCTTATGGCTGGGGAAGCTCTTCAGTAACATCATTCCAAGTTGATAGGGAAGGTCGTATAGATATAGTTCCAAACAAAAAAAGCTATTCACCGGGTGAAAATGCTAAAATATTATTTACTACTCCATTTTCAGGCAAAATGCTCATAACATTTGAAAGAAATGGTGTAATGGATTTTAAATATGTTGATGTTAAAAATAAATCGTATCAGTTGGATTTCCCAATTAAAGATGAATTTTTACCAAACGTTTACATTACGGCAACATTATTCAAACCACACACAATAAGTAATGAAACCCCATTTTTGGTTGGACATGGTTTTACTTCAATAAAAGTTGATAAAGAGTACAATAAACTTTTTGTAAATATTGAATCTCCCAAAAAGATAAAACCTAAAACAACTCAGGAAATTAAAATCAAGACAAATGCTGAGCGGGATATTTTTATAACTGTGGCTGTTGTAGATGAAGGAATTTTACAACTTAAAAACTTTGTTACTCCAAATCCATATGCGGCAATGTATGCAAAACAAGTACTAAATGTAGAAAGTTTTGATTTATACAAATTATTACTACCTGAAATTCTTTCAACTACATCATCTTCGGGTGGTGACCAATTAGCATCTCAAATAGGAAAAAGAATTAATCCGATAAAGAATAATAGATATAAATTAATAAGTTATTGGAGCGGAATAAAAAAGACAGATTCAGGAGGAAATGTTTCAGTAAAAGTAAATATCCCGCAGTATAATGGTGAATTGCGTGTTATGGCGGTTGCTTATTCCGGTTCTCGTTTTGGAAGCAGTGAAAAATCAATTAAGGTAATGGATGATTTAATAGTTGAACCGGAAATGCCACGATTTTTATCAGTAAACGATTCTTTGATTTCTTCAGTTTCATTAGTTAATACTACAAATAAAAAGGGAAACGTTACAATAAAAGTAAAGACTGATGGAAAAATCACGGTAAAATCAAAAAAACAGTTTTCTGTTGAAATTCCGGCTAATGGTATTAAACAAGTTCAATTTGGATTTAAAGCTCATTCAGAAGCCGGTACTGCAAAAGTTCAGTTTATTACGTCAGGAATTGCTTCAATTACTGAATCAGTTGATATAGCAATTAGACCATTATCTTCTTATTTAACTGAATATGGTTCGGGTACTATTAAAGCAAACGAAACAGTTAAACTTAAACTTCCAAATGGATACTTAAAAGGGTCTGAAAGTGCTAATTTGGTAATTAGTAAATATCCAGCTATTAAATTTGCAAAACAATTAAAAGGGTTGGTTGAATATCCTTATGGATGTTTAGAGCAGACTGTATCAATACTATTTCCACAGTTATATTTTTCTGATATAGCAAAAATTGTTGCTCCAAGTATCTATAAACATAATAATCCGGAATACTTTGTAAAAACCGGGATTAAAAAAATAGAGGCAATGCAAATATATGATGGATCAATATCATATTGGGAACGAGGAGACTATCAAAATTGGTGGAGCAATGTTTATGCAGCCCATTTTTTAACTGAAGCAAAAAAAGCAGGTTATTCAGTTAACAATAAGGTTTATGATAAATTATTAGAATATATTAGTAAAAAGGGGAAAGAAAAGTCAACTTTTGATTATATAACTTATAATAATAACAGTAAATCAATTGTAAAATTGGCAAATAAAGAAATTATTTATTCAATGTATGTTTTAGCATTAGCAGGCAAAGCCGATATTTCAACAATGAATTATTATAAATCGCATAGTCATTTACTTTCCGGCGATGGAAAATACTTGCTTGCCGGTGCTTATGCATTAGCAGGTAAGTGGAATTCTTACAATGAAGTATTACCTAAACGTTATATGCCTGAATTGACAAATCGTTTAAATGATGGTTCTTTTGATTCGGAAATACGAGCAAATGCAATTATGCTTAATGTATTATTGGAAGTTGATAGAAGTAATAATCAAATACCAATTATGATAAAGTATTTGAGTGCAAATATTGAAAAGTCGTATTCAACTCAAGAAAACGCCTTTGCTTTTTTGGCACTTGGTAAAGCTGCCAAAATTAAAGGTAATTCTGATTTAGTAATAAATATTAGTGCGAAAGGTAAATCTATTGGCACATATAACAATTCCGAATTATCTATTACAAATTCCTTATTAAATGATAATGAAATTCAGCTTTCAGCTAAAGGGAGTGGAGAGGTATACTATTTCTGGAGTAAATCCGGAGTTAAAACTAAACAAATGGTTAATGATTATGATAATAATATCAGAGTAAGAAGGGTATTTTATAATTATGTTACTAAGCAAGAAATAACCAACAACTTTAAGCAAGGTGATTTAGTTGTTTGCAAAATTTCATTGTATGGTGAAAATTATACAGTTAATAATATTGTTATAAATGATTTAATTCCTGCTGGATTTGAAATAGAAAACCCACGTTATTCTGCCTTGGCAGAAGCTAACTGGGTGGTTAAAAATCCTATGAATCTTCAATATTTAGATATTCGTGATGATAGAATGATTTTGTTTACCGGAATTGGAAGAGGTGAAGTGAAAGAATATACTTATTTACTTAGAGTTGTAAATAAAGGTAAATTTGGGTTAGCTCCTCTTTTTGGTGAATGTATGTATGATAACGGCTTTAGTTCATCCAACGGAGGCAAAACTATTTCAGTATCTGAAAGATAAATGTTATTAAAATTTATTTATTAAACTACTTCTTCCTTTTATTGGAGGGAGTAGTTTTTTTATTTAATTTTATGGATTGATTTGAAATTTATATTTACTCATGAAGAACAAAAAAGAAATAATAAACAAAATTCAAATATTTATAGAAAAAGTTTTAACACTAAATAGACAAGGGAAAATGAAATATCCCAAAATTGTACTTTGTGTTATAATTTTTGTATTTATTTTAAATTTATTATTCCCATTAAAAATTAGTTACACATACAGTAAAGCAGTTTATTCGTCAGAAAATGTTTTATTAACAGCCTATTTAACAAAAGATGATAAATGGCGGTTGTATACTAACCTTGATGAAGTAAGTCCAACTTTAATAAAAGCAATAATTGAAAAGGAAGATAAATGGTTCTATTGGCATCCTGGTTTTAATTTGTATTCAAT
Source organism: Melioribacteraceae bacterium (assembly GCA_963663265.2). Taxonomy (GTDB): domain Bacteria; phylum Bacteroidota; class Ignavibacteria; order Ignavibacteriales; family Melioribacteraceae; genus JAEXOD01. The sequence continues at coordinate 657,111 of CAXXXM010000001.1, forward strand.
TGGGCGTGCATTTATTTCAAATCTATTTTTTCAAAAAAGAATGCTTGGGGCTTCAACAATATCGATGCAGGTAATTAGAATGAATTATCCCGCTGAAAGGACATATTTATCAAAATTTTTTGAATTGATAAGAGCAGTTCAACTCGAACTTAATTATTCTAAAAAAGAAATACTTGAAATGTATCTAAGTAAACTTCCATATGGGGGTAATATTGAAGGAGTTAAATCTGCCTCATATATTTATTTTCATCAGTCTCCTCAGAAACTGAGTTTAGCCCAAGCTGTAATGTTAGCATGCATTCCCAATAATCCCAATAAATTTAGATTAGATAAGAGTATTGAAAGAGCAAAAAATTTTAGAAATAGATTTTTAAAGTACTTTTTAGCTAATAATACTTTTTCAAAAGAAGAAGTAAGCGATGCATTAAATGAACCTATTAATAAGGCAAGGTATTCAATCCCAAATATCACTCCACATTATTCTTATTATATTTCCAAATTAAATAATGAACATAATATTAAAACCACGTTAAAATATTCATTACAAGAAAAAGCTGAGCAATTATTAAAAAATTATGTTGATAGAGCGAAAGCAAAGTTTGTAAATAATGGAGCAGTTCTAATAGTTGATAACAAAACTATGAATGTTGTAACATATTGTGGTTCATCCGATTTTTATGATTTTGCAAATTCAGGTCAGGTTAACGGTGTTGTTGCTGTTCGGTCTCCGGGTTCTGCATTAAAACCAGCTTTATATGCATTAGGCTTTGATATGGGACTGATTACTCCAAAATCAAAATTATTAGATATTCCCTTTGATTTTGGAGGATATGCCCCTGAAAATTATGATTTAAAATTTAATGGAGAGGTTACAACTGAATTCGCTCTTGTTAATTCGCTAAATCTTCCAGCAGTTCGATTACTAAAATCTGTTTCAATGGAATCTTTTGTAAAAACTGCTTTCAAATGCAGGTTTTTACGAAATAAACAAAAGTAAATCTAAATTAGGACTTTCAATTATTTTAGGTGGTTGCGGAGTAAGATTAGATGAAATGACAAGATTGTATACTGCATTTGCCAATAGAGGGAAACTTTATAAATTAAGGTATCTGCAGAATGATGAAAAAGAAACCAACGTACAACAAATATTATCGAATGAATCAGTCTATCTAATAAGTGATATATTATCAAAAAATGTTAGACCCGATTTTCCATCAGAAATGATTGATATGACAGGAAGACCCAAAATAGCTTGGAAAACGGGGACTTCTTATGGTAAACGTGATGCTTGGGCAATTGGATATAACCCTGATTATACTATTGGTGTTTGGATTGGGAATTTTAATGGAACAGGCTCACCTCATCTTTCTGGAGCTGAAATGGCTGTTCCTTTATTGTTTGACTTGTTTAATGTTGCAAATAAATCTTTAAGTAGAAAAAGAAAAGTATGGTTTGATATTCCTAAAAATTTAGGTACCAGAAAAGTATGCTCTGAGACCGGCTTAATTCCAGATGATGATTGTTCATTAATAATTGATGACTATTATATTAAAGGTGTTTCAACCAAAAAAGTATGTGATTTATATAAAGAAACTTATGTTAGTGTTGATGAAACGATTGAATATTGTGTGTCATGTTTACCAAAAGATGGCTACAAAAAGAAAAAATACCCGTTTTATGATCCGGAATTATTAATGTGGTATGATGAAAACAATGTAGTAATTAATAAACCACCAAAACATAATCCGGACTGTACTGTTCGATTGTCTGATGAAGGACCTCGTATTATTTCTCCAATGCCCAATTACGAGTATTATTTAGAAAAGGGGGAAAAACAACAAATTCTTTTACAAGCAGCATCTCAATTAAATACTAACTTCCATTATTGGTATGCAAATAACATATTTCTTGGTAAACTAAAAAGTAACGAAAAATTGTTCTTTATTCCTAAAAAAGGTAAAAACTACATCACTTGTATGGATGATAAAGGAAGAACTTCTGAAGTGGTGATAATGGTGAAATATTATTGAGGAATAATCTGCGACTTTACACTCACCAGCGACTTGGCAGACTACACCAAGTTATCCGCCTCTCTCAAAGAAAGAGGGGAATGATATTACGGCTTTATTGGTGATAGGTGTGAAAAAGTGTAAGAGTAGGGAAATGAAATCAATAAGTAGAATAATGAGAAAACTAAGCATTTACGAGTAGCTTGGCAGCATAAGCACTCACCAGCGACTTTACACTCACCCCTAACCCCTCTCTCAAAGAAAGAGGGGAATGATATATGTGCTCTGTGGGTGATGTGTTTAGCTTGGGAAACTTATTGAAAAATGATAAAGTATTTGAGGAGTAATACCTATGAATAAAAGTAAATTACCAGAGATAATTAGAGATACATTTAGAGATTTACGAATAAATCATACAATAGCTGAAAAAATATTGTGGGAATATTTACGAAATAGAAAACTCTCAGGTAAAAAGTTTAATAGACAATTTCCAATACGATATAATTTGAATAATAAGGAATCATTTTTTATTGCCGATTTTTATTGTGATGAGGCTAAATTAATAATTGAAGTTGATGGAGAAATTCATAATGATAAGATTGAACAGGATGAGTTTCGTACAATAATACTGAACTCTTTAGGAATAAAAGTAATTAGATTTACTAATAATGAAATATTTTCTGCGATAAAAGTAGTTTTAGATGAAATTAAGAATAATTTGCATTGAACCAATAAATGCGTCATCCCTCTCTAAGTAGAGAGGGAAAGAGGGTGAGTATGAAAATATATTTACTCAAATAATTTTGTTAGATTTACTAACAATGATGTTTTTTCTGAAATAAAAGATGTTATAGATGAAATTAAAAATAGTTTGTAATGAACCATTAATTACGTCATCCCTCTTTAAGTAGAGAGGGAAAGAGGGTGAGTATGAATTTCCCATTTACCCTTCAACCTTCAACACTTAACCATAAAAAAGTGCCCCGAAGAGGTTTCACAGACCGTGTAAGTTGTTATGTTATAATAATTTATTTTTCTCAAGAGACAAACGAGCGACATGTGTTTTGTTATTTATTTGTTAATTTTCTGTTATCAAAATCGAGTAATTCAAGAGTTATTTCTTCTTTATCGTTAATAATTTCACTTTCTCGAATAATTCCAACATTCGGTGCGAAATATCTCCTTTTCTTGCTGTTACTTGTGGTGCATTCAACAACGATTACGTTATTATACGAGACCTTACTGTATATCCCGTCTATTTTACACACCTTTAAAATTTTATAAGTTCTTGAAGTTCTCAGATCCTTATTTACCCATTCATAACCAATATCATACATCGAGGTTCTTGGGTTTTTCTTTAAATAATATTCTCCTTCAGGATAATTCCCATTAGGCAAATAGATCCCATAAAAAATTAGCTCTCCATTTAATTTCTTAAATATCCAATCTGTATTTGAAGAAGTATTATCGCTTAAAAACTGATAATTATAACGAAATCTTAAGCCATCTTTTGTATCATAGTCCACAATTACCATAGTTAACTGAAAGGTTTCTTTCTTATAGCCATAATCAAAAATTCCATAATACCTCCAGTAATTGTATAAACTTCTTACTGGAAAATAATCTGCATTTTGGATTATGGTATCTTTTGTTTGTGCTTGTGAAACACTAAATGCAATTAACAATAATGCAAATAATTTTCTCATTTTGCCTTTCTCCTAACTTGCACCGGATGAACAACAAGCAAAGTTAATAGTTGTTGTTTAGTTAATTAATAATGGAAACTGTTATATTTTTATTTGTTCGAAATAATTAAATGGTTATTATCATCAATTTTATTTATGGTTTATTTGAAGAAAGTTGACTTAAAAATCAAAATAGGTTTTTTAAAAACTCCTCCAATTTTCCATAAATAAAAAAGACCGGTTCTATACATAGTGACAAAAACTTTTGTACGTTGATAACTTGGACTAAATTCGGCAATTAATTTATTAAGTTTGTTAATATAGCAGGATTCTGCATTTCTAAATTCTACTAAAAATATTTCAAAATTATTCTCATTTGATTCATCCACATAATTTGAAATAAGTGTAGTGACCTCATCATAAAAATTTGTGCAAATTGTATGAAAATTATATCTAAACATTTCATCATAAAAAATTGTAATTACAACATTAGATGTAATAAAATTTTCATATAAAATTGTTATTGAATTATGGCAATCTTCAAAATTTGATTGTTCATTTTCTAAATTGTTTGAGTCACTTTGTGATATTCCCTTAAACTGAAATAATTCATTTTGAAATTTCTGGAAAATTCCCCTATAATTATTAATTATATTTAATAGATTGGAAGGGAAAAGTGCATAAGCAGGAAGATTTTTAATGATTGTATTGTCAAAAAGTATTCTTTTATGTTGATAATCTCTTTCGTTTTTACGTGAGATATATGCATAAACAAAATTTATAATAAATCCTAATATAAAAAATAATATATTAAGAAGGACAGAAATTGAGTTTATGAATGTAAGGATTGTGTTGTTGTCCGAGTTGGTTTCTGTGCCCATCTAAAATTATCCTCTAACCGCTTATCAAAAATAATTGACTTAGCATATTTCTCTACTAACATGTTGTTGTAGGGACGAGTATTAAACACATATTGTAATCGAAAAGCATTTTCTCCAAGAGCTAATACTCTATCTCCAAACAAACCAGCAAAAAAAGACATATTAATTGTTTTAATAGGGAAGTCAATAATAATAAAAATTTTGTTGTATTTTTTTTCAAGGTCAACGAATGTACCTAATTTACTTTCTATATTTTTTCTACAAAATTGACCATTCTCAAATCCAACTAAACTTTTTAAATTTGGATTGAAGGTACTTAAGTTTATTTTTATTTCTTCAGATTTTGGCATTGTAGTTTAATTTTTATTAACTTCAATATATATAATATATTATCCTTTAGCAAGAAATAATTATGATTATATCAAGCATCATATCCTCGTTTTTCAGTCATTTACCCTTCAACACTTAACCTTAAAAAAGTGCCCCGAAGAGGATTCGAACCTCTGACCTACAGTTTAGGAAACTGACGCTCTATCCTACTGAGCTACCGGGGCAAAATGTAAAAATAACCAATTATAATTATAGTAAAAAATTAGGTTTTTTCCAAAAAAAGGAGAGCCTTACTCTAAATTATTGTGAAACATGATGTTAACAAGTTTTTTTTATTAAATAATTATGCTATTATTGTATTTTAAAATTAGTTTTATTAATAATTTATTAATTATTTGAAGAAAATTTATACAGCATACTTCGTTTGGATAGCTTTACTTCTGTTAATAGTTGCTTGCAGCAGAGGAGAACAAGAACAGAATATTTGTAAAGATGACTTATCGGTAATTAAAAAACGAGGAAAACTTGTTGCAATTACAGGATATAACTCATACAGTTATTTTGTCTATCAAGGCAGACTAATGGGATATGAATATGAACTAATTAAAAAATTTGCTGATGAGAACAAATTACTTCTGGAATTAAAAGTTGTTAAAAATGTAGATGAAATGTTCAATATGCTTAATAGAGGCGAAGGGGATGTAATTGCTTTTAGCATGACAATGATTAAAGAGCGAGAAAAATTATTCTCTTTTACTGATACCCATTTTTTAACAACTCAAGTTTTGGTTCAACGCAAAGCATATAACGATAGTACTAAATTGCTTTATATAGATAATGTTAAAAAGCTTGAAGGCAAAAATATTTTTGTTAGAAAAGGGACAGCTTATATTAGACAGCTTATTAATATTCAGCAAAAAGAAAAGATTAAATTCAATATTATTGAAGATTCGACAGGAAAAACTACTGAGGATTTAATACGACAAGTTGCCGATAAAAAAATTGATTATACTGTTGCTGATGAAAATATTGCAGATTTGTTTATAAATAAATATTCAAATCTTAGTGTTAAAACTAAAATATCGCAACCGCAAAAAGTTGCTTGGGTTGTTAGAAAATCAATCTGTTAATTTGTTAAACAAATTAGATAACTGGATAAAAAGAGAAAAAAAGAAAAATACTTTTATTGCTTTTAACTCAAAGTATTTTAAAAATAGATTTGGGTTATTTTCTCAGACTCGAAGCAACTTTTTATCAAAAGAAAAAGGAAAAATTTCTGTTTTTGACAATTTAATTAAAAAGCATTCAAAAAAGAATAATTGGGATTGGAGGTTGGTTGCTTCTTTAATTTGTGAAGAATCTAATTTTAATCCTGAAATAGAGTCAATTGCCGGAGCTACCGGATTAATGCAGTTAGTCCCTGAAACTTTAGAACATTATGGAGCTGAAAACCCAAAAGACCCTGAAGAAAATATTAAAGCAGGAATAAAATATTTAAATTATTTGGATAAGTTATTTTCAAAATATATTCATGATAAAGAAGAGAGAATAAAGTTTATTTTAGCTGCATACAATGTTGGACCTGGTCATATAATTGATGCAATAAATCTTGCATTTAAGTATGGCAAAAATCCACAGATTTGGGATAATAGTGTGGAAGCCCTTCTAATAGAAAAATCTAAACAAACTTACTATAATGATGAAGTAGTAACAAACGGGTTTTGTTTAGGTAAAACAACAATCAAATTTGTTAAAAACGTGATAAATAGATATTATGAATATAAAAAATTTGTTACTTAAACGTTTTAAACTTGATATTTAATTAAATTTATTAAAAATTATATATTCAATAATTTTCTATATTGCATGAAATTCATAATTAACCTCTTTCTATTTCTGCTGTTTAGTTTTAATATAATTAAACCTATTAGTGATGAGCCGATATTTATACTTCACTCATATCATCCTGAGTTTCGATGGACAACATTTGAATCTAATGGAATAAGGAGTGCCTTATTTAAAGAAAAATATAAGGGTAATATCTATATTGAATACTTAGATACAAAAAACTTTGATTATAATGAAATGGCTCCAATATGCAAAGAAGTTATCGAAAAGAAATATAGAAAATTTGATTTCAAAATAGTTGTTTGTACAGATAATGATGCATTAACTTTTGTTAAAACATTTGGTGATCAACTATTCCCTAACGCATATTTTGTTTTCTGTGGTATTAACGGCTTTGAAGATTCTATGGTTCCGGATAGAAACAAATATACCGGAGTTGCCGAATTTATTGATTTTGAAGCAAATATTGAGGGGATATTAAAAGTATTTCCCAATACAAAAGAGATAGTTTCTTTTTTTGATGGTACAATATCTGGGCAACAGATATTAAAAGATTATCAGAATGCCATTTCTAAGTTCAATGATAGGGGAATAAAATTTTCGAATATTATTAACCCAACAATAGCAGAGTTACTTGATAGCGTCTCAGTATTAAAAGATGGGCAGATTTTGCTACAAGGTGAACTTGGCAAAGATAGAATTGGAGAGGTTCATAATCATATGACTATCAGTATGCTTCTTTCTCAAGTAAGTCGTGTTCCAATATGGGGAACAATTAATGATATGCTTAGAAAGGGCATAATTGGGGGAAATCTTTATAGTGCTTTTTATTGTGGCAGAAATGCAGGGGAAATCATAGTAGAAATATTGAATGGCAAGACTCCTTCTCAAATTCCAATAGTAAAAAAAATCCCCCATTATGTTATGTTTGATTATTTTTTACTAAAACGATTTAATGTTGATCAATCAAGACTTCCCAAAGGTTCAAAAATAATAAATAAACCAGTTACAATTTGGCAGACAAACAAACCATTATTAATAAAAATTGGCTTAGCATTTGTTGCCATGATAATTATTATTTTTATATTACTTTATAATATTTCGCGAAGAAAAAAAGCAGAGTATATGCTAAAAGAATCGAAAATGCAATTAGATAGAACTCTTTCTTCTATTTCTGATTGTGTTTGGAGTATAGATTTTGATAAAAATGGAAATCTTCTGAATACATTTTTTTCACCTGTAATTGAAAAAATATATGGTTTTTCAGTTCAGTATTTAAAAGAAGATGTAACACGTTGGAGAAAACTAATTATTGAAGAAGATCAATTTCAAGTTAATAAGATTATAACTGAACTTAAAGAGGGCGATTTAGAGTATGCAAAATTTAAGTACAGAATGAGAACTCGAGAGGGTAAACTAAAATGGCTTGAACAAAGTATAAAAAGGACAACGACAATCAATAATTGTTACCGATTTGATGGTATTACTACTGATATTACACAATCTATTGAACAAGAAGAAATAATGCTTAAGTACTTGAAAGCTGTAGAACAAAGTCCGGTTTCCATCATTATTACTAATACTATTGGTGAAATTGAGTATGTTAATCCATATTTTGAAAAAATAAGTGGTTATTCTTATGCAGAAATAAAAGGGAAAAATCCAAGAATTTTAAAAACAGGGTTTACTCCTGAAACTTCATATTCTAAATTATGGGAAACGATTTCTTCCGGTAATGAATGGCAGGGAGAATTTTTAAATAGGAAAAAGAATGGTGAATATTACTGGGAGGTGTGTTCTATTAGTCCTATTAAAAATGATGAAGGTGTTATAACTCATTTTGTTGCGGTTAAAGAAGATATTACACATCTTAAAGAAGTTGAACAAGAACTTAGAAAAGCTAAAGAGAATGCCGAAAAGGCAGATAAATTAAAGGATGAATTTCTTGCTCAAATGTCGCACGAAATAAGAACTCCGGTTAATTCGATTCTTAATTTTTCTGATATGCTGCGAGAAGAACTTTCCGGTAAGATTGATGAGGATTTAGAAGCGAGTTTTCCTTTAATTGTTAGGGCTGGTAATCGATTAATTAGAACAGTTGATTCTCTTATTAATATGGCGGAATTACAAACCGGGTTTTATACTGCTAAATTTGTCGAAATTGATCCGGAGGAGAAAATTCGTAACTTAATAAGAAACGACTTTATGAAAACAGCACAAGATAAGAAGCTTTTTATTAATTTTAATTATAATTCTTCAATCAAAAAAATAGTTGCCGATGAGTATTCTTTTGAAATGATTTTCAAAAACTTAATTGATAATGCCCTAAAATATACTTATTATGGAGGTGTTGAAGTTATTGTGGCTGATAATGAAAAAGATTGGTTGGAAATTAAAGTTAAAGATTCCGGCATTGGAATTTCTGAAGAATATCTTGGAAAATTATTTGAACCTTTTTCGCAAGAAGAACAAGGATATACTCGTAGGTTTGAAGGTAATGGTTTGGGACTTGCTATTATAAAGAAATTTTTAACTCTTAATAATGCAAAAATTTCAGTTGAAAGCAAGAAGGGTGAAGGTACAACTTTTACAGTTTTATTTAATAAACAAACTAATAAAGTTGCTTAACTGTTGTTGAAAAATTTATTTTCAACAAAATAAAGCTTTAAGATATAACAAAACTTAAATTTTGCTATTTATTAATTATTAACTAAATACTAATTAAAATAAATAATATTATGATTAACGTACCTGATGGTTTTACTTTTGTTTGTCATATAAGTGAAATAAAAGAAAAAGTTGGTAAAAAATTTATTATTGAAGACGAAGAAATTGCAATATTTTTGGTCAACAATAATTATTATGCAACATCAAATATGTGCCCTCACCAACATGCACGAATAATTTATGATGGCTTTATTGAAGATGAAAAAGTTGTATGTCCTGCACATGGTTGGGAATTTGATTTAAAGACCGGCAAAATGGCTGGTGGCAGAAAAGGACTTAGAGTTTTTGAAACGTTTATTACTGAGAATAAATTATTTGTGAAAGTTATTCCCCAAACCTTTAATTGGTAGACTAAATGCATATTAGCAATAGTATTGTTATTACTGCTGCAAATGAGTTAGGATTTGATTTGGTTGGTTTTGCAAAGGTAAAGAGTCTTTCAAAAGAAACAGAATACTTTAAAAAGTGGCTGTCATTAAATTATAATGGGGGAATGAAGTATTTAGAAAACAGAATTGAATTAAGGGAAAATCCCTCATTAATATTTGATAAAACTAAGTCGGTTATTTCTCTTGCTATTAATTATTATTCCGGTGAAAAGTTTACTAATAAAAAAAATCATTATAAAATTAGTCGTTATGCATGGGGCAAAGATTATCATTTCATTATGTGGGATAAAATCAAGTTACTAATTGAAAAAATTAATATTAGTTATCCTGATTTTGAAGCTATATATTATGTTGATACAGGTCCGGTATTAGATAAAGTTTGGGCAGTAAATTCCGGACTTGGCTGGATGGGTAAAAACACAAATGTAATTAATAAAAGTATTGGTAGTTGGTTTGTAATAGGAAATTTATTTACAAACGTTGAATTTAACAACTATTCAAAACCACAAGAAGATTTTTGTGGGAGTTGTAATAAGTGTGTTTCTGCGTGTCCTACTAATGCTTTATTGGATAATTATCAAATTGATGCTCGTAAGTGCATTTCGTATTTGACAATTGAAAATAAAGAAGAAATACCAATTGAATATAAAGGGAAGTTAAAAGACTGGATTTTAGGTTGCGATATTTGTCAAGAAGTGTGTCCTTGGAATAATAAATTTTCGCAATTAAGTAAAGAAGTAAACTTTTTAAATGGTGAAAATGTTGAATTTACTGAAAGCCAAATAGTTGGATTGAGTACAAAAGAATTCAAAGAAAAATTTAATGAAAGCCCGATATTACGACCAAAATTAAAGGGAATGATTAGGAATATTAATTTTAATAAATTGAGGTAGTGTGAAACTTTTTAACAAAAATTGAATCCAATTAAAATAAAAGAAAAATTAATATGGAGATAATATGAGCGAATTACATCATAAGGTAGCAATTATAGGATCTGGTCCGGCCGGTTTAACAGCAGCATTATATGCAGCTCGTGCAAATTTAAGTCCCGTAGTTTTTGAAGGGATTCAACCGGGAGGACAGTTAACTATTACAACAGAAGTAGAAAACTTTCCGGGTTTTGAACATGGAATACAAGGACCCGAATTAATGGATGTTATGCGTAAACAAGCAACTCGCTTTGGTGCTGACTGTCAATTTAAGGAAGTTGATGAAGTAGATTTTTCCCAACAGCCACATGTTTTAAAAGTAGGAAACGAAACACATACTGCTGATGCTGTTATTATTGCTACGGGTGCCTCTGCACGTTTATTAGGTATTGAGTCTGAAAAAGAATATATGGGATACGGTGTTTCTGCTTGTGCAACTTGCGATGGATTTTTCTTTAGAAATCTTAAAATAATAGTTGTTGGCGGTGGCGATACTGCAATGGAAGAGGCAAATTATTTAACCCGTTTTGCAAGCGAAGTTACAGTTGTTCACAGACGTGATGAGTTTAGAGCATCAAAGATTATGATTGAAAGAGCAGAAAAGAACCCAAAGATTAAATTTGCATTGAATTCCGTTATCCATGAGATTAAAGGGGTTACGGAAGGAAATAAGAAAAGTGTTACCTCGGTTATTATGAAAGATACAAAATCTGGAGCCTTACGGGAAGAAGCTGTTGATGGTATTTTTGTTGCTATTGGGCACCAACCTAATACAAAAATATTTGAAGGTAAATTGGATTTATATGAAAATGGCTATTTAAAAGTTAAAGCCGGTACTACAAAAACCAACGTCGAAGGTGTTTTTGCTGCCGGTGATGTTGCAGACCAAACTTATAGACAGGCTATTACTGCTGCCGGTTCAGGTTGTATGGCTGCGTTGGATGCTCAAAGATATTTAGAAGAAAAAGGGATTGAATAACATAATTGCTTAGAATTAAAATTTAAAGGCTCCTTCGGGAGCCTTTGTTATTTTGGGGAAGAATGTAATTAATAATCCAAAATAATTTAAGTTGCACGGAAAAAAAGTGGAATAATAAAGGTAAAAAAATAAAGCAGGGTTTTTGGCAAAATACGAAACCTTTGTAAAGTACTTGCCATATTTGAAAGCTTCAAAATTTGCTAAAACTCCAAAATATTATATTGTTCCACAAGAATGGACAGAAATTATTAACATACTAAAACTTCATGGAGCTGAATATTCCCAAGTGGCAAATGATACTATAATTAACTGTGAACAATATAAATATAAGTGGTGTTTCTATTGCTATATTTGAACAAAAAGAATATTTTGAAGAGTACTCAATGGAGCCGATAGCTGAAGAAATGCACAATACTAATGAATTCCTGCGAAATGAATTTGACGAAAAAGTTAAAAATGATTCTGAATTTAGTAAAAATCCTCTTGCAAGATTAAATTTCTTTTATGAAAAATTAGAATATTTTGATAAAAAGTTTAATAAATATCCTGTGTTAAAGGTGTATTGAGATTTTAAAATTTGTTATTAAAATAACTAATATGATAAATAATTTTAACAATTTTGCTATTACATTTTGTTTATGCTGGGTAAAATTATCTTGACATTTAATTGATGATTAATTAATTTCAATTAATAATTGAAGGCACAATGGGAAATTAAGGTGGGTGTCTCCAATTTTTTAAGGTACAATTGGATTTATTTGATTTTTTTTGTGTTTTTTTAAATAAATGAGGAGCAGTACAATGTTAAACAAAACAAAACAAAACAAAACAAAACAAAACAAAACAAATATTCTTTCTAATGTATTTCCTTTCAATAAGTATATTAGCTCAAAGTGATTTTTTTAAAAATTATGATGGGATACCTATAACAGCAATCGCATGGGGAAGAGAGGGTGGTGTTGCTAAACACCATTTCTTCAATGATATTGATGAAGCGGGTATTGATGCCTTTGTCGCTTGCAATATTAGTGACAGTCTCTACAATTTTTTACGAGCTAACGATACAAGATTTAAATTAATCCCTTATATGCATTTCTGGATGGGCAGACATAGTATTGCATATTATTCTACACGGGGTTATACTGTTTGGGAAGCTGAAGGCAGTACTGAATATGATGTTAAATTAAGTGTGCAAGACGGTATATTAGCAGAGAATAGTACCTCAGTTAAAAATAATCCCTCTTTAAATTCAGCATGTGATTTATTATCAGGTCCAAATTATTATTGTGTATGTGCAATTGAACCTTTTACAGAAAAAGATTCTATTCCTGTACCAATTAAATATACTGTGGATTATAAGCTTAAAATCGATTGGAGAAATGGAATAGAACCATCAAATTTATATGAGATGGATTATGAAGATGATCATGTTTGTAAATTAGCAGTTACTTCTACCGATGAAAATGGTGTTGTTCATGAACTTGCTTCTAAAATTTTACGTATTAAAGATATGTTCCCAATAAATACATATAAAACTTTTTCATTGAAGTATAATGAGGATTCCAAAAGCGTATACACTAATTTACTGAAAAATTTCGAAAAAGTAACGCCTGATGGCATTAAGTGGTGGGTGGGGTACCCATTTGTTGAGTACAAAGTTTATTGGTATAACTTATCTTATCTTGATCTTTATGTTGATAAAATTGTTGATTATAACGAGCCTGGGAAACAGTTGTTTGAAAAAAACTTTACACCTAGCGATCCCTTATGGCAAGAAATCAATTTTACTATTGGGGATCCATATAATAGAAATGAAGTAGTAGGTTGGTATCCATTTGATGAACCTGAATTTATTCATATGCAGTCTTGCGTTAAAACTTTAGACGAATTAATTCATTATTATACGTCTGAATTGCATCTTATGCCTGGTTTTGCCTGTGGATGGAATGATCAAATAGGAGAAACATCCGGGATATCAAAAATTGGGGAGTATGCAAAAAGAGGGAATTATAATGGTTCATTTATGCATAAATATTTATATGATGATCCATATACGCCAGTAGATAATCCTACCGGTTATAAAAAAGATAATATTACTTGTTATATTGATAATATTAATAATTATAACGATGCAGATCCAAATTTTATAACAAGTATACAGTCGGGAATTTGGGCAAATGATTCTGCACACATTAGGCGTAAAGTTTTTCCTTCACCAATACAATTTACATATAACATTAATTTAGCGTTATTATACGGTACAAAAGGAATAGATATTAATGACTATTATTATTGTATGGATGCCGACCAGGATACTGTAAATCGCAAAGGGATGGTGGGGTATTATTTAAATTCTACTGCTGGATATGTAAAATATTATTCGCCTATTTGGTATACATTACGTGACTCAATTAGTCCGCGATTAAAAGGGAGTTATGGGAAATTGCTTAAAAAATTGCAACAACATTCTCAAGGGCAATTACTGAATCAGAGTTCTATAACTATTGATAATATTCAGTTCTCAAGAAATGGAATAGCATCTATTGATGATGCACGCGATTATGATTGCGGTACGTTTATTATGCCGGAAAGTGCAGGTGATAAAAAATACTTTATGATAGTATCAAGATATTACCAAGGCTTATTTACTGATACCTCACCAACTTCAATAAACTTTATTTGCAGCAATTTGTCTGAAAGAAATTATACGGTAAAAGAACATTACTACAACACAAATAGTCATTGTTATGCAACAAACAATGCAATAACTTTTAATAAAAGTCTAAAACTTGGCTCAGCACTATTGTTTGAAGTTATGCCGGCAATTAGATATGGTGGATATATAATTGGTAACGAAACTATATCAAGCAGCCAAAGCTTGTTAGAACATCTTACTATTAATAGTAATCAACAACTTTCAGTTTCAGGTTCTAATACCGTTTATTCATTAACAGATACAGTTACAATACAGAGTAACGCAAGTATAAATTGTTCTTTGGGTGGAAAAATTAATGCACAAAATGGATATATACAGTTTGTTGGAACCGGTAGAATTATTTTTGATAATTGGTATAATTCACTATTTTACACTTCGGAAAATGGACATCCTAAATTGATTTGGGGCTACCAAGCTGGTCCAAAAACATATCATGTTTATAAATATACAGGCGGCAGCTGGGTTAATATTGCAAATATTTCAACCACTACAAAAGACATAACTCATAAACAATATTATGTTGATACTGATGAAGAAATTTATTCAGGAGCAAATTATATAAGATACAAAGTAATAGAAGGAACTTCAAATGAAACTAACGAAGTGTCTATTCATGTTTTACCAAAAGAGTTTGTTGAAGGAAATGAGCAAGTATCTGACTTTCAAGTTGAGCAAAATTATCCAAACCCATTTAATCCTACAACCACTATTGGATACAGCATCCCAAACACCGGTAGAGTTAGTATAAAACTTTATGATATGTTAGGAAGAGAAGTAAAAGATATATTTGAAGGAATACAAGCAATGGGCAGCTACAATATTGAAGTAAATTGTAATAATTTGGCAAGTGGAGTATATATTTATAAGATTCAATATAATGATAAAATGTTAAGCAAAAAAATGATTTTACAAAAATAGGGACTACAATGAGAATTAAAAGTTTTATATTGGTAACAGTTATATTGCAATCAGTTTTGTTAAGTGAAGTTAGATATGTAAGTAAAACGGGGGGCACACCTGCCCCCCCTTATACAACATGGGCAACAGCATGTGATAGCATACAGAAATGTATAGATTTTTGTAATAGTGGAGATACAATTTATATTGACAGAGGAATTTATAAAGAAACAATAAGTGCAGAATATAAAGATTTGACCTTAATCGGTATTGATACGGATGAATGTATAATAGACGGCTCAGGACTAATTTTGAGCAATAACATATATCCATTATGTTATTTTATATATGGCAATACCGTATTAGAAAATTTAACTCTAAAGAATAGACGTTTGGATACAATATTGTATTATGAGGCGGTTCGTGGTAGACATGGAAGTTTATATATGAGTAATTGTATAATTGACTCAACTGCGATTCCTCTAAGTTTGGGTTGTAATTCTGAAATAAAAGATTGTATAATTAAAAACGCTGAATGGGGTATTGGTGTGCAGTGTTTTGATGATGAAGAATACAAACTATCGGGAAATATCTTTTATATAATTAATGGACATTTTGATGGACATGTAATAACAAATGGTGCAGGAAGTGGAAAATATGAAATATTGAATAACATTATGATTAGAGAACAAACTACACAAGCTGATTATGCCATTGATCTTGAAACAAATTCTAGAGTTGAAGTAAGAAATAATCTTATAGCACATTTTAGGGGAGGAATGCGTGTTTGGTGTAGAATTGGTATACCTGATACACTTTTTGTAGAAAATAATACTTTTTATAATGATTATATAATGGGTATTGCAACTGGTGGTAAACTGACAACACAGGTAGTAATAAGGAATAATATTACAGCTTACGGTAAAAGGGGTATCTATTCCGGTTATGGAACTTTAAGTGATTATAATTTATATTACAAAATATGGCAAAGCCCATATTACCAAAATACACCTGGAGAACACGACATAATAGCAGACCCCATGTTTGTAAATGATACAACAGTAACACTTACAAGCAATTATGATGTGCGGTTGCAAAAGTATTCACCTGCAATAGATTCAGGGGATCCGGCAGTCTTGGATGTAGATGGTTCAAGAAGTGATATGGGAATGTTTGGAGGACCCGGAGGAATGCGAACAGATTATTTGGATTTATCGCCAAAACAGATAAAAACGATTACTGCAGATTATATATCTGACTCAAGCAAAATTAATTTAGCATGGGAAAAAAGATGGGAGGCGGATTTTAAGGAATATAGGCTATATAAAGATATCAACCCAAATTTTAGTATAGATCCCAAATATTTAATAGCATCGTTAACAGATTCAGTTTATACGGATTTTTTAACAAAAGGAGACCAAAAAGTATATTACAAGGTTACTGCGGTTGATAGTGCGGGAAACGAAAGTATACCAAGTGCAGAAGTAAATGTAACAATAACCGATGTAAATGATGTTGATATAAAACTAAATTACAATTATGAGTTATATCAAAATTATCCTAACCCTTTTAACCCAACAACAACATTAAGTTACAGTTTAAAGGAGCCCGGGGAAGTAAGAGTAAAATTATATAACATAACCGGACAATTATTGCAAACAATAATTGAAGGCGAAAAAGATAAAGGTTATAACGAAACAAAAATTGATTTAAGCAATTATGCAAGCGGTATCTATTTATATAGGTTGGAAGTAACGGGGAAAGGGAAAATTCCTGTTTTTAATGATTTAAGGAAAATGGTTTACGTAAAATAATAAAAAAATCTCACTTGGTTTTAAGTGAGATTTATTTTATCGAATAGTTCTTTTCATTAAATAATTTAATAGAAAAACAAATAAAATCAATTATTTTGTAAGACGATAATTTCAAAAAATTTAAGTTTAATAATAATTATGTTGTTTTTATCCTTTCCACTACAAATATTGTCTAACCAATTACTAAGTCTTAATCTTTGATAATAATTATTCAAATATTTTTATCAAAAGTAAGTTTTTAATAAAAACATATGTTTTAATCCAAAATTATATTAATTGTGTATAAAACATTTTTTACTTATAATTAACCCCTTGAATAAAATAATTAAGTACTTTGAAAACTTACATTTATTTGTTTTATTACAGTTTGATTTAAAAAGATTTGTATTGATTTTAGAGTATAAAAAGAATAAATTAAAAATTCGAAATTTTTATGATTGCTGAAAATATTAAGCGAGTTAGTGAAAAAATCGAGCAAAAATGCTTAGAAATTGGAAGGAAAAGGGAAGAGATTTTACTAATTGCAGTTTCAAAGAATAACCCAGTTTCTTCGATTTTAAAAGTTGCCGATGAAGGTTTGGTAGATTTTGGAGAAAACAGAGCATTAGAACTGCGAGATAAATACGTAGAATTAAAAGAAAAAGAATTTAACTGGCATTTTATTGGACATCTTCAGAAAAATAAAGTTAAATATATTATTAATTCAGCAAAATATATTCATTCAGTCGACTCAATTGCATTAGCAGAAGAGATTGATAAAAAGGCTGCAAGTATTAATAAGTTACAAAATGTATTTATTGAATGTAATATATCAAATGAAGAATCAAAGATGGGTTTGACAAGCAATGATGAAATTTGGCAACTTGCCGAATTTATGAAAGGTTTGAAAAATATAAATCTTTGCGGATTAATGACAATGGCTCCTTATACGGATGATACAATTATTATACGTAATGCTTTTAAGGGACTGAAAAATGTATTTGATGAAATGAATAGAAGTGGTTATACTTTATCTGAACTTTCTATGGGAATGACAAATGATTATGAAATTGCTATTGAAGAAGGTTCTACAATGCTTAGAGTTGGAACTGCCATTTTTGGCGAAAGAATTTATATTTAGAGTGAATAAATGAAGTTTACTGCATTAAATATAAAAAATCAGGAATTTAATACAGGTCTTAAAGGCTACAATAAAGAAGAAGTTAAAGCCTTTTTGGAGAGATTATCTGATGAATTTGAAATTTTACAGCTTGAAAACGAAAAGGCTCGTAAAGAGTTGGAAACTGCTCAAGAGAAGATAAAAAACTATTCAAAAATTGAAAAACATCTTCAAAATGCATTAGTTACTGCTCAAGAATCAAGTTCAAAATCCGTTGAATCAGCCAAAAAGCAAACAGCCTTAATTGTAAGAGAAGCTGAATTAAAAGCTAATCAGATGATTGAAAAAGCTAAGGAAGATGCTAATTCAATACGCGAATCAGTTGTGAAATTAGAGAGAAGAAAAAAGCTTACTCATATCTAAACTTAAAGCTATGATTGAAACTCAAGCTAATCTGTTAGATATGCGTTCGGTAAATGTAGAATCAAGAAATACAAATGTAATCAATCAACAAACAGTTGAAAAAAAATCTGAAATTAATGTTGATGAAATATTGGAGAAGTTATTATGAGTGAATTGTTGAATAAAATTGACGAAACTATTAAAGCTATTAGAAAACATACCGAAAAAAATTATGAGATTGGAATAATACTTGGTACAGGTTTAGGTGGATTAGTAAAAGAAATTGAAATTGAACATGAAATACCTTATGAAGACTTACCTCATTTTCCTCTTTCTACTGTAGAATCTCATCATGGAAAATTAATTTTAGGTAAGTTAGGCGGTAAAGATGTGTTTGCTTTGCAAGGAAGATTTCATTACTATGAAGGATATACAATGCAGCAAATTACATATCCTGTAAGAGTTATGAAAATGATGGGTATAAAAACATTATTGCTCTCAAATGCATGCGGTGGCATGAACCCTCTTTATAAAAGAGGAGATGTAATGATAATGGTAGATCATATAAACCTATTAGGCGATAATCCTTTAATTGGAAAGAATGAAGATTCTTTAGGTGTACGCTTCCCTGATATGAGCGAAGCCTACAATTTACAATTAATAAGTCTTGCTGAAGAAGTAGCTTTGGAAAATAAAATTAAAGTTCAAAAAGGTGTATATGTAGCAGTTGCCGGTCCAAATTTGGAAACAAAAGCAGAATACAGATTTTTAAGAGCTATTGGAGCTGACGTTGTTGGTATGTCTTCAGTACCGGAAAATATTGTAGCTAACCAGATGGGAATGAAAGTTCTTGGATTGAGCATTATTACTGATGAGTGTTTCCCTGAATCGCTTAAAGCGGTTGATGTTTCTGAAATTATTGCTGCTGCAATGGAAGCTGAACCTAAAATGACAAAAATTATGAAAGAGGTAATAAATAGACTGTGACAAAAACTAAGTTTATTTACTATTTAACTCCTGCTTTATTAACAGTTTTAATTTTTTTTTCAAACTTTATTAAAGCAGATTTGTTTGAAGTAGGCGTTCAAAGTTACGCTGTGTGGTTTATTATATCACTTTTTGCCTTTGCAACCGGCTGGCTTATGAATAGAACACTCGGTTATTCCTATGGTGGAAAAGTAGTTTTTGCTGTAATTATTGCAAGTGTTGCAATCGGTATATTTATGGTATCTTTTTTTACCGAGTATTTTGGCTTTACAGAATTAACTACTGAAAATATTATTTTATATTCATTAAGAATAATTAGTGTTGGGTCAATGGCATTTTTTGGAATGGCTGTTAACGAAGTTATATTGTTACAGCATAATTTGTTACAATGTGAATCATCTAAAAAAAACGTTGCTGCACCAATTGAACAAAATTCTCATTCCAACATTCTTTTGGAAGAAGCAAAACTTAAAGCTGAAAAAATGATTTATGAAGCTGAAAAAAAGCATAATGATATCTTAAGCAAAAAAGAAAAATTAGAAACTCGATTAAAAGAATTAATTACTGCAGAAAGGGAATTAATAAAAAAATACGAGAATAACGAAAACGAATAATGTATAACATAAATTAAAAGGTCAAATGTTTAAGCAGTATAATGAAAAAGTAGATTATCCTTCAATTGAAGAAAGTGTATTAAAGTTTTGGAAAGATAATAATATCTTTGAAAAAAGTATAAATTCGCGTCCGGAAGATAAACCGTTCGCTTTTTTTGAAGGTCCGCCAACTGCAAACGGTAAACCTGGAATTCACCATGTTATGGCAAGGACTTTAAAAGATTTAGTTTGCAGATACAAAACATTACAAGGATATAGAGTTAATAGAAAAGCCGGCTGGGATACTCATGGACTTCCGGTTGAGATTGAAGTTGAAAAACAGCTTGGTATTAAAAGCAAAAGTGAAATTCCTGAGTTTGGTGTCCAAAAATATAATAATGCGTGCAGAAATTCTGTTTTTACATATCTTAAAGATTGGGAAAGAATGACTGAACGTATGGGTTATTGGGTTAATTTAGATGAAGCCTATATTACTTGTACTAATAATTATATTGAATCTGTATGGTGGGCATTAAAACAATTATTTGATAAAGGTTTAATATATAAAGATTATAAAATTGTTCCACAGTGTCCTAAAAGTGAAACTGTATTATCGTCACATGAATTGGCGTTAGGTTATAAAGAGACTAAAGATCCTTCTGTGTATGTGTTAATGAAAGTGCTTGATGAAGAATTAGCCAAAGATAAAAACACTTATTTCTTAGTTTGGACAACAACTCCATGGACATTAATAAGCAATGTTGGTTTAGCTGTTGGTCCAGAAGTTGAATATGTGAAAATTAAAGTTGAAGATAGATTTTTTATTTTAGCAAAAGAAAGACTTTCAGTGATTAAAGAAGAATACGAAATTGTTGGAAGTTATTTAGGAAAAGATTTAGCCGGTAAAAAATATGACCAATTATTTAAGTATTTAACTGTTGATAAACCTGGTTTTTTTGTTATTGAAGCTGATTTTGTTAGTACTGAAGATGGTTCCGGTATAGTTCATATTGCGCCTGCTTTCGGTGCAGACGATTATGAGGTTTCTAAAAAGAATAATCTCCCATTTTTACAACCTGTTACCAAAGGGGGATTATTTACAGAAGAAATTACTGATTTTGCCGGTCAGTTTGTAAAGGATGCCGATGCAGGAATTATCTATAAATTAAAAGAGATGCATCAACTATACAGAAAAGAAACAATTACTCACTCTTATCCATTTAGCTGGCGTTTTGATAACGTTCCTGTTATTTATTATGCTCGCGAATCTTGGTTTATTAGAACCACTTCAATTGCTGATAAAATGATTGAACTAAACAAAACAATCAATTGGTTCCCACCTGAAGTTGGTGTTGGACGTTTTGGTAATTGGCTTGAAGATAATAAAGATTGGGCATTATCACGCGATAGATTTTGGGCTACTCCACTACCTATATGGATTAGTGAAGATGGTGATATGTTTGCTGTTGGTAGTATTGAACAATTAAAAGAAGGATATATTCTTAAAGATGGTGAAAAAGTATCTGTATCTACATTAGAGGAGATTGATTTACATAAACCATTTGTTGATGATATTTTCTTTGAAAAGAATGGTAAAACTTATAAAAGAACTCCGGAATTAATAGATGTTTGGTTCGATTCTGGTGCAATGCCATTTGCTCAATTCCATTATCCGTTTGAAAACAAAGAATGGTTTGATAAACATTTTCCGGCAGACTTTATTTGCGAAGGAATTGATCAAACAAGAGGTTGGTTCTATACCTTGCATGCAATTTCTACAATGTTATTTGGTAAAGTTGCTTATAAAAATATTCTTGTAAATGAATTAATATTAGATAAAAATGGCTTCAAAATGTCAAAATCTAAAGGGAATGGTGTTGATCCTTTTGAATTGTTTGATACTTTTGGTGCAGATATTACAAGGTGGTATTTAGTTACTACTTCACCTCCTTGGAAACCTACATTGTATGATAGGGAAGGTGTTATTGAAGTACAAAGAAAATTCTTTGGTACTTTAATGAATACTTACTCTTTCTTTGCTTTATACGCCAATGTTGATAAGTTTAATTATAGTGAAACAAACATTCCATATGAAGAAAGACCTGAAATTGATAGGTGGATTATTAGCAAACTTGGTTCATTAATAAATGAATATGAATCGTTAATGGAAAGTTATGATGTAACTAAAGCAGCACGTTTAGTTGCAAGTTTTACTATTGATCAGTTGTCAAACTGGTATGTAAGAAGAAACAGAAGACGTTTCTGGAAATCGGAAGTAAATACTAATAAAATAGCAGCATACCAAACCTTATACGAGTGTTTAGTTACTGTTGCTAAATTGGCTTCTCCTTTTGCTCCAATGATTTCGGAAGAATTATATCAAAACTTGAATGGTTTTACAAAACTTGAAAGTTTTGAATCAATTCATTTAGTCGATTTTCCAAAACCATCATTTATTGATAAAGAATTAGAAGAAAAAATGGATATCGCTCAAAGAGTTGTTTATTTAACTCGTTCGATGAGAGCAAAATCTAATTTAAAAGTTCGTTTACCACTAAAGAAAATTATTGTTGCTGTCGATAATGTGAAACGAACTGCTGTCGAAAATATGACATCAGTAATTTTAGATGAAGTTAATATTAAAGAATTAGAGGTTTTAACCGATGATTCCGGTATTGTTAACAAATCTGCAAAAGCTAACTTTAAAGTAATTGGTCCTAAGTATGGAAAATTAGTAAAAGACTTAGGTAATAGAATTAAGGATTTAACCAAAGAAGAGATTGCAGAGATAGAAAGTACCGGTAAGCTTAATATTAAAGTTGCTGATACCGAATTAACTATCGGGTTAGAAGAAGTTGAAATTATAAGTTCTAATATTGAAGGTTGGTTGGTTGAAACAGATAATGGCGTTACTGTTGCTATTGATACTGAACTATCGGAAGAGTTGATTGCTGAAGGTTATGCTCGTGAATTTGTTAATAGAATTCAGAATATGCGTAAAGATAATGGTTTAGACATTATTGATAGAATTAAAATATTCTTTAAAGCTGATAAAACATTAGTTGATTATATTAATAAATTTAACGATTATATTAGTAATGAAACTTTAGCAGATGGGATTTTTGCAGTTGAAGAATTTGTATGTGAAAATACAGAGTTTGAAATTGTTGATTATAAATGTATTATTGGAATTGAAAAATTAATAAAATAATATAGATTGGAGGTTACATGGCTAAGACTGAGAAAAAGAAAGCCGAACCAAAAGAGCCTATTAAAGTAGAGAAAGAGAAAAAAGCAAAACCTAAAGCTGATTCTACTTTAGCAGAAGAAAAGAAGCCTTTAGATAATAAAAAACAGGCTGCTGACAAAAAACCTGTTGTTGCTAAACAGGTAGATGTTGCTAAAACTGATGAAGCTGAAAAAAAGAATGAAGCAGTTAACGAGGTTGAAATCTTATCTCCTTCTAAAAAGCTCAAAAAAGTTAAGGGTTATTCTAAAAAAGAATTAGAAGAATTTAAGGCAATTATTCTTCAAAAGAGAGAAGAAATAATTGAACAAATTCAAAACCTTAAAGAGCAAATGATGGATCCGACAACCGGTCAGTATGTTAATGAAAATTCTCCTTATTCATTACATATGGCTGAACAGGGGACTGATGCTCAGGAACGTGAAAAGCTTTATCTTTGGGCTCAAAGAGAAAATAAGTTTTTAGGATACCTTGAAAATGCTTTACTGCGTATTGATGCAGGAACATATGGTATTTGCGTTGAATGTATTGACGAACCTATGCATCTTTGCCCTACTTGTCCACTTATTCCAAAGGAAAGATTGCTTGCTGTTCCTCATACTCAGCATTGTTTGCAGGTTAAAAATAAATTACAGTCTAAATAGTTATTAATTTTTTGGAAAGAATTTTTGAGAGTTTTATATTTTTCAGCAATAATAGTTGTAATCGATCAAATATCAAAGTTATTTATTAAAGGTATTAATATTCCTTGGCTCAACTTAAACTTTGTTGGAATGGACGAAAGACAAAGTATTAATGTTATTGGGGATTTTTTCAAAATTACATTTGTTGAAAACCCCGGAATGGCTTTTGGAATAGGTGTATCAACTGAATTAAAATTATTGCTCTCTGTTTTTTCTCTTATTGCCAGTTTAGGTATAATATTTTATATCTATAAATCAAAAGAACAAAGATTGGTTTTCAGAATAGCTCTTGCACTCATTCTTGGAGGAGCTATTGGAAATTTGATAGATAGAACTTTTTATGGGGTCATATATAATTATGCCCCTTTATTTTATGGCAATGTTGTTGATTTTTTTAATGTTGAGTTTTTTGATTTTAGTTTCTTTGGGCAAACATATCAAAGGTTTCCTATTTTTAATGTTGCTGATGCAGCAGTTTCAATTGGTGTAGTATTGCTTCTTCTTTTTAATAAAGATACATCAGTACAAAATGATGAAGAAAGCGATGATACAATTGAAATACCTAAGGAACTTGAAAACTTAGATAAAGATAAAATAGTTTTTGAATCAGTAGTAAATAATAGTTTTAACATTAACGATAGTAACTCTAAATCCGAAAATGGCGAAAATAATAACCGAGAAAAAATATCGGATTGAAATTCCTGAGGGGAAAAAGAAAGAACGTATAGATGTTTATCTTACAAATACCATTGAAAATTCTACTCGAACCAAAGTACAAAAACTCATTAAAGCTGAACACGTTCTTGTAAATGGAAAAATTGTTAAACCAAACTATACTTTATTACCACTTGATATAATTGATGTGTCAATTCCAGTTTCGCCACGCCCTGAAACAACGGAGCCGGAAGATATTCCTTTAGAAATTATTTATGAAGATGATTATCTAATAATTGTAAATAAACCTGCTGGAATTGTTGTTCATCCTTCCTTAGGCAACTATACAGGTACTTTAGTTAATGCTTTATTATTTCACATTAATAAATTGAGTTCTGGTAGTGAACCAGGTAGACCCGGTATTGTACATAGGATTGATAAAGATACGAGTGGTTTATTATTAATTGCAAAAGACGAAGTTAGTCATGCCTTTTTAGCTAAACAATTTGCAAATCACACTACTGAAAGAGAATATTGGGCTGTGTGTTGGGGAAAATTTAAGGAAAAATCCGGTGAAATAATTGGTAATATTACACGCAGTAACAAAGATAGAAAAGTATTTATGGTTCATCCCGAACAGGGGAAACATGCTCATACTAATTTTACTGTTTTGGAAGAGTATGAATTTGCTTCGTTAATTAGTTGCAAATTGAAAACAGGAAGAACTCATCAAATTAGAGTACACCTTTCAAGTATTAATCACCCAATTTTTGGTGACCCTACATATAATGGAAGAAAAATCATGTACGGTTCTGATTTACCAAAAATTAAAAGCCGAGTAGATAATTTATTGGATATTTTGCCACGCCAAGCCTTACACGCAAAAACATTAGGCTTTATTCATCCCGCAACTAAAGAAAAAGTCTTTTTTAATTCTGAACTTCCCGATGATATTCAAAGTGTTATTAACGAATTACGAAAATAAATATCACCAATTTGTACTACATTATTTTTTGCCGGTTTGTAACAATTGTCATTGATAAATCCTCCATGTTTTGGGGATTAGTTTAGTATAATTGTTCTATTAATTAATGGTTAAACTTGTTTTTTTCATTGTTCTTTAATCTAAATTTATTATATTAAGGCGTGGTAGATTATAGATTTAAGATATAATAATTATGTAACTATTATTGAATAGTACGACAATTAGTTCATTTAGATGTCCAGCTTTAATGGTTGTTTTTCATTAAATCTATGGTCTAAAATGTTATAAAAATTAATAAAGGAAAGAAGATATGATATCCAATATCACTTTTGATACTGCAAAAGTACAGAAAAAAGTTGAACTGCCCGAAAATCTTGTTTTTGGTAAAACTTTTACGACCCATATGTTCGAGATGGATTATGATATCGCAAAAGGTGGTTGGGTAAACCCAACAATTAAAGAATATTCAAAATTTGAAATCAGTCCTGCATGTATGACGTTTCATTATGCTCAATCTATTTTTGAAGGTTTAAAAGCTTATAAACATGAAAATGGAAAGATAGCTATGTTTAGACCTGAAAAGAATATTGAAAGATTAAACAATTCTTGTAGAAGGATGTGTATCCCTGAAATTGACCCCGATTTTCTATTAAATGCAATGAAAGAATTAATTAAGATTGACCAAGAATGGATTCCAACAAAACCAGGATACTCTCTTTATATCCGTCCTTTTATCTTTGCAAACGACGCTGTTTTGGGGGTTAGACCTGCTGATACTTATAAATGTTTTATTATCTTAAGTCCTGTTGGTCCATATTATCCTGAAGGATTTAAACCGGTTCCTATTTTAGCTACCGACGAGTATGTAAGGGCAGTAAGGAAAGGGGTAGGTGATTGTAAAACTTCAGGTAATTATGCTGCATCACTATATGCTCAACGAGAAGCTAAAAAACAAGGTTTTACGCAAGTTTTGTGGCTTGACGGTGTTGAACAGAAATACATTGAAGAAGTTGGTACAATGAACATATTTATCCGCTTTAAAAATGAAGTTGTTACTCCAAAGCTTACAGGGTCAATATTACCGGGAGTTACCCGTATGTCGGTTATCCAAGTATTAAAAGATTGGGGATATAACATTGTTGAAAGACAAGTTGAACTGAAAGAAGTTTTAGAAGGTTATAAAAACGGTGAATTGATAGAAATGTTTGGTAGCGGTACTGCAGCGGTTATTTCGTCTGTTGGAAAGCTTAAATATAAAGATGAAGTTTTAGATCTCGGTTCAACAGAAGTAGGTGAACTTAGTCAAAAACTATATAACGAATTATCCGGAATACAAAACGGAAAAGTTGAAGATAAGTATAATTGGTTAACATATATTGATTAAGAAAGGTTAAAATTTAATGAAAAAAATTGCATTATTTACTTCGGTTGCCATATTATTTGCGGCAACCGTTTTTTGTGAAAATAAACCTAAAAATGTTATTTTTATGATTGGCGATGGAATGAGTATTAATTCTGTTGGCGTTTCGGAATTATTTTTAGAGAATAGTCCTTTTCGCAAATTTACACATACAGGGTTAGTTATTACTTGTGCTGCTGATAAATTAATTACTGATTCGGCTGCTGGAGCTACTGCCTTTTCTACAGGTTTTAGAACAAATAAATTGATGGTTAATTATAAGCCGGATAGTACAAAAGTTCAACCTATTTTAGAATATTTAGCAGCAAAAGGAATGGCAACTGGTATTATTGCAACCAGTTCCTTAACTGATGCTACGCCTGCATGTTTTGCTACTTATTCGCTTACAAGGTATAATTTTTATGATATTGCCAACCAATTTGCTGATAAAAATATTGATTTTTTAATTGGTGGTGGTACTCAGTATTTTTTGCCTGAAAGCTTTGGTGGTACACGACCCGATTCCATTAATGTTGTTGAAAAGTTTAAGAAAAAAGGATATAATTATTTTGAAGATATTGATAAAGTAATAAACTATAATGATAAAGCCCCTTTGTTTAGTCTTATAGGTACAGATGAAATGCCGGAAGCTGCTAATAGAAATTTCACTCTCGGACAAATTACTGAATCAGCATTGAGGTATCTTACAAATCTAAACAAAAATTATTTTATTATGATTGAAGGTTCTCAAATTGATAATGTAAATCATGGCAATAATAAAGAAGGCTTAGTTGCTGAATTAAACGATTTTAATACTGCTGTAAATAAAGCATTAGAATTTGCTGAAAAGGATAAAAATACTCTTGTTATTGTTTTGGCCGATCATGATACAGGCGGACTTTCAATAATTGGTGGTGATAGAAATAAAAAAGAATTTGAATTGGGGTGGACTACAAAAAACCATTCTGCTAATATGATTGCTGTTTTTGCAAAAGGACCTGGTGCGGAAAATTTTACCGGCATTATGGATAATTTTGAAGTTGGTAGAAAAGTATTTAAACTTTTTGGAAAAGAGATTAAGTGATTTTAAATAACCGGTGCTTATGTATTTATTGTTAAAAAGACCATTTGAACTGATTGGTGAAAAATTTATTAGCTTTATTGTTGAATTTGGGCAGGTCAGTTTATTATTTTTTAGAATAATTAAATATGCACCGAGTATGTTTAAAAGTCGCAAACTTTTATTTTCTCAAATGGAGCATATTGGGGTTAATTCTCTTCCTTTGGTAATTATAATTGCTACTTTTACTGGTGCAGTAGCTGCTTGGCAGGCTGCATATCAGCTAAAAGGATTAGCTCCATTATCTTTTTTGGGTACTGCAACCAGCAGAGCTATTATTACTGAGTTAGGACCTGTATTGACGGCTATTGTTATTGCCGGCAGGGTTGGAGCTTCTATTGCTGCCGAGCTTGGGAGCATGAAGGTGACTGAACAAATTGATGCATTGGAAACAATGGGTATTAGTCCAATTCGTTATCTTGCAATGCCTCGTTTTTTTGCTACTGTTTTTATGATGCCTATTTTGATTATTTTTGCTAATACAATTGCTGTTATTGGAGCGTTTGTTATTTCAAAATACTTTTTGAGTGTATCATTTGATGTTTTTTTTGATTCTGTTAAAAGGTATTTTGTTATTGGTGATTTTATGTTTGGTATTGTTAAGGGGATTATATTTGGTGGATTTACGTCTTTGATGGGGTGTCATATTGGATTTAGAACAGAAGGAGGGGCAGAAGGGGTAGGATTTTCTACAATACGATCCTTTGTAATGGCTTCTGCCTTGATTTTAATATTAGATTATATACTTTGGACTCTGGCTTTTTAGGTTTACTTCCTTCCAATTACTTCGTAAAGATTTAATTGATCTTGTTTCCCTTTAACTGAAACAGGTCCTTTTGGTTCAACAACAAACAATTCTTTTACTTTTTCATATACTCTGCTGCTTATTAAAATTGAATTTGGTTTTCCTTTGGTAAGCATCTCAATTCGTTTTCCGGTATTTACTGTATCTCCGGTAATAGCATATTCTATCCTATCTTCCGAGCCTAAATTGCCGGCTACAACTTCACCTGAATTTATGCCAATTCCAACTTCTATATTGCACATTAGAATTTCGGCAAATTTTTCGTCAAGAATTGATAGACTTTCTATCATATCCAAAGCACAGTATACAGCATTTGGTTCGTTATTTATTGTATCTAATGGAGCACCAAAAACAGCAAAAACTTCATCTCCTACAAACTGAGTTACAAATCCATCATGTTTTTTAACACATTTAGTCATGGTAGAATAGTATGAGTTTAAGAATTGTACTGTAATTTTAGGATTAAGTCTTTCGCTCATTGCAGTAAATCCACGTAAATCGCAAAACAAAACCGTAACTTTTCTTAACTCTCCCTCAAAAATTGATTCGTCACCTTGTTCCAAAACTTTTTCAACAACTGTAGTTGGAACGTATTTCTCGAAAAGTTTCAAGGTCTTTTCTTGTTCAAGCATTTTAGCTTTTAACTCATTTATCAGTTTTTTATTGTTCAACTGTAAATTGTATAATTGTTTTGCATTTTCTATTGCCATTCTCAATTCGTTTTGATTCCATGGCTTTGTAATATAACGAAAAACTCTACCGCTGTTGATTGCTTCAATTATTGCATCTACATCACTAAATCCTGTTAATATCATTCGGATAGGATTTGGATACTCTGTTATCACTTTTTCCAAGAATTGAACCCCTGTCATTTCTGGCATTCTTTGGTCGGTAATTATTAATCCAACTTGGTTATTTCTTAATATCTGCATACCCTCTGAAGCACTAATTGCAGTAAGAACATTATACTCACGCCTAAAAGCAGCTTTAAAAGCAATTAAATTATGTTCTTCATCATCTACATATAAAATTGTAAATTTTTCTTCCATTAACAACCTTTGGTTAATTATATTTTAATAATACAAACTTACTCAAAATTACCTTTAAGAAAAAGGAAATATAATTAGTATATAAATTAAGACGAGAAAAAATAGATAAAGTTGCAAAAATTAAGTAATTTTCATCAAATCATTTGTTTTTTTGAAAAATTGTTTTAATATTGAATAAATAGTTTTAGGGAATAAATAGAGTAAGTTATAGCTTTTTTTTTAGGAGAACCGAAAGTTTGGTTTATTTAAATTTATCAAGTTTTGGTAAGTGTTCTGATTGATTATTTAGTGATTGTTTGTTAAATGAAAGTGTTGGGAAGCTAAGTAAAACTGTTGTTAGTTATTAATGGGAGATGTTGAATACACTAATTACAAAAATAGATTTTTTGTTGGTAATAATAAAAATCTTTTGTATTATCATTTTCCGGATAAATAAGTTTTGCAAGGTAAAGATTGTACTTGGTATATAAGTGATTTGGTGTTGGATTTAGATAATAAATAATTTCAGTTATTTTGGGAGTAAAAAATGCTTAACGGTTTATTTTGGTTAGTACCGATTAATTCGGTTTTAGCGTTGGGATTTGCATATTTCTTTTTTAAACAAATGATGAAAGAAGATGAAGGTACCGACAAAATGAAAACAATTGCGTCGTATGTACGAAAAGGTGCTATGGCATATTTAAAACAACAATATAAAGTTGTTGGTTTGTTTTTTGTTGTTATGACTATATTGTTTTCAATTTTAGCTTATGGTTTTGGTGTGCAAAATGGATGGGTCCCTTTTGCATTTATTACCGGTGGCTTTTTTAGTGGTTTAGCCGGATTTTTTGGAATGAAAACTGCAACATATGCTTCTGCACGTACTGCTAATGCAGCAAGAAAATCATTGAATGATGGATTGCGAATTGCTTTTAGAAGTGGTGCCGTAATGGGGCTTGTTGTTGTTGGATTAGGTTTGCTTGATATCTCCTTATGGTTTATTGTGTTAAATTATTTTTATCCTTCCATTGGTGATGGTCATGCCTTAACAGTGATTACAACTACAATGCTTACTTTTGGAATGGGTGCTTCTACCCAAGCCCTTTTTGCAAGAGTTGGTGGTGGAATTTTTACTAAAGCTGCTGATGTTGGTGGTGATTTGGTTGGAAAAGTTGAAGCCGGTATTCCGGAAGATGATCCGCGTAATCCTGCTACTATTGCTGATAACGTTGGTGATAATGTTGGTGATGTTGCCGGTATGGGTGCTGATTTGTATGAATCTTATTGTGGATCCATTTTGGCTACTGCGGCATTAGGTGCTGCGGCTTTTATGAGTAATCCCGAATTGCAAATGAAAGCTGTTATTGCTCCAATGTTAATTGCTGCTATTGGTATATTGCTTTCAATTGCCGGAATATTTTTAGTTAAAACTAAAGAAGGTGCAACACAAAAACAATTACTTGGTGCTCTTTCAGTTGGTATTAATGTTTCAAGTGTACTGATTGTTGTTGGTTCTTTTGTAATTATGTGGGGCTTAAATATACCTAATTGGTTTGGTATATGGGGTTCTATTGTTGTTGGATTGGTTACCGGTATTGTTATTGGTAAAGCGACTGAATATTATACATCTTCTTCTTATAAACCTACACAGAGAGTTGCTGAAAGTTCTAAAACCGGTGCTGCAACTGTTATAATTTCAGGATTGGGTTTGGGAATGATTTCTACTGCAATTCCGGTAATTGCTGTTGTTTTGGGTATTTTCTTTGCATTCTTATTTGCTACTAATTTTGACTTATCTAATTTATCTTATGGTTTGTATGGAATTGGTATTGCGGCTGTTGGTATGCTTTCAACATTGGGAATTACACTTGCTACTGATGCTTATGGTCCTATTGCTGATAATGCCGGTGGTAATGCTGAAATGAGCGGATTAGGTGAAGAAGTTAGAAAAAGAACTGATGCATTAGATTCTCTTGGCAACACTACCGCTGCAACAGGAAAAGGTTTTGCTATTGGTTCTGCTGCTCTTACTGCTTTAGCTTTACTTGCTTCTTATATTGAAGAATTAAAGATAGGATTGTTAAGAATTGGGACAGAAGTATTAAATATCTCGGATTCTGTTCAAGTTGCTGTTAAAGATGCAACTCTAACAGATTTTATGACTTATTTTAATGTAACATTAATGAATCCGCTCGTTTTAATTGGAATTTTTATTGGTTCCATGATGGCGTTTTTATTCTGTGGAATGACTATGAATGCTGTTGGTCGTGCTGCCCAAAAAATGGTAGATGAAGTTAGAAGACAATTCAAGGCTATTCCTGGCATTTTGGAAGGGAAGAATGAACCTGATTATGCACGTTGCGTGGAAATATCTACTAAAGGAGCACAAAGAGAGATGATAGTTCCTTCTTTATTAGCAATCATTGTTCCTATTATTACAGGTGTCTTTTTAGGTGTTCCCGGTGTTATGGGATTATTAACAGGTGGATTAGGTGCCGGTTTTGTTCTTGCTGTGTTTATGGCAAATGCAGGTGGTGCTTGGGATAACGCTAAAAAATTTGTTGAAGAGGGGAACCTTGGTGGTAAAGGATCTGATGCTCATAAATCAACCGTTATTGGTGATACTGTTGGCGATCCATTTAAAGATACATCAGGTCCATCATTAAATATTTTAATTAAATTAATGAGTATGGTTGCTATTGTTATGAGCGGTTTAACTGTTGCATACTCTATAATTAAATAACGTTTTTTTATTATTGCAATTTATTGATTTGCCGTTGAAGGAAAAACTTTCAACGGCTTTTTCTTTTTAAATCTATCCGCAGCGTTCATCACTCGTTAATATGGTGTTGCATAATTGGGGATTTTTACACAAGTAGATCATGGTCGAAGTTGTTGCGAAAATGGGGAAATATATCCTTGACGGTCATAATTGTACCATGACTTTGAGCTTGTGCGACTTCGTCCGGTGGCTGTTGCATAAATGGTTGCCAATTAGCAATAAAACATGTCGCCCACGCTGGGGCTTAATAAATTGTATTTTTAGGTTTTCTATTGATGGTTCATCCATAACGGGATTGATTCTTAAGCAATTCACTTGTTTAGTTTATATAAAATATTGAGAAATAAAAATGTTTAAAAAACAAAATTACTTTTATCTTCATCTAACCAGACCCATTAGGGTCGAAACTTCAATAGTAATACAAGCCCCACCCCACAAAAAAGCTCCGTTAGGTGCGACACGAATTCAATATTATAACCTAATACAAAAAGATATATGGAGCAGCCCTGCAGCTCATGTTGTATTTGTGCTTGGGTGGTTACAGAGATTCAACTCCGCTGGAGTTGGGGCTTATATACGTTGTTGTTTTATTTCTACCAATAGAGCTATTTCACCCGAATGGTTTTATACCAATCACAAAGTTTTAAGTCTCTGGTTTTCAATCGGGAACCGATGGAAATATTTGTAGCCTGCAAAAAAAACAAACATTCAAGAACCGGGAACCGGTGACATAATGTGTGCAAATTAATGCAATCGAAAAGTTAATTACAGAATTCTCCGACAGATGTCACACCTTCTTTTTTTTGAAGAGAGGGAGGGGGCTCGCCAGAGCCGGAGGATGAGTTCGTAAAAAATTACCAAAAAAGTGTCGCCCACGCTGGGGCTTAATATTTTGGTTTTGTATAGTCCTGAAATAGGTTGACTTTTTTTATTAATTAAATATAAGAATACTCCAAATTAGAAGGAATAGTTATTTTATTAATTTTAGAATAATCTTTATAATAAGGCTTCCATTTTCTTTTAAGTTCTATGTTTAATTCATAAGCCATTTTTGGTGTATACATTTCCAAAGATCTGTGAGGTCTTTCGTTATTATAAAAATCAATTATCTTGGCTATTTTATTTTTAGCTTCTTTATAATTACTAAAACTGATTTGCTTTTCTTCTGTAAATTCTTCTTTTATAGTTTTATTTATTCTTTCTGCTACAGCATTTTCTAATGGATCTGAATGTTCTGTCATACTTATTGCAATATTATTTTTCTTTAGTAATTCGGTATATTGGTTTGAACAATACTGTATGCCTCTATCTGAGTGATGTATGCACTCTTTTATATCACTCATGTTCTTTAATGCCATTGTTAATGTCTTTATGGCTGATTTTGCCGATAAATCTGAACTTACATTGTAGCCAAGTATTTTCCTTGAAAACAAATCTGTTACTAAAAATAAATATGCGAAACTATCATTTTCGCGTAGATACAAATATGTTATATCACATACTATTACTTGATTTATTCTTGTTACTTTTAGCTCTTTGATCAAGTTTTCATATTTATGGAAATGATGATAGCTATTAGTTGTTTTTGTTTTTCTATTTTTAATTTTTATTAGTAAGTTGTTTTCTCTTAATATCTTAAAGAATTTATCTCTACCAATTGATATTCCATGTTTCCTAAATTCAGGCTGTAAATAGGCAAATAAATTTCTACCACTTCCTTTTTTCCATAACTTCCGCCTTAATTTTACTAAGTCTACTATTAATGCTTCGTTGAGACTTTTTGTATCATCTCTTTCTAATTGCTTGTAATATGATTGTTTGCTATAGCCAAGCAATTTTGTTAAATCTTTTATTTTCATTTTTTCACCTTTTTCCGATTTAACTTCTTGGATTGTTTGGGTTCGGACTTTTTTTTTATTGCCAAGCCATAATCTCTTTCTGCTATTTCTATCATTTTTTCATATAACATTGTTTTGTTTTGTTCGATTTCTAATGCTTTTTCTAATACTCGTATTTTTTCGTCTTTTGTTAGATCTTCATACCCATTTTTTACGTTTAGACTCATTGGAATTTCTGCTGTTTGTGGATTTTTAGGGGGATTGTATTTGGGTGCTATATTAAATTTTCTCATCCATGTTAATATACTACTATTTCCTCCAATTCCATATATTTGTTGGGCTTCTGCTTTTGTGTATTTTCCAGATAGTACTTCTTCTATTATTTCTTTCTTAAACTCGTCTGAAAAGTATTTTACTCTCTTTTCCGTTACTTTTACTTTTTCGATTCTTTTCATCTCTTGTCCTTGTTTTGGTTGACTTTTCATTGTTTTTGAGTCAACCTATTTCAGGACTATACATTTAGCGATTTTCTATTGATGTTTCGACCCGCTGGGTCTTGTGTTTAATCACATATCATGCTTTATTTTTTTATCTTGTTTAATCTTTAATCCCAAAAATCGGTTTAATCTCACAAATTCCAGCTCAGACAAATGACAAACAAGTTTCAAGTCTCTGATTTCAAGTTTCTGTTTTTAGTCACTAAAAAAAACACTTGACAATTCACCAAATAAAGTATAACTTGTACATAAAAAAATTATTATATAAATAATTATTATAGAAATAATAATAATGAAATATTGTTTTAGAGAAAAAGAAATTAATATGCTTAACAACTTGGCAAATGAACAAAAAAATGCCTGTGGCAGCATATTAATTCATGGAAATAGAAAAACAGGAAAAACAGAATTAATAAAACAATTCTTAAAACAAAACAAGGGGATATATCTTACTTTAAGTACAAATACTTCTAAACAACAATTAGAAGATATTACAAGTTATTTGAGAACCACAAATCAATTTAGTACTTATGTGCCTTATTTTAGAAATTGGAAGGAATTATTTGATTTTTTCTTTTTTATATCTCAAAAAGAAAAATATTTTTTAGTTGTTGATGAATTCCATAATTTCGATATAATTGAAAAAAGTATATTTACCGAAATAAAACATCTTTATGAAAAATACAAAGATGATTCAAAACTTACAATTGTATTTATTTCCTCAAATAAAAAGTCAATAAATAAAAATATCAAGTCTCAAAATGCAGCATTGTATTCTTTTAATAATGCAGAGATTATATTAAAACCTTTTAACTTATCAAATGTTTTTACTCTATATAAAAATAATAAGTCAAAATTAGCCAATAGGGAAATAGTTAAAATATATTTAATATTTGGCGGACTTCCCAAATATTATACCTTAATTGATAATTATTCCTTATGGAATAGTAATGTTGTAAAAGTAATTGAAAAATTAGTTTTGCACGAATATGCCCCATTAGGCTTTGAATTTAAGGAATTAATACTCAACGAATTTAATAAATCAAATAAAACATATCTTGCCATACTGCAAGCTATTGCTAATGGAAAGAATACAATCTCGGAAATAGCAGAAGACATTCATGTTCAATCAACAACCCTAATGAAATATTTAAATGAGCTATCTTACGCAAAAAACTTGATAACAAGAAAAACCCCCATTCATTTAGATGAAGACGAAAGCTCAAAACATGGAAGATATTTTATTAACAGCTACTTCGAAAATTTCTGGTTCAGATTTATTCAACCAAACCAAATATACTTTGAATTACATTCATTTGATAATCTACTAAATATAATTAAGGATAAAATTGATGACTATCTTAATGAAAGATTTTATTCAATAATAAAAGAGATATTTACTAATGATGTTGATCATAAAATTATTAAAGAATTATTCCCTTATCAAATAAGTGCAATTGGAGCCTTTTGGAATAGGAAACATAAATTTGATATTGGTTTAATTAGTAATAAAGAAGCTGAAATACTTTTGTTTAAGTCATTTCTGTATGATGAAGAAATATCTTTGGCAGAAGTGGAATTATTAAATAAAAGTTTGAAAGAATTAAAATCGACATATAAAACATTTAATATTAAAACAGTTTTAATCTCAAATAAAAAATTAAAAAACTCTGATTTAGGATTAATTGAAAACACTTTGTTAAGCAACATTCAAGTTAATGAGGTCTTTAATAATTTATCTTAAATCCAAAAAAAATATTGGATATGGATAAGAATACTTATAATTCTATTGTTTTAAATAATATCAATCAGATTAATAATACACTAATTCAAAACAAAGTGTATGATATGGTTAAGAGAGTATCTGATATTGTGATTTCTTTGATTCTTCTTTTAATATTATTTCCAGTATTTTTAATTCTATCTCTTATAATATATTTTCAAACAGGTTTAAATCCAAT
Organism: Melioribacteraceae bacterium; assembly: GCA_963663265.2. Classification (GTDB taxonomy): domain Bacteria; phylum Bacteroidota; class Ignavibacteria; order Ignavibacteriales; family Melioribacteraceae; genus JAEXOD01. The sequence continues at coordinate 694,395 of CAXXXM010000001.1, forward strand.
ATATATTCAACAAAGAGGATTGACGTTATCCAAATATCAGTTTAAAATATTTAAACTTAGGACATTACACCCTTCAAAAGTACATCATACAGATAGTAATATATTTCTTCAAAGTGAATTTAAGAATTCAGTAATACCCATAGGCAGATTTTTAAGAAAAACTGGATTGGATGAAATACCTCAGCTAATTAATGTTCTATTAGGGAACATGAGTATGATTGGACCTCGTCCTTTATCCAATACTGATTTACAAATAATTAAGGAAAACAATTACTCGTTGTATTTGAGAAGAGAAAACGTTGATATAAAACCCGGAATATCCGGTTACTGGCAAATATTTGGAAATAGAGAAAAAGGCTTTGAAAATATGGTTGAACTTGAGGAATATTATAAATTTAATCGTTCAATTGTTTTTGATATCTTTTTAATGGTAATGACATTTCCGTTAATGATATTTGCAAAACATAGTGATGCAATAATTAATTAGTAGACAGGTGTTAGAAAATAGAAATTAGAAAATAGAAATAAGAAAATCGAGATTATATTTTAGAGGATAGAGTTTAGAAAAAGAAGATAGCTTATTAAATATAATTATAGTAGCAGAAATATACTGAATAACAATGCTCTCTGTCCCATGACTTTAGTCATGGGTTTAATTATGTCAGTATTGTTTCTTGCCCAGCACTTTAGTGCTGGGATAAAAGTTAAGTCAGTATTATTTCTTGCCCATGACTTTAGTCATGGGAAAAATAAACTAAAAAGCTAAATAAAAACAAAAGTGATTATAGTACTAAAATGAAAAACTAATTAATAGCTAAGCAAAGTGATTGAGGAAATATTATGAGTCATTCATACTCTAAAATATTTATGCATTTAATATTATGTACAAAATATAGAAACGATTTAATCAATTGTAATATTGAAGCTGAGTTATATGAAAAAATAAAAACTCTGATTGAAAAAGATGTTGAAAATAAAGTATTAATGATTAATGGATTAGAAGATCATATTCATGTTTTGTTTAAGATGAATTCAAATTGCAATATACCGGAAATTGTTAAGAATGTAAAAGGAGCTACTGCTTATTGGATTAACCATAATTCATTGATAACTGAAAAATTTGTTTGGCAGACTGGCTTTCGCATTTTTTCTGTATCTGAAGAAATGCTGCCGAAAATAATAAATTATATAAGAGGACAGAAAGTTAAGAAAGAGTATGAATAATAGAAGTTAGAAGATAGATTTCAGAAAATAGAAATTAGAAAATAGATTTTAGCTATTAGAAAATTGAGGAAAGATTAAAGAAATAGAAGTTGTTCAAGTAATAAAAAATAACTGTTTTTATATTTTGTTGTAATTAAAAGCTAAACAAGATTATAATTGATATTGCATATTGTTCCCATGACTAAAGTCATGGGCGAGAAAAGAAGTGATTTTGCATAAAACCCCGCACTAAAGTACGGGGACAGAGAGTACTACGCTGTTGAAGAATTAAGAAATAAAAGCAGCAGTAAATATCAAGGATAGTAAAAAGAAAATATTTCTTTATTAATAAATAGATTAATGCTGACAATACTCTCTGCCCCATGACTTCAGTCATGGGTTTAGTTAAATTCAATATTATTTCTTGCCCAGCACTTTAGTGCTGGGATAAAAAGCTTTAGTATTGTTTCTTGTTTAACAATATAATGTAATAGGAAGTACTGAAAGAATAGATTATAAAAGGCGGATTAATGCTCTTTGTCCCATGACTTCAGTCATGGGTTTAATTAGTTTCAGTATTATTTCTTGCCCATGACTTTAGTCATGGGAATAAAAAAACAACGATGTTCTTGCCCAGCACTTTAGTGCTGGGAAAACTAAAGTAAATATTAAGCTATATAGAACTAAAGAAATTAATAAGCTTAAATAAAAATAAATTATATAAAAAGCTCTTTGAAAAAATAACGGACATCATAGAATTAAAATATGAAATTGAAAAATAAATAATTGATAATTAATAATTGTATTAGTACGGAGGATTTAATGGAAACAAAGAAAAAATATGTTTCACCACAAAATTGGAATATTGCCTATGGAGATTATTTAAGTCAAGCTGATGATTACGAAGTTCAGCATAAAAAACTATTAAAACGTGATAAAATATATAAATACACGTTTTATGGTTTATTAGGTTCATTTTTTACTGTTGGTTATTTAATTGTTTTAAGGATGCTTACACGAATGTAAAATAATAATATATAAGAGGTGGAGAAATGAAGAAAATCGTTGGTACATTATTTATTCTTTTCATGGTTAACATGGCAATTATGGCTCAATTGAGTGGGGACTATTATATTGGAGCAACTCCAGGTTCTAGACCTGGAGGTGGAGATCCTGAGTATACATCATTAGGGGCTGCATTTTCTGCTTTAAATACGCAAGGTGTTTCAGGGCCATGTGAGTTTTATTTTCTTGATGCTTCATATACAGAAACATCAAATTTAGCCCTTGCTTGTACTGGCACCAGTGAGATAAATACAATATTATTTAAGCCATATATAGGCGTAACAACTACAATCAATTTCACCCAGTTAGCTGATAATGCTGGCCCGACTGGGAGAATAGTTATCGGTAGCAATACAACAGCATCATACACTTTAATTCCTGTTAGTTATGTAACTTTTGATGGATCGAACCAAGTAGGGGGATCAAGCAAAGATTTATCGATTACAGAAGTGAATAATTCAGTATCATATAGCTATGGTATTAGAGTTGTTGGAGATGTGTCATACTGTACAATAAAAAACATAAATATGACAATCTCAGAAACAGGTTCAAGTTCATCCTATGGAATTTTGATAACTCCTCGCAATCAAAATAGTACTGATTATATACCTAATAATATAACAATTAAAAATTGTACAATAAATATTGTTGGTGGCAATGCATGCCAAGGTGTATCTATATCAGCTTCAGGTACATTAAGCAGTGGAGTCTATCCTTCAAACATTAAAATACAAAATAATGTGATTAACGCTAGAACTAGAGGTGTATTTTTAAGCACTGGTACAGGTGATACTGAAATAAGTGGGAATATAATTAGTATTACCCAAACGGGCGGTGGTACATTAAGTGAAGGTATTTATGCTTATTCTGTAGCTAATTCCTCAAAAACAATCAACATCTTTAACAATCAAATTACAAATTTGACAACAGCCAATTCTTCAAGTGGTGATTATGGTATAATAGGTATCTATATTGGAACGATTGGTACATATAATGTATATAACAATGTAATTTGTGGTTTTAATCCAACTACTAGTGCTGCTAATCCTAGCTGTGTCCTGGATGGAATTCGAGTTTATACAGCTACAACTCTAGGAGTTACTGCAAATTTATTTGCAAACACAATACTTATCCCAGAAATGACAATAACACCAGGCAGCGGCACAGTTATTCCAAGAGGTATAGTTACTGGTTTAAGTGGTGCAAGTGGAGTAAAACAGATTGATTCTAAAAATAACATAGTGATTTCTTCAGAAGGGGATTTCCTAACATATGCTATGTATCGAACTACAACTGATGAATCTAGTTTAGTAACTAATTATAATAACTTCTTTGTATCTGGATCGGGAAAAGTGGGATTTAATATGGGTTCTGATTGCACTTCACTTTCAGATTGGCAGACTTCAACTTCTCAAGATGCTAATTCCATTTCAAAATCTGTAGAATTTGTTTCTTCAACAGATTTGCACTTATCAGGAGCATCTATTGGTGATAATGATTTAACCGGAACGGTAATTGCCTCATATATTACTGATATTGATGGTGATACAAGAGATTTGGTATTCCCTTATATGGGGGCGGATGAGAATACTACAAGCCCATTACATTTAAATACTCCACGTACTGTTCCAATGAGTGCAGCTTACTCCAATGAAGTTGCTTTTGGTACAAACGGTCTTTTGGGTTCAGATGGTACAACAAAGTTTTATACTCATTGGGATGCGAATTACCTCTATTTGGGTTGGACAGGTGGAAGAACAAATTATTCGTCTGATTTATTCTATGCTGCTATTGATACGGATCCAGATGGTGCTAACGGTACTACTGAAGCAATAAATGGCGTGAGCTTTTTATCAGGTTCTCCTAATCCAGATTATTATATCGTTTTTGAAAATAATTCATCGTTTTATGGAGTTCCAACTTCAAATGGTAATGCATTTGAGTTTTATACAAATAATAGTGGAACTTGGAATTGGGTATCTCGTACAGACGGCAATGACAATACTAACTCGTATGTTACCTTTGTAGATGGGAATGGAGAAATTCGTGTTAGAGTAGCTTGGACTGCATTAAATTTTACTCCCGCAGTTGGGACTAAAATTGGTTTAGTAATGTGGACTAACAACAGTGATGGAAATTATATGTGGGGAAGAGTTCCTACAACTAATCCTGTTAATGGAGCAACTCCTAAATTATTAGAAAATGAATTTGTTTTTGCTGGTTCGGGAGATGGAATTAATCCAAATGTTGATGGTGTATTAACAGCTCTTCCAGTAGAATTAACATCTTTTTCAGCTTCCGCATGTGGAACAACAGTTAACTTAGCTTGGTCTACAGCAACTGAATTAAATGCTTACAGTTTTGAAATTGAAAGAAGTGAAGATAATAATAACTGGAGTTGTATTGGTAGTGTTAGTGCACATGGAAATTCAAGTACTATTAATGATTATGAATATTTAGACGAATTGACAAATTCAGGCAAATATTATTACAGATTAAAACAAATTGATAATGATGGTGCTTATGAATTTAGTGATGTAGTTGATGTAAATGTTGGTACTCCAGAAAGCTATAGTTTGTCACAAAACTATCCTAATCCTTTTAACCCAACAACAACAATTAATTACTCATTACCTCTTGATTCAAGAGTAACAATTAATATTTACTCAATTACCGGTGAATTGGTTAGATCGCTTGTAAATGAGGATAAATCAGCAGGGAGCTATTCTGTTGAGCTAAATGCCTCTGATTTAGCAAGTGGCACATATTTTTATAGGCTTATTGCCAATGATTTTGTGCAAACTAAAAAAATGTTATTGATTAAATAGAAAAATAGTGTTAACTTATTATAATAAACTGAGTTAGTATATAACTAATACTAACTCAGTATTTATTTTGTACTTTTAGAGTTTTTTTCACAAAAGATAATAATTTGTTAACATAAATCTATACGCAACTTAGATCTTAAAGTTTTATTTTTATACATTAAATTATTTTTTACAGAACAAGGGACTTTTTTATGAAAAAACTTTTTTTACTGATATTACTAGGATTATTAGTTTGTTTTGAGGCAAACAATGCTCAAACGCAAACAATAATTAATAATAATTGTTCTTCTGCTACTTCTGGATGGACTTTTACCAACGGTGGCGGTAACGCAATACAAGCTGGAGGCTACTGGTTATTGGATAATGTTGGAGATAGTATCATTTCTGAAACCATTAATGTTTCGTCGTATACCGATTTATCTTTGACTTTTCAGGTTGCTACTTATGGAAGTGGAACTAATCATAATTGCCTAATTGAATATTCTACTGACAACGGAAGTAATTGGAGTTCAACTACGTTTACTTCTGCTACGCCTACCAGTTCGACATATATAAGTGCTGGAACATTTGCACTTGGAACTCAATCTACAACCCAACTTAAATTAAGATGGACTTCTCCAAGTGGTGGTAGTAAGGGCGTAAGAATGCGAAACATCGTTCTAACAGGAACCGAAATGAGCGACCCTACTACACAGTCTTCTATAACATTTGGGACAGTTACAACAAATTCTATTGTTGTTAATTTTAACGGTGGAGATGGTGCAGGGAGAATTTTAATTGCTAAAGCTGAAAGTGCAGCTGATTTTACGCCTGTAAATGGGACTGCTTACGAAGGCGTAAATAGTAATTTTGGTTTGGCTTTTGATCAAGGTTCGGGAAATAAAGTCGTTTATGACGGCTCTGGTAATTCTGTTACTGTAACCGGGTTATTGTCAAGTACTACTTATCATTTCGCGGTTTATGAGTATAATGGAAGTGGCTCCGGAATTTCTTATTTAACTACTGCCCCAGGCACAGGTAACCAATTGACTACTACTCCTGTTGATCCTGCTGCTACAATATCTCATGCCGGATTAACCGAAGAAAACTTAAATGGTGCAGTTATAAATTTAACTTTAACTAATGATAATTTTGCTGATGCTTCTTTGGATATTTCCAATTTTGTTTTGAACAATGAGCCTGTTGGTACCACAATTAGTGCTGTTGAGTATGTTAACGATTCCGAAGCTATTGTTACTTTAGCTTATGATGGAACTGATTTTGATGCCAATGTTACAAATTTTCAAATTGGAATTGATAATTCCGAACTAACTGAAAGTTCTTCTTTATTAATTAGTAATTCATTGGCTATTCTTGCCACTGTTGAAACTGTTCCTACTGTTACAACTAATGCTGCAATTACTTCGAATAGTGCTGTTACAGCTGTTTGGGGCGGTGAAGTAACTGAAAATGGTGGAGAAACCGTAACTCAAAAAGGTGTTGTGTGGAGTACTTCTGCCAATCCTACTACTGCAGATAATAAAACCGAAGAAGGTACAGGTATAGGTGCAATTACAGGTAATATGTCTGGTCTTACATCAAATACTACTTATTATGTTCGTGCTTATGCCACTAATTCTGTTGGTACTTCTTATGGTGATGAACATAATTTTACTACTGAAAATATTTCTGCTCCATTAGCTAATTCAGGTTCATCTATTACTACAACATCTTTTATGGCAAGTTGGAATTTGGTGAGTGAGGCAGAAAGCTATAAATTGGATGTATCTAACTATGAAAACTTTTCAAATACGTCGAATGCTACTGATTTATTTATTTCTGAGTATTATGAAGGAACCAGCAATAACAAATATGTTGAATTATTTAATAAAACAGGTGCTACAGTTTCATTGGATAATTATTCATTAAAACTTGCAAGTAATGGCGGTGATTGGGCTACGACAACAGCTTTAACGGGAAATCTTGCAGATAATACTACTTATGTTATTTGTCACAGTTCTGCTATCCAAAGTATTAAAGATAAAGCAGATATTACTTCAAGCACAGCTGTTAATTTTAATGGAAATGATGCTGTTGGCTTATTTAAGGATAATGTATTGATAGATGTTTTTGGCAACCCTACTACCGGTACAAATTTCGATGTGGCGGGTGTTTCTGGAGCAGCAGTAGATCATAATATTATTAGGAAAAGTAATATTACAAATGGGAATACAGATTGGACTTTATCATCTGGTACCACTACTGAAAATAGTGAATGGATTGTTTATTCTTTAGGAGCAATAGATGATGAGGGGATGCATACTTATGGTCAAGATAGCTTTATTGATGGTTTTAATGATTTAACTGTTAATTCAACTTCACGAGAAGTTTCTGGATTAACTGAAGGTGAGACTTATTATTATAGAGTTCGTGCCTATTCAAGTACTAGTACAAGTTCAAATTCTGAGGTTATTAGAGTTACAACTTTGGGAAGTAATGGACTGAACGGAAATGCTAATGCTGGTAATAATCAAAATATTAACATTGGTAACGGTACTGGTGTTGGACAAATTACATTTGGAAATGTTACTCACGGTGGAAATGTTTTAGTTAATAGATATAATAATGCTCCTTCAAATTCAAATGGCGTTGTAGGAAATGTAAGTCATTATCGTTGGGTAATTGAACCTAATAACCAAATGGTTTTTGTTGAAGGTGATGGTTATGTACTAAGATTTGAAGTTGCTGACTGTCCGGGTATTGCTGAATTAGCTGACGGTAATAATACAACTGTAAAATTATATAAACGTAGTAACCCTGGACATGGTAATTTTGATGATTGTGGTTTCCTTACATATCACAGAAATGGAACCAATGGAAACCAAGCAGATGATTATTTAACAAGTGCAACTATTACAACCGGTTTTAGTGAATTTGTATTTGGTTCTTCTGAATCTCCTCTCCCAGTAGAATTATCGTCATTTACAGCTACTACGGCTAAAGACGGAGTTGTATTAAATTGGGCAACAGCTACCGAAATAAACAACAACCGTTTTGAGGTTGAAAGAAAAATTGCTGAAAACAATTGGGAAAAAATTGCAACAATTGATGGACATGGAAACAGCAATTCTGTAAAAGAATATACTTACACAGATAATAATTTATCAACAGCAGGCACATATTCGTATAGATTAAAACAAGTTGATAACGATGGACAGTTTACTTATTCAAGTATTGTAGAAGTAAATGTTGAAGCTCCAAAAGAATTTGGATTAGTACAAAACTATCCAAACCCATTTAATCCGGAAACAACTATAAGTTATAGCATTCCACAAAGCAGTAATGTTAAATTAATTGTGTTCAACGCTTTGGGTCAAGAAGTTATGACTTTGGTTAATGGATATTTTGAAGCAGGGAATCATTCAGTAAATTTCAATGCAAGTAATTTGCCAAGCGGTGTATATTTCTATCAAATGCAAGCTGGTAGTTTTACAAGTGTGAAGAAAATGGTTCTCACAAAATAAAATGTTAAGTTATGAAGGTTGAAGGTTAAATGATTGAATAGCCGTTGAAGATAAAACTTTCAACGGCTGTTTCTTTTTAAAACTATTAACTGTTAATTGCTTTTGTTTTAATGATGATTAATAATTCGATAATTGATAATTATAAAAGAACATGTCGCCCACGCTGGGGCTTAATATTTTGTTTCTTCCGATTTGCTATTAATATTTCGACCCTCTGTGTCTTGTGTTTAATCACAAATAATGTGTCGCTTTTTTCAAAAAGGTTTAATCTTTAATCTCATAAATCCTAAAAATCATTCAAAATCATGGTTCAGACAATTTGGAAGTAAAATGTTAAGTTTTGAAGGTTAAATGATTGAATAGCAGTTTTTAATAATTGTGAGTTATAAATTGTGATTTGTAAATTATTGAATAGCCATTGATGATAAAACTTTCAACGGCTGTTTCTTTTTAAATAAATTTTGTTATTTAATCTTAAAAATAAAGTTGATTCAAATAACAAAATAGACCCACTCCGCTGGAGTGGGGATTATATATGTGTGTATTATTTCTAAAACAGAGCCATTCCTCTGGAATGTCTTTTATACTAATCACCAAGTTTCAAGTCACAAGTTTCAAGTTACATTTCACACGTTACTCGTCACTTTCTTTTACTAATCACTATTAGCTATTCACTATTTACTGCCTTTCGTCACTCTTTTTTTACCATAAATTCATATAAAAATAATTTTACTTAATCATAAAAATGTTGTAATTTAAAAGAAAAACATTAATTAATATGGGTATAAAAAAATGAAAAGAATAATGTACTATGTTTTAACAGTAATGCTCTTTGTTTTTGCAGGTGAAACATTTGCTCAAACAATGACAGAATTAGTAGTTCCAAAGTATTTTGGCAGCAAATCAGCCGCTTCTGCAAATAACAACCGTACTCCAATTGCATTCTGCATTCAAGTTGATGGCTTAACTGCTAATACCACTTATGACGTGAAATTGCAACTTGGATTAGTAGAAAATGCTGCAACTTCTTACGGTGCAGGAAATATTTGGGATGGTACAGCTTATAGTGGTTCAAAAGTTTCTAATGCATTCACTACAGATGCAAACGGAAGCAGCGGACCAGTATGGTATTTTTGGCAGCCAACAGGCAATAGTTCACGTTTTGATGCCGGTCAACAACATAATATTCGTTTAGGATATATTGAAGCTGGTGGTACCATGCCTTCGGAACCTAACTTTGTTGGAACAAAGGTTCTTACTGCTTTAGATATTGCTGTAACAGAAAGAACTGCTGCAACTACTGATGATGGATGTTTTATTAAAGGAACAGCTATTTCATTAAATTCTGGTAAATTTGTTTTAATTTATGATAATGTTGATGGGGATGGTGATCCATTATTTGTATACCAAGTTAGACAAGCAACTGCTACAAATTCAAATCAAAGCGATTTACCATCAGAAATTAATTTAATTTATACGCAAGATGCAAGTTCAAGTATTGGTGATTATCCAGCTATTATTCCAATTGGAGCTAATAATCCAAACGGTGTTAGAAGAGTTGAAACACGTAATGCTGATAATACAATAAGTTTCTTTTCAAAATCCAATACCGGAACATGGGGATCTGTAAATACTACTACTGCAGTAAGGAGAGAAGTATTGGTATTGGATTCAGTTGCATGTCCAGTTCCAGTTGAATTAGTTAGTTTTGAAGCTGCTTACTTAAATAATAGCGTTTCATTAACATGGAAAACAGCAACAGAAACAAACAATTCTGGTTATGAAATTGAACGTAATGTAAATAATACAGCTTGGGAAAAAATTGATTTTGTTGCAGGTAATGGTACAACAACAAATATGTGTTCATATTCATATGTTGATACAAAATTAAATGTAACCGGAAATATATCGTACAGACTAAAACAAGTTGATTTTGATGGTTCTGTAAATTATTCAAATATTGTTAATGTTACAGTTGGTACTCCAAGTGAGTATTCATTAAATCAAAATTATCCAAATCCATTTAATCCAAGTACAAAAATAAGTTTTGCAGTTCCTCAAACCGAAAATGTAAAAGTTGTTTTATTTAATGCTTTAGGTCAAGAAGTTGCCACATTATTCAATGGTGTTGCTGAAGCCGGTATGCATTCTGTTAGTTTTGATGGAAGTAATTTAACAAGTGGTATTTATTTCTATCAAATGCAGGCAGGTAGTTTTGTTAGTGTTAAGAAAATGATCTTAACAAAATAATTCTCAATTTTTAATTCTTAATTTTGAATTAAAGTTTAGCCGTTGAAGGAAAAACTTTCAACGGCTTTATCTTTTTAAAGACAATTAACTGCTTTTCGTCACAAGTCACGCGTTACTTGTAACTTTGAATTAGTCTTTATACTCTTTAACTAATTTTCTAAAAATATCTTTATGAACTGTGAAACTTAACATTTTTAATTTTACGAAATCTTCGGTGTAAAAGTAATAACCTTTATTGGCACCGTTGCGTGAGCCTGAACCTGAATCTTTAATTAAATACCAGTCTTTTCCATCTTTTTCTAAATAACCAACTAAATGAATACCATGATCGTCTTCAGTAGTTTTGTTATCAATGCGGAATTGACGAGCGTATTGGTCAATATATTCGGATGGAATATCAAAAGTTGGCACCATTGCAACTTCGGCATGACTTTCTAATCCGGCTTCGCTAACATCTCCACCAATTGCTAAAGTGTAACCGTTTCTAATTGCATCTTTAATTACTGCCATAAAAACGTCAAGGGGAATGTTATAATAATCTTTGCTATGCCACCAGTTGTCAGGTACTTTTAATTCAGTTTTTTGATAGAAAGGAGCTTCTAAAGTTGAAACAACTTCTACATAATCGTTAAATTTAATCTTTATAACTTTATCAAAAAATTCTTTTGGTGTAAATGTTTTACCTTCGTATGTAAATTTTTCGGGTGGAGTGCCTAAATAATGGTTCATTATTGATTTAATAGTAGAAATTGCAGCCTCAAGATTCCAATTGTTTGTTTCTTTACACGATTTTAAGAAAGAAGTCATTTCCTTAACCATTTGTTCGTGATCGTGGAATTTTTGACCTTCTAATAATCCGGTATAAACTTCTTCCGGTACAACTCCATATTTTTCCCATACATGAACTAAGGCATTCGCTTCGCTTCCTTCTGCAAAATGACTATCACCACGTTCGTTAATGTAACGCGTTGCTTTTTCAATATACTCGCAATAGGCGGTATAAATTTCTGAAAGTTTAATTTCTTTGTTGTATAAACGTTTAACCTCGGACTCATAATAAGATGTGGTAGAAAATGACCAGCATGTTCCCGTACGTGCTTGAGGATATAATGCAGGATCAAAATGCCAATAATACTTAAATTCTGTTTTTGATTTAGGCAAATCTAAACCGGAAAAATCCATTTTATAGGTAAGTTTTTTTTCTTTCTCTTTATCTTTAAATGCATCGGCATCTTTAACAATAATATCCCAATATTCGTTTTTGTAATCGATGTATTTCCCAGTATTTTTAACAGGTTGGGCAAACATTGATGAGCAGATTAAACCACCACATAAAATATAAGCAATGTTTTTAAAATTCATATTATCTCTCCATTTATTAAGTATTGGCTTTATTAAAATAATTATAAAACTAATTATATTCCATTAAAATTTTAATAGGGGAATCAAAACGATAAAAATTATTTAATTATAATTGTATTAGAAATATATATTTTATAAATTTGTATTTCGATTTTGCCCGGGTGGCGGAATTGGTAGACGCGTTAGGTTCAGGGTCTAATTGACTTAAGTCAGTAGGGGTTCAAGTCCCCTCCCGGGTACCAAAAAAAGTTCTTTTTTTAAGTTGATATTTTTCTTATATTATAAGATGTTTTTTAAAAGTTTGCCGAACACGTTCTAACATGTTTATTACCCAACCCCGTGAGGTCCGGAAGGAAGCAGCGGTCAGTAGTGGCATGTGTAGAATGTTGTTCGGCTTTTTTATTATAACAAATAAGCCAACATTTCATATTGTCCGCTGCCTGCTTTAATTCCTAATTTTTTCATCAACTCATTTATACCACTTTTTCCCGTTTCGGTGTTAATTATTCGTAAATCAACCGAATTTGTGATTTTTACTAATTTGTAAAATAAGGTCGAGGCAACCCCAATGTTACGGAATTGGTGTTTTACAGCAAATTGAGGAATATCGCCTGTAAATTTGTCAATTATTGCATAACCAACTGTTTGGTTGTTTAATAATGCTTCGATATAAGTAAAATGTTCAAATTTCCTTTCAATTGAATCAATTGAATTTTGCCACGATGGTTTAAAATCCCAAAACGATTGATAAAGCTGCCATTGTGGTTTATTTGTTTCAATAATTTGTATTGTTTGATTAAACGTTTCAATTTTAATTTCTTTTGTCGGTTGATAATAATAATCAAACTCGCGTGTAACATTAAAACCAGCTTTTTTATACAAATCGAATGCTTTTGTGTTAGTTTTAAGTACTTCCAATAGATAATAATTTATGTTATTTTCTAATAGAAAGGGGACAGATTTGGTAAATAAATTTAGTGCAACTCCTTGATTGCGGAATTCTTTAATTACACCAGTTCCTGTATCGTAGGCGGTTAAATTGCCATTCCATTTACCAATACCATTTAATGTAAAGCCAACTAATTTATTGTTTTCAAAAGCTCCAAACGAAAAATCTAAGTTTAATCCACGCCTTTCTACCATATACTTAAACCCATCATAAGTTAAATTTACGGGCTCATCATAATCAAAAAATGCTTCAATAAATGCATTGTAAATATCGGTTAAGCTTGTATTTGTTAAGGTTTTTACTTCTGTCATAAGTCCTTGTCAATATTTTTAATTTAGACGTTTTGGAAAAAGAAAAGTTAAATAAGGGGATAATTGTGAATGGTGAATTGTAAATTGTGAATTGTTGAAAAGCCGTTGCAATAATTCTTAATTTTTAATTTTTAATTATTAATTATTGTACAGCCGTTGAAGGAAAAACTTTCAACGGCTTTTTGGTTTTAAAATCGTTAGTTATTTAATAAACAAGGTTGTCCAAATAACAAAATAGACCCACTCCGCTGGAGTGGGGATTATATGTGTGGGTGTGTTTTTTTACAAACAGAGCCATTCCGCTGGAATGTCTTTATAACACCAATCACACATTACCAATCACTCAATCAAGTTTCCAGTCTCGAGGCTGTTTCATGATTGGGGAATATTATTCTGGGGTCTTACCATGACCGACGAATTTACTGTAAAAACACTATCATTTTTGATAAAAGTTTGCGTCACGGTATGACCGATGATGCCCCAGATCGGGTTTGCTGAGTTTTGTAACAACTTCGTCTCAAGTTATACATTACTTGTCACTTTTCCGCTATTCACTATTCACTATTAGCTGTTAGCCGCTTCTACTCATCACGCTTCACACTATTCACTAATTACCAAGCACACATCACTAATCACTTAATCAAGTTTCAAGTTTCAAGTTTCTGGTTTCAAGTTTCCCGTCACACGTCACTTTGTCACTGATTTTCGTCACACGTTACGAGGGCGTTGCATAATTGGGGATAGATATTCATGGCGGTCATGGTCTTACCATGACCGAATAAAATTTGTATTAAAACAGCTATATTTAAGCTATTTTTTGGTAAAAACAGTAGTGTCACGGTGAGACCGTGACACCCATGAACTTGATTTTCGACTTTTGCAACACCTACGTTACTCGTCACTTTAGTGTTACTCATTAAAAAAATCAATATTTTGGAATGATTTAGTTAACAAACTAATAATTTCTTTTTGTTGGTTTTTGTCGAATAATAAATTTTGATTTACTTCTAATTCAATTCCACAATAATTTTCTGTACCAAGTTCATTTCTTAATGAGGTTGTAAATCCATCCTGCCAACCTTGGTAAGGATTATTAAACATTACTCTAATGTTTTTATTTAGGTTTTTTATTTCATCTTTCCATTTGTGAGTAACTGAGTATTCAAATTTACTTTTGGGAAAATATAATAATCCAATATCGGCTTTACGAACTGTACCCCGAAGAGGATTCGAACCTCTGCCTTGCAGATTTGGAAAAATTGGAGTAAAAGAATGAATTGAAATGTGAATAATTTTATTTTTATTTGCAGAGTTTACTATTAAAGTACGTGCATTATTTCTGTATGGATTGTAATACTTTTCAATAATATTTTGTTTTTCGGTTGTATCTAAATTTTTGGCATAATCTGTAAAAAGGGTAGGACTACTCAAATATCTGTTTAAGTCAATTAAAAGTCTGCTAAAATTTCCTTTAAATGCAAGCGAATCAAACAAATTTGAAAATGATTCAAAAATTGCAGCAGCTCCAAAATCGAACGCTCTATGTGTTTTTAATATTTCATTATCATCTTTAAATAAGTATTTGTATTCATTTGTAATTATGTTTGAATAATGTTCGCAAGAAAAAACAAATTGAATAGCCATAATAATAATAAACTCATAATATTAATTAATATATACAAAGCAAATTTATGAATTATTTGTTATTTTTACATATTAACTTTAAATTTTATGAAGGTATTATTATGTTATCGAAGGTTGAACAATATTACTTAGATAAATCTAAGAAAAAATTGAAATATGCTCCGATTGAAAAGTTATCTATTATACAAGTAGCAAGTTTTCCGGAATTAGGTAAATTAACAGCCCAGAGATTTGTTGAATGGGTACAAGCAAATCCTGGTGGAGTAATATCATTACCAACAGGAAAAACGCCTGAACATTTTATTAAATGGGTGAGTTATTATGTTAAAAATTGGGACGAACAAGAAGTAAAAGATGAACTTCTTTCTGTGGGAATAAATCCGGAAGTTAAACCAGATTTGTTCAGTCTCCGTTTTGTTCAAATAGATGAGTTTTATCCAATTGATTCGTTTCAGCATAATAGTTTTTACTATTATATTCAAAAATATTACTTTAACAATTGGGGATTAGATCCTAAGAAAGCAATGTTTATGAATGTTAATGAAATTCCTACTGCTGAAAATCTAACTTTAAATGAAATCTTCCCGGGTAAAATTGTTGATTTATCATTAAGAACCAGATGGGCAAGCAATAGAGCGGAAAGATTACAAAAGCGAACAATTGATTTAGTCGATCAATTTTGTACTGAATATGAACGTAAAATCCGTGAAATGGGTGGAATAGGATTCTTTTTAGGCGGAATAGGACCTGATGGACATATAGGATTTAACGTTCAAGGAAGCGACCACTATTCAACAACACGATTGATTGCTACAAATTATGAAACCCAAGCGGCAGCAGCCGGTGACTTAGGTGGTATTGAAGTAGCCAAAACAAGTTTGGTTATTACTATTGGTTTAGATACCATTTGTCATAATTCTAATGCAACTGCAATTATCATTGCTGCCGGTGATGCAAAAGCTAATATTGTGCGTGATTCTATTGAAAGTTCATTAACAAATAAATATCCTGCAACAGTTCTACAAAACTTAAAAAATGCAAGATTTTATTTGACAAATGGTGCGGCTTTGCGTCTAATGGAAAGAAGATATGTTGATGTTAAAGCTGAAGAAGCAATATCACAAGTTTCTATTGAACGTGCAGTTATAAACTTGATGCTTGAAAAAGATAAACCGTTGTTGGAATTAACTGCTGAAGATTATAAATCCAACAAGTTTGGCAGCTTAGTATTAGAAAAGACAGGATTAAAAGCTAATGAAATAAATCAACAAGTTTTTGATTCAGTTAAAGAAAAATTTGAAAAGGGTTTACAAGATGTTGACGGTGAAGTAATATTACACACTTCTCCTCATCATGATGATATTCCATTAGGATATTTGCCATATATAGCTCACTTGGTACGTAATCCCAATAATAAGCATTGTTTTGTAACTATGACAAGTGGTTTTAATGCTGTTACTAATGCTTATATGCTTGACCTCTGTCAGGAATTGCGTGAAATGATGGAATCTTCAGAATTCAAAAATAGGTATACAACACAATATTTTGATCCCAAGTTTGAAGAGGGTAAAAATAGAGATGTAAACTTGTTTTTAGATGGGGTGGCTGCTCACAGCCGCACTATGCGTAAAGAAGCTAATGCCAGAAGGATGTTACGTAATATTATCGAAATTTATGACGAGGATAATATAATATATCTTAAAGATAGAGTGGATGAATTAATTAATTATTTCAAAACTCAATATCCCGGTAAAAAAGATGTTCCGCATGTTCAAAAACTAAAAGGTATGTTGAGAGAATTTGAAGAAGAAATATTATGGGCTCATTTTGGGTTTTATACAGATTCTGTAAAACATATGAGACTTGGTTTTTATCAAGGGGAAATATTTACAGAAAATCCGGAAATGAATAGAGATGTAATACCTATTTATAACTTGATTAAAAAAGTTAAGCCTACTGTTGTTACTGTTGCATTAGACCCGGAAGGAAGTGGCCCAGACACTCATTATAAAGTGTTACAAGCTGTTGCAGAAGCTTTAAAACTTTACGAAAAGAATGAAGGTGTAAAAGATATTAAAGTATGGGGTTATAGGAACGTTTGGTATCGTTTCCATCCAGCAGAAGCAAATATTTTTGTCCCTGTTAGTTTAAATTCATTTTCTATTTTAGAGGATACATTTATGTATAGTTATGGCTCTCAAAAGGCTGCAAGTTTTCCAAGTTGGGAGTATGATGGACCTTTCTGTAGATTGGCTCAAAAAGTCCAAGTTGAACAGTTCCAAACTATTCGTAAATGTTTAGGAAAAGATTATTTCTTGAAAAATCCGAGTCCAAGAATTAGAGCTTCGCACGGAATGATTTATATGAAAGAATTAACTTTAGAAGAGTTCTATTCAAAATCTACTGAATTGCGTAAGTTAACAGAAAACGTTTAACTTTAATTGTTAATTGTTAATTGTTAAATTATTAATTAAATAGTTTTTTGATAAAATAAATATTTTAGCGGTCATAGTTTTTTCTGTGACCGTTTTTTTTTTGTTACAATAATTATTAATTATATAACGAATAATCTTTCTTGGCGGTCATGGTTGTAGGTTTTCATTATTGGGGAAAGATTTCCATGGCGGGTATGGTCTTACCATGACCGAATAAGTTTTTGTATTAAAACAGCCATAATAATTGTTTTTTTTTGTATATATTATTGCGTCACGGTACGACCGATGACGCCCTTGATCGGCTTACTGAGTTTTACAACTAACTCGACCGTGACACTCTTGAACTTGATTTTCGAGTCTTGCAACGCCAACGACTGTAGCACCCGAGAATGGTTTAAAACAACTATTTAAAACAGAAAACGTTGAGATTATCTCAACGTTTTTTGTTACAATAATTAATAATTATATAACTAATAATTGATAATTAATAATTGATAATTGTTATATTTATTCAAATCGCAATATTTCTGATCCTTTTGGCACCATATCATGTTGCGAAACAGAAATACATTTAATTGTTCCATCAAACGGGGCTGCAATATGGTTTTTCATTTTCATTGCTTCAAGTATTAACATACTTTGACCTTTTTTGACCTTTTGTCCCGGCTTAACAAAAATTTCATTAATTGTACCAGGAATTAAAGTTTTAATAACTTTAGGATCAGGAGGAGAATATCTTTTTCTGTTCTTAAATTTTTCAGTTAAGTTAGTTTCATACATTGTTGTATCAATATTTAGCTTATCCATAAATATCTCCTAAAATGGTGGAATACCATGTTTTTTGAATGGTCTTTCATCTCGTTTATTTTCGAGGAGATGTAATGAGTGGATTAAGTATTTTCTTGTTTCGTCAGGATTAATAACAGCATCGATATGTCCGTTTTTAGCAGCAACATACGGATTTGCAAATTTTTCAGTATACTCTTTAACTTTTTCTTTACGTGTTGCATTAGGATCAGGCGAACTTGTAATTTCAGTTTTAAAGATAATATTAGCAGCACCTTCAGGACCCATTACAGCAATTTCAGCAGTAGGCCAAGCATAAACAAAATCAGCACCTAAGTGACGTGAACACATTGCAATGTAACCACCACCGTAAGCTTTTCGTAAAATAACGGTTAATTTAGGTACACTTGCTTCACTATAAGAATAGAGCAATTTAGCACCGTGACGAATAACCCCATTATGTTCTTGATCAATACCTGGTAAATAACCTGGTAAATCAACAAAAGAAACTAAAGGAATGTTGAAAGAATCGCAATATCTTATAAAACGAGCAGCTTTATCAGATGAATCAACATCTAATACGCCGGCTAAAACTAAAGGTTGATTTCCAACAATACCAATAGTATTTCCATTTAATCGAGCAAAACCAATTACAATGTTTGCTGCCCAGTGTTCTTGTATTTCAAAAAATTGAGAGTCATCAACAATAGAACGAATAACGTTTCTAATATCGTATGGTTTTGTTGCGTCAGTTGAAAATATTTTATCCAATTCAAAAGGATATTTTGGTGGTTTAGCTGATATAGTAATAGCTTTTTTAGTATTATTCCAAGGAATATAAGTGAACAACTCTTTAATTTGGTCAAAACAGTCGTATTCAGATTTAGCAAAAAAATGAGCATTACCGGTAACTTCGGTTTGAACGCGTGCTCCGCCTAAATCTTCCATAGAAATCTCTTCACCAAGAACAGTTTTAATAACTTCTGGACCAGTAATAAACATTTTAGAAATTTTATCAACAACAAATACGTAATCAGTTAAAGCAGGGGAGTACACTGCTCCACCGGCACATGGACCTAAAATTACAGATATCTGAGGAATTACACCACTTGCCATTGTATTACGGTAAAAAATTTCGCCATAACCGGCTAAAGCGTTTACACCTTCCTGAATTCTGGCACCACCAGAATCATTAATTCCAATTAATGGAATACCATTTTTTAATGCTAAATCCATAATTTTTGTAATTTTACGTGCATGCATTAAGCCTAATGAGCCACCGGCAACAGTAAAATCTTGTGCATATATAGCAACAGGATGTCCACCTATAGTTCCAGTTCCTGTAATAACACCATCAGCAGGCAATTCTTTTTTATCTAAACCAAAGTCTTTTGTAGTATGTTCAACAAATAAATCAACTTCTTGAAATGAACCTTCATCTAACAAATAAGCAATACGATCGCGTGCATACATTTTACCCATTGCTTTTTGCTTTTCAATGGCTTTGTTTCCTCCGGGTGGATTAACTTTATCCTTTTTTGTAAAGAACTCTTTAATCTTATCAAAGATTGACATTTCTATTCCAATTTGTTTAAAAATATTATTTTCTCAAATTTTAAAAAATCTAAGATATAATATTTAACTAAAAATTTATTAAGTAGCAATTTAATTTTTTAGATGGGGAATGATAAGTATTGAAAGTTCTTGTGATGATAAAAAAAGCCTTAACTTTATTAGGTTAAGGCTTCTTCATGTTTATTAAAAAATTATTTTTCTGCCAATAATTTTTCCATTTCATCCATGAGTTGATTCATTCTGTCAACAACGGCTTGAATTGGTTCAGGTGAAGTCATATCAACACCGGCAACTTTTAATACCTCAATAGGATATTTAGAACTACCAGATTTTAAGAAATTTAAGAATTTATCAATTGCAGGCTGACCTTCTTTTTTGATTTTTTCAAATAAAATTTGAGATGCTGCATATGATGTTGCATACTGATAAACATAAAAATTGTAATAAAAATGAGGAATACGTGCCCAAGTATAACCTTCTTCATCATCGGTTATCATGGATGGTCCCCAATATTTTTGATACATATCTTTATAAGATTGAGTTAAAAATTCGGGAGTTAAAGCTACACCTTTTTCCATTTGTTCATTTACAAATTGTTCGTATTCGGCAAAACGGGTTTGACGGAAAAATGTAGTTGTAATTTTATTAAGTTCTTTTTCAATTAATGCCAATTTTTCTTCTTTTGATTTTGCATTTTGAATCATGTAATCTAATAAGAAAGCTTCATTTGCTGTTGATGCAACTTCGGCAACAAAAATTGAATAGTTAGCATATGGGAAAGGTTGAGTTGTTACTGTAAAATATGAGTGCATATTGTGTCCCATTTCATGGGCTAAAGTAAATACATCGCTCAACTCTTCATTATAATTTAACAATACATAAGGATGAACTCCATAAGCATCATCAGAAGAATATGCTCCGGTACGTTTATTTTGAGTTTCATAAACATCAATCCATCTGTTATCAAAAGCCATTTTTAAGTTTTTACCATATTCTTCTCCTAAAGGCTTCAAGGCTTCAATAACCATTTCTTTACCTGCTTGATAAGGATAGGTTGATTTTACAGATGGGAATAAAGTTACATATGTATCGTAAGGATGAAAATCGTTTAGGTTTAGAATTTTTTTCTTTAATTCACACCATCTGTGTAAAACTTTAATGTTAGCATTAACAGAATTTACCAAATTATCATAAACTGATAGTGGAACATTGTTGGGGTCTAAGGATGCTTCTCTTGTACTTGTATATTTGCGAGCTTTAGCATTAAATATTTGCGATTTTATATTACCGGAAAATAAACTTAAATAAGTATTCTTATATTCAATATAAGGTTTATAAAATCCTTTGTATACTCTTTCTCTATACTCTCTGTTTGTTGAATACAATCCGGAAGTATATCTTCCTGCCGAAACTTTTACATCGGTTTTATTGTCTTCACCTTGAACATATGGGTATTGAATATCGGCACCGGAAAGGAAACTGAAAGTGTTAGCTGAAACATCATAAACAGGGGAGGCTAAAGCTAAAATTTCTTCCATTTCAGGAGTTAAAGTATGCGAAGCAGTTCTATAAAGATTATCAAAAAACTGAGCATAAACCCTTAATTCAGTTTCGTCATTCGTATATTGAGCTAATTTTTCTTTAGGAATGGCTACAAGTTCAGGACGTAAAAAAGAACTTGCTGCGGCAACCTTTGCACTTAAGCTGCTGATTCTTTCGTCTAATGCTAAAAATTTTGAATCGCTTAAGTCTAAATCTTTTGCTAATCCAGCATACAATGCAAGTTTATCAATTTTGATGCTTATTACTTCATCAAATTTTAAAACATCTAATAAATCTTTTGCACTACTGCCAACTTTACCTACAAATTTGGAGTATTCATTAAGATTTTCTTCAACATATTTAAAATCGTTTTCCCAAGCAGCTTCTGTTACATAGATATCAGAAAGATTCCATGTATACTGTTCATCAATTTCGCTATGTTTAGGTAAATCACCACCTTTTGTTTCTTGAGCGTATAAATTAGAGCCCATTATTAATCCAAACATTATAAAAACCTTTAAATATTTTGATATTAAGTTATTTTTTAACATAAGTTTACCTTTAATTTACTTATCGTTTAGGAAGTCTTTCTATATATGAACTGTTACTTAAAATTGTAAATGACTCAGTATTGCGTAATTGATCTAAGGTATCGCAATTTAAGTAACTCATTGAACTGCGTAAACCATCGGAAATAGAATTAATTACACTTTTTACTGTTCCTTTATAAGGAACCATTGTTTCTTCACCTTCAATAAATTCTCCTTTCATCTTTACACCAAAAGATGCTGAACCTCTATATTTTTTCCAAAGTTGTCCGTCGTATTTTATTACTTCACCGGGAGTTTCTTTTGTACCGGAAAGCATTCTGCCAAGCATAACAGAATCGGCACCAATAGCAATTGCTTTAGCAACATCACCGGGACTTTTAATTCCACCATCAGCAATTATGTTAATATTTAGATTATCTTTTTTACGTGCAAAATAAACATCTAAAACAGATGATACTTGACCAATACCTATACCGGTTTGAATTGATGTAGTGCACATGCTGCCTCCACCAATTCCTACTCTGATTGCGTCAGCACCGGCTTCAACAATATTTTTTAAAGTAACGCCACTGGCAACATTCCCAACCATAACCTTAAAATTGTATTTGTTTTTAATTCTTTCGCACATATCCAATACGTGAATATTATTAGCATTTGCGGTATCGATACAAACAAGAACTTGTTTTTCTGCCAATTTTTCTAATAGCTCATCGGATGCAGTTAAGCTAACAGATACAGCTTGAATTTGATTAAATTCTTCTTCATTTTTAATCATTTCTTTAAGTGAAGAATCAAATCTGTTAACAACACCCAAGCAGCCTAAATTTTTTAGTTCAATAGCCATTGAAATTCCGGTTACAGTATCCATCGGGCTGGAGATAACGGGTAATGCTAATTTATAACCTAAAAAATCGCAGTTAGTTGTTGCTTCGGTTCTGCTTCGTAAATGTGATACATGTTGTGGAATTAAGCTTATGTCGTCATAAGTTAAAGAAAGATCGTAATTGTTTAGAGCTTCTTTTGTATATACTTTCATTTTGCACCTATTTAATAAAATAAGAGGTTTTATATGTTTTCGGTATTAACCGATTTTATTTCCAATTTGTTTGTCTTTTCTCTTCAAATTAACAAGAATGTTAAAATGCGTTGTTTTAAACCATTTTAAAATCACAACTCGGGCTCCAAAGTCGAAAATATTGAAAAATGCGGAAATTCCGACTTCGGATGGTCATTCACGTTGCATTATTCTAAAAACTCTTCTGGGGCGTCATGGTCGTAGATGTTGCAAAAGCCTGGAATCCAGTTCTGGGGTGTCACGGTCTGAACCGTGACACTACTACTTTTATCAAAAAGCAGTAGTGTTTTGCAATTTTTTACGACATATTTATTCGTTGATGGTAATACCATGACCGCCTTGAATAATATTCCCCAATTATGAAACACCAACGATCTAAATCGTGATGATACCTTAATTCTCAAAAAACACTATTATTTTGCTATTTATTTTCAATATTTATTCGGTCATGGTGAGACCATGACCGCCCAGAAATCACTCTCTGATTTCGTAACATACATTGCCATAACCACCCAAATCACCATTCCCAAATTTTTCAACAACTTCGATTTTATTGCTAACCTACATTAATTTTTCCAATCTGTAATTTGATAATTTAATTATTTATTATCAAATCAATTATTGGGTTATAGCTATTTATTTTAAAAATAAAAAAGGCGAATTCAAATGAATTCGCCTTAAAGGAAATTTATCAATTATTATTTTTCTGCTAACAATTTTTCCATTTCATCCATAAGCTGATTCATTTTGTTAATAACAGCTTTAATTGGTTCAGGAGAACTCATATCAACACCTGCTACTTTTAATATATCAATAGGGTATTGAGATCTTCCTGCTTTTAAGAAAGATAAATATTTGTCAATAGCAGGCTGACCTTCTTTTTTAATTTTTGCAACAATTGCTTGTGATGCAGCATAAGAAGTAGCATACTGATAAACATAAAAATTATAATAAAAATGAGGAATACGAGCCCATGTGTAACCTTCTTCATTATCAGTTATCATTGATGGACCCCAATACTTTTGATACATATCTTGATAAGATTTTGTTAACATATCAGGTGTTAAAGCAACGCCACTTTCCATTTGCTCGTTAACAAATTTTTCAAATTCAGCAAAACGTGTTTGACGGAAGAAAGTTGTAGTAATATTGTTTAATTGTTTTTCAATTAATGCTAATTTTTCTTCTTTTGTTTGAGCATTTTGAATTAAATAATCTAATAATAAAGCTTCGTTAGTTGTAGATGCTACTTCAGCAACAAAAATTGAATAACCTGCATATTGATAAGGTTGATTCTTGCCAGTATAATATGAGTGCATATTATGACCCATTTCATGAGCTAATGTAAATACATCATTTAATTCATCATTCCAGTTTAATAATACATAAGGATGAACCCCAAAAGTAGTTCCTGATGAATAAGCACCGCTGCGTTTATTTTGTGTTTCGTAAACATCAATCCATCTGTTATCGAAAGCCATAGTTAAAGTTTTGATATAATCTTCACCTAATGGTTGTAAAGCTTTAATTGTAAGGTCTCTTCCTTGTTCAAAGGTATAGCTTTTTTTAACACCCGGGAATAATGTTACGTATGTATCGTAAGGATGGAAATCGGGTAAGTTTAATACTTTTTTCTTTAATGTACACCATCTGTGTAAAGCTGATAAATTATCGTTAACAGAATTAACTAAGTTGTCATAAACAGCAACTGGAATATTGTTAGCATCTAATGCTGCTTCGCGTGTAGAATTATATTTTCTTGCTTTTGCATCAAACATTAACGCTTTAATATTTCCTGTAAATAAACCTAATAATGTGTTTTGATAATCTTTATAAGGCTGATAAAATCCTTTATAGATTCTTTCTCTATATTCTCTGTTTGTTGAGTATAAAGCAGCGTAATATCTGCCATCACTAATTTTAATATCGTTTTTGTTTTCTTCATCTTTTACAAATGGATATTGAATATCTGCACCTGTAAAATAGCTGAATGTATTATAAGGAACTTCTTGCATTGGACCAGCTATTGCCATTAATTCTTCCAATTCAGGTGATAAAGTATGAGCTTTTCTTCTATACAAATTATCAAACATTTGTTTGTAAGCTGATAATTCCTTTTTCTCCTTCATAAATTCATCTAATTTAGTTTCACCAATTGCAACTAATTCAGGTGAAACAAACGAACTTGCTGCTGAAAATTTTGAACCTAAATTGCTTACTCTTTCAGCAAGAGCCAAGTTAGTAGAATTTGATAAATCTAAATCTTTTGAAAGCATAACATAAAGACTTAACTTCCCAAAAATAATTCCAAGTTCTTCATCAAATTTTAATACTGAATACAATGTATTTGCATCTTTACCAACTTTTCCTTGAAATTCGGCAAACTTTGATAAACTTTCTTCAACAGACTTAAAATCCTTTTCAAAAGCTTCTTGATTTGGATAAACGTCAGTTAAATTCCAAGTATATTCTTTTTGAATCTGATCATGTTTAGGAAGCTCACCTCCCTGAGTTTCTTGAGCAAAATTATTGCTGCTAAATAATAAGATTGAACTCATCATAAAATAAAATACCTTTTTAGTAAATTTTTTTGTAGTTAGGTTAGATAACATAGCATTTACCATTTTTGTTACTGATTATTTAATTAGTGTCATTTTTTTTGTAATACTTCCGCTATTAGTAGTCAGATTATAAAAATATATTCCGCTGCTAAGATTTGATAACTCGTTTCTTGTGTTAAAAGTTAAATTGTAACTTCCGGGCATCATTTCATGATCTACTAAAGTTGCAATTTGTTTACCTAAAACGTTAAAAACAGTAAGTTTTACTTTAGACGTTTCATTTATAGTAAAAGTTATATTTGTTGATGGATTAAAAGGGTTTGGAAAATTCTGTTCGAGAGAGAAATTTGAAACCATCGGATTGTTTTCATTTTGAACTCCTACAAAACTATCAGTCAATTCATACACGTAACCAGGAATCGTAAAAGAAGGAATATCAAAACCTGGAATATCAGTTACTGATATATTTGGCATATATTCTCTTATCTTCCATAAGTTTGGAGCAATCCATTGAGTTACAGGAAATGTGATTAAATCAATAGGTACAGGAGGTAAAGAAGGTATAATCTGAACTAACAAAGCAAGTGATGCTGAAAGTTCAAATTTTTTACATGTATGAGTACCTAAATAAGTTTGAAAGTTCTCATCACTCAATCTTTTTGATTTAGCATAAAATCTTATGGGAATAGAAACAGAATCAATAGTTATTGTAGTATCCTTTGTAAACAGAGTTGTGGATGAATTCACATTTGCTGTAAAATCATAAGCAGGGTACCAATCACTTAAAGATTGTAAAAAACTGAAAAAGTTGACTAAACTTGGGTCAATAAGTGAAAGAAGTGAATCCAGTACATAACTTGAATCGAGAGTGTTAAAAACTGAAAAATGGATATTAGCTTGTCCACCACCAATGTTAATAAAGGTTGTATCGGTATAAGGTTGAAAGTTAATTGTATTAATTCCGCCCGATTTGTATAAAATTACTTTTGCTTCTCTATCAAATATTGTAGTTGTTCCTGCAAATGAATCTATTTCAGCCGTCTTTAATGCTTCAATTGCATTTCCTAATGAATCCAATGGATAAAGATTAAAATGCCATTTTTGACCAACATTGGCAGGGAAGAAATCCGAAGCTGATTGTGCAAATGTTGAACTACATATAAAAATAAGCAAAGCCACAAACAGTAAGTTTTTTTTCATTTTTGCCTCTTTTAAAAATTTAACCTATCAAAGTATATATTTTTTAGGTTTTGGACAAATAATAAAAGTAGTAAGTAGAAATTTTGTAATAATAAGAGTCATTATTTAATAATTGTTTGATTATAACTTTTAGTATAAATTTTATAAAATATCATAAAAATAGTACGTAAAGTGAAAATGAAGAGAAAAATCTCCCCATTTTTTTAATTCATTGAATGAAGTGCTAAAAGATTCCCTTCTGAATCTATAAAATGTGCAAAATATCCTATCTCAGGTGTAATTTGAGTTTTGGGAACAACAATTGAGCCACCTGCAGCTTCAACCCTATTTAAAATAATGCTTAAATCATCACCACCATTTAAATACACTATCACCCCTGTTTTTGAAGGAACCATTCCTTCAGCTAAACAGATTGCACCACCTACTCCATCTTGGTCACAAGGGAACCCAAACATTTTAAAACCTGGCATATTAAAATCATAAAATTCGGCTGCAAAGATTTCTTGATAGAATTTTTTTGCTCTATCTAAATCAACAACAGGAATTTCAAACCAATTAATAGCGTTTTTCATATATTTCCTCTTAGTTTAGTTTTATGATTATACCCCATTTAGCTGGGATTTCAAAATTTATTTTGTCATCTTTAATACTAACTGTTTCATTATTTAAAAGATCAACTCCTTGATTACAGTTATCCATTGTTAATTCAACTTTATTTGCCTTAAAATAATTATTAATAACCACTAAAACTTTATTATCGTTGTATTCTCTTACAAATCCATATAACCCTTTTTCATTGTCCATTAATACAGTCTTAAAATCGCCAAGCTGTAAGGCAATATTTGAATTTCTTATTTTTATAAGTTTTTTGTAATGATCTAATACATCATGGTTAACTGCAACTTTATCAACTTGTGGCTTTTTTGTTTGATCAGGCATTGTAACCTCATCATCGTAAGTAATATCATCCCAAACCATAGGCTTTCTGCAACAAGGGTCATTTGCTCCCCACATTCCAACTTCATCTCCATAATAAATCATTGGGGCACCTAAATATGTCATTTGGAATATTGCCATTAATTTTTGAAGATTGTATTCTTCGGCATCAGGTTTGCGAGTATCATAATTTGGATTTTCGGCTTTAGAAATATTAAAATATGCTCCCCAGTTTCGGAATTTTTCAATATTATTATTTACAATATGTGATAACAATCGATTGGTATCATGACTATCAAATAAATTTTGCTGAACATATGCAACGCATTCAGGATAAGCATTCCTTAACGTAGCCAATTCTTTATCAAACTTTTCAACACTTATTCTTCCGTTTTTATTTATAAAAAAATCAGTACATGAAAATGCAAAATTGTAATTCATAACTGCATCAAATTCATCGCCAGAAAGATAGGGGATATTGACTTTTATACTGTCAATTATTTCGGCAGTCATATAAGCGTTGGGATTAATTGATTTAACTTGTTTACGCCAATCTTTCCAAAAATTATGCTTAACCATAAATGCAACATCTAAACGCCATCCGTCAATTCCTTGCGATAAATCGCCATTATCGGCAGGATCCATCCATCTTTTTGTTATATCAAAAATATACTTTTTAGGATTTTCTGTAATACCATTTTCATCTTGATTTAATTCAGGAAGTTCTTTTACACCCCACCATCCTTTATAATCAAATTTAGTCCCTTTCTTTTTGTCTTCAAATGATATAATCTTAAACCAATCTTTATATAAGGATTTTTCTTGTTTTTCAAGAACATCCTTAAATGCCCATGAATTTATTCCCATATGGTTAAAAACACCATCAATAATTATTTTCATGCCTCTTTTATGGACTTCTTTTACTAATTGTAAAAATAATTTGTCTGCTTCAGTCCATACCCAAGTTTTCGGATCATGAGGAGTTTCAGTTTTCATTAACTCTAAATCTTTTTCGGGGTCAGGTCCAAAATATGGATCAACATGGTGGTAGGTTGCTCCGTCATATTTGTGTAATGAAGGAGATTGAAAAATAGGATTTAGATAAATAGCGTTAATTCCTAATTCTTGTAAATAATCTAATTTGTCAATAATGCCTTGTAAGTCTCCACCATAACGTCTGCGTTGAATATTTGACCAAATATTTTTTCCTGTTGCAACTTCATAAGGTTGTAGTTTGTACCAATCGCTTTCCCAAGGATGCAGATTCCAAGGTGAAATATAATCGTGAGGATACGACCCTTTGATAGATTCTAAAGTAGGTTCATTGTTCTTATCGCCATTTCTGAAACGATCGGGAAAAATTTGATACCAAATGGCACTTTTTGCCCATTCTGGAACAAAATTCTTGTGTTGTGATTTGTTCATGTTTTCCTCAGATACTTTAGGTTGTGCAAAAATAGTAATACTAATTACTATCAACAAGATAACGGGTATTATTTTCATGTTAAATCTAATTTATTAATTATTGATATACTTAAAATAAATAAACTTTTATTTACTTTTTATTTAATAATTAAAATAATTAAATTTGTGTAAATATTTAATTAATTTGAAAACATGCTTAAGGAAAAGAGAAATGGGATTTGCAACTGATGCTATTCATGCCGGACAATCACCAGATTTGGCTACAAATGCGGTAATTACTCCAATTTATATGACTTCTACTTATTCAAATGACGAATTAGGAGTTAACAAAGGTTATCATTATGGACGTACAAATAATATAACTCGTGAAGCTATGGAAGCAAACATAGCATGTTTGGAAAAAGGGAAATATGGAATAAGTTTTTCATCTGGTGTTGCTGCTATACAAGCAATTATGGGATTATTAAAAAGTGGAGATGATATACTTGCAACTGATTTAATTTATGGTGGAACATATAGACTTTTTTCAACTTTTATGAAAGATTACGGAATATCTGTTACTTGGGTTGATATGTCAAATCCAGAAAATGTTTTAGCTAATATTAAACCAAATACTAAACTTGTTTATTTGGAAACACCAACTAATCCAATGCTAACTTTAACGGATATTGAAGCTATTTGCAAAATTAGCAAAGAACACAACTTAATCTCTATTGTTGATAACACATTTATGAGTCCATATTTTCAGCAACCACTTACTTTAGGTGCTGATGTGGTTTTACATAGTACTACAAAATACTTAAACGGTCATAGTGATATAATAGGTGGTATAGTAGTTACAGCTGATGAAAAATTACACGAAAAATTTAGATATGTACAAAAAGCAGTTGGAGCTGTTCCAAGTCCGTTTGATTGTTTTTTAGTATTACGTTCTACAAAAACTCTTGCTGTTAGAATGAAACAACATAATGAAAATGCAATGAAAGTTGCAGAGTTTTTAGCTAATCATCCTAAAGTTAAAAGTGTTCATTATCCAGGATTAAAAACTCATCCTCAGTATGAATTAGCTGTTAAACAGATGACTGGTTTTGGTGGTATGGTTACTTTTGATACTGGTGATTTTGAAGTTACTAAAGAATTTTTTAGAAAACTCAAATATTTTGCATTGGCTGAAAGTTTAGGCGGAGTTGAAAGTCTTGTTTGTCACCCAGCTACAATGTCACATGCTTCTTTACCAAAAGAAAAACGATTAGAACAAGGTATTACAGATAGCTTAGTTAGATTAAGTGTTGGTATTGAAGACGCTGAAGATTTAATTGCCGACATTGCTAATGCGTTGAGTTAGAAATTAGAAAATAGAAGTCAGAAGTCAGAACTCAGAAAATAGAAGTTAGATTTTAGAATAAAGTAAAAAATACTATTAAGATGCTCGCTTTAAGCGGGCATTTTTTATCTGTTTTAATTAATTTTTATATTTTTTAGTAACCATTGTTGATTTACATAAATTTAACTACATTTACGTATTAATTAAATAATTGGAGAAACCATGTCCGAAGAAAATAATAGAAATTCAGTTGAAGAATCAAAGTATTCTATGGATACACATTTAATCTACGGTAAAAACATAACAAACAAATGGGATTATTCTCATCATGTTACAGCTCCAATCACTTCCTCAACTACTTTTAGGTTAGATAGTGTTGATAGGGGAGCTCAAGGTTTTATTCAATTTGGACAATCGGATAAAATGTCTGATGATATGGACCCGATTTTTATTTATGATAGACTTGGGGAACCAAATAAAGATATTTTAGAAGAAAATTTGGCATTTGTTGAAAAAGGTGAAACCGCAGTTACATTTGCCTCCGGAATGGCAGCCATTTCCGGTATTTTAGGCGTTTTAACTAAAACGGGTGATGAAATTATCACGCATCCAACGTTGTATGGTTGTACAATTTCGCTATTAAATAATTGGTATACTCGTTATAATATTAAAACTGTAACGGCTGATTTAACAAATTTAGAAAACTTAAAAAATGTTATTACAGAGAAAACTAAAGTTATTTATTTTGAAACTCCTGCAAATCCTAATTTGGATATTATTGATTTAACCGCATTAACTAATTATATCAAAGAAGTTAATTCAAAAAGAGAAGAAAAAGACAGAATTTATGTAGTTGTTGATAATACTTTTTCAACTGCATTCTGCCAAAGACCATTAGAATATGGAGTAGACTTTGTTGTTTATTCTTTAACCAAAGGGATGGGTGGTTTTGGTACTGATATGGGTGGAGCTGTTATTGGAAAAAAATCTTTCAGAAATATATTATTGTTATACAGGAAAGATTTTGGTGGAGTGTTGAATACAAAGAGTGCTTGGTCTATCTTAACCTATGGATTGCCAACACTATCGTTAAGAATGAAAAAACAGATTGATACGGCAACAAAAGTTGCTGAGTTTCTAAATAATCATCCTAAGGTTAAATTTGTTAATTATCCCGGTTTAATAAACTATAAATATTATGAATTGGCTAAACAACAGATGTTGGATTTTGACGGTAACTTTGCACCCGGTAGTATGATTTATTTTGGTTTAGAAGGTAATACTCCAAATGAATCAAAGGAACATGGAAAAGTGTTTATGGATTATGCTGCTGATTTTGCTTATACAATGACTTTAGCTGTAAGTTTAGGACATACAAGAACATTAATTGAACATCCGGCATCAATGACACATTCGGTTGTTCCACCTGAATTGTTACTTGAAAAAGGGATAGATCCCGGTGGGGTAAGAATAGCAATTGGTCTGGAAAATCCCGACGATATAATTAAAGATTTAGAAAAATCGTTGAGTGTTATTTAGTGAAAAGTATCGTTTTCTTTATTGTGCTTGGATTTTGCACCTTTGTTGAAGCTCAAGATATATATTTTACAGAAGATACAGACTCTTTAGCCGCTATTGTTAATTATAGCGGCAAAAGTTTTTTGATATATAAACAGGGAACTGTGGTTGAATCTCAAAACCAAAGTTCCATTAACGATTTTTACACAAATTATTATAGAAAGATTTATAATGATTCTACATTAGTAAACCCCAATTTTATTGTTGAAAACAATAATGGTATAAATATTTATCCAGTTATTAATATTAGCGATTTGATAAACAGCAATATCCTTCCGATTGATTACAATAGTTTAATTACTACGGGGAATAATCAGTTTACAATTGATTCAAAGAATGCAAATATACTGGGTAATTATTTAATAAACTCACTTAAAAAGTAATAAAACATTTCGTAAAATTTCATAAATTATAGGTATTATGGTAGTATTAGAAAGTCATTTTTTAAGCAAATTTAAAGATATTAAATTTGGATTAAGTACAAAGTTAGGCTTAGAAAGAAAAGCACCTCATTATTTTAATACAAGCAAATCAGTTGGTGATGATGAACAAATTGTTGAAGAGAACAGAAATGCATTTTATGCTTACTTTAATTTGTCAAACGAACAGATAGCCTTGCAAAAACAAGAACATACCGATATTGTTACAATTGTAAATGAACCCGGTTTTGTTGGTGAAAGCGATGCGATGATTACGAATATTCCAAATATTGGTATTATTGTATCAACTGCCGATTGTGGGAATATTTACATTTATGACCAATCCAAAAAAGTTATTGCAGGAATTCATAGCGGCTGGAGAGGTACTCAAAAAAGAATTGTTGAAAAAACAATTATTAAAATGAAAGAACATTTTGGTAGTAATCCTTCTGATTTTGTAGTTTATATTGGACCGGCAATCAGTAAAAAACATTTTGAAGTTAAGGAAGATGTTGCTGAATTATTTGATGAACAATACGTTTTTTATAGAGATGGGAAAATATACGTTGATTTAATTAAAATGAACTATGATATGATTGTAGGGCAGGGTGTACAGAAAAAAAATGTACAGAAATCCAATTTATGCTCATATAACGAAGATAAATTGTTCCACTCTTATAGAAGAGATGGAAAATTTTCAGGGCGTGCTTTTGGGTTAATTGTGTTAAGGGGTTTTAATGGGTAATGATTCGTTAAAGATAACGCTTGGTTATATCTTAATTTGTATGATATGGGGTTCAACTTGGTTAGCAATTAAACTTGGTTTAGAATCGTTGACTCCTTTTATAGCAGCAGGATTAAGATTTACAACAGCAGCATTTTTCTTATTTTTGATAATAAAAGTAAGAAATATAAAAGTTCAAACCGATAAATTAGCTTTAAAATTATATTTATTAATGGGATTTTTCTCTTTTACTGTTCCTTTTGCCTTTGTATACTGGGCACAAAGTTTTATTCCGTCAGGCTTATCTTCAATTTTATTTGCAACTTATCCATTTTTTGTGATTTTATTTACCAAAATGATTTTTAAAGAAGAAGAAGTTAATAAATATAAAATTATAGGTTCTTTGGTTGGCTTTGCAGGAATTGTTATAATATTTTCCGAAAGTCTTCACTTTGATTTCGGACAAGGGATTCTTGGTTATTTTGCAGTAGTGTTTAGTGCATTATTACAAGGTATGGTAGCGGTTTTAATAAAAAAACATGGTAAAAAATTAAATCCGGTATCCATGAATTTAATACCAGTTTTTATAGCAGGTATAGTATTGTTAGTAATGGGTGTATTAATTGAAGATACAACAAAACTTAAATTTGATACTAACGCAGTTTTAAGTGTACTTTATTTGGCAATATTTGGTACAATAGCAACATTCAGTACTTATTATTGGTTAATGAAAAAAATTAGTGTGGTTCTTTTGGCTTTGTCTGCTTTTATTTCACCAATAGTAGCAATTATATTAGGCTGGCTGATTGCAAACGAACTGCTTTCATTACAAGAAATTTTTGGAAGTTCTTTAGTGCTTATAGGAATTTTATTTGCTAATTTAAAGGGTCTAATTTCAATTCTTTATGAAAAAAGAGTTATTAAATGGAAAATATAATTAAAATTAGAAATGCTCGGTTTTATGCTTATCATGGTGTTTTATTAGAAGAGCAGAATATTGGCGGCAAATTTGACGCGGATGTTGATATATATACTGATTTTACTGAAGCAGCAAAAAAAGATGACCTTCATAAAACGGTTAATTATGCAGAAGTTTATAAATTAATGAATACTATTGTTAATACAAAAAAGTATAACCTAATTGAAACATTGACAATGCTTATTGCTGATGGAATATTAGCAGAATATAAACAGATTAAAAAAGTGGCAGTAAGAGTAAGGAAAAGTAATGTTCCTGCCGGTGGCTTAATTGATTACGTTGAAGCAGAGGTTATAAAAAGTAATGACGAGTAATGTGTTTTTAGCATTAGGCTCTAATATTGGTGATAGGCATAAATACATTAATGATGCTATAAATTTATTAAAAACCAATTCTGATATTAAAGTTATTTCAGTAAGTAGTACTTATGTGACAAAAGCATATGGGTTTACTGAACAAAATAATTTTTATAACTTGGTTTGTGAGATTCAGACTTTATTAACTCCTGAAAAGTTGTTGTCTTTTTGCAAAACATGTGAAAAAGCACTTGGGCGAGTTGAAAGGGAGCGTTGGGGACCAAGAGAAATTGATATTGACATTTTGTTTTATAATAATTTAGTAGTAAATAGTGATGTATTAAATATTCCACATAAAGAGTTTGAAAAACGTGATTTTTGTGTAATTCCAATGCTTGAAATTGCTGAAAATTTTATTCATCCAATTTTTAATAGAAGTATTAAAGAAATTTCATTAAATTTAAAAGAGACTTTTATTATCAATAAACTTGAAAATTAAGATAGAGGATTAAATTGTCTGAATTGAAATATATTTGTATAGAAGGCGTAATTGGTGCCGGAAAAACATCTTTAGCAAAACGACTTACCGATAAGTACAACAGTAGATTTATTAAGGAAGAATTTGAAATAAATCCCTTTTTGGAAAAATTTTATGATAACCGCAAAAAGTTCGCTTTTCAAACGCAGATGTTTTTTTTAGTAAATAGATTCAAACAACTTCAATTCTTAAATCATGAAGAATTATTTCATCAATACATAATATCGGATTATGTATTTGATAAAGATAGAATTTTTGCATCAATAAACTTAAGTAATGAGGAATTAAAATTGTATGATACGCTTTATAGCTCATTAAACAAAGAGATTCGTAAACCTGATTTAGTTGTATATCTTCAAGCAAATGTTGATAGATTAATTTCCAACATCAAAAAGCGTGGAAGACGGATGGAAAAACATATTGCTAAAGATTATTTATCGGAATTAAGCGAAGCATATAATAATTATTTCTTTAAGTATAGCAATACTCCTTTGTTAATTGTAAATACAAACGAGATTGATTTTGTAAATAATGATGCTGATTTCGAAAATTTATGTAATGCAATTTTTAGAGAAGATAGGGGATTTATGGAATATTTTAATCCCTTAAAGAGGTAATAATGATAAGATTTATTATTTGGGCAATACTTATTTATCTTTTTTATAGACTGATAAAAAGTTATTTTCCAACTAAAGTAAAATATGAAAATAATAACAACAATTATTCAAAGCAGTCAACGCACGAAAAGAAAGAATATAAAATAAAACAAGAAGACATAATTGAAGTTGATTATGAAGAAATAAAAGAAGATAAAAAAGATACGGAATAACTTCAACTTTTATGAAATCAATTATTGTTAGTTTGCTGAATAAATTACTTGGGCAAAAAAAAATTAATATTGATACTTTTGTTTTTGTTAACAAAGTTTTAATAATTAGACAGCATAATCAGTTTGGTGATTTGCTTGCCAGTAGTGCTCTATTTGTGGCACTAAAAGAAAAATATCCCAAATGTGAAATAAATGTTTTAGTCAGTCCTGCAAATTATTATGCTATCCAAAAAAATAGCTATATAGACAACTATTTTGTTTTTGATAAAAAAAGAATTTTGAATTTACTTTATTTTCTGAGGTTAAAGAAGTTTTTATCAAAAAGATATGATTTGTGTATAGTTCCTTCAACAGTATCTCTTTCATTTACAAGTTCGTTGTTAGGTCGGTTTTCGGATGCACGATTAACATTAGGTGTTGAAAGTTTGAATGGTAAAGAGAATAAATATAGCTCTTTATTTAATGTTTCTGTACCCCTTGACTGGAGGAAAAATCCTGACCAGCATGTTGCTGATTTTGGTTTAGAAATAGTAAAACCATTTGGAATAACAACAACAAAATTTGCTCCTGTAATTTCAATTGGTAAAGAAGATATTGAGTATGCAAAAGAATTTGCCGATGAGATGGGGATAGATAACTCAACCCGCCTTATTGGTATTCATGTTGGAGCAGGGAAACCCAAAAATAGATGGTCTTTAGATAAATACTTAGCGGTTGCGGACTATTTAAATACAAATTATAAAACTAAATTTTATTTTACCGGAAGTATTGCCGATAAAAATGAAATAGACTATATTAAACAAAACACAAAAATAAAAGTGTTTTATTTTTTAGATAA
This sequence comes from Melioribacteraceae bacterium, assembly GCA_963663265.2. Taxonomy (GTDB): domain Bacteria; phylum Bacteroidota; class Ignavibacteria; order Ignavibacteriales; family Melioribacteraceae; genus JAEXOD01. The sequence continues at coordinate 731,121 of CAXXXM010000001.1, forward strand.
AGAAATTTCAAAATTGGCGGCACTAATTTCTATTAGTGATTTATTTATTACAAATGATACAGGTGTTATGCATGTTGCAGGAAGCACAAAGGCAAGCCAAATTTCAATATTTGGGCCAACAAATCCTTATAATTGGGCACCCGTAGGAGACAATAAGTACTTTTGTAGAAATAAATCTGAGCTGATTGATGATGTTACATATGAAGAAGTTATATTGTTATGTGACAAAATATTAAAAAAATAAAAAAATATGACAAAAAAGACGACTGTTGCAGCTATTGATATTGGTACAAACTCTATTCATATGATAATAGCCGATTTTGATGAACAAAAAAACATTGATTTAGTTCATCGAAAACGCGAGGTTATACGATTAGGAGAAAGTACATTTGGTGAATCAGGAAATTTGAGTGCAAACGCCATGATACGCGGGTTAGCTGTGTTAAGGAATTTTATGGCAGTAGCAAAAAATTTTAATGCAATTGTAATTGCCGGAGCTACAAGTGCAGTACGAGAAGCCCCAAATGGACAAGAATTTGTTGATGGTGTAAAAGAAGAATTAGGACTTGATATCGAAATATTATCTGAAGAAAAAGAAGCTCAGCTAATTTATTTAGGAATATCAAAAGCTTTAAATATTCAGAATCATTTAACTTTAGCATTTGATATTGGAGGAGGTAGTACAGAATTTATTCTTTGGGATAATACCGGTATTATATTTTCAAAATCAATTCCAATTGGTGCAGTAAGATTAACCAAAATGTTTTTTGAAAATGGAACCTTAACAGATGAATCGATCATAAAATGTAGAAATCATATTAAAAAATTAATAAATGAGGAGATATACAAAGAGATAAGCATTTATAAGTTAGAAAAATTTGCAGGGACTGCCGGAACAATTTTTTCCACATATTTAATTTTAGAAAAAAAAGATGCTGGTTCGTATCTTGAAAGCATAAATGGGGGACTAATAAATGCAAAACATTTATTTGAATTACAAAAGAAAATATTAAGCAAATTTACTAAAGAAGAACGAATAGGTATTAAAGGTTTAGAAAACAAAAGAGCCGACATTTATCCTGCCGGAATAATTATTTTATCTGAAATATTTGAGATATTTAATATTAAACAGATGGCATTATCAACATACGCCATGCGAGAAGGAATGATAATTAATTATGCGAACAACAAATAAGTTAGTTAGGAAAATGTATGAAAAACGTACTAATATTGGGTGCTGGTCAAAGCTCGCCTTATTTAATTTCCTATATGTTAAAACATGCAGCGGAATTTGACTGGTTTATTACTGTTTGTGACAAAGATTATAGCTTAGCTAATTCAAGAATTAACGGTCATGCAAGAGGAACGGCATTAGAATTTGATGTTAATGATGAAAGACAAAGAACATCGTTAATAAGCAAATCGGATATTGTAATTAATTTTTTAGCCCCAACATTTCAGTTTCAAATAGCCTCGGATTGCTTAGCACAAGGGAAAAATTGTGTGACAGCATCATATGAAAACCCTCGTGTAGTAGATCTTCACAAAGATGCAGAAAGAAAAGGGATCATTATTCTAAATGAGATGGGTTTAGATCCCGGAATTGACCACATTATGGCACTATCCATAATTGAAAAGATTAAATCACGAAAGGGAGTAATTACTTCATTTTCTTCTTATGGTAGTGGTTTGCCTGCCCCAGATTCAATCAGCAATCCTTTGAAATATGCAATTACATGGAATCCACGAAATGTTGCAATGGCAGGAGAATCCGGTGCACAATATATGGAGGAAGGAAAGATAAAAGTACTTTCCCAATCCCAAGTATTTAATAGAACTTGGACAGTAGATGTAGAAGGGGTGGGTACTTTAGAAGCCTATCCAAATAGAGATTCTCTTGTTTATATAGATGAGTTTCATTTAGAATATGTCCATACAATGATTAGAGGAACACTACGGTACCCGGGATGGTGTGAAACTTGGTCGCAACTAATAAAATTGGGAATACCTAATGATATAATGCGTATTCCAAATTTAAATCAAATGACATATGAAGAATTTACATCGATGTTTTTACCAATAAACCTTTGTGGCTCAAAATTAGAAACTCGAGTTGCAACCTATTTAGGAATAAACCCAACCGGAAAAATTATGGAAAACCTAAGATGGTTAGGTTTGTTTAGTAAGCAAAAAATATTTGATGATCCAAAAACATCTGCTGAAGTTCTAACTAATTTGTTAAAAGAAAAGCTGATACTACCAACCGGTGGCAGAGATATGGTTGTTTTGGTTCATGAATTAGAAGCCAGTTTTCCTGAAGTAAATAAACGAGAAAGAATAGTTTCAACAATGGTACAATATGGTGAGTCTGATGGCTTAACCGCAATTGCTAAAACTGTCGGGTTACCTGCCGGAATAGCAGCAAAACTTATATTAACTAATCAACTCCCTTTATCAGGGTGTTTTATCCCTATCCATCCTCAAATTTATACTCCGGTTATGGAAGAATTAAGAAAAGAAGGTATAGATTTTACTGAGAAGATTGAAGTTATATAAGATTCAAAATTCTTATTAGTAAACTTTTTTATTCTTTTTCCGATAATACCAGAAAGTTTAATATTTAAAAACATATTGGACTTTCTGGACTATTAAAACCGATTTGAACTTTTATTGATATTTTTCGCTTTTATTGCTTAACCATTAAATCATAATAAACGAGGTATCAGTGTCATTAATAAAGTATTACAAAAAATCTCTTGCTGTAAAAATCATCGCTTTAATTGTAGTTACAAATCTTCCAATTATTGGCATATTCAATTTTTTAATTCTTCCAAAAATTGAAGATAACTACTACGAAAGCAGAAGAGCAGAGTTGAAAACTGCGGTTGAAACAGCTTATAGTACTCTGTCAAACTATTATAAAAAAGAAAAGAATGGTTTATTAAGCAGGGAAGAGGCAATAAATCAGGCAATAGAGGACATAAACTCTATTAGGTACGCTAATAATGATTATTACTTTGTATACGATTATGATGGTGTTTTAATGGCATCTGGAAGAACACCGGAAGCAAGAGGTGAGAACTGGATTGATAAAGAAGATAAACTCGGAAATAAATATATAAAAATGATGGCTGATGTTGCAAAGTCAGCTGGTAAAGGGTATGTGACTTATTATTTCCCAAAACTTGGTTCAGATATTGCTTTACCAAAAGAATCGTATACTTTAGCTTTTCCGGAGTGGAATTGTTTTATTGCAAGTGGTTTATATATTGATGATATTGAAGAGCAGATAGCAGATTTACGGAATGATATTATATTGGCAATTATTATTGGTGCATTGTTAGCTTTGGCTATTGGGTATTATTTTTCGAGAAAAATTACAAATCCTATTCTTGAACTCAATTCAGCTGCTAAACAAGTATCTGATGGTAACACCAAAATAAAAGTAGAAGTTAAAACTGAAGATGAAGTAGGTCAGTTATCAGAAATATTTAATAAAATGGTAAGTGATATCAATACTTCAATTGAAGAAGTTAAAATTAAGGGCGAAGAAGCTAATAAGGCAGCTATGGAAGCGGAAATAGCTAAAAAAGAAGCTGAAAATCAAAAACAATATTTAAGCAAAAGTGTTGATTTATTGTTGGTAAATATGGACAAGTTTTCGGACGGTGATTTAACTGTTAAATTGAATATTGAACGGGATGATGAAATTGGAAGGTTATATAATGGATTTAATAAATCGGTTGAAAGAATAAATGAAATTTTGCTTAGGGTTGATGAAGCAGTATCGGCAACGGCAAGTGCTTCAGCAGAAATTTCTTCGTCAGCTGAAGAAATGGCTGCCGGTTCACAAGAACAATCAGCTCAAACAAATGAGGTTGCAAGTGCCGTAGAAGAAATGACAAGAACGATTTTAGAAAACTCTCAAAACACTTCTTTTGCTGCTCAAACCGCAAAAAATGCCGGAGAAAATGCGGCTGAAGGAGGTAAAGTTGTAAATGAAACTATACAAGGTATGGATAGGATTGATATAGTTGTTAAACAATCTGCTGATACAGTTTTTACTTTAGGTCAAAATAGTGACAAAATTGGCGAAATTGTTCAGGTGATTAATGATATTGCAGATCAAACTAATTTACTTGCTTTAAATGCTGCTATTGAAGCCGCAAGAGCCGGTGAACAAGGAAGAGGTTTTGCAGTTGTAGCTGATGAAGTAAGAAAATTAGCTGAAAGGACTTCTAAAGCTACTAAAGAAATTGCAGTAATGATAAAAACTATTCAAAAAGATACTACTGAAGCTGTTGAATCTATTAAAAAGGGGACAGTAGAAGTTGAACAAGGCAAAATGAAAGCCTCGCAAGCAGGAGTTGTATTAAAGAAAATTGTTGACGGTGCAAAAAAACTAACCGACTTAGTAACTCAAGTTGCAGCCTCAAGTGAACAACAATCTGCTACTGCCGAACAAATTGGAAGGAATATTGAATCTATTAATAATGTTACAGGAGAAGCCGCAAATGCAGTTCAACAGATTGCCACTGCCGCTGAAGACTTAAATAAACTTACTCTTGATTTGCAGACTTTAATTTCTCAATTTAAGTTACAAAAAGGCTTTGATGCAAACAGAATACAAAAAAACAATTACTTAAACTAAAATTCTATTATGTGTAATTAAATCGTTGGAGCTTTTTGCGGTGGTTTAGTTCTTTTTATCTCATTTTAATTTTCGGAGGCAGTTATGATTAAACATTTTTTACTTTTTATACAAGCTCTTTTTTTACTTCCCTTTTTAGTAAATGCACAGAATGCGGATAAAATAGCTGTTAACTTTGGTGGTTATGTGCATTATACTGCTATTTTTGATTCTCGACAAGTAGTAGCTGCACGAGAAGGGCATTTCTTCTTATTTCCAAAAAAAGAGGTTCTAAATTCTGCCGGTGAAGATGTTAATGCTGTATCAAATTTTAACATGGCAGTTATTCAAACCAGATTAAATTCAAAAATAACAGGACCAACTATTTTAGGAGCAAAAATGACAGGGTTTGTTGAAGCTGAATTTATGGGAAATACTGATTCCGATGTAAATGGTGTGAGAATTAGACATGCCTATATAGATTTTAAATGGAATAATTGGTCTATATTATTGGGGCAATATTGGAATCCTCTTTTTGTTGTTGATAATTATCCTGACCAACTTGGTTCAAATGGTGGTGCTCCAATCCAAGCGTTTGGAAGGAATCCTCAAATTAAATTTACTTATTTTACTGACGATACGAAAACAAGTCTAACAATTGCCTCGCAGAGAGATTATGCAAGTACCGGTGAAAAGGGATATAGTAGTGAGTATTTAAGAAATGCCGTTATTCCTGATTTATATCTAACCACTCAATTTAAAGTTGGAGATCAACTTTTTGGAGTTGGTGGAGAATTCAAACAGCTTAGACCTTCAAATGTATCAGATTTAAACTTTGTAAATGAAAATAAGGTTATAAGTTATGCTGTTTCTGGTTTTGCAAAATTTAAGGTTGATAATTTTACTGCTAAATTGGAAGGGCTTTATGGTGCAAATTTAAGTGATTTAACAATGTTAGGGGGATATGCCGTAAAATCAATTGATCCGATTACACATATTCAAGAATATACGCCAACAAAAGTTTATTCAGTTTGGGCAGATTTTGTTTATGGTAAACAATTTGAAGTTGGTTTATTTGCCGGTTATACAAAAAATCTGGGTACTGATGATAAAATTGTAGGTCCTATCTATGCAAGAGGTTCAGATATTGACAATGTTTATAGAATTGCCCCACGTTTTTACTATAAAGTAGAGAACTTAAAAATAGGTTTTGAGGTTGAATATACTTCAGCCGGATATGGTGTTATTGATGAATATGCAAAAGTATCTAATGTTAAAAACATTGGAAATTTAAGAGTTTTTACAGCTTTATTTTATTCGTTTAGTTTATAATTAATTCGGACTAAATAATATGCAATTAATCAATTTATTAAAATCTTCGTTGACTGCAAAAATTTATTTTTTAATAATTGTTGCGTTATTACCAATTTTAATTATTTTTTATTTTATAATGATTCCCCAGATTGAGGAAAATTATTACTCAAGTAGAAAACAAGAACTAAAAAGTATTGTGGAGGTTACTACAAGTATACTTGATGATTATCACAAACGATATCAAAGCGGCGAGTTTGATTTATCTACTGCACAAGATTTGGCAATTAAGGAAATAAATATGCTGCGTTATGGAGGGAAAGAATATTTCTTTATGTACGACATGGCAGGTACAGTTATGGCACTTGGTTCGGCTCCTGAAAAACGTGGCGAAAATAGAATTGCTATTGAAGATGATTTGGGGAATAAGTTAGTTAAGAATATGGTGGATGTTGCTAAGAATAATGGAGAGGGGTATGTAACTTATTATTACCCAAAACTCGGTTCTGATATCCCGTTGCCAAAACTTTCATTTGTTAAGTCTTTTAACAGTTGGGATTGTTTTATTGGAAGTGGTTTGTATATTGATGATGTTGAGGCTCAAATTTCGGATTTTAAGCAAAATATATTTATTATAGTAATAATAGGTTTAGTTATTGCATTAATGATAGGGTTTGTTTTTGCACGCCGTCTTGCTGACCCAATTAAACGACTTAATGAAGCAGCAAAAAAAGTGGCAATGGGTGATACAAATATAGCAGTTGAAGTTGCCGGAACTGATGAGGTTGGGCAATTAGGAAGTTCGTTCAATTCAATGGTAACAGAAATAAAAACTTCGATTCAAGAAGTAAAAACGAAAGGAGAACAAGCTGAATTTGCAGCCAAAGAAGCGGAGGCGGCAAAAGAAAGAGCTGAATTACAACAAAAATACCTTTCGGGAAGTGTTAATAAATTGTTAGTTAGAATGGATGCATTTGCTGAGGGGGATTTGACTGTTGAAATTGAGGTTGAAAAAGATGATGAAATTGGTAAACTATTTCAAGGATTTAATCGTTCCGTTAATAATATTGGCAAAATGTTTCAGGATGTAAACAACGCAGTATTTTCAACTGCAAAGGCATCCGAAGAGATTTCTTCATCGGTTGAAGAGATGGCGGCTGGGGCACAGGAACAGAGTGCACAAACTTCTGAAGTTGCAAGTGCTGTTGAAGAGATGACAAGTACAATTTATCAGAACACAAAAAACACATCTTTTGCAGCTGATACTGCCCGAGTTGCCGGGAATGATGCTTTAGAAGGTGGCAAAGTAGTAAATGAAACCATTTCGGGGATGAATAAAATTGCTGAAGTTGTAAAAAAATCTGCAGATACTGTTTTAGAACTTGGTAAAAATAGTGATAAAATAGGCGAAATTATTCAGGTAATTAATGATATTGCAGACCAAACAAACTTATTAGCTTTAAATGCTGCAATTGAAGCAGCCCGGGCAGGTGAGCAAGGAAGAGGTTTTGCTGTTGTTGCCGATGAGGTGAGAAAACTTGCAGAAAGGACTTCAAATGCAACAAAAGAAATTGCACAAATGATTAAAACAATTCAAAAAGAAACCTCTGAAGCCGTTAGGTCAATATTAGAAGGAACAGACGAAGTGGAAAAAGGAAAAGCAAAAGCTAATCAGGCCGGTGTTGTTCTTAATAAGATTGTTGAAGGGGCACAAAAAGTCTCAGATATTGTTACACAAGTAGCTGCTGCAAGCGAACAACAAGCAACAACAGCTGAAGAAATTGGTAAAAATATTGAATCAATTAACAATGTAGCAAATGAAGCTGCTTCCGGTTTACAACAAATTGCTCGTTCGGCTGAAGACTTGAATAAGCTAAATTCCGACCTTCAAAATATTGTTGCTCAATTTAAATTGAAACAACAATTTTCAAATAATTCAATGGTTAGGTATTAATTTTTATTGTAGTTTTTTTTGACCCTTTAATTATCAAATTAAAGGGTTTTTTTTTGTAAAACTGAAAAGAATTCAATATTTTGCAATATATTACTATTAAGTATTTATTGTATAAGTTAATAATTTTAGGTACTTTTATATTTAAAAAAATTATTTGAAGGTGTAATATGAAAATGGATTGGAGCAAATTTATTGGTCATGATGTAAACATTACTATGAATGAAAATTATGGTGTTGTTTATGGACAAACTAAAATAGATGAACAACCAAGTTTTTATGAAATTGTTTTTAAAACCGGCAAATTGGTTGGTGCTTATGAAGATGGGTTACATTTAGAAGCCGAAAAAGAAGGACAAGTATTTCAAATATTTGTTTTTTTCAGTTCAATGAAATGTGTTGAAATTATCTAATTTTATAAGGCGGATTATGAAACTAAATGTTGGTGTTATTGGTGCCGGTCACTTAGGTAAACTTCATATTAAAATGTTCAAAAATATTGAAAATGTAAATATTGTTGGTATTTTTGATATTAATACTGAAATGGCACAGGGTGCGGCTAATGAGTATAATGTTAAAAGCTTTGAAAATATAGATGAATTATTAAATCTTGTTGATGCGGTTTCAATTGTATCAACAACAAGTGCCCATTACGAGTTGGTTAAACAAGCATTGTTGGCGGGTAAACATGTGTTTGTTGAAAAACCAATTACTGCTACTATTCCGCAAGCTGAAGAAATTGTAGCACTTGCTAAACAAAAAGGTTTAACCTTACAAGTAGGTCATATTGAAAGATTTAATCCTGCTTTATTATCTCTTGATAAATATAATCTTGAGCCTAAGTTTGTTCAGTCCGATAGGTTAGCACAATTTAACCCACGCGGAACAGACGTTGCCGTTGTATTAGATTTAATGATTCACGATATTGATATTATTTTAAGTCTTATTAAAAGTGAAGTTAAAGATGTTCATGCAAGCGGCATTGCAGTTGTTTCTGATACAATTGATATTGCTAATGCTCGAATTGAATTTGAGAATGGAGCTGTTGCAAATGTAACTGCAAGCAGAATTTCTCAAAAAAGAATGCGAAAAATGAGAATGTTCCAAAAGGATGCCTATATAACTTTAGATTTTAATTCCGGAGTTTCAGAAATATATCGTTTGGTTAATCCACAAGATATTAATACAGATAATTTTATATCTTTTGGAGAAATGGGAATTGGTGATAAGAAAAAAATGGTAGTTTATGAACAACCTGAACTTTTAGAAGTTAATGCATTAAAATATGAACTACAATTATTTGCAGATGCTGTTTTAGATAAGAAAACTCCAGTTGTTAGTGGCGTTGATGGACTAAAAGCACTTATTGTTGCAGAAAAAATTATCCAAAAAATAGAAGAACAGGTAATAAAATGAAAAAAGGGTTGATTTTATTTGTAGGATTAGCAGTAATTTTTGCTGCTTGTAATATCGTTAAGACATATCAAAATTTAATGCGTTTACAATTTAAAATTGGTAAAGTTGATAATGTTTCAGTTGGCGGTATAACTGTTTCAAATAAGAGTAAAATAAGCGATTTCAATGCAATGGATGTATTAAAGTTAACATCTACATTAACAAGTGGAAAATTCCCTGTATCTTTTATTGTGAATGTTGAAGCAAAAAATCCTAACGAAGGTTCTGGTGGAGGCCAATCAAGTAATGCAATTACGCTTAAATCTTTTCCATGGAAATTGTATATTGATGATGTAGAAACAATATCGGGGAATATTACAAAACCTATTTACGTGCCGAGTAAAGGCGAAAATATGAATATTCCTATCGAAGTCAGCCTTGATTTAAAACAGTTCTTTAAAGATAGAGGTTTTGATAAAATGATTAATTTGGTTCTTGCCCTTGGTGGTAAAAACAATGATGCCGGTAAAGTTAAACTGGTTGTTAGACCAACGTTAGGAACACCAATTGGTGATTTACCTTACCCAAGTGATATTACAGTTGTTGATTATAAATTTAATTGATTTTAAGGTTATATGGGAAAGAAAGAAACTTTTGCAGTTGGTGTTGATTTAGGTGGTACAAATATTAAAGTTGGACTTGTTTCCAAAAAAGGGGAAATTCTAAATCAAGTAAGTGTTGACTCTAAAGCTTGTTGTGGTTATAAAGCTGTTATTAAACAGATTGTTACGGGTGTTGAAAAGGTTTTAGATGGATACAAGGTTCATATTGGCGGTGTTGGTATTGGTTCACCGGGATGTGTTACTGTAAAAAAGGGGATAGTTGAAAATCCTCCAAATTTTTCCGGGTGGGGTACGGTTGCTTTAGGAAGTATTCTTAAGAAAAAACTTAAGACTGAAGTTTTTGTTGAAAATGATGCCAATGCTGCTGCTATTGGCGAATTAATATTTGGTGCAGGTAAAAAGTTCAATAGCTTTATAATGATTACTTTAGGTACCGGTTTTGGGGGTGGAATAATTTTTGATAAAAAGATATTCCGTGGCGAAACAGGTTCTGCAGGTGAACTTGGACATGTGACGATTGATTATAAAGGTAACCAATGTAATTGTGGTAATGTTGGCTGTGTTGAAACATATACCGGAAATAATTATCTAATTAACGCTGTTAGAGATGAAATTGTTAATCATAAAGACTCTGAAATTTTAAAAATTATTGATAACAACTTGGATTATTTAACTCCTCTTGTTATTCACCAAGCTTCTGAAAAAAATGATGAATATGCAATAAATGTTATCAAAAGAATGGGACAACATATTGGATATAGTTTGGTATCTGCGATTAATATTTTAGATATTAATTCTGTTATTGTAGGTGGGGGTGTTGCTGGGTTTGGTCAACTGTTGTTAGATGAAATATTAAAAACAGTTGATGAACGAATTCTTATTTCCAAAAAGGGGAAAATTAAAATTATTCCGGCTATGCATAAAAATAATGCAGGAATAATGGGTGCATCCGCTTTGGTTTATTATAGACTATAATAGCTGTTTAAAAGCCGTTAATGAAAAATATTTTTTATATATTAATTTTGCTCCCTGCTTGTTTGTATGCTAATCCGCATTACAAAAACAGCAGGGATTCTTTGTTTTTAAACAGTCAAAATGTGGTTGACACTACTTTTCAAAATACATCGATTGATTCTCTTGCTGTTTCTGATAGCGTTAAAACTGATGATGATTTGGATGGAGTTATTATTGCTACTGCAAAAGACTCTTTAACGTTTAATGTTGCTAAAAAGAAGATGTATTTATATGGTACGGGCAATATCACTTACAAAGAAAGTGAACTTAGTAGTGGTTTTATTGATGTTGATTTTACAACAAATGATGTTAAGGCTGAAGGAAGAAAAGATACAACAGGTGGTACAGAAAAAATAGTTGAAACGCCGGTTCTAAAGGATGGTGGCGAAACATATGAGGGTGCCCGATTGAAATACAACTTTAAATCGAAAAAAGGGTTTATTTCAATGGCAAAAAATAAAATGGATGAAGTTAGGTATGAAGGAGAAAAAGTTAAAAAAGTAGATAAAGATACTTATTTTATTGAAGATGGTATTTATACTACTTGTAATGCTGATACTCCGCATACTCATTTTTCTGCTCAACAGATGAAGGTTATTGCTAAAGATAAAATTATTGCCAAATGGATATTTATGTATATTGGCGGCGTTCCTTTGCCAATACCTATTCCATTTGCAGTATTTCCAACAGAAAGTGGGAGAAGATCTGGAATAATTATTCCTTCTTATGGTACTACTGCCGACCAGGGACAGTTTTTTAGAAACTTTGGATACTATTGGGCAATTAGTGATTATTTGGATTTTTCTCTTACAGGTGATTATTATACTCGTGGTGGGTATGGAATTGCAGGGCGAACTCGGTATGCAAAAAGATATTCTTTTTATGGTAATGTTTATGGTAAGTATTCTAAAAGTTTTACAGGTGAATATGGTGATCCCGATAGAACAGAAAATAAGTATTGGACATTAAACGTTAATCATCAACAGACAATTAACCCGACTACTAATTTAAGCGTTAATTTGAATTTCAGCTCAACTGATTATTATAGAGCAAACAGCTTTAATATGGATGATTTGTTGAAACAATACATCACTTCTAATGCAACATTAAATAAACGGTGGGAAGAAAGTGGCAACAGTATGAGCATTAGTTATTCGAGAACTCAATCTCTTCAAGATGGCGACTTTACAGAATACCTGCCAACTTTTAATTTTAATAAAAGCTTTGAATATCCTTTTAGAAATGAATCTGCAACAGATAGAGAATTGAAATGGTATGAATATATCGGTTATAATTATAGTGGAAAGTTTAATAATAAAAGGGTTAAAACCGGTAGTAATTTAAATGTTAGAGGAGGTATTGAACATGATTTGAGTATCTCGGCTTCCCCAAAGGTTGGATATTTTACCATTTCCCCATCTATCAGTTATAGTGAAAAATGGTATAATAAAAGAATTTTGAAAGAGTATTCATACAATGACTCAACTGGTAATGATGGTGTGATTGTAATAGATTCTGCCGGTACTTTAATTACAAAAGACAAAAAAGAAATAAATTCTGTAAGAACTTTTAGTCTCTCAGTTTCTGCTTCAACAAAAATTTATGGTATGATGCCAATAAACAATTTTGGTATAGATGCCTTTCGCCATACGGTTACTCCATCTATTAGTTATAGTTATCAGCCTGATTTTTCCACTAAATTCTGGAATTATTATGACAATGCTTATGGAAGATTTGGAGAACAAGAAAGATATGACAAGTTTAGTCAAGAAATATTTGGTGGTGTAGGAAGTGGTCAAAGTCAATCATTAAATTTTAGAGTGGGGAATATATTTGAGGTTAAAACATTAAAAAATCCAACCGATACTACCTCCGAAGCAAAAAAATATACGCTTTTGAATTTGGATTTTGGTGTTTCTTACAATTTCGCTGCTGATTCGTTAAAGTTTTCTGAGCCATATATTTCTGCTCGTAATCAAATAGGTGAATATGTTTCATTAGATTCAAGGGCTTCATTTTCGCTTTATGATTATGAGAATAATAGAACTGTAAATAAGTTTTTATATAAACAGGGAAAAGGATTATTAAGACTTACTAATTTTTCCGTATCTCTTTCTTCAACACTTTCAGGTGAAAAATTATCGGGAAGCAAAGCTGTAAAAGATAAGCAAAAAGAAGGGGAGCAAGGTGATGAAGAAGCACAATTTAAAAGCAGCGATTATATTGCCTTATATGATGAACAACCCCCTGATTTTGAAATTCCTTGGTCTTTAGTTCTTGGGTTTTATTATAATTATAATAAAAGCAACCCTAATCACACATATGAGCTGATGACTTTAAATCTTAGTGGTAGTGTAAGTATTTCTGAAAAGTGGAAGCTTACTTTAAGGGGAACATATGATTTTCAAACCCATCAAATATCTGCTCCTCAAATAACTATAAATAGAGATTTGCATTGCTGGGAAATGAATTTTTCATGGAATCCTTTGGGACGATACAGAGGCTTCAATTTTGAAATTAGAATGAAAGCCCCAGAGTTAAGGGATATTAAAGTAACAAAAACTCAAGGACAAGGATTATACAGCGGGATTAGATAAAATGAAAAATAATTATTTATTAGATGGAAATAATATTATTCATAAAATGCCCAAACTTTCCAAGCTTGCCAAAAAACAAGACCAACATACACGGGAAAAGCTTGCATTCTTAGTTGATAGATATTTTGCAAATAAAAACATTAAATGTACTTTGTTTTTTGATGGTTTTGTCAAAGACGCTATCAAAACTAATAAAATTAAAATTCAATACTCAAATAATAAAACTGCTGATGAATTGATAAGGTTAGAAATAGAAAGGGCAGCTAATCCAAAGTTATATACAATTATTTCTTCTGATAATGATATAACCGAATTAGCTAAGGTTTGTAGTTGCAAAATAGTTAAAAGTGATGAGTTTGTAAAACTACTTGATAATTCAAATGAACCAAAAGCTGCCGAAATTGAAGAAAAGGAAATTATTACTAAGTTAAATAACGAAGATTGGATAAAGTGTTTTAATGAAGGAAGTAAATTATTATGAAAAAAAAAATAACTATATTAGCAATTGTATTTATGTATTGTTTTATGAGTGAGGTATATTGTATGGATGTTAATGGTGTTAAAGATTCTATTTTGGCTATTATTAATGCAAACAAAGGTGATTTTGCAGTTATATTCAAAGAACTAAAAGGGAATAATTCAATTTTAATAAATGAAATGGAAATGTTTCATACTGCAAGCACAATGAAAACTCCGGTAATGATTGAACTATTCAAACAAATTGATGAGGGGAAATTTTCCCTCGATGATAGTATTTTAGTTAAAAATGAGTTTAAAAGTATTGTTGATAGTTCTTTATATAGTATGGATATTTCACGTGATAGTGGTGAATCCATGTACGAGTTTTTAGATAAAAAAACTACAATTGAATTTCTTACAAATAAAATGATTACCGAAAGTAGTAATCTGGCGACAAATATTTTAATAGATTTGGTTGGTGCTAAAAATGTAAATAATACCATGCATGTTTTTGGGGCAAAAGATATGCAGATATTACGTGGTGTAGAAGATATAAAAGCTTTTGATTTAAATTTAAACAATATGACAAATGCTGTTGATATGGCATTAATTTATGAACTTTTATATATGGGCAAAGCTGGACAATTAAACAGCTGCAAAAAAATGATTGAAATTTTACAACAACAAAAGCATAATGATATAATTCCTAACTTCTTACCAAAAAGTGTTGTTGTGGCACATAAAACCGGTTCAATTACAAAAGTGGTGCACGATTGTGCTATTGTTTATCCTCCAAACGGTAAAGATTATATACTTATTTATTTATCAAAAAATGTTGAATCCAATGCTATAAGTACTGAAATAGGAGCTAAAATATCTAAACTTATTTACGATTTTGTAATGCAGGAAGTTAAATGAAATATCTGTTTTTAGGTGATTCAATTACTGATTGGTTCAATACAGATGAATTATTAGCAGAGTTCGCAATTGAAAATAGAGGAGTTGCTGGCAATGCTACTGATGAAACATATGAATTAATCGATTCGATAGATTTTGCAAAGGACTATGATAAGATTTTTTTATGTATTGGAACAAACGACTTAGCAAGAGGGAAATCGGAAGAAGATATTACTGCAAATATAGTAAATATTTTAACTAAGCTACAAGGTTTAAGTCCAAATTCTGAAATTTATGTCCAATCAATTTTTCCTACGAGAGAAAATGTGGTTAGACCGAATGAAAGAATTATGATAGTTAATAAGTTATTAAATCAAAATTCTGAAAAAATAGGATATCAATTCCTTGATTTCTATGAACACTTTATTGATGAGACAAATAGATTAAAAGAATTATATACAGAAGATGGATTGCATTTAACAAGAGCGGCTTATTTCAAATGGGCTGATTTGTTAAAAGAATATTTGTAATATTTTGCGTTGTTAATAAGAGAAAAATGTCGTATTTGGGGAGTCGTATGAAAAAAGTTTTTTCTATTTTATTTTTATGTTTTGTAATAGTAAATAATATTTTTGCTGTTGATACTTTACAAGTAAAGCAAATTTACGATGGAGTTAAATATTATCACTTTACTACAGATGAGCCTTTATCAATTTTTTTATTAGAAATTGATTTATCAAAAAAAATCAAATTTGAACTTGGTTACGCAAATAATGCTATTGGTAAAGCAGGGGAACCGCTATCTCAGATGTCCAGCAGAATGGTTAAAGATGGATACAAAGTAATCGCCGGAGTAAACAGCGATTTTTTTGGAGGAGATCCATATGTGGCTGAAAATTCAATGGTTAAAGCGGGGAACGTTTTTAAAGGAGTAAACATCAATAGAAATTTAATTGGGTTTGATTGTAATAACCAACCAATGATTTCGGCTTTTAATTTTAACGGGTATATTCAAACTGAAGAAAATAAAATAAAAATTGATCAGATGAATGCAAATTCAGATACTGATAAAGTTTTTATTTTTGATAGAAACTATTCTATTAATGTAGAATTAAAAGATAACCAATCTGCATTTATTATTAAACCGGTTAATAATACCACTAATTATGGGATTAATGAATATACTATCGTGAAAATATTTAATGGTGATTTACCAAAATTTCTTTTCCTGAATCGCAGCTTAATAGTTTTACCCTCAGAATATATCAAAATGTACAATTTATATGAAGGGAAACAAATTCATATAAATTTATCATTTGAGCCATCAATAAACAACTTATATACTTTAATTGGAGGTTTACCGCATATAATGGAAAATGGCAAACCTATTGACAATTTTGATGGTAGAGAAGGACTACATAGTGAAAAGTTTTTTGGCAAAAATCCACGAACAGCAATTGGTTTTAATAAAAAAGAAAATAAAGCTTTTATTATTGCTGTTGATGGAAGGAGAGATGATTATAGTGTTGGTATGACTATGAAAGAATTGTCTTATTATATGTATTCCTTAGGTTGCGAGGATGCCCTGAACTTTGATGGTGGAGGATCCACTACTATGGTGATTCGAGATAGCGTGTTGAATAAACCAACCGACTTAATAGGTGAAAGAGCTGTTTTTAATGGTTTATTTATATGTATGGATGATTCCTTAAATAATGTTGTCGACAACA
This sequence comes from Melioribacteraceae bacterium, assembly GCA_963663265.2. Taxonomy (GTDB): domain Bacteria; phylum Bacteroidota; class Ignavibacteria; order Ignavibacteriales; family Melioribacteraceae; genus JAEXOD01. The sequence continues at coordinate 747,728 of CAXXXM010000001.1, forward strand.
TAAAAATTGTAGCCGATAAAAATTCAATGGCAATTGATGATAGTATAAAAATAGACGTTTTTGCTGTAGATAATTGGGGTTATAAAATAGATGTTCCTATTGATTTAATTAATTTTACTTGGTCAGAACTAATTGTATATTTGAAAAATGATTATTTTTATCCATTAAATAGACGTGGTTACGCAAAAGTAACTTGGTACTTTAATAATTTGCAAGGTGAATTCGGAATATTCGTTGATAAATAAATAATTTTATAGATTTAAAGTTTGTAAAATGAGGAAGCTATATGATAGGTCTCGCATTAAAAGATAATCTTCTAAAAATTTCCGGACGGATTGATAGTATTACTTCGCCTGAAATTGAGCAAAAATTAAATGAGTTATTAAGCACAGGAATTAGAACTGTTTTAATAGAATTAAGCGAAGTAAATTACATAAGTAGTGCCGGCTTAAGAGTATTCTTAACAATTCAAAAACAACTTGTTAAAGCATCAGGTGAAATAATTTTTATTGGAATAGGTAAAAATATTTATGAAATTTTCGATTTAGGGGGTTTTGCTCAGTTATTTAAGTTTTTTGATTCATTAGAATTATTTAATAATTCATCCATTCATGGTGATAGTGTTGAAGAAATATTAGAGATTGGGAAAATTAAATTTGTAATTAAAAAAATCTCAGAGCAAAAAAAAGATACTCTTGTTACATTCGGAGAGCCTTCTAAAGTTCAGAAGGCAGAATTTACTGAAGATGATATAATTATACTCAATCAAGAAAAGATAAAATTTGGTACTGGACTTGCTTCATTTGGTGAAAGCTTTAATGATATTAAAGATTATTTTGGGGAATCATTAATCCTTAACAATAGTCTTTATTTTTATCCTGCAATAAAAAACTCTGCTGTGGATTATATACTTTATGGTGAAAATGCAAAAAATCATAATTATCAATTTCTACATGGTTTTGGTTTTAATGGCAAGTTTAATAAAATTATCAGTTTTGAGGGAATAGAACAATTTGTTAAAACAACTGAACTTTTTGATGGTTTGTTCAACTCAATCAATTCCGATATTGCCGGAGTTGTTTTTATAGCAGAAAGTAAAGGTTTTTGGGGCATGAATCTAAAGAAAGTCCCAATTAGTGAAAATGCTCCAGTTGATTCGTCTTCGATTTTTGAAAATAAAAATATATTTGATTGGTTGAATTATCCTGTTGAACCCTCAGAGATTGATAATCTTATTATTGGTGTTGGGGTCATTAGAAAAAACAATGCTATTACCTCTAAGAAATGTGATACTATTTTTCGAAAGATAGTACTTTCCATCTCCATGCTGCTGTTTGTGAAAAGGGAATAATCAGTAACGATGTTAATCATTTTGAAGAAGAAATTAATAGAGTAATTGCTGATTTTAAAATAGAAAAAATACAACATATTCTACCTAATACTCAATTTAGTAGAGGAATAGTTGGTATTGTTGAGCTGGAGGATAAATAATGGAACTTTGGATAGGTGCTATTAATTTAGGTTTGTTGTATGCTTTTACGGCGGTAGGAGTATTTATTACATTTAGAATCCAAAACTTCCCGGATATTACTGTTGATGGAAGTTTTACAGCAGGTGCATCTACTGCAGCTATTTGTATTGTTTCGGGAGTAAATCCTATTATAGCATTAATTTTAGCTTTTCTAACGGGTTCTGTTGCCGGTATGTTTACGGGGCTTATTCATAGTAAGTTAAAAGTAAATAGTTTGTTAGCTGGAATTTTAGTTATGATTGGGTTTTATTCTATTAATCTTCATATAATGGGGAAATCAAACATTCCGTTGTTAGATAAAAACGATTTGTTCTCTATGTTCCGCCAAATAAGTCCTTCGGCTAATCCTGAAATACTCTACTCGATAGTTCTAACAATTATTGTTCTAATATTTTGGTCTATAATCTCATTATTTTTTAAGAGTGATTTAGGTCTATCATTTAGAGGAACGGGAAACAAACCAAATTATGGCATCTGCAAGTGGAGTGAACGTTGAATTATTTAAGATATTTGCAGTTGCAGTTGCTAATGGATTGGTTGGGTTATCAGGAGGTTTAATTGCTCAGTATCAAGGTTTTGCAGATATTGGAATGGGAATTGGAACTGTTGTAATTGGTTTAGCTTCGGTAATTATTGGCGAGTCAGTATTAAAATCAAGAAATATTGCAGTTAAAATACTATCTGCAATTGTTGGTGCAGTTGTATTTAGATTGATGATTGCATGTGCATTATTTATTGGTTTTAATCCAAATGACTTAAAACTATTAACTGCATTGTTTGTTTTGTTTACTTTATTTATTACAAAATACTTAAATGATAATAAGAAATCTTCCACATCTGAAAGTAAAAGTGGCAGGCAAGTTAGAAAATATGCTCCGGTATTAATTGGTGTTGTTCTAATTGGAGTTGTAGGTGCTTTTGTATATTCAACTTTCTTTTCAAAACCGGCAAAAACATTTAAAATTGGTGTATTGCAGGTTGCCGATAACGGATTATTAAATATTACAAGGGAAAGCTTTTTAGTTGAAATTAAAAAATTGGGATATACTGAAGAAAATTGTGAGCTTTTAGTAGAAAACGCAAATGGAGAGCTTCCAAATGTTAATGCAATTTTAGATAAATTTCTGATGAATAAAGTTGATGTAATAGTTGCTATTTCTACTCCGGTTACTCAAGCTGCAATCAAAAAAGTTACAAAAATTCCAGTAGTTTTTGCAACTGTTGCAAATCCATTTATATTAAAAGCAGGAGAAAGTGATTCCGTTCATCTTCCAAATGTTACAGGTGTGTATGGCTGGGTTCCTATGGAAAAGGTTCTTGAATACACAAGGCAAATTATCCCGGGTAAATTAAAACTTGGAGTAATGTGGGATCCTGCACAAGCAAATTCTGTATTTAACGTTGAACAACTTAAAAAAGCTGTAACTAATTATAACGATATAGAATTTGAAGGGGTGCATATTGCTTCTTCAAACGAAGTATACCAAGCAGCTCAATCGTTAGTTGCCAAAGGGATAAACATGTTCTTATTACCACCTGATAATATCGTTTATTCTGCTTTTGAGTCCATAGTTAAAGCTGCTGATACAAGAAATCTGCCTATTATCATGTGTGATATTGAAAGATTAGAAAGTGGTTCAGTATTTACTTATGGGTATGACTATACCATTAGTGGCATTCAAGCTGCTAATATGGTTAATAGAATACTAAATGGGGAAAACATTGCTAATATTCCATTTGAAAGATACAAACGAGTTTCAATGGGTGTTAATTTAAAAGCTGCTGAAAAGTGTGGAGTAATTGTTCCCGATGATATTATTAATTCAGCTACTTTAATTGTTAACAAAGATGGCAGCATTATTGATAAAACACCAAAACTTAAAAGCAAAATTAGAACTGCATTGTTTTTGTTTAACGATTCAAAATCAGCTTTAGAGGTTTCCAAAGGAGTAAATGATTTTTTTAAAGAAAAAAATGTACTTAAAAAGAAAAATATGACTTTGGATGTGTTTAATGCCCAAAATGAATTCCATTTGGCAAATTCTGTGGCTCAAAAAATTGTTTCAAACAATTATGATTATATTATTACTTTATCAACTCCTTCATTACAAGTGATGGCAAATAATAACAAAAAGATTCCTCATGTTTTTGGATTTGTATCTGATCCATATAGAATGGGAATTGCAAAAGACTCAATGAACCATATTGAAAATATTACAGGTGTTCAAACTTTGCAGCCGGTTGAATCATCTATTAAAACTATTAGAGAAATATTGCCAAAGGCAAAAACTATTGGAATAGTGTGGAATCCTGCTGAGGCTTGCTCTGAAGCATGTACAGAAATTGCACGTAAAGCTTGTGAGTTATATGGATTTAAGTTAGTAGAGGTTAATGTTACTAATACCAGCGAAGTTCAAGAAGCTGTTAATTCTTTAATCTCAAAAAAAATAGACGTTTTTTTAACTTCAGGTGATAATACTGTTGTAATGGCTGTTCCGATGATTGCAAAAATGCTTAAAGAACATAAAATTCCTTTTGTAACAAATGCTTTTTCAGATGTTGAAGTTGGTGCATTCCTTTCTGTTGGAGCGGATTATTATGAAGTTGGAAGAGAAACGGCTAAGTATGCCTTAAAGGTCATTAATGGCTCGAGAACAAAAGATTTAAAGATTTACAAATTTGTTCCGGAAAAAATGTATTTAAATCTTAAACTTGCTGAAGAATACGGAATTAAGATTGATCAAAAAATTATTAACAAAGCTGCAAAAGTTTTAAGGTGAGATATGATAACTATAAATAATTTACATAAAAAGTTTAATCAAGGGACCCTAAATGAAGTTTATGCATTAAAAGGGATTAATATAAAAATAAATAAAGGTGATTTTGTAACAATTATTGGGACTAATGGTTCAGGTAAATCAACTTTGTTAAACGCAATTGCAGGTACCTTTTTACCGGATGAAGGGAGTATTTTTATTGATGGAAATGAAGTTACAAATCAAGTTGAATTTAAGCGAGCAAAATATATTTCTCGAGTTTTTCAAAATCCATTTTCTGGAACTGCTGCAGAAATGACAATTGCTGAAAATTTACATTTGGCATCATTACGCGGAAGTAGAAGATATCCAATAATTGGATTAAATCACCAATCAATTAATACTTATAAAGAAGAACTCAAGCAGCTTGAAATGCAGATGGAAGATAGAACCGATTCTTTAATTGGAACTTTATCCGGTGGTCAAAGACAAGCAATCACTCTATTAATGGCTGTAATAAAACGTCCTTTAGTTCTTCTGCTTGATGAACATACCGCTGCATTAGATCCTAAATCTGCTGCCCAAATTATTAATTTAACTAAAAAGTTTATTGAAAGAGATAATTTAACTGCTGTTATGGTAACTCATAGCATGCAGCAGGCTTTAGAGCTGGGTAATAGAACTATTATGATGAATAAAGGTGAAATTATTGAAGATTTAAGTCTTGCCGATAAACGACGTTTAACCGTAAATGATTTATTAAACAAATTTTCTGAAATTCGAAAAAAAGAAAAGCTTACTGATGAATTAGTCCTTGATTTGAAAAACGAATATATCTAAAGGAGTTTAGTTTGAGACAAAATTCTTTCTATAAAATGAACATAACATTTAGTGGTGTTGTAAGGTTTTTAAGTTTAATAATATTAATATATATTATCGATTATGTCTTAGCTCTTAAAGATGTTACTGTTCCTGTAAAATGGAAAATAATTATTATTTTTGGAGGATTTGAAGTATTATTTTTCTTTTCCATTACCAAAATAATTAACTTACTAATTAAAATAAATGATAATCTAAAACAAAAATAGAGAATTATGAAGTATTTATTCCCCTTATTAATTGTAATGCTATTTAGTATTAATTTAATTGCACAATCAGACGATTATTATATCCATTTTAATAAGGGATATAAAAAATATAGTGATAATGATTTATATGGGTCAATAAAAGAGTATACTAAATATATAACAAACAATAATTCCGATCCCGATGCATATTTTAATAGGGGAATTGCATATTTTGATATTGGCGATTATGCAGCAGCGATAAGTGATTATGATAATGTTCTTCAATTAAAACCTGATTATTATCAAGCATTATTTAACCGTGGGAATGCGAAGCTTTATATTGGTGATTACGAAGGCTCTATTATTGATTTTGATAAATTTTTGGGATTATTCCCTGATGACATAAGAGCTTATGCAAACCGTGCTTATTGTTACAATAAAACCGGTAAATATGAAGAGGCAATTCAAGATTATACTTATATAATTAATAACGATAAAGAAGAAATTCTTTCATATTTCTTTAGGGGAATATGTTATGACAATGCAAAGAAATATGAAGAAGCATTAAAAGATTATAATTATATAATTGGTAAAAACCCAATCTTTGCCGAAGGTTACTTTGAAAGAGCATTAACAAAATTCAGCTTGCTCGATTTTGGTGGGGGATGTAACGATCTAAAAAAATCGCGAGAATTGGGTTATGAACGTGCAGCAGATATGGAAAAAATATTTTGTAAGTGATTTTTACTTTATTTATAATATCATTTCAAGTTTTATTTGGGTGTAGTTATTTTGACAGTTATTAATTAAGGGCTCAATCGAACAGTAGCTGAATGTCTCCAATTGTTTTAATAATACAGAAAATTCGACCCACTCGCTCTGGAGTGGGAATGATTGATTCATTTATAATTTCTGCCAATAGATTCGCTTTTCCAAAGCGAAAAATTGAAATTGGTTTTGTAGATGTTTTGTTTTTGTGTATTCAAAGAGTCAGTCTTGTGTGAAATTAAGCATTGATTATATAGAAGTAATAATCAGTTTTAAAGGCATTCCCGGAGGGAATGACTCTATTGGTAGAGGAACAAAGCCTAAAACAGATATCCATTCCGGCGGAATGGATCTAAAGCAGAGACTTGCTATTTTGAATTCTTATATTTCTTAAAAAATTCATCAATAGAAGAGAATGATTCCTTCACTTCCACTTCAGTAATATGCATATCATCATTATTATCTATAAGTATATCAGCTTTTGGAAAATCTAATCCACCTTTAGGAATAAATCCTTTTGCTTTCCATTGTTTGTAATATTTATCTATATCCGGATTGCCGGAGAAAAGAATAACTGTATGCTTAGATATAAGTTCATGAAGTCTTGGATGTTCTTCATAGACTTTTAACTCTTTATTATAAATGAGGGCAGTATCATCAATGTCTAATAAAATTTTCATACTGAATAAATAGAGTTATTTGTTTGTAAATTTAATGACTAAAATAATGTTTCATAATAAAACGAATAAATATTATGAATGCAAAAAAAATCCCTTCCAAGAAAACTTGAAAGGGATTTTTAATATTAAATTGATAAAACATCAATATACTGATGTTAGCTCTTTTCTTTTAGAATTATTTGATTCATTTAATACTTCACAATCATCGCTTACTTTGAAATGTGCAGCAAGTTCTTGAAGATTTGAAGTTAAGTTCCGTAAATCGTCAATTGAAAAAACTATTTCTTGAACGGATTTAGCAGTATCAGAAGTTACACTACTAATAGCTTCAATATTTTTACCAATCTCAAGACTTGCAGAAGCCTGTTGTTCACTTGCATAAACAACATCATCAATAATTGAAGTGATGTTTTGGGCACCAGAAATAATCTTAGATAAAGATTCATCTGCTTTAATAGCTAATTCTTTCCCTTTTTGAACTTCATCTGTTCCTTTTTCAATAGACTGTACGGCATTTTTTGTATCGTTTTGAATACGTTTTATCATGTTAGCGATTTCTTTTGTAGCATTTGCAGTACGTTCTGAAAGTTTTCTTACTTCGTCAGCAACAACAGCAAAACCGCGTCCTTGTTCTCCGGCACGAGCAGCTTCAATTGCAGCATTTAATGCCAACAAGTTAGTTTGATCGGCAATATCATTAATTACTTGAACAATTTCACCAATTTGGTTGCTGCTTTCTCCTAAGGCTTTAATTATTGATGCTGAACCAATTACAGTCTCTGCAATTATATTCATTCTTCCAATTGTTTCTCTAACAATTTCACCACCTTGTGTAGCAAATGCCCCGGCTTCTTTAGCAGTTTCGGCTGCAAATTTAATATTTCTTGTGGTTTCTTGAACATTAACAGTCATTTCTTCAACAGCGGCAACCACTTCGGTAGCTTGTGCGGATTGTTCTTGTGTACCTGCGGCTACCTGTTCAGTTTGATCCCCAATTTGTTCTGTTGATTTGTTAGTATGCTCAATAACTTGTAACACCTTTCCAAACATTTCTCTGATTCTGCAAACAGCTTGCGAAAATCCAAAATATAGTTTCGCAATATCATCTTCTTTGTCAGATTGCAAAAATATTGTTAAGTCACCGTTTGCAAAATTATCCATTTCCGTTAACATTCTTGCAACACTATCAGCTAAATACTTCTTCTCTTTTTCCATTACTTCAAAAGCTTCAGTTGATTTAGCCATTTCAGCAATTAACTGTTGTTCTTTTAATTCCAATTGCTTTTTACTTTCTTCCGCAAACTCAAATTGTTGTTTAAGTTCTTGTTCGCGTTTTTTCATTGTTTTCATTCTATTATCATATAATCGATAAATAACGTAACCAATACTGATCAGAACAATAGCATAAAACCAATAAGTTTGATAGAAATAAGGACTAAAGTAGAATTCTAAAGATGCTCCGGTTTCATTCCAAATGCCATCGTTATTACAAGCCATAACTCTAAAAGTATAGCTTCCTGGTGATATATTTGTATAATAAGCAATTCTTCTTGTTCCGGCATCTACCCAATCATCATCAACACCTTCTAACATATATTTAAATTTTACACTCTTAGGGTATAAATAACTTAAACCCGCAAAGTGAAATTCAAATCTTTCTTTTCCAGCATCAATATCAATTTCTTTATAAGAATCAAACCATACATCATCAACCATAATGCCTTCAATAACAACAGGGGGAATGTATTGATTCTTTTGCAAGTTTTGTGGATTAATTGTAACAAAACCAGCCATAGTAGGGAACCATAACATACCGTTTTTTGCTTTTAATGAAGAGGGTTGCAAACCTCCATTACATTCAACACTTTTCATCCCGTCAGCTTTGCCATAAGCAACAGCATTAACAGTTTCAATTTTGCCATCAGCAACTTCGTTTAATTCAGCTTTGGACACTTTAAAAATACCTTTGTTACAACTTATCCAGAAAAACCCTTGTGAATCTTCCAAAATGGCAAAAATTAAGTCATCAATTAATCCTTGTTTTGAAGTAATCGATGTAAATTTATTATTTTTAATTCGTGTTAAACCTGTACCACTTGTTCCAACCCAAATTGTACCCTCATTGTCTTCATATAAAGAACGAACTAAGTCGCCGGATAACCCATTGTTTTTGTCATAAAGTGTAAATCTACCATTTGTGTATTTAAAAAGTCCACCATTAGTTCCAACCCAGATAGTACCCTTAGAATCTTCTAATACTACTTTTGGGAATCCATTAGTCATACCATCTGATTCATTAAACTTTCTAAACGATTTATCATTCTTATATATAGATATACCACTTCCATTTGTACCAATCCACATGTTACCGTGTGAGTCTTCAAACAAAACACGCATAAATTCATTTTGTAATTCCGCATCGTGTTCAAAACGGCGAATTTTACCTTGAGAGTAAATATGTAATCCTGCACCACTTGTACCTATCCAAATATCACCTTTTGAATCAGCAAGAACAGTACGAACATTATTAGAGGGGAGACCGGATTTTTCATTTAATGTAGCGGTTACAACACCATTAGTAAGTCTATTTACACCGGCATCGTTAGAAGCAACCCAAACATCACCGTTTAAATCTTCAGTAACAGCCCAAACAAAGTTGCTGCCTAAACCTTCAGCTGTTGTATAACAAGTAAACTTCGAATTTTTTAATCTGTTTAATCCTTTTCCATTTGTACCTATCCATAAACTTCCTTCACTATCTTCAAATAATGAAAATACCGAGTTATTACTTAATCCTTGATCAGAAGTAAACAATTCAACTCTGCCATTTCTATATCGTCCTAAACCACCAACAGTACCACCAAGCCAAATGGTTCCTTTACTATCTTCTAATAGGGAAGTTAAACCACCAGCCGGTATTCCGTCTTTTTCAGTATAATTTGTTATTGAGCCGTTGGTTAGCTTACTTAAACCACCAATAGAACCAATCCAAATATTGCCACTTCTATCTTCAATTACACATTGAATACTGTTAGCTGATAAACCATTAGAAGTATTGTAATTTCTAAATCTCGAACCATCATAAATAGAAAAACCACCACCATCAGTACAGATTAGAATATTATTGTTTCGTGAGGTTTTAATTTGGGTTAATAAATTTATTGGCAAGCCATCACCGGTATTGAAAAGTTTGGTTTGTTTTCCTGTCTTTTTTATTAAACCTTGGTGACTTGCAAAGTAAAGGTTCCCTGATTTATCTTCAGTAGCAGAGTTGATAAAGTCACTTGGAAAACCATTTTCGGTAAAGAATATTTCAAAATATCCATTATGATATTTTGTTACTCCACCTCCATTAGTACAAATCCACAGGTTTTTCTGGCTGTCTTCATAGAGATAATTAATGTAATTGTTTTTAATTTCCGGAGTGTTTCGTGTGTCAAATACCTTAAATTCAATTCCATCAAACCTTACTAAACCTTCTTGAGTTGCAATCCATATATACCCATCATAAGTTTGTATTACGGACTGAACTGAGTTTTGGGGTAACCCATCATCAGTTTGCCAAATATCTAAAATATATTGGGTTACTTTTTTTGAAGGATCAAGTCCATTTAAAACTTGTTTTTGCTGGGAAAATAAATTTGTATTGAAAGAGAAAACGAAGAATATCAGACAATAAAGTACGATTTTCGCAACGTTGCTTAAACTTATCATAATAGCTCTTAGGATAATAATTAGTATCATAGTTTGTTAATTATGTGCTATACAATATTACAAATTTCTTTTGAATAAAGAAACACCATTAGATAAATTATTATCGAATAATACAAAAAAAAGTTAAGTAAGATTCCTCATAAAAGCAAAAAAAATAGTTTTTTTTAAAAAAAATCACAAAAGCTTTATATCTTCTAAAAAACTAAAGTTATTACGTATTGAATCAACATCGTTTTTATTGATTTTACTTATTAATATTCCTTCCTGTTCGTCAAATGAAGCTACCAAAGTTCCATCCGGTTTAATAACCTTTGAATGTCCATTATATCCATTTGAAGGATCACTTCCTACTCTATTAACGCCGATAAAAAATGATAAATTCTCTAAAGCACGTGCTTGTGTTAATAAATCCCAATGAGTAATTCTTTTGATAGGCCAGTTTGCAATATTAATTAATAATTCAGCCTTCTCTTTTGCATATTTACGATATAATTCCGGAAAGCGTAAATCATAACAAATCGAAAGCCCTACTTTCCAATCTTTAATTTTTGTTACTATTGGTTGGTTTGACGCAGTATAATATTTTTCTTCACCGGCAAAACTGAATGGGTGAACTTTTCTATATCTGGCTTGTATTAAACCGTTTGAATCAACATGTATTAAACTATTATAAATGCTTTTACCATCTTGTTCAATAATACCCGCAAGAATATGCTTTTTATGTTGAATGGCTAAATTGATAAAATATTTTGTGGATATACCATCAATATCTTCTGCTAAATTTTTTGAATTAAAGGTAAAACCTGTAAGACTTAACTCCGGAAATATTAATACATCAATTTCTGGATTTAGATTATTTAGCAAAATATCTAATTTTTCAATACTTCCTGCCGGGTTTTCCCAGGCAGGAGAGAATTGAACTAAACCAAGAGTTAAATTATTTTCTGTCATGTTATCCTAAAATAATTTTCACATTAATTTCGCTTTCTACATAATCCGAAACTTTAATAAAGTTTGAATTACATTTTTTGTCATTAACAAAAATCTCTTTTACTGTATTATTTTTGTTTTCAGGATTTTCAACAGTTAAATTTATTGTTTTTCCTCTAAATTTACGAATTGCAGTAAATTTATTCCATGAAGCCGGAATATTTGGAGCAATTGTAATTCCTTGTAATGAAGTTTGGAATCCTAAAATATAATCTAAACCAATTCTGTACATCCAAACTGCTGATCCTGTTAACCAAGAGTGGCTGGCTTGATTTTCTGTTTCATGCTCAGGACTTGTAACATACTCAGCAAAAACATAAGGTTCAACTTCATATTTATCAATATTATTTGATGAATTTATTGGCAACATTTTTGAATAAACATCAAATGCTTCTTCAATATCTCCATTTAATATTGAAGCCAATACAAACCATGAAGATGCATGATTAAAAACGGCACCGTTTTCTTTTTTACCAGGTACACATCTGCTTATTAAACCAACATTATCCTCAACCTCTCTGTATGCTGGATAACATATTTGCATGCCATAAGGAGTTTTTAAGTGTTTTACACAAGCAGTTAATGCCAAGTCGGCTCTATCTTTAGGAGCACAACCCGAAATAACCGACCAAGTTTGAGCATTTACAAAAATCTTCCCTTGTTTGTGAGCATTAATACCTATTGGTTCGCCATTATCTCTAAATGCTCTTAAATACCACTCTCCATCCCAGCAGTCATTATTACAAACTTTAGTAAGTTTATCGTAAGCCGTTTTCCATCTGGTTAAAGTTTCATTATCTTTTTTATATTCTAACAGTTCAAAAGTTTTTTTAATTACATAAGCTAAAAAGAAAGCACCCCATACAGTTTCACCTTTACCAAGCGGACCAACATGGTCAAGTGTATCGTTCCAGTCACCATTCATTATTTTTGGTAAGCCGCGTTCAGTAGTTGCAGAAATTGCAAAATCTAAAGCCCTTACTAAATGTGAATAAACTGTTGCTTCTCCTTCATCATAAAACTTAACAACTTCATCAAGTATTGAAAAATCGCCGGTTTCATTTAGGTATTCAATTATGCCAAAAGGAACCCATAGGGGAGTATCTGAATGATTTGTTCTTTCACCCCAATCGGTTAGTTTAAAGAAATTGTGAAGTGTTGAGCCATCATTAAATTGAAAGCGTAAAGCGTTTAACAGGCGGGCTCTAACGCGTTCTGGATTTACCATTACTGTTCCAATTATATCTTGAAACTGATCTCGCATTCCGGTACCGAATAATAGTCCTCCATGATAATAACCAGAATTACGAGCCATATCAAATGTAACTGCCGCTTGATACTGTGCCCAAACACTAATCATTGTATTAAATTTATCATCAGGGGTTTCGACATTAACATGACTTAAGTAATTATTCCAATAATTCAACAATGTTGAATATTTTTCTTCAATTGCAGAAAAAATATTTAGTTTGTGTTCAGTAATATATTCTTTTACAGAGTTCTCTTTTTTTATTACCGCCATAACAACTGCAAAATCTAAAGAATCTTTGGAATTAAGCTCAATTTTCGATTGTAGTGCGGCAACAGGGTCACCGGCTGTAATTTCTGTATTACTCATAATACCGGTTTCAATACTAATTGGATTAGCTTCTGAACGCCATTTCCCAATAAACTTATCTAAACTTCCATCAAAACCCGAAATAGGAAGTGTTTGATGAAAAAACAAATTATATCCCCAAGCAATATTTGGTTGGGCAACTGAAACTTTTTTATTTAATACCCAATAACGTCTTGTAGCAACTAATCCTGAAAGTTCATTATCAAAATGAATATCGGTAAAATGTTTATCATTTGGCTGATTAATGATATCATTAAGAGCATTTCCCATCATTAATTCTGTAAAAGAATAGACTTCTAACTTCTTGTTTGTCTCTTCAAGGTTAGTTAGTTTAACTTTCCATATTTCAGCTTCACTATCATTAGGAACAAAATAGGTTATTTCTCCTCGTATACCAAAAATTTCAGTAATAATTTTGGTATAACCCTGCCCATGATGACATTCATATAAATCATATTTTAGATCAATTGTAGGAGCCCAGCTTAATGACCAATATTTTCCTGTTTCAGTATCTTTAATAATTACATAACGACCCGGTCTATCCCAAGGAAGACAATTGTAACGCATACGAGTTAATCTGTTATCACGTGGTGAATCTAAAAAACTGAAACCACCACCAGTATGCGAAATTAAACCACCGTAATGTTCGTTCCACATGTAATTAAACCAAGGGCGGGGAGTTCGTGGATCTGTTATTATAAATTCACGCTTATTTTCTGAAAAATGTCCATACTTGTTGCTAATCATCGTTTAACCCAAAATTTTGATTAAAGTTTTATTTTAATTGTTATAATTTTTTTTGGTAAAAATTCAACTGCTATTTTGTTTTCATTTACTACTAAGGATGTTATTATTTCTTCTTCCAAAGTAACTAATTCTGCCGAATTTACTTTGGTATAAAATTTTACATCACTTTTAATTGTTTTGTTGGTAGGATTGTAAAGCCTAAAAACATACTCGTTAAAAAGATTGCTCTCTGCTTTTTTAATTGCTGAAAATTGAATTTCTTTTTGTAGTATTTCCATAAAGCAGATTTCACTTTTATCGCCTTTATTATTATCTCCGGTTTGTACAATGGATAACGTGTTGTTTTTGCAAATTGCTTTATTATAAACATCACCATCAACCCAATTTCCTTTATGAGGGAGTAAAGATATTTTATAATTGTTAGTTCCTAAACATTGTGACCCTTTTTGGAAAGTGTAATCTTGTTTTGAACTTGGAGCAATAATAAATCTAAAAGCTCTGAATAGGGTTATAGCAATTGTATTTTGTTTATCATTTAATACTTCGTACTCTTTTAGTCCATCAACAATTACAGCAATACCATTAGTATCATCAGTTATATCCATAAAATTATGTAGAGGGTAATCATACATAGGTTGTTCTACCCAATCTTTTGTATCAGGACGCTCTAAACTACGTTCAACAACATCAAATTGGCCTTCACCAAAAGAAGATTTTGCATTTAATCCACTTGGAATCATAAATCTTAATCTATGACTTTCGCATGTGTTATTTACCAAAATGTCAAAGTCCAATAATTCAGAATGTTTTCTTAAAGATACAACCAATTCAATAGTTAACTCAGTATTCTCAATTTTGTTTTTCCTATCTTCGTAATTAGAAGGGAGCATTAATTTGTGAATAATTTTAACTGCTCCATAAAATTCATTGTTTTCGATAACTGAAATAACAGGTTTACTGTTTAAGGTATTATAAATAGGCTCAAATGGAACGTTAGTCCAAGCAAAGCCTTCTTCGCCTTCATCTAAAAAATAGCCGATTTCGTTATATATAAAGTTGTTTTGTTTATTATATAAATTAATTGTACCATTTCCATTTATAGAAGCTTTTAACTTATCATTTTCAAAGCATAAACCGGTTTCATCAATTATATTTTTATTTTTAGCTGTAATTTCATAATCAATAACTTTAAGAGATTTTATTGAGAATGGATTAATTCCATATAGTTCAATATATCCTTCATAAGTATTCATATCCATATATAATGGTCTATCAATCATCTGTTCAACAACAGGTTGAGTGTGTTTAATATGTGTTGGAATAAATCTATATAAATTCCCTTCACAATCTATAAAATTAGGATTCTTAATTTCATAAGCTTTTGGAATATCCAAAAACAACTTAGTAATTTCCGAACGATTAGAATTAGTGGGGTTAATTACATTAATATTAATATCAATTAATTTAAATGAATCACTTAGTTGAGGATTATTGTAAATATTTGTTGTGTTGATTAGTTTGATCAAATATTTAATAGCTCGTTCAAAAACTCCTTTGGAAATTTCAATTGAATTTTTATATCGATTTACCATGTCCTCGTGAATTTCATCAAGGCTGCAACCTCCAATGGAATCATGTGCGGAATTTTGGACAATCTTTTCCCAGGCAATATCAATATAGTTATCTTTAATATCTTTACCCAAAAATCCTGCAAAGGTGTTAAATGGTTCAGCATAAAACTGAATCCATCTTTCTGCATCAAAATTTATCTGTTTTAAATACATCCTTGCTGAAGTAGTATATCCATACATATTACCACTTCTTAAATCATACTGTGCACTTCTTCTTTCGCCTGTAACAACTTTTAAGTTTTCTTTATCAACCGAATTTAAAAGCATATCAGAATAGTCTTCTAAAGTGCTATGAACCACATCTAAATCGGGGAATGCTTTTTTAATATCTTTAATAATTTGAACGGTTTTAATATTTGGACCACTTGAATCGTGTCCTTCCATCCAAATTACATTGGGCGTTGTAAAGTCGTTTACTTGATTTTCAATAATTGCATTTACTTGTTTTGGAATATTTTCAGGGTAATATTCACTTGTTGGATCAATAATAAAATAATCTTCGTTGTGCAATTTGTCATCAGAAAAATGAAAAGGGATGCCACCACGTTTCCATTTATATTCAACATCGGCAAAAAATTCATTATGTACAGTAGGGCGATAAATATAAAAATAGAAATTGTATCGAGGCATAGTTGAAAATCTTGAAGTAACAGCTTTAGTTCCATCTGCTCCAATCCATAAAAATTCCGCTTTGGGACTATCAATTGAATTAACGCCACGATAAAACATAATTAAGTTAATACCAAATCCTGCATAAATTTGAGGAAGCTGTGATATTTGTCCCCATGAAAAAGGGGAGTATCCAACTTTAGAAACACGCCCATGACTTTTTGCAATTTTATGTCCAATTAATAAGTTGCGTATCAAGTTTTCACCACCCACCTGAAACTCTTCGGGCAATATATACCAAGGTCCAACTAATAATCGTTTTTCTTTTATAAGTTGGTCAATAATCTCTCTTTTATGTGGTTTAACTTCTAAATAATCATTTAATACAATTGTTTGACTATCTAAGTGGAAGGCACGATATTCCGGTTCTTTTATTAAAATATCAAGTACTTGGTCAATCATATCAACTAACATATGTCTATTTCGTTGAAATGGATATCTCCACTCTCTATCCCAATGGGTGTTGGATATTACATGAAAAACTCTATTCATTATTATTCCTCAGAGTAAAAAAAGATTATGAGTGAGAATTAATTCTGTTAACCCTCCTTTTGAAACTAACGATGCTGCTTCAAAATTATGGTACGAAGTTTGGGCAAAGGGAACAGCAACACAACAACCAATTCCGGCAGCTCTAATTGCAAATGTGCCGCTTTCGCTATCTTCTAAGCCAATTACATTTATAAAATCATTTTTACTGATATGCAAATTATGTAGTGCAATACTATATAAATCTCTATGAGGTTTAAGTCGTATTTCATTTGAATCGCTTGCAGTAACAATTGAATCGTAAACTGCA
The DNA here is from genome assembly GCA_963663265.2 of Melioribacteraceae bacterium. Taxonomy (GTDB): domain Bacteria; phylum Bacteroidota; class Ignavibacteria; order Ignavibacteriales; family Melioribacteraceae; genus JAEXOD01. The sequence continues at coordinate 764,698 of CAXXXM010000001.1, forward strand.
TTATAATTAGCAAACTTATTTATTAACATTTGTTTAGTTTCCTCTGGAAGAGGGTATTCTGCTATTTGCTTTTTAATCACATTAAAAACTTCTGTTAAAACAATATCAGCTTCATAAAAAATTGATGAAGTTACTATTCCAATTTTTATTGGGTTTAGGTTAAAAATTGTTGCCATAGACTTAAAATTATTTATTAAGTCATTTTTACTTTTATAGAAATATTTGGAGCCACACTTGTCTTGGTATTGCGAAATTAATAAGTCAACATATGTTTCAAAATTATCAGTAATCCAACCTTTTATTAACGCTAAAAATATTGGAATACCGGGCATTGGTTCAATAAGATTTTTATCTGCATTTCCAAAAAGGTTTAAAGCAACAGATTTGCTTTCACCATTTTTTATTCTTGCTAAAATTTCATGATATTTATAATAGTATATATCTATTCCTAATTTAACAAGTGATGAAAATTTAGTTTTATCAAAACTTGGAGAATAATTTTGAAGTAAGTAGATTAAAGATGGATTAGTATCAAATTCATCCAGAGAAGTAATATCTTTTATCTTCTTCAATTGTTCATCTTCAATTAGACTATCAAGTTTAAAAAGCTTAATATTGTTCAATATTTCATCTAATCGTACATTATCTTTTCCAAAATTTAACTGCCAAACAATAGCTTTAATATAAGCTTTTGATATAAATCGAGAATCGAAAAAATTACTATAATGATTAATTAAAAACTCAACATGCTTAGTTGTGCTATTTCCAATAATGTTAGGATAATCAATAATTTTATCTAAACCATGCCAATCCATTATAGTCAACCTACCGCTCATCATTCTTACCATATACTCAAGAGAGTATAAACATAATTCTTCAGTTGTAGTGGTAGTACCATCCATATCAGAAACAATTGCTGTAAGGTGATCCCGTTTTGAAGCAATCTTTTTTGCAAGTGGGATTATTTCATAAGGGGGGAAGATATAATCCGGATTATGAATAATTGCAAAATCTTCGCTTACTGATTTAAGTTTTTCAGTTGCGTTAGTTAGGGATATAATACTGTTTTTACTCATTTAATTTTCATCCACAATTTTTTTTCCAAACTCTAAAATATTTTTTACTTCGTCATCACTTTCAGCTTCTGAATATATTCTCATCAAAGGTTCCGTTTCAGATGCCCGTAAAAGCAACCATCTTGGATTACCTTCCAATCTAAATTTAAGACCATTAATAATACCTCTACTGCTGCAAAATGAATCTATATTTGTAACAGCATAACCACAAATATTTTTTGGGGGATTGTTAAATAATTTTGGAAGAAGTTCTGTTCTATTGGGTTTATTAAAATGGTAATCTATCCTATCATAATATATATTACCAAATGTTTCTCTCTTGTTAGCAACATATTCTGAAAGTTTTGTGTATTTTGAACCAGCTAACATTTCCATCAAAATAAAAGCACTTAATATACCATCTCGTTCCGGAATATGATTTTTATATCCATAGCCGCCGCTTTCTTCACAACCAAAAACAATGTCCTCTTGAATCATTTTTTCTGCTATATACTTAAATCCAACTTGTACATCAAATATTTTTCGTTGTACTGATTCAAAATTTGTTCGTAATTTATCGGTTACAGATGATGTCTTTACAATATTACCAGTAATTCCTTTCCCATTTATAAGATAGTCGGTAATTAAAAGAATAGTTTCTTGGGCACTTAACCAATCCCCATTATCCAACAAAATTCCAATTCTATCTGCATCACCGTCGTTAGCAATACCGAAAGCATATTTATTATTGTTTTTTAGAAAATCCGAAAGGGGTGTTAAATTTTTTTCTATTGGTTCGGCATATCTGCCATAAAAATCTGTTTTCGGTATTCCAAATATAGTATTAATAATCCCGTCTTTATCAAATAGTTGATTGATAATTGTTTGACCGGCACCACCCATTGAATCAGCGGCAAATAGTAACCCGGAATTACAAATTTTATCAATATCAACCAATTTATGTAGTTGTTTTTTGTAAGTAGGTATTAAATCATAAACAGTAATTAGTTCATTACTTTCTTTGATAGTTGACTTGAATAAAAATTCCTCTACTTTTTTTGTTTCTTCAGTAAAAAAAGGAGAACCATAAGATGATTTGAATTTTATTCCATTATATTCAGAAGGATTATGTGAAGCAGTAATCATCACACCTGCTGAATAATTAAAATGTTTAACGTTAAACGATAAAATAGGAGTTGGAATAATAGAACTGCTAATTCCTATTTTAATATTATTCCCTGCTAAGACTTTAGCAAAAGTCCATGCAAATTCTTTTGAATATTTTCTATTATCGTAACCAATTAAAACAGAAGGAGCCTTTGTGTTATTTAAAAGATAATCGGAAAAAGCTTGAGCAACAATACTAACAGTTTCAAAATTTATTTCTTTTTCTAATAAAGCCCGCCATCCATCAGTCCCAAAAATTATTGACATTCTATCTCTCCGTAATATTACCTTTAATAAAGGTTTTTACTTGTTCATATTTTACTTCTCGTACATCAACATAGTTATTTTTTGCAACAATACTTGCAATTACTCCGCAAGCTTCACCGGTTGCAGAGGAAGTAGGCATTATTCTTAAAGCACCGTGTCCTTCTCTTGTTGCCGAAATACACCTGCCTGCTGCAAGAAGGTTTTTAGCCTCTTTAACAATTAAAGCACGCATTGGAATTTCATAGTATTCTCCATCAGGCAAATCATCCATTACGCTTGATTCATCTTTTTGTCCGTGAATATCAATTCCATAACAGGCTCTTGCAATTGAATCATCAAATTTTTGACCTTTTTTTATATCATTGCCGGTGACAATATAATCCCCAATAACTCTTCTTGTTTCTCTTACACCCACTTGCAAAGCTGTTTCGAGTAAATAAGCATTTTCAAATCCGGGAATTTCGTTAATTAAAATATTAGTAATCTGTTTTACCTGTTCTCTTCCAATAAGCTCAGCTTGTGTTAATTCAAATGAATTAGAAGCATCTAATCCTAAAATATTTGTTGTATTGAATGAAGCTTCCCCAGATTCAGGAAGGGTAGTATAAAATATATATTGCATCTCAGAAGAAATACGATTTTCTATAATAGCCTGTCTTATATTACTGAAATAACCTGCAACCGAAATAATTTTGTTCAAATCAAAATCGAAATCCATCCAGCTAAAAAAATCGCTTTTATTCTGTTTTACATAGTCCAAAGCCTTTGGTATATTAATGCCTCCCATCCTAAAAAATAGAGTTAAAGCTTGAAGTTTCCCGGTTTTTTCATCACCTTTTGAATAGGGGAATCCACCCAAATAAGCTAATTGAGCATCTCCGGTTGTATCAATAAATACATCGGCAAAAATTTCCTTTTTAATTCCAGAAACGCTAACAGTAATCGAGTCAATTTTATCTATCGTTCTATTTATTGTAATAATTTCACAATTAACTAATATTGAAACACTATATTTAGTCAGCAAATTATATACGGATGAACGGAAAGAGTTTGCAAAAAAACCGTTGTCTATCATTCCATGCTGTTTTCTCATTTCTATTTCAATTTCTTCAAATACACCCTTAACCAGAGGTTCATTGTTAATAGAATGTTTCATGAAAGGCGATACCATTCCAGCTGTACTCATACCGCCTAAAAAATTGAAATGTTCCAAAAGTACAACCTTTGAACCTAATTGAGCAGCTTTAATTGCGGCACTTATTCCAGCTATTCCTGCTCCGGCAACTACAATATCGAATTTAATATTTTTAGACATAATTATATTTAAGTAAAGTATAAATTTAAGAAATAATAATTCTACTTTAAAGATAGAATTTTAATTATTTGAATGAAAGCATAATAAAAAACCCTCACAATTTGTGAGGGCTTAAAATGGAACTCGTTATTTTCATCTTAAAAAAACAAAAGAACGATAATTGCAATTATTATGAGATATACAGTACCTTCCATTAAATAAACAGGCCATAATCTTGCAAGTTTTTTGCCAAACGATTCTTGTTCTTTTACTTCAACATTTTTAGTTGACATAATTCACCTTAGGAAATTAATTTAAAAAAGTTAATTAAATTATATTAGCTAAGGAAAGAAGGGGGACCTCTAAAACTATATTTATTTGGATGGGCACTTAAATGTGCAGGAAGAGAAAACTCATTATTGTATACAATAGATTTTAATTTTGTGCAAGTGATTTTAGATTCAATTGTAAAATCTAAACTGTAACCAATAACAGTAAGAATGCTTCTGTTAGTAGTGTCTTTTGTTTTTGAAGGTAAATTAACAATAGAAAAACTTACATCAGAACTTTCTATAATGGAAAGAGGAGAGTGAGCTTTATTAACAAAATTATATGAACTACTGTTTAAATAAACAGTAATTATAAAAATAAACTGCCATGCAATTAAATATCCGCATAACAGTTTATGAAAAAGCTTTATATTTTTATTCATACAAATTTGTTTTAATTAATTAAAACAAATGTACTAAAAAGTTAACACAATAGTATGATAAAATTGCACAAAATGCTGATAATGGAATAGTTAAAACCCAAGCCCAAAGAATATTTCTGGCAACTCCCCAGCGTAAACCGTTAGCACCTTTTAAAATTCCAACACCTGCTATAGAACCTGTTATTGTATGAGTTGTGCTAACAGGTATTCCAAAAATTGTAGCAAAAATAATTGTAATTCCAGCAGATGTTTCAGCACTAAAACCTCCAAAAGGATTTAGTTTTGTCATTCTCATACCTAAAGTTTTGATTACCTTCCAACCACCTATCATTGTTCCTAAGGCAATTACAGAATGGCTTGAAATAATAACCCAAAAAGGAACTTCAAAAGAAGGAATCATACTGTTTGTGAACAAAACCAAAGTAATAATACCCATTGTCTTTTGAGCATCATTGGAACCATGACTTAGGCTGTACAAACCTGCAGAAAGTAATTGAAGTTTTCTAAAGTATCCGTCAATTTTATGAGGAGCCTGATTTCTAACAATCCACATTGTTATTATTGAAAAAATAATGGAAATAACAAAACCAATAATTGGAGCTAAAAATATAAACACAAATACTTTTATAAAGCCAGAAGCAATTATAGAAGAAGCCCCTGCTTTTATAAAAGCTGCACCACCAAGTCCACCAATAATAGCATGTGAAATACTTATAGGTAATCCCATATGGGTTGCCGTAGCACTTGTAATAATTGCTCCTATAAGTGAAGATATAATTACTGTATTATCAATAATGTTTGTTTCAACAATCCCTTCGCCAATTGTTTTTGCAACACCAACACCAAATACAAAAGCGGCAACAAAATTAAAAAAAGCAGCCCAAATAACGGCTTGTGTTGGAGTTAATACTCTTGTAGAAACTACAGTAGCAATAGAATTTGCGGCATCATTCATTCCATTGTAAAAATCGAATATTAATGCCATAAAAATTATAATAAGAGGGAATATTATCATGGGAATTAACTGTTTTTAATGTAAATTGTTAAGATTTGGTTTGCACACTGTTGACATTTATCAACTGTGTATTCTAACATTTCGAGCATCTCTTTTTTCTGTAATAAAACAAGCATGTCTTTTTCTTCTGCAAAGATTTTCTTTAATGTGTTTTGGAAAACCAAATCAGCTTCAGCTTCAATATCTTTTACCATTCTGATTTCGTTAATTGTGTTTTTACCACTTTTTAATTCTTTTACTGCAGTGGCTAATTCTTTAACGGCTAAAGCAATCATTTCAACCATTTTATCGGATGATTCTAATTTTGTAGAAAAACTATAAATTTCAATTCGTATAACCAAGGACTTAATTGCGTCGCTGATGCCTTCAATCTTTTTTGTTAAAGCTAAAATATCTTCTCTATCGAAAGGTGTGATAAAAGTTTTGTTTAATCGTTTGATTATTTTTGAAGAGACTTCGTCACATCTGTGCTCTAATGATTTAATTTTTTGAATTGTTTCATAACTATAAGGCAAAGTTGTAAATAATTGTTTGTTTAACTGTGCCATTTCGTTTACGTTAGAAATTAATTCGTTAAAATCATCGAAATATTTGTCTTCTTTTGGGATTAAAAATTTAAACATAGTTTAATTACCGTATTGTTTTTTTAGTTTTTTAAAATTCAGCTATAAAATCTAAGTCTATTTGCAAAAAAAAACAATATGGCAACTTTGATAAATATAGAATTAACAATTTATTAATATTGAGAAATTTTAATTAAAAAACTCATAATTTTTATCAAAATATGACATGATGTTTTTTTAAATAAAAAAAAATTATATATTTGAGGTTAATTAAAATGGACTTAATAATTCTGAAAAATAGAACAAAAATTATTGTAATAGGTGGCAATGCTGCCGGTCCAGCAGCAGCAGCAAAAGCAAAACGTATCAATCCGGATGCCGATGTAATTCTGTTTGAAAAAAGTCCATTTATATCAACCGGTACTTGCGAAATACCCTATCTTTTTGATGGCACCATAGATGATTATAAAAAAACTATCTTTTTTGATGCTGATTCGTTTTTAAGAGATAAAGGGGTTAAGGTTTTTGTTAATACTCCGGTTATTAATATTGATAGGAAAAATAAACAATTAGTTGTTAATTTTTTCAACTCTACTCAACAGCTACAAAGTTATGATAAACTGATTTTAACTACCGGTTCGTTTGTTGAACCAATTGAAAATCTTAGTTTCCAACCGGTAAATTTCTCGAGTATAAAGAATATTAGCGATTATTTAAAAATATCTGAATTCCTAAAATTGAATAAAGTGAAAAATATTTCAATTATTGGGGCAGGGTATATTGGATTTGAAATTACTGAAACATTAAAACAGTCCGGTTATAATATTAATTTAATTGATAAGGTAAGTTTACCATTAATTAGTTTTGGAAAAGAAATATCGAGTTACATGCAAGATAAATTATCAGATCTAAATATTGAGTTTTGGGGGAATTCTGAAAATATAAATTTTATTTCTTCTGATAACAAAATAAGATATTTAAAAATCAATGGGCGTACAATAGAAACTGATTATGTTATTCAAACAACAGGGGTAAAACCAAATAATACATTAGCAGTTGGAGCCGGTATTACTACTGGAAAATTGGGAGGAATACGGGTGGATTCCAAATTAAAAACTAATGACTATGATATTTATGCGGCAGGTGATAATATTGAATTGCAAAATTTTATCACAAAACAATTTGATTATTTCCCATTAGCTACAATTGCAAGACAGACTGGATATGTGGCTGGTTGTAATGCTGCCGGTGGAAATGATTATTATCCTCAAGTTATTAAAAATATTAGTTTTAAGTTTTTTGATACTGTTATTTCGTCTGTTGGATTAATGGAGCATGAATGTAATTCTAACAAACTTCAATATGGGGTAGTTAGTGGTTTTGCTGATAATTTAGTTAAAATATTTCCTGGAAGCAGGAGAGTATTTGGTAAAATTTTATATAATAAAAATACGAAAATGATATACGGTGCACAATTTATGGGTGGTTTAGAAGCATCAAATTATGCTGATAAAATAAGTTTGATGATTCAGAACAATATTAATGCAGATAAATTATCTGAGGCGTTTTTTAATTATTCTCCACCTATATCACCATTTGTGAATTTGTTAAATTTGCTTGGACAAAAAATCAAAATAGGAAAATAAAATGTTATATGTTTTAGAAAATCCTTTAGTAAAAAGGGATATTACTTACTTAAGAGATAAGGAAACTAAAGAGTATCAATTTAGATTAGCTTTAAAAAGAATTTCATTTGCTTTAGCAATTGAAGTTGGAAAACATTTAGAATTAGTTGAAAGAGATGTAATTACTCCGCTTGAAACTACTAAGGGTTTTAGATTAAAATATCCAACAATCTTAGTTCCGGTTTTACGTTCGGGGTTAAGTATGGTAGATGCTTTTACTGAAATGATTCCAGATGCAAAAGTTGGTCATATTGGTTTGCAGCGAGATGAAAAAACTTTACAGCCAGTTGACTATTATTATAAAACTCCAAAAAGTTTGGATGTTTCAAAAGTGTTAGTTTTAGATCCAATGCTTGCAACCGGCGGGAGTGGATCTGCTGCAATTAGTTCTTTGAAAAAAAGAGGAGCAAAAGATATTTCTTTTGTAAGTTTAATTTCTGCACCCGAAGGAGTAAAAAAAATTGAAGAAGATCATCCTGATGTTTTAATTTTTACTGCTTCATACGATAGAGAATTAAATGAAAATGGATTTATTTTACCGGGATTAGGAGATGCAGGGGATAGAACATTTGGTACGTTATAGTAAAATTTTATTGGTTTTGGCTTTTTCTATAAATTGTGTTTTTGCAAAAGGATATCCTAACAAAACGGTTGATGCTCTTATAAAAACAGGGATAAATAATGTCTTAAATCAGAATTACAATTCTGCTAAAGAGAAATTTAAAATTCTTGATCAACAGTTTCCAAAACTACCTTTTGGGAAAATTTATCTTGCCATAACTGATATAGCAGAATCTGTTGATTTTGGCGAGAGATTTAATGACGATTATGTATATAAATTATTAAAAGATGCACGCCATTTGAGTGATAGTTTATATGATGCTGATGAGAAAGACTTGTGGAATAATTATTTTATGGCTCTTTCTGATGGTTATTATGCTTATTTTAAGGGAATGAATGGAGATTACCTTACCGCAATTACTAACGGTATATCTTCAATTTCGTATTATGAAAAATGTATAGATATAGACTCACTTTTCTATGATTCTTATATAGCACTTGGAACCTATTATTACTGGAAAAGTGCTAAAACAAAGTCGTTAACTTGGCTGCCATTTATTTCGGATGACAGAGAATTGGGGCGAAGATTAATTGAAAAATCGCTAAACAAAGATACATATTCTCGATTTTTAGGTGCATATAGTCTTGTTTGGATATATATTGAAAGAAAAGAGTATCAAAATGCAATTAGGGTTTGTCAAGATATTTTAGCCAAATATCCCAATAATCGTCTTTTTAAGCAGTCTTTAGCCCGCATTTATGTTGATGTTGATAAATATAAAGCTATAAGACTTTATAGTGAAGTATTAAACTCAATATTTTCATCCGGTAGAAACAACCACTTGTTAGAAATAGAAATAAAACACAAAATAGCCATGCAGTATGCATCGTTAGAGAATTATTCTAAAGCCAAAGAATATTGTGATGCAATTATAAATATAAAAAACTTAAGTGAATACGTTGAAGACCAACTTGGTGATAGGTTAGATAGAGTAAAAAAACTTAGAACTGAGATGTTGGAAAAACTAAAAAAATAAGTTGATTATGTAAGGGAATTTTTTTATCATATTTAGTTAATTAAGATTAATTAGACTTTTATTGTATGGTAATTACTCCCTTAAAACAGAAAAAGATGCTTGATGAACTTCTTGAAGCATGTAAAGCAAGTCTTCCTTCAGTTCGTGAAGAATTAGTTAAAAAAGCATTTACATTGAGTTTTGAATCCCATATAAATGATTACAGGGAATCAGGTGCTCCTTATTTTACTCACCCTTATGAAGTAGCATTAATTATTACAAAAGAAATACCATTGGATGATATTTCGGTAATTAGTGCATTATTACATGATGTTGTTGAAGATACTAACGTAAATTTAGATTTTATTCAAAAAGAATTTGGCAAAGAAGTTGCGGATATAGTAGATGGTGTAACAAAAATAAGTGGTGTATTTAAAGGGCTTGAAATTCAAAAAGCAGAAAATTATAGAAAAATGCTTGTTTCAATGATTAACGATGTCCGTGTTATTCTTGTTAAGTTTGCTGATAGATTAGATAATATGCGTACACTGAATTTCTGCTCTCCTGAAAAGCAAATGCGTATTTCAAGAGAAACGTTAGAAATTTATGCTCCTTTTGCACATCGATTGGGTTTAGGACAAATAAAGTGGGAAATGGAAGACTTAGGCTTTAAGTATTTAAATAGAGAAGCTTACGACGATATTGCTCGAAAAGTAATGAATACAAGGAAAGATAGAGAGAACTATATTGCGAAATTTTGTGCTCCCATCTTTGAAAAGCTAAATGAGTATAAAATTGAATATGAAATAGGTGGGCGCCCTAAACATTTATATAGTATCTACAAAAAAATGATTAACCAAAATAAATCATTTGAAGAAATATTTGATTTATTGGCGATTAGAATAATTCTTGAAAAAAACGATCCAACTTTGTGTTATTTGGCCTTGGGGGCTGTAAATGGGGTATATAAAAATGTTTCTGAAAGATTTAAAGATTATATATCAGTCCCTAAAAAGAATAATTATAGATCGATTCATAATACTGTAATAGGTCCCGAAGGGAAGTTGGTTGAGGTTCAAATACGTACACGTGAAATGCATGAAATTGCTGAACGTGGTATCGCCGCTCATTGGAAATATAAAGAAAATATTACCAGAACAAATATGGATTTAGATGGCTGGGTTAATTGGGCAAGAGATATATTTGAGAACACTTCAAAAAGCGAATCTTCAAAAGAATTAATTAGTAACTTTAAACTTACTCTTTCACAAGAAGAGATTTTTATATATACACCGAAAGGGGATTTAAGGCAATTACCATTCAATTCAACTCCTGTTGATTTTGCATTTGATATTCATAGTAATATAGGAACCCACTGTATTGGTGCAAAGGTAAATGGTAAAATTGTTCCTCTTGATACTATTCTTCATAGTGGTGATCAAGTTGAAATTATCACTTCAAAAAATCAACATCCAAATAAAAGCTGGCTTCAATTTGTTCAAACACATAAGGCAAAATCCAACATACACAAGTATTTGAACAAAGAAGAAGAACGATTAATAGAAGTTGGAAAAGACCTTTGGGAAAAGAAGTTAAAAAAAGTAAAAAAAGTTTTTTCTTCAGATGATTTAAACAGATTAATAAGAAAATTAAAATTTGAAAATCACAATGTTTTTTTTGCTTCAATTGCACTTGAAAAAATTAAAGCAGAAGAATTATTAAAAGAAATAATTAAAGAAAACGAAGAAAGTTCTTCTCATGTCCATACAGATTTGAAATTTGATAAGTTTGCAAACAGCACACGTACTGATGTGGGAGGAGTAATTATTGAAGGAGATGTTAAAGGTATTAATTACAGTTATGCAAAGTGCTGTAATCCAATTCCCGGTGATCCAATAGTAGGATTTACTACACGATTAGATGGGATAAAAATTCATAGAAAAGACTGTGTAAATTTAATAAAATTAAGCTCTTCAATGCATGAAAGATTGGTTAGAGTAGAATGGTCAACATCTATTGACCAAAGTTTTGTTGCTGCATTAACTATTAGAGGAGAAGATTCGCCCGGTTTATTAAATGCAATAACAAATAATATTAATTCGCTTAAAAATACAAATATTAAGGGGGTTAATATGAGTTCGGAAAAGTCTTATTTTTCTGGAGTTATTAGTGTTTATGTTAAGGATTTAGATCATTTACAAAGGTTGATTGAAAGAATTAAAAATTGCAGAGGCGTTTTTTCTGTTGAAAGATTTGATAGCAGCGAGAGAGAGATTTGATAGGTAAAAGGATTTTGGGAATAGATTATGGTGAAAGAAGGATTGGTATAGCAATAACTGATCCTTTGATGATTTTTGTTTCTCCTCTTGCTACATTACAAAACGATATCAATTTTTGGTCAAATTTTGGAAAATTAATAGCAGAATATGAAATAGAAAAAATTATTTTGGGTTATCCATATAAAGAAGATGGGAGCAAGTGGCAAGTTACTGAAAAAATTGAAAAATTTGCAGAAGAATTAAAAAAACGTTTAAAAATTGAAGTAATATTTATGGATGAACGTTACACTTCCGAACTAGCAAAATCAAGGGTTATTGAATCAGTAACAAAGCGGAGCAAGCGTAGAGATAAAGGATTATTAGATAAAAACGCTGCGGCAATAATATTAGAAGATTATTTGAAAGAAAACAATATTATTTAATATATAACAATAAATTATAATTGACATTTTTATTTTATTACTTTATTTTAGATAAGAAATTAAACAGAAAAAGGGAGCATTTTTATGACATTAGACGCACTTGGAATGGTTGAAACCAAAGGTTTGGTTGGTGCAATTGAAGCTGCAGATGCAATGGTAAAAGCAGCAAAAGTAGAACTAATTGGTAAAGAAACAATTGGTGGTGGTTATGTTACTGTAATGGTTCGCGGAGATGTTGGTGCTGTTAAAGCTGCAACAGATGCCGGAGCAGCCGCTGCTCAAAGAGTTGGAGAGTTAGTATCTGTTCACGTAATCCCACGCCCACATTCAGACGTTGAAATTATTCTTCCTAAAAGACCAAAATTATAATGAAATTAGCACTCGGTTTAATTGAGACAAAAGGATTAATCGGAGCAATAGAGGCTGCTGATGCTATGCTTAAGGCAGCCAATGTTAAATTAGTTAACAAGGAAAAAATTACTGCTGCAATGGTTACAGTTGAAGTAACCGGAGAGGTGGCTGCTGTTCAAGCTGCTGTTGATGCCGGAGCAGAAGCTGCAAAAAGAGTTGGGCAGTTAATTGCTGTACATGTAATTCCGAGACCCGATGATCAATTGGATGAATTTATTAATTCTATTGAATTAGATAATAATTTTGGAAAACCAAAAAGGAACTCTGGAAAAGGTAAAAACAAAAATTTTGATGCTTCCGGTGATATCATCTCTGAAAGTGAAGAAATTATTGAGCCTATTTCAAACACTTTTGTTGAAACTGAATTAGAGCCTCAATATCAACACGCAGAAAAAAATAGTGATGATATTGAGACTATTAAAGTTGATAATTCTTTGAATGAAGATGATTTTCAAGATTTACAGCCAAATAACGAACTAAATATTGAAGCTGATTTAGAATCCGAAAAAGAAATACAGAGGACAGATGATTCTGTTGTTATTATTGAAGAACCTTTAGAGTCTGTTTCTGAAGGCGAAATTCTAACTGATGTATCCACTGAAGATTATTCAATAGAAGATACTGAGATAAATTCAATTGAAGAAATAATAAGTGAAGATGATGAATCGGTTCTTGTTGATTCTCTTCCCAAAGACGTTGTTGAAAATACTTCAGAAATTAATGTTGATGAAGAAAAAGCAACACCCGGAACTGAATCAAATATTGTAGTTACAAATGAAGAAAAATCGGTTGTAACAGAAAAGACCGTTGAACCGGAAGTTAAAAGAGGAAGAAAAAAAGGTTCTAAAAATAAACCGACTGAAGTTACAGCAGATATTGAAACCAATTCTGTTGAAGAGATTAAAATTGTTGAAGATATTATTCATAAGCCTGTAAAATCAGAGAAAAAACAAATTGAACATGAGTCTTTATTTAGTTTATTTGGTGATGAAGAAGAAGAGACTAATGTTGTTTCTGAATCGGAAATAGAAGCAAATTTGCCAATTGAAGATGTTCCAGCAGAAAGTACTTCGGAATCTGAAAGTGTAAAAGTCGAAGAACCTGAGTTATCTGACATTGAAGAAGATATAACAGTTGAAGAAAAAACGGTAAAAGAAATTTCTGACGAAGTTATTATTGAAAATAATCAGTCTGAAATCTCTGTTGAAGAAGAAGTTTCAATAATAGAAATTCCTGTTGAAACTGACTTATTAAAGATGAATGTACACGAGTTAAGACATTTGGCGAGAAGATTTGATAAATTTCCAATAAAGGGAAGACAAATATCAAAAGCAAACAGAACTCAATTAATTGAATATTTCAATTCAATAAGAAAATAAATATATAGGTTATCTTAGCAATAAAATATATCTATTTTGTTTAAAATAGATTATTTATTTTTAAGAGAACCTATTTTTTTATAAATATGAAAAACAATATTATTACCATTTCGTTAATCTTCTTATTTTCAGTTGTTTTATGGGGAACTATTTCGCTCAAGGAGGATTATTTTACTACTATTAAAATGCCAATAAAGCTAATTACGCCTACAGATTCAATAGCAGTAAGCAAGATTGATGCTTCAGAAGTTACAATAAATATTAAAGGAGAAGGCTGGCAGTTAGCCAAACTAAGTTTAACGAAAGACTTAAATTTTTCTATAAGGGTTCGTAATAAATTTGGAAGACATAGTATTAATGCTAAAAATGAATTAGAAAATAATTCATGGTTTAGTTCAAACTTCCAAATAACAGAAATTATTCCCGAAAATATTAATTTACATGTGGAAAAGTTAAGGACAAAATATCTTAAGATTGTACCACGCATTAATTTAGGCTTCAAAGAAGGGTTTAACCAAGTTGATAAGATAGTTCTTTCACGTGATTCTGTAAAAGTATATGGACCATGGTCTATTTTGAGAAATATGGATTCAATTTTCACTAAAGAATACACTTTTAACAATCTTGATAAAAAGATTCATGAGAGAATTGAATTAGAAATTATGGGTTTGATGAATTATAATACATCATTTGTATACGCAACTATTGATATTCAAAAAATAGTTGATAAAATATTTACAAATGTATTAATTGAAACGGGTGATGTGCCTCCATCTTACATATTACAGCCTATTCCAAACTCTGTGGATGTAAAGTTGAGAGGAGGAATAAATGTTTTAGGGAAGATGAACAGTAATGATATTAAAGCAGTAATTGATTTTAGAAGTGCATTTGTTGATACATTGGGGTTTTTAGAGCCTACTCTTAAAATTCCTCCATATTCAACAATAATTGAAATTAAACCAAATAAAATTGAATATATTATTAAACAGTATTAGTTTATGTTTATAACATTTGAAGGATTAGATTTTTGTGGAAAGTCTACCCAAGTAAAACTTTTAGTTGAGTACTTTGAAAAACAAGGCAAAAAAGTTACAATATTAAGAGAACCTGGTGGTACTTTAATCTCTGAAAAAATAAGAGATATTCTTTTAGATAAAAAAAATAATGAAATGTGCATGGAAAGTGAATTGTTACTTTTTTATGCAAGCAGGGCTCAATTAATAAATGAAAAAATATTACCGGAACTAAGAGCCGGAAATATTGTAATAAGTGATAGATTTCATGATTCAAGTACTGCTTACCAGGGATTTGGACGAGGTCTTTCAATTGAGTTTATTGAATCTTTGAATGAATTTGTTGTTGGTAAGGCTAAACCCGATATTACATTTTTTATCGATTTACCTTTAGAGGAAATAGAAAAACGTAAAGCAAATTTTAATAAAAATGATTTAGACCGTATTGAGAGTTCTGTTATAGACTTCTGGGAAAAAGTTCGTAAAGGTTATCATTCCATTTCGAAAAAAGAAGATAGATTCTGCCTTTTAGATGGAACCTTATCAATTAATGAAATCCATTCAAAGATTATTAATAGATTAGAACAGATATCTTGAAGAGGATATAATGAAAAAGTTTAATAAAAAATGGGCAATAATACCATTAGTTTTTATTTTAGTAACCGGTTTTTTTAGGGGGGATGATGATTTTTATTATCAACTTTCCAAAAGTATTGACATATTTGGTGAAGTATATAAATTTGTTGCCACTACTTATGTGGATGAAATTAATCCTGAAGAGTTAATGACTGCCGGAATTGATGGAATGTTAGAATCATTAGATCCATATACTGTTTTTATTGAACAAGAGGAAAAAGGAGATATAGATTTAATAACAACAGGGAAATATGGTGGTATTGGGGCTACTGTTGGTATTCGAAACGATGAAGTTACTATTTTGGAGCTTATTGAGGGGTATTCAGCTCAAAGGCAGGGAATTAAAATTGGTGATGTTATAAAAAAAATAAACGATGCTGAATTAACAAAAGAAAATTATAATATATTGGGCAAACAGATAAAAGGAGAGCCTGGATCTATTTTAAAGCTTGGCATTAAACGAGAAGGGAATGAAGAAGAATTGAGTTTTTCTTTGGTAAGAGAGGAAATTGAAATTAAAAATATACCTTATTATGGATTTTTAAATGACAAAGATGGCACAGCTTATTTAAAACTGAGTAGTTTTTCCATAAGTGCCGGCGAAGAAGTAAGAAAAGCGATTGTTGATTTACGAAAACAACAAAAAATTAATTCAATAATACTGGATCTAAGAGGAAATCCGGGTGGCTTATTAGATGCTGCAATTGATGTTTGTGAAAAATTCTTAAAAAAAGGTTCTTTAATTGTTACTGTCAGAGGTAGAGATACATTAAATACTAAATCATATTATTCTGCTGAAGAACCGATTGCCGGTGATATAAAACTAATTGTTCTTGTAAACAATGGTTCTGCAAGTGCAAGTGAAATTGTTGCCGGTGCTATTCAAGATCATGATAGAGGTATTATTCTTGGTGAGCAATCTTTTGGTAAAGGATTGGTTCAAACAATTTTATCCTTGCCTTATAAAACTTCTTTAAAGATTACTACTGCAAAGTATTACACACCAAGTGGAAGATGTATTCAAAAAATTGATTACAGTAAAAATAATAAAGTTGTGAGTGATAAAAACTTTTTGAAAAAAAGCGAATACAAAACTGATGGTAATAGGGTTGTTTATTCTGCCGGTGGAATTAAACCTGATACTATGGTAACGAACAGGTCTGCTTCTAAGATTGTTAATGAATTGGTTGCTCAAGGAGTGTTTTTTAATTTTGCAAATTATCTACAAGTGGGTAATTCTCAAATGCAGGAATCAAATGAAAAGCTTTACTCTGAATTTGTAGATTACATTCATAAAGAAAAATATAATTTTAAGACTAAATTTGAAACTTCGTTAGAAGAATTAAAGAAACAGGCAAAAGAAGATGGTTTGGATAGTATTTATACAAATAAAATTGATAATTTACTAAAAGAATCAAGAGGATTAACCTCTGTTGAACTTACAAAAAACAAAACTGATATTCTGAATAAAATTAATGAAGAAATTACATTAAGGTTGTTTGGAAAAAATGCACGAATTAAAGAATCATTAAAACACGATAAACAGATAAATACTGCTGTTAATGTTTTAAATAATGCCGATGTGTTTAATTCTCTTTTGGTTGTTAAATAATTAAAGTAAGAAAAATATTGTTATGTTAAGTTATTATTAATTATTATTTTTGTATCTACTAATAAAATTCAAGATGTATGAAAGATTTAAAAATTATTTATTCTATTAATCCCGTTTTTAAAAAATGTCCTGAATGTGGTAAGGTTGGTTTTTTACATAGATCTCGGGCAAGAACGATGAAAGAACAAGCCATTAAACGTTTTACTTTTTGGAACATTTACCGTTGTAAAGATTGTGGTTGGCGAGGTTATCTTTCTAATTTAACTATTACTAAAAACTCTTTACGAAATTTGGCTATTTATATTGTTTTAGCTGGCATTACTGCTTTTATTGTAAGGTTTGTTTTAACAAAGTTTATTATTAAGTAAAGTTATTTAATTATTAATTTTAATTAATGTGTATTTTTCTCTTTAATTAATATTGTGGTAATAATTAAAGTTTTATATGGTTTTAAAGTTGGGAACAGGATATACCATTTTCTGTGAAATTCCGTTTAAAATTATCTATGATTTTTTTTAATTTTTCATTATTGTAATTGACAAGATAATAAACAATGTTAAGTGCCAATAAAAATATTAAAATTAAGAAATTTTGCGATAGTGATATAAATTTGTTTGAACATTGGTTATTTAAAGACCATGTAAAAAAATGGTATAGCGAACCAGAGGAGTGGATAAGAGAAGTTAGGTTTAGGGATACTGAATTCAGCTTTATTAAACATTTTATTGTATACGAAAACTCTAATCCAATCGGTTTTTGTCAATACTATGATTG
This sequence comes from Melioribacteraceae bacterium, assembly GCA_963663265.2. Taxonomy (GTDB): domain Bacteria; phylum Bacteroidota; class Ignavibacteria; order Ignavibacteriales; family Melioribacteraceae; genus JAEXOD01. The sequence continues at coordinate 782,562 of CAXXXM010000001.1, forward strand.
TTTTTTTGCAAAAGAAGATTGGTATTCTTTACCACCGATTGGTAATACTTATAGTATAGATTATTTAATTGGTGAGGAGAGTTGTCTTGGCAGAGGATATGGTAAAATAATTACAGCCCTTCTAATAAATGAAATAAAAGAAATTAATGGTGTCAAGAGAATTATTGTTAAACCTGAAATTGATAACTTAGCTTCATGCGGAGTGTTAACAGCAAATAAATTTGTTTTTGATAATGAAAGACAATATTATTATATTGATTTGTGCTCTAAATTAATTGCTGATTAGCCAAATTACTAAGAAAAATTTATGGAAACAATATTCCAGAATACTATATCTGAATCCCTTCCCATTATGTGGCAAAAAATAGCTGTTGCAGTTTTAATTGGTCTATTTATTGGGGTTGAAAGAGAACGTGCTCGAAATCCTCTTCAAAAATCCTTTGCAGGTATAAGAACTTTTCCTTTAATATCATTATTGGGTTTTATTGCCGCTTTATTAGGAGATAATTATTCAATATATATATTTATTACAGGTTTTTTAGTGTTTGGCTTAATAGTGGCTATTGAGTATTATATTACTGCTGCAAAAGGGAATCTTGGAGGGACAACAGAGTTAACCTTATTATTGGTTTATTTATTAGGGGGAATGGTTTATTGGGATTATATATTGTTTTCTGCTGCTATTGGTGTAATAATTACCATGTTTTTAAGTATGAAAACAAAATTTAGAGCCTTTGCCGGTAAAATTGATGAAGAAGATATTTTTGCAACTGTTAAATTTGCAATTATTACATTAATTATTCTTCCATTGCTGCCTGATAGAACTTTTGACCCATTAAATGTATTGAATCCTCTTAAAATATGGTATTTAGTTGTATTAATTTCTGCAATAAGTTTTATTGGGTACGTTTTATTTAAGATTATCGGTACTAAAAAAGGTGTTCTGGTTTTATCGCTATTAGGTGGATTGGCTTCAAGTACAGCCGTTACGTTGTCATTTTCTCAACGTAGTAAAGAAAGTCCAGCTTTAAGTAATGACTTTGGAAGTGGTATCCTTTTAGCAACTACTGTTATGTATCCACGAGTATTGTTTATTGTGTTTTTACTTAATCCTAATGTAGGAGTACAATTGCTTTTTCCAATATTTATTCTTATTGGGATATGCCTCTATATGAGTTTATATATTTGGAAAAATTCGCACAAAGGGAATGAGGAAAATATAAAATTGACTAACCCATTTAAACTGTTCTTTGCAATTAAGTTCGGATTAGTATTTTCTATTATACTATTTATATCAAGTTTAGCAAATAAATATTTGGGAGATGGGGGAGTTTATTTAGCAACTTTTATTGGAGGTATTGCAAGTTTAGATGCAGCTATCCTTTCTGTAATGGGTATTTCTAATAACGTAACATATGGAAATGTTTTATCATCATCTATATTAATTGCAATTGCTGCCAATACAATCTTTAAGATTTTTGTTATAGGGTTTTCGGGTTCAAAGGAATTGAGGACATATACTTTTAAAGCTTTTGCTGCAATAATACTTATTATTTTGATTTTTTTATTTTATTATAATTTTTTGTGAGTTTGCTTTTTGGTATACCAACTGAACTAATTAATTCTTCTGCTGATTCATATTCATTTAAGTAATGAATTGTTACTTTATTTCTATTATATACTAACCAGGTTAGTGCAATTTTTATTTGTTCTAAATCATTTTGATTTATCTCAATTTTAGTATTAATATTTTTTTTAAAATAATCGTCTAAGGCTGTTTCAAAAAATTCCTTCTCATTCAAAATAAAGTCTTTAATATAAATTTTCCCTTCAAGTAAAAGTACGTAATCTTTTTTATTTCCATAAGTTACAATTAACAAAACTTTTGCCTTGTTAACAGGTTCGCTTATAATAGATGTTCTTGTGATTTGTTTTAAAATTGCATTTACGATGTCGCGTACTTCTGCTGCTTCTTCATATTTTTGTTGTTCAGAAAAATGTTTCATCTTTTCTAACAAACGGTTAATTGCAAATTGATTTTGACCGGATAAAAAATCATATACATTTTTTAATTCATTTGAATACAATTCTTTATCAATCTCAGGCATACAAGTACCAATACATCTATGGATATCATATAAATAGCATTTTTTCTTTTTTGCAAAAACTCTGTCAGTACATTCACGCAATAAAAAAGCTTTGTCAATCACATCAACTAAATTTTTTGCAGTTTCTCGATTATTATAAGGTCCAAAATAATCGTTATTATCAAGTTCGATTTTTTCAGTAACAGAAATGTCAGGAAAGGCATGTTCGGTTTTAACTTTAATAAAATAATGAGAACTGTAGTTTTTAAGCTGAACATTATATTTGGGCATATAAAATTTGATTAATTGCGATTCAGCCAGTAAAGCAGTTAGTTCGCTTGGTGTCTCTTTATATTCAATTGTAGAAGACTTTTGAATGATATTTTTGGACTTCTTTGCAGCTGTTGAAGAAAGATGACTTGAAACACGTTGTTTTAAGGATTTAGACTTGCCAACATACATCACTTTATCCTTACTGTTTTTGAACATATATACACCTGGACTATCAGGTATAGTTATGTAATCGTGTCCAACACCTTTGGTAATTTTTAACTTTTTAGAGCTGTTACTTGGTAACTTTTGAAAGTTTAACAAATCTTCAATAGATGTAATATTATACTCTTCCTCTAAAATATCCATCATTTTAATTAACACCTTTGCAGTAACCATCGCATCAGCTAATGCACGGTGAAGGTTTTTATGCTTAATCTTTAAGAATTTTACTACATCCTTTAATGATTTGCTCGGTAAAGAAGGGAATAGTTGTCTTGCTAATCTTAATGTACACAAAACGGGATTATCTAAAAAATTTTCTTCCGAGCGTTGATACTCAGCTTTTAAAAATGAAGTGTCAAATTGGCTGTTGTGAGCTACAATTATTGAGTTGCCAATAAACTGGTTAAATTGAAAAATTAAGTCAGTAAAAAGAGGGGCATCATATAAGTCATCTTCAGTAATACCTGTTAATTTTGTGATTTCCTTTGGAAGATAGGATTGTGGATTAATAAAAGAAGAAAAAGTTTCTGTAATTTTGCCTTCTTCTACTTTTACTAACCCAATTTCAATTACCTTATTTGTTTTGGGCGATAAACCTGTTGTTTCAACATCCAAAACAGTAAAACTTGCTTTACGAAATTCCGCTTTTTCTTTATTTTTCAAATGTAATCCTTATTAGGTTATGAAAAATAAAGAAATTAATATGAAAATTAAATAGATTTGAAATAATTATTATTTATCCATCCAACTTTACCATCGTTAAGTTTTATTTTTGACCAATTGTTTACTTCGTCTTCAATAACAAATTTAATCCCTTCATGGATGATAAAAGCATCGTTGCTTTTATCATCGGGAGAAACCTTAACGCTGGCACTATTTTCAATCAACACTCCATACTGATTACTCGTTTCGTGCGAAATTCGTGTTGCAAACAGGAGGGCAATAATTATTAAGACTGCTAAATTTGCAGTGCCAGTAAAAAACAATGGTTTTTGTAAGTTACTGTTTCTATAATAATAATATAAACCTATTAAAGTGATAAACATAATAAAAACAACAATAACAAAAACAGCCCAGCCATTTATTGTAAAAGACATAACAAGAGCATTCCACCATTCAACAATAAAGACTTGAGGTATTTCTTCTATTTTATCTATTGAATGAGCATTGGCAATCCTTAAATTATATTTTATATCTTCATCAGAAGGGGACAGTTTTAATGCTTTTTCATAATATAGGACTGAATATCCTAATTTGCCAAGTCGATAATATGTGTTGCCCAAATTATAATAAAGTTCGCTGCTTTCAAGTCCTTGGTGTAAAATATTTTCGTAATATCTTAGGGCTTCTTCATAATTTTGTTCTTGATAAAGTTTGTTTGCTTTTTTTAACAAATCTAATGCTTCATCATTAGCGGCATGCAAAACGCTTGAAAATATTAGTATAAATAAAACAAGTATTAGTTTAATAGTTTTCATTATTTCTTTTTCCTGTTAATTATACCGTTATCTAAATCAACAATTAACTTAACTGCGGTATCAAAAAATGTATGTGCAGTTTCTTGTGATTCACCTTTTGGAGCAAAACGTACAAATTCACATTTTTCGGCTAACGCTTTAACTCTCTCAATTAAATCCGAATCAATGTTTTTTTCTTTAAGTTCTTCTAATACCGAGTCTAATGTGAAATCAGCTTTTTGAATGCTTAATTTATCTTCTAAGTAACCAAATACCGCACTATAAGTACTATTGTAAAAACCGGGGAAATCGTTATTATCTAAGAATGATTTTGCTGTTTTCAACCGTAAACGGGCAGCTTTTTCAGCTTTTTTAAATTTTGATAATCGTACATTACCATTAAGTTTATCTTGTTGTTTAATGAACTGAATTACTCCAAATAATCCTAAAACAGGGATAATTAAGAAGAACCAGAACCAATTTGTTAGAATTGAAAAATCGTTTTGATATGTTAAATCATTTAAATCTGTTTTAATGTATCTAATATCTTCATTTAATAATTGAACATCTTCTTTTGCTAATCCGGAACCGGCTGCATCGTAAGAACCATTTCCTTTGGCAACATTAATTGAAAACTCTGGACTTTTTAAAGTGACATACGATTTTTTATTCGGATCGAAGAAAGAAAACTCAATGGGTGCAATTTTATGTTGTCCCGAAACACGAGGTACTATTAAATATTCAATAGTTTTTTGTCCTGATATTGTACCAAGTCTATTAATTTTATCCGATGTTTTTGGGTCGTATTTTTCAAAACCACCAGGAAGTTTAATATTTGGTATGTCTACAAGTTGAATATTTCCTTTCCCTGATACAACCAATTTTAAAGTAAATGGTTCGTTTTGTGTAACGTTTTGTTTATCAATAGTTGCATCAAATGTATAGCTACCAATAACTCCGTTAAATGAAGCAGGAACGTTTGTTGTAGGTAAGGGGATAGATTTAATATTAACCGAGTTTGAACGAACAAGAACTTCTTTTGTTTCACTTCGTCCAAAAAATGGATCGTCAAAAAAATCGTTAAATGGATCGCGTGAATTTCTTTTTTTCTTATAAACAACAGGAATTTTTAATTCAAATGGAGTAACGGTTAAAGAGCCTGACTTACTTGGAAAAAGAGCTGCTTTTTTTATAACGGCAGTTTTAAATCTTTCGCCATTATACATTTCATCAGTTAATACTATATTGTTGGGTAAATCGAGGTCTTCTGTCCAAAACCCATTAAATTGAGGTAATTTAGAAAGCTGGGGAGATGAAATATTAAGTCGTGTAAAAATTTTAAATGTTACACTAATTTGTTCTCCTTGATAAACAGTATTTTTATCCGGTATAGCAAGAATAAATAAATTTTTACTTATATCTTTATCAATATCATCACTACTATTGTTCCCTGAGTTGGACGACCTTTGGGACTGACCCTGCACAACTTCAATGCTTAGTTCGTTGCTTTTAAATGACTTTCCACTTTGTGATATTGAAGCCGAGCCTATTTGATATTTACCAACAGCGGTTGGTACAAGAATAAATGAAAATGAATACGAAGCAGACATTTTTCCATTAATAATTTGAATACTGCTTGATTGATTTGGTCCGGATAATACTTTAAATCCGTTAAAAGAAGGTTGTTTAAAGTTTGTTATATTTGAGTTATCTGCACCACTTAAAGTGTATGATACTTGAAATCTATCGTTTACTCCGACTTTTGAGTAATCTGTTGATGCAGTAAACTGCTGGGCGGCAATGGGGGAAAGATACCCAAAACAGATTATAAATAAAACAACAAACTTTTTAAGCATAATTTTTGAATTCATCATAATTTTCACAATTTAACTATTACCAGTCTTTTTCTTTTGAAGATGATTTTGCTTTTATCTTTCTTAATTTCTTCTGTAAATCAGATTCATTATTTTTCATTGCATCCAACATTTGCTGAGCTTGCTGTTTAGAAAGTTTATCTTTCTGTTGCTGTTGCTGCTGTTGTTGGTCGTTTTTCTGGTCTTGTTTATCTTTATTTTGATCTTGGTTTTTATTTTGATCTTGTTTATCCTTATTATCTTTATTTTGATCGTCCTTATTGTCTTGATCCTGCTTGTTCTGGTCTTTCTTATCTTTATTCTTATCGTCGTTTTTGTTTTGATCTTTGTTTTGTTGTTGCTGTTGTTGTTTCATTTTTAATGCATAAGATAAGTTGTATTTAGTTTCCAAATCTTTTGGATCAAGCTTTAAGGAGTTTTTATACAAATTAATTGCATCATCATATTTTTTATTCTTTAACATGGAGTTACCCATATTGTAATATGTTTTTGCTTTAAGATTTTTATCTTGAGTTAAAGACAAAGCTTTATTATAAGCTTTTAATGATTCGTCATATTTGCCTTGTTTGTAATAAGTAGCACCAAGATTAAAATTATTTTCAAACACATTATTATCTTTTTCAATACTTTTCTTAAAACTTACTTCAGCATCGTTAAATTTTTTATCTTTATATAAATCTACTCCATCGTTATTAAAACTTCTAACAGATGATTGAGCAAAATACATATTAGATAAAAACACAAAAATAATGCAAAAAAACTTCATCGGTGTGTAAAATTTCATTATTCTTTCCTAAAAAGTTTTTCAAAAAACTTACTTTTTGAGCTTGTCAAAAATCCCTCTAATATTAACAACAAAAAGCCGGGAATTAACAAATAGTAATATCTATCTTCATAGTCTACAATTTTAGTAGTACCAAATTCTGTTTTTTCAATTTTAGCTAATTCATTATAAATTGATTCAAGTTCATCTTCAGAATTGGAACCTCTTATATATTTACCATTACCTCTTGATGCAATATCTTTTAGAATTGATTCATTAAGTTTAGTGATAACTATATTTCCTTCTCTATCACGTTTATAATCAGATTGTACACCATTTTGACTATAAACAGGGATTGGAGTTCCAGTTGGCGAACCTAAACCAATAGTATAAATTTTAACATTTTTTTTATTAGCTTCATCAATTGCGGATTCAATATCGCCTTCGTGGTCTTCACCATCTGTAATTACAATAATAGCTTTTTCAGTTTTAGCATCTTCTTTAAAAGAAGAAAGAGCCATTTTAATTGAAGAAGCAATTGCGGTGCCTTGTTGAGGTACTGAGTTTTCATCAACTGCGTTTAGAAAAAGATTAGCGGCAGCATAATCAGAAGTAAGAGGGAATTGAACATAAGCTTCACCACTAAAAATAATTAATCCAATTCTATCTCCTCTAAGTTTTTGGATTAAGCGAGAAATTTCAAATTTAGCTTTATCAAGTCTATTTGGTTTAATATCTTCAGCACGCATACTTTTAGATACGTCAAGTAAAATGAATACATCAATACCACGTTGTTTAACTTCAGTTAAACGTGCACCTACTTGTGGACTTGAAAGAGATAAAATTATCAAAACTACTGCTAATATAAATACTGCAAATTTAAAAGTGTATTTTGTGTAACTTAGTTTTGGAATAACTATTTTTTGTAATGATTTATCAGTAAATAATTGCAGTTGTTTTTTGCTCTTTTTTAAGATATACCAAAAGAGTAAAATCATTAAAGGAATAGCATATAAAAAATGCAAATATTCTGGATGTCCGAATCTAAACATAAGCTTAATTAGTTTGGTAGTTTTCTAAAAATTGTTTTGTTTAATAAAAATTCTGCTAAAAGTAAAAGTAATCCAATTAATACATAATCATGGAAAAGTTCTGCAGCATTTCGATAAGATGTAACTTCAATCCGCGTTTTTTCCATCTTATCTATTTCTTTATATATTTCTTCTAATTTTTTATTTCCTGTCGCACGGAAATATTTACCTTTTGTTGTTGCGGAAATCTGTTTTAGAATATTTTCATCAATGTCAACAGGTACCATTTGATATCTACGTCCAAATGGAGTTTGGAATGGATAGGGTGCTTGACCTATTGTCCCAACACCAATTGTATAAATACGAATACCAAAAGTAGAGGCTATTTGAGCAGCAGTTAAAGGGTCAATTTGCCCGGCATTATTAACCCCGTCAGTTAAAAGGATAATTACCTTGCTTTTAGCTTTTGAGTCTTTTAGCCTATTTACACCATTTGCAATTGCATTACCTATTGCAGTTCCATCTTCCAACATACCGCTTTTAATATCTTTTAAAAGATTTCTTAAAACAGCATAATCAATTGTTAAAGGGCATTGTGTAAAACTTTCTCCTGAAAAAACAACCAAACCAATTTTATCCGATGTTCTTCCTTCAATAAAATCATCAGTTACTTTTTTAGCTGCTTCTAATCTATTAGGTTTAAAATCTTCAGCCAACATACTGCTGGAAATATCTAATACCATTGCAATATCAATACCTTCGGTATAAATATCTTCACCGCTTGTAAAAGATTGAGGGCGTGCTAAAGCAATAATTATTGCAGCAAAAGCTAAACTTCTTAGAATATCAGGAAAAAACCATACTCTTTCCTTTATACTTGGTTTTATATTTCCAAATAATTTAAAAGTGGAATAGTTTAATGTAGGAAGTTTTTTTCTATACTTATAAATTTTCCAATAAATGAAAAATGGAATCAGAATAAGTGCATACAAAACAACAGGATAGGCGAAAGTAATGTCACTAAACATTTTTTACTTCCTCCTTAATCTCTGTATCATTTTCTGTATTAGGTTCTTCCGGTTTTGGAGTTTCAACAATAACTTTAGATTCATCAATAACCATATAAGCTTCTTTCAACATGGTTTCGTTAATGGAAGGCAGTGGTTGAAATTTTGCAAATTTTACCATATCAGCATTAGAAAAAAATGCTTCTAAAGTTTGAGCAACTATTAGTTTGAAATTTTTTTGTCTTAAATAGTCTAAAATTTCTGCTGATGTCATCTCCAAGGCACTAAACTTAAATTGATCTTCAAAATACTTTCTAACAATAAAAGTAAGTTCAGTATGATAATCTTTAACTTGACCTTTCTGCCAAAGTTTTTTCTCTTCAAGTTCTCTTAGCATGTTATATGCTAATTCATATGGTGGAATTATAACTTCCTTAATAATGCCTTGTTGAATCAGCCTTCTCTTTTTATAATATCGATAAACATAATATCCTATCAATGTTAAAATTGCAATTATTAATAAGGCAATTGAAATAAAAAGCCAATCCAAATCAATTTTAATTGGAGCTTTAACATCCATAATCTCTTTTTGCTGGTCTACATCTAATGTTGTAACAGCAACAACTAATTTATTAGTATACAAATTAGAAATGTTATTTTTTTTGTCTATTAATTCAACTTTAATTGATGGAATTATAACGTTGCCGCTATCATATTTAGCTATTGTAAAATCAAAACTTTCTAAAACTGTTTTATCATCAAGTTCTTTTATAGTTTTGTTGTACTTTATTAATTCAGCATCTTTTAAGCTATCTTTAACATTTGGTTTATTAACAGTTAATGCTTTATCGTGTGTTACTTGTATATGATAAGTGATGAAATCACCAACAAAATACCTTGTAGAATCAGTATAAGCTTTAACAGACGCTTCTTGAGCATTAATGCTTAATGTAATAAAAGTAACTAAAATGAACAGCAAATATCTAAATTTTACCATTTTTTCTCACGTAATTTAAAGAATTCAATCAATGGTTTTAAATAATCTACATTTGAAATATTAATTGTATCAATGCCGCTTGTTTTAAACAATTGTTTTCGTTTTGATTCAATTTGTTGAATATTGTTCATAACAGCTTGTTGTACACTTTTGTTTGATGTATCAATAAATCTTAATTCACCTGTTTCAGAATCCATAAAGTTAATTAATCCCAAAGAGGGGATATCAAGTTCACGAGGATCCTTTAACACAATTGATACAAAATCGTGCTTTTTAGAGACAGTTTTAATTATTTTATCGTATCCATCATCTATAAAATCAGAAATTAAAAATACAATAGCTTTCTTTTTTATTGCACTATTAAAATACTCTAAAGCAGCTTTAATGTTAGTGCGATTCCCTTCGGGTTCAAATGAAAGCACTTCTCTGATTATTCTAAGAACATGGCTTTTTCCTTTACGAGGAGGAACAAACTTTTCAATTCTATCAGTAAAAAGTATTAAACCTACCTTATCGTTATTTTTTAAGGCAGAAAATGCTAAAATGGCACTAATCTCTGTTGCTATCTGTTGTTTTGTCTTAGATATGCTCCCAAAATTTAACGAGCCGCTAAGGTCAACAAGAAGCATTAAAGTTAATTCACGTTCTTCTTCAAATACTTTAATAAAAGGATGTCCTAAACGAGCAGTAACATTCCAATCAATACTTCTAATATCATCACCAACTTGATATTCACGAACTTCTGAAAACTCCATACCTCTTCCTTTGAATACCGAATGATATTCACCTGAAAAGACTTCGTTAACAACACCGCGAGTTTTTATTTCAATTTGGCGTACTTGTTTTATTATATCTTTTGTAAGCATTTATCTACTATGGAACTTCAACTGTGTTTAAAATTTCTTGAATTATGTTTTCTGTTGTTATTTCTTCGGCTTCTGCTTCATAAGTAAGTGCAATACGATGACGTAAAACATCATAACATATACTTCTAACATCTTCAGGGATTACATAACCACGGCGTTTAATAAATGCCATAGCTCGTGCTCCTAAAGCCAGATTGATTGTTGCACGAGGAGATGCTCCCAAATTTATTAAATCTGCTAATTTTTCTAATCCATATTCTTTTGGATTTCGTGTTGCAAATACAATATCTAAGATATACTTTTCAATCTTTTCATCTAAGTATACTTCTTGAACTAACTTACGTGCTCTTAAAATATCTTCTGGAGTAATTACTTTGTTAATTGTAGGTAATTCTGCTCCGGAATTTAGTTTCATAATTTTTCTTTCATCTTCAATTGTAGGGTAACCAATTTTAACCTTAAGCATAAATCTATCAACTTGAGCTTCAGGCAATGGGTAAGTACCTTCTTGTTCAATAGGGTTTTGAGTAGCTAAAACTAAAAAAGGTTCTTCTAACTTATATGTTTGTTCCCCAATAGTAACTTGACGCTCTTGCATTGCTTCTAATAATGCAGATTGAACTTTAGCGGGAGCACGGTTTATTTCATCGGCTAAGATAAAGTTAGAAAAAATAGGACCTTTTTTAATTGCAAAATTTCCTTCTTTTTGGTTATATATCATTGTACCAATTACATCTGCCGGTAATAAATCGGGAGTGAACTGAATACGTTGAAATTTTGCTTTCATTGATGTTGCAAGTGTTTTAATTGCTAAGGTTTTTGCCAATCCCGGAACACCTTCAAGTAAAACGTGTCCATTTGAAAGGAGACCTATTACAAGTCTTTCAACCATAGATTTTTGACCAACTATTACTTTCCCAATTTCGGTAAGTAAAATGTCAATGAACTCACTCTCTCTTCTTATCTTTTCATTTAATTCTGTTATTTCCACTTATTCCTCTCGCGAAAAGTTTTATTTACTTGTTTAACGTTGTTTTTACAAAGGTAAAAATTGAAATGTTTCAATTTAATTTATATTAATTGTTAAAAAATGTTAATTTCTATCTATTTAATGAAGTGAGTATTTCTTTAATAGATTCTCTTACGCTTAATGCAGTTAATCCGATATGCTGTATCTTTTCAGTATTCATAGATACATCCGGTACTTGGGCTATTTGTGTAAACTCGCTAATGGATATTCTATTTATTAGGGATTTATCTAATCCAGCTTCTTCACATAAAATATCACCCATTTCTGCCCGAGAAACTCTTTCCTTTCCTCCAAAATTTGCTATATCGTTTAATAATATTGCTTTATTTTCACTTATCTTTATTATTAGTTCTTTTAGTAAACGTGCACCATCATTAAAAGAAAGAGGAGTTCGAAATTGATCAATAAATAAGTTAAAGTTTTTACCATTTTTGAGATTGTGATAAAGTTTGTTAAATGCACTTGCACTTTGTTCATCCATAATCCCATACATAAGTGAATTACGCAGAATGGTATAATTTGAAGAATTTGCTTTAATTTTAATTTCTGCCATAAGTTTTGTTTCAGCATAAAGTGATGCTGGTATTAATTTTGCATCTTCTTTTAGCATTGAGCCTCTATAACCGGCATAAACAAGGTCGGTGGAAAGAAAGATTAATCTTGCTCCAATTTTTTCGCAAACTTTTGCTATATTAATTGTTGCATTTACATTAGTGTTATAAACTTGTTTTGGTGTAGCTGCTTCAGCTTGTTGTGGATTAGCATAACAAGCAGCATGTAACACAAAATTTGGTTTAAATTCATTAATTAAGTTTGTTGTTGCTTCAAAATCATTTATATCCAAGTTGGTATAATTAACGTTTGGTAATAAATTTGATTTGTTTGAGTGGTAAGTTCCCAAAAATTCAAATGCTTTACAAAACTCTTTTGTTATGAAAGAACCATACTGACCGGCAGAACCGGTTACTAAAACTTTTATGGTAGACATATTTTTCCTAAAATTGTTGGTTTTATAGCACCGGTAACAGGGGGAACGTTACTCGAATTTCCTGAAATAGTTTCGTTTGCTAATACGGCAAAACAGATAGCTTCTTTTGCATCGGAGTTTATACCAAGAATATCGCTATTGGAAACTTTTACGCTTTCACCAAATAATCGTTGTAAATAATGCATTATTAATTTGTTTTTAGCCCCACCACCACTTACAAATAGTTCGTCTATTTGAGTATTTTGAGAAACAAATTTTTTATAGTTTAAATAAATTGAATAAGCTGTATAATAAGTAAAGGTGTGTAAAATATCTTCATTGGGAATGTTTTCATTATAAACTTCCAAATTAGATAATATATTATTTATGAATATTTCATTATAATACTCACGCCCGGTAGATTTTGGAGGTTTTTTATTGATGTATTCATCTTGCTTTTCTATAACTTTTAACAAAGTAGGCGAAAGCTTGCCGGTTGAAGCGATATCACCATTAGAATCGAATGGTTTTGAATACATTTTTTTAGTTAGGTAATCAACAAGCATATTTCCCGGACCTGTATCAAAAGCAGAAACCTGTTCAATTGTGCAATTTTTGGGTAATATAGTAAAGTTAGAAATTCCACCAATATTTAATAAAGCTCTGTTTTTAACTTCAGATGAAAACATTATATAATCAAAATATGGCACTAATGGGGCACCTTCACCATTTAATGCAATATCAGAAGGGCGGAAGTCACCAACTGTTAAAATACCGGTTAGTTTAGCCAATACAGAAGGATCTCCGACTTGTAATGTCGACGCGGTTGAAAAACCGAATAATTCTTCTTTTTGAGGAAGGTGGTGAATTGTTTGTCCATGCGAGCCAATTAAATCAATATCTTTTATATTAATGTTAAAATGATTACAAAATTTACTAATTGCATCTGCATATATACGAGGTACTAAAAAGTTGATTTTACAAATATCTGTTACATTACTCTCTTTTTTTAATGAATTTGCTAATACAAATTCCTTAAATCCATCGGGAAAGGGGAATTCTTTATAAGCTATAAAATCAAGTTTTGTGTTCTTTCCGTTGTTGTGTATCTTTACAAGTGCAATATCAATACCATCTAAAGACGTTCCTGACATCAATCCAAGTACTAATCTTTCCTTCTTTTCATAAACTTTTAATAGTGTTTTCATGTTAATCTTAGTATAATTATAATTTAAAGTATTAAACTTATTAAATTTTGAGGTAAGATGAAACATTTATTAGGAGCCCATACATCAATTGAAGGTGGAGTTAGCAATGCGATTATTAGAGCGAAGAAGTTAGGATTTTCGGCAATTCAAATTTTTACCAAGAATAATAATAGATGGCAGGGGAAAGAACTAGAAGAAAAAGAAATAATAAAATTTAAAGAAGAATTAGCAAATTCTGATATAAAATTTATTGTGGCTCATGATTCTTACTTAATTAATTTGGGTTCCGAGAATCAAGAATTATTAAATAAATCAAGAGAAGCATTTATTGATGAACTTCAGAGATGCGAATTGTTGGGAATTCCTCAATTAAATTTTCATCCTGGTGCATATAAAGATACAACTGAAGAAGATGGAATTAAATTGATTGCTGAATCAATAAATATTGCACATCAAAAAACAAAAGGTTTTAATGTTAAAAGTATGCTTGAAGCAACAGCCGGGCAAGGCAAAGCAATTGGGTATAAATTTGAACATTTAAGAAAAATTATTGATTTAGTTGAAGAAAAAGAGAGAATGTCCGTTTGTATTGATACCGCACATATTTTTGCTGCCGGTTATGATATTTCAAAAGAAGAAACCTATTATAAAGTTTTTGAAGATTTTGATAATATAATTGGATTAGATAGATTGCAATGCTTTCATATGAATGACAGTAAAAAAGCATTGGGCACCCGTGTTGATAGGCACGAACACATAGGTAAAGGTTTTATTGGGTTGGAAGGATTTAGTTTATTAATGAATGATGAACGATTAGTAAGAGTTCCAAAAGTTCTTGAAACACCAAAGGGAAAAGAACAATTGGAAGATTTGGAGAATTTAATGGTTTTGAGAAAATTGATAAAATAGAAACATGGAGCTGGAAATTATAATTGTAGGAGTTCCAAGTTATTGTTCTAATTAATAGATTTGAAACAAGATTAAAAGATTTTTATTAGTATATTGATAATCAATCTAAAATTTTTGGACTAAAATATATTATTTTAATACTTGACATTTTATAATCAAGTTTGCAAATTAGTAACTTAAATTAGGAGAATGTATAGAGAATTTTTACAATTATTAATAAAGCAGAAGATGTGACAAGTGGATTTCTCTATATATTTAAATAAATTTACCTTTTGGGCATATAATTTAAAAAAATCAGGAAGTATTTAATGAAAAAATATCATTATTTATGGCTATTTGTTATACCTATTTTGTTTGTAATGTGTGATGGTGTACCGGATGGGGTTGTAAGTGCAACAAATACAAAATACAAAATGTCATCTTTAAATGCACCAACTTACTTTTTATATTCAGAAGCAAGCAATAAGTTTGTTACTTCTCTAAAATTAGAAAACTCCAACGATATTACTGATATTTATTTTACTGTAAAATTTGCAGATGGAAGTTCTACTCTAATAGCGTACCAACAATTGTTTGATGATGGTAATACGATTTCAAATGGTGATGTAACCAAAAGCGATAATGTTTTTTCTGCATATATTACTATGAAACCGGAATATTTTAGTACTGATTATCTGATTGACTATTATATTACTTATAAAACATCAACACAAACGATAACTCAAAAAATAGCTTCACACTCATTCAGCTATGATAATGGTGCCAACCTTTCTGCACCTGTAATTAGTAATATTAATGTACCGGATTCAATTGTGGTTGGAGAACCAAAATCAACATTTTTAATTTCTGTTGAAGCGACAGATTCAAATGGTTTATCAGATATTAATGAAGTATTTTTTAAGGTAATAAAACCTGATGGAACATCTAACGGAAATAAGTTTATGTTGTATGACAATAAAACAAACGGTGATGTAGCAGCCGGAGATGGAATTTACTCAAGCTACTTTGATGTTTATCCAACAAATACAAAGGGTGTATATGCCTTTAATTTCCAGGCAAAAGATAGAAGTGGAAAATTAAGTAATATTATCAGTCATCAAATTAAGTTGAAATAATTATGAAAAAAATATTTTTAATATTATTGTTACCAAGTATTATTTTTGCTCAGGTTATTACTGATTATAATTTAGATCAAGCTAAAAGTTTTAATAAAGTAATGGATTCAACTCCGGCAAGCAACTCAATTTTAGATATTGTTGTTGTTAATGATACAATATGGCTTGGTACTACAAAAGGTTTGAGCCGTTCAACTGATGGTGGTACAACTTTTACAAATTACTATAATACTAATGACTTTGGTACAGAAAGTATTTCAGCATTAGGATACAACAATGGTGTTATTTGGGCTGCAACAGCTCATAATACAAACAAAAATGGGCAGGATTTAGCAACAGGCAGCGGATTAAGATATTCGACTGATAATGGTTCAACTTGGCATACTGTTGCTCAACCGGTTGATCAGCCGGGTGATTCAAGTATTGTTTATGGAATTAATACATTACGTGCACTTCCGGTAACTGTTGAAATTAATAATATCACATACGATATAGCTTTTACTAAAAATACTGTTTGGATTGCTTCATTTGCCGGTGGTTTAAGAAAATCTACAAATATGGGACAAACTTGGGAAAGAGTGATTTTGCCTCCTGATTATTTAAGTTCTATTAAGCCAACTGATCAACTAAATTTTGCCCTTCAACCTGTTGCCGGTGCATTTGGTAATGAAAGTTATTTGAATCATCGATTATTTTCAGTTGTCTCATCAAACGATTCAACATTATTTGTTGGAACTGCCAACGGGATAAACAAATCAACTGATAATGGTATCAGCTGGGTAAAATTTAATCATACAAACCAAGATAATCCAATATGTGGAAATTTTGTTGTTGCATTAACTGCAATCCCCAATACTGATAGAGTAATATCAGCCAGTTGGAAAGCTGAAGATGCATCTGAATATTATGGTGTTAGCATTTCGCAAGATGGTGGAGAAAGTTGGGAAAATTACTTGGAAGGAGAAAAGGCTCATAATTTTGGTTACATTTATGATTCAGGCGATTTCGCCATTAATGATGATTACATTTTTGCAGCAACTAATAATGGAATTTTTAGAAGTGGTAATTTTGGCACTACCTGGATTACACCACCAAGCATTTATGATGAGAACTTGGATTTTACTCTTCCAGTTAATGAAACTGAGTATTATTCTGCAAATGTTTCTAAATCAGGTACATATAATAATATCTGGGTCGGAACTTCATCCGGTCTTGCAAAACTAAAAGAAGTAGGTGGTGTTTGGAAAGGAAATTGGAAACTATATTTGGCATCACAGCCTTTAGCTTCAAAAGATGAAGCTTATGCATTCCCTAATCCCTTTTCCCCTGATACAGAAATTTGTAAAATTAAATTTAATTTGAACAATACAAGCGATGATGTTACTATTCGCATTATGGATTTTGGTATGAATTTAGTACGTACGGTTTTGCAAAATGCTCCTTATAGTGTTTCTGGGGATAATATTGCTATATGGGATGGTAGAGATGAAAATGGTAATATAGTCCCTAATGGTGTTTATTTTTATAGAATAGACAAAGGGGATAATGACCCAATTTTTGGTAAAATTATTGTTTTAATGTAATTGGGAGGAAACTTTGAAATCGAAAATTTTTATTGCTTTGTTTTTATCTACAACTTTAATATACAGTCAAGCTAAATTTAGCGAAATTAGTAGTTATCCGGGTTCCTTTAGCCGAATGGGTTTTGGTGCTCGTGGAATTGGTATGGGTAATGCTATGGGTGCAGTTTATACAGGAAACTTAGTCTCATATTATAACCCTGCCATAGGAGTATTTCAAAATGATAATACTGCCCAAGTAGGATATAGCTTCCTTTCGTTAGATCGCTCATTGAATTTTTTGAGTTTTACACGTAATTTTAAGTTTTCAAGTAAAGATTCTACAAAAATTAGTTATAGAGCAGCCGGAATATCTGCAGGGGTTATTAATGCAGGAGTTTCCAAAATTGATGGAAGAGATAATCAAGGAATTTCAACCGGAGATTTATCGACCTCGGAAAACCAATTTTTTATTGGGCTTTCAAATAGATTTAGTAAAAAATTTGCAATTGGTGTTGCTGTTAAACTTTACTATTTTAATCTTTATGATGATGTTAATTCAACAAGTATGGGATTTGATATAGGTGCTATTTATTTGTTTAATGAAAATTTGTCTGCTGCATTAATTGTTTCGGATATAAATAGTAAATATAAATGGGATACAACAGAATTATATGGACAAGAAGGGAATAATGAAGAGAATAAATTTCCTGTACTTAAGAAGTTATCTGTTGCTTACAATTTTATTGAACCTAAAATATTAGCTGTTGTAGAAATTGAGAATACTAATGCTGATGCCAACTTTGTAAGATTTGGTGCAGAATACAATGTGTACGAAAACTTATTTTTACGTGCCGGTGTTGATAAAATTAATTTGAATAATTCTGATTTTCCGGCTAAACCAAGCTTTGGATTTTCTTACACTTTTGGATTTGAAGGGTGGAAATTGGGCTTTGATTATGCTTATGTTTATGAACCTTATTCAATAAATAATATTCATGTTTTAGGGTTAAACTTTATTTTATAGAAAACTTAGATTTTGAGGAATAAATGAGAAAAATTATTTTTATATTATTAGTTTTATTTAGTGTTAATCTACTTGCACAAAATGCCGGTAAAAACGGATTATCATTTATGAAATACGGATTTGGTGCAAAAAATAATGCATTAGGTGATTTGGGAGTTGTTTTTGCAAACGATGTTACTGCTTTAAGTTATAACCCTGCATTGCTTGTTAATATGGAAAATATCCAATTAAATATCACTCATAACCAATCAATTCAAGATGTAAGAAGCGAAATGATAGGTTTTGGTTTTTCATATGACAAAATTAAATTTGCAATAGGTGCAAACACTACTTCAATTGATGATATTGAAATTAGAACTGTACCGGGCGAAGCTGTTTCAAGTTTTAATGCAAGTTATTTTTACGGTAGTTTTTCTTCAGGATTTTATTTGACTGAGCAGTTATCTGCCGGTGCTACAATAAAATATTTGTATGAAAGTATGCTTACTGATGAAGCAACAGGTTTTGGATTTGACTTGGGTTTAGCTTATCAAAATGTTATTGAAAATTTGAATTTTGGTTTAGCTGTTCGTAATTTAGGTTCAATGAATAAACTTAGAAATGAAGAAACAAAGCTTCCTAACGATATTAGATTTGGTGCGGCATATTTGTTAAGCTTTGAACAATATAATACCGATATTACTATTGGTACAGGTGTAAATAAATATTTTGAAGAAGAAGATACTCATTTTAGTATGGCTGCTGATATTTTATATGATAATCTTTTAGCTTTAAGAGTGGGTTATATGACCGGGTATGAAGCAAAAGGTGTTACTTTAGGAATGGGTGTTAACTGGAATGGCTTTAATTTTGATTATTCTTATACACCATTTACTTATGACTTAGGCAATGCTCATACAATTTCAGTAGGATATGGTTTTAATTAGAATTTAATAAAAATGTTAAAATTACAATTAATTTAAGCTATAATTACTTATTTTAGTAATTATTTTTTTACGATATATTTTCGGACTAAAAAATGGAAATAATAGAGTATTCTGAGAAGTGGAGAGAAAAATGGGATAACTTTGTTCTTGAATCTAATAATGGAACAATGTTTCACCTCCAAAAATTTTTTGATTATCACGTCCCTGGTAAATTTACTTTTAATCACTTAATGTTTGTTGAAAAAGGGGAGATTAAGGCTTTATTACCAGGGAGTTTACGCAACGGAGTTTTTGAATCTCCTGTTGGGGCATCCTACGGCTCAATTTGTACAAAAGATATTACATTTAAAGAATCCTTAGATTTGGTTCAATTATTAATTGAATATGGTAAAAAAACCGGAATTAAAGAATTCTTTTTAACTCCGGCTCCAATGATTTATGAAGTTTATCAAAATCAAAATTTAGATTTTGCAATGTTGTGGTCTGGGTTTAAGTTTCAATTACATTACATATCAAGTGCTATTAAATTAGATAAAGAAAGAGATATTATTGCCCGCTGCCATCCAACAACTCGTAGAAATATTAGAAAGAGTTTGAGTAATCCTGATATTAGAGTTGAAATTAATGAAAGATATGATGAGTTTTATCCAATTTTATTGGAAAATAAAGCACGACACAATGTTAAACCAACTCATTCATATGATGATTTAATAAAACTCACTCAGTTATTGCCCGATAATTTGAAGTTATTTATGGTTTATTATAAAGATAAACCAATTGCCGGTTCTTCTATGTTTTTTGCTAATCCAACTGTTGCTATTTGTTTTTATAACATGTTGATTTATGATTATCAATATTTAAAACCTATTCAGCGGGTAATGTACGAGGTTGTTAAATATAGTACAGAAAACAACTATAAATATGTTGATATTGGTGTTTCACAAGATACAAAAGCTGAAAATCCAATGACCCCAAGTATCAATCTTATTGATTTTAAAGAAAAATTTGATGCTAAAACAATAATGCGTAATACTTTTCATTTAAAAATTGATTAGTTAGCGGTAAAATTGCGAATAGATATTTATTTTTTAGGAAATGCTTTTAAGGATTCAAGAATTACAAATTTAACAAATTCTTTAGAGCAAGATGGATATAAAGTAAATGTTATTTCTTTTGATTGGTATACTGAAAATTTTTCTGAAATTTCCGGAAAAATTTCAGTATACAAGTTAAATAAAAAAAATTCACTTCTTTTTTATATAAACTTTGCCTTAATAACATTAAAGCGTTTAATTTTTAGCGATGCTCAAATGTTTTTTGCCGAAGATGTTTATACGCTTCCTTTTGTTACTACAATAGCAAAATTAAAACGTGGAATACTAATCTATAATAGCAGGGAGTTTTATGCATTTTTGGGAGGATTGACAAATAAAAAACTTCTTCAAAAAACTATTGCTGCAATTGAAAAGTTTTTTATTAAAAAAACAAATTTGGTATTAACAACCGGAGATATGGACTCTGAATTTCTGGAAAAATTTTACAATATCAATAGAACTTGTGTTATAAGAAATATTCCGTTAAAGAAAACATGTGAAATAAAACATGATTTTCGTAAAGAATTGAAAATACCCGCGAGTAAAACTTTATTGTTATATCAAGGAGTTTTATTAAAAGGAAGAGGCTTAAAACTACTTATTAAATCATTAGTAAAATTACCGGATTGCGTACTTATTATTTTGGGAGAGGGAGTATTAAGAGTTGAACTTGAAAAACTTGCTGCTGAATTAAATGTTAAAAACCAAGTTGTGTTTTATGGTGCAATTGAACAAAAAGAATTAAACAAATATACAGCGGGTGCTGATATTGGATTTTCATTAATTGAAAATATTAGTGTAAGTTATTATTATGCTTTACCAAATAAACTTTTTGAATATATTAATGCTAATATTCCTATTGTTAGTTCTAATCTTCCCCAGATGAAAAAAATTATAGAACAATATGATGTTGGTAAAATAATTGACATTGAAAATATTGATGAAGAAGAAAAAATTGAAAGAGTAGCAACTTGCGTTATGCAGTTGATTTCATCAAAAGAAAGTTTAGATAATTATAAAGAAAATTGTAAAAAAGCTTCTTTAGAATTAAACTGGGAAGAAGAGTATAATCGAGCCAAACCAAAACTATTTAAAGATGTTATTAAACGAAATTGAAAAAGCGAATATTAATTGTTAGAATTGATAGAATAGGAGATGTAACTTTAACTACATCTTTACCAAGGGAAATAAAAAGGCAGTTTCCTGATGCTTTTATTGCTGTGCTTGTTAAAGAGTATACAAAAGATATTTATATTAACAATCCCTATGTTGATGAAATTCTTACTGCTGATAATATGCTTGCATGTTCAAAATTAGAAGTATTTAAGCATGCTGCTTTTTTACGAAAATATAACTTTACGCACTCTTTTTTAATTCTCCCAAATGAAAAAATAAACTATATATTATTTCTTGCGGGTATTAAAAACCGTTATGGTACCGGTTATAAATTCTATCAAGCAATAACCGGTGTTAAAGGAATAAGCAGGAATAAATACATTCCTCTAAGGCATGAAGCTGATTATTGTATGGATTTTGTAAGGGCTTTAGGAGTAGAAACAAATAATATTTTTCCGGAATTATTCCTTTCAGAAAGTGAAAAAGAAGAAGTTGCTAAAGCCAAAAACGAAATTTTATTACAGGGTAACAAAAAATATATTGTCGGTATTCATATGAGCAGTGGAAATAGTGCTCCTAATTTGCCAAATATTTATTATAAGGAATTGATTGAAAAACTAAAACAAAATTTATCTTATCAAATAGTGGTAACCGATAACACTATTGATGAAAGTGTTAAAAATATAGATGGGATATTATATCCTAATATTGGGCAATCGTTAAGAAGTTCAATACTAAATTTTGCAAAATTGGATTTATTGGTATCTGCCAGTACAGGACCTTTACATTTATGTGCCGGATTAGGAATACAAACATTTTCGGTATTTTGTCCTTTAACAGCCTGCTCTCCAAAATTATGGGGACCGTTAGGGAATAATGGCGTAGTAGTTATTCCAACTGAGCAATATTGCAAAAACGAATGTCCAAATGATCCAAAACTTTGTAAGTATAAAAATATAGAAAATTATATGCTCGAGGAACTTATTAATAAAATAAGTTATTATTACAAATAAAGTAATAAATAAGAGGATAAACATGGAAAGATATAAAAAACATATTTTTATATGTGAGAATAAGAGGGAAGAAGGGCATCCGCGAGGTTCATGTGCAAGCAAAGGTTCAACAGAATTACGTACAATATTTAAGGAAAAATTAAAAGAATTAGGCATGTTAGTAGATGTTCGTCCAAATGCTTGCGGATGCTTAGATGCCTGTGAACATGGGAGTGTTGTTGTTGTTTATCCTGAACAAGTTTGGTATGGTAATGTTTCTGTTGATGATATTGATGAGATAATTGAATCTCATATAAAGAACAATATAATTGTTGATAGATTAACTATTAAAGACAAAAAATTTAATAAAGATAAAACAAATGAATAAAAACATTATTAAAATTATCGATTTATTAAGTGAAGAATATCCAAATGTAAAACCCGCATTGGATTATAATTCACCTTTTCAACTTTTAATTGCCACAATATTATCGGCTCAATGTACAGATGAACGAGTTAATATTGTTACTAAAAGTTTGTTCAAAAAATATAAAAAACCTGCTGACTATATTAATGTAACTAATGAAGAATTGGAGCAAGATATATTTTCAACCGGATTTTATAAGCAAAAAGCAAAGAGTATTAAAAATTGCTGCAAAGATTTAATTGAAAAATTTAATGGTGAAGTACCGGCTGATTTTGATAAATTGAAAGAATTACCCGGTGTTGGAAGAAAAACCGCTTCAGTTGTTGCTGGAAATGCTTTTGGAATACCGGCAATTGCAGTAGATACTCATGTAAAACGACTTTCAAACTTATTAGGATTTGTCGAAACTTCGGATCCTGAAAAAATTGAGTTGAGCTTAAAGGAGCAATTACCGGAAAGTTACTGGGTTAATACTTCACATTGGTTGGCAACACATGGAAGAAAAGTTTGTTTTGCACGAAAACCCAAATGTGAAGAATGTGTTGTTTGTAAATATTGTCCAAGTTGTAAAAATAAGTAGAGATTATTATGGATATTCATTTTGATAGGGAACATTGTTTGAAGATTTTACACGAATACACTTTGAGCGAAAGTTTAAGAAAACATGCTTACGCTGTTGAATTATGTATGCGTGCTTATGCTGAGAAATATGGCGAAAATGCTGATTATTGGGGAAATGTTGGTTTGTTGCACGATTTTGATTACGAAAAATATCCAACTGCTGAAGATCATCCAATTAAAGGGGCTGAAATTTTACGTTCTCTTGGTTTTGAAGAAAACTTTGTGAATGCAATACTTTCCCATTGCGAAAGAACTGGGGTTATTAGAGAAAATAATATATCAAAAGCATTGTTTGCTTGTGACGAACTTAGTGGATTTATTACTGCCGTAGCTTTAGTTAGACCATCAAAAAAACTGGAAGAAGTTGAAGTTAAATCTGTTAGAAAAAAGATGAAAGATAAAGCTTTTGCTAAGCAGGTAAGCAGAGATGACATAATTAACGGTGCTTTAGGTCTTGGTGTTGATTTAGATGAACATATAAGTTTTTGTATAAATGCTATGCTAAAAGGAAGTAAATTTTAAAGAATTGTAGAGAAATTTTACTATTTTAGTAATTATTTTTACTAAATGGTCATAATTTCTTGACAATCACTTGTGGAATTATTAATTTTATTCATCAATTGAAGGCACAATGGGAATATAAGGTGGGTGTCTCCAATTTTATGTTTGATTTGTTTTTACTATTTTAATATAGATATACTAATAAATGAGGAGCAATTCAATGTTAAACAAAACAAAACAAAACAAAACAAATATTCTTCCTAATGTATTTCCTTTCGATAAGTATATTAGCTCAAAGTGATTTTTTTAAGAATTATAACGGAATCCCTATAACTACAAACTTGTGGGGGAAAGAAGCTTGGATGTATGATCGTTATGATTTTACTGATATTGATAGTGCAGGAATTGATGCAGTTGTTGTTACAAATACAAATGCCTATTTGTATGAAAATTTTAGGAGAGCCAATACTAAATTCAAATTAATACCTAATATGCATATTAAAAATACAAGTAGAACAGGAATTTGTTTCTTTTCCGAAAAAGCATATACGGTTTTTGAAGCTGAAGGCGATCCTGATTTAGCTGTAAATTTGGATAATTCAGGCGGCGTTGAATACTATGAAGGAGGTATAAAAGGGATTAAAAATAATCCTAATCAAAACTTGTCATGTAATATTATTCAAGGACCTGATAATTATTGCAACCTTGCAAAAAGTACAATTGACAGTTTGCCATTAGACTTAAAAGCTAATTTTTATATAAAAATTAATTGGAGAGATGTTAATAACCATCCTGCTTCAATTCAAAATTATTTAAATTTAGATATTTGCAAACTAAGCATTACAGCAAAAAAAGATTCCGCACTTTATGATACAACTTTTGCAGAAAAAACCATAAAAGTTTCTGACTTGCTGCCATTAAACGGTTATAAACAAATTACATTACCTTACTTTACATCATCTAAGGGAGTTCCCGAAAATATTATTCAGCAGCAAGAAAGACTTACATATGAAACAAAATTAAATTTGTATACTGTAATTCCTAATGTCAAATATCACGTTTATTGGTATGAAATTCCTGATCTGTCGCTTTATGTTGACAAAATTATTTTGTTTGATCCGAATGGAAATGCTTTAACTACTAACGGTGACTTATCAAGCACTTCTTTACCTGATGAAGTGAATTTTCGATTATTCGGAGACCCATTAAGGAATATTATTTTATATATTCAAAATCTTAATTATTATAAAGTTGCAGACCCAAACTTTATTTGTAGTATTCAATCAGGGAAATGGGCAAATGATGATGATCATATATTGAGAAAAGTACACCCTTCGCCAATTCAATTCTTATATAACACTAATTTGGCATTATTATATGGTGCAAAAGGTATAGATGTAAATGACTATTACTATTATATTAATGATCCGAATGTTGAAAACAGAACCGGTATGGTAGGGGTTTATGAATCTTATTCTGGTTCCTACGATTTAGTCCCAACTCCTATTTGGTATACTTTGCGTGATACAATTAGTCCATTATTAAAAGGAAGTTTTGGAAAAACATTAAAAAAACTACAACAAAACAGCCAGACTTTTTTCTCGGCAGATTCAGATGAAGTACATGTTGGTGATGCTAATTTTTATAAAAATTATAATTGGGAATTTGATTGTGGTTCTTTTACTCCACCGAATGGTGATGATAAAAAATACGCTATGGCAGTTTCAAGATATTATAATTGTTATACAGCTGTAGAGGATCCTAATATATCTCCAAGATTGCCAGATGATAATTACTTTTATATCGGGTGTACAGTTGAGAATGGAGTAAATTTCAAAGTGTACGATCATTTCAATCATGAAACGCAGTATGTTTTTACTACATTTTCAGAGTTATTTGTTCGGAAGAATATATTACCTGGTGAGGCATCACTAATTGAGATAATGCCATCCATCAAATATGGTGGGTATATTAATGCTGACGAAACGATTAATTCTTCGAAAACTCTTATTGACAATTTAACCATATCTCCAAATAAAACTCTAACGATATCAGGGATCAATACAACTTATACAATAATGGATACTATTGAAATCTTAAACGATGGTAATATTAATTGCATTAATGGTGGGAAAATGTATGGAAAGAATGCCAATATTATCTTTAATGGTAATGCGAAAATTACATTTGATGATTGGACTAAATCCTTATTTTTTACAAACGAAGGTAATCACCCTAAGTTAATTTGGGGGGCGTTATCTGGTAATCAGGTTTTTTATATCTATAAAGTAATAAGCGGGGCAGAAGTTTTAATAAGTACTGTTGTCTCAACTGACGAAAGCCCTAAACAATCTTTTGTTGACTTATCAACGACTATTAATACTTCACAAATTGCAGGGCATGATGTTTATTATAAAGTAGGTAAATTAGATGGAAAACAAATAACAAAAACAAATATTATTAATGTCCCAGTTTGTGGCGGTGCTATTGAAAAACAATTATCCACTGAAGTTAAAACCTTTAAATTAGAACAAAATTATCCAAATCCTTTTAACCCAACAACAACGATAAATTATAACATTCCAGCAACTGGTAGAGTAAATGTTAAACTGTATGATATGTTAGGAAGAGAAGTGAAGACCTTGTTTGAAGGAATACAGTCAATGGGTTCTTATAATTTAGAAGTAAACTGTAAAGATATGGCAAGTGGAGTATATATCTATAGAATTCAGTATAATGATAAAATATTAAGTAAAAAAATGATATTACAAAAGTAGAGTCTAAAATGAACTTAAAATACTTATTATTAATAATTTTAATATTACAAACAAAGTCACATAGTGAAGTAAGATATGTAAGTAAAACGGGGGGCACACCTGCCCCCCCTTATACAAGTTGGGTTACAGCTTGTGATAGTATACAAAAATGCTTGGATTATTGCAGCAATGGAGATACAGTGTACATTGATAGGGGTATATATAAAGAAACATTATATACACTTAATAAAACAATAACAATAATTGGTGTTGATACGGATGAATGTATAATAGATGGTACAGGGATAAATGGATATATGGACAATACCGAATTAGTCCATTTTAAGCAATCAGATGTAACTGTAAAAAATCTGACATTTAAGAAAAAGCAGATTAATTCAAATAACTTTAACGTTGCCGTCTATTTGGAAAAAGGTAAGATGTCAATCGAAAATTGTAATATCGATTCTGTAGGTTATGGGGTAGCAACAACTCAAGATACAGAGGTAAAAGATTTAGTATTTAGAGACGTAACAAAAGGGTTATATATTCTTACATATGAGGATTATTACAAATTCACAATAGAAAACTGCTATTTTAATTTAGTCTTATTAAATAATTTAGGCTGTTTTGGAATAACAAATACAATAGGTGGCGGCGAATATGAAATACGAAATAATATAATAACATCGGATGTTGAATGGCATCAATCATATTATGGAATAAATATAAGTACAAATAATAAAGCCGTAATAACAAATAATTTAATATCAGGATTCAGTAATTCTATTAATGCCCTTGCCACAGGAGATGGATCAACCGACACATCATTTGTTATAAATAATACAATGATTGCCCCTGCACACTGTGGAATAGCCACAGGAAATAATGGTAAATATTTTGTTATAAAAAACAACATAGTTGTTCGTAGTAATAGAGGTGTTTACTCGTATGGTTCTCCGGGCTACTCTGATTATAATTTATATTTCGATTTAAGCAAAGCGATGTATTATAGCATGACAGCTGGAATGAATGATAGAATAGCAGACCCAATGTTTGTAAATGATACTGTACCGTTGGTAGGTAATTTATATGATTACAGATTACAGAAATATTCACCCGGAATAGATGCAGGCGATCCAAATATATTAGATGTAGATGGAACAAGAAGTGATATTGGTGTATATGGCGGACCATACGGAATAAGTTATGAATATAAAGATTTGCCTCCAAAACAGATAAAAAAGATAACAGCAAAATACAGACTGGATTCAAGTAAAATAGAATTAGTATGGGAAAAAAGATGGGAAGCTGATTTTAAGGAATACAGGTTGTATAAAGATGTAAACCCAAACTTTATAATAAATACTAACAATTTAATTGCAACAGTAACAGATTCCATTTATATAGATTATTTAACAAAAGGGAGTCAAAAAATATATTACAAAGTAATAGCCATTGATAGTACGGGAAACGAAAGTATACCAAGTGATGAAGTAAATGTAACAATAACCGATGTACACGATGCGGATATAAAAATAAATTATAATTACGAATTATATCAAAATTATCCTAATCCTTTTAATCCAAGCACAACAATCAGTTACAATTTAAAAGAAAAGGGTGATGTAAGAGTTAAGCTGTATAACATAACAGGGCAGCTATTACAAACAATAATAGAAGGTGAAAAAGATAAAGGTTATAACGAGACAAAAATAGATTTATGCAATTATGCAAGCGGAATATATTTGTATAGGTTAGAAGTAACCGGAAAAGGTAAAATTCCTGTTTTTAATGATTTAAAAAAGATGGTTTATGTTAAATAGATATTAATTAAACTTTAAAATCTAAAAAACTGTGTCTCATTGAGCGGACAAAAATAATGCAGTAATTTTAGCATTAATAAAAATTGAATGAGAAAGGGAAGTAAATTACTTGAATTATAGCATTTTAATTGTTTATTTCATATTTTAAAGGTTGCTTTATATTCAAGTAAAAATTTTCTTAAAGAATATTTTGTTATTTTATAATAAGTTAAACAAATATTAGTGATATAGATCAAAATAATGGCAAAATTTTATCATTCCTTTGATAAAGACTTGCATTATTTTAGTTTGTTAATTAAATTGTATTTAAAATAATAGGAAATAGTTATAGAGAGTTTTTACTTTTTATCCAAACAATCAAAATTATTGTAAGCTATAAACAGCGGAAATTGGAGTCAGGATATGAAATTTAAATTCTCTTTTGTGTTATTTTTACTATTTCAGATTATTACCCTTGGGGCACAATCTGATATAAAGGTACTCAATTCTGATAAAAATTCAATTATAATTGAATTTACTCCAATATATTTAAACAATTCAGATGTGGTTATTAATAATGAAACTTTCAAAAGAATTGATTTAAAATATGGATTGGTATTAAATGAAGACAACGTAGGCTTGCCTGCGGTTCAACATAGATATATTAATTTAGCTGTACCAAATGAATTTGGTAATACTGTATCAATAATATCATCGCAATATGAAATTATTGATGGTAAAATAGCTCCAATAAATTCGTTATTGGATAAAAATAATGAAGACTTTTTATCTAATTATTCATCTTATAATGAATCTGAAAATTTAGTGGATTTTGGTGATTTTGGTAATACCAGAGGCGTATTAAATCAAACATTTATTATTAATCCTATTAAATATGATGCGACTCAAGGAAAAATTAAACTTTATAAAAAGATTGTTTTTAGGGTAAATTTTTCATCGGTAAGGAACCTTAGTTTTAAGGCGGATAAATTTTCAGATGCCAATTATATTAATTATGAACAGGCTTTAAGTTGGAATAAATACACCCCGGTACTTTCCAAAGCAAGTACCGATTCGCCATTATCATCCGGTACTTGGTTTAAAGTTGCAATTAGTGAAGAAGGTATCTATAAAATAGATAGAACTTTTTTAAGTAATATGGGAATAAATGTTTCAACAGTAGACCCTCGTACTATTAAAATTTACAATAATGGTGGAAATTTATTACCGGAAGATCCTGAAAGAGACAAACCAAATGATTTAGTGGAAAATGCTATTTATGTAAGCGGTGAAAATGACGGCACTTTTGATAGCGGGGATTATATTTTGTTTTATGGAAGGGGAGTTGATTTTTTTGAATATAATACAACAAGTAAATTAATTGTTAGAAACAAAAGTTATTATTCAAAAGTAAATTATTACTTTTTAACTTTTGGTGGTGTTACAGGTAAAAGAATGGAAAATATTGGAAATGCCGGAAGTACGTCAGGCTATAACCAAACCAGTACATTAGCATTTAACTTTTCGGATGACGACAAAGTAAATTTACTTAAATCGGGTCGACTTGCTTTTGGTGATGAATTTAATACTACAACTAAAACTAAAAGTCGTTCTTACATAACAGCTATTCCTAATAAGGTTGAAGGAACTCCAATCGTTTATAAATATCAAGTTGCTAATTATTCTAAGCAGCAATTTTCAATGACTATTAGTGAAGGACAGACTGTCTTAGGTAGTTCGACTTTACATGGTGGTTATGGTGATTATGTTTTTGGACGACTGACAAGTGGTACTATTACAGCTACACCAACTATAACAGATAATAGAAGTGTCCTTAATTTTTCATTTGGTTTGTCAAATTCATATCAAATAGCTTTTTTGGATTATTACGAAATTCAATTCCAAAAATATCTAAAAGCAAGTAATGATGAATTAATGTTTTACTCAAAAGATACAACAGCTACAATCAACTATTATTTAAGCAATTTTTCTAATAGTGATGTACATGTTTTTGACATAACAAATTATAATAACGTAAAAATAGTTAATTCAAGTATTAGTGCCGGTGATGTAAAATTTTATAAAAATGAACAAAGTGGGAGTGTTTCCAAATATTTGAGTATTTGTTCTACTTTATATAAAACTCCCGGTCAATTTAGTACTGTTGAAAATTCAAATGTGCATGGAATTTCACAAGGAGCTGAATATTTAATTATTGCACATAAAGCTTTTAAAGCTCAAGCTGAAAAGTTTGCAAATTATAGAGCAAATAGTTCTCCTTATCCAATATCTACTCAAGTTGTATATATTGATGAAATAATTAATGAATTTAATTCAGGGGTATTAGACCCAACGGTTATAAGAAACTTTTTACAATATGCATATAATAATTGGCAAACTCGTCCATTTTATGTTTTATTAATGGGGGATGGAGATTATGATTATTTAAATTTAGAAGGATACAATAATAATTTCATTCCTACTTTTCAGACTTATGAATCATTCGATGAGGTAAATTCATTCCCGTTTGATGATTTTTACACCAGAGTTTTAGGAGGTTCATTAGATGATAAGGTAGACTTTGCTTTAGGACGGTGGACGATTAAAACGCCTGAAGAAGGTGATATTATTATTAATAAAATTATTCAATATGAAAGAAATGACGACAAAGGATTATGGCAGAACAATATTACTTTAGTAGCTGATGATGGTTTGACTACCTCTACAGGGAATGAAGGTTCGATGCATACAAGCCAATCGGAATACCTTGCAAACAGCTATATCCCTGCATTTGTTGATTTGGAAAAAATCTATCTTTCAATGTATCCTACTATATTTACAGGCTTAGGAAGAAGAAAACCGGCTGTAACCGAAGCAATTGTTGATGCAGTTAATAATGGTACATTAATTCTTAATTATATTGGTCATGGAAATCCCAACGTATGGGCACATGAATACGTTTTTGAAAGAACTACAACAATACCATTATTTAATAATAGCAGATATTTCTTTTTAACAGCTGCAACTTGTGATTTTGGAAAATTTGATGATCCTGTTACGCAAAGTTCAACTGAAGATATGTTGGTATTACAAAACTCTGGAATGATTGGAGGTCTTTCTGCTGCTCGTCCTGTTGTTTCAACAGAAAATGCTGCATTAAACAATATGTATTATTCGTATTTATTTGAAGAACAAGCTGATGGGTTAACTAATCCAACCGGAAGAGCATATTATCAGACAAAACAGAGTAAAACTAATGTTAATGCTGAAAAGTTTCATTTCTTCGGCGATCCTTATTTGCGTTTATCAAGGCCAAATGTACCTGTTAATATTGATTCAATAAATGGGAATTCTTCTGAAGATATTACACAATTAATGGCTTTGGGTAAAGGGCGAATTATTGGGCATGTTTATGATGGTAACGGGAATATTAATTCCAATTTTAATGGTGAAGGAATTATTACCGTTTTTGACTCAAAACGAACAATGTATTTATCGGATATAAATTACAACATAAACCTACAGGGTGGAGTTATTTTTAGAGGGCGAGTAACCATAAGTGGTGGAAAGTTTGATACTGAATTTACCGTTCCAAAAGATATATCATATGAAAATAAAAATGGTAAAGTTGTTATCTATGTTTACTCAAATGATGTTAATGGGATTGGTTTTACAAGTAATGTGATTATTGGTGGTTCTGATAGTACGGTTGTAGATGATAAAAAGGGACCTGAAATAGAAATATTTTTTGATAATTTAAATTTTGATAATGCAAAACTTGTAAATCCTGATTTTGACTTGTTAGTTAAACTTTATGATGATGCCGGTTTGAATACAACAGGCACAGGGGTTGGACATAAATTACAAGCAATTGTAAATAATGATGAGGAAAATCCTGTTGATTTAACTAACTTTTTTATTGGTGATCTTGATGCCGGAGGAAAATCGGGTGTTGTTGATTATAGATTTTCTAATCAATCAACGGGTGATTATTCAATATTAGTAAAAGCTTGGGATATTTTTAATAATTATTCGTCACAAGATGCTTATTATTCAGTTGTTGATGGTAATTCATTAACACTTACAGAAATTGTTAATTATC
The DNA here is from genome assembly GCA_963663265.2 of Melioribacteraceae bacterium. Lineage (GTDB taxonomy): Bacteria > Bacteroidota > Ignavibacteria > Ignavibacteriales > Melioribacteraceae > JAEXOD01. Next base: position 815,294 of record CAXXXM010000001.1, read on the forward strand.
CAAACCCTTTTTCAAATTCAACAACTTTTACTTTTCAACATAATTTTAGCAGCGATATCAATGTGAAAATTAAAATATATACTATAGCAGGAAGAATGATAAAAGAGATTGAAGAAAACAATATTGTAGATAGATTTGTAAAAATAAATTGGGACGGAAGAGATGAGGATAACAACAGAATAGCAAATGGTACTTATTTGTACAAAGTTATTGTTGAAACTACTGATGGTAGTTCAAAACAAAGTGTTTTAGGAAAATTAGCTATAATAAAATAAAAGTTTATATCTATTATTTGGAGGAAAAAAAATGAAAAAAATGATGTTGCTTCTTATGTTGGGATTAATTGCCTTTGGTGCTTCAAATTTAAAAGCACAAGGGGAAACCGCAGTTCCATTTTTGCTGTTGGCTCCAGATTCAAGAGCCGGTGGTATTGGCGAATCAGGCGGTGGTTTAGCAGATAACGGAGCAGCTATTTTCTGGAATCCAGCTGGTTTGGCATTTTTATCTGGTGCTGAAGTAAGTATTACTCATAGTAATTGGCTTCCACAATTTAACTTAGACTTATTTTATGATTATTTAACTTATCGCCAATATTTTGAGGAAGTTAATGGTACAGTATCTGCAAGTATTACGTACATGAACTTTGGTGAGTTTATTCGTACTAATTCAAGTGGTCCAACTCCGATTGAAACTTTCACATCCTTTGATGCTGCGTTAACGTTAGGTTATGCTACAAAGGTATCAAACGATTGGGGTCTTGGTTTTAACTTTAGATTAATCCATAGTAAATTGTCAGATAAATCTACTGAACATGAAACCGGTTCAGGTGTTGCTACTTCTGTAAGCTTTGACGTAGCTGCTATGTGGAGACCTGAACACTTAGAATTGCCTTTCATTGGTGATATGGGTAATAAAGTTAGCATTGGTGCAAACTTAAGTAACTTAGGACCAAAGATTTATTACATTGACCAAGAACAAGCAGACCCAATACCTACTAACTTTAGACTTGGTATGGCTTTTAAGTTATATGAAGATGAATATAACTCTTTTACATATACACTCGATTTCAGTAAGTTATTAGTTGATAGATCTGCTGATAGTACAAAAGATAGAAAATCGTTTTATGAATCAGTATTTACCGCATGGGGCGATGAATCGTTTTCTAACGAATTACGTGATATAGTTACATCTATGGGTGTTGAATATTGGTATGGTGTTCCTGAAGAATTTATGTTTGCTTTTAGAGCAGGTTTCTTCTATGAAGACCCAAGTTATGGAAATAGAAAATTTGCTACATTTGGTGCAGGTATTAAATACGATTTGTATTCATTTGATTTCAGTTATTTAACAACTACATTAGTTGGTGGCGATGAAAACCATCCTTTGGCTGAAACTTTACGTTTTTCACTTGCAATAGGTTGGGATTCAACTCCACAAAAGATTACTGGTTTTCCTAGAGGAATTTAAGATTTATGAAAAATATACTTAGAGTAGTTTTAGTTTTAAATTTATTTTTGGGTAGTGTTACTGCCCAAAAATTATTTAATAAAGTTGTTCCATCAACAAATTCAATTATTACCACAAATAAAGTTGTGCAGAATGATATAAATATTCTGGCAGTAATGGTTGAGTTTAAAGAAGATACCGATGGTGCAACTTATGGTAAGGGGACTTTTGGTTCTATTTATACAAAAAATTATGGAACTTCCATTATTGACCCCCTTCCACATGACAAAACTTATTTTGAAAGTCATTTAAAGTTTGCTCAAAACTATTACAATAAAGTTTCAAATGGTAATGTTAATGTAAACTACTCGGTATTACCAACTGTTTATAAGACTTCTAAAATTATGAGAGAGTATTCTCCGGTGCGGGATTCAAAAGATTTTACACCACTTGGGGAATTCTCTCAAGAAGTTTGGAATATGGTTGTAGCCAACGAAACGGGGTTAGATTTTAGCCAATATAACTTATTTGTAATATTTCATGCCGGTGTAGGAAGGGATGTTAATATTACTGGCAGTTTAGGCAACGACAGAGATTTACCATCTGTTTATTTAGGTTATGAATCATTAAAAAAAATATTTGGAGCCGATTTTGTTGGATTTAATACTCCGAATGCATTAATTCAAAATACACTTATTTTGCCCGAAACTGAAAGCAGAGAAATTTCAAGTATAGCAGGAGATGTTTTACTTGAACTTTCTATAAATGGATTAATTGTTTCAAGTATTGCAAGTCACCTTGGGTTGCCCGATTTATACAATACTGAAACCGGTTTAAGTGCTATTGGTCGTTTTGGATTAATGGATGGACAATCAATTTTTGCTTATAGTGGGTTATTTCCTCCGGAACCTTCCGCTTGGGAAAAAGTTTATTTGGGCTGGGAAACCCCTTCTGAAATTACTCTTTCAGGTATTTACAATTTATCTTTACCTGCAAGATTAGCTTCGGAATTGGGTACTAAACCAATAATAAAAATTCCGATTAATAATAATGAATATTATCTATTGGAAAACCGTCAGCGAGATGTTTATAAAGATGGTGCTAATATAAAAATTAACTTAAATGGCGTTGAAATTACTAAACATTTTCCAAAAGATACAACAGGATTCTATTCATATTCAGTAGATTCTTTATCGGGTGTTGTAACTGATATTGATGAATTTGATTGGGCTGTTCCCGGTAACGGAATACTTATTTGGCATATTGATGAAAGTGTTATTAATGCTAATTTAGCCACAAATACAATTAACAATAATAAAGATAAACGTGGTGTAGATGTTGAAGAAGCTGATGGCATTCAAGATATTGGCGAAACTTTTACCACAGTTTTTGGTGACCAAGTTATTGGAGAAGGGGATAGCTTAGATTTATGGTATTTGGGAAATAAAGCTAAACTATACAAAAATGTTTTTGATGATAATTCTAAACCGGATTCTAAATCAAATACCGGTGCAAAAAGCTTAATTACTATTGATAATTTTTCGGAATCTTCAAATAGAATGAGTTTTCGTGTTTCAAGAGGTTCTACGGAAGTGGTATTAAATCAACAAGTTAATTTAGGTTTACCAAATATTAAATCTTCTATTGAATTTAATAATCATCAGTATTTACTTATTGGTAATGATTTAAGATATAGGGAAATTATTAGCAATTCTATATCAGATTATATATCAAATTTTGCTACATCATCAATGTTTCTTGTTAAAGAGCATGCTTGCATTATTGGTGCATTTAACAATGTCGTAAATTTTGCATTTGGATTAAACAGCTCAAAATCAATAACTCTTCCTAATTCTGTTTCAACTTTACCTGTTTATAATAACGGAATTCTTTATGTTGGTACGGAAATAGGAGAAATTTATAAATTTGTTATTTCAAATAATGATGTTACATATGAAAAAGATAACTCATTAAGCAGTAACGACAAGCCAATTCAAATAATTGCAAATAACAATGTTGTTAATATTGTATATGAAACTTCTATTTCTAATACTAATTGTACAATAACAGGCGATTCATTTGTTCAAGTTGTAAAGGCGATTAATGATGATGGAACCATTTTGTTATATGCCTTGACAGCAAATAATACATTTTATGTTATAAAAGATGGTTCACAAATTTCAAGTTTTAGTATTCCAAACAATTTAAAAGTTGATTCCTTTATTTCAGTTGATTTCTTAAAAGAAGGGAACAATCAAATTGTATTTGCCGATTCAAATTATATTTATGCATATAACTCTGTTGGTTCAGTTATTGATGGATTCCCATTAAAAGTTAATAATAATTCTAAATTTTCTAATTATTTATTAGCTGCCGATTTTGATGGTGATACTTATCCTGAATTGGTATATTTTACTAATCAAGGAAATATTTACGTATATAATCCTAAATTAAAAAAACAATTTAATCAATTCCCAGTTTCTGTTGGTAGCAAACTTGATTTCTATCCTGTACTTTTACAAAATACCGGAAGTTCTGTTATTAGTTTGCAATTAGTTGCTGATTTGGTTTATTATAATTATAACATCGATTTTGCGTCAACTAACGCAAAAATTTATTATACAGGTTTATTTGGTGATCTAAACAACACTTCAACAGTTGAAAGTACATCTTCTGAAAATTTGATCACAGAATTTTTCCCTGAAAAAAGAGTGTATAACTGGCCTAATCCTGTTTATGAAAACTCAACAAATATTAGATATTATGTTAGTGAAAACTCAAATATAATAATTAAAATATTTGATGCTGCCGGCGATTTTGTTGAAGAATTAAATACATCTGCTGTTGGTGGTATGGATAATGAAATAAGCTGGAATGTTTCAAATATTCAAAGTGGTGTTTATTTTGCCCGAGTAGAAGCTGCCGGTTTATCTGGCAAGAATGGATATAAAATTATTAAAATAGCTGTTATTAAATAACAGCTATTTCGATTTCATTTCTTCAAATTAATTTAGTTCACCAGATTATAAATTATTTATGTAATTATATATTATGAAAAAATTAAGTATTGCAATATTTTTTGTTTTTTTTACAATAAGCATTAATGCTCAGTTTAATGATTTTCATCCTGAATATGATTGGTATACATTAAAAGGGGAACATGTTTTTGTTCATTATCATAAAGAAGCTGAAAGAACTGCTCGTACTGTATTAAAAATAGCTGATGAAGTATGGGAACCTCTTACATCTTTGTATGAATATGAACCTGATCCCGTTCATTATATCATTAAAGATATTGATGATTACTCTAACGGAGCAACTTACTTTTTTGATAATAAGATAGAAATTTGGGCATCCTCTTTAGATTTTGATCTACGAGGCACTCACAACTGGTTAAGAAATGTTATTTCACATGAATTTACTCATATGGTGCAGATACAAGCAGGAATGAAATTAACACGCAATCTGCCTGCTGTTTATTTACAATTTCTTAATTATGAAGACAAAAGACGACCGGATATTTTATATGGATTCCCAAATGTAATTGCATCTTATCCAATCGCAACTATTAATATTCCATCTTGGTTTGCTGAAGGTACTGCTCAATATATGAGAAAAGATTTTGATTATGATAATTGGGATTCTCATAGAGACATGATATTGAGAAGTTATGCTTTAGATGGAAAAATGTTAACTTGGAATCAAATGGGTGTTTTTGAAAAGTCAAGCTTGGGAAATGAATCTGTATATAACTCCGGTTTTGCCTTAACTCGTTATATTTCTCAAAAATATGGTGAAGATAAACTTCGTTTGATTACTCAAAGATTGGGTAAATGGAAAAATTGGACAATAGATGCTGCTTTTGAAGATGTTTTAGGTAAAAACGGTGTTGAATTATACAAAGAGTGGAAAGATTTTGTAACGGCTGATTATACAGAAAGAATTAAAGATGTAATGTCTAACAAAGTAATGGGTGATACAATTGTTAAAGAAGGTTTTGGAAATTTTTACCCAACCTTAAGTGCTGATAATTCCAAAGTCCTTTATGTGTCTAATAAAGGTTCTGATTATATGGGGTTATCAAGTTTGTACGAGTATAATCTAATTACAAAAGAAGACAAACTAATTAAACCAGGTGTGCGTTCTACGGTTTCCTATATTTCTAATACTAATAAAATTGTATATGCAAAATTAAGTGAAGATAACCCTAACTGGAACAATATTCACGACCTATATGTGTATGACATTGATACAGAAGATGAAATACGTTTAACATATGGATTACGTGCTAATAATCCTAATGTTTCGCACGATGGGAAAAAAATAGTTTTTTTGTACCAAATGGATGGTACAACTAATTTAGGCTCTGTTGATATAAATGGTAAAAACTTTAAGCGTTTAACATTTTTTGAAAATGGAGAATTAGTTTATAATCCAAAATTTAGCAATAATGATAATTATGTATATTTTGACTATTCATATCATCAAGGAAGAGATATTGCAAGGGTTGATACAGCCGGTGCTAATTTTGAGTTTGTAATAAATACCGACCAAGATGAAAGGAACGTATCTTTTACTAAAGAAGGAGAAATTGTCTATTCTTCTAATAAAACAGGAATCTTTAATTTATACAAGTATGATTCAACAACAAAAGAATCAAAACAATTGACAAATGTTATTGGTGGTGCATTTATGTCTGCTGTTGATGATAAAAACAATATTATTTATGCCGGTTATACATCGTCCGGTTATAATATGTTTTTCATTAGTTCAGACGAACAAGCTAAAGTTAATCCAGCAAAACAATATAAAAATATTGATAATCCTCCTTTACAAATTGATAGGCCAAATGGTGATATTAACAAATTTAATATAACAAAGCTTAGAAAATTTAACGACTACGAATTGCCGGATGTTGAAGCTAAAAAGTATTCAGGATTTTTCTCAAAAGTATCATTTTTTCCTTTTATAAGGTATGATAACTATAATACATCAAATTCTGCTTTAGATAAAATTAAACCCGGCTTGTTTGTATCTTCAAGTGACCATTTAAATAGATACGGATTTTTTGCAGGTGGTTCAATTAATAAAAGAGGTGAAAGAGATTTGTTTTTGAATTTAGAATACAAAAATAAATTACCACTTTTTTACTCGTTAGGATTTAAACCTGAAGTTGCCGTTGAATTATACAGTATCAGTAGAAAGGCAAATGTTGATATAATTTTTGATGAGTATGATGATTCGTATTCAACAAGTACCGATGTTACTTATAATTTATTTGAATTTGATTTCGTTTTAAGACACAAGATTTTTGCCGAAGGAAACAGTTTAGAAACTCGTTTTATTTATAGTGATTATGTTGCTGCTTTAGAGAGTTTTATTATTCCTCAACTTAATCAACTTTATCCAACCACTAAAGATAAGTATTTTGTTGGTCGAAATATACAGTTTAAGTATAATCACGAAATGATTTTACCATCTGTTGATAGCGATATCAATCCTGTTGGAAGGACAATAGAAATTCAGTATAATTACGAATTCAATAAATACAATCCTGACGGGAATTATAGTTATGATGAAGAAAATAGTGCTTTAGTTCCAGTTTATAAAGATTATGAATTTGGAAAAATAGAGTTGAACTATCAAGAACATATTCCTATATTTGGAACTCATACTATAAGTTCTCATTTAAGGATTGGATCTATCTTAACTCCGGCTGTTCCTGATTTTTTTGATTTTTATTTGGGTGGTTTAGTTGGTATGAGAAGTTACCCATTTTATGCAATAAGTGGTAATGAAGTAGCTTGGTTAAATCTGACATATAGATTCCCGTTATTTAAGAATATTGATGCCCGATTTGGTCATTTATATCTTGATAAGATTTTTATGTCAATTTATGGTGATTATGGTAATGCTTGGACTGGAAACAGAGTAGAATGGAATAAGTTTAAGAAAGGTGCCGGAGCTGAACTGAGAATTAAAATGGTATCATTTTATATTTTCCCAACAAGTATATTTTTTAATGCTTCTTATGCTTTTGACAAATATGAAAGAGTTGTTGATAGGGGAGCTAACAATAAAGTTACTGTAAGTTATGGTAAAGAATGGCAGTTTTATGGTGGAATACTATTTGATTTTAGTTTTTAATTAGGATTGTACTAATAATGAAAAAAACTTTGATAATATTTTTAATTTCTTTTATTGCAATTACTGCACAAGAAACTCCAACCAATATGGTTGGTGTACTTAATTTTGATAGCAAAATAGCATATGAAAATACAAACACTGAACCGGAAAACAAACTTGATTTTAATCAGAAAAAAAAATCTGTGTTTTTAGCAGGAGCAATGTCGTTTGTAATTCCCGGAAGTGGTGAAATATATACAGAAAATTATTATTTAGCAGCTTTATTTGTTGCAATTGAAGCAGCTGCAATAACAACTGGATTGATATATGATAGTAAAGGTGATGACCAAACAGACTCGTACCATCAATTTGCCCATGCAAATTGGGATGCTGTTAAATATGCAAAATGGACAATAACAAATCTTTCATCTTTAAATGGTGAACTGAGTGCTGCCGATTATTCAAATCTTTTTATTGAAAATGGGGCAAAAGTAAATTGGTCTGTTTTAAATAAACTTGAAATGGATATTGGAGGCTGGTATTCACACAAGCTGCCTGCATTTGGAGACCAACAATACTATGAATTGATTGGAAAATATCCACAATTTAATGCAGGGTGGAGTGACTTTGGTGATGAGAACACTCCTTATAAATATGGAGATCCGTTAACGGCGAAATTTTTATATTATTCAAAGGAAAGGGGAAAGGCTAATGATTATTACAATGTTGCAGCAAAAGCTGTTGTTGTTGTAATAATGAACCACGTTTTGAGTGCAGTTGATGCTGCATTAGCAGCTAACAGATATAATAAAAGTCTAAATATGAGTGTTGATATTAAAAAAACAAATTTGGGCTATTCAACTGAGTTTTATCCTCAGTTAAATGTAAGTTATTCTTTTTAATTGAGGTTTATTTTATGAAAATGCCATTAGTATGTATTGTGGGAAGACCAAATGTTGGCAAATCCACGTTATTTAATCGTTTAACAAAATCAAATACTGCAATTGTAGATGATTTAAGCGGAGTTACAAGAGACAGAAATTACGGTGAAGTTGAATGGAATGGAAAATATTTTAGATTAACTGATACGGGTGGATATGTCCCTGATTCAGATGAAAAATTTGATGCTGCCATTAGAGAACAAGTGAAATTTGCTGTATCTGAATCAGATGCAATTATTTTTATGGTTGATGGAAAGGATGGTATTACTCCGGTTGACTATGAAATTGCGAATATTTTACGTACATCAGCAAAACCAGCGTTTGTTTTAGTAAACAAGCTTGATAATGCTAATCAAAGTTATTTTAAAGCGGATTTTTATGCATTGGGCATTGATCATGTATATGATGTTGCCGCAATGAGTGGTAGAAATTTGGGTGACTTTTTAGATTTGTTATTAGATTCTTTGAAACTTGATGATGCCCCTTATGAAGTAGATTCGCGATTAAAAATTGCCATTGTAGGAAGACCAAATGTTGGTAAATCTTCTCTTACAAATGCTCTGTTAGGCTTTGATAGAAGTATTGTTACAGACATTCCAGGAACAACTCGTGATAGTATCGATTCCGTATTAAAGTATTATGGTGAAGAAATTGTATTGTTAGATACAGCCGGTTTAAGAAAAAAAGCAAAAGTGCAAGAAAATATTGAATTTTATTCAAATGTTAGAACTTATAGAGCTTTAATGAATAGTGATGTAGCAATTGTTTTACTTGATGCCGAAAAAGGTTTAGAAGGACAAGACCAAAAAATTATTCAAGAAGCAGTACGAAGACGCAAAGGGTTGATTATTGCTGTAAATAAATGGGATTTATTAGAAAAAGAAACAAATACAGCCGTTCAATATGAAAAGACATTAAAACAAGAATTGGGTTCAGTTGATTATGCATATACTATTTTTATTTCTGCTCTAACAAAGCAAAGAATTTATAAGTTGATTGACATTGCAAAAGAAATAAACGTAGAGCGTAAGAAGAAGATTTCAAACGATAAACTAAATGATACATTATTACCTGTATTCTTAAAAACTCCACCTCCTTCAACAAAAACAGGGAAGGAAGTTAAAATTAGGTTTATGACTCAAGTTGGGGATAATTATCCGATATTTCTGCTCTTTGCAGATCAATCTAAACATATTGGTGATAATTATAGAAAATTTGTTGAAAGAACTATCAGAAATCACTTCGGATTTAAAGGAGTTCCTATTACTGTCTCTTTTAGAGATAAATAGTTTTGATTGTTTTCCCTTTTTTAGTTATCTTATATAATTATTGATTATTATTTGCGAATAAAATATGACCTTGCAAAACGAATTAGAACAAAGAATTCTATGTTTAGAAGCTGAGAACAGAAGAATAAATGAAAAATTAAAAAGTTATGCAGCAATCTTTAATCATTCTTTTGATCTAATTCTTATTATTAATGGTGATACAGGAGAAATTGTTGAAACAAACAAAGTTTGTGAAAACTTGCTTGGTTTTTTACCAACAGAATTAATTGGTCAACATTTTTCAATATTGTTCGATAAAATTAGTGCTTTTGAATCAGAAGAAATATTAAACGAAATAAAAATATTTGGACCAGTTTTAAGTTATAGGAAAGTTAAGAAAAAAGATGGTTCTTTCCGTTTGATGGATATGACAATAAATATGATTAAACTTGGCAATTCCAATTTAATTTTAACTAATTTAAGAGACGCAGAAGAAAGAGCAAGGGCTGAACAAGAACTAAAACAGTTTTCACAACAATTAAATGATTTAAACAAAACTAAGGATAAATTCTTTTCAATAATTGCTCATGACTTAAAAAATCCATTTAATTCTTTGTTAGGATTTTCAGAAATTCTAACTACTGAATTCGATGAAATTTCTGATGAGGAAAAAATATTGTATATGAATGAAATAAGAAAAGTTTCAAAAAGTTCATATCAACTATTGGAAAACTTACTTAACTGGGCTCGGGCACAAACCGGAAAAATACAATACGAACCTTCTGATCTTGATCTTAAGTATATTTTGAAAGAAGTAATCAATTTAGTTGCTTTACAGGCAACTGCCAAGAACATTAAAATCAATTTGGTTTTTGATAAAAACTTTGTTGTTTATTCTGATGATGATTTAATTATGACTGTTGTTAGGAATTTATTGACAAATGCATTAAAATATTCAAAACCGAATTCAACTATTGAAATAGATGCAAAACTAATTGATGAGTTTTATTTAGAATTATCTATAAAAGATTACGGTACTGGAATTCCAACGGAAATTATTGATTCTCTTTTTGATATTGGAAGAGGTGAATCAAAACCTGGGACTTCCAATGAGAAGGGGACTGGTTTAGGTTTAATTTTATGCAAAGAATTTATTGAACTAAATAAAGGTAGAATTTGGTTTGAAAATAATGCTGATGGCGGAGCTACTTTTTTTGTTTCGATTCCTATTAAACAAATCCCTGAAATAATTCCTTCGGAATCGGATTTTGATTTTTAATATATTCCAGTTGTTAATCAGATAAAAAAGTAGTAAATTCATCATTATTTATTTTTCTTATTATTCGATAAATAAAAGATGAAAACTCTGTGTAAGGTATATGGACTATCAGATAAGGGTATCTTCCGTCAAACGAACGAAGATTTCTATGGTTATTATATTAGTAGTTTTGGCACCCTTTTAATAGTTAGTGATGGAATGGGGGGGCATAGAGGTGGAGCAACTGCTTCGAGACTTGTAGTTAAGACTATAAAGGAACATTTCGAAAAATTACCAACCGATTATAATCCAATTGAAGAATTAAAAGATGCTTTTATTAGTGCTAATAATGTTATTAATGAAGAGTCTATTAAAAATTACTATTTAAGCGAAATGGGTGCTACTGCTTGCGTTGTTTTGGTGTACAATGACAATGTGTATGTTGGTAGTTTAGGTGATAGCAGAGTATATGGTTACAAGGATAATAAACTTACATTAATTACAAATGACCATTCGTATGTTCAACAACTTTATAATGATGGTGTTATTTCTTTAGATGAGATAAAAGACCACCCACAAAAGCATATTATCACAAAATCATTAGGTGCCGGTATTTTTGCCGAACCAGATGTCTTTTCTTTTGCTATAAGTAAATATGATAGGTATTTAGTATGTACTGATGGATTAACAAATTATGTTGATGATAAAGAATTAGAAAAGTATTTAGCTGATTACTCAATTAAAAAGATTTGTCAACAATTAGTTCTTCTTGTAAAAAAAAGGAATGGTAGAGATAATATAACTTTGCAAATATTGGAATTAGACAATAGAATCAACAAAATTGTTAAAAAAATAAGACCATCTCGAAAATTTAAGATTATAATGTCTCTTTCAATTATTTTTATATTTTTGTTTGCTATTACTTTTGGGGAATCGCTAAATATTTTTAGATTTCTTTTGGGTGAGGATTCTTCAAACAGTATGAAATTAGGCAAAGGTACTATACAACCAAAGAATATCCATAAAGAAGTTCAATCGACTATTTCTCAAGGAGATTTTGTTGAGTTTAATGATAGTTTAGCTGCTAAGCAGAAGAAAAGTCTTGATAGTGTTAAAAATATGTTAGAGTAATAATAAACAATAACTCAATTCTTGTATTTGATATTTAAATTTGCTAAAAATGTTATATATTTTTATCTTATGTAGTAAATTTTTCATCAAAAAATAACGAGAATATTATTAATTATACAAAACTTCATATTAAAGTCCTTCAAATATTTTATTTAATATTAATTGTTAACAGTTCAATACTCTCTAATAACCTTCAAACAAAAACTGATTCTTCGAAATGGGAAATAAAAAGTAATCTTGTTTATAATGCTGATAATACTCCGGCAAATGCGGATATGGACAAGCTTTTTTCTTTGTTAGAAAAAAGGAAGGGGCATGGAGAGCCATTTAGTAGAAAAGAATTAAAAAAGCTTTTACAGCGAAAAGAAGCGGGGATAGTTTACAGCGATATGTTACTTAAGTATGCTGTTCCTAATAGTAAAGTCTTACAAGAAAAAGAAGCAGAAGACTATACAAAAATATTTTTAGCACCAAAGCGAATAAATAAAGGTGTGGATTTTATAAAAAAGCATTTTTCTTATCTCGATGAGGCTGAAAAGCAGTATGGTGTTGCAAAGAAAGATATTGTTTCAATAATGATGTGGGAATCCGGTTTGGGAGAATTTACTGGAAATTATCAGATCTTTAACATTTTTATGGGACAAATTCTTTTTATTGAAAAGGCAGAAGAGTATGCAATAGAATCATTGAAGAAAGATGGTAAAAAAAATCCCTATGATGATAAAGCATTTAAACAAAAAGCTAAAAAAAGAATTCAAAAAATTAAAAACAATGCAATACAATCATTAGTATCGTTATTAAGAGAATCCAAACATTATGGTATTGATCCTTTAAAACAATTGGGCTCTTGGGGAGGTGCAATTGGGTATATACAATTTATGCCTTATAATTTAAGGTATATTGTTGATGGAGATAACGATGGCAAAAAGGATTTATTCACATTTCCTGATGCAATTTTCAGTTGTGCAAATTTTTTAAAGAAAGTTGGTAAATATAAACAGAATGAAACAGCCAGAAGTAAAGCTATTTATCGATATAATCCTTCAACAAATTATGTTAAGGGAGTAATTATGTATGCTGATACTGTTTGGGCTGAGTATAATAAGGGTAAGTAAAATTAATTATGTTTTTCTTTGGTATTAAAAGTATATTAAAATTTATTATTATTTTACCAATTGTAATAATACTATTGTTACTAATTGCTAAAACAGTTTTCTTTAATGATATTACAAAACCTAATATTACTTTGCTTGATAGTATTGTTTTAGAAAAAGTTGGTAATGATGAAATAGTGTTAAAAACTTTTGCCAAATTAGATATTGCTAATATTGTTAATATTACACTTCAAAAATCTACAATTGATGTAATGTACGCTCAGACAAAAATAGGGACTGCAGAATTAGAAACAGTAATTGGGGAAGATTCAACCAAACAAATTAATATTATCTTTAATATACGAAATGAAAAACTCATAAGCAGTCTTTCAAAACACAAAAATGATTCAAAAGTATTCCTCAAGGGGAAATTAACTGCTAAAGCCGGGGTGTTAAAAATACCGTTTGACATTAATCTTCCCTTACCAATTGATCTTAATAATGATTTAATTAATCCCTTAATTATTAATTCTGATTTAGTAGATATTATTAATGTAAAAATTGAAGGAGTTGGGAATAATAAACCAACTATATTAGTTACTTTTAAAATTAATAACAATTTAAACATGAATTTTTCTATAACTAAGTCTACATCAAAATTGTTTATAAATGGTACAGAAGCGGGAAAGGGAGAATTGCTTAGTGAAGTTTTTGTTCCAATTAATAAAAAAACAGTTTTGGGAAAAATGAAAATCAATTTATTACAAACTTATATGCAAAACGAATTTGAAAGAGATTTGCTTGAACAAAAGTTAAAATATAAATTAGTTGGTGAATTAATGGTAATAAAAGATTCTGAGTCTTTTATTGTTCCATTTAATAATAGTGGTAATTTATTAGAATAAATTTTTTTAATATTTTGAGAAAAATTTCTTGAATATGTAAATGTAAACGTTTAATTTTACAAATCTAAACAATTAGAGATAAAAATGAAAAAATTAAAGTATTTAGTGCTTTTGATTGTTTTGCTTTCTGCTATAAATAATTTCGGAGGAACCCAGTTGTATACTTTTCAACAGAATGTTGCTGAAAGATTAGATACTAATGTAATAGAGGTTAAAGGATTAGATTCATATTATTCAGAAAAAAAATTAGGGGCATTTATTGAAGAAGGAAAAACAATTTTCAGAATATTTTCGCCTTCAACAAAGGAATTAAAATTGGTTGTGTTTAATCATGTTGAAGATTCATTAGGGGCGGAATATACATTAAACAAAGATGAAGATGGTGTATGGGAATGTACTATTGATGAAAACTTAACGGGAAAATATTATGGCTATAAATCATACAAAGATAGCGAAAATCAAGATGCTTACAAGCCATTAATAGTTGATCCTTACGCTAAAGCTGTTGCAACATATACAACTTATATGAATCCTCGTAAATCGATTATATTTAATGAAGAATATAATTGGGAAGGGGATAAATGGATTGAACAGGATTGGCGAGATTTAATTATTTATGAAATGCATGTTAGGGATTTAACAGCAGATAAAACAAGTGGAGCAAGTTTACCCGGCACTTATAAAGGTTTGATAGAAAAAGGGACTAAAGGCGGTATTAATTACATAAAATCTTTAGGAGTTAATACCATAGAATTATTACCTTCTCAAGAGTATGGAAATATTGAAATTCCTTACAAAAAAACATTGGCTGGTAAGTTTAATACTTGGAATCCTTATGAAAGAAATCATTGGGGATACATGACCTCCAACTTTTTTGCTCCTGCTGCATATTATTCTGAAGATTGGAAAGAATTGCAATGGGGCACTTGGATGGGAACTGACGGTAAACAAGTAACCCAATTTAAGGATATGGTAAAGGCTTTCCATAAAGAAGGAATT
Source organism: Melioribacteraceae bacterium (assembly GCA_963663265.2). Taxonomy (GTDB): domain Bacteria; phylum Bacteroidota; class Ignavibacteria; order Ignavibacteriales; family Melioribacteraceae; genus JAEXOD01. The sequence goes on from CAXXXM010000001.1 coordinate 830,462, forward strand.
GCAGTAATTATGGATGTTGTTTATAACCATTTATCTGAATATGAAGTTGGAAATTTAAAAGAATTAGATAGAGAATATTATTTTAGGTTGGATGCAAATGGTAACTATCTTGCTGAAAGCGGATGTGGAAATGATTTAAAGACTGAACGTCCGATGATGCGTAGATTAATTGTTGAAAGCATTTTATATTGGATGAACGAATATCATATTGATGGATTCCGTTTTGATTTAGCAAAGTTAATTGATTGGGAAACTATTGAAACAATCATAAGAGAAGCAAAAAAGATTAATCCTAATGTAATTATTGTTTGCGAACCTTGGGGTGGTGGATATGATCCTAAAGGTTTTTCATTACGCGGTTGGGGAGCTTGGAACGATCAAATAAGAAATGGAATTAAAGGAGAAAACCCAAAGAACGGATTAGGATGGATTTTTGGAAAATGGCAGGGGAATAATAATCAGGATAGAATTAAAAGCTATGTGAATGGTACTTTAATTTCAGATAAAGATGGATTATTCCAAAAGAAAGAACACTCTGTTAATTATTTAGAATCGCACGATGGATATACATTTGGTGACTTTGTAAGAATTGGTTTAGATAAAGAAGTTGAATCAAAAATTATATCTGATGTTAAAGAGTTTTCAAAATTAAACGATATACAGTTGAAGTTAAATAAACTTGGAGCTTTATTTTTATTTACTTCACAAGGTATAACAATGATACATGAAGGACAGGAATATTCGAGAAGTAAAGTTGTTCCTATTAATATTACTGCTGATGATAAACTAAAAGGTATGCTTGATCATAATACTTATGATAAAGATAATGAAGTTAATTATCTAAATTATGAAATTGCAGAACAAAACAAAGATATTGTTGATTATTATAAAGGATTGATAAAACTAAGAAAAGAATTTAGTGCTTTTAGACATGCTGCTTATGATGATATTAAATTCTTTGATTCTAAAGACGAGTTTGTTTTGGGTTACCGAGTTAAATATGATAACCAAGAATTTATTGTTTACTTTAATGCTAATGACAATAAAACGGTGAAGGTTAAATTGCCAAAAGGGGAATGGGACGTTTTGGTTAATGGTTACAAAGCAGGCGTTGAAAAATTAAGCGTCGTAAAAGATGAATTAAATATTGATTCAACCACAGGTTATGTTTTAAGGTTGAAATAGTGAAAAATATTATTTTAGTTTTGTTGTATTTTATTCTGGGCATTAATATTTTTGCCCAGAATGATACAACAATAGTATTGTTAAAATCGATTGATTCTACTATTGTTTGTGATGTAAAGTATGCTACAAAAGATAATTTTACAAAACAAGTTTTATATCCCACAGGTAAGGTTTACATTAGAAAAATAGTTGGTGAAAAACTTGCTGAGATAAATAAGTATTTGAAAAAAAATTATAACTTATCAATTAAAGTTTTTGATGCTTATCGTCCATTGTCTGTTCAAAAAATAATGTGGAAGATAATGCCCAATACTAATTATGTTGCTAATCCTAAAAAAGGTTCGCGACATAATAGAGGAGCTGCGGTGGATTTAACCTTAATTGATGCCAATGGAAATGAACTGGATATGGGGACACCTTTTGACGATTTCTCTCAAAAGGCTCATTCTTCATATAAAAATTTGCCTACAAATATTTATAACAATAGAATGATTTTGCAAAAAACAATGAAAAAGTTCGGATTTAATCCAATAGAATCCGAATGGTGGCATTTCGACTTCAAAGGGTGGTCAAATTTTTCAATTTTGGATGAGCCAATTAAATAAAGTCGTTAATTTAGAACGGCTTTTTTTAATGATTTTTCAATTGAAATCTTAAATACTTTTAGATTTACCGGTTTATGAAAAACAAATTCAACTCCCAATGCTTTATACTCTTCAATAGCCTGAATATTTAAATCACTACTTAAAATCATCACCGGTGGTTTTAATTTTAGTTTTGATGAATTTATCTTTTTTACTAATTCAATACCTCCCATTTCGGGCATTATATGGTCGGATATTATTAATGCAGGTTGCATTTGGGTTAACAACTCAAATGCTTCTTTTCCATTGCCAGCTTCTATTATTGTGTAATCGGGGAGCACGCTCTTTAGTAATTTAGAATATAAAAATCTATCTGTATTAATATCATCAACTAATAAAATATTTGTAGAAGAAACAGGACATGTAAATATAAAATCAGCACCTTTCCCATATTCACTTTCAACCCATATATCGCCACCATGTTTTTTAACAATATCGCTCACTAAAGATAAACCCAACCCACTCCCTTTTTCTCCTGACGTGCCTTGCAATGTAAATTTAGTTTCAATTCTAAATAACTTTTCCTGATCTTCTTTTTTAATACCTGTACCGGTATCTTTAATCGAAAATTGAATCTGTTTTTTATCAATAAGTTTTTTTGCACTAACTGTAATAGTATCATCTCTCTTACAGAATTTAACCGCATTGGAAATTAAATTATTAAATACTTGAAACAAAAGATTTTCATCACCATGTACATGAATATCTTTTTCAACCTTAACTTCAACATTAATACCTTTTTGAAGTGCAATTCCTATTGATGTTTGAACCGATTTATTAACCAAATTTTTAGCGTTTAATCTTTCAGGAACAAAATCAATTCTTCCTGTTTGAATTCTTGTCCAATCGAGTAAGGAATTTACTAAAGCAAGCATACTTGTCGAGGATTCTTTAATAAAGGAAATATATTGGGTTTGTTTTTCTTCTTCCATATTTCTATTTGCTAAAAGAATATCGGCAAATCCTAAAATTGAACTAAAAGGAGTTCGTAAATCATGTGAAATAATTGATAAAAATCTATCTTTAGTATCATTAAGTTTTTTAAGATTATCGGCAGATTCTTTTAATTCTTCTTCATTTTTTTTTGATAAAGAAATATCACTAACTAATCCAAAAAGTTTTATAATTATACCATTTTTATCTCTTACAACTGTAATTTTATTTTTAATCCAAATTATATTGCCAACATTGTTGATAATTCTATATTCAATTTCGTCGGCAAGTCGTACAGGATCTCTATATAAACGCTTTAGTTTAGAAATTACAAATTGAATATCGTTAGGGTGGATAATTTTATACCAGAGTTTCGGATTGTTTAAAAATTCATCTGCACAATAACTAGTAATTTTATGGGCTGCGGCAGTATATAATACTGTTGTTAATTTCCCTTCATTTCGTTCAGCAACCCAAATAAATTCGTTAATATTTTCAGTAATACTTCTATATCGTTCTTCAGAAATTTGTAATGCTTTTTGATATTCTTTTTCAATTGTAATATCTCTAACAAGCATTACAACAAAAAAACTTTTTCCTATTTTATAATTTCCAATAGAAAATTCACAAAGAATAGTTTCGCCGGATTTTTTTATCCCTTTTATTTCAAATCTATTTGTGGCAACTTCATTGTATATAACGTCTTCAAGATAATTAATAAAATACTTACGCGACGATTTTTCAATTAAATCAACTGGATTAATCCCAATTAATTCTTGTGTTGTACTATAACCAAATATCTCAGCAAATGATTCATTCACCATTTGAAGAGTATTTTCCGATTCAACGGCAATTCCATCTTTTGAAGCTTCAAATACTGTTTTGATTAGCAAAAGGTCTTTCTCTGAATCCTTATGTTTTGTTATATCCGAAAATATTCCAATATAATATGAGGGGGAATTGCTTAAGTCAAAAACAGGAGTGAAATTAGCTGAAACAACAATTTCTCCACCATCCATTTTTTTTAGAGGTAGTTCAATATTTGTTACGCTGCGTGATTTTATATAATTAAAATCAAAATTTTCAATTGATATCTCATTTCTATTAACTAAATCTGTAATATTTAATAATAATGCGTCAGAATAACTAATTTTAAAAACTTCGCTGAAATTTGGGTTAACATATCTAATTTTACCATCTATATCGAAAGTACATATAAACTCTTTGCTATTTGTTACAATACTACGATAATGTTCTTCTGAAGTTTTTAATTCAAGTTCTAATTCGTATCCTTCCGTATAATCAGAACAGATGAAGATTATGTTTTTAGTTTGTCCTTCTTCATATAATATTACTTTAGTATCTAAAACTACATTATTACCAGAAACGGTTTTAAAGCGGAGTTGACAAGTCCAATATTTATTCCTTTGTAAATCATTTAGTAAAACTGAATAGTATTCATTTGTAATGACGGGGAAAAGTTCGCCTATGAATTTGTCTATAAACTGATATTCCTGATTTAAGAAAAATTTTAGTTTGTTTTTTAAAATAGAAATAATTTTTCCGTCAATATCTAAAATTAAAATTGAATCTGCTAAATAATTGGTGATTTCGCTACACTTTTTTAATTCCGAAAGTTTTAATTCAATCTCTTGTTGTTCAATTCTTTGGTTAGTTATATCATTAAAAATGAAAAGAACAATAGTTTTTTCAATGTAAATATTGTTTAGGTTTAAAATAGACGCATTAAAAATTCTTTGATCTTTACTGATTAAGCTTTTTAATTGGAACGAGGTCTTTTGGTGTTGCTTTGGTAGATTGATAAAACAATTCTCTAAATCAACTTTACATTCAGGTAAAAATAAATCGAAAATATAATTTGTGTTTTTGCTTTGTTGTTCGGAAATGTTATTAGAAGAGAATAGTATTTTACCTGAAAAGTCCGATATAACCCATGATGTTTTAATTTTTTCAGCAATATCATTTATTAAGGATATTTTTTCGTCAATATTACATCTTGGCAAATTTTTAATTGTAACGTCATCAATTACTAAAACTCCGCCATTAAATTTGTTGTTTTCTAAAATTGGGGAGCCTTTTAACAAAATGTTTAATAAACAACCATCTGATTTAGAAGTTGAACTTAATTCCATTTCAAATGGAATGTTTTTAGTTAAATTTTTTATATTTTCAATAACTGATAAATTATCAAATAAACCGGAAGAGATAATATTGTTGTTTAGTAAATTTTTTTTATCAATTCTACTTGTAACTCCAAATCGTTGGAAATTATTGTTAAGGTAAATAATTTGCCAATTTTTGTCAAAAAGGAGAATTCCTATTGGAACGAATTCGATTAGGTCAACAAAATTAACATTTGTACTGCTTCTTTCCATGTTCCCTTAAATACAATTTAAACACAATTTATAATAATAACTAATTTTTTAATAAATAACACGCTGAAAGTTAAAAGAATTAATAATGCTATTCAATTAACAAATAATAACTGATTTGCATTAGTAAATCGGCACACCTACAGTTGATAATCAAACTTATGTTAGGTAGAATATTTTTTAGGGTTTTAGGGAAATTAATTTGACATTTAAGTATTGATTAATTAATTTCAGTTAGTAATTGAAGGCACAATGGGAATTTAAGGTGGGTGTCTCCAATTTTTAAGGTACAATTGGATTTTATTTGATTTTTTATGTTTTTTTAAATAAATGAGGAGCAGTACAATGTTAAACAAAACAAAACAAAACAAAACAAAACAAAACAAAACAAATATTCTTTCTAATGTATTTCCTTTCAATGACTTTATTTGCCCAAAGTGATTTTTTTAAAAATTATGATGGAATACCTATAACAGCAATCGCATGGGGAAGAGAGGGGGGTGTTGCTAAACACCATTTCTTCAATGATATTGATGAAGCAGGTATTGATGCCTTTGTCGCTTGCAATATTAGTGACAGCCTTTACAATGTTTTACGAGCAAATAATACCCAATTTAAATTAATCCCTTATATGCATATGTGGATGGGCAGACAAAGTATTGCATATTATTCTACAAGAGGTTATACTGTTTGGGAAGCTGAAGGCAGTACTGAATATGATGTTAAAGTAAGTGTTCAAGATGGTATATTAGCCGAGAATAATTCATCTGTTAAAAATAATCCATCTTTAAATTCAGCATGTGATTTATTATCTGGTCCGAATTATTATTGTGTATGTGCAATTGAACCTTTTACAGAAAAAGATTCTATTCCTGTACCAATTGAATATACTGTGGATTATAAGCTAAAAATCGATTGGAGAAATGGGATAGAACCATCAAATTTATATGAAATGGATTATGAGGATGATCATGTTTGTAAGTTAGTAGTTACATCTACTGATGAAAATAATGTTGTTCATGAACTTGCTTCTAAAATTTTACGTGTTAAAGATATGTTTCCAATAAATACTTATAAAACTTTTTCATTGAATTATAATGAGGACTCTAAAAGCGTATATACTAATTTATTAAAAAATTTCGAAAAAGTAACGCCTGATGGCATTAAGTGGTGGGTGGGTTACCCATTTGTTGAATACAAAGTTTATTGGTATAACTTATCTTATCTTGATCTTTATGTTGATAAAATTATTGATTATAATGTCCCTGGGAAAAAGCTTGCAGATAATTCTTTTACTTCAAACGATGCCTTAATTAAAGAAATTCATTTTAATGGATTATATAATGATTTTAATGATCCTTTTAATAGATCCGAAATTGTGGGTTGGTATCCATTCGACGAACCTGAATTTATACATATGCAGTCATGTGTTAAATCCTTAGATGAATTAATTCATTCTTATACTCCTGAATTACATCTAATGCCTGCTTTTGCATGTGCATGGAATGATCAAATAGGAGAAACATCAGGGATATCAAAAATAGGGGAATTTGCAAAAAGAGGGAATTATAATGGTTCATTTATGCACAAATATTTGTATGACGATCCACATACCCCAGTAGATAATCCTACTGGTTATAAAAAAGATAATATTACTTGTTATATTGATAATATTAATAATTATAACGATGCAGATCCAAATTTCATAAGCAGCATACAATCTGGAATTTGGGCAAATGATGATGATCATATTAGAAGGAAAGTTTTTCCTTCACCAATACAATTTACATATAACATTAATTTAGCGTTATTATACGGTACAAAAGGAATAGATATTAATGACTATTATTATTGTATGGATGCCGACCAGGATACTGTAAATCGCAAAGGGATGGTGGGGTATTATTTAAATTCTACTGCTGGATATGTAAAATATTATTCGCCTATTTGGTATACATTACGTGACTCAATTAGTCCACGATTAAAAGGGAGTTATGGGAAATTGCTTAAAAAATTGCAGCAACATGCTCAAGGGCAATTACTGAATCAGAGTTCTATAACTATTGATAATATTCAATTCTCAAGAAATGGAATAGCATCTATTGATGATGCACGTGATTATGATTGCGGTACGTTTATTATGCCGGAAAGTGCAGGTGATAAAAAATACTTTATGATAGTATCAAGATATTACCAAGGCTTATTTACTGATACCTCACCAACTTCAATAAACTTTGTTTGCAGCAATTTGTCTGAAAGAAATTATACGGTAAAAGAACATTACTACAACACAAATAGTTATTGTTATGCAACAAACAATGCAATAACTTTTAATAAAAGTCTAAAGCTTGGCTCGGCATTATTGTTTGAAGTTATGCCGGCAATTAGATATGGTGGATATATAATTGGTAACGAAACTATATCAAGCAGTCAAAGCTTGTTAGAACATCTTACTATTAATAGTAATCAACAACTTTCAGTTTCAGGTTCAAATACCATTTATTCATTAACAGATACAGTTACAATACAGAGTAACTCAAGTATAAATTGTTCTTTGGGTGGAAAAATTAATGCTCAAGCGGGATATATCCAATTTGTTGGGACAGGAAAAATTGTTTTTGATAATTGGTATAACTCGCTTTTTTTTACTTCAGAAAATGGACACCCAAAATTAATTTGGGGCTACCAATCTGGTCCTAAAACATATCATGTTTATAAATATACAGGTGGTACTTGGGTTAATATTGCTAATATTACAACTACTGCAAAGGATATATCACATAAACAATATTATGTTGATGCTGACGAAGAGATTTATTCAGGTGCTAATTATCTAAGGTACAAAGTAATAGAAGGCACTTCAAATGAAACAAATGAAGTTTCTATTCATGTATTACCTAAAGAATTTATTGAAGTGAGCGAACAAGTAGTTGACTTTCAAGTTGAACAAAATTATCCTAATCCATTTAATCCTACAACAACTATTGCATACCAAATTCCAAGCACTGGTAGAGTTAGTATAAAACTTTATGATATGTTGGGAAGGGAAGTAAAAGATATTTTTGAAGGAATACAAGCAATGGGCAGCTACAATTTAGAAGTAAATTGTAATAATTTGGCAAGTGGAGTTTATATCTATAGAATTCAGTATAATGATAAAATATTAAGCAAAAAAATGATATTACAAAAGTAGAGTCTAAAATGAACTTGAGATATTTAATATTTTTAATTTTTATATTACAAATAATTTTAATTAGTGAAGTAAGGTATGTAAGCAAAAAGGGGGCAAGCACGCCCCCTTATATTTCTTGGGAAACTGCTTGTGATAGTATACAAAAATGTATTGACTATTGTAGTAGTGGAGATACTATTTACATTGACCGAGGAATTTATAAAGAGACAGTAAGCACAAGATATAAAGACTTAACTTTTATTGGTGTTGATTCAGACGAATGTATAATAGATGGAACAGGGATCCTGGGAAAAGTAGTTCCTTATACTTTGTGTTATTTTGTCTATGGAAATATCAGCTTGAATAATTTAACATTAATAAAAAGAAGACTTGATGAATATGTATTTTATCAAGCTATTAGAAGTAGAGAAGGTGATTTATATCTAAGAAATTGTATTATTGATTCAACTGCATACTCATTAAGTTTAGCTCATAATACAAAAATAGAGAATTGTATTGTAAAAAATGCTGAAATGGCGATTGAAGTTGAAAGTACTGATGATTGGGAATATAAAATATTTAATAATTTATTTTATATAACTAACTCAAACTATAGTTATCATGTGTTATTTAATGGACCAGGAGGAGGAAAATATAAAATATTTAATAATATAATGATTAGAGAGCAAACCACACAAGGGAGTTATGCAATTTCGCTTGAAACGAACTATAGAGTAGAAATAAGAAATAACTTAATAGCTCATTTTAGAGGAGGAATGCTTATATGGTGTAGGTTGGGTATACCTGATACACTTTTTGTAGAAAATAATACATTTTATAATGATTATATTATGGGAATTAGGACTGGTGGTAAACTGACAACACAGGCAGTAATAAGGAATAATATTACAGCTTACGGTAAATGGGGTATCTATTCCGGTCTTGGAACTTTAAGTGATCATAATATATATTACAAAATATGGCAAAGCCCATATTACCAAAATACACCCGGAGAACACGACATAATAGCAGACCCCATGTTTGTAAATGATACAATAGTAACACTTTCAAGTAATTATGATGTAAGGTTGCAAAAATATTCACCGGCAATAGATTCAGGTGATCCTGCTGTCTTGGATGTTGATGGTTCAAGGAGTGACATGGGAATGTTTGGAGGACCGGGCGGAATGAGAACAGATTACTTGGATTTACCCCCAAAACAAATAAAAACAATTACTGCAGATTATATTCCGGATTCAAGTAAAATAAATTTAGTATGGGAAAAAAGATGGGAGGCAGATTTTAAAGAATACAGGTTATATAAAGATGTAAGCCCAAACTTTACAATAGCTCCTAAATATTTAATAGCTTCATTAACAGATTCAGTTTATACTGATTATTTAACAAAAGGGAGTCAAGAATTATATTACAAAGTTACTGCAGTTGATAGTACTGGAAACGAAAGTATACCAAGTGCAGAAGTAAATGTAACATTAACTGATGTTAATGAAGCAGATATAAAACTAAATTACAATTATGAGTTGTATCAAAATTATCCTAACCCGTTTAATCCAAGTACAACAATCAGTTATAATTTAAAAGAACAGGGTGATGTAAGGGTTAAGCTGTATAACATAACAGGTCAATTATTACAAACAATAATAGAAGGTGAAAGAGACAAGGGTTACAATGAAACAAAAATAGATTTAAGCAATTATGCAAGTGGGATATATTTATATAGATTAGAAGTAACAGGAAAAGGTAAAATTCCTGTATTTAATGATTTAAAAAAGATGGTTTATGTAAAATAGAAATTAATCCCACTCGCTTTGGAGTGGGATTATTTTCTCCTTATTTTTTCGACCAATAGAGTTATTCTTTTAGAATGGCTTTTGTAAATGGGGTGAAATGGTATGTTTTATTCATGTTTTTTACAAATTATTAACAAACTGAAAATTAAAATTCTAAAAAAATCTATGATGTTTGAAGAATAATAAATCACTATGTGGTTCTTAGATAGTGTAAAAGTACACTCCCTTAAACAATGTTAATCCGGTATAATACATCTTTAATACAAAATAAAGTTTAATTATAAAAACATTTACGATATAACTTTCTAAATTATATGTTTTTCCCTATATTTAGAGACAAATTTTGAGGTAAAATGTTAGTAAATATATTATTTATTGGAGACTTAGTTGGTGCTCCCGGATTAAACATAGTGGAAACACTTTTACCCGCTTTAGTAAAAAAATATAAAGTGGATGTAGTTATTGCAAATGGTGAAAATGTTTCGGATGGCAAAGGCTGTACTGCAAAAGAAGGTAAAGTATTATTTGGTTTAGGCGTTAAAGTTATTACCGGTGGAAACCATACATGGGATAAACCACAATCGCAAGATTTTATAAAGAATGAACCAAGAAGTTTACGACCATTAAATTATCCACGTGGAGCACATGGAAATGGTTATTATATACATAATGAAGGAGCCTACAAAGTAGGTGTAATTAATTTGCAAGGGCGTGCTTTTATGCCGGCAATTGATTGTCCTTTTAGAGCTGCTGAATCGGCAATTAAAAAGATAAAACAAGAAACAAACATAATTATTGTTGATTTTCATGCTGAAGCAACTGCCGAAAAAATTGCATTTACTAATTTTGTTGATGGTTCTGTTAGTGCAGTTATTGGTACACACACACATGTACAGACTGCCGATGAGAGAATATTTAAGAATGGTACCGGATACATAACAGATGCTGGTATGACAGGTCCATATGATTCTGTAATTGGGATGAAAACAGATGCTGCTATAAATAGATTTATTTATCAAACTCCGCAAAAGTATATGACCGGAACAGATAATATACATTTAAGTGGTCTATTTCTAAAAGTTGATTCCGAAACCGGAAAATGTGTTGAAATTGAAAGAGTATTTGTTCCGGAATTTGATAAAAAAGTAGAATAGGGAGAAAATATGATACTAATTGATGGTAAAAAAGTTTCTGCTGATATTAAAGAAGAATTGACTGTAAAAGTTGCAGAGAAAAAAGAAAAATATGGCAAAGTACCGGGCTTAGTTACCATTTTAGTAGGGGAAAATCCTGCTTCGCAATCATATGTAAAAATGAAAGGTAAAGCATGTACTGAAATCGGAATGTTTTCAATTCAAGAAAATATTGATACTTCAATTACTGAACAAGCATTATTGGATTTAGTAAATAAATATAATGGAGACGATAACATTCATGGCATATTAGTTCAACTTCCTTTACCAAAACATATTGATGAAAACAAAATAATAGAAGCAATATCGCCTAAAAAAGATGTTGATGGATTTCATCCAATAAGTATGGGAAATTTAGTAATTGGAAAAGAAGCATTTTATCCATGTACTCCATATGGAATTGTTGAGTTACTTAAAAGATATAACATTGAAACAAAAGGTAAACATTGTGTTGTAGTTGGAAGAAGTAATATTGTAGGTAAGCCAATTGCTAATTTAATGTTACAAAAAAAAAATGGGGCAAATGCCATTGTTACAGTTTGTCACTCGGCAGCAAAAGACTTAACTCAATATACTAAGAGTGCTGATATTTTAATAGCTGCTATTGGAGTACCAAATTTTATTAAGGAAGATATGGTTAAAGAAGGAGTAGTTGTTATTGATGTGGGTATTAATCGTGTTGAAGATATAAATTCGCCAAAAGGATATAAAATAGTTGGCGATGTAGATTTTGATTCTGTTGCTGCAAAATCATCATATATTACTCCTGTTCCAAAAGGAGTAGGTCCAATGACCATTGCTATGTTAATGAAAAATACATATACAGCATTTTGCAGGATAAATAATATAAGCGAGTAAATTATGGATCCAAAAATTGAAAAAATAGTTAATCAAGTTTTTATTGAAAAATCATTACACAATTTTTATTGCAGTTTAGATAGTTGTAAAGGATGGGAAAAAAACATTCTTGAGCAACCAAAAGCAGTAAAAAATATAATTAATTCAGGAGCAGAAAGAATTGCTGCCGGAATTGGAATTGGTAGTAATTTATCGGATATTGGTTTAGCAAGAATGATTGACCATACATTGCTTAAACCGGAAGCGACTGATGAAGATATTAAAAAATTGTGTTACGAAGCTAAAGAACACACTTTTGCATCAGTATGTGTAAATCCTGCTCACGTTAGTTTGTGTTACTCCATTTTAAAAGATACTCCTGTTAAAGTTTGTACTGTTATAGGGTTTCCTTTAGGTGCAAATACAACGGAAACAAAACGTTTTGAAGCAGAGCAGGCTTTAGAGCATGGTGCTGAAGAAATAGATATGGTTATTAACATTGGTAAACTTAAACAAGGCGACTATAAATATGTTTTTGAGGATGTAAATAAAGTTGTTCTTGCTGCTAAAAAACATAATGCTGTTTGTAAAGTGATTTTAGAGACTGCATTATTAACTGATGAAGAAAAGATAAAAGCCTGCTTAATTTGTAAAGAAGCCAAAGCAGATTTTGTTAAAACTTCTACCGGATTTAGTAAAGGTGGAGCAACTGCAGCCGATGTTGCATTAATGAAATATGTTGTTGGAAGCAGTGTTGGTGTTAAAGCTTCGGGAGGAGTAAGAACTTACGAAGATGCTGCATTATTTATTGAAAGTGGTGCTGATAGAATTGGGGCAAGTGCAAGTGTTAAAATTATTGCAAGAGAGAAAAATAACGATAAAGGATATTAATGGTTTATGATTTAATTGTAACTAAATCGGATGATGGAGTTACTGCTGTAATACCTAATATCAAAGGAATTGATTGCTGGGCACATAATGAAGATGATGCAATGGATGAAGCAATACAGTTGTTATGTTATTATCTTAAATTTGAAGACGCTAAACATATTAAAATTGATATATCTCGAAAAGAAAATGGGAAGACGATATATAAACTGATTTTTAATAAAGAGGTAAATTGAGAGAATTCAAAAGCGAGACACGCTTAAATAAAATTAAAGAAGTACTAAAAAAACGACAACCAAACTTAAGTGTAATTTTAGAAAACATTCATGATCCGCATAATGTAAATGCAATTTTAAGAAGCTGTGACTCAGTAGGCGTTTCAAAATTAGCTCTTTTATATTTTATTGAAAGATTTCCAAAACTAAGCCGTAATTCTTCTGCTTCATCAAGTAAATGGATTGATTTAGAGTATTACGATTCTCCAGTTGAATGTATATCTCAATTAAAACAGGAAGGATATAAAATTTTAGGGAGCAAAGTTGCTCCAGAGGCTAAAACTATACACCAAATAGACTTTACTCAAAAAGTAGTTGTTTTATTTGGAAACGAACATAGGGGAATATCAGAAGAGTCTGAAAAATTATGTGACGAGCTGTTTTATATTCCCATGTATGGAATGACTCAAAGTTTAAATGTTTCAGTTGCTACTGCTGTAACTTTGTATGAAGCATTAAGACAAAGACAATTAGCCGGTTTGTATGATAAAATTCAATATAATGAACAAGAGTATGAAACTTTGATAGATCAATGGTGCCACCGAAATGATGAAAGAATACCAAAAAATAAACAAGATTAAAGGCGAATTAAGTTTACCGGGGGATAAATCAGTATCGCATAGAGCCGTTATTTTTGGCAGTATGGCTAAAGGAAAGTCAGTTATTACCAACTGCTCAAATGGAGAAGATGTTAAATCAAGTATCTCTTGTTTTAGGCAATTAGGCTGTTCAATTGAATCTAAGGATGGTCAAATTATAATTGAGGGTAAAGGGAAAAAAGGGTTTAATAAACCTAACTTACCTTTAGATGCGGGAAATTCAGGTACAACCTCTCGGCTTATTAGTGGAATGTTATGTGCCCAAGATTTTGAGACAACAATTGTTGGTGATGAATCGTTATCAAAACGTCCGATGGATAGAGTGGTTGATCCTTTAGCTTTTATGGGTGCAAAAATTGAGGCTACAAACCATAGACTACCACTAAAAATTTATCCCTCATATGAACTAAAAGCAGTTGAACATATATTAAAAGTACCAAGTGCACAAGTCAAAAGTGCTATTATTTTAGCCGGACTTCATTTAGATGATACAACTACGGTTGTGGAATCAGTTAAAACCAGAAATCATTCTGAAAAAATGCTTGGCTTAGAAGTTGAAGAAAAAGGAAGTTTGAGTATTATAAAAGTTTCTTCAAAAAACTATCCTATTCCTCAAGAGTATAATGTGCCGGCAGATATTTCAAGTGCTGCCTTTTTCATAGTTTTTGCTCTGTTGAGTGAAGATTCGGAATTGATTTTACGAAATGTTTTACTGAATGAAACTCGTGCCGGACTAATAAAAGTATTAAAAAAGATGGGTGGGAATATAGAAATTATTGCAGAGCACAAAAGTGGTGAGGAAATTTCCGGCGATTTGCTTATTAAAAGCAGCAAACTTCATAATATAGAAATTGACAAAGAAATAATTCCAAACATTATTGATGAAATTCCTATTTTGAGTATTGCCGGATTATTTGCTGAAGGTAGGTTCGAGATAAAAAATGCTGAAGAATTAAGGCTGAAAGAAACAGATAGAATTAACGCTATGGTTTCCAATTTTCACAAATTAGGTGTGAAAACTGAAGAATCTATTGATGGATTTTGTGTTGAAGGAAATGTAAATGATGTTTGTAATGTTTATGAAAGTTTTGGTGACCATAGAATTGCAATGAGTTTTTCTATTTTATCAATGTTGTTAAAAAATGGTGGAAAAATAGATGATTTTGATTGTGTAAATATATCTAATCCAAATTTTATAAATCAAATTAATTCAATTGTTAGGTAAATAATGGCAGAAGTTAAGCTTGTAAATGTATCCAAAGTGTATGAAGGGGGTAATAAAGCCGTTCATGACGTTAATTTAGAAATTAAAGATAAAGAATTTGTTGTTTTAGTTGGACCTTCAGGTTGTGGTAAATCTACAACTCTAAGAATGATAGCAGGGTTAGAAGAAATATCCGGCGGGGAATTATATATTGACAACAATTTAGTAAATGACGTTTCTCCGAAAGATAGAGATATTGCAATGGTTTTTCAAAACTATGCATTATATCCTCATATGACAGTTTACGAGAATATGGCATTTGGATTAAAACTAAGAAAATTCAACAAAGAAGAAATAAAAGAAAGAGTATTAACTGCCGCAAAAATATTAGGAATTGAAGAATACTTAAATCGTAAACCAAAAGCCCTTTCAGGTGGACAAAGGCAGCGAGTTGCAGTTGGTAGAGCTATTGTAAGAAGACCCAAAGTCTTTTTATTCGATGAACCTCTTAGCAATTTAGATGCTAAGTTAAGAGTTCAAATGCGTACTGAAATTTCTAAACTCCATAAAAGTTTGGAAGCTACTATGGTTTATGTAACCCATGATCAGGTTGAAGCAATGACAATGGGGGATAGAATTGTTATTATGAAAGATGGATTTGTTCAACAGATTGATACTCCTCTAAATTTATATCATAAACCAATTAATAAATTTGTTGCAGGATTTATTGGAAGTCCGGCTATGAATTTTATTGAAGGTGTTATTAAAGGTACAGACGAATTACATTTTGAAAGTTTAGATAATTCGTTTTCTATTAAATTGCCAGACATTTATAAGGCTAAAATAGAAAATTATGTTGATAAAAATATCTATTTAGGTATTCGCCCCGAAGATATTTCAAACACCCCATACATTTCAAATAATAACTTAAATAACCATAGTTTTAATTTGGAAGTTGTTGAACCAATGGGTAATGAAATATTTTTGTACTTTAGTGTTGCCAATAATCAGTTTGTAGCAAGAATACCTTCAATGGAAAAACCAAAAGTTGGAAGTTCCATTGACTTATATTTTAACACAAATAAATTATATTTTTTTGATAAAGAAACAGAAAAAGCTTTATAATTCTATTATTTGGTGTTCAAATTTATTAATATGAAGTTCGCTAAAGATAAACTTTAGGATTCCAACTCCATATTTGTTAGCAAAGTATAAAAAGTTTAGTTCACGTTCCTGCAAATTGTTATTTGGGAATAATAAATTAGTAATTTTTGAAAGCTGTCTAATAGTTGATTCGTTTTTAACTTGGACAGCTTTTTCTGTTTTCCCCTTTAACTGGTCAATTGTTTGAATAATTCTTTCATTATTTTTAATAACTACATCAACTAAATTTTTATCAATTTTTGCCAAGTCATTTTTTAACTCATCTAAAACGTTATTTAATCTATCTTTTGTAATATCAAACAATTCGTCCGTATCAATAGTAGAAGTTTTATTTAATGCCTTTTTCAGTAATTCTTTTTCATCTTCAAATAAATCGGAAAATGAGAGATTATACTTTTTCATCAAGTCATGAATATTTTTTTCAACTAAAGTAGCTGACGAACGAGGATAAATAATTGGTTGAGTGATATTAAATACTTCATAAAATGGGATAACTTGTGCAAAATAACTTATCTCTCCAGGACCTCCTATATAAAAGCCGGTAGGGAGTAAATAGTCTTGGCAAATAGGACGTAATTGTACATTAGGTGAAAATCGTTCAGGTTGTTTTTTTAGAATATTAAACATTTCATCTTTTGTATATTTTTTACGTTTATTCTTAAGTTTAAAATTTTCTTCATCAGGTTCTAATAAGTATCGTCCATCATCTTCATTTAAGAATAGATTAACTAATTTAACCTTAATTTGAGCATGATAGTTTTCTTCTAAATTTGCACTTGTTTCTACTGCTAATAAAGCATGCTCTCTATAATCATCTAATTCTTTCATAAATATTGGACTTAACAACTTTTTTACTGGTGGAGTTGATGGATCAAAAATTATTAATCCGTTTTCATCAAATAGATTATATAACAATTGTTTGAATGATTCTTTGAATGTTTTGCCTTCTTTATAGAATGAAATAAGATGATCGGCAACAATATCGGAAAAGTCTGTCTTCCTTAACGATTCATCCAATTCATCGAGCATATCATTAATTGAAAGATTAAACTTAATATTTCCAACACTTCCTCTGTTGCTTCCTAAAAAGTTATCGTTGTATGATACTTTTTTTAATTTATTTTCATTATCAATTATCTGAACATAATTTACTTCTTCAAAATCATGGTCGTCTCCTTCAAGCCAAAATACAGGAACAAAATTATAATCTTCAAATTTAGATTTTAAATCAACAACCAATTTAATTGCTGTAATAATTTTATAAAATGTATAAAGTGGACCACCAAACAATCCTAATTGCTGTCCGGTTACGACTGCAATTGTATTTTTGTTTTTTAATAAATTTATATTTATTTCGGTTTGTTTGGAGTATCTAAATCCTTTGTATTGCTTAAAAATTTCTTCGCTTAATTCAGAAGAATGGGGTCTATGAGCGTTTTTTAATTCTTCAAATAACTTTATATAATTATATGTTTTTCTAAAGTCCTTTTTATAAAATTGTTGAACTTTGGTAAAGTTGTTCATATAATCTATAAAAAGTTTGTTTTGACCAGGTATGTTTTCATACTTAATAAACATTATTACTCCGCATTCATCTAAAATTATATCGCCAATTTAGGCAAATTTTCATTATGTTTAAACCTTTAATTTAAATAATTTGGTTCCAATTTATCATGAAAAAGATTTTACCCGTACTCTTATTTTTATTGATTATTATTAATGTAAGTGCACAAACTGCTGAAATGGATTTTTTACCTGAAGGTTTGCATTTTTTGCCTTTGAAAGCCAATGTTTACGAGCCTAAGTTAGGGCTGATTTATTTCCCCGATGATAGAAGTTTAAAAGTTGATATTGGGAATAGTGTTGACCTTGTTGGAATAAAAAACTTTATAGGGGATATTAAAGTCACTTTGGGTATAGATTTTATGGCTTATGGTTTGGCTTCAAGTTATCAAGGGAAACGTTTGCAGATTGATGCCCTTGACGGTTTTTTTGGAGGGAATGCTACATTTTCTCATAAAGTAAACAATACCGATGATTTAAAATTACGACTTAGAATTATACATAATAGTGCCCATTTGGTTGATGGCAGTTATAATAATGATGGTACATGGAAAAATAATTATCTACCTGTTCCTTATGCACGCGATTTTATAGAACCAACCTTTGCTTATGAAATAAACAAAGAATCCTATTTTACACGATTTTATGTTAGTCCAAGTTATTCAATGTTAGTTAGACCTGCAATACTTAAAAGGTGGTCATTTAATACAGGATTTGAATTAGCATTAAACAGCCTAATAGGCAAAACAGCAAAAAAAAGCAATAATCTATATTTTGCATATCAGTTTAGTTTAATAGGTGTTCCTGCTTATGCCGGAAATAATAATTTTATGTTTGGTATAAAGATGGGCGAATATTACAATAAAGGGATAAATTTGTTTTTATCGTATTATACGGGAATGCATTATTTTAGTGAATATTATGTTAAAAAGATTGATAAGTTTGGAATAGGTTTTTATATTGATTTTTAAACTAATTGAAAGTTAAAATGTGGAAATAAATATTTTTAAGTTTTTAACGTATAAACGTTTAATTAATATTCTTTTAGTCTTTTTTTCTTATGTCTTTTCAACAATATTAAAAAAGCCGATGGTTTGGGGAAAACCAATTACTTTTTCAATTGAACCGACTAACAGGTGCAATTTAAAATGTCCGGAGTGTCCATCAGGTTTAGGAGAATTAACAAGAAATTTAGGATTGCTTTCAATTGATAATTTTAAGCTGATAATTAATCAAATAAAAGATACTTGTTTTTATATCCAATTATTTTTTCAAGGCGAACCATATATAAACAAACATCTTTCGGAAATGATTACTTATGCACGTGAAAACAAAGTATACACTTCGATAAGTACTAATGGATTGTTGTTGAGTGATACAAAAATTGTTGAAATATTAAAAAATCCACCTGACAAACTTATATTTTCTATTGATGGGCTGGATGAGGAAAGTTATCAAAAATACAGAGTGGGTGGGAAGTTTGCAGATGCTGAAAAAGCATTAAAAACTTTAATAACTAAAAGAAACGATAAAAAACAAAAGCTCCCATTTGTTGAATTACAGTTTATTGCTATGAAACAAAATGAAAATCAAATTAGTGACGTTTTTGAGTTTGGAAATAAACTTGGTGTAAACAAAGTTGTTATTAAGACGATGCAGCTTAGTAGTTACGAAAATGCATTAGAATTTATGCCGGAAAATAAAAAGTATTCACGTTATTTTATTGAGAATAACCAACTGAAAATAAAAAGTAAACTTAAAAACGAGTGCTTTGCATTATGGCGAACTTCTGTTATAACTTGGGATGGCGATGTGGCAGTATGTTGTTTTGATAAAGATGCAAGTTTTAATCTGGGTAATGTATTTAAGACAAATTTTAACGAAATTTGGACAAACGAAAATTATACCAATTTTAGAAAAAGAATATTAAGCAATAGAAGAAGTGTTCCAATGTGTACAAATTGTACTGAAGGTTTAAGAATAAATATTTTTGAGGAATAATTTGCTAAATTCAATTAAACTTTTCTATAATGATAATAAGAAGAAAATTGTTTGGTCAGTAAAAATTATTCTTTCTGTGTTATTACTTTATATATTGGTTAATTATTTAGCTTTTAACAATATTGCTTTAATTCTAACTAAAGCTAATTACTACTTTGTAAGTATAGCTTTTATAATGGTATTATTAAATATTTATATTCAATATCTGCGTTGGAAACTTATATGTGATGATGGAATTCCAAAGGTTGATAGTAACACAATACTTAAGTCAATTTTTCTTGGAATTGCTTCCGGCTTAATTACACCTTTTAGAATTGGTGAGTTTTTTGGAAGGGCTTACTTGTTTGAAGGGGATAGTTTCCACAAAGCCGTAGGTTTGTCTGTTTTTGATAGATTGTTAAGTATGTGCTCCACATTTATTGTTGGCAGCGGCTTCTTTTTGTATTTTATTAAAATCTATTTTAATGTGAATACATCAATAATGATTACAATTGTTGTTAGCTCTTTAGGACTGATATTTTCACTTTTAACTGTAATTTATTTTGGAATAATAAAAGCACCAAAAATGAAGTTTTTACAGAAAACAGTAGATTATTTTGAAGTATTAAAAGAATTAAATAAAAAGACTTTATTATATGTATTCGTATTAGCAGTTATTTTCTTTTTAACTTATATATTTCAATTTGCTTTGTTGATGAGTGGATTTTTGGGAGCGGCAAATTTTTTAACGTATTTTTATATCGGCATATTAGTGTTTTATACAAATACTATTATTCCTCCTATTACATTTGGGGAATTAGGCATTAGAGAAAGTGCGGCAATATTTTTTACAAGTTTTGCAGGTTATAATTCGGTTGCGGGATTTAATTCATCTGTATTATTGTTTGTGTTTAATGTGCTTATACCTTCATTTATTGGATTAATTATTTATTTAAGGTGTAAAAGATGATTTACCCAATAGTATTTTTAGCACTTATATATTTTACTTTTTTGCTAAAAGTTTATATTGGCTTAAATAGAATTAAACCAATAAATAAAAAACAGTCTAATAAACCTTTTGTAACTGTTATTATTCCTTTTAGAAACGAAGAAAACAATTTATTAAAAAGTCTTAAAAGTATTGAAAACATAAAGTATCCAAAAGAGTTATTTGAAGTTATTTATGTGAATGATAATTCTGTTGATAATTCGTTAAAAGTACTTCAACATAATATTAAATCTGAGAATATTAAGATAATTGAATATAAAGCGGATAAAGATAATAATATTGGAAGTAAAAAAAGAGCTGTTAATTTTGCAATTAGTAAAGCTAAAGGGAGCATTATTGCCACTACTGATGCAGATTGTATTGTAAAGCCTGATTGGTTGGACATATTAATCAATTACTTTGATGATAATACTGCATTTGTATCCGGTGCAGTAAAGTTCTCTTCTGATGGCTCTTTATGGAACCGCTTGCAACAATTAGAGTTTTCGGGTTTAGTACTTGCCGGCGGTGGTTTAATTATGGAAAATAAACCAACCATTTGTAATGCGGCAAATTTAGTTTTTAAAAAAGACGTGTTTTATGAAGTAGGCGGTTATAGTGATAATTTAACTTTATCTTCAGGTGATGATGAATTATTAATGCAAAAAATTGCAAATTCTACAAATTATAAAGTTAAATTTTGTTTTGAGAAGGATTCTGTTGTTTCTACAAATCCTAATAAATCAATTACTGAGTTTTATTATCAAAGAAAACGATGGGCAAGCAAAGGAGTTCATTATAAAGATATATTGTTAGTATTATTTTTAGTTGTTATTTATTTATTCTTTTTATCAATTCCAAGTTTAGTTGTATTTTCATTTATAAAAAATACCAACTATCTACTTTTAGCAGCTTTTTTGTTTTTTATTAAGTATATAATTGAAACAATGATAATTCTAAAGGGGAAAGTAATATTAATCGATAAGTTTTCGATATTTGATATGTTGATTGCTGAATTGTTACATATACCTTATATTCTAATGGCTGGATTTTTAGGGTTGTTTGGAAACTTCAAATGGAAAGATAGAGAATTAAAGCGATAAAATGAAATTTTATAAAACTTCAAAAATATTAAAAAAATTATTTCCTAACGTTATTTGGAAATCCAAAAACAATGATGTATTGCTTACTATTGACGATTCTCCTACACCAAAAGGAACAGAAAAAGTTTTAAAAACTCTACAAAGTAAAAATATAAAAGCTCTTTTTTTTGTTATGGGAATTCAAGCCGAAAAACATAAAGAAATTGTTAAAATGATAAATAGTGCCGGTCATATGATAGGGAATCATTCATATAATCATAAATCTTTATTGTTTGAAAGCAGTAGTATAATAGCTGATGAAATAAACGCTAATTCAAACTTAATAGTAGAAATTATTGAACAAAAACCTTTATACTTTAGACCACCTTTTGGTAGGTATAATTTTTTTAATAACAGGTTGTTAGAAAAATTAAATTATAAGTGTGTTATGTGGGATGTATTTCCTTATGACTACAAAAATAACTTAAATATTATTAAATTAGGGGTTAAAAAAATAAGTGCTGGGTCAATAGTTGTGATGCACGATAATTTTAAGACCGAAAATAATATTGAGGAGAATTTTAAAATATTATTTGATGAAGTAGAAAAAAAAGGACTAAAATTTGGAGATCCTGATAAATGCTTGAATTGATTCTGTTTGTTGCATTATGCTTATATTTCATTCAGGTTGTAATATTTATTATTGGAGCAAATAAAAAATATAATAAATTAGACGATTCTGAATTAAAATCAGCGAGTGTAATTGTTGCTGCACGCAATGAAGAGCAAAATATTTTAACTTGTTTGGAATCATTAAATGAATTGGAATATCCGTTAGGTAAGTTGGAAATTGTTATTGTTAATGATAATTCAACAGATAAAACGGGTGAGTTGATACAAAATTACATAACAGATAAAAAACGATTTAAATATTTAGTTACAAAAGAAAAAATAGGTACATTAAAAGGGAAGGCAAACGCAATTGCAAACGGAATTGAAGTATCAACAGGAGATATTATTTTAACTACTGATGCCGATTGTACTGTTTCAAAAACTTGGGTTAAAACTATTGCTTCATATTATACTGAAAACGTTGGAATTGTATGTGGTTATACAACACAAAATGATAAAACGCCTTTTGAAGGGATGCAGGCAGCAGATTTTATTTATTTATTGATAGTTGCAGCTGGTGGTATGAATTGGGGAAAGCCGCTTAGTGCTATTGGTAATAATATGTCGTATAGTAGAAAAGCTTATAATGAGGTTGGAGGATATGCAAAAATTCCTTTTTCGGTTACTGAAGATTTTAAGCTTTTAATGAGTATTTATGCTTTAAAAAAATATAAATTAATTTACCCTTTAGATAAAGGTGCTTTAGTTACTTCCAAACCTTGTGAAAATATTAAATCTATTTATTGGCAAAAAAAACGATGGGGTGTTGGGGGATTAGATAGTGATTTTGTAGGCTATGGAGTAATGGCAAGTGGATTTGTTTGCCATTTGTTTAATTTTATTGCTCCTTTTGCATTATCTGCAAATATACTTATAATGTTACTATTAAAATTAATTATTGATTACGGGTTTTTAAGTCCGGTTTATAAAAAATTAAATTTAAGACTTAAGATGACCCACTTTTTAGCATTTGAAGTTTATTTTATTATTTATGTATTACTACTTCCAATAGTTTTATTATTTGGGAGAAGTGTAAAATGGAAAGGTAGGGAATTTTAGTGTTATTACTTTGTAATTATTATGTTACATATAAATGTAACGCATCTTGTGAATTTTGTCATTTTGCTAATCATGATGCATTCAAAAATGTGCCAAATGCAAGTTTGGATGACTTTAAGAAAAACATTACTGAATTAAAAAAATTAGGGGTTAAATTTATTGATTTAACCGGTGGTGAGCCTCTACTTAATAGAAATATTGTAGAAATGGCTGAATTTGCTAAAAACTCTAATATGCAGACAAGTATCACTACAAATACATTATTGTATCCTAAATATGCTGATAAATTAGTCGGTAATATTAATTTGCTGCATTTTTCTTTAGATTCTCCCGATGAAGAGGAGCATAACAGAATTAGAAGAGTAAACTGTTATAAAAGTGTGTTTGAAAGTTTCAAAATTGCAAAATCGCTTGGCGAATTTCCTGATATTTTATTTACTGTAACAAATGATACAGTTTATAAACTTCCTCAAATGTATGATATTGCACAAAAGCATAATCTTTTGTTAATTGTGAACCCTGTTTTTTCTTATTTTGGAAATCCGGGTTTAACTCTTAAATCAATTGAATATATTGAAGAGTTTATATCGGGTAAAATGAATGTTTACATGAATAATGCGTTCTTAAAATTGCGTAAAGATGGCGGAAATAAAATTGAAAATCCAAGTTGCAAAGCAGTATCAAGAGTAATTGTTATTTCTCCGCAAAACGAAATAGTATTACCATGTTATCATTTTGCAAATAAAAACATTAAAATTGAAACGAATATAACTGATTTAAGGAATACAGACGAATATAAATATTATTTGGAAAATGAGGGACGTTTTGATTTTTGTGAAGGTTGCACTGTAAACTGTTATTTTGAACCTTCATTTGCATTTCCAACAAATATATATTCAATAATTAGCCTAACATCAAAATTTAAGTACAGTTATAATAAATTAGTAAAACAAAAATTTTTAAAAATAATAAATAAAAGTGGAGCCAATTAATAAATGAAAAGAATTATTATTCTAATAGTGTTTTTGAGTAATTGTTTAATTTTTGGACAAAAAAATTATGAATTGTTTCCTTCCGAACTAAATATTCAACCTTTTACTGCAAATAACTTAGAGCCGAAAATGGGCTTTTTGTTTGAGCTTGGTGGCGATAAAATTAGATTAGATGTTGGTAATTCTGTTGATGCATTACGTTATAATATAAGTAAAAATGAAATATTTTCAGCGGGTATAGATTTTTTTACTTACACGTATTTGTATAGTGAAAAAGATTTCCATTTCCCTGTTGATGCTGTTGATTATTTGTTTGGTGTCAACTTTGGGTATAAAGTTTTAACTCCAACCGGAGAATATGGCACGAGAATTAGGATAAGCCATATTAGTGCTCATTTTGTTGATGGACATAGAGATAATGTTAATGATATATGGAAAAATAATCACAATCCAATTGTTTATAGTAGGGAATTTGTTGAAATTATACCATTTGTTAAAATTAATGACTTTAGATTTTATGGCGGATTTACTTATCTATTCCATGTAGACCCTACTTCTATTGGAAAAGAAATATTCCAATTTGGTTTTGATTATATTGGTAAAAATTTGTTATTAGAAGATTTTAGTCCTTTTGTTGGAATTGATTTTAAAATTAATAAAGTTGGTGAGTATCAAGGAAACACTTCAATAAGTGGAGGAGTAAAAATAGGGAAACCAACGGGAAAAGGATTTAGTGTATATCTAAATTATTATGGTGGTAAAAGTATTCATGGTGAGTATTATATGATGAACGAAAAACGTACATCGTTAGGTATAAACGTGGATTTATAATGGGCAAAATATTTAAGAATTATATTTTACACCTTTTATTATTTGTTGCAACTTTTATTACAACTGTTATTGCAGGCGTTGAATGGACAACGGGTTTAGTTGGTCCATACGAGTTTTCGGTACTGTTACAAGGTATTCCTTATTCGTTATCAATGTTGTTTATATTAGGAGTACATGAGTTTGGTCATTATTTTGCAGCAAAATTTCATAAAGTAAAATCCACATTGCCATTTTTTATTCCTGTTCCTCCCATTGTAGGTATGTTAAATTTTGGCACAATGGGAGCAGTTATAAAAACAAAATCTGCAATTCGTTCTAATAAACAGATGTTTGATATTGGTGTTGCCGGTCCTATTGCAGGGTTTATTGCCTCCTTAGGTATTTTAATTTATGGGTTTACACATTTACCGGGTGTAGAGTATATTCTTCAAATCCATCCTAACTATTTTTCTCCAAACTACGATTCAACTGGAATTCATTTGGAATTTGGGAATAATTTATTGTTTGTAATTCTAAAGAGTATTTTTACTACAAAAAGCCAATTTGTGCCTCCAATGAGTGAAATATATCATTATCCTTATTTATGTACAGGATGGTTTGGATTGCTTGTTACCGCGATGAATCTTGTTCCGGTTGGTCAGTTGGATGGTGGACATATAATTTATGGAATGTTTGGTTCAAAAAAAGCATTATACCATTGCCGGAATTACCATGAGCATTTTAATAATACTTGGCGTTTTAGGTATTATTCAATCTTTTGTTAATTTGGGGTTTAATATTGGTTGGAGTGGCTGGTTATTTTGGGCATTAATTCTTTTTTTTATTATTAAAATGAAACATCCTGAAGTATCGGAATTTAGAGAACTTGATGTTAAAAGACAGATTTGGGGCTATTTTAGTATTTTAATTTTTATATTATCTTTTACCCCAAATCCATTCATTTTAACTATGTTTTAGTTTACAAGTTTAAAGCGGATTCGTAAAACATCGTTCTCAAATCCTGTTGAAATTATTTTAAATTCACCATTAATTTCGCTTGTGTTGGTTACATGTTCTCCGGAACATGGACAAGCATCATAATCTCCAATTTTTACAATTCTTATTGATGTGCCAAAATTATCCGGTAATTTTGATAGATTATAAATTTTATTTGCCTCTTCAAGTGATATAACTTCATCTGTTACATCATGGTTCTTCTTTATTTCCGAATTAACTTGTTGTTCAATTTTTTGGAATTTCTTCTTCTGTTAAATTCCTGTTAAAGTGGTAATCACATTTTGATTTTTTCTTTTCTTATATGATTTGAAAATGATCTATCACAATTAAAAAAAACGAACCATTGTTTGATTTAATAAATGTTCTGTTGAGTGCATTGGTGCATAATAATCTTTTGGATTTGCATTTATCATTATTAATATTCCTTATTGTAAAAATAAATTGAGATAAATATAAATTATTTTGATAATTTTTCAATATATTTTATTAGTGGATACTTAAAATTTATGAAAATTAGATGTGGGGATAAAATGAAATATATGTTTTTAATTCTTTTAGTTGCAAGTTCAATATTCTGTGAAGAAATTGAAAAAAAAGAGTGGGGGAAATATTTTACGGAAAAAGGTTTTGAAGGATGTTTTGTGTTATTAGATAATAATAACAATACAACTTATGTTTATAATAAAGAAAGAGCAGAAAAACAGTTTTTACCGGCTTCTACATTTAAGATTCCCAATTCCGTTTTTGCATTAGATTCAAAAGTTATTAAAGATGAAAATGAAATAATTGAATGGGATGGAGTTACAAGGAGTTTTAAAGATTGGAACCAAAACTTAAATTTATCAACTGCAATAAAAGTTTCTTGTGTATGGTTTTATCAAGAACTTGCAAAAAGAATGGGTTATGAAAAATTGGATAATTATGTAAAAAGTATTAATTATGGTAATAAAAATATTAAGGGGGCAATTGATAGATTTTGGTTAGATGGTGAGTTAAGAATTAGTGCGTATCAACAGATTGATTTCTTAAAAAAACTTCTACTTTTATAAACTTCCTTTTGATCACACAACAATTGATATTGTAAAAAAAATTATTGTGCATGAAACTACTCCCAATTATAAATTAAGTGCTAAAACCGGCTGGGCTGATATGTTAAACAATGAAGTTGGCTGGTGGGTTGGGTATGTTGAAAAAGGGGATAACGTATATTTCTTTGCCCTTAATATCAATATGACTAAATTGGAGCAAGCGAAATATAGGCTTGAAATTACTAAACAAATATTAAAAGAAATGGGAATAATTGAATAGTTTTGGAGTTATTATGAAAAAGTATGTTTTGATAATTGTATTATGGTTTAGTGTTGTTTATGGTGGTGATTATGACTGGAAAACCAAATTTGAAAAAAGTAATTATTTAGAAACTTGTAATTATAATGAAACCATTGAGTATTTTAATGCGTTGGCTGACAATTCTGAATATGCAAAACTATTTAAAATGGGTAAAACTCCTCAAAATAGAGATTTGTATTATTTTGTTGTTAATAAAGATAAGGAATTTGATTTAACAACAATTAAAAATTCAAAAAAAAGTATTATTCTAATCCAGAATGGAATTCATTCCGGAGAGATTGAAGGTAAAGATGCCTGTTTGCTTATGCTTAGAGAAATTTTAATCACTAAAGAAAACGAATCTCTTTTAGATAACTCTATTTTGGTAATTATACCTGTAATTAATCCTGATGGACACGAGAACAGCAGTAAATATAATAGAATCAACCAGGATGGTCCCACTAATATGGGATGGCGAGTTACAGCCCAAAACTTAAACTTAAATAGAGATTACTTAAAGGCAGATGCTCCTGAAATAAAAGAATTTATTAAGTTATTCAATCAATTAGATCCTGATATTTTTATTGACACCCATACAACTGATGGGCTTGATATGCAGCCTGTTATTACTTATCAAGCTGAATGGCAGGGAACTGTTCCTAATGTTCTATCCGAATGGATAAAAAAAATCTATATGCCTCAAATTGAAAAGCAAGTTGAGGACAATGGGTTTATAACCCGGTTATTATGTAAATCTTAATGATTACAATGATGTAACCAAAGGTATTAATGGCTGGGTCTCAAGTCCTAAACTTTCGGCAGGTTATGCTGCAATAAGAAATAGAGTTGGGGTATTAATTGAAACTCATTCGTTAAAAACCTTATAAAGAGCGAGTTTATTCAACAAAAGCATTTATTGAAGAAACAATTAAAATTGCAAATTCACAGAATGAAACAATTAAAAACAATACAAAACTTGCGGATCAAGAAGTTTTATGGAAATATGGTAAAGAAAAAGGAAACTATCCTTTGGGATTTAGACTTACCAAAGATACTGTAAATTATTTGTGGAAGGGTATTAAAGCCGATTTGGTTAATAGTAAAATTACGGGTTCTAAAGTAGTTAAGTATAATGGAGAAAAGTACGAAGCTTATGTAAAGTATTTACCATATCTAAAAAGCTTCAAAGTTTGCTAAAGTGCCAAAGTGTTATATTGTTCCACAAGAATGGACTGAAGTAATAAATGTGTTAAAAATACATGGCGTTGAATATTCTCATATTGAAAATGATACGCTGATTAATTGTGAACAATATAAATTTAAGAATGTGAAATTTGCTGATTCACCATATGAAGGTAGATTTCAACCAACATTTGATTTGGATACAATTAAAATTAATGCAAAAGTTAATAAAGGGGATTACATCTTTAATACTGACCAAAAATTGATTGGCGTATTAATGTATTTACTTGAACCAAATACAAATGACTCATTCGTAAAGTGGGGCTTCTTCAATGCAATTTTTGAACAAAAAGAATATTTTGAAGAGTACTCCATGGAGCCGATAGCAGAAGAAATGTACAATACTAACGAATCCCTGCGAAAAGAATTTGACGAAAAAGTTAAAAACGATTCTGAATTTAGTAAAAATCCTCGTGCAAGATTAAATTTCTTTTATGAAAAATCAGAATATTTTGATAAAAAATTTAATAAATATCCTGTGTTAAAGGTGTATTGAGATTTTAAAATTTGTTATTAAAATAACTAATATGATAAATAATTTTAACAATTTTGTTTATGCTGGGTAAAATTAACTTGACATTAAATAGTAGGTTAATTAATTTCATTTAATAATTGAAGGCACAATGGGAAAATAAGGTGGGTGTCTCCAATTATTTTAATACAATTGGAGTTTATTTGAATTTTTATGTTTTTTTAAATAAATGAGGAGCAGTACGATGTTAAACAAAACAAAACAAAACAAAACAAAACAATACAAATATTCTTTCTAATGTATTTCCTTTCGATGAGTTTATTTGCCCAAAGTACTTTCTTTAAGAATTATGATGGCATACCTATAATTGCAAATTTGTGGGGGCACGAAGGGTCCATATACTTAAATCACGATTTTAGCGACTTGCCGAATTGCGGAGTTGATGCCATAGTCCCTGGAGATTTATTAGCAAATGGGGCTTACAATCCATTAAAGAATTATGTAAAAATAATTCCATGTCAAAATTTTTATGGGGCTCGTAAAGGGGTTGTATATTATTCTGAAAGAGCATATTCTGTCTGGGAAGCTGAAGGATGCGATGATGGGGTATTTGGAGTTAATTTAACGCCAAGTGGAGTTCCGTTCGATAATATGGAGGGTGAAGATGGCTACAGAAGCAATGGAAGCAGCATTGATACATTAATTAAAGGACCAAATTATGGACAGCTTGTTCATCCGTTATTAAGCACTACAAAAATTCGTTATGATATTAACTTTAACTTATTAATCGCGCCGGTAAATTTAATACCAATACCGGATATTGAAGAAAACAGCGATACTGTTTGTATAATACAGGCTGTTTGTTCTTCTATAGCTGATGATGAAGCATTGAGGACGTTAGTATTAGATGAGAAGGCAATTTTAGTTAGTGAATTCAAAAACTTGAATGAATGGACACAATTTGTTTTATCATACAATACAAATGATAAATCAATTCCTGAAAGTTGCATTCAGGCTGAATATAAGCTTACTCCAAATGGTGAAATAAAAGGCTGGGTAGTTATTAATAATGTAGAATTTAAAGTGATTTGGAAAGGACTTAGCTACTTGAATCTTTACGTGGATAAAATTATAGTGTCGGATCCAGATGGAAATGAATTAAATAAATCCTCGTCTACAGTGGAAAATAGAATAAATGAAGAAGTAAACGGAACTACCGATGGCTTTGATACAACTTATTTAGCAGCATGGGCTCCAATAGATGAACCGAATAGTTTAGATCCTCTTCATTGCTTAAGTAAACTTGATGAAATTATACATTTCTATAATTCAAATTTTTATTTGTATACAGCAATAGCAGGTTGCTGGAATGGAGTTATTAAAGAAAATGTATATAAAGTTGATGAATTTTACAAAAGAGCAAACTATAAAGGTGGTAAGTTAAATAATTATATTTTTAATTATCCATATTATGCAAATGAGCCAGGTTACCAAAAAGGGAATATTAGTAATTTGATAAATAATCATTTATCTCGTATAAATAAACTTGATTCAAATTTTATGTGCAGTATTCAAACCGGTAAATGGAGGACAGTAAAACTCCCAATGGCATTGACCGAAATACCTACTGCAGAACAATTTACATACAATATTAATGTGGACTTATTATATGGTGCAAAAGGGATAGAAATGAGCGATTTTTATTATTTTTACGAAAATGTTCCATCAACAGTAGATTCAACTTGGAGAACATCGTTAGTAAAAGTACATGCTGATGATGTAAATAACCCTTTAAGTTATTATACCCCATTGTATTTTACTTTGAAGGATTCTGTGAGCCCTCGTTTGAAAGGGAGTTATGGAAAACTACTCGAAAAATTACATCAACAACAACAGGGACAACTGTTGAATCAGAGTTCTTTAACTGTTAATAATGTTGTGTTTTCAAGAAATGGAACAACAGCTATTGATGATGCCCGTGATTATGATTGTGGAACATTTATAATGCCTGAAAGTACTGGGGATAAAAAATATTTTATGATAGTTTCAAGGTATTATCAGGGTTTATTTACTGAGACTTCACCAACTTCAATAAATTTTGAATGCAATAATATGTTGGAGAAAAATTATACAATAAAAGAACATTACCATAATAGTAATAGTTATTATTGTGCAACAAACAATAAAATAACATTTAATAAAAGCCTAAAACGTGGATCAGCCTTATTGTTTGAAGTGATGCCTACATTAAAATATGGTGGCAGGATAACAGTGAGCGATACTGTAAATGAATCAATGACTTTAAGTGGTGACTTAGAAATTCCGGCTTATAAATCTTTATTTGTTGGGGGGACAGCTCTGTCTACACAATAAGTGCAACAATAACTGTTAAAACCAACGGTTCGATACTAAACAGCAAAAAAGGTGGAATTGAATTTACGGGATCCGGGAAGATAGTTTTTGAAAATTGGAATAATTCTTTATTTTATGTAAACAAAGAGGGACACCCAAAATTGATATGGGGATCTCTCTCAGGAAATCAAGTTTACAATGTGTATAAAAGAATTAATGGAGTTTATATTTGCATTGCTGTATTAAATTCAAACAATAGCAATAATATACAATCTTATATTGATACAACAGTTAATATTAACAATGGTCAATTAGCAGGAACAGACCTATTGTATAAAGTTGGATGGCTGAATGGCGAGAGATTTTCTTATACAAATATAGTTACTGTACCAATTACGAATTCCGCAATGGATAAAAGTTTAGAAGAAAATATACCTTCTGAATTTTCAATAGAACAAAATTATCCAAACCCTTTTAACCCTACAACTACTATTGGATACAGCATTCCAAACACCGGTAGAGTTAGTATAAAATTATTCGATATGTTAGGAAGAGAAGTAAAAGACTTGTTTGAAGGTATACAACAAGCAGGCACTTATGACTTATCTGTTAATTGTAGTAATTTAGCAAGTGGTGTATATATTTATAAAATTGAGTATAATGACAAAATGTTAAGTAAAAAAATGATATTGCAAAAATAGGAATCAAAATGAACCTTAAACAAGTAATATTAATAATATTTATAATTCAAACATCATTGTTAAGTGAAGTAAGGTATGTAAGTAAAACGGGGGGCACACCTGCCCCCCCTTATACAAGTTGGGTTACAGCTTGTGATAGTATACAAAAATGCTTGGATTATTGCAGCAATGGAGATACAGTGTACATTGATAGGGGTATATATAAAGAAACATTATATACACTTAATAAAACAATAACAATAATTGGTGTTGATACGGATGAATGTATAATAGATGGTACAGGGATAAATGGATATATGGACAATACCGAATTAGTCCATTTTAAGCAATCAGATGTAACTGTAAAAAATCTGACATTTAAGAAAAAGCAGATTAATTCAAATAACTTTAACGTTGCCGTCTATTTGGAAAAAGGTAAGATGTCAATCGAAAATTGTAATATCGATTCTGTAGGTTATGGGGTAGCAACAACTCAAGATACAGAGGTAAAAGATTTAGTATTTAGAGACGTAACAAAAGGGTTATATATTCTTACATATGAGGATTATTACAAATTCACAATAGAAAACTGCTATTTTAATTTAGTCTTATTAAATAATTTAGGCTGTTTTGGAATAACAAATACAATAGGTGGCGGCGAATATGAAATACGAAATAATATAATAACATCGAATGTTGAATGGCATCAATCATATTATGGAATAAATATAAGTACAAATAATAAAGCCGTAATAACAAATAATTTAATATCAGGATTCCGGAATTCTATTAATGCCCTTGCCACAGGAGATGGATCAACCGACACATCATTTGTTATAAATAATACAATGATTGCCCCTGCACACTGTGGAATAGCCACAGGAAATAATGGTAAATATTTTGTTATAAAAAACAACATAGTTGTTCGTAGTAATAGAGGTGTTTACTCGTATGGTTCTCCGGGCTACTCTGATAATAATTTATATTTCGATTTAAGCAAAGCGATGTATTATAGCATGACAGCTGGAATGAATGATAGAATAGCAGACCCAATGTTTGTAAATGATACTGTACCGTTGGTAGGTAATTTATATGATTACAGATTACAGAAATATTCACCCGGAATAGATGCAGGCGATCCAAATATATTAGATGTAGATGGAACAAGAAGTGATATTGGTGTATATGGCGGACCATACGGAATAAGTTATGAATATAAAGATTTGCCTCCAAAACAGATAAAAAAGATAACAGCAAAATACAAACTGGATTCAAGTAAAATAGAATTAGTATGGGAAAAGAGATGGGAAAGTGATTTTAAGGAATACCGCTTGTATAAGGGTATAATATCAAACTTTACAATAAGTCCAAAGTATTTAATAGCAACCTTAAACGATTCAGTATATACAGATTATTTAACAAAAGGAAGTCAAGAATTATATTACAAAGTAACCGCAGTTGATAGTACGGGGAATGAAAGTATACCAAGTACAGAAGTAAATGTAACAATAACAGATGTAAATGAAGTAGACATTAAACTCAACTACAATTATGAATTATACCAAAATTACCCTAACCCGTTTAATCCAAATACAACAATTGGTTACAGTCTAAAAGAATCTGGTGATGTACGTGTTAAATTGTATGATGTAACCGGTAAACTATTACAAACAATAATAGAAGGCGAAAAAGATAAAGGTTACAACGAAACAAAAATAGATTTAAGTAATTATGCAAGTGGAATATATTTATACAGATTGGAAGTAACGGGAAAAGGAAAAATTCCTGTTTTTAATGATTTGAAGAAAATGGTTTATGTAAAGTAAAACAGCCTTACTATACGCAGATAAAATCGTATCTTTCTTTTCTCTACTATAAGCCATTCTTTATGAATGGCTTTTGTACATATGGTGAAAAGTCTTGTGTTTTTTGAAATTCGTATCCATTTATTACCATCAGAAAATTATTAATTCAAAAACAAATTATGAGATTTGATTATTAGTTAACTATAAATTATTTTTGAAACAGAATTACTGAATTTTTGTAATTCGTTTTTCAGTCGACTAAATTAAAAATTATTATAATGAAAAAACTACTTTATCCATTTATTCTTTTATACAGATTAATTAAAACCATTATTTTTACATTTTTGGTTTATACATTGTTTACAATTCTTGTTTTATTGTACTTAAGGTTTTTTCCTGTAACTTATTCATCATTTATGCAGCAACGAGAAAATGAGGAGATATATTCATTTTTACTTCCTTCCAAACTTCAGTACGAATGGGTTTCCATTGATGAAATAAATCCAAATATGGCACTGGCAGTATGTGCGTCAGAAGATCAAAGATTTCCGGATCATTGGGGTTTGGATATTGAAGCAATAGAGAAAGCTATAAAGGAGAGCAAAAGAGGCAGGCGAGTAAGGGGAGCAAGCACAATAAGCCAGCAAACAGCAAAAAACTTGTTTTTAAATAACGATAAAAATTATATTAGGAAGGGTGCTGAAGCTTATTTTACTGTTTTAATGGAAGGGATTTGGAGTAAAAAGCGAATTATGGAAGTATATTTAAATATAGCAGAGCTTGGCGAAGATGTTTATGGTGTAAAAGTTGCTGCAAATAAGTTTTTTAAGAAAGAACCAATAAAATTACGTGCCGGTCAATGTGCTATTTTAGCTGCCGTTATTCCACGCCCAAAAAAGTTTAGAGCTGATAGACCCTCCGGCTATATATTAAGAAGACAAAGTCAAATTCTTACTCAGATGGGCTTTTTAGGTGGAAAAGCTTATTTAGAAAAATTTATGTAAAATAAAACCAAACAAATTTAATTGTTTAGTAATTATTAAAGCGATTTTAGCCTTTTCTTATATTAATTACTTTTTATGATCCTTTGCCTCTAAAACCGGAAAATTTACTTCAATTCATTCAAAAGTTAACTTTTATTTTGAATTCATATAAGTTAAACAGGTGTTAAATATCTTTTCCATTGATGAACCATCAATAATGGGGTAATTATATTTAACTTTTGCGTTATCCATATTGCGTTTATATGAGTAATCAGCAGCTACATTTCCTTTATGGTCAAAATAAATAATTTCCATAATGCTGTATTTGCGAAGTTTTTTATTTATCAAATAATAAGTTTTAGTTTTATATACTTTTGAATCAATAGATTCAATTACTAACGGTGGGTCGTGCTTTTCAAGAGTCCAAAAATAAAAATCATCTCCCTTAAACATATTAAGACCTTCAGTATTAATAAATACGGTTGTAGATTCAAGACTATCAACAGGCACCCAATTTTCTGCTGTATCTTGAGCAAAAAATAAATTTGAGCTGAATAATAATCCAAATATTGTTAAAATAAAAAACTTTGATAATGTTGACATATATATTCCTAATTTTAATTACAAATTTAACAAAAGTTAATTAAGAATGATATTACTTTTTTAATAACATTTTAGTATTTTAACAAATTGTTTAATTCTTAATTCCAGAAATGCTTTTATGCTTGAAATAGAAGGTGGTAAAAAAAACGGTATTTATAGGACTTACTATAAAAATGGCAAGTTAAGGAGTGAAAAGGTTTATAGGAACGGTAAAATTGAAGGAATTGCCAAAATTTTAACTGAAGATGGTAATTTAATACAGTCAGTTGCGTATAAAAACAATAAAAAAAATGGTACTTCTTTTGTTTTTTACTCAAATACAAAAGTTAAGATAGAAATGAACTTTGAAAATGACCTTCAACATGGTTTAACAAAATATTATTATGAAACCGGTGAACTGAAGTTAGAAATTACATTTAAAGAAGGACGTAAAGATGGATATTCTCGTGCCTATTTTAATACCGGCAAGTTAAAAAGTGAAGAAATTCTAAAGTTAGATAAGCGTGATGGCATAACTACTACATACTATAAGAAAAATGGGAATGTTAAAGGAGTATGGAATTATAAAAACGGACTACCACACGGGACTTCAAAATTTTATTATCCAGATGGTGTGTTATTAGGAGTTAAAAACTATGCATATGGAAAAGATGATGGGATTACCCAAATCTATTATAACAATGGCAATATGAAGGAAGAAGTATGTTTTAAAGAGGGTAGAAAAGATGGTTTATGTAAGTATTACGATAAGCAGGGGAATCTTAAACATGAAAAAAAATATGAAGATGGAAAAATGGTATGTATTGAAAATATGATTGATAATAAAGTTGTTGACGAGGAATTAAAACAACAAATTATTAATGAAGTCCCAAGTAAATTGATTAAGAAAAACAAAGAAAAGCTTACATTTAGTATAAAAAATCTAATAATTGTTTTTATTTCTGTCATAATTTTAGTATTCTTAATATATGTTTATTTAATTAAACTGTAGAGGATAAAATGTCTGAAACAACTAACGGAAAGTCCAATTTTCTGCTTATTCTAAAATATTTTGTGATATTTGCTACTGGCATTTTAGTAGGGTATTTAACAACAAGTTATTATATTAAAAGCCCAAAGGCTTTGATTACTTTTGACAAAGAGTATATTAAAGGTTTTAGCGGTAACAATTTGGAAAGTAGTTCTCCAGGAGTAAGCATTGATGTTATGGAGCTTAAAGCTACAATTAATACGTCAAATACTCAAGGTGTTGTTGTTTCAGAAGTGAACTGTGTTAGTGAAAACCCTGTGAAAATTGTGATGTATTTTGATGAAAACGAACTAAGCATTTATGGTCTGAAACCGATTCTTACCGAAAAGAATTCTTCAATTGCCGGCGGGAAAAACTCAATACAAATTACCTGTACTGGTAATAATAGATTTTTAATTTTATGGAAAGATAAACATCAAAACGATAATAATATTGATGTGCAAGTTTTTTCCGATAATACAATTGTTTATTCAACTTCTTATATTGTTCACTAATATTTATACAATGAACACTTCGTTAAGTATTTTACCGGTTTTTTGTTTTTTGACTTTTCTTCTTTTGATGGATAGTTTTAATCTGGTTAGTGTTAAAAAAGTGGTTGTAACAATATTTTTTGGAGTACTTGTTGCTGGGGCTGCTTATCTTATTAATATTTATTTACAACAGACAATATCATTCAACAATAGCGAATATTCTGATTTTATAGCACCTTTTGTCGAAGAGATTTTAAAATCTTTACCATTATTTTATTTACTAAAACGTAATAAGATTGGTTTTTCGCTTGATGCAAGTATAATAGGTTTTTCTATTGGGGCAGGGTTTTCGTTAGTTGAAAATATATACTATTCATTCATTATCACAAACTCAAATGTATTGATTTGGATAATTAGGGGTTTTGGTACAGCAATAATGCATGGGGGCAATACTGCAATTGTCTTTGCAATATTTTATTTCCTAAGAGAATATAAAAAGTCTTATTTATTAAGTTATTTGTTGGCTTTGATTGTTCCAATTTTAATTCATTCTTTATTTAATCAGTTTTTGTTAAATCCAATTGTATCTACTTTGTTGGTTTTGATATTGATACCTTTGGTGTTAATAGTAATTTTTGAGCTTAATTCTATTAAAATTAGAAAGTGGATAGAGACTGAATTTGACAGCGATATTGCATTATTAAAAATGATTAATTCCGGTAATTTTTCCGAAACTAATATTGGTAGATATATTATTAGTATCAAAGAAAAATTAAGTAAAGAACAGGTTTTTGATATGATTGTTTTTATTAGGTTATATCTTGAACTTTCTATTAAGGCTAAAGCTAATTTAATGATGAAGGAAAACGGCTTGGAGCCAATCAAAGATGAAGAAATTGTTAATAAATTGAAAGAATTTCAGTTTTTGAGAAAAAGCATTGGAAAAACTGCCTTTATGTTACTTTCTCCAATATTTAAAATTAAAGGAAAAGATATCTGGAAATTAAATCTATTGGATTCTTAATCAAAAAAATTATCATACCAATATTTATTTACACATGAAAGAAAAACAATATAATAAAGAAAAAATAGTTTTAGACATAACTGATACAATATTAAACTTACTACTATTATTTTTGTTTATTTTAACCGGATTAAGTAAAAGTACAGTTCATTTTATTGAACAGTATACAAATAATTCGTATTATATTTTATTGTTGTTTGTAATAATAACCGGAATAGGTTTTTCAATAATTACCTTTCCACTCGATTTTTATTCTTCTTATTTACTTGAACATAAGTATAAATTATCAAATCAAACATTAGGCAAATGGGTAATTGAAAAGGCTAAAATGCTGCTTGTTGGTTCTGTTATTGGTTTACCAATATTGTTATTATTTTATTATCTGCTTGCAACCTTTGGTTCGTTATGGTGGTTATTGTTTGGGATTGGAATGTTTATTATTTCAGTTGTATTATCACAAATAATTCCTGTTTTTATAATGCCCTTATTTTATAAAATTGAACCATTTGAGGATGCTGAATTAACTGAAAGAATTAATAAACTGGCAAAAGATGCAGGCTTAAACTTAAAAGCTATTTTTAAGTTTGATATGAGTAAAAACACAAAAAAAGCAAATGCGGCATTTACAGGAATTGGAAAGACTAAAAGAATCATTTTAGGGGATACTTTACTACAAAATTTTGATAAGGATGAAATTGAAACTGTTATTGCTCATGAAATGGGGCATTATAAAATAAAACACATTGTTAAAAATATGATATTTGGAACAATAACAAGTTTTGGAATCTTTTATATATTATCAGTTTTATATTCACATTCGTTAAATTGGTTTGGCTTTAGTGCAATTACAGATATTGGGGCTTTGCCAATATTAGCATTGTGGGGAATGTTAATAAATATTATTGAATCTCCACTTAGCAATTATATTTCAAGAAAATATGAATATCAGGCAGATACTTATGCTGTTGAACAAACTAATAAACACACACAGTTTATTACCGCGTTAAACAAACTAAATGAACAAAATTTAGGGGATAAAGATCCTCATCCGTTTATTGAATGGTACTATTACAGCCATCCCTCAATTAAACGAAGAATAGAAAATATTGAAAGGTTAATGCATAAAAAATCTTAATTACATTTATTCATAAAAGTCAAAATAATTAGTATACAAAAGTTATAAAGAAAGTTTGAGAAAATTTCCCCTCTCTTTTTTAAGAGAGGGGTCAGGGGTGAGTTCCCAATTAAAAAGTTTATCTTCTTCTCTTTAAAGGTTTGTCGGATTTGCTTGATCTATCTTTTGAACCTGATTTCTTATCTTTAGATTTGCTTTCTTTTTTTGAATCTGAGAAATCATAATCACGTTTTTTCTTCTCACCAAAATCATCATATTGTTTTTTGTCAGATCTTCTTGGTTTAAAATCCTTTGAATCGCGTGATTCTCTTGAACCTCTCGAATCGCGAGAATCTCTTGAGCCTCTTGAATCACGAGAATCCCTTGAGCCTCTTGAATCTCTTGATTCTTTAAAGTCACGTTTACCTCTTCTACCATCACCGGATCTTTCTGATCTATTTCTTCTTACTGATTCAGAAACTTCAACATTAATTGCACGTTTTTTAAGTTTTTTGTTTTTGAATGATTCCATAACTAAATTGGTGTATTCAGAATCAACTTCAAAGAAAGAGAAGTTTTGTAAAATTTCAATATCACCAATTTCAATATTTCCCATTCCGGTAAATTCTGTGATTAAGCCAATTAAACCACCAGGTTTTAAATCATCAGTTCTTCCTAAGTTAATAAAGAAACGAGTAAAACCACTTACATTACCACCTTTTTTACCTTTTTCACGTTTTTGGTCAAAAGGAATACTCAAATCCGGTGAATTTCTATAATATTCTAAGAAACGATTAAATTCAACAGAAACAAATTTTTTGATTAATTCTTCTGTTTCCATCCATTCAAGTTTACGCAAAATTTCAGGAAGATAAGGATCGATTTGAGTATCAACTTCAGTATTTTCCATTCTATCAATTAAATGGAATAATTGTTTTTCGCATATAT
The DNA here is from genome assembly GCA_963663265.2 of Melioribacteraceae bacterium. GTDB lineage: Bacteria > Bacteroidota > Ignavibacteria > Ignavibacteriales > Melioribacteraceae > JAEXOD01. Next base: position 870,978 of record CAXXXM010000001.1, read on the forward strand.
CGTGCCCACCTGGGACATTAGAAAATACGAATTTTTTATTTATTTGTTTTTCAATTTGATTTATTTTGCCTTTTTCTTTAAGGTTGGCAATAATAATTGAAATACCTTTTTTTCCTGCTCTACCGGTTCTACCGCTTCTGTGGGTATAAACTTCCAATTCATCGGGTAAATTATAATTTATAATGTGAGTTAATGAATCAACATCAATACCACGAGCAGCAACATCGGTTGCAACTAAAATTTTTAAGTGTCTGATTCTGAATTTATTCATTACAGTATCACGCTGAGCTTGAGATAAATCACCATGTAAGGCATCAGCATTATAACCGTCTTGCATTAATAAATCAGCAATTTCTTGAGTCTCTTTACGAGTTCTGCAAAATACTATTCCGTAAATACCGGGATAATAGTCAACAATACGTTTTAAAGCTAAGTATCTATCTTTAGCATGAACCATATAGCAGATATGTTCAATATTTTCAGCACCTACATTTTTTTTACCTGCTGCAATTTCAGTTGGATTTTTCATGTAATTAGCTGCAATTTGCATAACTTCATTAGGCATAGTTGCAGAAAATAGAAGAGTGTTTTTAGCTTTTGGTGTTTGACTTAAAATTTCTTCTAAATCGTCTCTAAAACCCATATTAAGCATTTCATCTGCTTCATCTAAAACAACAGTTTTTACTTTTGATAAATCTACAACTTTTCTATCAAGTAAATCGATTAAACGACCTGGAGTAGCAGAAATAATATGTACACCTTTTTGTACTTTTTGAATTTGTTTATCAATACTTGCACCACCAAAAATAGCAGTAATTTTAACATTAGTTTTGTATTTAGCATAAGAAGCTAAATCGTCAGAAATTTGTAAACACAACTCTCTGGTTGGACTTAATATTAAAAATTGTACTTTATTCAACGATGTGTCAACTTTTTCGATAATTGGTATACCGAAAGCAGCTGTTTTGCCGGTTCCTGTTTGGGCTAAGCCAACGATATCACCACAGTTTTCATCTAATAGTTGTGGAATTACCTTTTCCTGGATTGGCATTGGGAATTCAAATCCTAATTCTTTAATTGCTTTAAGAATTTCGTTATCAATTCCGAGTTCTTCAAATGTTTTCATTAGTTTCCTTTGATTTTAAGAATTCAGCCCAATACACGGCGTTGTAATAAAGGCATTATTCTTAGTGTTGTTAAATATTTCTTTATGAAATTTGACAAGTAAACACTATTTTACTTTATGTTTTGGTTTTGAGTACTTTTTGGATTATATCGAATGAGGTAAACAAAATAGAATTTCATAAAATTGTTGTTGCAAAGATACGTAATTTTTTACACTTTTCTAAGTAAATTTTTTTATAATAAAATAAAATGGTTATGGATAACGAATTATTAGACTTTTGTAGAGTAAAAAAAATTGATGAAAAGGGATATGGCTTCTTAAAAGGGATTCATTATCCAAATGACATATTTTTTCATTTTTCGCAAATCAAAAGAGACGAAGTACGAGATAAGCTTGAAAAGATGAAACGAGGTGACTTTTTCCTCTTTTTTATTAGTAAACTTCAACCAAATGATAAACGAAAAGTTTTTAAATTATGGTATTCATTAAAAGATGTGCCTGATTTTTATTATCCGCCTTTTATTGAAAACTTTGTATTGTTATTTGAAGAGGGGAAAACCAATTTATTCGATTTGTTTTTTGTTCTTAAAGAAATGAAAGAGATTAGGTTAATAGATAATGATGTTATGACTAAAATTTTAAGTTCAAAACGAGTTTTACACCTGCCTACAACTATTTTACCATTTCTAACAAAATATGAATTTATTCAATTCAAAGAAATTCTGAATTTTGCTGAATTACAAAATTCAGATAATAAACCATATTGGTTTGATGATTTTGTAAACTACGAAAATACTATTAAGTAATATATTGAGAAAAAAATGAAAACTATTTTGGAAGAAACTACTAAAAAAGAAGTAATTGAAAGATTAAATGAATTAAATAACAATACTAAAGCAGAATGGGGCAAAATGAATTGCAACGAAATGTTGTGCCATTGCAACGATCAGATGAAACTTAGTATTGGAGAAATTAAATCACCCCCATCGGATAAGGTCGTGCTTGGTAAAATTATGAAAACATTAGTATTTTTAGGAATGCCGGCACCAAAAGGAAAAGTAGAAACCTTTAAAGAACTTAAACAAGGTGAAGGTGGCACAAAACCAACTACGTTTGAAAATGATAGACAAAAACTTATCGATTCAATAAATAATTTTGATAAAGTATACCCAAACAAAACCAAAGTAATGCATCCTGCATTTGGTAATTTAACTAAAAAAGAATGGGGCAAATTAATTTACGTTCATTTAGACCATCACATTAGGCAGTTTGGGAAGTAGAAAGTTTACTTCAAAGTAATCTAAAATAATAAAATCAGCTATTGCCAAAGCTGATTTTATTTGTTATTTTATAAACAGAATGTGTGTTTGTTAAATACTCTTTAGTTAATTAGATTTTTGTTGGTTAATTAAAATTAATTATATATATCTAATTTTGAGGTATTAATGACAGGTGAAAGGGGTGTTGAAAATCTACAAGAGCAATATAGCTTGCTTAAAATGGAGAACGAATCATTAAAGCAAATTATTAAGTCAAAATTAGTTGATAATAATGATAATGGCTCTACTGAAATAATAGATAAAAAATTAAAATTAAGTAAATACCTCTCATATGAAGATTATGAAAATTTATTTTCTAAACTTCCTGCACTTGTATTAGTTCATAATAATGGAATTATTGAATACGCAAACAATAATGCAACGGAAGCAATTGGTTATGTGCCAAAAGATTTTGTTGGAGAATCTGTATTAAAATTTATACCAACCGAACAACATCAATTATTAATTGAGCAAATGGGAAGAAGGTTAAAAGGAGAAAATGTTAAAAGTTATGAGATTAAAATTATTACAAAATCCGGTGAGATTCGTGATTATTATGTTAATAGTTCGGATAAAATTAAACCGAATGAGAATTCTATTGTTGTAGTTTTAATTGATATTACAGAAAATAAGCGGATATTATCGGAATTAAAAGAGAGCGAAAAGAAGTTTAAAACTTTGGCAGAGTCGGGTCCATATGCTGTTTTAATGTACCAAGATAACAACTATATTTACGTAAATAGTGCTGCCGAAAAATTATTGGAATATTCGTTTGATGAACTAAAAAGCATGAAATTATTTGAGTTTGTTGATGAAGATTTTAGACATATTGTGTATGATTATAGTCAAAAACGACAAAATGGTGAGGAAGCTCCTTCAAATTATGATGTTAAAGTTGTATTAAGAAATGGGCAAAAAAAATGGGTACATGTTGCCGGTTGTTCTATTTTGCACAATGGTAGCTATGCAGGACTAATTTCAATGGCAGATATTACTAAAATTAAAGAAATTGAAAATCAACTGCGTCAAAAGGAAAAGCGATATAAAAATGTTGTACAAAATACTCCGATTATTAATTTTGAATTAGACGAGAATGGTTATTTTATCTTGTTTGAAGGACAGGGAGTAATAAATTCCGGACTTAATAAAATTAAAATTGTTAATGAATCGTTTTTAACTGTTTTTGAAAAATATCCAGATGTTTGTGAAATAATAAAAAAAGCATTAGGAGGTGAAAAACAAAAATTCGTTTTCAATTTTAATAATTTTATATTTGAAGTGATATTAAATCCAATAATTAATGATTTTTGTGAGGTTAGTTCTTGTATTGGTGTTGCCATTGATATAACTAACAGAAAATTTAATGAAGATAAGGTAATTAAGCAAAACGAGGAATTATTAATTCTAAATCAGGAAAAGGATAAATTCTTTTCAATTATTTCACACGATTTGAGAAGTCCTTTACATGGTTTGCTTGGTATTACAAAAATATTGTGTGAGGATTATTCTTCGTTTTCCTCTTCTGAATTTAAGGATATCAGCCAGAATATCTACTATTCCGCATTGAATATATACAAATTATTGGATAATCTACTTTTGTGGTCAAAATTAAAACGAGGTTTATTAACATATACACCGCAAATATTTGAATTAAAAGAAATAATTAATAATAATATTCTAACTGTTAAACAAAAAGCTATTGATAAAGAAATAAATATAGAAGTAAGTGGGGATGATTCTTTACGTGTTTATGCTGATTTACACATGATTGATAGTGTAATTAGAAATTTACTTACAAATGCACTAAAGTTTAGTTATAGAAATAGTAGAATTATTATTGAATATAATAAATGTTCTGATGAAGAAATTAGAATTAAAGTACAAGATTTTGGAATTGGTATTAAGAAAGAATCGATTCCAAAGCTTTTTAAAATTGATGAAAAAATTAATAGTAGTGGAACAGAGGGAGAACCAAGCAGCGGCTTGGGTTTAATTTTATGCAAAGATTTTGTAGAAAAACAGAAGGGAAGAATTTGGGTTGAAAGTGAGTTAGGAGTTGGTACTTCATTTTATTTTACTTTACCACTATTTTGTTAATTTAACCCCCTTTTTTAATTTTTTTTGACAAAACTTACTTAAGTTTATTAAACCAAACTTAAATATCTATTGTCAAATTACTATGAATAATAAGGATATTTATGAAAAGGTTTATTATTGTTTTTATTTTTGCTTCTTTTGCAAACTTGTTTTCACAAAACCATTATATAACCGGAAGGGTATTAGACAAAGATACTAAAGAAATAATGATTGAAGCTAATTGTTTGTTAATTCATTTACCGGATTCTTTAACTTATGGTGCTTCTACAGACTTAAAAGGAAGATTTAGTTTTGAAAATGTAAAAAAGGGAAATTACGTATTAAAAATATCATTTATTGGATATGAAAGTTTAACGCAAATGTTAGTGTATAATTCAAAATCAATTGAATTGGGGAATTTATTCTTAAAAAAAAATGTAGTTGAATCGCAAGAAATTGAAATTGTTGCTAAAGTGCTGCCTGTTGTTCAAAATGCGGATACAACAGAATTTAACGCCGATGCATTTAAGAAAAATAAAGATTCTGATACTGAAAATCTACTTTCAAAGATGCCGGGCGTAACTGTACAAGATGGGAAAGTACAAGTATTAGGCGAGGATGTAAAAAAAGTATTAGTTGATGGCAAAACTTTTTTTGGCGATGATCCAAGTGCAGTATTAAGAAATATTCCTGCTGAAATAGTGGAAAAAATTCAAGTGTTTGACCAGCAGAGTGAACAAAGCCAATTTACCGGATTTAATGATGGTAATACTACAAAAACATTAAATGTTGTTACAAGAGTTGGAATAAAACAAGGTACGTTTGGTAAACTTTATGGTGGATTAAATGAAGATGACAAATATAAAGTTAGCGGCAACTATAATATTTTTAATAATGACCAGAGAATTTCAATTCTTGCTCAAGCAAATAACGTAAATGAGCAAAACTTTACTCCTGAAGATATGTTAGGTGTAATGTCATCAAGTGGTGGTGGAAGACGTGGTGGTGGAATAGGAGGACCTCCTCCGGGTGGTGGAAGACCGGGAAGTAAACCACCTGATAGAGATGGTGGTGGAAAAGGAAATTTTAGTGGTGGTGATCCAAGCGATTTTTTAGTTGAACAAAAAAATGGATTAACAAAAACTATTGCTGCTGGATTAAACTACGCAGATAAATTTGGTGATAAAGTTTCAATATCTGGGAGTTACTTTTACAACAGAACAAAAACCGATGCAATTTCAAGCACCAATAGATATTATTATCCTACTGATGATTATGAGCAAAGTTACTTTGAAAATTCAACTTCACTAAGTACTAATACTAATCATCGTTTTAATATGAGGTTAGATTTTAATATTGATTCATTAAATTCGCTTTATATTAAACCTTCTATTTCTTATCAGTTAAATGATGGATATAGTGATGCTTCGGGAAATACATTACAAAACCTTATTTCGTTAAATAATATTAGTAGATATTACAATTCTGACTTAACTGCATTAAATACATCTTTGGATTTGCTTTATAGGCATAAATTTTTAACAAAGGGGAGAACAATTTCTGTTGGTTTAACTGCTGGTTATAAAAAAAATACCGGAGATAGTTATTTAAATTCTTTAACTATGTATGAGTATTATAATCAATATAATGATACAACAAACCAGATATCTAATTTAAATAAAAAAGGTTTCAGTTTACAAGCAAATGTTCAATATACTGAGCCGATTGGCGAAAACAGCAATATGTTAATTAATTACCAAGCAAATACTTCTAAAGATGATAGTAAGCAATATACACACGCTTTCTCTTTTTTAGAAAGTTTATACTCATTGCTTGATACATCTTTATCAAATGTTTATATGAAAAAATATTATACGCAAACCGGCGGTGTTGGGTATAGATATCAAAAGAACAAACTTAATTTTACAACTTCCTTAAATTACAATATATCTAAATTAATAAGTGAAGAAACTTATCCTACCCATTATAGTATGGAAAAATCGTTTTATTCATTTAATCCTTCTTTAATGTTGAGATATAACATTACTCGTGATCAAAATATTCATTTCTTTTATAGAACCAGTAATAATGCACCATCAATCGATAAGTTGCAAAATATAGTTGATAATAGTAATACAAGTCAGTTAAGTATTGGTAACCCTAATTTAAAACAAGATTATAAGCATAATCTGAATTTAAGATATTCAATTGTTGATCTTAAAACAATGCAGTCCTTTTTTGTAATGTTAAGCAGTTCATATGCAAATAATTATATAGCAAATAACATTTATTTAGCAAATACTGATACTACAATAAATAGTGTGTTTTTAGCAAAAGGGGTACAGTTAACAAGACCTGAAAATATGGACGGTTATTTTAATGTTCGTTCTTTTGTATCATATGGGTATATGTTTGATCTTATTAAGTCAAATTTAAATTTTAACATTTCGTATTCATATTCAAAAACTCCAAGTATAATTAATAATGTTAAAAACTTTTCAAAGTCATCAAATTATTCCGGTGGAATAGTTATTAGCAGTAATATTAGTGAAAATTTAGATTTTACTATTATGAGTAATAGCAGTTATACTGATACAAAATATGATAAAAGTACAAGTTATTCAAACTCATATTTTTCGCAAGAAACCAGGCTAAGGTTTTTCTGGCAATTTTGGAAAGGTTTTACAATTAATACAGATGCAAGTCATCAATATTATTCAGGATTGTCTTCTTCGTATGATAACAATACAGTTAGTTGGAATTTTAGTATTGGTAAAAAAATATTTAGCGATTATAGTGGGGAAATTAAGTTTACGATTAATGATATATTAGATCAAAACCAAAGTGTTCAAAGAAATACATCGGATTCATATTATGAAGATTCAATATCCAATGTGTTAGGCAAATATTATTTTCTTTCATTTACATACAACATTAGAGCGTTTAATTAATTAAGAGATATAAAAATGATAAATAGAATTTTAGCTTATTCGGTATTAGTGTTTTTAGTATTTGGCTGTTCAAGTGCAACAAAAGTTGAAAGTCAATATGCAAATAATAAAATTATTATTGATGGTGATCAATCAGAATGGCAGCAAAGTATTAAAACCGTTCCAAAAGAGGGGATTGGTTTTGGGTTCCAGAATGATGATGAATATCTGTATGTCTGTTTAGTTACAAATAACAAACAAAAAATGAATAAGATATTGCGTAACGGTTTAACCATCTGGTTAGAACCGGAAAATGGCGGTAATTATGTTGGAATTAAGTATCCAATTCAAAAAGATATGCGTGAAATGATGCAGGAAAGGATGAATGAGGAAATAAAAACGCCAAAACAAGATGGCAATTTTAATGAGAATATAGAAAAAATGATTATTGATAAAATTAGTAATCAAAATGAATATCAAATTGTAAATACAGATGATTATCCAATGAATACTTTTCCTGTAAATTCTCAAAAGAATTTACAATTAAAAATGGGTTATAAAAATTATCAATTTGTTTATGAAGCTAAAATTAAACTAAATGATCTTAATTTAACAGCTATGACAGATTTTAAGTTAGGTAATAAAATTAAAATAGGGTTTGTAACAAATCAAATGGATATGCCTGAAATGGGCGGCGGTAGACCCGGACAGGGAGGAGGAATGGAACCACCAAGCGGTGGAAATGAAGGAGGTGGATTTGGTGGCGGTATGGGCGGCGGAGGAGGCAGACCACCTATGGGAGGAGGAATGGGTAATAGGAGTGAAATGAATACTCAATTAGAGTATTGGTACGATATAGATTTGTTTGTTAATAAATAAAATTAGCGGTTGTAATTAATACATAACAAATAACTGAATCGCTTACTACAAAGAAAACGGGATTTGTCTAATACGTTATTAAATTCTGACAAGTTCCGTTTTTTATTGGGTAAAATATGTGTAGATAAATTGTAAATTGTGAATGATGAGTCATTCTAAGATCGATGATTTTTTATGATAAGTTGGATTAAAGAAAGTAACGAAGGTGTTTCATGATTGGGGAGTATAATGCTAACGGGATCTTATCATGACCGTTAACCTTGTGCGACTTCATCCGAAGTCGTGGGGAAAGTATAGTATAGTTGGTTACCGACGTGTGATTACTCTGTAATCATAACGCAAAAATTGTGCGTTGGCAAGTTGAAGATAATTTAATCAATAATCTCAAAATCTTATAAATCTCAAGAATCTCCTTTCCGACAATGTTTTATTTGGGCGGTCATGATTGTGGATGTTTTATGAGTGTGGAATAATATCTGGGCGGTTATGGTCTTATCATGACCGTTAGCCTTGTGCGACTTCGTCCAGTGGATGTCTCATAAATAGTTGTCAATTACCCATAAAACATGTCGCTCCTCCGGAGCTTAAAATATATATTCCTATGTGGTACTATTAACATTTCGTCCCGCTGGAACTTATATATCTCCTTCTAAATTATTTTATTCCTTAAAACATTAAGATTAGAAACAGAAAAATGAATAGTATTCAACTACTCAACCCCGTTCACGGAGTGGAATGTTATTAGTAAAACGAAAAAATAAATATATAAAAAGTCCGGCAGTATTGCCGAACGACATTTTTTTTTGTTTAACAAATATCTAACATATTATACATCCCCCAATTATGCAACACCTTCCGTTCAATAATGTGGGGAAAGTATAGGCTTTTTGGTTACCGACGTGTGATTACTCTGTAATCATAACGCAAAAATAGTGTGGTTGCAAAGAGATGATGTTTGATCTTTAATCTCAGAAATCTTATAAATACCAAGAATCCCCGTTTTGACAATGTTTTTATGTTATACAACATCCATGATCTTACCATAACCGAATGATTTATCCAACATTATTAAATATCTTGCAACTTGCAAATTAGTATTTGCCATTGTCCATAAAAAAAGCTGCACCAAAAAATCTGATGCAGCTTGTAGGTATTTGTTTGAACTATTGAGGGTTGTGATTATATCTAAGTATAATATGATACTATTTTATTAACATCATTTTTTTAGTTTGAGTATAAATTTTATTAGAACTTGTAGAAACCGCATTAATTCGGTATAAATAAACACCGGAAGCCAAATCTGATGCGTTAAACAATGTTGAATGCGAACCTGATGAAAGTGTTTCATTAACCAATTTAGTAACGCTTTGTCCAACAGAATTATAAACTTCCATAACCACATTAGATTCTTCTGTTAAACTAAAATTAATAGTAGTTGATGGGTTAAATGGATTCGGATAATTTTGTTCGAGTTTAAAATCAGTTGGGGAATTAGAAAATTCATTACTAATCGATGTAATTGCAGATAATCCTGGATAAGAGGAGGAATATTTTAACGCACGAGCAATTTCACCACCTTTTGCGTATGTCCATACTACAGTACCTGAAGCATCAACTTCCCAAAAAACGCCCGAAGTAGATTCAACAATAAAAGTGTTTCCATTAGCTAATCTTTGACAGCTTCCTAAATGGTTAGAATAAAATCCTGAAGCAGTAAAAGACCAAGTAGGGCTGGATGGACCAAACGCAGATCCAGTAGTAATAGTATAATTGCCATCGGAATCACGAGGTGGAACAATTTCAACTACCATTGAAGTACTTTGGTTTTCTCTATTGTTAAACGCTAATATATTACCATCACCGGGGTAGCCTTCAGGTACCCAACAAGAATTATGTACAACGCTAAATACTTGAGAACCCGAAGCATCATAATTAGATGGACAACCCCATCTATATAAAAAATCGCCACCCTTACCGAAAGTTCCACCTGTATGTCCGGCTGCTTCTTCAGTTGTTGTGCTATGATCAATAACATATATTTCATCAAGATTATGTGAGGAAATTACTATTTGGTCATATTCAGCATCGTAACTAATACCATTAATGTGCATCCAATCACCCATCATTGTACTACCAACATTTATATCTAAAAGTTCAGGATGTTGTGCAACAACTCCATAATTTGAAACATTTGCATTATAATCTTGAATTAAATGATCCCAAGCATGCCATTGCCAAACAATATTGCCACCTGTTGTTCCTACAGGTTGAACTTCTATAATATGATCGGGCCAAATTGACATACTTCTTTTTAAGCCTGCTGCGACCGCTTGTGCAGCGGTTTTAACTTCCCAAGCAACAATTAGTACATTTCCATTCGGCATAGGCTCAAAATCATGGTGAGCTCTATAAGTTGAGCTGCTGTAAGTGTATTCCCACAAAAGTGAACCGGACCATGAATACTTTTGAATAACTCCTGCTGCACCTCCACCATTCAACTGAGAATTAGAAGATGTTGCAGAACGTATCAACGAACCATCTTCAAGAAGGTAGCAAGAATAACCACCTGTTTTTGAATGCGTCCAGCTATGAACAACTGTCTTATTCATGTCAAGAAGATAAGAATATCGAGAATTGTTTGGGCTGTATAAAATATATCCATCATATACTTCGGCAAAAATATTATTGGCAAAGAATAAAAGTAAAATAATTAGTATACTACCATAACTGATAAGTTTAACCAATTTATTTATTATATTGTCAGTTAAGACATATTTATCTGTTGATGTTTTCAAAAATTATTCTCCTATTTTACTAATATCATTTTTTTAGTTTCGGTGAAATTATCTGCTGTCAGTCTGTAATAATAAATTCCACTTGCTAAACCAATTGAAAAGTTTGAAGTGTTAAATATTACAGTATGTAAACCGGCTTGAAGATTATCATTAATTAGGGTTGTGATTTCTCTGCCCAAAACATCAAATACTTTTAATGTAACATTTGCAGATGAAGCCAAAGTAAATTGTATAGTTGTAGAAGGGTTAAAAGGGTTAGGATAATTTTGACTTAAACTAAAGGACGAAGGGGTGATATCAATATCATTGTCGTTAACACCAGTAACACCACCATTTGTAGTTTTAATTATTGCTCCATTATCTCCGGCAATATATCCAATGTTTTCATTTACAAAAAAAACAGAATTTAATCTATTGGAAGTTATACTATTTAATTCTATCCAATTATTACCACCGTCAGTTGTTTTTAAAATCGTTCCATTAAAACCAGTGGCATATCCAATTAAAACAGAAGGGAAATCAACAGAATAAAGGATGTTTGTTGTCGGGTTTGTGATATCAATCCAAGTTTCACCTGAATCAGTAGTTTTTAGTATTTTACTATTCATGCCTGTATTTAATCCCCCAACAGCAATACCCACTGTTGAAGAAGTAAATTTAGTTGACCAAATCATTTGTTCGGATTCAATATATTTAGTAATCCAAGTAGAACCACCATTTGTGGTTTTTAATATAATACCACTTCCTCCATAGTTGTCTCCACCGGAAACAAAACCATTGTTTTCATCAAGGAAATGAATACTATTTAATTGACTATTTGTTCCACTTGTTAATGTAGACCAGGTAGAACCACCATCTGTAGTTTTAATTATTAACCCATAATAGCCGGCAGCATATCCAACATTTTCATTTTCAAATTCAATTGCAAACAACCAGTCATAAATTCCTGCATCAACAGTAATCCAGTTTATTCCACCGTCTGTTGTTTTTAAAATTGTACCCCCATCTCCGGCAGCGTATATCAAGTTTTCATCTACAAAGCATACAGACTGAAGAAGGGAAGTAGAATTGCTCGTTAATTGAATCCATGTGGTTCCGGCATCAGTAGTTTTTAGTATTGTTCCAAAATCGCCAACGGCAATACCCAAATTTTCATTATAAAACTTTATCTGTGATAACCAAGTTGTATTACCGGAAGAAGTCTGATTCCATGATTCGGCATTGGATGTCCCAACAAGTATTGTTCCGTAATCGCCCACAACAATTCCATTATTAATGTTGTGAAAATCAACAGCATTAAAGCTATTTGTGTTATCGACTGATATTGAATTCCAGTTTGTCCCGTAATCAGTTGATTTTAATATTGTACCATAATATCCAACAACTACTATCACATTATCAACAACCTTTAAATCATACAGTGTATTAAAATTCCCCGTACTTAAAGAGGTCCAGCTATCTCCAGCATTAGTCGTTTTTAAAACAGTTCCAGCTGTTCCTGAAACATAACCGATATTTGAATCTAAAAAAGAGATTGATCGCAATTCATTGTACGTTCCTGTGGTTAAAGCTGTCCAATTTATTCCAGCATCAGTAGTTTTTACAATGGTTCCTAACGAGCCGCTTGCATAAATAATGTTTTCAGTAACCATATTGACAGCATAAAAAGCCAAAGTTGTTCCGGGTGCTTTATTTACCCATGTTGAACCACCATCTGATGTAACTAATAGTACACCGGTAAGAGTGTTAATATTTTCACCAACTACAGTTCCGTTTAAAGAATCAAAAAAGTCAATATTATATAATGCGTATTCTGAATTTGAATATACTTGTGTCCAATTATTTCCAGAGTTATTTGTAATAAAAATTGAACCTGAAGAAGTTACAATATAAGCAGTTCCTTCTGTTACAACAAAAATGGATTTAATATCAGATGTTATTTCTGTTGATATTTCATTCCAATTGCTACCATTATCAGTCGATTTTAATATGGTTCCACTATTTCCTACGGCAATTGCGGTAGTAGCATTTATATATACAATTCCATTAAGAGTGTTCCCTTGCGGAGAAGGATTTAGCCAACTCCATTCTTGTGCAAATGTTGAATTTGCTAAAATCAATATGCTGAACAGCATATACTTAAATATTTTCATTATAATCCCCTTAGTTATTTTATTAATACCATTTGTTTTATTTCCGAAAAATTACCGGTAGTTAATCTGTAAAAATAGACACCACTTGATAAGTGACCTGCATTAAATTGGAATGAATAAGTGCCTGAGGATTGATATTCATTGATTAAATTTGCAACTTCTTTTCCTAAAATGTCATATACCTTCAAACTTACATAACCTGAATAGGGAATATAGTATTGAATAGTAGTTGATGGGTTAAAAGGATTAGGGTAGTTTTGCATTAATTGGTAGTCACTTACAGTAATTACTTCATTATCATCAACCTCAGTAGTTCCATTATCTGCATTAAATGTTGGATTTCCCATTACAAAATTTCCTGTACCATTGGGAATTCTTGCCATACTTAAATTTGTAGTTTGTGTTCCAAATGAAATACTATCTAAAACAGTTGTATCAGTATTAGATAAAACAATTGATTCGCCTCCAGCAGAAAGTTTGAAACCTGCATGAATACCTTCTTGGCCGTCATCTTCGTCTGCCCAAACAATTAAGAATGAGTTAGCTTCAATAGTTGTGTTGGTAGGAAACTGCCATTTTGTTGGGGTAGAAATATTATCAGATAAATACATGCCGCTCAAGTCAATAGTATTTGAGGTTGTGTTATATAATTCAATCCAATCATCATATTCACCGGCAGGGTCAGTAATAGTATCATTATCAGCCATAAATTCATTAATTACAACGTCTCCAGGTTCAATAGTAACATCACATGTAATTCCAAGTGTTGTTAACTGATTCGTTACGCTTGTCTTTCTTAAATTTAAAAATGATTTCAAACCAGGAATTCTGGTTCCACCACCAACACTTGTTATATTTAAATCAGTTACTAAATTTTGTTCAAATTGTGTGTTCGTGTATTGTTTCCTTGAATCACCATATACATATGGACGGATAATATTTGCTACTGAATCTATTTTGGCATATAAATTTGTTAAGTTAAAATAAGTAGTATTGAGATTACATAACGAAACCAAATAATCATGTTTCATAGTTGTATTTGACAGAATCTTTCCCATCAATGGACGGTTTGTACTATTTACAATGTAGCTTACATTTAGGTTTTCAAAATTTGAAACACCGCTGCTAAAACCACCAAAACTTAATCCTACATCCCATTTGATCCATTCCATTTTATGAGTTGTTGGATGAAAATAAAAATAAAAATTTCTTCCACTACCATTATAAGAATCCAAATTAGTAAATATTATATCGGCAGCAATAGAAGAGTACAAACTTTGTAAATTTACTGTATTGTTATATGCTGATTCAACATTTGTACTGTTGTTGATTGAATCTAAAAGATTAACTAAATAGCCCCATGCAGTAGTTGATTCATCAGTTTTTAATTCATAACGTGTATAATATGAATCGGCAACAGCAGTAATCCATTTAAAATCAGAAACTAAAGAATTATCGTCAAATCCATCAACAGCTTTAAATAAGTCTCCACCACTATTACCATAACGTGTCTTCAAAAACTTTTTATCGACATGTTCAATTAAGGAATAAAAAGCAAAAAGAGTATCATTGATATACAAACTTACATAATTAGCTCGGGGTGCAGGAATGCCGGCATCTTTACAAAAATCTAAGTAAATTTTTTCACGCATAAATGTAGGATCGCCATAACAGTTATTTAAGTGAATACTTTTTAGTTGATCCCATCGTTGATCATCGTCAAATTCATCAAATGCAACTTTAATTGATTTTTTATCATTTGGATGGCTAAAAGAGGAGTTCCCTTTGAATCTTATTCCACAATTGGGTAAAGTTATCCCATCTATTTCAACATCGGCAGAAATATATTGTTCATCTCCTTGATTATAATAATAAGTTAATGAATCCCAATATGCAGCTTGGGGAAAATTAATATTGATTTTATAGACTTTAATTCCATCAAATACTGTATCTCCCGGATTTTGTGCAAGGAGGCTGAATGCTGGAAATAAGGCTAATAGAAAAAATTTTAGGAAAGTTTTCATACTTGCTCCCAAGTTAAACAAATTTTGTAATTTGTTTGTTTGACAATAACTCGTTTGGAGAGGTTTAAAAGAGAAGTAAGAAAATTAACAATTTCTTAATATTTGTTGGATTAAAAAGCAAAATGTGATATATATCACATTTTGCATAATATAAAACTTAGATTTGAGTTAAAAGTAGATCTTTAGTCAATAATAAATAGTTTTGCACCTTGCTCAGTACTTGAACGATGTTTTTCTGCATTGTCTGCCACTTGATAGCTTATTCCCGGTGTTAAAACAAATTTTCTTCCATCATCAAGTTCTGTATCTAATTTACCTTCTAAGCATAAAAGGATATGACCTTTTGAACACCAATGGTCTGCCATATAACCCGGAGTATATTCAACCATTCGTACTCTAATATTATCAAAGTTTTGAGTTTTCCAAAGTGCTTTTCCTGTAACTCCTAAATGTTCAGTAGCTTCAATTTTTGACCAATCGGTTAATCCGAAAGGTATGTTTTTCATATTCATAGTATTCTCTAAAAATTAGTAAAAATATAACAAGTATTTATTTTAATTTTAACAATAATTCTTCAATTCTACTTACAATCATAATTTCAACTTGCCCATACGGCTTTTTACATTTTTCAATAATTGAGTTTAATTCTGATTTATTAGTGATCTCTTTTTTATTAATAATAGATTCCAATAATTTTAACGTTTCTTTAGATAATTCAGTTAAATTATTTGAAAGAGGTTCAATTTCTTTTAAAATTGGAGAATTATTAATAGTTTGTTTTAGTAATTCATTATTATTCACTAATTGTTGTAAAGTTGGAATTAAAACAGTTAAGTATTCAATTTTATTTGTCTCTAAATATTTATCAACATTATTTCTAAATTCTCTTGCTCCTTTAACGTCAGGTAATGCAGCATCAACCACGCGAGTATATGGAGAGTAGGAAGTATACTTAACGCCTTGTGAATGGCGTGAATAATCTTTAACCGGTTCAACAAAATTTAAAAGAACGTTTAAAGCATCTGTATTTCCAAAATTGCATAATCTGCGTACCATCATTTGTTGATTTTTTATATGAGCAATTCCCACGCTTTCTAATAAATTACTTAGTTTCTCTAATCTTTCATACATATTATTAACATCATTAACAGAGGATTTAGACCAAAACCTTTCTGCAATAGCTGCCGTACGAGGCCAAATTCTTGAATCAACATTCTCAGGTGTTACTAATTCCGCCCACATTGTCGCTTCACCACCAAGTATTCTTGCTTCTTCTTCCGGTGATAGTTTAACTGAATCGGGGATAGGATTATTCAAATAGTGATATTCGGTTGAGTGAATTAAATCGATATAATAACCGTTAGATAAAATTCCAGAATAACCTTTTTTTGCAGATTCAAATAATGATTTTTGTCCTCTCCAAGATTGAATTACAATATCAGTAGGCATTTCAGGCTGTAAAATTTCATCCCATCCAATCATTTTTTTATTATATTTTTGTAATATTTTAAGAATTCTTAAATTAAAATAATTATGCAATTCTTGAATTGAAGACATATTATTCTTTTTCATAAATTCTTGAATCTGTGCATTTTCATTCCAATGTTTATCTGTTCCTTCGTCTCCACCAATATGGAAATATTCATCAGGGAATATTTGTGTCATTTCACCCAAAAAAGCATCAAAAAAATTATAAGTTTCTTCAATAGCTGGATTAAATACAGGGTCAAATACTCCCCAGTTTCTTTCAAGTTTATAATTTTCTTTTTTACTTGCTAATTCAGGTAGTGCTGCAAACCAAGCAGTTGAATGCCATGGAATATCAAATTCTGGAATAACTCTAATCCCTCTATCCATTGCATAATTTACAATGTCTTTTAATTGTGCTTGAGTAAAGTATTCGCCATCAGTACAATTCTTTTGAATCTGAGGAAATTTAAAGCTTTCAACTCTTACACTTTGATTATCGCTTAAGTGTAAATGTAAAACATTCATCTTAACCATAGCAAGGGCATCAATGTTTCTTTTAATTACATCTACAGGCATGAAATGACGTGATACGTCCATCATTAATCCGCGCCATTTGAAGCGAGGGGAGTCATTAATTTCTAAAGAAGGGAAATAATAATTAGTGCCATCATTGTTCACTAATTGATAAAGCGTTTCCAATGCATGCATAGCCCCAATATCAGTAACAGCATTTATTTCAATTTTATCATTTGTAATTTTTAGTGAATAACTTTCATCAATTCCAAGAACTGCTTCAACACTTTTAGAAAAACTAATTTTACAATCATAGTTTTTTGTTGCTGAGTTTTTATCAATAACATCTTGAGGAAAAAATAAACCGGTTCTACCGGATATTCGCCTTAGTATTCTGGTTGCGTAAAAGCTTAATTTTTCACTTTTGTTATTGGTAATTGAAATTCCAAAATCTGTTGAAATAATAAATCTATTATTATTTATTTTAATGTTGGAAGGATATGGTAAAATATCTGTTACTAAAGTATTTGCACACAAAAATGTGGTTATACTAAATATAATTACAAGCTGGGTTAAGAAGTATTTCATAATACACCAATACAATAGTTAATTAAAAAAAAGTAAAAATTAATAGTTAATAATAACCAAAAATCCAATGTTTTTATTATATTTAAGCAAATATAATAAATTTTTTTATATCAAAGGAGGTCTCATGGAAAAACTATCATTCAAACTAAAATTTAAATTATTTGTTAATCCTTACAGTAGGAAAAGGATAGTTTTATCCCTAAAAAAAGAGGGAAACTTTTAGATGTCGGTTGTGGCAATAATTCTCCCAAGCAAGACAAAATGCTAAGACCAGACATTAATTATACCGGTTTGGATATACAAGTCTATAATCAAGTTAAAGGTTACGAAAAATATGCAGATAACTTGGTATTTACTGATCCTGAAAATTTTCACAATTCAATTGAAAATTTAGAAAATAAATTTGATGGAGTGATTAGTGCTCATAATATTGAACACTGTTTGTATCCTGATAAAGTTTTACATTCAATGATAAAAAAAGTTAATGAAAATGGTTTTTTTTATCTGTCTTTTCCTTCTGATGCTACTACTAAATTTCCTTCAAGAAAAGGTACATTGAATTTTTATGATGATAATACTCATAGAACATTAATTAATTTTAATAAAACAATTGAGCTTTTAAAATCGAATGGATTTCAGATTCTTTATAGTACCAAAAGATATAGACCCATTATTCCAGCCATAATAGGATTATTGGTTGAACCAATTTCTATGATAAAAAAACAAGTTATGCCATTTCGTGCGACATGGAGTTTATATGGGTTTGAATCCATAATCTTTGCAAAAAAAATGACAAACAATTAATTGATTAATTTGTAAATATTAAGTTTTATATTGAGCAATACTAAATTAAATATTGGCACTTGTAGTTGGAAATACGATTCTTGGAAAGGATTAGTTTATCCAGAAGGAAAAATTGATAATTATCTGGAATTGTATTCGCAAAAATATAATTCGGTTGAAATTGATCAATGGTTTTGGTCATTATTTGACCAAAATAAAATTGTACTACCTAAAAAAGAAGTAGTTGAAGAATATAACAATTCAGTTCCAAATGACTTTAAGTTTATAATTAAGGTACCTAATAGTATTACTTTAACGCATTTTTATAAAAAAGTTAAGTCAAACAACTTAATAATTAATCCATATTTTTTAGATACTGAACTGTTTGATGAATTTTTACACTCTATTGAAGCACTTAATAATAAGATTGGGATGTTAATATTTCAATTTGAATATTTAAATAAGCAAAAAATGCCATCTCAATTTTTGTTCTTTCAAAAGTTTGAAGAATTTGTAAAGAAAATCCCCCCGAATATTAAATATGGAATTGAAATAAGAAATCCAAATTATTTAAATAGAAGTTACTATGAATTTCTAAATAAAAACAATTTAAGCATGGTGTTTTTACAAGGATATTACATGCCTCCAATTTGGGAAACATTTAATCATTTTCTTCCTTTTATAAAAAATGATGTTGTAATAAGGCTGTTGGGTGAAGATAGAAAGGGGATTGAAACATTAACAAAAGATAACTGGAGCACAATTATTTCAAATAAAGATAATGAAATAATAAAAATTGTTGAAGTTGTAAAATATCTTATTAGTAAAGAAATAAATATTTTCCTTAACGTCAACAATCATTACGAAGGGAGTGCTCCATTAACAATTCAAAAAATTACAAAAATGCTTATAGGTTCTACTTACTAAAATATTTAGTTGTTCTTAATTGAGCATTAGCTTGCAAATCATAGTAATAAAGATTAATATCAAATGAATGGAAAATACCCGGTAACCCTGTTACTGAATATTTGCTAATATCAGCCGTTGAACATAAAATAACTCCTTTTGTAGAATCAATTTGTGCATCAGCGTAATGCTCAAATTTTGTATTTACACCGGTTTCGTTTGGTAAATAAGACCCTAAACTTTGATCAGCCGAAACATGTTCGGTTGTTCTTTTCCAAGAAATAGGATTGATTACCAATGAATTAGGTCTAACAATTAAATTTGTGCCAGTCATACTTGGAGCTTGAGTATTGTATGAAACAATTACTTGAGTATCATCAGCATTTTGTGCAAACTTTAGATGAGGGTTAGCCGCTAAGTATTCTTTTGTTATAGAAAAACCAATTACATAAGCAGCAATCATTCTATTATATACATTTGGATGGTTTTTCATATAATCAGAAAGGATAAATGTAGCAACATGCGAGCCTTGAGAATGTCCAACAAGTATAAATGGACGACCATTATTAAAGTGATTAATGAAATAATCAAATGCTGCCACTACATCAACATATGCTGATTCTTTAACTACTTTGTCCGACTCTTCATTTGAAAGAGTAAGTGAATAGATTGCATCTACCTGTCTATAATATGGAGCAAAAATATTACCAACGTTTTGAAACGCAGTCGCTTGTCGGTCAAAAAATAATTTTGAACCTAATAACATATATTTATTATCTATTTGACAGATGTTTGCCTCATTAACACTATCTTTTTTCCAAACAGTAGGGTAAATATAAAACACATCCACATTTTTATCGATACTTTGTGGAATATTTAGCCAATATTTCTGATTGCTATAATCAATTGATGAAGTGTTAGTGTCGTCAGTTTTTGTAATTGAATCATCTTTAGAACAACTAATTGCAACAACTAATAACAAAATGAATTGAAGAGTCTTAATAATACTTTTCATAACTTAATCGTCCCTGAATTTTTTTAATCTTAAAATAAAAAATAATTGGTTAAAATATAAAAATATTTTACATTTATTAATGTGTGAAATGAAATAATTGTGTGAAAAAAATGAAGAATATATTGTTACTGATTATTATGCTTATATTTAATAATAGTTTTTCCCAAGGGAAAATATATTTTGTTTATGGTTCAGATACTGCAACATGGGATGGAATGAATACAGGTAAATATAATTGTTATTACGGTTTAAGTATATTTACTGCCGATAACACTAATACTGTTACTGTAATGAGTGACGAATTTAGAAATAACATTAAAGATTGGTATGGTAATCCATTAAAGTTTACTTGGTGGATGATGGCTGGTAACATTTATCGATTTGCCACAAATACAAATGTACCATTGGCAAATACTATGACACTTCATGCGATGAAAGAAAAATTTGGTACCCAAATTGCTAAATGGGGAGATGAATTATCTTTACATTATCATACGTTTGCATGGACAGATTATAATAATGATGGAAAATACTGGTGGAACCAAGCACATAGTTTTATGGAATGTAAAGATGATTTTGATGTCACTATGGCTCAATATCTTCTTGAGGAAAATACATATCCGGTTTCTTTTAGAAGTGGTTGGCATTATATGGATAATGAATGGCAGCATTATTTAAATAAGTTAATTCCATTTGGGCTACACAATGATTATCCTGCAAAACGAACTACTGATGAAGAGCCAATAGATAACGTTTATGATTGGTCGTTAGCATCGTCAAAGTTTGTTCCATTTCATCCATTAGATGAAAATTATCAACTAATTGGTAATGGCAAAGGGTGGAATGTTAGATGCAAATATTTGGGGAGTACAAATACATCATTAATAACGGAAATATTTAATAAAGCAGCTCAAGGTAATGAAGATCAAGTTGTTTGTTTATGGTCACATCTCCCTGGAGAAACATTTATTTCCGAAATTGAAAATGTGAATGCTATAATTCATCAAGTTGCCGCTAATTATCCGTATGTTCAATATAAATATTGTACCGCCGTTGAGGCTTATCAGTTATGGCTTAAGAATAATGACACAACAAAACCGGAATTGGGTATAAATTGGATTGATGATGGCGGTAACCTAATACTGGGAATAGAGAGTAATGAAGATTTATTTCAAGAAAAACCTTTTGTTGCCTATAAAGACAAAAATGAAAATTATTATGTATGTGATGGTGAAAATATAGGAACAAATAATTGGTTTTTTAATTTCCCAGTAAATGTAAGCGAACTTGGCAAAGTTGGTATTGCTGCAATTGATAATAGTGGAAATTTAACAACTCATTTTCTAAACTATCTACCCGATGATTTATTTATTGATAATAATGATAATGGTTATTATGAGGCTTATGGTAATTGGAGTAATTCAAGCAAAACAAGCTGGGGAAAAGATTCAAGGATTGCAACCTTAAATCCTAATGATTCGGCAAAAGTTAGCTTCAGCTTTGAATATAATGCAATTTCTGATCAAATGAATAACCTGTTTTTGCAATTCCCACAGGTTGATAATCAAATAGATACTGTTACAGTATCATTATTAAATAATGGAAATAGATTACTAACAAAAATTATTAATATTAAAGATAAAAGTAATAAATGGGTTTATTTATTTACAAATAAACTTGAAAATAACAAAAGTTATTCAGTTGAAATTAAAGTAGTTAATAAAAGTTCTTCAATAAGATATTTTAATGCAGATGTTTTAAAAAGGACAGCATACGTTAGAGAAAGACAGATTAATATCACTACAAAATTTCTAAATCCAAGTCCCATAAGTGAGGAAGATTCACTTGATGTATCAATTAATATAGATAATTTTGGCTATAGTGATTTAACAATACAGAATATTTATTCAATTGATAACAAGTTAAAAGTATTAACAGAACTGCCATTAGTTATTAATGGAATGCAGAGTAATAAAATAACATTCAGATATTATGCAGTAAATATTGGCTCGGATTCTGATACGTTGGTAATTAAAAGTAATGACTTATTAAATTCAATTATTAAAATTCCATTTACAATAGCAATAGAAAAGTATTTTTCATTAGTTGATAATGAACAAACAGAATTTTATAATGAATATGGTGATTGGAAACCAAGTGTAGCTCAATCTTATGGTGGTTCAAGTAGATATGCGTATATTCAAAACACATCAAACGGACCATATGCTGTATTTAAGTTTAATCTTAAAAAGGATGGAATCTATGACCTTTATGAAATTTTACCTGTTACTGTTAATGCTGCAAATAATGCTTTGTATAAAGTAATATATGATGGCAGAACTATTGATTCGTTATATTTAAATCAAAACGAGGGGAGTGGTTCGTGGAAAAATGTTGGTAGATATACTTTATATAAAAATAAAGAAATATTGGTTAAAGTAATAGATGATGGGAAAAGTACCCAAGGTCCTGTAATTAGGACAGATGCATTTAAGCTTTCTTTATTTTCTGAGATAACAAGTGTTTGTGAAGAAGAATATGCAGCTCCAAAAGATTTTGCCTTATTTCAAAATTATCCTAACCCATTTAATCCGGAAACAACAATAAAATTTCAATTACCGGAACCTTGTAATGTAAAAATAGTTGTTTATAATATTATGGGTGAAGAGATAGAAACTTTACTTAATGAGAATAAGCAAGCAGGAATTTATCAACTAAAATTTAATGGGAACTTAAAAAATGGTTCTCAATTATCTTCAGGTATTTATTTTTATAAATTAGAAACCAATAAATGTTCGCAAATTATGAAGATGATTTTACTTAAGTAAATTAGGTGGTATAAAACCTACCACCAATTTTATTTTTTTTAATTTATGCTTTAGGTAAGGTGAAAATAAATTTAGAGCCTTTATTAACCTCACTTTCAACCCAGATAGTCCCGGAATGTTTTTCAACAAATTCTTTACATATTAATAAACCAAGTCCAGTACTTGCTTCACCATTTGTTCCTTTTCTCCCTGTTTTTTTGTATAATTTAAATAGATCGTCCATAAGTTCTTTGCTCATCCCAATTCCAGAATCCTCAATTAGAATTTCAACGAAATTGTTTTCAATATATTTACTGAATATGGATATTGTTCCATTGTTTTTTGTAAACTTAATAGAGTTGGAAATAAGATTTCTAAGAATCGTTTCAACCATTTTTTCATCTGCAAGAACGGAAACATAAAGTGGTACAGAATTATTAACAATCAATTGTTTATTATTAATTTGATTTTTCAAAACATCAATAACATTTTCAACAATAGGTAACAGCTTGAGCGGTTTTGGTTCAAATATTATTGAGCCATTCTGCATACTTGCCCATGTTAATAAATTATCTAACAATTTATAAAGATTTTCTGAACTATTGTATAATTCTCCGCTTAGAACAGCTAATTCATTTTTATTAAAAAGATTTATGCTTTCGGACATAAGTTTTGTAGAACCTAAAAATCCTTGAAAAGGACTACGTAAATCATGTGCAATAATTGAAAAAAACTTATCTTTAGTGCTAATTGATTCCCTTAGCTTTGAATTAATTAATTTAATTTCTTCCTCATTTTTAAACCTTGTTGTAATGTCTTGCGATAAGATTGACATCACTTTCCGATTTTGAAGTCTATAAACACCACTTACAATTTGTACCGGAAATTCTTCGCCATTGCTTTTTTTATGTGTTTGGAGGGGAATGTAAACAGCCGATGATTTTTCATTTTCTTCTATTAATTTATAACAGTCGTCTTCAATAAAAATGTTTGATATATGTACTCCATTATGAATGGTTTCATAGCTATACTTATATAATTTGCAAAATCTATCATTAGCATCTATTATTTGCAAAGTTTTTAAATCAAAAATAAAAATAGCATAAATATCATTATCAAAAATAGTTTTATATTTTTCTTCACTTTCTTTTAAACTATTTGTTAAAGCTTCTAATTTAATTCCTTTATCGTTAGATATAATTACCGAAACAAATAAAAGAAAAAGTAAAATGCTTAAACTAAACCCGCTTATTGAAACAAAATATACTAAAGCATAATTAGTGTCTGTGTCTGATGTTGAATACTGTCTAAAACTTAAATACCATTTATTATTGTTGAAAGTAATGATGTCGTTATATTTATAAAACTGAGTTGTTTTTATTGTATCTTTAATTATTGTTTTGCTTTCATATAGAACACTTTTATCAATATTTGTTGAATCATTGTAAATCTTTATTACAAGATTCTTTTTATTAATAGTTTCGTAATTGCCCAATATACCATGTAATAAGTCTCCCATTCTATAAGGGCTATATACCCATCCAATTATTGCCTCTCTTCTTTGAGCTATTGTTTTAATTGGCTTTCCAATTTTATATACAGGAACATACATTAAGGTACCGGCTTGAATATCTTTATCAGTTTCTTGGACTAATAAAATTTTTTTTGTTAGAGTTGCCGAATTATTATCTCTGGCATAAACCATTGCGCCTCTTCTTGTTGGATCAGAAAACATGTCATATCCAAAGGCACGTAAATTTCTACCACCAAAAGGTTCTAAATAAATTATTGATGTGTAAATATTCCTTTTACCGGTTGGATGTACAGTGTAATTCGGAAATCCTTCTGCTCTTACCGATTTAATATGTTCCGATAAGTTCTCCGGTTTTATAATTGTTGCAAATCCAACTCCTAATATTCCGGGAAGATTCTTTTCTATTAATTGTGAATCATAAATATTTTTCCAGATAGTCCGATTCATATGAGGTACAAAATTGAACCATGCAGCCTGCCCACGTAAAAGCTCGGCTTGCGATTTTAAGCGAGCTGAAATTTTATTCTTAATTTCATGACATGTAAATTCAAAATCTTGTTTTGCAGTTTTTTCTATATGCAATTTTAATGAGAAGGTGATTATAATTGTAATGCAAACACACAAAATCAAAAGAAGAAGAGGGGCCCAAAGTTTCTTTTTTTCGAGTTCTTTTATGTTAAGATTTTTTATTAGGTAGTAAAAATTCTCAACGTAAAAAGATTTCCCTTCATATCTTTGCATGTTGATTTCTCAATTATTTATTAGTATTATCGTATGATTATTGAAATATGTTTAATCTTCCTATCTATTATTATCTACATTACTTACATTATCATTAAGTTATGAATAATTTGTTACTAATACAATTAAAATATTGTGAATAATCGTTTTAGCATTGAATTTAATGTTTTATTACAAATTATTAATAAAATTGAGTGATGAGAAAGAACTATAGGAAGCCATAATTAGAAATAAATAAAAAAACCCGCTTAAAATAAGCGGGTCTAAATTTATTGGCTACTCACCAATCACAAAATACTACTCACTAATAACTATTAAAACCATCTGCTATAAATAGCTGAATAAGTGCCATCAGATTTCATAACATCAAAAGCAGCTTGCCATTTCATAACAAGATCTGCAGGAGTAGTTAGAGAAAAAGCTATATAATAATCTGTTGATATTAAAGCATAATTAGCTGTAACTTGATTTAAGTTAAATCCTAATTCTTTTAGAATTTCAGGGAAGGTAACAGCAGAACAAACAAACACATCAATTTCGCCATTCATCAATTTTGTAACCATAACAGCTGGATCTGAATCGGAAACTAAGTTTGTAAATCCTTGTTCACGCAAATATTCATCAGAAAACCATGAATTTACTGTTCCAACTTTTGCCAAATTTTTGGCTTCGGTTAAATTTGTACATACAATACCTGATCCTGCTTTAGAATAGAAATAAGTTGTGTTAGTTCCAACTGGACCAACCCATTGGAATAAGTTTTCTCTAAATATGGTACGTTCCATTGTAAACAAGCAGAAGTTAGGGTTTTCTTGAATCATTTTATAACCATTACTCCACAATGATAAATTAATGCCAGAATAGATATTGTTTCTTCGCATTATCTCTTTTACAATATCAGTTCCAAAACCGGTAATTTCTCCAAAACTATTTCTATAAGTTAATGGGGGATACTGTTCGGTATATATTTGCAATGATGATGGGGCTGATTCTTTTTTCATATATTTTTGATATAAAGCATTCAATTTACCATTACTTTTCATTATATCAATTTGATTTTGGAAATCAGCAACTACATTATCAGGTACTTGTTTATTAAACGCAAAATAAACAAAATCAGTTAAAAAAGTTAACTGTGGAGTAACTGACCAAATATTTTTTCCACTTGATTCTAAGGCAGCTTTAGCAGCAATTTCATCTGAAGGGAATAAATCAATTTCACCGCTTAATAATTTTGTAAATCCTTCAATATTATCAGTAACATAAACAAAATTTGTAAATCCTTGATCACTTAAATATTGAGTTATTGAAAAATCTCTCATTACACCAATCTTTAGTCCAGCTTTTGCATCATCTAATGAAGTTAGTGAAATTGATGATTGAGTTTTTGAATAGAAAACCCAGTCAAGAGAGGCAATAGGACCGGCCCATTTAAATAAATCTTTTCTTGTTGAGTTCAAAACAGTTGAGAATAATACTGCATTACTTGTATTTTGAGCATTTTGGTAACCTTCTTCCCAAGGTTGAACAGAAACTTTAAATGGAATATTTAGATTTGTACAAATTTCGCGTAAAACATCAGGTGCTAATCCTGTTAACTCGTTGTTCTCTACATAGTTCAATGGTTCGTAATTTTCAGTAATAAATTCAAATTTATAACCATATTCAGTTGAATTTGTTGGAGTGTCTTTATCACATCCGCTAATACAAAACGCTAATAAAATAACAAATAATATCAGTCTCTTCATTAATTAACCTTTAGTTTTATTTATGTAAATAGAAATTGTTGCTAAGAAAAAGCAAACGAAAGCAGAAATTGAATTTTAAAAATCCAATTTAAATTTACTTAATAATTAAAAAAAATCAAAGTAAAAGGCAAAAAAAATCCCCATTCGGTTAGAAAGGGGATAATACAATTCGATTAATTAAGAAATTTTCTGCTATTCTGAATTAAATTTCGATTCGTGTTTGAAATATTAAATTGAACAATTAACTGTTGTAAATTTTCAGTTAAACTATTTAAGTCATCTGCAGCACGTGCAATTTGATGAACACCGGAAGTAGATTCTTTTATAACTTTATTTATGGTTTCTATTGATTTACTAATCTCTTCCGAAGTAGCGGATTGCTCTTCGCTTGAAGCAGCAACTTGAACAATAACATCAGTTACTCTGTCAGAACTTGTTATAATTTCTTTTAGCACTTCACCGGCTTTATTTACTAATAGTTTTCCATTATCAACATTTTTAGTCCCTATTTTCATAGATTCAACGGCATCAGCTGTATCAATTTGTATTTGTTTAATCATAGATGCAATTTCTTTTGTAGCATTTGTAGTTCTTTCAGCAAGTTTTCGTACTTCATCAGCCACAACAGCAAAACCACGTCCTTGTTCTCCTGCACGAGCAGCTTCAATAGCTGCATTTAGAGCAAGTAAGTTTGTTTGATCGGCAATATCGTTAATTACTTGAATAATCTCGCCAATTTTATCACTATTTTCACCCAGGATAAAAATCTTTTCGGCTGATTTTTCTACTACATCTGAAATTTGATTCATGCCAACAACAACTTCATCAACAATTTTCCCTCCTTCTTTAGCTTTATCAGCGGAATCTTTTGATGATTCGGCTGCAATTGTTGTGTTTTTAGTTGTACTAAAAATAGTCCTTGTCATTTCTTCAACAGAAGCGGCAACTTCACCAATATAAGAAGATTGTTCACTTGAGCCACTTGCCATTTCTTCTGTTGATGCTGAAATTTGAGTAGCAGCAGTGGCTGTTGCTTGAATTACTTCAGTAAGTTTATATAATGGTTCAGTAAGGGTGTTTACTGTTTGATTAATACCTACGGCAATTGTTTTAAAAATATTTGCAAACTTATTATCATCAATTCTAATATCAATTTTCCCTTTTTCAACACCGGCATTTAAATTAT
Source organism: Melioribacteraceae bacterium (assembly GCA_963663265.2). GTDB lineage: Bacteria > Bacteroidota > Ignavibacteria > Ignavibacteriales > Melioribacteraceae > JAEXOD01. The sequence continues at coordinate 899,571 of CAXXXM010000001.1, forward strand.
AAAGCTCTGATGTTAAATTGTTCATTGTATTAATACAAAGATTCAAATTGTTTTTAATTTCATTGAAATCACCTTGGTAATCTTCTGTAATTTCTTCTGGTATATCACCTTTAGCGATTCTTTCAATATAATTTGCTGAAACGTTTAATGGATCTACAACAGCATCAAGTGTTTTATTAAAACCTACAACAATTTCTTTAAACTCACCTTGATGCTTGGAATCATCAGCTCGTACATCTAATTTACCGGCAACAGCAGCGGAGGATAGAGTATTAACATCTAAAACCAAACTTTTAATTGTTGTAATCATCTTATCCATTGAGTTAATTAATTTGCCAATTTCATCATTTGATGACTGGTTTAATTTAATATCAAGATTTCCAACGGCAAGTTTTTCTGCCGCATCCTGAGCAAGTTTAATTTTCCCGATGATTTTTTCAAACACAAAATATCCAACCCCCAAACTTGCTACTAAAATTACTAATGCTACAATAATAAATGAAATGCGTGAATCAGTTGTTTTGGTTAAAAAGTAAGACTTGGAAAATTTAATTTGTAAATACCCAACAATACTATTCCCTTGATCACGCATGGGTAGATTACTTACAATTTCTTCGTCGGTTTCTTCTAAAATTAAATTGTTACTCTTTTGAATTGCTTGTATTGGTTGTTCGTTTTTTAGCGATTTAACAAAATTAAGATCAGCATCAAAAATTAATATATCATTAATTGTTTTTACTGAATTAATTTCATTTTTTTCGTTATTAATTGACTTTAATGCCTGATCTAATGCTGCACCATCATCAATTATTAAAGTCTGTATCCCTAATGACAAGTTTTCAGCCAATAAGTTGCTTATAAAAGCGGCATCTTTTAACAACATATCTTGAGCCATACCTTTTGCCTTGCTTGGAGCATAAAAGGCGAGTACAATTGAAAAAACAAGAATTATTGATAAAAGAAGTGATAAAATTTTAAATCGTATAGACATCACTAAACCTTGATTTTGTTTTTAATTCTTTACTGTTTGTGCAACTTTCATAATTGCAGGATTCCATTCCATTCCTTGTTCACTTGAAGATGATAAGTTTAAGAAAATTAACGGTTTCTTATCATCATCAATTCCAAATCCTAAAGTTATTCCACTAAATACTAAATCAGGTATGTTTGTTATACTTAGGCTTTTATATTTTTTAGCATAACTTTTTACTGAAGCCGCTTTACCGGTACTCGCACAAAAGATTATTTCATATTTGTCTGATGGTACATCGTTGCCACTCTCAACTCCTGCAATTACTGCACTAACAATTGTGTTTCCTACATTTTTTTTTAGTTCATTTGCTATTGCATCATTTCCAACTACATAAATTCTAACATTGCCTTTTAATGATTTATTTAATGCTAATAGTTTTATTGTTGTTGTTGCTGCTAAAGAAGGTGGGGCTGATTGTTGAGCATTTATTGACGACACTACAAAAAGTAGTAACATGATACTTGAAAGAAAAGATTTCATTAATTCCTCTTGAATACTTTATATAAAAATTTTGGATAATAATTTACCCAATAATAAATTATTTATAAATTATTATCGGTAAAAAAATCCTCTTTTTTATACTAAAATCTCTAAATAATTACAAATAAGTTCATTTTTTTTAAAGTTAATATTTAATTAATATTGATTGGAGTGATATAAAACACAATTGTAATAAGACTATTTTGTTTTATTAATTTTCTAAACTATATTTGCTGATTAAATAAAATGAGGCATCATGAAAAATTTATTACTATTTATCATATTCTGTGTGTTTTCGGTTTTTTTGCAAAATAATGCTTTTTCAAAAGACTACGAAAAAAATATAACTGATGGTTATAGCGGGGCTGTTTCAGGCATTTGGAATATGGATACTATCAAAATTGTTGGCGATGTTTTTGTACCAAAAGATTCTACTTTGGTAATTAGTGCTGGTACTGATATTTATTTTACAGGTGAATATTCATTAAATGTTTATGGAACATTAATTGCTGAAGGTACTGCTCAAAATAGTATTAATTTCTTTTCTGATTCATTATCAGAAATTAATACATATCCTTTTTACGAAGGATTTTGGAAAGGTATTAATTTTTTAGGAACCGATTCAACCAACCAGCAGACTTCGGTTTTGAAAAATTGTAACTTCCGTTATACATTCGAAAAATGGATTGACGAAATACAAGATAGAATTGGTGGTGCAATAGTTGTTTATAAATCTAAAGTACACTTAGATAATATTAAATTGGATTCATGCTTAGGTAGAATAAGCGGTGGTATCTATGTTAATAGCTCAGATGTAAATTTTTCAAACATTTACCTCAAAAGAATATTGTATGATTATGCAGTTTATTCTATAAATAGTACATTAAATTTTGAAGGTGGAGAAATTACAGATGGTGTTGGAGCTATTAAACTCATAAATTCGAAACTTTCTCTAAAAAACTTCCTTATTGATAATAATCATAATCAATATGCAAAAGGTGTAGGAATTTACTCGGAAAATTCAAATTTAGAAATTTATGATACGGAATTTTCCAACAATAGTGCTTATAGCAGCGGTGGAGGAATGTATGTTGAATATGGTAACTCCGTAAAATTAAATAGAGTTCAATTTGTTAATAACTCTTCTACCGGTGAAGGGGGAGGAGCAACTTTTAATTTTTGTAATCCCGAATTGGTTAATGTAAAATTTTCGTATAATAAATCCGGTTATGGCGGTGGTGCTTTAAGTGTAAGCGGAAATACTTCTACTGCTTATCAAATTAAAATTGCAAATGGACTTTTTTATAAAAATGAACTTACAGAAACAAATGGTTCCGGTGCTGCTATTTTATTAGGAAATAAGATTACCGCTAATATTGTTAACTCAACAATTGCTGATAACATTGGTGTTGATTTTGCTGCACTTGGTAGTGCTTGGGGAAATTCAGTTGCAAATGTTGAAAACACCATTATTTATAATAATGGAACAAATACTGGTATACAAGTGCAAGGAGATAATAATAGATATACGTACTCGCTGATTCAAGGTTTTTATGCCGGTCAAGATACTTCTACAACTAATTTGCATAATGTTGCTCCTTTATTCAAAAATGTTGGTGATGAAGATTATAGATTACAAAGTGTTTCTTGCGGTGCTACTGAAAATTCTCCGGCTATTGATGCAGGTAATCCGACTATTGCAGATTTTGTATTAGATTGCCAAGCCGGTTTAGGAACTTATCGTTCTGATATGGGTGCTTATGGTGGTGCTGCTAATAGATGGGATGTTAGTTTAGTTCCTCCTTGTTATTATTCTGGTGAAGTTTCAGGTGTGTGGGATTGTGATGAGGTGATGGTAGAAGGAGATTTAGTGATTTTACCTAATCAGACTCTTACAATTAAGCCTGGGGTAACAGTAAACTTTTTGGGTAATTACAAATTAGATGTGCAGGGTACATTGAATGCTGTTGGTACTTCTATTGACTCTATTAGATTTGTTGGTGTCACTGAGTCTGGTTTTGGAGGTATTAAAATAAAGACAATCGGTTCGAATCCTGCCCTTGCTCATTTTTATTACTGTAAATTTATTAACGGAAACGTTATAAATGAAGGATTAAATGATAATTATGGTGGTGCTATTTTTATAAAAGACTTTTCATATGTGCATATTTTGCATTGTGAATTTATAAATAATAAAGCCTATTTAGGTGGAGCTATTTATGTGGAAAATGCTGATCCTCAAATAGGAATTGTTCGATTTATAGGTAATAGGGCAACAGGAGCAGGTGGAGCAGTTTATTTTAATAACTGCCATCCTAACGACTACTTTATGTCAGCTTGGCTTTGTGAATTTTATAATAATACTGCTAATAACGGTGGAGCAGTTTTTGTTCAAAACTCGAATTTAGAACTAAGGAATATTTTGGGGATTGGGAATAGATCTTTACAAGCAGGGGCATTTGGATTTTTATTTAACTCAACTGTTGAATTTATTAATCTTACTTCTTCAAAAAATTACAGCAATACTAATAGTGGAGGAAGTTTTAGTTTATTGAATTCAAACGTATCTCTTCTTAATAGTATCTTATTTGCTAATTCAGCTAACGAAATTTATTTTAATTCCGGTAATGCAAATGTAAAATATTCTTTAATTTATAATGGTTCAACACAATCTTATTTTGGAGAAGGTTGTATTGATGCTGACCCAAATTTTAGAGATACGTTAAATAATGATTTTCACTTGAGTTTTACTTCGTGTGGAAACTCAGTAAATTCAGTCGCAATTGATGCAGGAGATCCAAACACTTTATACAATGATTATACTCTTACTTGTGAACATGGATTAGGTACTCATAGAGCTGATATGGGGTATTATGGTGGGATTCATGCTGATGGCATAATTGGTGTAGAAGAAGAAAATAATACTCAAATTCCAACAGAATATGTATTGGAACAAAACTATCCAAACCCATTTAATCCTTCAACAACAATCTCGTTCAGATTACCCGAACAATCTCAAGTTGTATTAAAAATATACGATGCATTGGGTAGAGAAGTGACAACTTTAGTAAATGATGATTTGAAAGCAGGAATATATAATGTTCAATGGACTGCAACTGATTTTGCTAGTGGAATTTATTTCTATAAACTTTCTACCGGAAAATTTAGTCAAACCAAAAAATTAATGTTACTCAAGTAACATAACAACCTAACTAACAACGCCCAAGTATGTAAGTACTTGGGCGTTTTAGTTTTAAATTTAAACTTGAGAAATATTATTTAAACTGTAATTTACTTAAACCCTACGAAAATAGGGGTGGCTTTTAACTTGTTATAATATTTCTCGATATCATCTTTATACTCAATTAGATAATCATCGTGCAATTTTTCATTTAATATTTTTACAAATCTATTAAACAATGAAGTAAATTTGTAAACGTAATCTTTATTAAAAGAATTTAAATAACTTGTGTCAAATGCAATATTTAATGCGTAATTAATTAAATCTGCTTCAAGTTTTTTATTTTTACAAACTTTTGTGAATTCATCAATCCGTTGAACTAATGAATTAATAAATTTAATTGAAGGTCTTGGATCAAGAAAAGCTTTTGGTGGTTTTGAGCCAATAAGTTTTAAGTCTTCTATTGCCAAATTAAAATATTCAATATCACTTAAACCATTAAATGAGTAGGTGAGCATTAAAAAATCTCGAAAAGATTTGTCTTTTGATGCCGCTTTTACTAATAATTTATAATAATCTGTTTCGGGTATTGAACTGATTAATTCTTTTATTTCTGAAATTTTTGTTGCCATAGTGTTTCTTAAAAGTTGAAAAATTAATTTGTAAATATAAACAATTCCGCATTATTTTTAACTTCTTTTAATTTTATTAAATTGGCTTTTTGCAAAGTGGCAATTATATTATATGTTTTGGAACACTTTTTTCTTGAGTTAAAGAGCCAGTAAGAAAGTAGGGGAATTGCTATAATTAAAGACAATTCATCCCTTGCATCATAGATGTTGCAAAACTCAAGTAACCCAATCTTGATTGTTGTTGTTGCAAAATTGGGGAGATAAAAACACGGGCGTCATCGGTTCAGACCGTGGATGTTTCATAGTTGAGGAATTATTTCTGGGCGGTCATGGTCTCACCATGACCGAATGAATTTGCTGTAAAAACAGCGGCGTTTTTGATAAAAGTTTGTGTCACGGTTCAGACCGTGACACCCGAGTTCGGGGATTTAAGAGTTTTGCAACATTCTCGACCGTGACACCCCAGAACAGGATTTCAGACTTTTGCAACACCTACTCACATGACTGCCAATAATAATTTATAAATTGTTTTACGATCGGCAGAAGAAAAATTATCGAGATAATATCTTTATATCAGTTTAGTATAAGTTATTTTTCTCCCTGGAAAATGCCGTATTTTTCACCCACAAGAATATGCTTATAAGATTGACTGCCAGCAGATCCACCAGCCTGTTCAAGTACAAATCCGGCTTTCTTTTGAAATATCATTACAATATCAGATCCTCCAAATAAAAAACATCCCATCATATCGCCTTTTTTTACATAGGCACCTGGTACAATATTATTTTCAAATTTTACTGAACATATTTGTGACATCCCTATTGGAAGAATTGCCACCAATCCAAAATCTTTCGTTTCAATTATCACACAACCTCTTGTTTCAATCGATTGCCATCCCGGAACCGTTGGATCGAACATATATCTTTGTATTGAGGGATCCCAAGTAATAATTCCACCGACTGCATCTTGATCCGCAATATTTCTAACTTCTTTAATTGTTCCGCTTACAGGAAAATGGAAACGATGATAATCCTGTACATCAAGAAAAGTATGCGTCATTATACCATTAGCAAATTCATTTGCGTATTGACTGTCTTCACCAATAAGTTTTTGAATAGAAGTTAAAGTTCCAGATTTGATTTTTGCTCCACCTTGCTGAGTAATTTGCGATGAGGCATCTATCTGCCAAACACCCTGAGGTACCGCATCTGCCGGAGAAGTTACTATTGTACTATCGTTTGGAGATGTTATTGGGCGTTTATCCGGTGAAATTAAACGTCTTGTAAAAAATTGATTAAATGATTTCCAGTTTGAAGGGGATTCGTACCAGCCTTCAGATAAACCAAATTTATTATCTGTTAACGCTAATTGATAATATTCGTTATTCCAAGAGTCCGGCGTGTCTAAGTACAAGCCCCATGCTTTATTAAAACTTACAAGCCAATCGCTGTACGGTTTTATATATTGAAGAGAATTATTATACAAGTTTTGCCCTTCCAATTCTGCAAGAGGCTGGTCATTAATAAAATAGAAATAGTTCAAACTTTGGTCAATTTTATCATATAAAGAAGTATATGGTGTTTTGGGGAGAATACTCCACGGCATGCAAGTTTCAGCCCATGTAACAAATTGGTAATATTCTTCTAATGTTTGAGCAGGATTTGTATCTTTATCTGGATTAATAAGCTTAGCCTGCTCTATTGACTTGATTAATAATGCTTTAATGTTAGGATTACTTTCAACAATGTTTATTAACTCTTTTGTTTGTACACCGTAATTCGGACTATCTATCGGTTCGTTTATATCAGATTTATTGCATGCATTTATTAAAAATATTGATAATACAATCAAAATTAAACCAAATATTTTTGTAACTTTATCCATTCTATTCTTACCTTTTGTTTTTATCAAGAATCATTTGTTTAATATTGGGTTATATTTTTGGTTCCGATTTTTCATTTTATTTTAGAGGAGTAACCAAATAAATTATTTCGATAATTAAGTATCATATTACTGTATTGTTTAAACTAATCATAAAAGAATAATCGTTTATTTTTGATAAATGTTTAGTCTAAATATTTTTTGGTATTAATTGATAATTAATATGATTTAAAGTAATAGTGAACTTTTGCAAAGTGCCGTTGGTGATTAGTTTTTTTTGTTATAATGTTTTCCGTGTGGGGAGTACAAATATATTAATCCGAACGTTAATATGTCGATTTATTCGTTAGTTAATTAGAGTTCTTGGGATTATCCAAAAGTCTGACCTTAAACGCAAAATAATTATTGAAATAACACTTTAGTTTATTTGTCTGTTTCAAATAATAGTTACTGTTAGTTTATACCAAAATTAAATTTTTATGGGCAACCTATCAGTATTTTGGATAAAAATAGAAATATGTAATTCTTCAAGTAGTTTATTTATTGGGTCTCTATAATCCGCAAAATAATCTTCATGTAAATCGTTAAAAACTAAATCAATAAGCTTTGCAGCAAATGAAGAAAGTTTATTCTCATATTGAGTGAAACAATCGTTAAAGAAATATGGATCTATTGCCAAATCCAATGCATATAACATTAAATCTGCTTCCAATTTTTTATTTTTCGAAATTTTAGCAAACTCATTAATTCGTTTGGTTAATAAGGGAATAAAACTTGCAACTTTATCTATATGATAATACCCGACATAACGTTTTGAAACAATTGAAGAAATATCTTTTTTTGCTTCATTGAATAAATCGATTTCACTAAAACCTTTGAATGAGTAAGTAAGCATTAAAAAATCACAAAAGGATTTATCTTTTGTTGCAGCTTTTACTAATAAGTTGTAATAATCAGTTTCGGGTATTGAACTGATTAATTTTTTAATTTCTGAAATTTTTGTTGCCATAGTTTGTAGAATTCCTATTTATTTATTAATTAAATATAATATTTGTGTATTAAAATATTCTTAAAATATTCTTAAAATATTCTTAAAATATTAGTAAAGCATTTGTAAACTAAATTATAAAAGAATCCAGATAGGCTTTTGTCACTCCCTTTATTAGAAAATATATCGAATCCAAAAAATCCTTTTAATCACATAAATCCCTGTTCAGACAACAGGATAATGAAAGGTTAAGTTATGAAGGTTAAAGGTTGAATGATTGAATAGCAGTTGAAGGAAAAGATTTCAATGGCTTTTTCTATTTAAATAAATATTGGTTTGAATCCCATAAATCAATAAAATCCATCCAAATCCCAGTTTAAACAAATATTAACCAAGTCACAAGTTCCCAGTATCAAGTCTCGAACCACAAGTTACCGGTTTTTGTCACGCGTTACTTGTTACTCGTCACTTTTTACCAACAACCAAGTATCAAATCTCTGGTCTCAAGTCTCTGATTTTAAAAGTGCGACTTCGTCCGGTGGGTGTCGCATAAATGGTTATCGATTACCAATAAAACATGTCGCTCCTCTGGAGCTTAATATTTTTAATTCTTTCATTATTCTAATAACATTTCGTCCCGCTGGGACTTATATATCCCCTTCTAAATTGTATTATTCTGCAAAATATTAAGATTAAAAACAGATAAATGAATAATGTTCAACTACTCAACCCCGTTTACGGGGTGGAATGTTGATAGTACAACGAAAAATTAAATATATAAACAGCCCGGCAGTATTGCCGGACGACATGTTCATTTTTGATTATAGATTATTCAGAATATTCCTAAAATTTGAACAACCTTCGGCATCCCTTTATTTATGCGACACCCACCATCCGAAGTCGTGAGGATATGTGCCCAGTATGGTTACCGACGTGTGATTACTCTTTAATTATTACGCTAAAATAGCGTGGTGGCAAAGAGCTGAGGTTTAATCTTTAATCCCCAAAAATCTTATAAATCCCAAGAATCCCTGTTCAGACAATGTTTTTGTGTTTTGCAACAAAGGGGAGTGTTAAAATGAAAAGACCTAATCGATTTGATTAGGTCTTTATTTCAATATAACAGTTAAACTTAACTCGGGTTTGTGTAGAATATAATTTGAACTGAATAACGATTTTAATTAAACAGCGTGTTTAATTAATTAAATCTCTTATTTTAGCAGCAAAAGCTTTTTTGTTTCTGTAAAATTTCCAGATGTTAATTTATAAATATAAGTTCCTGATGAAAGATTTTCAGCATTAAATATAACTTCATAGGTCCCTGCATTTTTATTTTCATCAACTAAATTAGCAACTTCTTTTCCCAATACATCATAAACTTTCAAAGAAACCATTCCCTCAGTCGGAATAGAATACTTGATTGTTGTAGTCGGATTAAATGGGTTAGGGTAGTTTTGAGAAAGATTATATTCAGTTGGCACTACAGAATTTAAATTTACTTCGACAATGTCTGAATACTCAAAATTACCATTGTTATCAATTTGTTTTAGTCTATATTTAAGAGTTTGATTTGCAATTAAATCAATTTCTAAATTATCAATATATGAATAATCAATTACAGTATTGCTATTTCCAGCCCCTGCAACAAAACCAATTTTACTCCAGTTTTGTGACTCGGTATATTTTTCAATTTCAAATCCGTAATTATTGATTTCGGTTGAGGTTTTCCAGTTTAATTCTATTTTATTTTTTACAATAACTGCACTAAATGAGGTTAGCTCAACGGGAAGAGGGGAATTTTTATCGCCGGCTGTCCATAATGAAAAACTATTGATACCACTTAACGTAATTGTATTTTCGGAAGTTTCTACTTCACCGCCCATTTTATTCCAAGTAGAGCCATTATCAGTAGATTTAAATAAAGCCAAATCATCTTCTGTTAGTCCATTTAATTCGTTATCTAAATAATGAAAAACGAGTGTTGCATTAAGTTCTGTAGCGGCTGATGAAATTAAATAATTTCGAGAAATGCTGTTATCTATAAGCGAGTGTTTACGTGTTATTGTTGTACTACCCATATCTGAGGCGGTAGTAATTTCTGCTCCAAGTCCTGCAACGTTTAAAGAACTTATATTATTTAAATTACGTGTAGTTGATATAGAACCTGTTGAACCGGTAAGATATCCGGAGTTTTCAAACAAATTTCCAGAACTTCCTAAATTGATATTATATCCATTTAGATCTAAATTGTTGTTTAATACTAAATCTCCATTGATTGTAATATCCGAATTTAATACAACACTGGCACCGCTTTGCAAATACATTGAGTTTATTTCAGGATTACCGGAAATTGAAGCGTTGTTTACAGGATTGGAATTGAAGTAAATAATATCAGTTGAAGTAGGGAGCGACTGTGTGTTCCAATTTGTAACTGTGTTCCAATCTGAACTTGTATTACCTGTCCAAGCAAAATAAAATAGTGAATTACTCCAAGCAGAAGGTAATGACATCCCAGAAATCGTTTGGTTAAAACTAGGATATGTGGCATCATATACAGTTGCTGTCGAAGTAGACTGATTAAACCTATAATATGCAACTAAACCCGATTCATTTCCATTTAATATTTTTAACATATTATCGTTAATTTCAGATTCGGTTCGTGCGGTATTCCAAATTCTGTATTCATCAATTTTAACATCAGAAAAAAATCCACCTATATCGCTTCCAATATATAAAGTAGGATCGCTTCCTATTAAAAAAGGATTGTAAGAATCGTAGTTGCAAAGTTTACCGTTGATATAGATGTAAGCAGTTCCATTATTTACTACAAAAGATAAATGGTACCATTTATCTTGAGTAACTACATAATTTGAGGAGATGACAAAAGCAGTTGAACCGTCATTAATATATAAATTAATAATATTATCTTCTGCTTTATAAGGAATAATACGTTTATTAATATTAATTCCATCATAAAGTCCTGTAAAATTATGTTGCGTTGTTAATGAATTAAAATTTATCCATAATTCAATTGTAAGTGAATTATTAAATATTTTGCCAGTTAAAGTTGCTGATGATTTATCGTTTTGACCATCATAACTTAAACAACTACCTAAATTAGTAAAACAATCTGATGGTTGCAGAGTAGCACCCGAGATTGTTCCATTATAAGTATTTGATGAATTATCTGTTAATGTAGTACCTGAAGCATCACTCATTTTATAATAAGCAACTAGTCCGCTTTCATTTCCATCAAGTTCAGTATACATAGTTGATTGAATATCAGACTGTGTACGTGCTTTATTCCAGATTCTTACTTCATCTAAATTCCCCGTTAAGTATTCTTTATCATCAGAAGCACCAAATGCACCTAACCATCCGCCATTAGTTATTGTAGGTAAACTAACTGATGCAGCAGATCTATGATCTGCTACATATCCATCAAGGTAACTTGTAAATTCACCACTGGCGGCCCATGTCATTGCAATATGGTGCCATTGTCCATTATTTATGGTTGCAACTTCACCCGCTGATATACCAGTTGTACCACCGTCACTTGAAATAATGTGCTGAATAATGCCTTCATAAAACCACCCGGCAACTACATAGTTGCCACCATCTTGAAATCTTACAGGTGAAGATAGAACACTACCCTTATACCAGTACTCGATAGTAATAGCCGATTTACCGGAATAATTAGTATTGTATAATTCTGCTGGCAAAGTTACCATATCATTTCCATCAAAATTCAAAGAGTTGCCACTTGACTGACCATATACACAATTAATAAACAAACCAAATAATAACAAAAAATAAGTAGACTTTTTCATCAGAAACCCTATAAGTAAATAAGTAAATTTTAATAAATGCTTTAATATAAAAAAATAGTAAAGATATTCAAAATTAGAATCCTTGTATATTTGATTATTTATAAAATTTTATTTTTAATTCTTTAGCAAAGGAAAATGTTCACCTCAATTTTTAGTTAAAAAATGCCTTATTTGATTTTAAGTAACATATATCAATCAAATGCTCGAATACAATGTTAAAAATTATGTCATCGGTTCCCGGTTAAGTGCAATATAATTTGAAGCTATTGTAGAAACATAAGGAGAATATTTGAAATGAAAAAACAAATAGATAATATGAGGTGTTTCTTAATTGGGGAATATTATCTTGGCGGTCATGATTTTACCATAACCGTTGACTTTGTGCGACTTCGTCCGAAGTCGTGGAGAAAGTATGGTCTTGTTGGTTACCGACGTGTGATTACTCTGTAATCATAATGCTAAAATAGTGTGGTGGCAAAGAGATGAGGTTTAATCATCAATCCAAAAAATCATTTTAATCACATGAATCCCTGTTCAGACAATTATTTATCATTCAACAACAATAAAAAAACGCATATTAAAAAGAGAAAAATTATGTCACCGGTTCCCGGTTTTTATTTGGTGATTATTACTATATAATTTCTGCCGAAAAATTAAATAAAACTAAAAAATTAATATTACTCAAGTAACATAGCAACCTAAATAACAAAGCCCAAGGGTTTACGTACTTGGGCGTTGTAGGTTTAAAGTGCATAAAAATAAATTAACAAATTATCTTTTTGTTCGTCGTTTAATTGCTAAAATTATTAGCCAAATTAGACTTGCAAAAATGATGTAAAATATTAAACTAATAAACTCCAAATTAGGTTTTAATACATTTTTAAATGGAATAATGCTTTTTGCAAACTCATTGGAAAATCTGGCTAATGAATCCAAAAACGATAAATTTGGGCAAATTTTATAAAGTAAATTATTTTCATAACCATAATTAATTAGCATATTCGTTAGAGCAAAAATAATTATCCAAATAAAAGGTCTCCAGATGCTTTGCCCGTAATCGGAGAACCATTTATATAATCGCAATAATTGAAGACCAATCCCATCCTTTATTGTTTTACCATCTCTCAACTCTTCCTTATATTTGTTCATCTCATAGGCATAAAACCTGTTTGCTTCAATGATGTTGCCAATTCTGTCAAATGAGTGTTTGATTATTCTAAATGTTTCTCTATTGGTGTTGGCCTGCACAACAAGTGCATTAAGAAAATTAGGGGGTTCTTTAAGATTAATATGTTTCAAATCTAAGCCACAATTAAATGTAGCATTACGAAAATTTACAAATGTTAAAAAAGTAGCATATATAAATTTTGTTTCACTTGTATTACCTAAATTTCCAAAAGTACAATCTTCAAACCCAACGAATTCGTTAAAAATGCACTTTTTTATTTCAAATATCTCAAATGTTGTTTTAAAACAATCAACAATCTTTTTGAAATTTGTATTAATCAAAATAAAATTACTTACTTTATTATACTTGAATTCTAATTTATCATTTATCTCTGAATTTTCAATTAGTAAATTAGTTATCTCATAATCATTAAGGATGAATCTTTTATTAAAAGTACAATTCTTAATAATTAGTTTGCCAATTTGAAACTTCTGAGTTTCTTTTTCTTTTATTGAATCATTAAAAATTAATGAATCAAATGTTGAATTTTCAAAATTTATTTCATCCTTAAATTTACAATCGGCAAACAATGGAACATCAAAACTATTTGAGTGGTTAGTAGTTTTTTTGTGAAATAAACATTTTGTATACAAAGCTGCCGAGGAATTCCTTGTTAATTGGTGATTTTTAATAAACCATTTGTTAAAAAATGTGCAATTTATAAATGCAATTTTTGAATTTGAGAAATCAAGGTTTTCATCCAGAAAAGTGCAATTATAAAATATAATATTACCAACAATTTTAATATCATCAATGAAATTATTACTTCTATTAAGATCGCATGCAGGGAAATTAATATCTTCACAGATTAAAGTCGCTTTTGCAAGACTTTTTAAATTAGTCTTTTCTGATAGTAAATTCTGAGCTGTTGGGATAGCAATGTTATTTGAAGAATAATTTGCAAGGCTGCGTACTGCATATTCATAAAACCTGAAATTAAATTCTTGTATATGGTCATTATCTGTTCGTGTAATAAGAGAACTCTTATCACAATGCAGAATACAATGATCAAAATCTAAATATTTGTTTAGATCGCAATTAGTAAAACTACATTTTCCCATATCCCTTAATCTCAATAATTTATGCAATAATCGTAATATACGAAGTTAATTAATAATATTAATAGCACAAAATTAAATATTTTGCATCACAAATATTTAAAGTGTTTATAATTGATTGAATAAAAAAATCATTTGCATGTAGACTAAGGATTTAATATAGATACTGCAGAAGGGGAAAAATGAATCAATCAAATATAAGAGGAAAAGCATCAAAGAAAAAAAATTAAATCAACTTGAAATAAAAAAGATACAGTATCTGTGAGTACAATAAATTTAGCAAATCAAAACTTTATCTGGCCAACACTGTACCCATTTGCAAAAGAGGCTTATCCCTAAAGAATATGCGAATGGTTAAATATAATTATTACTTAATATTTAAAACAAAAAAACTAATCGAATTGATCTGGGTCTTTTATTCCGCTCCGCGAGTCCCGACTTAATCGGGACAACCCTGCGGTAACAGTCCGTTATCTTGGAAATAAAAGGGAACTGTTTAAAATGAAAAAACCCAGATAAAAATCTGGGTCTTTTATTCCGCTCCACGAGTCCCGACTTAATCGGGACAACCTTGCGGTAACAGTCCGTCCCGATTTTACCAATCGGGAAGCTATCACGGAATCAAGACTATGCCAGTTTAAAATGAAAAAACCCAGATAAAAAATCTGGGTCTTTTATTCCGCTCCGCGAGTCCCGACTTAATCGGGACAACCCTGCGGTAACAGTCCGTTATCTTGGAAATAAAAGAGAAGTGTTTAAAACAAAAAAACCTGATCGATTTGATCAGGTCTTTTATTCCGCTCCGCGAGTAGGACTCGAACCTACAACCCTGCGGTTAACAGCCGCATGCTCTGCCATTGAGCTATCGCGGAATCAAAATGTTTACTTAACAATGTTTCAAAAATTAAGTTATTAAAATTACGGAAAAAATTAGGGTTTGTCAAGCAAAAATTTATTAATTAATTAACTTTTTTACAATTTTAACCATTTTGTTTTGTCTTCTAAATAGAAAACAATTATACTCACAATAACGGTAATAATAACAAATGAAATTAATGAGTAATAAATATTAAAGGTTCTAAAAACAGAAGTTCCAATGTTACCAATAATTACCCATTGAATTATATATGCAAGGGTAACGTTTTTACCTAACCATCGTAAATATATAAAAATTTTATTATTACCAAGATAGAAATTCAATTGTTTAACTATTAACCAATAACCGGAGAGCCATAACAATGTATATCCAAAAAACTTAATGTCATGATTATAATAAACTGGAAGGTCATTTGTAACATCTATAATGTAATCGATTGTAAAAAGGCAGAATAATACATAAATTAAGATCAAAATTACTCTCCAAAAAAGAGTAGGATTAAAATATTTTAAGATTTTTTTATTTTGGGCTAAAATAAAACCGAAAAGTGGATAAACAAACCAAGGAATAACGGGGAAATAAGACCAATTAGAAATCTTAATAAAATAAGCCGATAAATAATCAAAACTACCAAATGAATATTTAATGTTTGAATTAAAATTTAATATAATTAGCATGAAAATAAAAATTGATAATGCAATTATCTTTGGATGAGGGGAGTATTTGACGAACGCCAAAATAATTGTACTGATACCGGCTAAAAATAAAATATCAACACCAAATACAAATTCTAAAGGGTTGATAAATGCTAAACGACCATCAAAAATATGAATGAATAAATTTATGTTAATTAAGATGTTAAGTAATACTCCGGTAATTATCAGTTTTAACCCTCTTTTTGTAAGTTCAATTTTGCTTTTTTTTGTGTATTCTACAAAGTAACCCAAAACCAGCATAAAAATAGCTGCTGTTGTTGGACCACCTAAAACAAAAACTGCCTGTGTTAAAGGTTTATGATGATATTCCGAATTAAGAAACAATTCAAAGATATGAATTGCTATCATAAATAAAATAGCAAATCCTTTTAAAAGGTCAGCCATCTCATTTCTTTTATGTATAGTGTTAGGCATATTAATTTTTAAAAATATTAGTTTATTTAAAATAAACAATTTTATAAATTTAATACTTAATTTAATAATCTTATGGATAAAATAAATGCATTTATTTTGGACGTTGCTAATAGGATTCTTGGCAGGTGCAATTGGAAAAATATTTGTTCCCGGGAATCAACCCAAGGGATGTTTAATTACAACTGCACTTGGAATTATAGGTTCTGTTGTTGCTACTTACCTGGGGCAATTTTTAGGAATATACCAAGCAGGTGAACCGGCTGGTTTTTTAGGTGCTATAATTGGAGTTATGATAGTATTATTGATATATAGAGAAATAAAAGGGAATTAGTTTTTAACCATTATTAAATTTTTATTAATAAAGTTTTCTAATTCAATTACTGAGTTAAAATAGTAATTTGCTTTCAATCGTTTTGCAATATCGGCTGCATAACTATCCCATAAAACAGAAGCTGATTTTGCTCCTGCTGTTTTTGCGGCTATAATATCAGCAGGGGCATCTCCAATCATAAGAATATCGTGCGGATCTAAATTGAACTTGTGTGCAAACTGTTTTATTCCTTCAGGAGATGGTTTATGTTCTTTTACGTCATCTCCCGAAACTAATAAGTCAAAAGTTTCATATAGTCCAATTTTTTTTAAAGTAATTATACTGCTTGTTCTACCTTTTCCTGTATATATTCCCAAAGGTAAGCCAGCTTCTTTAATTTTAAAAACAATATTTTTTATTCCAGGATACGAATCTGCCATGCTTTCGTGCATTTCATCATAAAATTTATAATATTCAGTTTTGGCTGTTTCAAAATTATCTCCCATCAACTTTTCAAGAATATAGTCTTCAGTTGGTCCAAATAATTCTATTATTTCTTCGTTTGTATAATGCTTACCTAAAAATTTCTTTGTAACATGGTTAAAACTTGCAAAAATCAAATCATTTGTGCTTGTAAGAGTACCATCAATATCAAAAATATATCCTTTAAACATATTAAATTCCTTGTTCTAATCTAAAAATTACCAATCTTCCATCCATATTTAATGCTGCAAAATAATCATCATTCAATTGAGTAATAGATAAAATTCTTGCAGAACCCATGTAAAATAGAGTCTGCATTTTATTTTTTGAATCAATCATATATACATTTCCATTTTTGCCTCCAAAAATAACATTACCATTGTATTCTATTGGTGTGGAAGGCATTGTATCTAAACCAAATTTGAAATCAAATTCTTTGTTTTTTGTTAAACTTTTTGAGGATACAAAGTAAAATTTGTCTTTCATGCTTTTTATGTACAATTGTTTTGTATCAGTTGAAATACCTATTGTTTCCCAAGCATCACATTTGTATGATTTGTTTAATTTACCAAGATTTATATCAATAGAATACACATTTTTATCAGGTGAAGTAACAAATACATTTTTCCCATCTGTAACAGGTGATGAAACCGCTGTTGAATAGTAAAAGTTTTTGTTTGGTGATTGTTTCCAAATTAACCAACCTTTTCTGCTATCTAAGCAATATATATTACTATCCCAAGAACCAAAAATTAACTTATTGTTATAAAACAGGGGAGTAGTTTCAATCATAGCTTTTGCATCTTTATTTTGCCAAAGTTCCTGCAAAGTTTCTAAATCATAACAAAACAACTTGCCGGAAGCAGTTCCAATAATTATTGCTTTTTTGGAATCAGTTTCTTTTGGTAACATAATATTATCGTAAGTACCATTATAATCAATATCAATTAGTTGAGATGTAATAGGTTCGTTAAAACCAATTGATAGAATAGAAGTACCTTTGTATGGATCTAATTTAAATAAGTCGCCAGAAAGATTAGCAGCAATTAGTGTGTTTTCCGAAATAATAGGTTTTGAGATTGATTTACTGTATAAATCGTAATCCCACAATAAAGTTCCGGTAGTATCAAAACAACTCAAAATACCATTAAATTGATTTATGTAAATTTTATTATCCCATGTTAAAGGCGGTGTTGAAACAGTAACATCTAAGTCTTTATTTAATATGATTTGAACCGAATAATTAATAAAATCAGAACTATCAACTTCGGGACTTGATAAAATATCAGGTTTTTTTAAACTATGCCATTTATTGTAAACAGTATCAGATTCAACAGTATAAAAGAATAATGAATCCGCATTGTTTTCAACAACATTAAAAGCCCAGCTTCCTTTTTTTTCACGTAAAGTGGTACGTCCCATAACACCGGGGAAACCGTTAAAATCTAAAACTTGTTCTTTATGTCCATGTCCGCATAAAATAATTTTTACATTGTAATCATTTAAAATATTGTTTACTTTATACCAATTGTCAATATCTTCATTTAGCGGATGATGAACAATAAAGAAAATTTCTTTACTTTTTGTAACAGTATTAAGTTTTGTTTTCAACCATTTAATATCTTCTGGAGTAAAGTGACCGCCGCCACCTCGCATTAAAACACCGGAATTAACACCAATAAAAACCGTATTCTGAAATTCAAAATAAAATTTATTGTCACCCCAAAGTTCGTTAAATTTAAGAGTCCCGCTTTCACTCCATTTGGTATCATGATTGCCGGGAATTATATAATAAGGTTTTGTCAGTTTATCTAAAATGAGCTTTGCAGATTCTAATTCACTATTTCGACCCTTTTCAGCAACGTCACCCGTAACAAGTGTAAATTGCAAATCTTTATCATAATTAATTAAATTTACAACAGAATCTAAATCACTTTCAGAATCAGGAGAGCCAATATGCAAGTCTGTAATCCAAGCGAATTTATAATTTTGAGCAAAAAGCGAACCGCAAATCAATAGGTATATTACAAATAATTTTTTCATTTTGTTAAAATAGTTTATTTTTAATAGTTTAGATTACAAAAATGGGGTAATAAATCGATTTATTCAAGGCAAAAATAGAAATAATTGAATTTGGGCTAAACAATAAGTATATTTCTTAGCTAAATTAAAAAGAATAAGAATGGAAAAAATAAGAAATTTTTGCATAATTGCCCATATTGATCATGGGAAATCGACAATAGCCGATTGTCTATTAGAATTAACTAATACAATAACAGCTCGCGAAGCTAAAGCACAGTTGTTAGATAACTTAGATTTGGAAAGAGAACGCGGTATTACAATAAAATCGCATGCAATCCAAATGAAATATACAGCTTCCGATGGCGAAATTTACACGTTAAATCTTATAGATACTCCTGGACACGTTGATTTTTCTTATGAAGTATCACGTTCATTAGCAGCATGTGAAGGGGCTATATTAGTAGTTGATGCTGCTCAAGGGGTTGAAGCTCAAACCATTAGCAATCTATACATGGCTATTGATGCCGGATTGGAAATTATTCCGGTTGTAAATAAAATAGATTTACCAAGTGCTATGGTTGATGTTGTCAAACATCAAATAATCGACTTGATTGGTTGTAAAGAAGATGAAATATTGCCAGCAAGTGCTAAAGCTAAAATTGGATTTGAAGCAATATTAGAAGCCGTAGTAAATAAAATTCCTGCTCCAAAAGGTGATAGAGAAGCTCCATTACAAGCTTTAATATTTGACTCTGTTTTTGATGCATATAGAGGTGCTATTGCATTTATACGAGTGTTTAACGGAGTGTTGCGTGAAAAAGATTTGATTACTTTTTTTGTTAATGATAAAAACTATTTAGCTGAAGAAATTGGAACCTTGGGGTTAAATAGAATTAAAGGAAAAGAACTTGTTGCAGGAGATGTTGGTTATTTAATATCAGGAATTAAAGATGTTCATGACACAAAAGTAGGTGATACTGTAACACATGCAAAAAATGGTGCTCCAGAACCATTGCCGGGTTATAAAGAAATTAAGCCAATGGTTTATAGTGGTTTGTATCCAACAAATTCCGATGATTTTGAAGATTTAAGAGATGCCTTAGATAAATTTAGATTAAATGATTCAGCATTGGTATATACACCGGAAACAAGTGCAGCTCTTGGCTTTGGTTTTAGGTGTGGTTTCTTAGGAATGCTTCATATGGAAATTGTTCAAGAAAGACTTGAACGAGAATATGACCAGTCTATTGTTACTACACTTCCAAACGTTGAATATCATGTATATACCAAAAAAGGCGAATTGTTGATTGTTGATAACCCTGCTGAAATGCCTCCTGCGGGGGATATTGAACGAGTTGAAGAACCATTTGTAAGTGCACAAATTGTAACTCCAAGTGAATATGTTGGAGCTATTATGAAACTTGCAATGGATAAACGAGGAGTATATAAAAATACTAATTATATTGATCCAACTCGTGCTGATGTTCAATTTGAATTTCCATTAAGTGAAATTATTTTTGATTTTTTTGATAAATTAAAATCAATTTCAAGAGGATATGCATCCTTAGATTATGAATTTACCGGATATCAAGCATCTGATTTAATTAAACTTGATATTTTATTAAACAGTGAAAAAGTAGATGCTCTTTCAATGATTGTACACAATAAAAAAGCATTTGATTGGGGAAGAAAAGTAACTTCAAAACTAAAAGATTTAATTCCAAGGCAAATGTTTGAAATAGCAGTTCAAGCTTCCATTGGTACTAAAGTTATTGCCCGAACCAACATTAAGGCATTAAGAAAAAATGTGTTAGCTAAGTGTTATGGTGGTGATATATCGCGTAAACGTAAATTACTGGAAAAACAGAAAGAAGGTAAAAAACGGATGAAACAAGTTGGCAATGTTGAAATACCGCAAGAAGCTTTCTTAGCTGTATTACAAATTGAAGATTAGGGAACAAAAATCTTTATAAATGTTAAAATAAAAGATAATTTAATTATAGGAAAGCAATGTCTCTATTTAAGAAAAATGAAAACCCAAAACCTAAACCAAGAACTCCAAAAGAAAAGGCAATTGAATTCTTTAAGAACTTGTTTTTTGCTGCAATTGCTGCATTATTAATTAAATCATTTTTTATTGAAACTTCACGTGTTCCAACCGGTTCAATGGAAAACACCATTTTAATTGGTGACTTTTTGTTTGTAAATAAGTTTATTTATGGCTCTTCATCACCACGTAATATACCATTTACAGATGTGACTTTGCCTTATTTTCAATTACCAGCCTTTAGCGAACCTGAAAGATATGATATTGTTGTATTTGAATATCCAGGTGATAGAGATGAGTTAAAACCGACTGTAATTAACAATTATGTTAAAAGATGTATCGGTTTACCAGGCGATACAATTAAAATAGTTAACAAGGTTGTATTTATTAACGGAAAAGAAATTCGTAAACCATTCCATATACAATATAGCGGTCAGCCCCCATTACCTTCCGGAATTCCAAATCCTGCTATATTTCCACGTGGTTTTGATTGGAACGAAGATAATTACGGTCCTCTTGTTATTCCTAAAAAAGGGGTTACTGTTAATTTAAGTAGAAGTAATATCGAAATTTTTAGAACTTTGATTGATAGAGAATTTGGTAAAAGAGTTGTTCAAATTGAAGGATATGATATTAAAATAGATGGTAAAATTGTAAAAAACTACACCTTTACTCAAGATTATTATTTTATGATGGGTGATAATAGAGATAATAGTGCCGATAGTAGATTTTGGGGGTTTGTTCCTCGTGAAAAAGTTGTTGGTCAAGCTTGGATGATTTATTGGTCATGGGATCCTGCAATTCCATTTTCTAATCCTTTTGAATTATTCGCTTCTTTACGCCTTAACAGGTTAGCTAAAATTGTTCATTAAAAAATAATGGAGGGTTGATGCTCAAATCAACGCTTTTATTCTTGTTTGTAGCAATTTCCTTGTTTGCTCAAAGTCAACAAAAATACTTTATTTATTTTAAGGATAAGGGGATTGAAAAGGGGAATGTTCTTAATAAAGAATTGCCTCAGTATAAAACTGCTCTAAATATGCTTTCGGAAAAAGCAATTGAGCGTAGAGAAAAAGCAAAAAATTCAACCGATATTATTGACTATACTGATATTCCGGTATATTCCAATTATATCAAGCAAATTGAACAATTGGGAATAAAAATATCAAATAAATTAGATTGGTTTAACGCTGTTACTGCTTATTTAACAGTTGAGCAGTTAAATCAAGTTAAACTTAAACCATTTGTTTCAAGTATAGAAAAAGTGAAAACTTTATACAAGAAGAATATAGACCTCCTATCTGATAAAAGCCAATCCCAACGATTAGTTCCTTCAATTAGTGATTCATCTGAATATGGGTCATCTTATTCTCAGAATAATTTATCTGATATAATAAAAGTTCACAACATGAATATCAATGGTGAAGGAGTAATTATTGGAGTTTTAGATTCCGGTTTTGATTGGAAAAATAATAATGCTACAAAAAATATGAACATATTAAAAGAATATGATTTTGTTTTTGGTGATAATATTACTGCAAATCAAGATGGGGATGCAGCAAGTCAACATAATCATGGAACTTATGTACTCTCCATAATTGGTGGTTATGAACCAAATATGATGATTGGTGTTGCATATAAAAGTAAGTTTATTTTAGCTAAAACAGAAGATGTAAGAAGTGAAACCAGAATTGAAGAAGATAATTATGCTGCGGCCCTTCAATGGATGGAAAACTTAGGGATTGATATTGCAACTTCTTCCTTAGGATATAATGAATTTGATGGTGGGATTACCTATGACTATAATGATATGGATGGAAACACTACAATTGTTACAAAAGCTGCCGAAATTGCTTTTTCAAAAGGAGTTGTAACTATTACTTCGGCTGGAAACGAAGGCGATAAAGGGTGGATATATATAACTGCTCCGGCAGACGGGAAGAATATTATTAGCGTTGGAGCCGTAACAGCTGATAACCAATTAGCTGCTTTTAGTTCTCGTGGTCCAAGTTCTGATGGACGAATAAAGCCTGAAGTTACTGCTAAAGGCGTTTCAGTTTTTGGTGTGGCTGCTGATAATAATGCTTATCAATTTACTTCCGGTACTTCTTGTGCTGCTCCAATTGTGGCTGGAATTGCAGGTTTATTATTAAATGCTTATCCTGATTTAACTAATACTCAAGTTAGATCAATTATGTTAGAATCCGGAAAAAATGCAGCAACTCCTAATAATGAAATTGGTTATGGACTTCTTTCAGCATTAAATGCTGTTTGTTTTCCAAATATAGTTTCTGATGGAAATAGTTTTATTATTAGAAAACGATTCCCAATATTGGATATTCAAGAAAATTCTGTTGTAATTAAATATCAGCTAAAAGGGGATAGCTTACGTACAGAATTTCTAAATCGAAATTCAAGTACTAATGTCTATCAATTTTTAGTTCCTTCCTTTGAAAGCGGAAAAATAATTAATTTTTCCTATTCCTACAAGGATTCTCAAGGAAATGTTTATAATGAACCTGAAAATGGAACTTTTAAGTTTAAATATGGATTTTCTATTGTAGCAAATAAACTTCCATTAAGTGGAGATGATGTAACTGAAGATAATGTTGATTTGATTTCTCAAAATTATCCGAATCCATTTAAGGATAAAACAAATATTGATTTTAATGTAAATAGTAACCTTGATGTAAAAATTTCAATTTATAATGTTTTGGGCCAAAAAATAATTGACTTATTTAATGGTTTAGCAAATGAAGGTTCAAATACAATTACTTGGAATGGAAGAGATTCAAGAAATAATATTTGTTCAAGTGGAATTTATATAGTTACCATTAAAAATGGTAGTAAAACAGAAGCAAAAAAAATGGTTTTTTTAAAGTAAAACAATAAAAATCGTTGTAAAACTAAGGTTTTTTATGTTTCCATTTTTTGTTTCAGTAATACAAAATATCTTTATTTTAAGTTTGATTGTTTATATATTTGTTATTTAAAAAAAATAAGTGGATAAAATGAGTTCAAAATATTACATTAATGAATTAAGCAGATACGTTGGTGAAGAAGTAACGTTAAAAGGCTGGTTATATAATAAACGTTCAAGTGGAAAAGTGAAATTTTTAATTATGCGTGATGGTACCGGAATGGCACAATGCATAGTTTTTAAAGGGAATGTATCTGAAGAAGTATTTAACTTAGCAGAAAGTTTAACACAAGAATCATCATTTGAAATAACAGGAAAAGTAAAAGCTGAACCACGTTCGGTAGGTGGCTATGAAGTTGATGTTACCGACTTAAAGGTTATAGCAATTTCAAGTGAATATCCTATTACACCTAAAGAACATGGTCCTGAATTTCTAATGGATCATAGACATTTATGGCTTCGCTCAAAAAAACAAGCATCTATATTACGTATAAGACACAGAATTATTAAAGCTATCCGTGATTTTTTTGATGATAAAGGATTTACATTAGTTGACAGTCCTATCATTACTCCAAATGCTTGTGAGGGTACATCAACATTATTTGAAACTCCATACTTTGATTTAGGCAAAGCTTATTTAACTCAATCAGGGCAGTTATATGCAGAAGCAAGTGCAATGGCACTTGGGAAAGTGTATTCTTTTGGTCCTACCTTTAGAGCTGAAAAATCTAAAACACGTAGACACTTAACAGAATTTTGGATGGTTGAACCGGAAGTTGCCTTTAATGACTTAGCTGATAATATGGATTTAGCAGAAGAATTTTTAGAATATATTGTTCAGTCGGTACTTAAAGATAGAATGGAAGACTTGATTATTTTGGAAAGAGATATTGCAAAGTTGGAAAGCGTAAAAAGACCTTTCCCACGCATTTCTTATGATGAAGCTGTTGAAATTTTAAAGAAAAATGGCGTTGACTTTAAATGGGGAGATGATTTTGGTGCAACTGATGAAACGATTATATCAAGTCAGTATGACCGCCCAGTTATGGTACATAGATATCCAGCTGAAGTAAAAGCATTTTACATGAAAAGAGATCCCGAAAATCCAAAGGTTGCTTTAGCAGTTGATGTACTTGCACCTGAAGGTTATGGAGAAATTATTGGTGGAAGTCAAAGAGAAGATGAACTTGATTTATTATTATCAAGAATAAAAGAGCATGATTTACCACAAGAATATTTTGAATGGTACTTAGATTTAAGAAGATTTGGCTCCGTGCCTCATTCAGGATTTGGTCTTGGTATTGAAAGATCTGTTGCCTGGATTTGTGGTTTGGAACACATTAGAGAGACAATCCCTTATCCAAGAATGATTTATAGGAATACACCATAAAAATGAATGTAGAACTAATTGTTTTTATTGTTTTTGCACTTGTAGCAGCGGTTTCTTCAGTAATGGTTATTACCAGAAAAAGTGCTATTATAAGTGCAGTTTTTTTGATATTGAACTTTTTTGCTTTAGCTGGGTTATATTTATTGTTAAATGCTCAGTTTATAGCTGTTGTTCAAATAATTGTTTATGCAGGTGCAATTATGGTTTTATTTTTGTTTGTTCTTATGTTACTTAATGAACATACAGAAGTTATAGCCGCGAAAAGCAAAAAGAAACTTAAGTTGTTTGGAGGAATAACAGCCGCATTAATTTTTGTTCAATTAGCTTATTTAATTTTCTATCAAAATGCTTCAGCAAATATAAATCCAATTGTTGAAAAAAGTGTTGAAATAGGAAAAATAGGGTACATTGGCACAAAATTATATACCGAATACGTTCTTCCTTTTGAAGTAGCTGGTTTTCTGTTGCTTGCTGCAACAATAGGAGCAATTGTTTTAGCTAAAAAGAAATTTGAGTAAAAAATGAATATTCCGATTGAATATTATTTAGTTTTAAGTGCCTTTATGTTTGTTGTTGGTGCAACAGGTGTTATTATTAGAAGAAACGCAATTGTTGTATTTATGAGCATTGAATTAATGCTTAATTCAGCAAATTTATCATTAGTAACATATTCTTCGTACTTAGGAAATGTTATGGGACAATTATTTGTATTTTTTGTTATGACTGTTGCTGCTGCCGAAGCTGCAATAGGTCTTGCAATTATTATAATGGTTTTCCGTAATAAACTAACTGTAAACATTGATGAAATAAACTTATTTAAGTGGTAATAGTTGATGATTAATTTAATACACTTAACCGTAATACTCCCTTTACTTGGATTTTTGATTAATGGTATTTTCGGGTCAAAAATTAAAAATGAAAAAGTAATTGGGATTATTGGAAGTTCTACTGTTGGAATTTCTTTTTTAATTGCACTTGGTGCTTTTTTCCAAACTTTAGGGCTACCTGAAGAGAACCGAAGTAATGTTGTAACTTTGTTTACATGGCTTGATGTTGGTTCCCTTAATATAAAATTCTCCTATCTTGTTGATCAACTTTCGCTTGTTATGTCATTAGTTGTTACAGGGGTTGGATTTTTAATTCATGTTTATTCTATTGGATATATGCATGGTGATAAAGGATTTTGGAGATTTTTTTCCTATTTAAATCTATTTATTTTTGCCATGATGAACTTGATACTTGGCGATAACTTTCTTGTTCTCTTTTTAGGTTGGGAAGGGGTTGGTTTATGTTCGTATCTTTTAATTGGCTTTTGGTATGATAGAAAGTTTGAAAAAGGAACCGTTCCTCAAGCTGCAAAAAAAGCTTTTATTGTAAATAGAATTGGTGATTTTGGATTTTTACTTGGAATGTTTCTTATATATCAAACATTTGATTCATTAAATTTTATAGATGTTTTTTCTAAAGCTGCTTCTTTTCCTGTAAATGAAACCACTTTTAGTTTTATTGCTTTATTTTTATTTATCGGTGCAACAGGAAAATCTGCCCAAATTCCTTTATTTGTCTGGCTGCCTGATGCAATGGCTGGTCCAACTCCTGTATCGGCATTAATACACGCTGCTACAATGGTTACTGCCGGTGTTTATATGGTTGCACGTAGTGCTATTATTTTTGCATCTGCTCCTACTATAATGGTTGTTGTGGCTGTAATTGGTCTTATGACTGCATTTTTTGCTGCAACCGTGGGTTTGGTGCAAAATGATATAAAAAAAGTATTGGCTTATAGTACAGTAAGTCAATTAGGTTATATGTTTTTAGCGTGTGGTGTTGGTGCTTTTTCTGCCGGAATTTTTCATGTTATGACTCATGCATTTTTTAAAGCATTATTGTTTTTGGGTGCCGGTTCAATTATTCATGCAATGCATGAACAACAAGATATTAGACATTATGGCAATCTTAAGAATTATATGCCTAAAACATATATTACTTTTATTATTGCAGCTTTTGCTATTTCAGGCTTCCCCGGATTATCTGGATTTTTTAGTAAAGATGAAATTCTTTGGAATGCTTATGCAAATGGAAATATGTTAATGTGGATTATTGGTGTTGCTACCGCAATGATGACAGCTTTTTATATGTTTAGATTGGTATTTTTAACCTTTTTTGGAAAAGAGAGGTTTGACACTCATCATACACATCCTCACGAGTCTCCAAAAGTAATGACTATTCCATTGACTATATTAGCATTTTTGTCAGTTGTTGGTGGTTATGTTGGTATACCTGTTTTATTTTCCGGAGAGGGAGGTAATCAATTTGAAGAATGGTTAAAACCAATATTTGCTCCTGCTCAAAGAAAACTTGAAATATATGGTTCGCATTCGCATTTTGAAGAAATCGTTTTAATGGTTATTTCAGTTGTATTGGCACTTGGTGCTATTTACTTTTCGTATGTTGTTTATACAAAAAGAAAAGATATTGCCGAAAAAGTATCACATCAATTTAGTACATTATACAAAATTTTATTAAATAAATACAAAGTTGATGAGTTTTATGAATTTATGATTGTTGTTCCAATACAAAAATTTTCTGAAAAAGTTTTATGGAAAATTGCTGATAATAAACTAATTGATGGTTTTGTTAATGGAACAGCAACAATTGTAAATTCAACTTCCGGTGTTATAAAAAAACTTCAAACTGGCTTAACTCAATTTTATGCGGTATTAATGATGTTTGGAATAGCCGCAGTTTTATTCTGGATAATAATAAACTTATAAATTATGGAAAATAACTTTTTATTGACATACCTGCTTTTAATTCCAATAATTGGAAGTATACTAATTCTTTTCATAAAAGAATCACAAGTAAAAGCGATTAAATGGCTTGGTCTGCTTGTTTCGCTTTTTGCATTTATAGTATCTTTAATAGTTTATTCCAAGTTTGATGCTGCCAAATCTGGATTCCAAATGCTTCATCAACTAACATGGATAAAAAACTTAAATATTAGTTATTTAGTTGGTGTTGATGGAATTTCAATGCTATTAATTCTATTAACTACTTTTTTAACTCCTATAACGCTATTTTCATCTTGGGAAAGTATTAAACATAAAGTTAAGCAATTTACATTCTTTATGTTGTTTTTAGAAGTAGGAATGCTTGGCGTTTTTATGTCGTTGGATTTATTCCTCTTTTATATTTTTTGGGAAGTAATGCTTATTCCAATGTACTTTATTATTGGTATATGGGGTGGAAAAGAAAGAATTTATGCATCAGTTAAGTTCTTTATTTATACAATGGCTGGTAGTTTATTAATGCTTGTTGCTATTATTTGGTTAGCAGTTTATGCAGGAAAAGTTTCATCGTTAGGCTTCACTACAAATTTAATTGATTTATATAAAATTAGTCCAACCATTCCGTTGGATATTCAGAAATATTTGTTTTTAGCGTTTTTTGTAAGTTTTGCAATAAAAGTTCCATTGTTTCCATTACACACATGGCTGCCGGATGCTCACGTACAAGCTCCTACTGCAGGTTCTGTTATTTTAGCAGGAGTATTATTAAAGATGGGTACATATGGTTTGCTTAGATTTAATCTTCCATTATTTCCACAGTCGTCTGTTGAATACGCAGGATTTATTTCTGTATTGGCAGTAATAGGCATTATTTATGGTGCTTTAGTTGCGATGGTACAAAAAGATATGAAAAAACTTGTGGCATATTCTTCAGTATCACACTTGGGATTTGTTGTGCTTGGTATTTTTGCTATGACATTTGAATCTGTTCAAGGTGCTGTTGTTCAAATGGTTAATCATGGTTTATCAACCGGTGCATTATTCTTAATGGTGGGGATGATATATGAACGAACACACAATAGGGATATATCTTATTATGGTGGAATTGCTAAGGTTGTTCCATTATTTTCTGTTGCCTTAATGATTACATCATTGTCTTCAATAGGTTTACCCGGATTAAACGGTTTTATTGGTGAATTTCTAATTTTAACCGGTTCGTTTAAGTCTGTTGTACTTGGCAGTTGGTGGTATACAATATTTGCATCATCTGGTGTTATATTTGCCGCAGTTTATTTGCTCTGGATGTATCAAAGGGTCGTTTTTGGGGAAGTAACAAATAGTGAATTAAAAAAGTTAACTGATTTAACTGGTAAAGAAATGTCTGTTTTGGGCGTTATGTTTATCTTTATTATTTGGTTGGGTGTTTATCCTTCAACCTTTCTAAATATCACCTCAGTTTCTACTGGGGATTTATTAAAAAATGTAAGTAGTTTTACAATTAATCTCTTTTAATGAGCGAGTACCATGAAAAAAATTGCGATTATTTTTGTTATGTTGGGATTTATGTTTTTGGGTGGAAGCGATGTGCTTGGGTATGAACAAACAACTATCAGTGCAGCCGGTGAACAAATTGTAGCAACACATGCGGCAGAACATGTATTACCTTCGGCCATAATGGTTCTACCTTTTGTTGTTTTATTGGCAATGATTGCCACAGGTCCATTGTTTTATCATCATTTTTGGGAAAAACATTATCCAAAAATTTCTATTTTACTTGGTTTAGTTACAGCGGTTTATTACTTTTTCTTTCTTAACGATTATCATAGTCTTCTGCATACTTTAGCAGAGTATTTATCGTTTATTGCTCTTTTAGCCTCTTTATTTGTTGCCTCAGGTGGAATATTGATAAAGGTTGATAGACGATCTACTCCTTTATTAAATATTCTTGTATTGTTGTTTGGTGCAGTTATTGCCAATATTATTGGAACAACCGGTGCCTCAATGCTTTTAATAAGACCTTTTATTAGAATTAATAAAGATAGAATTAAACCTTACCATATTATTTTCTTTATTTTTGTTGTTAGTAATATTGGTGGGGCATTAACCCCAATAGGAGACCCACCTTTGTTTTTGGGATTTTTGCGTGGAATTAATTTCTTTTGGTTTATTGAACATTCCTGGTATATTTGGCTTCCAACTCTGCTTATGGTTTTAGTAATTTTTTATTTTATTGATGCTCGTAATGTTGATCATAATAGTGTTCATGTTAGATATTCTGGAAAAATTGAGTTTAAAGGTTTAAAAAATATAGGCTATTTACTGATAATTATCATTGCTGTTTTTATTGATCCGGGTGTAATGAGCTGGGTTCCAAGTTTAGCTCCATTACCATTTGGATTAAGAGAAATAATTCAATTTTCTGTTGTTTATTTTGCACATAAAACTGCTGATAAGAAGATTCTTGAAGCTAATGGATTTAATTTTGAACCAATAAAAGAAGTAGCATTTTTGTTTGTTGGTATTTTTGCAACAATGATTCCTGCTTTGCAATTAATTGCTCACGAAGCTAAGGAATTAAGCCAATCCTTAAATGCCGGAGTATTCTATTGGAGTACCGGTGTGTTATCTTCTTTCTTAGATAATGCTCCTACATATCTTAATTTTTTAAGTGCAGAACTTGGTAAATATGGATTTGATGTTAATAGTAGAGTTGAAGTGCACGAATTTTCGATGATACACGTTCTATATTTACAGGCTATTTCTATTGCTGCTGTATTTTTTGGTGCTATGACTTATATTGGAAATGGACCAAATTTTATGGTAAAATCTATTAGTGAGAGTTCGGGAATTAAGATGCCTACTTTCTTTGAATATGTTTATAAGTATTCAATTCCTGTATTATTGCCGGTTTTCACAATCATTTATTTTATATTTTATTTTGGAAAAGGTTAAAATATGACAAAAAAAGGGATATACTATGCATTAATTACTTTTTTTGCTGCTAATAATTATTTGTTTGCAAGCGAAGAAGGGGGTAATACAGTTGTTGCTGATACTGTATTGCCTGAAATATATATAGTTTTACCTTTTGTTATTTTATTAGCAATGATAGCAACCGGTCCGGTTTTTTATCATCATTTTTGGGAACATCATTACCCTAAAATATCATTGATATTAGGTGGGATTACAGTTGCATATTATTCATTTATTTTGAAAGATTTTTATAGCTTAACTCATACATTAGCTGAGTATCTATCATTTATTGCTCTACTTGGCTCCCTTTATATGGCATCTGGTAGTATTTTAATTAACATTCAAAAAAAGGCAACGCCGGCTTTTAATGTGCTGCTTTTATTATTTGGAGCCGTAATTGCTAACATTATTGGTACTACAGGTGCTTCGATGTTGCTAATTAGACCATTTATACGGATAAATAAGGATAGAATTAAAGTTTACCATATAATGTTTTTTATCTTTATTGTTAGTAATGTTGGTGGAGCTTTAACTCCAATTGGTGACCCGCCTTTGTTCCTTGGTTTCCTACGTGGTATTAACTTTTTTTGGTTTTTACAAAATATGTGGAGTGCATGGATTTTGGCGATTGGGATGATTCTTGCTCTCTTTTATCTTATTGATAGTAGGTCTATAAACAATTCTGAAAATGTAGTAAAAGAAGATTTTAAAATTGAAATAAAAGGATTGAAAAATATAGTTTATCTTGTAATAATTCTTGTTTCTGTATTTTTAGATCCAAATATTATTTCTTGGGTTCCAAGTTTATATCCCATGCCCTTTGGAATTAGAGAGATAATTATGTTTTCAGTTATGTTTTTGGTTGTTAAAACAACTGATAAAGAAATCTTTAAGTTGAATAGTTTTAGTTATGGTCCAATAAAAGAAGTGGCTTATTTGTTTATAGGAATATTTGCTACAATGATACCTGCATTACAACTTATTGCATATGAAGCAAAAGTTTTGGGTGATAGTTTAAATGTTGGAATATTCTACTGGTCTACAGGAATCCTTTCCGGATTTTTAGATAATGCACCTACTTTTTTAAATTTTTTAGCAGCACAATTAGCAAAATTTGGATATGATATAAGTAATAAGTCGGATGTATTGGCGTATTCAGTAGCTCATCCTCTTTATTTACATGCCATTTCTGTTGCTGCTGTATTTTTTGGTGCATTTACATATATTGGTAATGGTCCCAATTTTATGGTTAAGGCTATTAGTGAAAGTGCCGGTATTAAAATGCCTTCTTTTTTTGAATACATATTTAAGTATTCTCTACCCATTTTAATTCCGATTTTCATTATTATTTATTTTATATTTTATTTTTAACGAAAAAAACATTGTTGAGTTGTTATGCCCATAAATAATTTAGAAATTGTTCAATTAATCCCTTTCATAATAATTAGCGTTGGGATTTTATTTTCCCTTACTTTAGAGATGTTTTATGAAAAAAGTAAGTATATTTTGCCATATATCTCCATGATTATTTATTTAGCAATAGGAGTATATTCTGTGCTTAATATAAATAATCATTCTATCGTATTTGGTGGAATGTTGGAGTTGGGTGGGAAAGCAGCAATTTTTAATCTTTTATTTAGTCTTGGTGCTTTAATTGTTACATTATCATCAATTAATTATTTGCCAAAATATGGTACCTTTTACGGTGAATACTATATATTACTGCAATTAGCAGTTCTTGGTATGATGGTAATGGCTGGTGGAAGAGATTTGTTTATGGTTTTTATGGGACTTGAATTAATGTCCATATGTTTTTATGTTCTGGTTGGTATTAATAGGAAAAGACAGACTGCTAATGAAGCCTCGATGAAGTATTTTTTACTTGGTTCATTCGCAACAGGATTTTTAGTATACGGAATTGCTCTTATCTTTGGGGCATCTCATACTACAAATATTAGCATAATAATTGCTAATTTTCCTGAATTAACAGCAAATATCCTTTTTGTTGCTGGTATGTTGTTATTTTTTGTTGGATTTAGCTTTAAAATAGCAGCTTTTCCGTTTCATTCATGGGTTCCTGATGTTTATCAAGGGTCTTCAACAACTATTACCGGTTTCATGTCCACAATGGGTAAATCGGCTGCTTTTAGTGTGTTTTTTATAATGATGTTATCAGTTATTAATGGTAGTACTCCTAATTTATTTAGAAGTTATTTTTCAATAATAGCTGCTTTTTCTATGCTGTTTGGAAGTATTGTGGCAATATCTCAAAAAAATATAAAAAGAATGCTTGCTTATTCATCAATATCTCATGCAGGTTATATTGCAATCGGTTTATCGGCTGCTAATCCCGATGCGCTTGCTGGTATGATATTTTATTTGTTTGCTTATTCATTTATGAATTTAGGAGCTTTTGGGATAATTTCAATTATTGAATCTGAAAACGAAGGTAATCTTGAACTTAACTCGTATATGGGATTAGCTAATAAAAATCCGCTACTGGCTGGGTTACTATCCCTTTTTATGTTTGCTTTGGCAGGCATTCCACCGTTGGCAGGATTTTTTGGTAAATATTATGTTTTTATTAGTGCTATTGAATCGGGTTTGACATGGCTTGCACTTGTTGGTGTATTATCAAGTATTATAAGTGTTTACTTTTATTTAAGAATAGTAGTTTATATGTATTTTAAGGAACCAATTGAAGAAATAAAAGTTGAAAGTAATGTAAATGGAATGGCTGCTGTATTAGTTTCTGCTGCAATTGTTATAATATATGGTATATTCCCTCAAAATTTACTTACTGTTATTTTGGATGCAATAAAGTTTTAAGATAAATATGATACCACTTTTTTCAAACCAGCAAATTAGAGAAGTAGATTTATATTCTATAACAGAACTCGGATATCCGGGTGCTGTTTTGATGGAGAATGCTGCAATTAATTCCTTTAAAACTATTATAGATCATTTTGAAATTTGTGATGGAATTATTGGTGTTGTTTGTGGAAAAGGGAATAATGGGGGAGATGGTTTAGCAATTGCCAGACATTTTGCAAATAATGGTTATATTGTTAAAGTTTTATTAATTGCCCCTCCAAGCGATATTAAGGGAGATGCACGTTTAAATTTTGATATTTTAGATAACATATCTAAAAAAAACAGTAATATTATTATTAGGGTTTTACAAGATATAAAAGATCTTAAGTTTCTTAATGATAGCGATATAATTATAGATGCAATTTTGGGGAGTGGATTTAACGGTGATTTAGATTGTCATTTAAAAGCTGTAATAAATAGTTTGAATAGTATAAACTCCGCAAAAGTTGCAATTGATATTCCAACAGGATTGAATGTTAATACAGGTTCGGGTGAAGTTGTATTTAACTCCGATTTAACAATTTGTTTGGGTGAGTTGAAACCAGGATTATTTTTTGGAGCAGGATACAAATATGCAGGGAAAGTGGTAAAAGGTGATATTGGTATTGATTTTGACTATTACAAAAAATACATTTCAAAAGAGTATCTTGTTGAACCAGAAGATGCTATTGAAGGATTACCCATAAGAAGTAAAACTGCCCATAAATATTCAAGTGGAAAAGTATTAGTTATTGCCGGCTCTGAAAAATATCCCGGTGCTGCATATCTTTGCTCAAACAGCTCCTTGATATCTGGAGCAGGGGCAACAGTACTTGCGGTTCCAGAATCAATAAAACCTTTAGTATTTCCAAATTTGTTTGAATCGACTATTATTTCTTATAATCATAATAAAAAAGGCTATTTAACAATTGAGGCTCTTGATACCATAAAAGAAAAAATAGAATGGGCGGATATTGTTGCTTTGGGCTGTGGTATTGGAAGAGAAAATGAAACTGTTGAAGCTTGTGGTACAATAATCAAAACGAATTCCAGTTTACCAATTATTGTTGATGCTGATGCAATTTATTGTTTAGCTAAATATGGTTTGGATAGATTAAATTTGGAAAATATAATTTTCACACCTCATTTGGCTGAATTTTCTTATTTATGTAATGTTGATATTGAAGAATTGTCAAATGATTTACTCTTTTATGGAAGAGAATTTGTTGGCAAAACTGGTTCACATTTGGTATTAAAAGGATCTCCTACGATGGTTTTTAATCCTGAAGGAGAAGTATTTATTAATACTTGTGGCAATAGTGGGATGGCGAAATTTGGTACAGGGGATGTTTTAACCGGTTTCATTGCAAGTTTGATTGCACAATCAAAAAATATTGAAAAAAGTATAATTTCTTCTGTATATTTACATAGTCTTTCTGCTGATTTATTATTAGATGAAAAGACGGAGTTTGGTTTAACAGCAAAAGATATTTTAAATAATTTACCAAAAACGATTAAATTTTTGAGGGATTCAATTGTATAATTCATTAAAGAAAAACAGTTTTTTCTTTGTTCATTTGCCTTTTGTTATTTACTTAATAGTGTTAACAATTCTTTTGGCTATGCCTTCTCAAGACCTACCAAATACTTTTGAAGTTAGCGATAAATTTAAGCATTTTTTAGCTTTTTTTGTGTTATCATTTTTATTTAGTATGTCTTTACATTTTCAAGAGATATTTAGTAAAAACAAAAAAAATATTATTTTGGTTGTAATGGTTTTAGCTTCTATTTATGGAGGATTGACTGAAATTATTCAAGCCTATGTTCCAGGTCGTTCTTGCGAGTTTATTGATTGGTTGTTTGATATTGGAGGAGTGCTATTAGGTATATTAGCATTCAAACTATTTATTAATAACATTTCTACAAGATTTTCCTGATGTAGGGAACTTTTTACAAAAAAATAAGTAAAATAATTAAAGATTGCATTGACAATTGATTAATGTTTTTTTAATTTTCAATAAATAAATACGATTTTTTTTCGGAGGAAAAATTGGCTTTAAAAAAGAATCCAAAGGTTGATTTAAGAAGGAAGTACAAGAGATTTTTTGAGATTGGTATTGTAATATCCTTGGCTTTTACTATTGTTGCTTTCAAGTTTTTCCCAAAATTTGAAAAGGAAGAAATTAAAAAAGAAGCTTCGCAAGAATTGGTGAAAGTTGAAGATGTAGAACATACAAAACAGGAGAACACACCTCCACCACCACCAAAACCATTAATTCCTATTGAAGCACCTTCTGATATGAACTTGGAAGATATTGAAATTGAAGAAAACATTCTTGATGTTAACGAAGTAGTTTCTGCTCCACCCCCACCTCCAGTTGAAGAAAAGAAACAACAGGTTGAAGAAGAACCTGAATTCTTTATTGCTGTAGAAGAACAGCCTGAGCCTATTGGTGGTATTGGAGGAATTCAATCAAGAATTGTATATCCTGAAATAGCAAAACGTGCCGGTGTTCAAGGAAGAGTATATGTTCAAGCTTTTGTTAACGAAAATGGTGATGTTGCTAAAGTTCAATTAATTAAAGGTATTGGTGCCGGTTGTGACGAAGCTGCTATGGATGCTGTTAGACAGACCAAATTCAAACCTGGAAAACAAAGAGGTAAACCTGTAAGAGTTCAGGTTGCTATTCCTATTGTTTTCAAACTTCAATAAAATTTTAAGAGTGCTTCGGCACTCTTTTTTTTTGCAGAAAAAATATTTCTTATTACTTATTAATCGTAATAAACAAGAAGTGTGTTTTTATCATTAATAATTAACTTCCTGCCGCGTTAGTAAATTAGCTATCATTTTGTCATATTTTTCTTCAACTTTGATTTGATATTACAACTATTTTTATTTAATTTATTGAAATACAATTTAAGCGAGAATATTTTGACTATTGAAGAAAAACTGCCCCGTAGAGAACGCGAAAAAATATTTAGAAAAAATGAAATTATTGAAGCAGCTACAAAATTGTTTGCCGAAAAGGGGTATGATTATACTACGCTTGATGATATTGCGGAAAAAGCTGAATTTGGCAAAGGAACTATTTATAATTATTTTAGAAGTAAGGAAGATATATTTAATCTTATAATTGAAGGAATATTTGAGGGGCACTATAGAATTCTTTCGGAGGCTGTAAAAAATACTTCCACTTTCAAAGATTTAGTTTCAATAATAACTAAAGATATTTTTATGTTTTGTTTAACTAACCAAGACCAGTTTAAATTATTAGTGCAAGTTAGAACTAATAACTTAAAACTTGGCTTCAAAAAGTGTTCTGAAAAATGTGCCTATTACGATAAAAAAATATTCGCCATGTATAAAAAAGTATTATTGGAAAGTATTAAAAAAGGTGAAATAGTCGAAATGGATACTGAATCTTTAATTATTTTTTATCCATCTTTTGTTTTTCCCTATATAGTTTCTCTTATTGCCTTTAAAGGAGAGGAGAATATTGATAGTGAAAAAGAAATTTCTTTCCTGAACAATATAATTTTTAATGGCATATTGAAAAAGTAATTTGAATAATTATTATCTGCCTTAAAAATAGTACAAAAATATCTACTAATATACTGATATCTTAGTTGTAAAGGATTAGTTATTTTTATAAATTATGTAACAAATTTTTAGTTTTGTTGTGGATATTTTAACTCTTAATAATATAAATTTTAGCTATAAAAATTCAAAAAACGAATCAGTCTTTTCATTAAAAAAGATTGATTTTTCTATTTGTGCAGGGGAGTTTGTATCTATACTTGGTTCAAATGGTTCTGGAAAGTCCACTCTATTAAAAATTATTGCCTCAATAATTAAACCTCAAACCGGTAATTATCTAATAAATGGTAAATTAAAAGAACTCTATTCAAATAATCAAATCGCTAAAACAATTGCTTATGTTCCACAATTGTTTTATTCTGTTTATCCGTTTTCTGTTTATGAAATTGTAATGATGGGTAGAACTCCTTATTTGAATAGATTTGGATATGAAAAAGATGAAGATAAACATATTGTATTAGAAACTCTAAAAAAAGTTGGTATTTCTCATTTAAAAAATAAAGGTATCAACGAGGTTTCGGGTGGGGAAGCCCAAAGAGCTTTTATTGCAAGGGCTTTGGTACAAAAACCAAAAGTTATTCTTTTGGATGAACCAAATTCTCACTTAGATATAAAAAATGAAATATATATATTTAAATTATTGGATGAATTGAGGATATCTGAAAACCTAAGTATTATTATTATAACGCATCATTTAAATCTTGCAAATATGTTTTCCTCAAGAATTGTGTTAATGAAAAACGGCGAAATATTATTTGATGGTAATCCAAATATTGTATTAACAAAACAAAACCTTGTGAATACTTTTTCATTAAGTAATGATGTTTTAGTAAAATTTAATGATTTTGATAAAACAATTAATTTGATTCCAAATTTAAGTATTAATAATGAGTATAATGCGAACTAAAAAGATTTTAATTCTCCTTTTGCTATTAATACTTATAGATTACTTTTCAATTTTATTTTTAAAATATCATTTGAATAATCTTCCTTTAAGTGAATTTACATTTACAACCATTGGTAATGTAGTTGTTTTATCACTCGGTATAATTTCAATATCTTCGTTATTGATTTTGTATTTTAAAGAGTTTAATATATATAGTCAAAACATAACTGTCATATTGGTCGCTGCCTTTTTAACTCTTATCCCAATTGTTTTAATAGTTCTTATAAATAAAGGATTTATAACATTAAAGAATGGCTATATTTTTACTTATCCTATAAAAAAAGCAACATTAGGAATACTGTTTGCTGGAAATTTTAGTTTTAAGCTATATATAAGTTTAGTATACATTTTACTGATTAGAAAAAATGGCTATTTTTCTTATCTAAAGGCTTTATATTATAGTATGTTTGCATTAATGTTGTTATTAGTTCTGTCATTTGTTTATTCTACTAAATATTCGGATAGATTACAAACTGATAATTTAACAAATGAAAAATATGATATTGGAGTTATCTTAGGAGCCGCTGTTTGGAAATTAGATCAGCCAAGTCCAATATTGAAAGGAAGAATACTTAAAGCATATGAATTGTATAATAAAAAGATAATTAATATTATTCAAGTAACCGGTGGAAAAGCTCCAGGTGAATTAACTGAAGCTGAAACGGCTTTCAGATATCTAAGAAAATTAGGTGTTCCTAAAAGAAAAATATTAATTGAGGTAAAAACTTCAACAACGACTGAACAGATTAAATTTATTAAAAATGTTTTAAAAGAAAAGTTCGATTTTGAAAAAATAATAATCATTTCTGATCAATTTCACTTGAAACGTGTGTTAGAAATTTGTAAATTCTTTAATGTAAAAGCAGAAGGTATTTCAAGTGGTTCTTTATTCAATTTTGATAAACTTTTGTATTATAGAGTAAGGGAAAGTGTTGCATTACTTTTATTTTGGCTTTTTGCTATTTAATTCACAACTAATCAGGAGTTAGCTGATGGAAATTTTTGACAGTATTGAAGTTAATGATCATGAACAAGTTGTTTTTTGTTCAAACAAAGAATCTGGTTTAAAAGCTATAATAGCTATCCATGACACAAAGTTGGGTCCTGCTTTGGGAGGAACAAGAATGTGGAATTATTCAAATGTAGATGCTGCTCTTAAAGATGCTTTGCGTTTATCTCGTGCAATGACGTATAAATCAGCGGTTGCCGGATTAAATTTTGGGGGCGGGAAAGCTGTAATAATTGGTGATGCTGCAAACCAAAAAAGTGAACTTCTTTTTAGAACTTTCGGAAAGTATATTGAAGGACTTTCAGGAAGATTTATTACCGCTGAAGATGTTGGTACTTCTGTTAAGGATATGGAATATGTTCGTATGGAAACTAAGTACGTAACTGGTATTTCTAAAGCTCTGGGAGGCTCTGGAGATCCTGCTCCAGTTACTTCTTATAGTGTTTATGTAGGTATGAAAGCCTGTGCCCATGAAAAGTGGGGATCAGATTCTTTAAGGGGAAGAAAAATTGCAATACAAGGTGCTGGCCAAGTATCAAGATTTTTATGCGAGCATTTGTATAGTGAAGGAGCCGAAATTTTTATTACTGATTTGTTAGATGAAAAAATTAAAAGGGTTTTAGAAACTGTAAAAGCTCATGTTGTAAAACCTGAAGAAATTTATGAAATAAATTGTGACATTTTTTCGCCAAATGCTTTAGGTGGCATTCTTAATGACGAAACAATTCCTAAAATAAAAGCAGAAATTATTGCCGGTGGTGCTAATAATCAATTAGAAGATGAAAAAAAACATGGAAGATTGATTTTTGATAAAGGGATTGTTTATGCCCCTGACTACGTTATTAATGCCGGCGGCTTAATTAATGTTGCTAATGAAATTGAAGGATATAGACAAGATAGAGCAATGAAACAGGCTGAAGGAATTTATGAAATAGTTAATAAAGTTCTCTTAAAAGCTAAAAATTTAAATATTCCTACAAATGAAGCTTCTCAAATAATCGCTGAAGAAAGATTAGAAAAAATTGGCGGAATAAGAAAGATTTATTCTGGTTCATCAAATTATTCTGGTCGTTTAGGCGAATTAATACGCAAGTAATATGTCAGATTATTAATAGTCTTGTATATTTTTAGGTATATGAGACTATTTCATTTTAAATAATTAATACTTAAATAAGAATTATTCAAGCGGGTTAAAAGATAACTGTTTATTTTGATTTAATTTATAGCTATCTTTGCAACGGAAAAAATATATGTTAGTGCTATTACTAACACCAAAAATCGATTTGAAATTTAGGGAAATAGAATGAGTTCAAAAAAATTTAATAGAAGGTCGTTAAGGGAAAAATCACTTCAAATTTTATATGCTTTTGAAATGAATAAAGACAGAATAGAACTGCTGACAGAAGGTTTGCTTGCTGATGTTGAGTCTCCTGCTGATAAGTTGTTTTGTAAAGAATTGATTAGCTCTGTAACGAGATATGCCCCTGAATTAGACAAAATGATTAGCGATAGAGTTGCTAATTGGGAGATGGATAGAATTGCACTAATTGACAAATTATTATTGCGTATTGGTATTTGTGAATTATTATACTTCCCGGATATTCCTCCAAAAGTATCAATTAATGAAGTAATTGAGATTGCCAAAGATTACAGCACATCAAAAAGTGGTAAATTTATAAACGGTATTTTAGATGCCATTCTAAATGAACTCAAATCAAGTGGTAAACTTAATAAGTTTGGACGAGGATTGATTGATATCACTCCACAAAAGAAATCTTCATAATTTAACTATATCTAATAAATCCCAAATATTTATTTGGACATTATTTGATTTTGCCAATACTTCTTATTCTATTGTTGTTGTTACGTTTTTATATGCTGTCTACTTTAAGGATGTAATTGCGGAAGGGAAATCGATAGGCGATTTATATTGGAGTATTGGCACAAGCATCTCCATGCTTATTACTGCTTTTATTTCTCCAGTATTAGGGGCGATGGCTGATCACTCTGCAGGGAAAAAAAGATTTTTACTTTTTTTTACACTATTGTGTGTTTTTGCAACCGGCTCGTTGTTCTTTTTGGATAAGGGCAATATTTTATCGGGAGTAGGCTTATTTGTTTTAGCCAATATTGGGTTTGAAGCCGGTTTGGTTTTTTATGATTCTTTTTTGCCGGAAATAACTTCTCCAAAAAATTATGGCAGGGTAAGTGGATATGGATTTGCAATGGGCTATTTAGGGTCTTTGGCATCATTGGCTTTAGCTTATCCTTTTATTAGTTCCGAAATGCTTAAAGAAACTTTTTTGTTAGCTGCTGCATTCTTTTTGATTTTTAGTCTTCCATTATTTTTATTTATTAAAGATAATAGAAAGAAAGTTGACCAAAAAATTAACTATTGGGAAGTTGGATTTTTAAGAGTTTGGAATACCGTTTCACATCTTAAAAATTACAGAAATTTAACAATATTTCTTATTGCATTCTTTTTTTATATTGAAGGTGTTAATACGGTAATTTATTTTTCCGGTAACTATGCAAGCTCCACTCTTAATTTTACTATGATTGAATTGATAATATTTTTTATTATTGTTCAAACAACAGCAATTGTTGGGTCAATTTTATTTGGTATCCTTAGCGATGCAATAGGTCAACGAAAAGCTATTATTTATAGTTTATATGTTTGGGTATTTACTATTTTGGTAGCGTATTTCAGCAGTTCAAGTGATGCAGTATTAATAAAATTATCTTTACTGTTTACTAATATTGAACCAAATAGTTTAATGAGATATTTCTTTTATTTTGTTGGTTTGTTGGCTGGGGGAGTGATGGGTGCAACACAATCAACAAGTAGAAGCTTTATGAGTAAACTTATTCCAGTTGATAAAAAAACTGAATTCTTCGGCTTCTTTAGTTTTTTTGGAAAAAGTTCAGCAATTTTGGGACCATTGGTGTTTGGACTTGCAAGTTATTTATTTAATGACCAAAGAATAGCTATTTTGAGCATTGGAGTTTTTTTTATAATTGGGTTAATAATTCTTTTTTTTGTTAAAGATGAATCTGATACTATTTCTGCTT
The DNA here is from genome assembly GCA_963663265.2 of Melioribacteraceae bacterium. Taxonomy (GTDB): domain Bacteria; phylum Bacteroidota; class Ignavibacteria; order Ignavibacteriales; family Melioribacteraceae; genus JAEXOD01. The sequence continues at coordinate 942,301 of CAXXXM010000001.1, forward strand.
AATTATTGTATGTTTGATTAAATAAACAATAATTAATGTAGCAATCCCTAACCACAACAAACCCCAGATTATTGGATGAAAACCAATTATCTCTGATAAAACCTGAGCATCTGTTTGTCTGAATTCTAATGTAAATAAGTCTTCTTTTATATCGGTTAAGACATAAAGCATGCTTATTAAACCAACAGAACTAAAAAATATTTTGTTAATCTTTTCATTAACTAATCTGGGTATAAATAACAAAATTAAAAAATATAGTATTGAAAAAAGAGTTCCAAACAAGTTATTAATGTAATTTGCAGCAAAAAAAATTATTAATGCAGCTAAAATACTTGTAGTTATTTTTAAATACTTTTTATGGTATGCCCCATAATATAAAAATCCACCTAAAACAATACTCCCAATATAACCGGAAAAAGCAATTAAAATTTCGTTACCGCCTTCAACCGTGCAAAGTCCACCTAAAGAGTAATCAACTTCAATTTGAATTATTTTTCCACCGGAAATAATAGCTGAAATTCCATGACTAATTTCATGAAGTAAAACAATAAACAATTTTATTGGGTATATTAAATATGTATTCCAAAAAAAGAAACTAATTACAACAATTGAAATAATTGTTATTTTTTCAAGATTTTTATTTTGAAGGAATTGAAAATTTTTCATTATTTAAACAATTTGTTATTAAAAAAGGCAAATTATTATTTAAAGTGTTAAATTTAAATAAAACTAAATTAAATATATGTACAAACGATTATTGAATTTAATGATTCATCCTCAAACAGGATGGGAAATTTTTGAAACTGAATATATAAAGATACAAAAATTAATACTTAATTTTTTAATTCCTTTTTCTCTGATGGCTTCTTTAATATCAGTCCTACGTCTTTATTTTATTGGGATTAAATATAAAACAACTGAAATTACTACATTTAATCTTCAGTTTTCTGTTTTGTATGGATTTGTTGAATTTGCAGCATTAGTTTTTGGTTTAATCCTATCAATTGAACTAATTTATAAAACGTTTTCAGCATTTAAGTATAAATTTCCAAAACATATATTGTATAATATTATAATTTGTTCATCAATACCTGCTTTATTGGGGGAGTTGTTTTTTATTAACATTAGGTTAAGTTCGTTAAGTATTATATTCCAATTTTATACTTTGGTTTTAATTTATAATGGTTTTAATAAGTTGTTAAAATATTTAGGTGAAAAATTAATTACACTATTTGTTATAGCTTTAATTATAATTATATTTATTTTTACATTTATTTTTGGCATATTAAATACGGTTTTGCTAAATAATATTAATTAAAAGGAGTAAAAATGGTAAAAGTAATTGTTATTGATGATGATAATACAGTCCTTATTTTTATGCGTAGAATACTTCAAAAAGTATTTAATTTTGAAGTAGTTGAAGCACATGATGGAAGAGAAGCTTTACAATTAATGGAAACCGAAAAGCCACAAATTGCTTTTTTAGATATCACAATGCCGAATATGGATGGATATCAATTTTTACAAGAAATTAGAAGTAGAGACGAATATATAGATTTTCCGGTAATTGTTATTACTGCTGCAAATGATAGAACTATTCTTGCTAAATTCTTAAAAACCGGAATAGACGATTATTTATTAAAACCAATGGTTTATGATGAAGCAAAATTTAGATTAAAAAAATCGTTGGCTCCTATTTTGGCAAAGTTTAAACAAGAAGATTCTGCAAATTTAATTAAAGATTTGGAAAGCGGGGAATAACAATATTTTTTATTGATAAATTTAAATTAATTTATTATTATTGTATCCCAATTGTGCGAGCATAACTCAGTTGGTAGAGTGTCAGCTTCCCAAGCTGAATGTCGCGGGTTCGAATCCCGTTGCTCGCTCTCTTTATTAACCCCATTTTTATGGGGTTTAATTATTTTAAACATACTTTAAGTCTTATTTGATCTGTATCACATAGCACCATATTAATAAATATTTTTCTTGAAACATATAATAGAATATATTTATCTTGTTTGAACTTATTCAAAACTTCGGGGAAACGATGAAAAAAATATTTTTACTACTATTTTTAGCGTTAAGTATGAGTTATTCAATTTATGGACAAAACATAAATTTTATTTTTCGGAATTTAGAGGCAGGTCCTCCAAATAGAAATTGGATGTTCCAATTTGACGATACAAATTTTTGGATGCATGATGGTTCTCCTTATACAACAAATTTAATAGTTCCAGATATTGACAACTTTGCTTATGAAAAATTCACTTGGAGTGAACATGGTGCTGTTAATCATCCATCAAGTTCAGAATTTGTTAGTAAAACAGATCTCCCTCATGTGTCGGGTGCAGATCTTAAACTTCGTTTAGAAAACTTCTCACTATTTTCATTTCATCACATTAATACTGTTGATCCTGAAGATCCTTGGGATACATTTGGGCAAGCTGGAGATGAAAGAGTTTATGTAAATGGGACAGGTACTATTTTAGATGGAGAGGAAGTAAAATTAATAGTTAAAAATTGTCGATTATCTGTGACTGTTCCTTATCCTACAGCTAATCAATTAGAACCAGCATTACATGGGTTTGTTTTAGCACATGATGTTGGAACAGGAATTACCATAACAGGTAATGGAAAGGGTAATATTGATGTTGACAATAGCGATCCAAATTGGTTGTTGGACTTGGGTGTTGGTCAGATTTCTTTTGATTTTACTACAATAAATGAAGTTATTCAGGATTATTGGGGATACTATGATTTTAATATTAATGCTTATCCAGCAGATTTTCAAGAGATTATAGGTTTTTTTGAATTTGCTGCATCAAAAGGTATACCTGAAACAAAGACTATCTCTGGAGCAACTTTTGCATTTAATGGGGAGCCTACATTAGATAATGGAGATTTACGAAGAATTTATGCAAATAAAATAATTAAAGATCCTGGTACAAATGGCAGTTTACCATCAGGTATTAATAACATTAGCACTCAACACTACTGGCAAATAGGTACTACTTTTAAAACATATGACGTTGATTTAACTTTTGATATTGCTGATTTAACGGGAGTTTCTGATTACAATACTTTGACTGTATTACATAGAGTAAATAGTTCTGCACCTTGGAAAGAATGCACAAGTGTTTCAGTTAATTCAATTAATAAAACAATTACTGCTCCAGGGTTACAGTCTTTCAGCGAGTTTGTTGTTGCTTCTAAATCAACCAATAATCCTTTGCCGGTTGAATTAGTATCTTTTGAGGCTGAAAGTTCTAATGCAGGGGTATTACTAACTTGGAATACAGCAACCGAAATTAATAATTACGGATTTGAAATTGAAAGAAAACTAAACTCAAATACAAATTGGAGTAAAATTGGATTTGTTCAAGGAAATGGTAATAGTAGTTCAAATAAATATTATTCATACATAGATAAAGAACAATTACATGGAACATATTCATATAGATTAAAACAAATTGATAATAATGGCGAATATGAGTATTCAAGTATTATTGAGGTAAATGTAAATAGTTTGCCAAAAGAATATGTGTTAAATCAAAATTATCCAAACCCATTTAATCCAAGTACTACAATTTCGTTCAGTATTCCGGAAAAACAATTTGTTTCTTTAAAAATTTATGATATCTTAGGAAATGAAATAACTACAATTGTTAATGAAGAATTAGAAGCAGGTAGTTATAACAAATTATGGAACTCAGCTTCGTTTAATGGAAAAGTAGCAAGCGGAATATATTTCTACAAATTAACGGCAGGAAGTTTTGTGGAAACCAAAAAAATGAGTTTGATGAAATAGAATTAATCTGTTGAGGGAATTTGAAGCCCCACGTTAAAGTTATCTTTCGTGGGGCTTGTTTTTATAAAAAATAATAAAAAAATAAAAAAACACTTGCATAATCAAAAAAAACACCTTATATTTACAAAACGTTTTTGAAATGCTGATGTAAAATATATGGGAGCTTAGCTCAGTTGGTTCAGAGCACCTGCCTTACAAGCAGGGGGTCATTGGTTCGAATCCATTAGCTCCCACTCTTAAAGCCTTATAAAATAACAATTTATAAGGCTTTTTTCTTTTTAAATATTAATTAATTCCCAAGCGTAGCACATTTCGTAGCACTTTTTGAGTAGGCGTTTACAGTTCCCCAAAGTAAAAACTTTCTTTTGTCATATCATTAAGCAGTTCCCGGACGTTTTTTAGCTTGAATGAAACATAATTTTTATCCGTTACTTTTATGTCTGTATGGTCGAGAAGTTTCTGAACTGTAAAAATATCAAGTTCGAGTACATTAATGCAATAAGAGGCAAATGTAGGTCTAATTTGTTTTAATTTATATTTCCTGCTAATTGATTTATGTTTAAGCAAAAGAACCATTGAACGTTTCCAAAAGGTTAGGGGATAGGTGTAGTTTTGCGGACAGATAGAATATTGAGGGAACATCCTACCAGTGTCACCTTCCTTTATCCCCATTTCAATCAATAACTTTTCAAGCTCTTTGTAAATCGGGAAGATGTAAAATGGTTTACCTTTTTTATTCCCAGTTTTGATATTCTGTATTAAAATTTGTTTCTTCTTGAAATCAATATTTTCTTTAAGCTGAACCATTGCTGAACTTGGTCTGCAACCTGTTAGTAACATAAAATATATAATATAGTAATGATGAGGGTAGTCATTGTCGCCTTTAAAGTAAGTGATAATTCTCATCATTTCATTAAGTGGAATCGGGTCTGGGTCTTTTTGTTCACCTGTAACCGGTTCAATAATGTTGATTGCACACCAACCTTTTTTAAAGAAAAATTCCCATAATGATTTTAGGGCTCGGGTATAAATAGAGCGTGAATTCCTGGAAAGCCCTTTTTCTTCAAAATAAATTAATAGCTTTTCATAATCCGGAGCTGAATAACTACTTATTAGTTTGTTGCCTACACATTTTATGACATGATCCACAGCAGTATTATAATTCTCTAACGTCTTGTTTTTAATTTCTCGTTTAGAACCGGGAACAGTTCTTTCCTGTTTGAACCTTTCGTATCCGTCTTTAAAGTAAACCTTTTCTGAAATCTTTGTATTCGCATTTATTTCAAATTTTCGTACACTTAGAGCTTTTTTCATTTCCTTGACGAGCTTCCAAAGCTCTGGAGTGCCAGAAAGCTTTAGCGGAGTTCTGTCGACTCGTTCTAACATTTTCTGTTTATCAGAAGGGGTTACTGGGATTTTTGTATTATGTTCTTTTCGTTTTTTCTTTGAATCGAGCGAATCATAAAATCGAAACCAATAATATGGGCTATCTTTGCGAACGTATATTCCTTTCATTATTTGTCTCTACTGGATTCTGAATCTTCAGAATAAACTAATTTAGCAAGCATTTTCTTATATCTTTCTAACTTTGGGACTCTGTCTCCACGACTTATTGATACTAATTCCGAAAAGACAAATATGGCTGAATTTAATATCCTCATAACTTCATTTAGATTATTTCGTTTTCCATAAATATCAATTAATTTATCGTAGACAAAACTCCCTTCAAATTTTAAGTCAACAGCTTGTTCTAAATAAATTATTGATTCTTCAATATTGTTATTGCCAAGTGCTTCTTGTGCTTTTTTTACTAGAGGATATTGTTCTTCCCAACTTTCCTTCTTTTTGAGAATTATTCGAAGATTCTCGAGATAATCCTCTGAAAAGTTATAAGGGTTCTCGTTGATAAGTTTTTTAAGTATATTAATATCGTCAGACATGTTTCTTGAAATAAGTAATTAAAAATATATTATTTTGAAAATTTGTTATTAAGAAAATCTTTTAATTTTGTTTTTGTGTCAGTAGTTAATGCAAAATCAAAAGAACGATTCTGTCCTTTAACTCTTAAATCGATTGAATTTGAATTTTTTAATAATTCAATAATTTCAGATGAGAAACGAAATCCAATATTCTCTCTAACCATTGAACCCAAAATAGTATTTCGATTGGGTGTAGAAGAGGGTATTAGTTCAAAGGTTTTTCCATCCATAAGCAATAACATAGACTCTAAAAAAGCCCAGTTATCAGCAGTATAGTCAAATACAAACCCAAAAAAAGTAGAATCTTTCGTAACTATATTGACAAATTGTACAGACATCTTTGCCATATCAAATGGAGATGAATTCTTTAAAATAATAGGAGTGGAATTATATATGGTTCTATCCGGATAAAATTTATCGGTTTGTTTTTGTATCTTATATGGTACAGAGCAGGCAACCAAAAAAAACAATGGAATTAATAAAAAAAATAGTTTCCTTTCCATAAATCCCTCGAAAAACAATAAGCTATGTTAATAGCTGATTAAAAGTATAGTTAATTAAATTAATATCAGTATTTTATTACATTCCCATACAATCGATACATATATTCAATCTGGGAATAATCTATTTGTTCAACATTAAAATCTTTATCGACTAAAATTAAGAATAACTCATTTACAATACATTTTTTGATTTTTACTTCGCCATTTTTTTGCTTAACAATTACAATATCATTAGTTTTAATTTCTTCTGACGTATCAATTAATACATCTTCACCAACCTTAAAAATATCAGTTTTGTCTGATTGTTTGATAGTATATGCAAGGATATCTTTACGCATTTCCTCAATTCCTTCAGTTAAGCTATCAACAATGCCTATTGTCTTAGCTCCTTCAATAGCTATTCCATTAGTAGATATATTTGAAATTTTATTTGTTACTGGAGGCTCTAAAACTTTGTAAGTGATATTTTCTGGGTCTGAATCATCAATAATAATATTAAGAGCTTTCTCAATTTTCCCAATAGTTTCAGGATGCAATTTCCTATCAGCATCACGTTTTAACTTATTAACAATTGTAGAAAAGCTTCTTAGCTCATATTTGTCCTGCATGCCGTTGGCAGTTATGCGAAAGTCTGCAAGAATTTGCTCTATTAGTTTATAATAAGGATTTATTTTTTCCATTTCTCAACTTATTTAATCTTTTAATAAAAAAAAACTGAATAGTTTTTAACAAAACTGAACATTTTTTAACTTTTTTGTTGACATATAGCGGTGGAAATAATATATTACACTTAAAGTTTAGAAAAGTTTAGAACAATTTAAAAAAGGTGATGTCATGATCAGTTTTGACTTCAAAAAATTCTTAATCGATAACAGAAAATCAAAGAATGATTTAGCAAAATTATTGAACTCTCCAATTACTTCCATAATCTATATGGTAGAAAGAGGTACAGTAAAGCCGAGTTTCCTGGCTTTGCTTGAATCCCACTTTGGCAACCTAAATACTTACATTAAGGACAAAGAACATAGCCGTACTTATGCAAATTAATGTGAAAATATTCTAAAATCTGTGATTAATACTGAGAAAAATTAAAATGGATTCATTAAAAGAAATAAAATTAAAATTTTTGAAACAAGACAAATTGAGTGTAACTGAGTTAGCAGTCAAAACAGGTCTCACTGCTCATAGATTGTACTACCTTCTTGGTGATACAGCCAAAACAATACCTTTAGAAGAGTATATCTTGATAATTAAGGTCTTAGATGAAGACTCATCAACTCCATATAATTGTGATTCTATTACTGGGAATACTCTTCAATTAATTTCGAACATTACTGAACAGATAACAAAACTTTCTATACAGGTGCAAAAAGCTACTGCAGACGGAAAAGTTACAGAACAAGAAATATTATTGATGAAAGTTTCAGTTGACCGACTTGAAGAAAAAGCATTAGAAGCAATTAGCAGATTTCGAAAACTTTTGAAAGGGGCGAAAAGATAATGTTAGTGACAAATGAAGAACTGTTTAATAAAATGGTTACAGTCGAAAGTTTGTTAAATAAACTTTTAGACACTAATGTCGCAAATTCAATTGAAGAAGTAAGCCTTACAAAAGCAGCTAAATTACTTCACATTGGTACCGAAAAGCTCAAAGACTTAGTTAAGCACGGGCGAATTAAAGCTCTTAAATACAAGGATAAGCAGAATAAAACAAATTATCGTTTCCGGATATCAGATATCAAAGCATTCCAACAGAACCATGAACACGAAGTAATTAATATAGATAACTTAAATGTAGAACCAGCAGAAGATATAGCCAATAGAATTTTTGGCAGGAGGGTAAGTCTATGAAATTTCCTTTTTACCAAATGAGTACAAAACGATGTGACAGATGTGGCAGATTTCTAAAACTCAACCTTATACTTAGAAATCCAAAAGCAAATCTATGCTATTCATGTAGGCAAGAACTTAAAAAAGAGCGACAAGCTCGATTGCAGCGAACTTGTCGCAATTCACAAATACATAACAATGAGGTACTTATGAACCCAACCCAAAATAACAAATCTGCCAGAAAAAGGCAATATCCAATTACACTTGATAGGGAGGCTATGGCAAAATTAACTCCGGAGACTGCCAAAGGATTAGACCCTCTCTTCAAGAGGATAGTAAAAAGTATTTATCCAAATCTATTTGAGGAGGCTACACATGAACCAAGCATTAATTAAACTTACAGATGAAAGGATTAATGATAATAATTCATTAGTCGCTTTTGTAGAAAGAGCTAAAGCAGTGACAATTCCATTATTTCCACAAACAGTTGGTTTTATCGACCCGGCATTAAAATTTGGTGTTGCTTTGGTTTCTGTAAATACTCAGCTCGATAATTATGGCAACAATCAAGATATATACAAGAATGAAACTGGGGGTTATTGTTTGCATTTATCCAAATTAAACGAAATTGCCCAGCAGGCTGGAATTCAAATTAAAAGTTCAAGACCAATTGACCGTAGAACTGATGAACAAGGAAGAATAACCCTTGTAATTCATGAGGTAACCGGTATAATGAAAAGCATTGATGGTTCGACAAAAATGTTAACTACAACTGGGAAGTACGATTATTATAGGGATAAAGAAAAATTTATAAAACCTGGAGAGATAGACAGAAATGGGAATATTAAAGGAGAAGGACAAGTTAAAGGACGTAGAAGTCATGCCGAGGCACTTGCTGAAAGTAATGCAATGTATAGATTATTCAATAAACTTTTAGCAAAAATACCTACATCATTTCCACTTGAAGAACTTAAAAAACCTTTTGCAATCCCTTATGTAATTGAAGATAAAAACGAAATTATTAATTCACTCCCTCCGGAAGAACAAAAAATATTACGTATGGAATTAGCTAAAAAACGTTTAGGTATTGCAAGTTCTGTATATGGTAATGAAGAACAAATACAAAAACAGGTTCAAGAAACTAATATTCAGGTATTAACTGATGATGAAGAAGATGAAGAAGAAACAACTTCTTCCGGATTAACTTTAACTGAACAGAATCATGAAAATGCTGAATCATTTAGAGGGGCTCCAGTTACTGAAAGAGTCAAAAAAATCTTAGAACTAATCAATAAAAAAGGTTATAAACACCCAAAAGGTATAATTCCAACAGCCCAAATAATCGAAAAGACACCTCTTGAAAGGCAAATACAATTAATTGAAGAACTTCTTAACATGCCAGATGAAGAGGTGACATTATGATTAGAATAGTTCACACAGCAGATTGGCACGCAGATTCAGACCCAGTAAAACTCCAGAAACTTATTAGTTCGTTAGACGAGCTTGAAGAGTTTGTTAAAAATAATAAAGTAAATATTTTGCTTATTGCCGGTGATATTTGGGAGAAGAAACAAACCTTTTCGCAAAAATCAGGAGTACCCTTAATCCTTGATAAATTAAGATGTTTATGTTTATATGTTGATAGGATTTATATAATCAAAGGCAATAATGCTCATGATGAAGTTGGTTCTGTTGAACTGATAAATGAAATTGATTCTGATAAGATTTTTGCAACTGAAGATTTAGATGTTATTGGAATTGACTTATTTCAAAATACTCAGAACATTGACGAATATAATCTTCTTGAAAATGCTAATGTTCCGGAAAAATTAAGCTTGATTGTTTCAATGGTTCCTTATCCAACTAAATCAAATTTTGTTTCAAATGATTCAATTGATAATAACAACGCAGATTTTATTCAAAAGTTTGAAGAGATTTTTGAGTTAATAGGTGATGTTACAACTCCTTACAGTTGTCCAAAAGTATTAATGTTTCATGGTAATGTTGTTGGCTCCAGATTAAGCTCAGGACAGTCTTTAGTTTCTCAAGATATTATGGTTGCTCCAAGGACCCTCCAAAAGGCAAATGCAGATTATTATGCACTCGGACATATACACTTACGTCAAGAAGTGGCTCCAAATATGGTTTATTCCGGTTCAATGTACAACAAAAATTGGGGAGAGACTGAACCAAAATCATTTGAAGTAATTGAATTTGACGATTCCGGAATGAAGACTGAACAAGTCTATTTTCAAAACGCAAATCCAATGGTTACTCTATTTGCTGAATTCAAAAATGGTGAGTTTAGTTTTCAAGATAGTTTAGAAACTATTGATACAGCAAAACAACCAAACTCAGAAGTTAGGCTAAAATACTCAGTTGCTGAATCAGAACGTAATTTGGTAACGGCTGAAAAAATAGCAGAATTAAAATTTTTATTTGGTGAGAATTTGAAGATTGAAGAAATGGTTATCCCGGACGTTAGAGAATCTCGAAGTGAGCAAATTATGGATGCAAAATCACTATTTGAAGAAGTGGTTGAGTTTGCAAGAATAATCAGTCAAGAGTTACCCGAAACAATTAAATCAAAAATTGAATCAATTGAGGAGCACAAATGAAAATTAATAAATTATTACTTAGAGGAGCAAAAGGGATTAAAAAGGGCTTAGGACTTGATGAAATTGAAATTGATTTCTCACAATTCAAACCTGGTATAGTTGCATTTATTGGGAAAAATGGTTCAGGGAAAACAACAATAATGGAAAATCTTCACCCTTACAGATGCCTTGTTTCAAGAGATGGTTCTTTACATACACACTTTTTTCTAAAAGATTCTTATCGGGTTTTAGAATTCGACTACAAAGGTAAAAGTTATGAATCACGAATCTTGATTGATGCTCTTACTGGAAGTTCAGAAGCTTATCTTAAGTGTAATGGAGTTGCTCTTAATGATGGGAAACTAACCACTTACGATTCAGAAATAGAAAAAATATTAGGCACTCAACAGCTTTTCTTTTCTTCTTTCTTCAGCGGACAACAGGCAAAAGGAATTGCTCAACTTAAACCAACTGAAAGGAAGAAACTGTTCTTTGAACTTCTCAACCTTGATGTATATGAGGGTTATTTGAAAAGTGCTAAAGAAAAATTAAATAGTGCAGAGTTAGAATTAGCTGATGTAGAAGGGCAAATAAAAGCACTCAATGTAGATCCAAACGATTTAGAGAATCTTAAGGTTGAACTGAATTCACATAAGAGTAATAGTGCCGGTTATAAGATGAAAGTTGAAGAACTGGAAAACAGAATCTTATCAACTGAATATCAAATTAAAACTACTGAATATGAATTATTACAGCTTGAAGAATCTGCCAAAAAGAACAAAGAACTCTTAGAAAAGATAAGTAATATCAGAAGTAAACATGCTGATGAAATACAAAAATTAATCGAGAAAAGAGATAGTATTGAGCAAGAACTATGGAAGTTAAATAGAGAAACAAAGGGTATGGAAGAAAATATTAAAAACCGTCCCTTGATTGAAGAAAAGCTTAAATCCATTGCTGATATTGAATGTAAATTAAAAAAGCACAAAGAACGAAAAGAACAGTTAAGAAAAGAACTTGATGTATTACAAGAAAAAGAGAATGAATATCAAACCCTATATTCTTCAAAAAAAGAAGAATATATGAAAGCTAATAGTAAAGTAAAAGAATATGAAATTATTATTAAGAACCTTAAAGAACAACAATCTGCTTTAATTCTCAATACTAAAATTCTTGATAATGTTCCATGTGATGTCTTAATAGGACAAAAGTGTAGATTCGTTTCCAATGCTTATTCTGACAAAGAAAAATTGAATCCATTAGCTGAAAAAATTAGCGAATATGAATCCCAAATTTCATTGCTTAATCAATCAACTTTTCAAATGTCTAAACAATTGAATGAATTAATTGACAACCATAATACAAATGAGCTTAATGCATTAAAAGAGTTATTAAAATTAGAAGGGCAAGAAATAAGCTCTTTGGATTCAGAATTATTTCAATTGGCTCTTGACGATTGGGAATCACAATTAAAGCGTATTGATACATTCCAGATAAAAATTGAATCAAATTGCGAAAAGATTGAGATGCTCGAAAAATCATTTGAGGATTTAGTTGAGACAATCGAAACGGCTAATAAGAATATAGCAATACAAATCTCAGAAATTGAGAAAGAAATAGTTACAACAGTAAACGATTTAAGAGATGAAAAAAATGGTTTGCTGAAAACGTATTCAAGTGAATTAATTGAGTTGAAAAACGAATTAGCTCATAACAAGGATAAGGTTCTAAATTACGAAAAGTCTATAACAGTAACTGCTGAAAAAATAACAGTTCTTAATGAGAATATTAAGAAAACAACCACACTAAATCAAAAGCGAGATAAAATTCAAAAAGAAATTATCGATTGGAATTTTATTTGCAAGGCTTTTGATAAAAACGGAATTCCGGTTCTAAAGTTAGAGAATTCAGCTGTTGAAATAACCACAATAACTAATGAATTATTACAACTTTTTGAATCTAAATTTAGGATTGTTTTTGAAACAACTAAGCTTTCAGCAGATAAGAAAAAACAAAAAGAAACTTTTGACATTAATATTATTGAAGACGATGGTATTTGTGAAATTAGTAATAAATCCGGAGGACAAAGAGTCTGGATTGAAACAGCTATCCAACAGGCTATTAGCTATGTCATAAGGCAACAAGGAAATAAAATTGATACTGCTTTCCTTGATGAAAAAGATGGAGCTTTAGACGATAGTGCAGCAGCTAATTATGTTGATATGCTGAAAAAATCCCATGAAATGAATGGGGTTTATAATACATTCTTTATTACTCATAGAACTGAACTTCTTGATTTTATTCCACAGCATGTTCGTTTGGTTGATGGTTATGTGGAGGTATCATGCTAACAGCAACAGTTATTAGTTTAATACTTTTCTTTGCCTGTACTTATTTGTCTTGTGAGCTTCTCAGAGAAAACCATAAACTTAATATGTACAAAAACCAGTACAACAGTTTAATGCAACTCCAGATTGAGAATCAAAAAAAATATAATACTCTTGAAAATGAAAACCTGGATTTACAAGAAAAGGTAAAAGACCTTACTACTCGACTTGTTGTAATGAAATATTTAGCCAAAAGTTTGACCACTAAACAACACTTATTGGGTTCCTATGGAACCCAACCTAAAAAGATGGGGCGGGGGGTGTTTAGTGAAAATTAAAAACGCTTGTGTATCTATTTTGACTGATGATAATTGCTCAACTATTAATATAGTAGGAAATAATTACAAGTCAGTACATACTTTCCCTCCTAAAAATGTTACCTGGTTACTTCTATTTTGTGTTTTTGTTATTTGGAGTGGAGGCAAAAATGCGAAAAATAACTAATCGTATTTTTGACCTTAGAAAATGGCAGGGAGAAGCTTATCAAGAAGTTCTCAAGCTATATAATTCCGGAAAGAACTCTGCTTTGATAGTTGCAACTCCGGGAGCAGGAAAAACAATATTTGCACTCCGAACTATTCATGATTTTTTTATGAGAGATTTAATTGATAGAGTTGTTATTGTTGCTCCTTCTGAACAACTCAAAGTACAATGGGCAATAAATGCAAGTAAACATTGTGGACTTGATATTGACCCGGACTTTTCTAATTCCCAAGGAAGAGAATCAGAAGACTATCACGGGATTGCAGTAACTTATGCTTTACTTGGTATGGATAAAGCCGGTGTACACGCTCAAAACACTTCTTGGAAGAGGACAATGGTTGTCCTCGATGAAGTACATCATTGTGGTAACAAAGAACACTTGACATGGGGAATTGCAATACAAAAAGCTTTTAGCGAAGCAGTATTTGTACTTAATATTTCCGGAACTGCTTTCCGTTCTGATGATGCTCCAATACCTTTTGTTAGGTACGATGATAATAATACAAGTATTGCAGATTATACTTATTCTTATAAAAGAGCAATTGAAGAGAATGTTTGCAGACCGGTTTACTTCGACACTTTCGATGGACAAATGAAATGGAAAGTTGGAGGATCAGAATTTGAGCATACATTCAAGGATTCTTTAACGCCTGACCAAGTATCAAAGCGACTTAAAACTGCTCTTGACCCAAAAGGTGAGTATGTAAGAGAAATGTTTCGTGCAGCTGATAACAAATTATCCCAAATAAGGACTACTCACCCGGATGCAGGTGGATTAGTTTTCGCTGCTAATCAAAAACATGCAAAAGACCTTGCCAAGGTAATTTATGAAGTTGCCGGAATAGTTCCTCCTATTGTAGTAACAGATTTAGGTGATGGGATTGACAAGATACAAGCTTTTAAGGATTCACGTGAAAGATGGCTTGTAAGTGTGAAAATGGTGTCTGAAGGAGTTGATATTCCAAGATTAAGAATTGGAGTATATCTTACCAATGTTAAGGCTGAACTATTTTTTAGACAAGCTGTTGGACGATTTGTAAGAGTATTAGAGCATTTACAGGTTCAAGATGCATTTATATTTATTCCACAGGATAAGGACATTGTAAAGCTTGCTGAAACGATTCAAGAAGAACGAGAACATGCCCTTGATGATGCAAAAAAAGGTGGTGCAAGTGATTATGTCGATTCTTTATTTGGAGAGGGTTACATGCCCGCTTTAAGTGGAAATTTTGTCCCTTTGAAAAGCAGAGTAACTAATAAAAAAACCATTGCAGTTAGTGTTCAAATTTCTTCCGGAATGAGAACTTCAATTGATACCAGGAAACCATTTGAAGAGCTTCCAGTATATGAACAGAAAGCTCAGTTAAGAGCAACTGCAAACGAGCTTGCCAAACATTATGCATTAAGAATATGTCCTCCGGGACAACGTCCGGATTTCAAAGCAGCTCACAAAGAATGGATTAGTCGAGGTGGTCGTTCCATGGAGATTGAGACAGTAGAAGAACTAAAACGCAGGATTGAATTTTTCAAAGAGCTAAAAAGAACAGTAAGGTAAACTTATGAAAACTAACTTGGATTATTATCCACATAGAACCGATTCGCACAGACACCCAAAATTTAAGATGTTGCGGACAATTTACGGAAGAGATGGCTGGGCTATGGAAGGTCGTTTTTGGGCATTGAATAACTTCATTGCTGAATCCTCTGAATGCAAGTTAGACCTATCAAAGAAGAGAAATAAAGGTGTTGTTGCCCTCGAACTTGGACTATCTTTTGAGGATTTTGATCGCTTTTTAGATGTGCTAAAATCAGAAGATGTAGAGCTTATTTACGAGGTTGAACCCGATATTTTCACTACAAAAAAGGTTGAAGAAACCCTCTCTGGAATGTTAACAGAGAGAGAAAAATCACGCCAAAGAAAGGAAAAAACACAATTTAAAAAAAGTTCACCTGAACCTTTAGAAAGTTCGCCCGAACTCTCAGAAAGTTCACCCGAACCAAACAACAAAGTAAAGGAAAGTAAAGGAAAGGAAAAGAAAGATAGTAGTAGTAGTACTTTAAACCACTTAGGTATTGGCGAAGATTCTCAAAAAAGCCGTGCTGCTGCTACTGCTGATTTTTTTGAATCTGATTCTAAAAGTTTAGAAGAAAAAATTCCCAACTTCAAAAGTCAATCTGAACTCTTAAGTTCTGTTGATTACCTTTTCAGAAAATACGCAATGAATCTGAACACAGATAAACGAGCTGACCTTGAACCTGTCTTAAATTTTCTTCAAAAACCACCAGAATGTTTCTCCGAAACCGATTCTTGGGAGACGGTTGTTGACGCTTTCGTGTCGCTTAAACAAGCTAAAAGAACTGATACTGCTTATTTACTCGGAATATTACGTCGTAAAGTAAGCGAAAAAACACAAACTATTTTAGCTAAAAATAAACAAATGTTAAAAAATCAATCTGTTAACGACATGAGGCAAAAAAACGCAGAAAGGGAGGCTGAGGAAAGTAAGAAAACACAGAAAATAATTGCTGATTATAAAGATTTCGTGTCCAATAACTCTAAACTGTTTTCTCAAAATGAGTTAGCTGAAATTATTGAATTAATGGAATCTAAAAGAACAATATCTTTAGCACGCATTATTGACCCAAAAATGGCAGAGTGTGTTTTATGACTAAAAATAATGCTCATAGCTATTTGGCAAAAAATGTCGTTAGACCCGTTCTGGGCGTTCCAGAAATGTTAGACAAGCAAATACTTGTCTCAAGCCCTAAAAAATCATTCTACCCCTGTTTCCGTTTGTTATGCGTTAAATTAGCGGAGGCAATGTGAGCAGATTTAGCGGGTGGACTCTTGCAAAGGTACAATCTGTTTCAAAAGAACCGATTGAGCAAAAAGAAACAGAACCTAAAAAATTACCTAAAATAACCATTGAACAGAACGACTATGTTTCAGCTATTTCTCAAGCTTTAAGTATACTTGGAGTTAGTCACGTTCTGGAGTACAAATTTCTAAAAGACCGACGTTTCCGTTTTGACATCGCTGTCCCAGAAGTACAACTCGCAATTGAGTTTGAGGGTGGTATTTTTAGCGGTGGCAGGCATACAAGGGGAGCCGGTTACTCAAATGATTGTAAGAAATATAATCTTGCTATTAGGCACGGTTGGACCTTATTACGTTATTCTTCAGCTGATGTTAGTAAGAAAAATTGGGAGTTTAGAATAGCTGATGAAATAAGAGAATTTATTAACTTAAAGAGGAATGAATATGTATCGAAATAATAAATCTATTACTCATGACGATAGGGAATTTATTCGAACTATGACCTTTGATTGGGGCTTAATAATTACAATTCCAACTGTCAAAAAGTCAGTCAAATTTGAAGTAATTAAACTTCATATTTTCCGTGATGATAATTATATGGAAGTAGACGAATTCACTACTTCTGATAAACTCGAAGACTTCCTTTACTATTGCCCGGATGTAGTTGAAAAGATATTAGATTTCCGGAATAAGTATTTCCAAAATGAACCACCAGTAAGGAAATTCAGACCAAACAAACATCATTATTTTTTATTTAAGGAGGTATCAAATGAAAACTAAAATAGAAATTGAAAAATTAATTAACTTAGAAAAGATAACGTTAGCTAAAATTGGGGACAACCCAGTTTATCGTGAATTGTGGCTTGAAGTTACAGGTAAAATTAGAGCTTATGAAAGAGTATTAGAAGTCGAAAAAGAGCCTAAAAATTATTACTATGCTCATATAGTAACAGGAACCCAAACTAAAAATAAGCTCCAAAATGCAGCGAAAAAGGTTGTCGAGAGTTATGGGAATAAAATTTATACTGTTTCTGAATTCTTAGAAGTAAAAAAAGAAATTGTTCAGAAAATTGACGAGCTTAATAAACAATTTTCTCGATGTACTCCATTAAATCCAAATTTTAGTTCATATGATAATGTCTTCAATCTTTATGGGTTGGAATTCATTTATTTATACTTTTATCAATGTACTATGTACAAAAACTAAACTTTAATGCAGAGCTTTGCCTCCGCAGGAATAAAAGTATGAAGGAACTTAGAGAATACTTAATGGGACACCCTCAGTTGAAACTTGAATTTCATGGAAAGGATATTTTTGTTTATGGAATCAAGATATCAAACTTTGAATGTGAAACTTTGTACTGGGAAGACAACATACTTGCAAAAGGTATAACTGAGAATATTGAAAAGTATTTTACTTACTCAATGAAAAGCGTGTTGATTACATTTAGTTACCCAATTAAACATCCATTTATTAAACAAGATGGGATTATTTTTCATGGTTGCGAACTCAAAGAAAAAGCCCAAAAAGCTGAACAAATTAGTTAAACAAATTGATTTAACAGAATTTCAAAAAGTAATGGAAGATTACTTTGTTGCAAATATCAATAAACCATTGCCTTGTTTTGGGACAACCTATGAACCACCAAAACTAAATCCATTTTTACAGTTTAAGAGTATGCCAACTTTTGAATATGGACCTTTTATCTCAAAAGAAACAGTTTTACAGGATTTCAAAGAAATATTTGATTTAATGCAAGCTGAAAATGAGAATCCTAATAAAAATTAGGATTCTTTTTATACCGTCAATAATTAGTTTATAAAGGAAAAATATTAATGGAAGTCATGACTAAAGAATTTGTACTTGATATCTTGGAGGTTTGTTCTAAACATGGTTATTTATCTGATGTTGTGATTCGTAATATCAAAATTGAAGAAGAATACCAACAGCTTAGAAAAGAAGGTAAAACAGGAAAGGAATCAAGATTTTTCCTGTCTGATAAGTATTGTACTTCCATTAAAACAATCGAATCAATCTTATATGGGAAGAAGAAAAATGATTACTAATGTTAGTGAGTTAAACTCAGCTGATTACAATCCAAGAAAGATTTCAGAACGAGCGCTTGAAGGGCTAAAATTTTCTCTTTCTGAATTTGGGGATATTTCCGGAATCGTTTATAATTCAAGAACCAAAAATTTAGTAGCAGGACACCAGCGGGTCCGGGCACTAAGAGAAAAATATGGTAACGAATTAGTGGTAAAAGAAAACAAGATCATCACGCCTAATAATGAAGAGTTTAATATTCGTGTTGTTGATTGGGCACTTGAGAAAGAGAAAGCCGCCAATATAGCAGCTAATGCCGATACAATACAAGGTACATGGACAGAAGATGTGCATTTATTGGTTGATGAAATATCCCTTGATTTACCAGATGTTTTTTCTTCGTTAAGATTAATTGACTTAGAAATTCCGGAAATAAATGTCAATGAGCAAACCATTGATGTTGAAAGGCAGAAATCAGAAATACCGCAAGAACTTAGAAATTCATTAAAATTTGGGGAGATAACTGTTTATCTATCTGATGAAGAATTAGAAATGCTGACTATTGCCTATGAAAATTTTATTGAAAAAAACAGGACTAATTTTGGTTTCATTTTTGATTTGTTGAAAGGTAAAAGATGAATTATGTTCCTGATTACTCAATCGAAAAATTACATCCGGCTGATTATAACCCTCGTGTTATTTCAGCAGATGCTTTTGAGAAACTAAAAGAATCAATATCCAAGTACGGAATGGTAAAACCGATTATCCTTAATGGAACAGGTATTTTGACAGCTGGGCACCAGAGGATAAGAGCTTGCAAAAGTTTAGGGATAAATAACGTACCGGCTATATTACTTAAGGATATTTCTTTACATGATGAAATAAAATTCAACTTATTTCACAACTCTATTGAGACAAATAAAACAGACGTGAAAATTCTTAATATTCAAGATGTTCCTTTTGGATATAGCTTTGTTGATTCCATAAATGTTATTTGTGGTGATAATAAAAATGCTCCAGTAACAAAACATATTGCAGATTTATACTTACGTTATGATAATTGGGGAAGTGTAGTTGTTGATGAATTTGGGAATATTATTTTAAACTCTGATTATGCGTATGTAATGAAGAGCTATAACCAACCGGTATTAATATACAAAATGCCAAATACACAAATTGATGGTTTCTTAGCAGCAATTGGAATTGATTATGGAGAGTATAATTATGGTGCTCTCAATATCAAACCTTATGTGCAATACCATTGCCAAATGAACCGTATTAAATCAGATGAAAAGGAAAGTATACGATCAACTTTATATGAACAGCACCTTTTGAAAGTTCTCAAAAAAGAACAAAATATTATTGATTTTGGGGCTGGTAAATTTGTGTATGTAAATTACCTTAAAAGCAAGGGGTATAATATTTTAGGCTATGAACCATATTTCAAAAAGAATAACCACCAAATATTAATTTCCAAGGTAATAAAGGACATTGACAATATACGTAGGAATGTTATCTTAAATAAACTGTTTGATATTGTGATTCTTGATAGTGTTATAAATTCTATTACGTCGTTAGACTATGAAAACTATGTAATGACAACCTGTAATGCCCTAATGAAAAGCAACGGTACTTTCTATATGGCAACAAGAAGTATGGAAAAAATTGATGAAAGAACACGTGCTACAAAAACAACAATGAAATCAAGGATAATTGAATTTCTTGATAAGAATAATTTTTCGGCAACTTTTCGCCAAGGCAATTGGACATTGCAGAGATTTCACACAGTCGAAAGTCTAAAATCTTTAGTTGAAAAATATTTTAATGATGTGAAAGTAATTAGGGGAACAAGCCAAAACTATGCTATTTGTAAGAGCCCTAAAAACTTAGGCAAAGAAAAATACATCAAAGCTCTGGAAATAGAATTCAATATGGAATATCCAGATAATTTTAGACACAATACTCACAAGCCTTTAGTTGAAGAAATATTAAAAAATCTTGAGGAAAGATGTTCCCAATAATTAAATCACTTAAAGTCACAGCTTCTTTTTCTTACATCTGGTTCAAATATGTAACAGGAGTAAACCTTGACGTGCATTGTGCCAAATGTTTGCTGGGTGAATATAGTACTCACATAAATAACAAAACCCTTTTAATTCAAAACTTAGTAATGAATGAGGAAATATCTCCAGCTTACTATTTATGTGGTGTGTCAAAGCCTTATAAGTGGGTTAATAATTTCCATTTAGCTTTTGTTTATTCTTCTAACAGTACAATTGTAAAAAATGAAAATGGGATTGAAGTTGTTATTTTGAATGCAAAAGAAATTTCCATTACAAAAATCGATATGCAGAATAATTCAAGCCCATATAGATTCAAACCTGAATATAATACTTGCCGTAATTGGCAATTTGCAAACATTTATACCAACTTAAAAGAATATAATGGAAGCAGATAAAAAGACAAACATTGTTTGGGCTCGTGTAGATGCGGTTGTTTCTTTAATTTTAGAAAATGACCGTTATTTACAATCAAAACGAAATGTTGAACTTACAAACTTAGTAGCAGAGAAATTTAATATCTCTATTAGGCAAGCACAAAGATATATATCAGAAGCCAAAAAAGAAATTAAGCGACTAAGCGGTTTGAAGAAAGAAGAAAATTATGCTAAAGCCCTCCGTGATAGAGAATATCTGTATCACAAAGCTATTACTCCAAGTTTTATTTTTAACAAAGATGCAATAGACGAGGATGGTAAATTTATCATGGTTGCGGACTTAAAACTTGCATTGGAAGTTGCAAAAGATAGGGATAAAATATTGGGGCTTTATGAGGATAAAATTACTCTTGAAGGCAACGTAAATAATCATGTTGATTTTTCTGGAATTAAAACAGAAGACATTCTTAAACTTGTAAATGAACTTAAAAAAACAGAACCATAATTATCTGCTATATGAAGCAGAATGCGAATTAGCAAGGAGAAGCTTTTGGCATTATTGTCAATTGCTTTCACCTAAGTTTTATACTGATGATAGAACTCACCTGGTTGAGTTATGTTCCACATTGCAAAAACTTTATGATGGGCAATTATTGAACAATGAGGGTAAGCCTTATAGAAAACTCATGATTAATATGCCTCCTCAACATGGAAAGTCACGTACATTAATTAATTTCTGCCAATGGATATTAGGCAGGAATAACGAAAATAGAATTATTCAATGCTCATATAATGACAACGCTGCACATGACTTTGCACGTTATACACGTGATGGAATTCAAGAAATAAAACTTCAAAATGAGTATGTATATTCTGATATATTCCCAACAACAAAAATTAAACACGGTGATGGGAGCTATGAGAAATGGAGCCTTGAAGGGCAACATTTCAATTATTTAGGAGCTGGAATAGGTGGTTCAATTACCGGGAAAGGTGGGACTGTTCTGATAGTAGATGATCCAGTCAAGAGTGCAGAAATTGCTTATAATGAAACTGCTTTAGAGAAGATATGGCAATGGTATACAGGAACTTTTATTTCTCGTGTAAGTGCAGAAGCTGGCGAGCCTTTAGAAATAATCGTAATGACACGTTGGGCTAAAAAAGACTTGTGTGGTTTTATCTTAGGAAGTTCTGAAGTTCATAAATGGTTTACAATTAAGTACAAGGCTTATGATGAAGAATCTGGTTTAATGTTGTGCCCTTCTTTACTTTCAAAATCCAGATACGAAACTTTACAAAGCTTACAACCACAAGAAATATTGGAAGCAAACTACAACCAACAACCTATTGATGTTAAGGGGCGGTTATATACAGAGTTTAAGACTTATGAAGAACTTCCAAAATCTTCTTCCGGAAAACTTCTCTTTGAAGCTATAATGAATTATACCGATACTGCTGATGAGGGAAAGGACTACTTATGTTCAATATGTTATGGAATTTACCAAGGCGAAGCTTACATCATTGATGTTATTTATACTAAAGAATCAATGGAGATTACTGAACCGGCTGTTGGTGAAATGCTTGTAAAGAATCATGTAAAAGAAGCACGAATTGAGAGTAATAATGGAGGGCGTGGATTTGCTCGTAATGTCGAAAAGTACATTTGGGATAAATACAAAACTAAATCAGTAGTGATAAAGTGGTTTCACCAAAGCGAGAATAAAAAAGCTCGAATTCTTAGTAATGCAACCGTGGTAAAGAACAGAATATACTTTCCAGTTAACTGGAAAGATAAATGGAAAGAATACTATACTGCAATGACAAGCTATCAAAAAGAGGGTGACAATAAACATGATGATGCTCCAGATGCAACAACTGGTATTGCTGAATATTTAGATTCAAAAAACAAAGTAACTGCAGGTAAAAATATTTTTTAGGAGAAAAAAATGTCTAACAACATAATAGATGTAATAAAACGGAATTTCGACAATAAGTTAGAAAGTCAAATTATTAAAGACTTAATTACTGATAATGAAACGACAAAAAAAAGGGTGTCAAAGCTTTATGATGAGTATACTGGAGATGTTGATATTCTTCATCATGAAAATAAAGAGTTTCTACAAGAAAATAATAAGCTCCCAAATGATTATCGAGGTGATATAATCGACCAAGCAGTCGGTTATGTTTATGGAACTCCAATTACTTATAATCTTCTTGAACCAAATAAATCCTCAACTATAATTGACTACTTTACAAATTTTATGTCTCGAAATAATATTGATGACCTTGATTCTCGTACAGGGGAACTGGCTTGTATTTGTGGATTTGCGGCACGTTTGCTGTATGTTGATATTGAAGGAAACGAAAGAGTTATGAATATCAGTCCTTGGGAAGTAATATTCATAAATGACGCAACAATCGATGAATTGCAGTATGCAATGATTTATTATCCAATAAAAGTTCAACTTGCTGATGGGAGAATGGTTGAAAGAAAAAAGGTTGAGTGGTATGACAAAAAAAATATTACTTTCTACATTGAAGATGAGAATGGGAATTACTTTAAAGATACTTTTTCAGAAGCAATGAACCCAAGACCTCATTTATTTGATTACGTGCCTGTAGTTAAATATCCAAATAATGATATTGAAAAAGGGGATTTTGAAAAAGTTAACGAATTGATTAATGCTTATGATAGTGTAACTACAATGTCTCAAGATGATATTGAACAATTTAGGTCTGCTTATTTTACTGTAACCGGAGCTGAACTTGATGAGCAAACAATTGATATTGCACATCGGACTGGTGCTCTAAATATTCCGGAGGGTGCAACCGCTGGTTTCCTTACTAAAGACTTAAATGGAGCTATTCAAGCTATTGAGAATCAAAAGAAAACTTTAAATGACAATATATATAAATTTTCCAAATCTGTTGATATGACTGATGAACAGTTTTCTGGTTCAGCAATGTCTGGTGAATCAAGGAAATGGAAACTTGTAGGTTTGGAATTCAAAGCAATTAAAAAGGTAAGGAAATTTACCAAGGCAAATCGGGAAATGTTCCGAATTCTTGCAAGTGCATGGAAGAAAAAAGGGATAATCTTTGACCCCGAAAAAGTTGAAATGGTATTTACGAGAACACTGCCGGTTGATACTAAATATTCTGCTGAAGTTAGTCAACTATTAAAAGGCAATGTTAGTGAAGAAACACGTTTATCGCTTTTACCTTTTGTGAAAGATGTACAAACTGAATTAGAAAAAATGGCTGCAGATGCTGACAACTATAATCTTAATTTTGAAGAGGATAACAATGAACAACCGAATGACCAAGAAAATCAGAAAAGTAACTAATAAAAAAATTAGACTTGACCTTGAAGATGCAATTAGAGTATTACAAAATCACAAGTTTTATTGGCGGTTAATCTATGGTGTACGATTAATCCTCAAATGGAATCCTGTTCCGATTAGAATTGTGAGGAGTAGTGAAGATGACTGATTTAGATAGTTTACTTGATTCTAATTGTGGAAATAAAAAAGAAACAATTCTAAAAAAAATGGAAGATATGTGTAGTGAATTACATAAGCTTGGTGATTCTGTAAGGATATTTGTTACTTTTCATGATGAAAGAACTGGGGAGACACATTCAGTTACAAGTGGTGCAGGTAATTATTATGCACAGTTTGGGCATGTAAAAGAATGGATAAATATTATAGAAAGGGGAGATAATGTCGAAGCAGAAGAATAATAATGTTGACAAAGTAATCCAAGAGTTGTTGCAAAACAAAGAAAGGGAATTGCTTAAACAATATCAAAAAGCACTCAAGGAAATTAAAAGCGAAATTGCTAAATTATATGAAAAGTATGGTGATGATTTGTCTTTTGGTGATGCTGTAAAGCTTAACCGACTTTCTAATGTTGAAAATAAAATTAAAGAGCAATTAGTTGAGTTACAGAAAAATACTACTGCAACAATAAAAGAAACGATTAAAAGTATTTATTCTGAAACTTATAATATTACATATTTCAACTTAGAAAAGTCGATTGGTCTTAGCTTAAACTTTGGATTATTACCAAAGAATGCTATTGAACAATCTGTCCTCAATCCCTTAGATAGAATTAAATGGACTGAAAGAAATAACGATCAAATAAATGCCCTAAATAAAACAATCCGTGAAGAAATTACTCAAGGACTTATCCAGGGAAAAGGGTATGCGAAAGTAGCAAAAGTGATTTCTGAAAAAACAGAAATTAGTTATAAAAGAGCAATGCGAATAGCAAGGACAGAAGGGCACAGAGCCTTTTCTGAGGGAACAAATAAAACTTTTGAGACAGCAAAAAAAGCAGCTGATAATATGGGTTATAAAATAAAAAAGGTCTGGGTTGCAACTCTTGATGAAAAAACAAGAACTAACCACCAAAAAATGGATGGTCAAATTGCTGATGAAGAAGGTAACTTTACTTTGCCCTCTGGGGTAAAAACTAAAGGTCCGGGTCAATGTGGTATTCCGGAAGAAGATATTAACTGTCGTTGTAAGGCAATAACCCAAATTGAAGGCTTTGAATCAAAAACGAGAAAAGATAATGTTTCTAAAAAGCTAATCACAAATATTACCTATCAAGAATGGTTAAAAACAAAATCCTAACAAAAAATAGGATGACAAGCCAAAAAAAATAAATTAGTTTAATCCCATTAATTCACGTAAAAATACTTGGAGGAATTAACGACTCCAAGGATGGGAGAATAAAAACTAATGAAACTGTCTGATATAATTGCAAAAATCCAAAAAGGTGAAGCTTTAACAGCTGAAGAAATTACGTTTCTTCAGAATATAAAACCACTTGACCATGATAGTGTAAAAGAATATTTAGAAAAAGACGAAACAGGGAAGAAGTTATTAACATCTTTAACTGATTCGGCTGTAACTAAAGGAATAAACACTTTCAAGGATAAAACCTTACCTGGTCTAATCGACGAAGAAGTTAAGAAAAAAAACCCGGAACTAACAGAAGACCAAAAGAAGATTCAGCAATTGGCTAATGATTTAGAAAGTATGAAATCCGAAGCTAATAAAGCAAAGCTTAAGAATTCTGCTATTACTTTAGGAACTGGAAAGAAAATCCCAATTAAGTTAATTGATTTTCTAATTGGTTCTGATGAAGATAGCACTAACGCAAATATAGAGCTTTTTGCAACTGAGTATACAAATTCCATTGCTTCTGCTGTTCAGGAACAATTCAAAACTAATGGAAGAAAACCAGATGGTGGTGGGTCAGGTACTGAACCTAACTTGGATGATTTGTCAGACACAGAATATATGGCAAAACGTCTAACTAAATAGGGTATAAAAATGAAAAAGTTTTTTAAGCACAATCAGTTCATGGCATTAATTATAAGTTTTGTGGTACTTGTATTAATGTCTCAAATTGTAGAAGCCAAACAAACCGTAGCTGGTATTATTATGGCAAATACATTCTTAACCACAAAAACAATTGCTCGTGAAGCATTAGTAACACTCAGAAATCAATTGGTAATGAAATACTTAGTTTATCCTAACTTCTCAAACGAATATCAGAAAGAAGGGGATACAATAAGAGTTAAAAAGCCAACAGTTCTTAAAGCTAATATGTTTTCAGATGAAATTGATATACAGGATATTAGCCAAGATAGTGTTGATGTACAGCTTAGCTATATCCCTGATGTTTCAGTTAATTGGACTTCAAAAGAAAGAGCATTAAATTTAGCTGACTTCAAAAAAGAATATCTTGACCCAGCAATGCTTGCAATCTCTGAACTTGTTGATGAAACTATATTCTCTGATTTTTATCCTTTTGTACCAAATTATGTTGGTGAATCTGGTGTTACTCCAGATGACTTAACTGATTTTTCAAATGCTGCAAAAGTATTAAATGATATGAAATGCCCAGCGGCAGGTAGAAATGCAGTTTGGAATACTTCTGCAAATGCTAAGTTTTCTAATATCCCTGCTATTGTAAATGCTGAAAAATCAGGAAGTACTGAAGCATTGAGAGAAGGTAATATTGGTAGAATCCAAGGATTAAACAACTATTGGAGCCAAAAAGTACAAACACATGTTGCAGGAAGTTTCACAGCCGTAACCGCTCCAAAAGTGAATACCGCAAGTGTTAAAGACTCTTATACTATTGTTCTCAAAGGTGGAGCTGGTACTGAGACTATTAAGAAAGGGGATATTTTCTCTCTGATTACTGATGGGAAATCTTATTCTTATGCCGCTGCTTCAGATGCAACTGCTGTTGCAGGTGTAGTATCAATTACTACTTCAACTCCTATTGGTGCAGTTCATACGGTGGATACTGCAATTACTTTTCCAGATAAAACAACCGGTGGACACGTTGCAAATTTAGCCTTTGTTCCACAAGCTTGTTTACTTGTCACTCGTCCTTTAGAAGTTCCACTCGGAAATAAAGAAGGATATACAATTAGTTATGAAGGACTATCCTTAAGAGTTGTCGCTGGTTATGACATTAAAACCAAAAAAGAAATCCTTTCTATGGATATGCTTTTTGGGGTAAAAGCCGCCAGACCAGAATTAGCAGTAAGAATATTAGGTTAATTTTCGAGGGGCTTAGCCCCTCACATTTTTATAACAACAGGGAATTAATAAAATGAAATGTCCATATTGTAATCAAGAGTTTTCATCAGAAGTTATGCCAATGCATATACAAAGATGTCCCAAAAAACCTAAACCTAAAGAAACTCCTCCTTCAGGAGAAACTCAAGAACCAGGTAAATAATAATGGCTATTCTAAGTTTGGATGAAGCTAAAAAATTGTTGGGGATTCAAGACAGTTCAAAAGATCAATTACTTATTGCCTTGATTCCCGACTTGCAAAATTTTCTTTTTGACTATTGCAAAAATTACTTTGAATTAGTTAAAGAGGATTCAAGCTATTACAATATTTATACAAAAAATTGTTTTAACAAAGATTATTATTTGAAATCGGCTTATACATCATTCCAAGATAACAAGATTATTAATAGCTTAGGGAAGTTTCTTGATTCCGGATTTATGAAACACGCTCATGTCCGGGTGCAGTCAAGTGTTCTCAATGATGGCGTTTACGAAGTGACAGAGGTAACTAATACAGAAATAACTTGTAAAGAGACTTTTATAGAAGAACCAGAAGGTGAATATATTCAGTTATCAGTTGTTAGTTTTCCTAAGGGATTAAAAATACCATTTTCACGATTATTAGCTTTTGAATTGAATCAACAAGCGAAAAAGGGAATTAATTCCGAAAGCTTAGCAGACCATTCAATTAGTTTTAGCCAATCTTATCCACAATCTTTATTGAGTGCTTTTGCTCCCTACAGGAGGATAAAAGCATGATTGAGGATTATTTCAATGACGTGTGCACAATCCAACGTGTTAGTTTTGCAAATGACAAAGGCTTGACGAAAGAGACTTATAGTACAATTAAAAACTCTCTTTGTTGCAAAATACGATTGTTAACCGGCAATGAAATATTCCAAAATGAGAAACAAAATCAAGTAACAACTCACAGAATATATATGTCAATTGTGGATGTCAAATATGGTGATGTTGTTACAATCAATTCCGTAAAATATAAAGTGAAAATTACAAACAATCCAATGGGGATGAACAATTACTTAATAGTGGATTGTGAGAAAAGCGAGAATTAAATGTGCATGAAAAAGACTTTCAAAGAAGGTACCGATTATCTTAAGAAACTCGGAGCAAGTATTGGAGTTCCTTTTGCAGTTGGTTCTTTACCTGTCACTTCACCAACTCCGGACATTGTGTTCATTACGATTGATGTACTTAAGGTTGTAGGTGTCTTGGTTGGTATCATATATACAATTACTAAAACCTATTTTTTAGTCAAAAATAGGGGGAAAAATGATTAGCAGGATAAAGCATATACCGAGTACGTTATTTGGTTGTTGCCTCATTTGTTTAGGGGCTTATATAGGGCTTAAATCAAACCAATGGGAAGCTCCTATTATGTTGATAACTGCTGGACTTAGTTTTGTTGGTTACAAACCTAAGGAGCATAAAAATGAATAAGTTAAGTATTACTAATGACTTTCTACCAGAGAAAGATTACTTTCCGGAAGAAACAAAAAAAACGCAAATTGTACTACATCATACAGTTTCTTCTGGAACTGCGAAAAGCGTTAGGGACTATTTTGAACAAAAAGCTGGTAGAGTTGGCGTTCCTTTTATTATTGATAAGTTTGGGAATATCCTGTGTCTTTTTAATCCCAAACATTGGGCTTATCATTTGGGTTTAACAACTGCTGATAATTTGGCATGCAACAAAAAATCTATTGGAATAGAATTAGTTAACGAGGGGATTCTGTCAAGAGAATCCGTTGGGAAAGATGTCGTTTATCAGTGGACTTTTGGAAAGTTCTTTGGTAAGGTAAAACAACTCCCAGAACTTTGGCGTGGATCATATTTCTTTGCTGATTATAGAGTGGAACAAATAATTGCTGTAGCTGAATTGTGCAAAAAATTGTGTGCTGATTTTGGAATTCCAAAAAACGTTTTAGGGACGTTCGATTATTCAAAAGACTATCATAATTATAATGGTATTATCGGGCATTGTAACGTACGTTCTGATAAGTCTGATATATCGCCGGCTTTTAATTATGAGTTATTTAAGGAGGTTCTAAATGCTTGAAATATATAATTTGGTGATTAACTTTTTTGATTACTGCTTTGCAACCTATTTAATTGAAATAGTAAATTACTCAATCCTTGTGTTAATGCTGTGCCTTGCCGGAATATCAAATGCAGGAATGGACGTTTTACAATTCAATCCAAAAACTTTTGTCTTTCAAACAGATTGGTGGTTGATTAAGGGGAGATTTGCTTGGAATGAAAGACCGTGGTATACTAAGTTTATCTTTACCATGGTAAGTGATGGTTGGCACTTACTTAAATTTCTCAACATCATTTCGTACATAGTTGCAATATTTTTATTTAGCATTGAAATAACAAATATCCCTTTTCTATTGATTGCAATTGTAGCTGGCTATACTGTTGTTGGGAGTGCCTTTGAAATTGGATATAATTATTTATGGAGGTTATAATGACTGACGATTTTAAATTACCAGAAGATACAAGATATAGAGAAATTTCTGAAATGCTTTTGAAGCGGTTAGGACCGGTTACAAAGGCATTTGAGTTTACTCCGAGTGATACAACGGACGAGACTCGTATTTGTAGAGCTGTTCAAGCTAATACAACCGGTGCAGTTAAAGTGATGTTTGCCGACCAAACAACTTGGGTTAATACTTATGTTTTGCAAGGGGTAACTTATCCATGGCGATTAAGAAGAATTTCAATTGATAGTGTTGCAACAATGATTGGGTTAGAATAATGTTGGGAATAGCTGTTACTCCAATATGTAAACCAGAACTTGGGGATTTGGAAGTACGTAACCAAACCAAACCTTGCAAATTTAAATATTCAATTCCTTATTCTCAAACCTTATCAATTAGGCTTGCGGGTATGGCAGGAACAATTGATTGGGGTGATGGGACAACAAAAGTAATTACAGCAACAAATACAACTCATACAAAAACCTATTCAAGTGCCGGTCAATACATAATTGAACTAATTGGCGATTTAAGTACTCTAACTTATTTAAATGTAAGTAGTACAACTGGGAATAACTATTTATATGGAAGTATTTCTTCATTTCAAAATGCAACTAATCTGACAACTTATGATGTCAGAGGTTCAAAAATATGTGGAAATATTTTAGACTTAACAAAGCTAACTAAACTTCAAAGTTTTATACCTTTCCTTTCAGGGGCAATTGGTGATATTTATGCTATGCGGAGTATGTCAGATTTAAGAACATTTTTTGGAGCATACGGACTAACAGGGGATATTTCGGTCTTAGCCACTTTACCCTTGTTGACAACAATTGGAATTGATACAGCTGCATTACATGGTGATATTTCATGTTTTTCAGGTAGAAGTAATATTACATATTTTGGGATGAATAATGGAAGTGGAAGAAATCGAGTTGTTGGAGATATAAATGCAATTTCTAACTGTGTTAATATTACTACTTTATCAAACTTCGCTTCTGGTATATATGGTGATTTATCTTTCCTTACCAATTTTACCAAATTAACTTTAATGAATCATAATGGATTATATCATTCATTTGAAACTTCAAATGCTCTACCTGCATTCGGTGGAGAATTCTATTTTTATAATACTCAATGGGCATCTTCAGAACATTTAGACCGATTTATTAATTCATTAGCTGTTAATGCAAAGAACACAGGGGTTCGTAAATTCCATTCTCATGGAACTGGAACTCCAAGAACATCAGCCTCTGATGATGCAGTTGCTCATTTACAGTCATTAGGTTGGCAAGTCATAACTAATAAAGTATAAGGTGAAAAATGATAAGGTTAACTAAAAATTATCGTGTTACTTGGGACAAAGAATCGTTGATTATTCAATGCGACTCTAAACAAAATTATAACGGTTCTGAAACATTTGTTCCGGACAGGTTTGGAAGTTTTGAATCTGATTCTTTTGAAGAAGTTCAGGCAAAAGTGATTGAATTAAATCTCATTGAACCGGAGGAGAGAATTCTCGATGAACTTATTTAAGGTTCTTTTAATCGCTTTGGTTGTTTTTCTCGGTTGCTCTTCTTCTGAAACTATTATCCGAGATAGAAAAATTGAAATAACGGTTCCACAGATAATGGATTCTCTTTCTGGTAAGTTTATTGGAATTCCGGATTCGCTTGTTGATATATTTCAGTTGTTCCCTGATACAGCAAGGATTGAGGCAACAAAAGAAATTGTTACTACAAAAGGGGATAAAGTTAAGGTATACCTTAACTACAAGCCCAAAACAAATACTTTTACGCTTGATATCCCAAGCTTCAAGGTTGATACAACAATTATTGATACTACTAAAATCACTATCAAAAAAGAAGTTACAACCGCTGAAAAGTTCGGTTATATGTTTTGGGGAGCATTGGGAGTTTTATGTATTGCATGTGGATTATTTGTCCTTTATAAATATAGGACTTTTGGACGTGGCTAAAAAAGACAACTGGAATGCTGCTAAAGCTTTGGAGTCTCTAAGACCTAAAATATTAGGTGCATTAGAAATGATAGGTGTAGTTGTTAGTAGTGCAGCACAAGCAAATGCTCCAGTTAAAACTGGATTCTTACATGACAATATAAATCATGAAGTTAACGAAAATGAATTGTTTGTCCGGATAAGTTCGGATGCAGATTATTCTGCATATGTGGAATTTGGCACAGGAGAAAAAGCTGAAGATGGGAAAGGGAAATTAGGTTTTGCGGGACAGAAACCACAGCCGTTTTTTAGACCGGCTCTAAATAATAATAAAGATGTAATAAAACAAATATTGGCTGATATTACAAAATGAAAGAACTAAGAGAAGCAATAGCACTCAAGGGTACAATTATTCCGGAATTAACAGGTGGACTTTGGTACTTGGAAGCTCCTTCTGATGTAGTTGAACCTTATGCAGTATTTTCTTTTTTACCGGCTAATTACAGCAGAGATTCAGCTAATAAATTTCAAGAACATTTTCTTCAAATTAATCTATATGATACTAATTTTGAAAGGGCTGAAGAAGTTCAAAAAAAACTTATTGAAATCTTAGATGATTCAGAGGGCAGTTTAGTAATGCTCAATTATTATGTTATTGATATAAGGAAAACACTAACCAGAAATTCTAAGTTAGATGATGTATATCAGTTAACAGTTCAATATACAATACAATTAATGGAAGGCAATATGAGCAGAATAGCAGATTATTCAACTGCGGAACACTTAACCGGTGCGAGGTGGATTGATGGTAAGCCGATATATAGGAAGGTGATAGATAGTGGTTCGTTACCAGATACAATAAAAAATATTAATCCTGAAATTGATAATCTTGGGATTATTGTTGATATGAGATTAATGGGGTATAATACTTCAGTTAAACAATTTTTCCCAGCTCCAAGTAGAATTTGGACTTTACATTATACAATTGGAGCAACTCCACTAATTCAGATTTATCCAGATAGCGAGTTATACGAGATGTTACAACATAGTTTTATAATAATTGAATATACTAAGGAGTAAACAAAATGAAAGTTACAGGAAAAGATATTAAATTCCTTTATGATGGGAAAGAATATCCGGTTCAATCAGCAGATTTTGGTGCTGAATACGATTCTTCGAATGTTACTGACAGTAGTACATCTGGGAATGGTAAAGAGTTTTTAGTTGGTAGAGCAACCCGTTCAATTAATATTGAAGCTTTTCTCTTTGGAATCAATGGGACACAACAGCTTTCCGGAGATGAACTTGAAGCTTATAAAAAGTATCGAGTTGATCAACAAGGGGAGAATCTGGCATATGATGAGGGATTCCTTTTTACAGCTATCGGAAATGAAGTATTAGGTGATGGGGATAAATGCACGCCTCTTGGTGAGCAATTAAACTCAAAAGATATGGATATATCCCTTAATAGTGTTGTAGTAGGGGTTACAGATATAGAATATTCAGAGAAGTTTGATGAAATATTCACAACCGATACAAACACATCTGGTGATGCTAAAGAAGGGAGTGTTAGTAGAGCTGAATCAAACATTAAAATATCTGCATTTATGCAAGATTCGACTGCTGATTTATTATCTGGAACACCCACTAATATCCCATTTTCTTTGTCTTTTGCTGCTACACAAACAATTTCTGGAACTGCAAAAGTAATGAAGAAAAACAATACTGGAAGTGTAGAAAACGCAATTAAAGGTGATTACGAATTAAAATGCCAAGGACAACCGGCAGTAAGTAATATTGGATTACCTTTTGGAGTTGAGAAGCCTTTTAAAATTATTTATAGGAAAGGTCTTACAACAGACAAAGCAATTTCCGGGACTGCAATAATTACTCAAAGGACATTCAAGGGGAATATTGATAAACCAGAAATTAATGCTTCTTATGTTCTTATGGTTACAGGTACTCCAGCAGAAACGGTGTATGCATAATGCACGAACCTAAAACTTTACCTATAAAATTATTTGGAGAGGACTTGCTCCTCTCTGAAAGACTTGCAAAGGATGTTAATAAATTATATTCACTTGCGAAGTCAAAAAAAGAAAAGGAATATTCTGATATTTTATTTGAAACGGTAATTATTGTTTCAGATAGTCTTAAACTAAATATTCGTAATCTGAGATGGTATCAACTAATCAAAAAATATCGAATAAGAAAATATTCCCAACCTAAGTACTTACTTGCAAATTTAAGTTCTGCTGAAATATTCAATCTTGCTCAAGAAATTTATAAGCTTGAAGGGATTGTTTTTGTAGAAACAGAAAAAAAAAAGAGCTAAAAAGTAGTGGCGAAAAAATTAGCCGATGGGTAAGTAACTGTTTGATTTCGCATTTTTTCAGCATCCCTATTAATGATGTTGAAAACCTTTTTATAACGCAATACAGGCTCTTGGTTGAACAATCTATGAATATAGGAAACTTATATCGTCAAGCAGATTTTAAGCTTGTAGATTCGATTGAACAAAAGGAATTGGATATTGAACACTTGGAATTCTTCCGGAAAAAAGGGATACTAAAATGAATGGTGGTGAAAAACTTGGTTCGTTGTATTTTGATTTGCAGGCAGACGTTAATTCGTTAAATGCAGAGATAAAAAAAATTCAAGATAAGTTAAACAAAGAAGTAAATAAGCAAAAAACTAAAATTGATTTTGATACTTCTTTGGGTAAATTGAAGTTGGACCAGTTACAAAATTATTATGATAAATTAAAGCGAACGCTGAACAAAAAACTGGAGGCGAATGTTGATGTTGCCTCGCTAAAGCGTACAACTGAACAACTCAAAAAAGTTGAAGGGGTTATCGGTGAGATAAAAGGAAAGGCAAAGGGAGCAAGTGAAGACCTTAGTAAATGGGCTTTAATAATGACAGGGATTAACCAAACCGTTGAACTTGTTAAGAATACATTCACAGGACTAAAAGCAACTGTTATGGACTCTATTAAAGCCTCTAATAGTTTAGTTATATTGAGAGCAAATTTCAAGGGAACAGCTGAAGATATGGAGCTTTTCCGGAAAGCAACATCAGATACAGTTACTGAAGCAAACCTTATAAAATTATCTAACCAGGCAACAGACTTGGGTATAAGTTTGGACCAACAAGTACTATTATTCTCAATGGCTGATGATGCCGCAGATAGATATGCTACGAGTGTTGAAGAAGGAATCTCAAGGGTAATTTTAGCTTCTGAAGGATCTACACGAGCTCTCAAAGACTTAGGTGTACAAAAAGAAGTTTACGAAGAAATTGTTGATTCCTTGGCTAAGGCACAAGGTACAACAATAGAAAAGCTCGATGCTGAATCACAAAAACAAATTCGACTGCAGGCAATTATTCAGGCAAGTGGCATCACTATTAATGATGTCAAGAGTAAAGTTCGAGATATTGCAGACAAGTATGATGCATTCTCAACCAGAATTGAAGAAGCTAAAGTTGCCTTAGGTGGTTTCATAGCTGAAGCTTTGCTCCCAGTAATTGATGAATTCGACCACAGTTCTAATAGTGCAAAAGATGTTACTTCTGCTATTATCGGAATTGGTTCAGTTGCTTTGGAAGCGGCTCCGCTAATTATTCAGTTAAAGAGTGCCGAAGCTCTTATGGGTGCAACTTCTGTAATTACTGCCGGTCAAGTTAATACGACAACTGGTGCAGTTGTTGGGCTTAGAACAGCTCTTATGTCATTGTTGCCATGGGTTGGGGTGATTGCAGCGGCTACCATAGGCGGAGCAATGGTTTATAACTACGCAAAACAACGTCCGGGTGAACTAAAAGAAAAAGATAATGCTCAACGTTTGAAAAATCAAGGCAACGAACCATATAAACCGTTAGTTGATGACAATAGTAATGGCGGAGCATGGTTTACTAATCCTAAGTATACTGGGCAAGTAACAAACAACTATAAAAAAGCTGAATTGACTGTTGGTGACGTGAAAAAGCAGATAGAACAGCTTGCTCAACAACAAGATTCTTTAGTTATTGGTTCAAAGGATTACTTAAAGAACCTTGCAGAAATAAAACGTTTATCTGCTTTAATTGACAATGCAAAAACAGAACAAAAGTCAAAAGCTGAATATCAGAAAGAATATTATGAAGCAGTAAAGTTTGAGGACACAAGCTATTATAACTGGAAGAAGAGTCAAATTGAAAAAGAATTGGCTGAATATCAAAAGAATGGTCTTTCTGAAAGTAAAATAGATAAAATGAGGACTGAAAGACTTAAAGTATTAACAAGAGAATATGAAGAGTATTTTAAGACTCGAGCTTCCGGAAAAGATAAAGTTGGGAATCTATCTGACCCTATTAATGAGAGATTAACTAATTCACCTATCCAACCTGTAAACGTTCCAAAAACAGAATCCACAACCCCAATAGGAGCATTTGAACAAATGGA
The DNA here is from genome assembly GCA_963663265.2 of Melioribacteraceae bacterium. Lineage (GTDB taxonomy): Bacteria > Bacteroidota > Ignavibacteria > Ignavibacteriales > Melioribacteraceae > JAEXOD01. The sequence continues at coordinate 978,697 of CAXXXM010000001.1, forward strand.
ATCTTGGGTTGACCAAACTGCAGTTGCTCAAATTGCTATGGATAGTTTTATTGAAGGAGCTATGACAGGATTTGATGAATTGCGAATTAAAGTTAATGAAGATTCTGACATGATGACAAAAGCATTTGCTGGATTTGCAAATTATGCTATGCAAGCAGTTGAACAAATAATTGCAAAATGGGCGATATTAAATTTATTCTCTGCATTTGCTCCTTCTGGTGCTGGTGTTGGGTTATTCAGTATGCTTGGCTTTGCAAATGGAGGAACAGTAACTAATTATGGTGGTGGGAACGTTAAAGTAAATAAGTTTGCCTCTGGAGCGAATTTTGTTGTCCCTCCTGGGTTCCCAAATGATAGTTATCCTATGATGGTTCAAAGCGGAGAGCGTGTTCAAGTAACCCCAGCAAATCAAGTACGTTCAGAAGATGGTGCTATTATTAGCCAGTTACAAAGTGTTAGAACAGCAATACAAGCTCTTAATATAAATATGATGAATTCTAAAACAAGTAATTTTGGTTCTTTAGAATTAGAAAGTACGATTGAAGGCAACGACATTTATTTAACGAATAAGAAAGCTACAAAAATAAACAAAAGGTATAGATAATGTCATATACATTGACTTTAGAAAGCGAATTAAAAATAATTAAATCAGATACTATTCAAGTTAAAATTACATTTATCGTAAATGATTCTGGTGATTCGTCTAATGTCTCTTATACTTTTCAGGAAAAAAGAATTAAGATACTTGATTTAGGACAGTTAAAATGGAGCTATGACCTTGAAGATACTCTTTTAGTACCAGGTGAAATTAAGATAAAATTAGGAGACTTAGGAGGTTATTTAGATTCCTTGTTTTTTGATAATTCAGATGTTGATAAACGCCCATATTTTGTAATCCTACAAAACGGAAATATAAAATTTTTAGGCAATATAATTGAGGATACTATCTCAAGCCATTATGCTAAGAAAGAAATTGAATTTAGTGTCTCAAGTAATTTAGATATTCTTAATAAAACTGCATTATATGACACAGATGAAAGTGCAGAAGAAGAAAATTTGAATCCATTAAATTATACAGATTATACATTTATTCCTTTTACTCAACTAATAACTGATATTTATAAGGTTGTAAATCCAAGTATTACTTATCCTTCTTCAATAAAAATTAATCAAAATTGGTTATTTGAAGGTGTCAAAGAAAGTTCTTCAGTATATGGTTTTGATGGCTATATAGTTATTAAAGACTTAGTTTTTAATGAGTTAAATGTACAAAGTCATGATGTTTTCTTCAATAGCTCGAATGGATTAAAAAATCTTGCTGATTTAATTAAAAGTTCTGCTATTGATTTCGGTTGTTTTACTGGAATGCTAAATAATGAGAATGCTTTTTTTACGAGATTGTTTTACTATAATTCATCAAATATACAAGCTATTCCAACTCCTTTAGATTACAAAAAAAACTATAAGTATGGTTTAATTGATTTTGTAAGAATAAAAGGGAAAAAGTTTAGCGACACTCTTTCGGTAATTGATTGTACTTTTGAAAGTGGTACATATACGAATGTAGAAGATAGATGTTTAGAAAAGCAATTGTATATTTGCACTTCTGGAGTCTTGGCTCCTTATACTCTGACCCCAATGATAAATTTACAGGGGATTAGGGAAGTTGATAATGTTCATTTTGTTTTTTGCATAAGTCAGGAATATAGTGCTGCAGTCGGGGATATTTATTCAACAAATGGATCAAACTTTCAGATTTCAGAAATAAGAACAGATGGTTTAGATGGGGGCTATTTTTATTATACAACAAGAGTCTCTGGTAACAATAATCCAATCCAATATCCAACCGGTGGAACATTAGTAAAAGTTTCTGGAGTTGGTCCGGCAAATATTCCATACCTTGGCTATGAAACACTTAATGGCATTTATTCTATTTCATTTGTCAAAGATTCGACTGTCTATTCTGAATTTTTACACAATGGGGACTTGATAAGTAAATTCTGGTTCAAGTATAGAAATAAAATTGAAAATTGTCGAATAGATTGGTTTAAGTTCTCCGGAATAAACTTCGACTATTTGAAAAATTTTACATATAATTCTAAGAAATATCAAATTATAAGTATGAATGTTGATTTTAATGAATACACAACAGAAATTGAAGCACTGTATTTAGGAGTTTAATATGGCAGTTAATGGAGTAAGTGCACCAAAGTTTATATACAATTATGGCGGGGATTCAGCTATTATAATTTTATTGGATTATGCTTTCTCAACAGAAGTAAAATATGAGTCCGGTTATATTAACCAGCAGTCTGTATTTAATCTTGAAAGAGATTCAATGTTATTAGGCACTCATGTTGAATTCGTTTGTCATTTGAACCTTTTTAAGTATGCAGACCCAAAAACAAAATTGTCAACTTTAGAACAGTACAAAGGATTAAAGGTTGTGTTATATCAACACAGAGATGGTTTTTTCTTCTTTAAGGATTTATTGGGAAACCCAGCTTTGTTTCTCTTGGAAGAAGTGGAGCCCTACCACTTGGAAGACGTTACTTATAAAGATGCAGTAAAGCTCACTTTTAAGTCAATGAATAAGGTTGTGATTAACCCGGGTTATATTTTGTAAGAATTGTTTCTAAGAGTGATATACTCTTGCCTGGGGTAATAAGCTTGGATCTTTATAAACTACAAGTGCAGAATATGATAATCCATTAGTTGTTTGTGAAGTTTGGTATTTAATATCAAAAATCTTAAAATCAGGGTTATCTTTTAACCACTTATTCAAATTTTCTTCTAAGTCAGCTCTGAAAATTTTAACATTTAAAAATTCAGCTCTTTCATCCATATTTCCTCCAATTTATTGTTAATAAAAAGCTAATCGTATAATTAGTTAAATAATATATATTAATAAATTTAATTTAATAGCAACTATAAATAATAAAATTTTATCAACTGAAGATGATGTCTCATCGACAATCTTTTTAAAGTACCCAACTGAGGGAAATGCCCAGCTTTATACAACTTTATATATTCTTCTATTGCCGTTGAATATGGACTAAAAAACAATGGGTTTGTTTTGATAAATTCACCTAATTTTTCAACCGCCTCAAGAAATTTGCCAGCTATATCTTTATTCGTGGTATTTGAAGTTGAAATAAATCGTTTAATCCAAATTTTATTACTTTCGACAAAAGTTAAATGAATTGTAACTGCATAAGGGGCAAATCCTTTAGAATAAGCTAAAGTTTCAATTAAAAAATCACCAAATCCATCGTATCCTTTTTTTGAGTAAGTAATAGGTAAGTCAGAAAAGAACTCATTTTCTGGATAATCAGCGTTCCGTGTTCTATGGAAACAATCTGTAACAAGAATTTTTTTTGACATAAAATTATCCTTGTAATCTTCACTAACTTTTTGTTCTAAAAAAACATTATAGAACAAATTCTCAGCACTATTAAGAGTGGTAGTCAAAAAATTAAGATCATTATATACGTTGAGATGTATAAATACGATTTTTCGTTCTTTGTTTTTCATAATAAAATCGATTATTTCTGTTCTTTTAGTATTAGTAGTTATTTGATAAGCTATATAATAATTGTTATACTCTAAAAGAAATTTATCAATTAAATTTGTATATATATTTTTCTTGATTTCTATAATATCTTCTTGGGTCTTTCCAACTAATGGATTAACGATTAGAATAAATGGTTTCCCATTCTTTTTTAATTTTTTACAGGTGTTGACAACCGCAGAAAAGTTAAAAGGTTCAATAATTGGCAGAATTCCATTATGTTCATCAATAGAATCAATGCAATCTTTAATTGCTAATAAATCATAGCTTCTTCCTCTAACAAATGGACAGTACATTTATCCTCCTTCAATTAATTAGTATATTGGTTTAGTAAGCGATAATATTATTTTTTTTTGTTCGAGATTTCTATAACTTGTTGTTGTTGCAAGTGCTTTCAGTGAATAAGGCAGAGCATTGATGAAATTTGCAAATCTGTCAGAAGAATTTCTATTCCCTAAAATTTGCACAAATTCAGTATGTAATTCTTTTTTATCCAATTGATTTATCAAGTCGCCTGCTGTCTTATATATTAATGTATTAGGAACATCCGGGATGTAACCAAAATATTTTTTAATAACTTTTAGATATTCATCTTTTCTCATGCATTTGAAAATTTCTAAATTTTCAACATTGTCAATATTGGATCCAGCTTGTTTAATTTGTAACAATTCATTAGAATCATTAAATACAAATATTCCAATATCATCACTAATTTGGCTATATAGGTTTTTTAAGTGTTTTTCATGGATCACTACATTTATTCTATCAAAAACTTTTTTGTATTCAATTAGTTGATTAGACAATCTTAAAAACGAATCATATTCAGTCTTAATTTCATAAACTGTAGAAGTTCCATTAAAAAAAACAACATCTGCTATACTGGACCCTACAGAAAATTCGGTAAACATAGACGCAGATTTTACAGAGTGGTTATCTAAATATATTTTATTTATTAAAGTATTTTTGTAAATGTATTCATTCTTATATGTGTTAATTAATTCATGGTAAATCTCTTCAAAAAATGCGGAAATACTAAAATAAGAAAAATAATCAACTAACTTTGTTTCGGTCAGTAAACTACGGATCTTAGATGAGTATTCATTTCTGCCCAATTCTCTCAATACTGAAGAGCTATAAATTGTGCTGAGCTTTTTTATAATTGGCAAAGCAAACATAAAATACGACATTAAATATTATATAAATCTAATTCAATTTATATAATTTGTTTTTAAAATCCAAAGATTAAGAAAATTATTTTGTGTTTTTAATAAAGGACTATTTGTAATTAATTTTAGTATATAAGATTCTCTATTACAAAATAACAACAAAAGTTTATTCTATGTTTACAAATGATAACTCACTTAGTCTTAACAAAGACTGAAGAAAAGTAAATCCTAATTTTAATTGTGAACAAGCTAAAGAAAACTTATATTTATTATAGATTTTGATAATTGTTTAATTTATTTGGGGAATGAAAAATATCAGATATCCCAATATAACCGTAGCACTATCGTAGCACAAATAATATTAACATAGCCCAAATAGCCTTAAAAAGTTCTTAAAACCCCCCAAAAAGGGGGTAAAAATGGGGTTGCACCTTTCTTACAAGCAGGGGGTCATTGGTTCGAATCCATTAGCTCCCACTTCAAATTAAAAGCCTTGATTATTCAAGGCTTTTTTCATTTTAAATCGTTTTGTTTTTTTTATTTTCGTCAAGGTTTTAATGCTCAGTTGGTTCAGAGCATCCCGATCCCGATATATCGGGAGGAGGGACATGGTCGAATCCATTAGCTCCCACTCTTAAAGCCTTGATTGTTCAAGGCTTTTTTGTTTTAAACGAAATTAGTTGTTTTAGCATTTCGTCAAGGTTTTAAAAGTGCTCAGTGGTTCAGAGCATCCCGATTTAATCGGGAGGGTTATTGGTTTCCCGATTCATCGGGACTCCCACTCTTAAAGCCTTGATTGTTCAAGGCTTTTTTGTTTTAAACGAAATTAGTTATTTTTGCATTTCGTCAAGGTTTTAAAAGTGCTCAGTGGTTCAGAGCATCCCGATTTGGCAGCTTGTCCCGATCTATCGGGAGGAGGGTCATTGGTTTCCCGATTCATCGGGACTCCCACTCTTAAAGCCTTGATTGTTCAAGGCTTTTGTTGTTTTAAACCATTGTCAGAACGGGGATTATGAATGATTGTGGAGATTAATGGGATTAAAGATAGGCTAATTGTTTTGGTTTGGCAGTTTAATATAAATAGCAGAGTATTATCCCAAAAATCCTTGAAATCCCAAGAATCCTGGTTCAGACAAATTAAAAGACTATCAGAACGGGGATTATGAATGATTATAGGGATTCTATAAAGTGAAGAGTAACGAGTGACAAGTGACGAAAGATAGTTGACAGCTTATAGCCGTAATGTGTCGTACCTACGGCACTTATGTTTATTGTGTGATCATTTGTGACTATTAATCTTTCGACCCTACAGGTCTCAAATATCTATATATTGGCTCTACTGTTTGTACAAGAGGTTTAATCTTTAATCTGAAAAAAACTTTTAATCCAATGAATCCTAATTCAGACAAGTTAAACCATTGTCAGAAAGGGGATTTTGAATGATTAAAGACCTTATAATCCTCATTATAACAAATTCTAATAAAAACATTAGTGAAATAGGCATAGTTTTACAATTATGTCGATTAAATTATTAAAAATATACTCATTTGCGTAAAAATATATTGGATTAATTAATATATCTCAATAATTTTGTAGTATAGAGGAATATATATTCCAATTAGATAGAAATAATTGGGAAATCAGGTCTGTGCTTCTATTGAGTTTTTAATTAGAGAATTAAAGCTTATTTAATTATATGAGGTGTCAAATGAAAAAATCTGTTTTGTTTATATTAATTATTATAGGTTTTACGAATTTAACCTATAGCCAAAATCAAAATGGATTAGTTGGTAAAAACGATATTTTATTTCAGAATGAAGGACAAATTAACTGGCATGATTCATTCTTGTTGCAAAATCAAAACACCAACCTGAAAAATAATGAAAAAGGAATATTGTATAAACCTTCTTTTATTTACCTCGATAATAGTTCAAAGAGGCTTGCTTATACATATGACACCAATGGGCTTTTGTTAAATGAATTCTTAGAGCATAACATGTCCGCTACTCAATGGTATAGTTTTAGCCAATATACTTATACTTATGATTCAAATGGAAAAATGCTGACTAAATTGTATAAGGAAAGGAAAAACCAGACTTTAGCAAATTTACGGTTATATACGTATACATATAATTCTGATGGAAAATTGTCAACTTATCTATATGAAATATGGGTAAACGAAGCTTGGAGGAACTCTTCGCGTTACATCTATACATATGATTCAAGTGGAAATATGGTAACCGAGTTGTACCAAGAAGCAGGTAGTGGAACCTGGGTGGATTATTTACGGTACACATATACATATGATGCAAACGGAAAAATGTTAACTTGTATGTCTGAGTCTAAAGCCAGCGGAGTATGGGAAATCTCTTATCGATTAAGTTATACCTATGATTCAAATGGTAATATACTAACTGAGTTAAGTGAAAGTTGGAAAAATGGAACGTGGGAAATATCTTATCGATTAAGTTATAACTATGATTCAGATGGGGATATATTAAATAAACTTTATGAAGGTTTGGTAGGCGGAGTTTGGGTTAATAGTTTGCGATATACTTATACTTATGATGCTAACAAAAATTTATTGAAGGATTTGTTAGAGTATTGGCATAATGGAACCTGGGCATATGATTGGGAATTTAATTATACTTATGATGAAAATAACAATACAGTTACTGCAAGTTTATCGGGTCTTAATCAACCATCAACATTAACTATAACATATAACAATAAAAAAAATAAATTAAGTGTATCCGGTTTTAATTGCAACGTACAATATGCTCAAATTACTGGTATAAAAGATGAAATAAACAATGGTCTAGTATTTACATTAGATCAAAATTACCCTAACCCGTTTAATCCAAGTACAATTATTAATTATTCAATTCCTGAAGATAATTTTGTAACTATAAAAGTTTATGATGTTTTAGGAAAAGAAGTTACAACTTTAGTTGATGAAGAGATGCCAGCGGGAAATTATAATATTAATTTTGATGGAAGCAATTTGGCAAGCGGAATTTATTTATACCAAATAAAAACAAAAAATTTCACTCAGACCAAAAAGATGGTACTTATGAGATGATTTAATAGATTGTCAGAACGGGGATTTTGAATGATTCGATTAAAAAGTGACAAGTAACGAGTGACAAGTGACGAAAGACAGCTAATAGTGAATAGTAGTGATGTGTCGTACCTACGGCACTTATGTTTATTGAGTGATCATTTGTGACTATTAATCTTTCGACCTTACAGGTCTCAAATATCTATATATTGGCTCTTCAGTTTATACAATATATTTAATCTGTAATCTAAAAAATCCTTTTAATCCCATGATTCCAGTTGCAGACAATGTTTTACAAATTCAAGATGAGTAACGAAAAATAGTTAACAGCTAACAGCTAATAGTGAATAGCCGTATTGTGTCGTACCTACGGCACTTATGCTGATTGGGCGAACATTTGTGACTATTAATCTTTCGACCTTACAGGTCTCAAATATCTATATATTGGCTCTACTGTTTGTACAAGAGGTTTAATCATTAATCTGAAAAAAACTTTTAATTCAATGAATCCCAGTTCAGACAAGTTATTCTTCTTCATCATTTTTTTTCAAATCATTAATTATTATTTTACCATTATCTTTAGAAATTAATCCTTCCTTTAACATCCATTTTTCTGTTGCAAGGATTGTTTCCATTGCCTCTACCTTTTGTTTTAAGTCGTTTATTTTAGCTAAATAGTTATCTGGATACATTTTCATTATTTTTTTCATTGTTTTAGGATTATCAATCTCCTTTAAAGATTCCTTTAAAAGCATTAGAACTTCCTCATCACCGTCTTCAAATTTTGAAACTATATTTATAGCATACTGCATCTTTTTTATTCTATATAGTTGAACTTCATCACTTATCCATGAAAAAATATTAAACATTTTTCCTCCAAAAGTATTTTTACAATGATAGTAATAAAAGTTATCTTAATCAATTGGGGAATATTTAGTGGGATGGGGATTATGAATGATTTAATAAAGTGACGAGTGACAAAGTAACAAGTGACAAGTAACGAGTAACGAAAAACAGTTAATAGTGAACAGCTAATAGTGAATAGCAGAAATGTGTCGTACCTACGGCACTTATGTTGATTGTGCGAACAATTGTGACTATTAATCTTTCGACCTTACAGGTCTCAAATATCTATATATTGCCTCAACTGTTTGTACAAGATGTTTAATCTTTAATCTGAAAAAAACTTTTAATCCCATGAATCCAGGTTCAGACAATGTTTTACAATTTCAAGACGAGTGACAAAAAATAATTAACAGCTAATAGCTAATAGTGAATAGCCGTAATGTGTTGTACCTACGGCACTTATGTTGATTGTACGAACTTTTGCGACTATTAATCTTTCGACCTTACAGGTCTCAAATATCTATATATTGGTTCTATAGTTTATGCAAGATATTTAATCATTAATCTAAAAAATCCTTTTAATCCCATGAATCCAGGTTCAGACAATGTTTTACAATTTCAAGACGAGTGACAAAAAACAGCGAATAGTGAACAGTAAATAGTGAATAGTGAATAGGGAACAGAGAAAAGTGAATGGCAAATAGGTTAATAAAGTAATTTGCCAAACCATGGGGAATAAGGTAAGCAGCCCCAATTTTGTGTGCCATGGATTGGCAAATTTGTGTGCAAATTTCAGTATTTCAAAAGTTGTTAAAATTGTACTTAGGGACTGAGGGCTGTTATTTCTCAATCCCTAAGTAACTGTACTTAGTGTTGGATCTATTTTATCTTCTGAGAATCATAATAAAAAACTAAATTGCTTGTGCTTCTGGTTTGTAGATTGATTCTGACTTGTTAGCAAAGCTTTCAACACTACGTGTAGAAATATTTGGTTTAGCAATTGTACCAGGTCCAGCAACGCATCCACCTTCGCAAGTCATAACTTCAATAAAATTGCCAGGTTTTTGCAATAGTAATTTTCCGGCTAATTGTTTAAAGTCTTTTCTATTATAGCCATTAATTAAACATGGCTTAACTTCTATGTTGCTGTTATTGCAGTGTGCTACTGCACCGGCAACACCACCACTAATTCCAAATAGTCGTCCTTCTTTTGCAGCTTTGTTTACAAATTCGGTTGGAACACAGTCATTAACATCAATATTTTTTGCTACAAATAAAGCACCTAATTCTTCATAAGTTAATGTATAATCAATAACATCAGAATCATAGGCTTCTTTTCGTTTTGCTAAACAAGGTCCTATAAAAACAGTTGTGGTTTCGGGATCTTTATCTTTAGCAAGTTTCCCGGTAAAAATCATTGGTGATGGAGTATGAGAAACAAAAGGTTCTAATTTTTTTAGTTGTTTTTTTACAGCCAAAACATAAGCGGGGCAGCATGAACTGGTTAATAATGGTTGTCCGGCTTCCATTTTTTCAATAAATTCTTTAGTTTCTTCAATTGCTGTTAGTTCTGCACCTGTGGCTACTTCCATTACAGATGAAAAACCAAGACTTAATAAAGCAGTATGTAATTGTTGTAATGTACCGGGGAACTGTCCTGCAATTGAGGGGGCAATAAGTGCAGTAACAGATTTATCTTTAGAAATTGATTGTAGTACTTTTATAATTTGCGATCTTTCAGCTATTGCTCCAAAAGGACAAGCTTTTAAGCATTTTCCACATAAAATACATTCATCGTGATTAATTTTTTCTTTCCCATTTTCGTCTTTAGAAATTGCACCTGTTGGGCAAGATTCTTCACATGGGATAGGTATACGAATTATTGATTGATATGGACATTCAGACATACATTTACCGCAACCGACACATAAATCGGGGTTAATTTTGGCTTTCCCGTTTATAACTGTAATAGCATTTTTTGCACAACTTGTGGTACAAGGACGAGCAACACATCCGCAACAAGCATCCGTAATATGGTAATGCGTTTTTACACAAGCACTACATAAATCAGTTAATATAGTTAAGTGAGTGTCTTCAATTTCTTTGTTTAAAGCCATTTCTGCATATTCTGCAAGAGGGGTTAGTTCGTCAGTTTCATCTTCATACCCAAAGCCAAGAACAGCCATTATCCTATATTTTATCATTGCACGATCTTTATAAATACAACATCTTGAAATATCTGTTCCATTTTTAGGTCGCATTTTTAATGGTATTCTATCTATTTTTTCACTTAGATTATTTTCAAAATAAGCTTTCGCAATCCGAACTAAAATTTCTCTTCGGATTTTGATTAATTTACTTTCCATTATTTAACTCCAATGAAAATTTTGCTTTTACTGCTTTTTCAATTCTGTTTAAGAGTTCTTGTTTTGTTACGTTTTCAACTACAACACCATCAATAGTGGCACATGGTATTCTATGGTATTGGGCATCTTTGCAATAACCTAAACAAGAAGACCCCATCAATTCAATATAGGGTAGAAGAGCGGGATTTATTTCGTTTTCAATTTCTTGTAGTTCTGAATTACACATAATAAAACATGTAGTTCCCATACAAATTTTTACTTCAATTTTATTCATAACCATACTCAACTTTTATATATAATTTAAGTGTATTTCTTTTAAATATTGTTCTTCTAAAACTCTGATAATCTTTTTAATAATATTTCTTCTTATCTCTAATTCACGTGGTAATGTAGGGTCTTGATGAGCTTCATTAATCCTTGTTCCAATATAAAATTCAATTATGTCACTTTCTCTAAGTAATTCGGCTAATGCTGAAGCCGCAGAAGGATCATGAACAGCATCTCTATCTTTTAATAACTGATAAGTTCTGCTTAAAGTTAAAATTCCTTCAGTAACTAAATCAATTCCATTCATTTTTGAAGCAGGAGGTAAATCACCGCATCTTTTTAATTCTGTTGTTACGTCTCTTCTTAATTCTCTTGCAATTATATTAGCAGTAGTACCGCCACAAATGATTTTTTTACCGGGGAAATTTGCCAATCTTTGAGCATATTCGCGGTCTTGTTCAGGATGAAATGGGGGACCTGATATTACCATTGTTCTACGAGGTGAACGGAAATAAATTACAGCACATGTCATATCATCGTGTGGTACAAAATCATCCTCGTGTACCAATGCTTCGTTAATAATTTCTGAAGCTAACTTTCGTGCTGAAATTTTATCTTCAACTGTAACTTTATTTACTGAATATTCTAAACAGCCACTCAATCTCCAACCAAGATGATATCGTTTACTACCTAATCCAGCTTGAGTTATTCCATCTGAAAAAATTATTATTCTATCTTCAGGCTTAACAGTTGTTGTAGAAACTCTGATTGTCCTATTTTTCCAGCCTGGAGCAGTAAACTCTTCAATTTTTTCATCGGTTACTATTTTATTCCCACGTAAATGAATATGAGGAGGATTATCCATTTCAATTATTCTGGTTTCGCCAGAAAGTAGGGTATCAACAACAGTTAAGGTTGAATAGCTTATTTTTCTAATTTCGCAAACAGGTAAAACATCCATAATTACTTTAACAGATTCAATTAAATCCATATCACTTGCAATAAATCGAACAGCCATTTCCGCAGTCATACAAGATAGGATGTTAGCCTTAACTCCACTTCCAAGCCCATCAGAAAGCACAACAATTCTTCTTCCTTCTTCCGGAATTTGCTTAAAAGCAAAGGAATCACCGCAGATTTCTTCACCATATTTTTTTTCTTGAGCGTAGTCAACTTCTACAAAAAGATGGTTTTCTTCCAATTTAGTTATCCTTTTTAATTGTTAAACCTTGAGGATTAATTTCTTGGGTTTTAAAACCTTTTGCAATTGACCGTAAAAGAATTTCAGTATCAGCCATATGTTCGCCTAACAATTTAGCAACACCTTGAACTGTATTTAAATTTTTTCTTAATATATCATTGGCCTTTTTAGCAATTTCTTCGCGTTTCATTTCAATTTCGGTGGCATCTTGTATGATACCACCGATAACTTGTTGAGGCTCAATAGTGAACAGTGTTAAATGAAGCAGTTTTTCACCAGCTCGTAAATTTTGACGAAATAAATCTTCACCGGTTCGCATTGCAATTTTGAATAAATTGGCAAATGGAACAACTCTATCAAGATACGCACCTTTAAGTGAGGGGAGAACTTCATATAAAGCAAGTGTATCTTCACCAAACATTTCGGCAAAGTGTTTATTGCATTCAATGATTCGCATGTTTGAATCAACTAATACAGCTGCTGAAGGCATACAACGCAAAATTGCATTAGCTTTATTTAAGGCTTTTTTTCGCATCAATGAAACGCACATAGCTGATTCTGCTTTTCCATTTAATAAAGCGACAGCAAACTCTCTACATGTATCATAACCGCAGCCTCCGCAGTTTAATTCATCCGATGGATTTGTTTTTCCTATTTTTGCTAATGCTCTTTTTATTTTGTCATCGGGCTGAAATGCAAATTCTATCGTAGTTGGGACACGTAGATATTCAGTAACTTCAACCGAATTATTTCTATTTATAATTAAAGAATTACTAAAATTATCTTTTATTATTAATCTATCTTTTAATCCTAAAGTTTTGTTTGATCGGCAAGGTCCGTTAATGCAACCACCTTTACAAGCTAAGGCTTCAATAAATATTTTTCTATCCACTTCTTGTCCATCAAATCCTTCTAAATAATATTTAATGTGTTCTAATCCGCTAATTGCTAAAGTTTCAATGTTGGAATTATTCTCTTCTATATTCATTGTTTTAATCATTCCACCATCAATGGGGTATAAGTTTCCTTCTTCGGCAGCGTAAGGTACAAAGTCTTCTTCATTTCGAGGAGTTTCTGCCAAACTAATATTGTTACGTTCTAATAACTGGTTCAATTCGGGGAATGTTAAAGATAGATTTAAGTATTCAGGATATCTATCAGCTTCAATTTTTTTTGCTATACATGGTCCAAAAAATACTACATTAATATCATTTCCGAACTCTTTCTTCAATAACTTAGTGTGTGCTAAAAGGGGAGATAGAATTGGGCTTATATTTTTTTTGTAATGAGGTAAATGTTTGGAAATAAATTCAACAACAGAAGGACAAGCTGAAGATATATACAAGCCATTATCAGAGTTTTCTAATAAGTTATTTACTCCGGCAGTAACTTCTTGTGCCCCCAGAGCAGTTTCACTAACACCTGCAAAACCAAGTTTTTTTAATGATGAAATCATTTGAGATTTTGATACATCACTAAACTCAGTTATCCATGAGGGTGCTAAAGAAGCATAAACTTTCTTTTTCTGTTTTAATAATAAATTAACTCTGGATAAATCGTCTCTTATTTTTTTTGCTTTTACAGGGCATATAACAACACAATGACCACAAGCAGTACAAAGCTCGGGAATTACACTTGCGTGCCCATCAGTCACTTTAATTGCTTTTACAGGGCATTCTCTAACGCACTTATAACAATCTTGACATTCTACCTGTACTGTAAATATAGGATAACTATGATCCATTTTAAACTCTATTTACTATTTTGGAAATTGTTACTTAAAAATAAATTGTTTAATAAGTCTATTAAACTACCTGAATCAATATGGTTGTGAAGTTTACCATCAATTTCTATATTTGGACCATTACTGCATCTGTTTTCGCATCTACTGCCAATTAGTTCGATTTCCGCATTTAATTTATGATCTTGAATAAATAATTCAATTAAGTCTAAGTTCTTTTGGTTCCCCCTTGCAAAGCAAGAACTTCCCATACAAATTTTAATTTTATGTAATTCATCCTTATTTTTATCGAACATTTTTTTCCCTTATAAAAATTATTACTTAAATGAATTTCTTTTTCTTGTAACAGAAAGTACTGCAAGACTTGAAGCCAGGTCTTCAGTTAAAACTGTAACAGATTCAGGTACTTTTAATTCGTTACTTGTAAAGTTCCAAATTGACTTTATTCCAGCTTCAATTATTATATCGGCAGTTTCTTGTGCAACGTTTTCAGGTACACACAGAACAGCTATGTCATGATCGGAAATTTCAACAACTTCTCTAATATGAGATATTCCATAAACCGGTTTATCATGTAGTTTGATACCAATTTTTGCAGGATCGGAATCAAATGCGGCAATCAAATTATAACCGTGCTTTTTAAATCCACCATAACCTAATAAGGCTGTTCCTAAATTGCCTGCACCAAATAAGTACACGTTTGTTTGTGATTGTGAATTGATTATTTTTTCAATTCCTTCTATTAAATCAGCAATAGTATAGCCAACACGTGGTTTCCCTAAAATTCCAGTAAATGCTAAATCTTTACGAACTGTAATTGGATCTAAATTTAGTTTATGAGCAATTTTGTCAGATGATACTACTTCTCTTCCATGTGATGAAAACTCCCATAATACTCGTAAATACTTTGGGAATCTCCGTATGGTTGGTAATCGTAAACCTTTTAATTGAGAGTCTTCCATCGATTCTGAATATTCTTCTAAAATATCTGGTTCCTTATATCCGTTTTTCATTTTCTAAACCTAACGATTATATTGATAAATAATTATCGATAAAAATATACCGATATATAATTATCGATAACCAGAAATGCAAATTATTTTTTTTATTTTCTTAAAATATTTTATCTTTTTCGCAAAAAACGTTAAAAATCTATATACCGTCTGGTATAAAATTGAAATAAATTGTTAATACTAAGTCTTAAATAAAAAGAGGGGTGAATAAATAAATTATCCTTTATTAATTTTCATATAATTATTATTTTAATTAAACTAAAAAATATAAATATGAAATCATTAGAAGAACAGTACATAACATCCTTGAATGAAACCGCAGAACATTATGAAAATTTTCCTGTCGTTTCATTATTTTTACCAAAGGAATTACGAAAACATGTAGCAGTAATCTATAAATACGCACGTACTGCTGATGATTTTGCAGATGAAGAAAAATATTCAAATGAAGATAGATTATTGCTACTTGATAATTACCAAAATGATTTTGAATTGGCAATAAAAGGGATTTACAAAAACAATTTTTGGAGAGCTTTAGATAATACAATTAAAGAGCGTAATTTATCAACAAATCTTTTTATTAATTTAATTAAAGCTTTTAAACAGGATTTGAAAGTAAAAAGGTACAATACATTTAATGATATATTGTTATATTGTAAAAATTCTGCAAATCCAGTAGGAAGGCTTATTTTAGAGTTGAATAATATAAGAGATGAAGAAGCTAATTATTATTCTGATGAAATATGTAGTGCATTACAGTTAACAAATTTTTATCAAGATGTTTCAATTGATTTAACACGCGATAGAGTGTACTTTCCGCTTGATGAATTTAGTAATTATTCTACCGATAAACTTTTTTCAAAAGTATACGATAATGATTATAAACAATTAATGAAAAAACAGATAGACCGTTCAAGAAAAATGTTTGAAAATGGAAGAAATTTGTTTAAATTTCTTAATAAAAGATTAAAATATCAGATTAAATGGACTATCTTAGGTGGAGAGCTGATATTAAATAAAATTGAAAAAAAAAGCTATAATGTATTTGAATATAGACCAAAAGTAACAAAAATTGATATAATTCGTCTAATAACTAAAAGTGTGATTTAATGACTGAAATTAAAGAAGTACCACAAGAAGGGGGTAAAAGTAGTTTTTATTACGCATTTAATTTGCTTCCAAAAGCAAAAAGAGATGCGATGAATACAGTTTACGCCTTTTGCAGGCAGACGGACGATATTGTAGATGAAGGGAATGAATCGGAAGAGATTAAATACGAAAAGTTAAGAAAATGGCGTATTGAATTTGAGAATTCTTTTAAAGGTACTTCAAATTTTCAATTATTTAATAGGCTTGCAGATATTATTAAGCAGTTTAACATTCCAATTGAACCTTTTTTTGATTTAATTATCGGCATGGAGATGGATCTTCAAAAAAAGAGGTATTTAAGTTTTGAAGATTTAACAGACTATTGTTATAAGGTCGCTTCTACTGTTGGATTGATGTGTATAGAAATATTTGGTTATAAACATAAATCTACAAAGGATTTTGCTATTAATCTGGGTTTAGCGTTACAATTAACTAACATTCTAAGAGATGTTAAAGTTGATGCAGATAAAGGAAGAATTTATCTACCTCAGAGAGATATGTTAGAAAATAATTATTCTGAAAATGAATTACTTAATAGTATTTATAACGATAACTTTGTAAAATTGATGAAAAAGAATGCTGAAAGAGCACATGTTTATTTTGATAAAGCAAATGATTTCTTAAATAAAGACGATAAATTTGCTATGTTTCCTGCACGTGCAATGCAGCATATTTATTATTCACTTTTACAAAAAATTGAAAAAAATGAGTATAATGTTTTTGAAAAAAAAATTTCGGTCTCAAATTTTGAAAAAGTTTATTTAGCTTTTGGTGTGTGGGCAAAATACAGCTTAGTGTATTAATATGAAATGTTTGGTTATAGGAGGGGGACTTTCCGGTCTTTCAACTGCGGTTTATCTTGCAAAATATGGAATTAAAACAGATATTTTAGAGGCTTCACCAAAATTAGGAGGTAAAGCATATTCATTTTATAATAAAAAATTACATTTAGAAGTTGATAATGGTCAACATCTTTTACTTGGCTGTTATAATTATACTCTAAATTTTCTTGATGAAATAAACGCAGGGAATCTGATTGAAAAACATCCATATATTAACATTCCTTTTGTAAAACAAAATAATAGAATCTTTCTTCTAAAAACTACATCAAATTTATATCCAATTAATCTAATTAGTGCTTTGATTAAATTTAAGCTGATTAGCACTAAGGAAAAATTGTTAATTGGATATTTGTTATTTGATTTGATGTTTGGGAAAAATATTTCCGGAATTTCCGCAGTAGAATGGTTAAATCTTAAATTACAGAGTAATTATATAGTTGAAGTTTTTTGGAAACCATTAATAATCAGTATTTTTAACTCTGATATTAACCAGGTACCTGTTAAGACTTTAAGGTTAGTACTTAAGGAGTTGTTTCTGAGTGGTGTACATGGTTTTCAATTTGTTGTACCCAAAGTTCCTTTATCAAAACTGTTTGTTGAACCTTCAATTAATTATTTAACTAACAAAGGTTCTAATATCTATTTATCTGAAAGAGTTGAATCTATTGTTATTGAAAATAATTCAATTAAAGAAGTTGTTACAAATAGAAGAATTATTGAAGATTACGATAAAATTATTTTTGCTATTCCAACTTATGCATTAAGTAAAATTGTTAAAAATGAATTGTTTGAACAAGTAAAATATTCGCCAATTATATCGGCACATTTTAAGCTAAATAAAAATATTTTTACAGAGAATTTTTATTCCGTAATTAATTCTCCAATTCATTGGATATTTAATAAAGGTAGCTACATAAGTATAACTACAAGTGCGGCAGATTCAATTATTGATTTTACCGAAGAAGAGATATCTAATATCTATATTGATGAAATTTGTAAATATTTCCCAGAATTTAATAAAAACGATATTATTTCATTTCAAATAATAAAAGAAAAGAGAGCAACTTTTGTTTTATCAGAAGAATTTGAAACGATTAGAACAAAAAATACGTTAGGTATTAATAACGCATTTTTTGCAGGAGATTGGACTGACACAAGGCTGCCATCAACAATAGAAGGAGCCATAAAAAGTGGAAAATCAACTGCTGATAAAATATTTCGTTCCTTAAATAAATAGAATATTACTTTAGTAATATATAAGATTAACTAACTGGGAGTATTACTTATGAGCAAGTTGAAAGCAAAACTTCATGAAAAAATTCTTGAATGGCGACCAAGAACAAATAGACTTTCAAAAGAATTTGGCGATGTAATTGTAGATAAAGTTACAATGGAACAAATTATTGGGGGAATGCGGGCTGTTAAATGTTTAGTTACTGATATTTCTTACTTAGACCCTAATGAAGGTATTAGGTTTAGAGGTTATACGGTTAAAGAAACAATTCAAAAATTGCCAAAACCCGCCGGAAAAGAAATTCCTTATGTTGAAGCTCTCTTTTATTTGCTGTTAACCGGTGATATACCTAATGAAGATGAGATGCAAGAATTATTAGAAGAATTTCAAAAAAGGAAATGTGTTCCCGAGTATGTTTTTACTATGTTAAGAACTCTTCCTAAAGAAACTCACCCAATGACAATGTTATCTGCGGCAGTATTATCGCTTCAACCGGAGTCGATATTTGTCAAAAAATATCAAGAGGGGATGAATAAATTAGACTATTGGGATGCTACATTTGAAGACTCTATAAATCTTGCCGCTAAAATTGCCACCATTGCTGCTTTCATTTATAGATTAAAGTATAAAGGGGATGATTTCACCTGTCCTGATGAAGATTTGGATTTTGGAAGCAGCTTTGCTAAAATGATGGGTATTCCGGAACCATACGATGAAGTATCTCGATTATTTTTTATTTTACATAGTGATCATGAAAACGGGAACGTTAGTGCCCATGCAGGTCATTTAATTGCGAGTAGTTTGTCTGATCCATATTATGCAATTTCAGCAATGCTTAACGGTTTAGCTGGCCCTTTGCATGGATTGGCTAATCAAGAAGTGTTAATTTGGATTCAAAATGTTGTTGCGAAAATGAATGGAAGAATTCCAAATGAAGAAGAAATGAAACAATTTGTATGGGACACATTAAATGAAGGAAAAGTGATCCCAGGGTACGGACATGCGGTTTTAAGAAAAACAGATCCTCGTTACGAAGCACAACGGGAGTATTGTTTAAGACATCTTCCTGATGATGATTTATTTAAGTTTGTTAGTACTTTATATAAAGTTGTCCCTGATATACTAAAAGAACAGGGGAAAGTAAAAAATCCTTGGCCCAATGTTGATGCACAGTCGGGAGTAATACAATGGTATTATGGATTACGTGAATATGACTTTTATACGGTGTTGTTTGGTATTGGACGAGCTTTTGGAGTTTTAGCCAATATTATTTGGGATAGAGCTTTAATGTATCCAATTGAAAGACCAAAATCGCTTACAACAGATATGCTTGAAGAGATAGCCGGAATTAAAAACAAATAAAAAAATGCCCCTTAAAGGGGCTTTTTTTTATAAACTTTCCTTTTTTAAATTTTGATATATTTGGTACCACTTATATATTGCATTTGAAAATGGCATTGCTGCAATTTTACCACCAAATCCCATAAATCTATGTGTAAACATATTAACATTGGTAACTTTAGTATTCTTAAAGTTTTGTTCGTTAATTGTTACTCCAAATTTCTTAGCTAATTTTGCAGTATTTTCATTTAAATAATTGTAACTTTTTTCTGATTTTACTTGGTCTTTAATAATATCTTTAACATCTGTAAAAGTTTTGTTTGATTGAATTTCTTTTTTATCAATAAGTTTTATAATAGAAAACCCATCGTTAGTTTTAATTGGACCGTAAACCTCATCAATCTTCAAAGTAGCCGCAACTTGTCCAATTTCACCATACATATTAGTAGGGAAAAAGCCAAATTCACCTCCTTTTCCTTTAGTCCATTCTCTAACAGAATACTGATTAGCTAAATCAGAAAAATCAGCACCTTCTTGTAAAAGATTCATAAGTTTTTCAACAGTTTCTAACTTTTCAACTAAAATTTCTTTAATATTTACCTGAGTAAAAATGTTTTTGTCATTATACTGCTTTGCAAAGAATGTGTTAATTTCGTTATCATTAACTGCAATTGTGTCGATTTGTCTGTTTTGAATAAGTTGGGCTAATAAATTTTCTTTCCACAATTTTAGGTCTTCTACAACTTTTGGATCTTTATCTAAATTTTGTCTGTAACCTTCTTTTGTAATTAATTTTTGCTCAACAAAATATTTAATAAAGTCAAAAAGTTTTTGTTCTACACCCGGTTTTGAAGCGTGAAAAAGTGTAAAATCTTCAAACATAATAAACATTAGTAAATCATCTGTTGTTAAACTAAAATCGTTTCCGACAACAATATTAGCATTTAATTCATCGTTTGAGATTTTATTTTTAATAATTTTTACGTCCTTTTCATCTAAAAGCAGAGCTTTATATAATCTTGTTGTATCTTGCGATACTCTATAAGAATATCTATCAAATATTTCTGAACTAAGTTTATTAAATAAAGATTCAGTAATCCTAAATTTTACGTCACTCAATAATTGTTTAAGATATTGTGTTCCAAATTTTTTAGCTCTTCGTTCAATTACTTTCTGTTTAAGTGTGGAAACGTCTTTATTATTATCTGCTGCAATATCTATTTTTTCTTTACCCTTTAATTGAATAATAAACCAGTTTTCTCCATAATAAACAGGGGATAAAAACTGATTATTTTTTAAAGCGAAAACTTCATTTTCCAATTCTTCGCTATCTAAAGAACCAATTGTAATAACTTGTGATGAATCAACAATATATTCAATGTCCTTTTCAATAATATTTTTTGAGATTAATGAGTTATAAGCAGAATTTGCAGAGACAGAATCTGTAAATATGTAAATATTTACTAAACATTTTTTGTTTGAATTAATTGTTATATGTGCAATGTCAATTTTAGAAAGCTTAATATTTGGTTCTACTTCTTTCTTAAAAAGAGCGTCTCTTACAAAAATGTTTTCAATAGGCGAGAACAATTCATTAAAATAAGCTGTGGTATCATATCCATTCGAAACAGCTTCCATTGCCCAAAGTTTTTCTGCAATAATATTATTTAATACCTTAAATTTCACAGAATCAAGGTTATAATAATCATCTAAAACATGGGGCATCGTTTCATATCGAGCCTTAAACTCGTTTGCAGATATACTCTCGTTGCCAATAGTTGCAATAATATTTGATTGTCCATAAGTATAAATACTTATAAAATAAATAATAATTAATAATAGTCTTTTCATTTTATTTTAATAAAATTGATTTAATAGTTTGTGAATGCTTATTTGTGTTTAATCTAATAAAATAAATTCCGGTTGAAACAGAAGTATTTTTATCATTATCTCCATTCCAGTATATTGAATATTTACCTGGAATATAATTGGAATTCACCAATTCTTTAATCTTGTTCCCTAAAATATCATAAATTGTTAAATTAACAACAGATTTATCTGCTATTGTAAAATTGATTTTTGTGGAGTTATTGAACGGATTTGGAAAGTTGTTTTCTAAATTAAATTCATAATCAGCTTTAAAATCATCATATTTTAAATCGGTATTATTAATAAAGGCTTCAATACCAAACCAAGGTGTCTTAGTCTCTTCTTGATTTATGATAATTTCAAAACAATTTGGAGAACTTGGGTAAACAGTTATCTTTTGAGATTCAATTGCTTGCCCTGTGGGTAATAAGGGATATAACCATATAGAATCAGCATTAATTTTAATATTTGCAGTAAAATTTAATGGGGATAGTTGTGTGGGAGCAGAACCCCAATTATTATTTATACTTGTTGTGCCGCTCCATATCATATTAGTATTTTGAATTTTGGAAACGACGGTTAATAGTGATAACGAGGAATTACTAAGCGAATCAGCTTTTAGTGAAACCCATGTTATGGTACCAAAATCACTTGCATTTACTAATTTGAGATTTCCTAATTCAATATTGTTAAAGTTGTTTAATTTACCGGTTATTCCTATGTATTTAGGGGTGTTAACTGTTAATAATCCTTCATTATTTAGAATAATTTCCTGAGTATCGGTAGTATAAGTTGTTTGGTTATATTCCGGGAAACCTGTAAAATCCGTATTAAATGGTGCATCAAAAGAAGAAATATCCACAGAGTGTTCAAATACTATTTTAGGATCGAAAAACTGATATCTTTCCCAAGATGAATTATCATACTTTGGTAGTACAAATATTGAATCTTTGTTAAAATTTATTGAATAAACATTATTTGCTGTTTTAATTAAGTCGTTTTGAAATACATAAGATACTGTTGGATTTAAAGCCATCACAACAGAATTTCTATTTAGATTAAAGTATCCTAATACCTTGTCAGTTGAACAATCATACGAATCATTATAATCAAAATACATAATTCCATCAATATTATGAAAAGAGCTGTAAGCTGATAAAAATATTGGCATTTCGCATTGAAAACGATTTGGGAATGGATGGTTATATTCACTTATAGTATAAGGTTTTCCTTTAATTTTATTAAAACTAAATAAATTGGAAATAGTAGAATTATCATCTTCAAAAATCATTGATGTGTTTTTAATTAACCAGTCGGTATTTGACCAATCCTCATTTGGAAAAGTAGGGTGATCCCAATATGCATGGTTATCAATATAATCCATTTTATCTTGCACCATTAAATCTTGCACGCCAATGTTCCAATTTGTGCCAACAATAGGAACTTTTACGCCTAAAGTGTTTTTTAGAAAGTTTTTCATTTCTAAATAAAAATTGCTTTCAAGCGAATAATAAAAATCAGATATATCTTTAATACGGTTTTCAGTAAAACCAATTAAATCAGTATAGTTATTTCTAACAATATTTTTGTTTTCTAAACTTTCTCCTGCAATTAATCCTTGAATAGGAGCTTTTGTTAATTTAATATCATCAAACCAATAAATACCATTTCCCTCGAACTGAAAAGCAAGTTTAGTTGTTGCAATTGCAGCTTCAGAAGCTTTAACAGTAAAAGAAAAGACTTTCCAATAGGGAGTAAGGTTAAATTCCTTTCCACCATAATAAGTGTATGGCGAATTTTGATTTGAAACTGTAACATTAATTTTTCGAGCTACATCACTACGAGCAGCAAATTGAATTATATATGTAGAGTCTTTTTCAAATGATAATCCGGTTTGTCTCCATTGCAAATGCCAATAAGTACCTGTTGTATTAGTAACTGAAACTTTTGCAGATAGAAGTCCATTATATGGATTTAAAATATCTTTTGTCATTGAAGCTAAACAACCGTTATGTAATTCTAAACTCCAATAGGTATTTATTGGTAAAATTTCAAAATCAGGGTTTAACACTTGGTTAAGACCTATATTGTAATTTGCTCCAACTAACCATGCAGAATTTAAGTTATTAGTTGAAATATATTTATTAAGTAAATAATTATTCCATAAACTATCAAGCATTTTTGAATGCCTATAAGTGAGTGAACCACCTTCAGCACGAGGAATTAGTTTACCGCTTTTCCACATTCTAAAAAGAGAATTTTCGTTAATTACTTCAACCATTGCCATAACCGGATCATTCACCAATGAAAGATTGGTATAAGGATTTACATGAGTTAATAATTGAGTTGCATATTCTTTTTGCAATTCAATAAGCTTAGGGTCAAAAATAGTAACACCTTTTGCATAATCAATTAAAGAATCGGCATCAATTACACCATCTGAAATTTTAAATGTTCTACCAACATTTAAATTCATGTTTACAAAAATCCCATTAAGTTTAAGCTTACTAATCAAAAATTCCAATTTATCTAAATTTACACTATTTAGTGTTCTTGTATTTTGAGTTTGATAAAATAAAGAACCGGATGTCCAATTGTTATCCAAATGATGAAATCTAATTAAGTTAAAACCTATTTTTCGTATTCTACTTGCAATACCATCAGCAGATGTTTTAGGAGGAAAAGCACCATCAGCAACTAAATTTGCTCCCCAAAATTTAATTCGTTCATTATTTAATGAAAAATTACCAATATTATTTATAGAAATAAAACAATTTGGCTCAATGGGTTTGATAGGGAAGTTCGGTAAAAATTTTTGAGAAGTTGAGTCGAAAGGCGGCATATAAAAGTTATAGCCGCCTGAAAAAGTTTGTGCACTAACAGAATTTATAATAATAAGAATAAAGAAATATATATTATTTAACTTCAATACTATTCTCTAATTTAATGTTTTCCGAAGAACTTCCAATTTGAATATTGTATTTGCCTGATTCTAATTTCCAATTGTCAGATTTAACATCAAAGTATTTTAAATCTTCAACTGAAAAATGTAGAGTTATTGTTTTTTCTTCATTTGGTTTGAGATAAACTTTATTAAAGCGTTTTAATTCTTTAACGGGTCTGTCAATCTTTGAATCAATAGGAGAAATATATAATTGAGAAATCTCCGCACCTTCAAATTTTCCAACGTTTTTAATATTATATGTAACTTTGTATTGTTTCTTTTCTTTTGTTACGTTTAAATTAGAATATTCATATGAAGTGTATGAAAGTCCAAATCCAAATGGGAAAAGAGGTTTAATATTATTCTTTTGAAAATGCCTATACCCAACATAAATTCCATCTGAGTATTCTGTTGTACCATCAATTTTACGATATGAATTAAAAGCAGAGCAATCTTCCCAAGCTTTTGGATAACTAATAGGTAATTTACCAGAAGGATTAAACTTGCCAATAATAACATCAGCAATAGCATTTCCAATTTCTTGTCCAGCAAAAAAAGATTGTACTATTGCAGGGACTTTATCTGCCCACTTTGTAATATTAACAGGAGAACCTGAAGTAACAACTAAAATAACATTGCTGTTAGCTTCCAATATTTTATCAACTAACTTATCTTGCCCACCAGGTAAATCAAGACTTTCACGGTCTTTTCCTTCAGATTCATCATAATTAGAAGTTCCAACAAATAATAATACAAGATCAGAATTTTTAGCTACATCCATAGCATTTTTAATTAAATCTTCACCAGGAAGCTGCCAACCCATTTTAACGACTGCAGAGCCTACGTTTTCGTAATAATCTAATACAAACTTGTATAATTTGTCTTTTTGTAGTTCTATTTCAAATGTAGAAGTCATTTCTCCATGGTCATTCCAATCGTCAATAACCAATTCATCTTCAAAGTATAATTTATTACCATCATCGGAAGCAACATTTATTTTATAAAGCCCTGATTTAGGAGCCTTTAAATATCCTTCAAATCTTGCAGAATAATTGTCTTTATTTACGCCTTGAGCAGGGGATTCATCACCCCAATAAAATTGTAGATTAGGAACAATTAATTCAGCAACCGGTGAACCTTCAAGTTCTTTATTATTAAAATAAGATACTTTTAATCCAGAACTTTTACCTTCACTATCAGTAAAAAAGAATTTGCTATCAATTGATTTTTCATCACCTTCAAATACAACACCGGGAGCATAATTAATATCGACAATATTTCCAATTTTATTTTTAAAAGCTTCAAGTGGAGAAATTGAATAATATGGTAAAACTTGAGAGCTACCACCTCCGCCAGTTCTTGCATAGCCTGCATTGGGACCAATAACTGCAATGGATTTAATTACATCTGTATTTAATGGAAGTATGTCATAATTATTTTTTAATAAAACTATGCTTTTTACAGCACTTTCATATGCAAGTAGTTTGTGTTCTTCATTATTCAGTTTTGATTCATCATATTTGTAATCATCAAATAAACCAATTTTAAACATTACTGTTAATATTCGTTTTACTTTATCATTAAGTTTATTAACGTCAAGCGAACCATTCAATATACCTTTTAGTAACGATTCTTGATTTAAATAAGTACCTTTAGGCATTTCAAGGTCCAAACCACTATTAAAAGTTGGCGTTGAACTATGAACTGCACCCCAATCTGACATGACCAATCCCTTAAATTTCCATTCTTTTTTTAATTTATCCATAAGCAAAAAATCATTTTCACTTGCATAATGGTCATTAATTTTATTGTAGGCAGACATTACAGCCATAACATCGGCTTCTGTAACAGCAGCTTTAAAAGCCGGAAGGTAAATTTCGTTTAAGGCACGTTTATCAACTAATGTATTAACAAACATTCTTTCATGTTCTTGGTTATTACAAGCAAAATGTTTAACCGTTGCAACAACATTTTCGGATTGAACGCCCATAATGTAGTTTATACCCATTTGGCTGGTTAAATATGGGTCTTCTCCAAATGATTCAAAGTTCCTTCCACCTTGAGGAATGCGGGCAATATTAACGCAAGGTCCTAAAATTACATGTCTACCTTTTGCCTTAACTTCTTCAGCAATAGCTTTACCAACTTTATATATTAGACCAGGTTCCCATGTTGAGCCTAAAGCAATTCCGGAAGGGAAAGCAGTTGCTTTATCCCATCTAACACCCAAAGGACCGTCTGTCATATTTAGCGGGGGAATACTTAGTCTTTCAAATGGTTTAGTGGCAAAACCTGTTCCACCAAGTAGATCAATTTTCTCTTCAATAGTCATCAAATTTACTAAATTTTCAACTCTCTTTTCTATTGGATTTTTACTGTTTTGATAAGGCAATTTTTTTGATTGAGCATTTATTAATGAACAAACACTAAATAAAAGAAATAGAATTGTTGTTTTTTTCATAATCAACTCACATAGTTAATAATCAAAATTTTGTACATCAAAAAATAAAAAAAGTTTTATTTTTTTAACCCTAATGCTTTCAAATATTCATTATTTAATTTGCAATTTTTGGTTAACATGTTTTCTAAATAGTCTTGTAATGCCTTTTTTACAATATTATCTGAAGGTTTTTTTTCTCTAATGTCTTTGTATGAAACATAATTTGAATTTGCAAAGGTAATAATACTATCAAATTCAGTTGTTTTTGTAATAGACAATACACATGATTCCGAATCCATCTTTTTATAAGGCCAAAAACACCAACCGATATTATTTTCTTCTAATAATATTCTAAAGCTATTAATCCATTCATTAGTGTTCTCACCACTTTCACCTAAATAAATAGGTACATTATATTTTGTACTATAATCTAAGTATTCTTGGATTACATCTTTAGTGGTTGCTGACCAATATTTATGAAAAGTATAAACAGATTTGTTATCAAAAGGGGGACCAAATACTGTAAAATTTGTATTCCATTGTGCCCCGGCAATAAAAATTAAATGATTTACATCATATTTTCTTATTTCTGCAGTCAATCTTTTAAAGAATGGTTCTAATTTGGGATTAAGTTTTTCTTTATCAAAATAATGAGCAATTGGTTCATTTAATAAATCATATCCAAGTATTATTGGTTCATTTGCGTAAATTTGAGCAAGTTTTGTCCAAACTTTTATTGTAGTTAGCTGATCATCTTCAGATTCAAACAAAAATGGATATCCATAACTATCATCAATATTATCACCTGTTTGACCACCGGGAGCACAATGCATATCTAATAAAACATATAGGTTCTCTTTTTTACACCATTGAATTAGGTTATTTAATAGTTCATACCCATCACCTTCCAACTTATCGTTAAAAGTGTTATAAAAAAGTGCATAATGAAAGGGGAGCCTTATTGAATTAAATCCTAATGATTTAACAAGTTTTATATCTTCGTAAGTAATAAAGTTTTTACGATATTCTTTCCAAAAAGATTTTGCTTCAGCCGGTCCAATTAACGTATTAAAAAGTGTGTAGATTCTTGTGGGAGAAGAAACATCTTTAAGTTTAATAAAATATCCTTCAGGAACAAACCAATTTCCTAAATTTATACCCTTTAATAAAATTGGATTCCCATCTAAATCAATAATTTTGTCATCTTTAGCAGAGATATACTTGTTTGTTTGCGAAAATAAAGAAGAAAAACAAAATAACAATACAAAGCAACAACTAATAATTCTTTTCATATGTGCCCTCGCTATTTAAACATTTCTTTAACAGTATAAAATGCCTTTCTTGGAGTCCATTCATCTAAACCATCATTGTCAGAATCGGGAGATAATGAAATAAGTCCCCACCATTCTTCATTTGAAAAACCATCGGGATGTGTATTAGATTGATATCCTCCATAGTTTTCATGTGACCATGGGTCAGTATCTTTCCACCATTCATCTGTAAATTCAAAAACAGTACCACCAAGGCAGTAATCTCCGGCAGTTACAATTTGAATCCAGTTGCTCATAATAAAATCTGCGTGAGTATCTTGGTATTCAGTCTTAGTTCTATTATCCAAAGCATCAATACCCCATTCAGTAAGAATAACCGGTTTTTTAGAGGCTGATTTATATGCAACTAAGTTTGGACCTAAATCCCATTGATAAATATTAGAAGCCCACAAATCCACATAAGTAAGATAGTTATCATCGGCAGACATCGAACGAGAACCGACATTATTAAAAGCTCCATTATTTATTGCAACAGGGTGATATTTTTCACCTTCAATTTTGTAAGCCGCAATTGCTAACTCTTGACAAAGTGTATACCAATTAACACTATTGCCATTTTGGTAATTTTGTTCGTTACCAAGATTCCATATTAATAAAGCATTATAATCTTTATATTCAATTACAAATTCTTCAAATTCTTTAATAACATTCTTTCTAACAGTAGTATCGCCTAAGTTTAATTTATAGTCAACCCAAAAGCCTAAAATTACAGCAATATTATTCTCACTGCATTTAGTTAAAAAGTATTTATCAACACCTGAATAGGTTCTTATAGTATTAACATTTAAGTCCTTTAAATAAGTAATACATCTATCATATAATTTTGTGGTTGGCTCAACATTTCCAATTGGAGTAGGAGAAAAGGCAACACCTTTTACATAATGATTACTATAAACACCATCACCGTCAAAATCAACTTCTAATTTTTTGTTAA
Source organism: Melioribacteraceae bacterium (assembly GCA_963663265.2). Lineage (GTDB taxonomy): Bacteria > Bacteroidota > Ignavibacteria > Ignavibacteriales > Melioribacteraceae > JAEXOD01. Next base: position 1,008,013 of record CAXXXM010000001.1, read on the forward strand.
AAAGCCTAACAGTTCCTTTACTTACAGGTTTTGAAGCTGGAACTTCATAATCAATTTTTGTTAATGAAGCATTAACATTTGAAACACCGCTAACAGCAGAACCTACTTCAACCGTTATTGTTTTGTAGCCAACTCTTGAAATCCTTAAAATGTGTCTATCTTGTGGAACATTTGAAATCATAAAATAACCATCGTTATTTGTCCAAACAGGATTTTTTTCAGGATAATTTGCTAAAAAAACGGCTGCTCTGCTTAAAGGATTATTATTATTATCAGTAATTCTACCAGAAATAGTAGTAGGGAAGCTATATTCGGTTTTGTCTTCATTACAACCAATACAAACTAAAAATAATAAAAACATATAAAATCTTAGATATTTCATGGTACCTCGATAAAAAATTAATAGAAAGGGGAGAGGAAGTTTTATTTAATCAATTCAAATGAATTTACTAATACTTCCTCTGAGTTTGTTCCTACAAATACTTTAAAATTTCCGGCTTCACTAACAAATTCCAATTGATTGTTATAGAAGGCTAAATCGTCATTTTTTAATGTAAAACTAATAGTCGTTTTTGAATTTGCCGGGATAAATACTTTTCTAAATGCCTTAAGTTCTTTAACAGGTCTTGTAAGTGAAGCAGTTATATCTTGAATATATAATTGAACAATTTCATTCCCATCTCTATTACTTAAGTTCTCTATATCAATTGAAACTTTTAGACTATCAGATTCATTTAATGATTTTTTATCTAAACGTAAATTTGAATATTTATATGTTGAATAACTCAAACCATAACCAAAAGGATATAATGGGGAAGAGGATAAATCGGTATATCTTGATGTTAGTTGAGTTAAATCATTACTTGAAGGTCTACCCGTATTTTTGTGATTATAATAAAAAGGAATTTGACCTGTTGATCGTGGAAAAGTTACAGGAAGTTTTCCAGATGGATTATAATCGCCAAAAATTACATCAGCAATTGCATTACCGCTTTGTAAACCAAGAAACCATGTTTCTAAAATAGCAGGTACATTTTCTGATAGCCAATTAATTGTTAATGGTCTTCCATTACTTAAAACAACTATTAAGTTTTTATTAACCTTATAAATTTCTTTAGCTAATTCTTCTTGAATACCGGGTATGTTAATATTGGATTTAGATTTTGCTTCACCTGTCATTTTTGAATCTTCACCAATATTTAAAATTACATAATCCGAATTTTTTGATAGTTCAATAGCTTCAGAGAAATATTTTCTACTTGAATCTGTTATAAAACAACCAACAGAATAGTCAATTTTTGTTGAATTATTAAGTTTGTTTTTAATGCCTTCTAAAAGAGTAACAACATTGTTTGAATCACCTAACTGTTCCCAAGAACCTAAGGGATTTTTCTTTGAATTTGCTAAATAACCAATTATTGCTATGGATTTAATATCTTTTTTTAAAGGTAAAATATTATCGTTGTTTTTTAACAAAACAATCGATTTTTTAGCACTTTCACGCGAAAAATCTATCATTTCAGTAGTAAGAGTGTTTTGTTTTTCATCTGATTTGTTACAATACTTGAATGGATTCTCAAATAAACCAAGTGCAAACTTTACTCTAAGAACACGTTTAACGGCATCATTAATAATTTTTATGTCAATTTTATTTGTATTAATTAATTCTTTTAAATTGTTAAAATATGAATTAGATTCCATATCAATATCTACGCCGGCATTAATACTAAGTATAGCAGCATCTTTAGAATCAAGTGCTATACCGTGATTAATCAATTCGCCAATCGAATTCCAATCACTAACAACTAAACCTTCAAAACCGAGTTTCGTTTTAAGAATATCTCTTAATAAGTGTTTATTAGCACTTGATGGTATGCTACCAATTTCGTTAAAAGAACACATTAAAGTACCGGCTCCATTATTTAAAGCAGAAATAAATGGAGGAAGATAAACATTAAATAATGTAGTTTCCGAAATATCTACTGTGTTATAATCTCTTCCACCTTCAACTGCACCATAAGCAGCAAAATGTTTTGGGCAGGCAAAAATTGAAAAGGGGAGAGTAAAATTATTACCTTGATAACCTAAAACTCTGTATTTTGCAATTTGAGATCCTAAATAGGGGTCTTCGCCGGCTCCTTCTACTATTCTTCCCCAGCGAGGGTCTCTTGCAATATCCACCATTGGATTAAATGTCCAATGCACTCCATTGGAAGCTGCTTCTATTGCTTGATATCGAGCTGAATTGAAGATAATATCCATATCCCAAGACGAGGCTTCAGCTAAAGGGACTGGAAAAGTGGTTTTAAAACCATGAATTACATCTAATGCAAATAAAAGGGGAATTTTTAGTCGGGATTTAGTGACGGCAATTTTTTGGAGCTTTTCAGTAATATCGGCTCCAAAAATGTTTAAAAAAGAACCAACTTCACCTTTTTCAATTAATAAAAGGTGTTCAGGTTTTACAGTACATACACCATTAAAATCCCACCAATTTGCTGAATATTGATTAATCTGACCAATTTTTTCTTCAATTGTCATAATACTGATAATTGAATCAATAGTTGCTTCAGTTTTTGAATTAATTAATTTAACCTTTTGGGCAAATAAACATGTATTAGCAAATAATAATAATGTAAAGTAAAACCTGAACTTTTTCATAGTTTATCTAATTTTATTTTTTGTAGTTCAAACCGAATCCAAATTCAAATAATGGAGAGTAATCTTTATCACCAACATTTATTGGAATTTGATTCATGCATTTTGGCCAAGAAACAGGTAATTTACCGGTTGGATTATAATCGCCAAAAATAACGTCAGTAACACCTTCACCTTCAGTACCTGGCAAAAATGCTGCTACAAAAGCATTACATTTTTCTATTACGTCAGTAATAATAATAGGTCTTCCGCTATATAAAATAACTACAAATGGAATTCCTTGTTTTTTAACATTTTCAATTGCTGCTATATCAGTAGGATTTAAAGATAAATCAGTAGTATCACCAAACATTTCTGCATAAGGTTTTTCAGAAGCAACAATAATAGCAAATTCAGAACCTTCAGCACCAGTTCCATCTAAAGAGTAAGTAACTTTGGTATCTTTTGAAACTGTTTTTTTAACAGCTTGCAACAAGTTAGTACCACCTTTCATTACTTCACCTTCTTTACCTTGCCAGTCTATTGTCCAGCCGCCGCACTGTCTTCCTAAGTTATCAGCACCAGTACCACTAACATGTAATTTTTTAATGTTTTTTGATAAGGGGAGAGTACCATCATTTTTTAATAAAACTAATGATTCTTTAACGCAATCACGTGCAACTTTTCTATGGTCAGCAGAACCTACTAATTCAGTAAGTTTTCTATCAGTATAAGGATTCCCGAATAAATTCATCGCAAATTTAATTCTTAAAATTCTTGTAACTGCGTCATCAATTCTTTCCATTGAAACTTTGCCTTCAGCAATAAGTTCTTTTAAGTCTTTAATAAATTCAACATAGTTGTTAGGTTGATCCGGTCTATTAGGAATCATAACCATATCTAAACCAGCGTTAATTGATTGTTGAATGTCAGATTTGAAATCACCTGGTAATTGATCAATTCCAGCCCAGTCAGAAACAACAAAACCATCAAAACCCAACTCTTTTTTTAATACATCGGTAATTAAATATGAGTGACCATGCATTTTATTACCATTCCAACTGCTATAAGAAGCCATTACAGAACCTACGTTTGCTTCAATTGCAGCAATATAACCAGGTAAATGGATTTTACGGAGAGTAGGTAAGTCAACTTCGGTATTCCCTTGGTCTTTACCATTTGTTGTTCCACCATCGCCAACATAATGTTTAGCACAAGCTAAAATAGAAGTAGGATCAGAGAAATCATTAGTCTGTAATCCTTCAACAGTAGCTTTTCCTAATTTAGATACTAATGCAGGGTCTTCACCAAAACTTTCGTAAGTTCTGCCCCATCTTTCATTTCTTCCTACCGCAACACATGGAGCAAAAGCCCAGTCAACACCGGTTCCTGCAATTTCGAGAGCAATTATTCTTGAAGCATTTTTAATCAATTCAGGATTATTTGTTGCACCTAAACCAATATTATGAGGGAAAACAACGGCACCATCTATATTATTATTGCCATGAACAGCATCAATACCATAAATCATTGGTATTTTTAATCTTGTTTTTAGGGCATAGGATTGATACATGTCATAAGCATCAGCCCAACCTTTTGCACTAATATCTTTAGGATCCGAACCACCACCACTTAATACAGAACCTAAAAAATATTTTTCCACATCAGCAGGATCAACTAAAGCATTCATATCTGCTTGAGTCATTTGACCCACTTTTTCATCAAGCGTCATTTTTGAAAGCAAATCTTTTACTTTTTTCTCGATTTCATCCTGTTTAATTTGAGCAGAAAGAGAAATAGAAGAGATTAAAAGGAATAAAAATATTTGTTTAAATATTCTTTGTTTTGTCATTGTATACCTATATTTTATTAATTTATTTAGTAAGTTCGTTCCATATTAACGCTGCTGAACCCAATACAGCAATGTTTTTATCTAATAAACCACTTGGTAAAACTTTAACCTTGTTTTTAAATGTGACAAACAAATTATCTTCAAGATGTTTTTTAATCGGTTTTAATAACAAATCACCGCATTTTGCAATTCCGCCAAACACAATAATGGCTTCGGGCGAAGTATAAGCAACAGCATCTGCTAATTGAATACCTAAAATTTTAGCAGTTTGTTCAACAGTTTCCAAAGCGACTTTATCACCTTTTATAGCTTCATCAGTAATAATTTTAGGAGTTAACTCGTCAAAAGAGTAAGCGGATAATGAACTATTTTGATTAGTATTACATAAAATTTCGAAAGCAGTTCTTTTAATTCCACTTGCAGAAGTGTATGCTTCTAAACATCCCTTTTTGCCACAACCACAACTTCTACCACCCGGATATACAACAGTATGACCAAATTCACCGGCAAAACCATCATGCCCATAGATTAATTCACCATTTGCTACAATACCACTTCCTACACCGGTACCTAACGTAATTACAAAAAAGTTTTTCATACCTTTGGCAGCACCAAAAACCATTTCTCCAATTGCTGCTGCATTTGCATCGTTTGTAATAACAGTTGGAATATCAATATATGAGCGTACTAATTCAACAATATTAACAAACCCCCAATTTAAATTAGGGGGTTGTTCAACAGTACCTTTGTAATAGTTTGCATTGGGGGCACCAATTCCAATACCAATAAGGGAGTAATATGTTGAGAGTGGGGTAAACTTGCTTTTAATTTCGTTTAATAATCTCTCAAAAAATACTTTGCTATCTTCTTGTGCATTTGTTGGAATAGAATATTCGGCAATACAATTTCCTTCTTTATCAACAAAGCCAAAGGCAGTATTTGTACCGCCAACATCAATACCAACAACTAAGTTATTTGTCATTTTTATAATCCTTTTTTTACAACTGGAACATGTCCTTTAAATCCATAATAAGCTATAAATAAATAGCAAATTACAGGTAGAATAAATGCATGGTGTAAACCAATTGAAGAATCAGCTATTGTTCCTTGTAAAATAGGAATTATTGCACCACCAACAATACCGGTAATTAAAATTCCAGAACCCTGTGAAGTGTGTTTACCTAATCCGGCAACACCAAGACTAAAGATAGTAGGGAACATAATTGAATTGAAAAGACCGATAGCTAAAATTGACCACATTGCAACACTTCCACTTGTAGCCATTGTAACAATTAATAATACAACAGCAACCAAAGCATTAAATCCTAACATTGTGCCTGGTTTTATAACTCTTTGAATTGCAGAACCTAAAAATCTACCAACCATTGCACCACCCCAATAAAAAGAGACTAATTTACCAGCATCAGCTTCTTTAAGTCCACCAATTTCTTTTAAGCCTAAATAGTTTACTAAAAAGCTGCCAATAGCAACTTCGGCACCAACATAAACAAATATAGATATTGCACCTAAAACTACATGTCTGTATGACCAAGCAGAATTAAATAAATGATCTAAATTTGAATCAGAAGTATCTACACTTGATTCAGTTGAATCATTAAACTCAGGAAGTTTAATGTAAGCAAAAATTGCTGCTATAATAAATAAAGCTGCTGCTAATCCTAAGTAAGGAACTTGAACAGCACTTGCCTCTGCTAATTGATATGCAGATAGATCGGCAGGAGATAATTTCGCAATTTCTTCAGTAGATTTTACTACAACTGATAAAATTAACAACGACCCAAAATAAGGAGCTATTGTTGTACCTAATGAATTAAATGCTTGAGTTAAATTTAATCTGCTTGATGCGGTTTCCGGCTTGCCAAGAATTGTTACATAAGGATTTGCTGCAACCTGTAATAATGTAATTCCTGATGCCATAATAAACAAGGCTGTTAAGAAAAATGGATAAGAACGAAATGCTGCCGATGGATAGAAGAATAAACACCCTATACCAGCTATTATCAATCCAATAACTATTCCTTTTTTATAACCAAACTTCTTTACTAACCAACCAGAAGGCATTGAACAGATAAAATACGCTGTAAAAAATACAAACTGAATTAACATCGATTCAGTATAACTTAAATTAAAAACGTTTTTTAAATGTGGAATGAGTATATCATTTAAACATGTTAAAAAACCCCACATAAAAAATAATGATGTTAAAGCTGTCAGCGGGAAGGTGTAATTTGTTTCAGTACCGCTGTTTTTAACAGAATTGGTATTTAAACCACTTGAAATAGGCATATTGCACTCCTGTTTTGTATATCTTATCCAAAAATATTTAAATAAATCATACCTTGACATCAAATATTATGCCTTAGGTTATTTAGTGCCAAATATTGGATGTAGGGATTATACTTAAATGAATTTATTATTGATTTTATCAATTTAATAAGATGAACTTATTATTTTGATAACTAATTATTACAATGTTTCATAAACTAAATATTATCAAATAATTTTGTGAAAATATTTTTATGCTTAAAAAAAAGTATTTATTTTTTACGAAATTACCTCTTTTTTTAAAAAAAACCACCATTTGAAATTTTGGGTATGCAATTAATAATCAAAATTTTTATATATTAAAAAAAGAAAAAATATTACGATTTGAAAATGAAATCTGAAAAGATTGCTTATGTGATAGCAAGTATAATTGTTATTACTTTAATAATATTATTAAGTTTTATTCTTACTACGTCTTTTTCTAATCAGAACGATTATGATTCTGTTAAAAAAATATACTTTGTTGATAATATATCTAATGCTCAACAGCGGGTTATTAATAGATTTAATGAACTGAACAAAGGAAAAATTGAAGTGGTTGGAATAAATATTCCTTTTGAAAAATTTAGTACAAATGAAAGAAAGGAATTATTAGCTCGTTTTTTAAGGAGTAAAAGCGACTTGATTGATATAATATCTATCGATCAAATCTGGACAGCAAGATTTGCCAAATGGGCTGTTCCATTAAACAACCAATTTGAAAAGCTGATAAAAAATGAAATTATTAATCCGGTATTAAGCTCGTGCATTTATGACTCTAATTTAGTTGCAATGCCATTTTATGTTGATATTTCAGTTATGTACTATAGAGAGGATTTAATTGATAATTTGGAAAATCCCAATCAAATCAAGTACAAACTAAAAAATTCGATTACATGGGAAGATTTTATCGATTTGGCAAAAAAGTATGATAATAAAACTCCTTTTTTTACATTTACGGCTGCTGATTATGAAGGGTTGATATGTATTTATACTGAACTTCTTTCCATGTATGGTAAATCATTAATTGTTGATGACTCATTAACAATAAACTCACCTGAAGCCGAAAAAACCTTGCAGTTTTTAGTGGATTTAATTCATAAGTATAAAATTTCTCCTTTAGATGTTCTTTCTTTTAAAGAAAATAGAAGTTATGACTTTTATGTAAATAATAATGGGTTGTTTTTAAGGGCATGGCCCGGATTTGATTCTGAAATTAAAAAATATAAGAATATAGATTCAAATGCCATATTTGTTAAAGTTCCAAATCCGCATTTTCAAGGGAAACCTTTAAAATCGATTTTTGGTGGTTGGAATCTTATCATTTCAAAATATTCAAAACGAATTCCAGAATCAGAAAAGTTTTTAGAATATATTTTAAGCAATGAAGCCCAAAAAATCATGTATGAAGAAGGAAAAGTCCTTCCTGTAAATAAGGATATTTACAATGATTCTTTATATGTAAAGCTGCATCCGGATTTATTATTTTATAAAGAATTGATAAAAAATGGTGTGTTTAGAAGTCATCATCCTAATTACACACATATTACAGACTTACTATCTTATTATCTAAATATGGCTTTAGAACAAAGAATGACAGTAAAAGAAGCATTAACCCGTGCAAAAAGAAAGATATCAACAAAGAGTATTCTGATAAAATGACAAATAAAAGTTTAATTGAAAAGGTAAAAGAATACCACTTTGAATTTAAGCATTTAACATTGCTCTTTATGGTGTTGTTTGCTTTCCAAATAATTATCTCTGTTATTAATAAAGTTTCAATTAAAAGTTTTTTGGATAATACTCAAGAGTTATATCAAAAAGATTCTGCCGAGAGACTTGCAAATGTAACTACAACTTCGCTTGAACTCCTTCTTGAAACGTTAAATCCAAAAGATAAACTTTTTGATGATGAAGTTGCAAGAATAGTTCAATCGTTTGACATTATTTTTAGTCAACAAATTCTGCAACATAATGTGCAAGAGTTATGTATTTTAGTCAATAAAGATGATTCAATATATGCTATTGATGATGGAAGAAATTTATATGCATATCTTTTTAATGATAACTTTAACCCTGCAAAAAGTGTAGACAGTCATAAGTATGCAATAAATTTATATCAAAAATATTATCAAGAACTTATTAAAACAGAACAAGTTATAACATTTACACCGAATAAAGAGGCAATACATATTTTTGTCCCGTTTATTATACGAGGGGAGTACGTTGGAGCTTTGTATATGAAAAACACACCTGATTTTTCATTTATTACCAATGAAGTTATCGCAAATCTTGATGAAACATCTGTTATATACATGTCAATTATTATACTTGGAATACTTGCAATGTACTTTATTTCTTCTTATACTGTTAAAGAAAGAGATGAGGCTCAAAAACGACTTTTAGATGAACATGAAGCTAACTTAAAAAAAGAAATAAATTATTCAAAAGAATTGATGTTTACTAATAGAATTTATCATACTCATCATAAAGCGGAAAAAGTGATGGGTTTTATTAAGGAAGATTTAAGAATTTTATCACCTGATAATATTAATGATATTAAATATCGAGTTACAAAGTATTCTAATTTTATTTCAAGAGTAATTTATGACATGAAATGGTTTGATCCTCCTATCCAAACTATACGTAACCCTATATTTAGAACTAACATAAACGATATAATTAAATTTATTGTTAACAATATCTTCTATCGTATTACAAAACAATCAAATTCGTTTGAAATAATACTCGATTTAGATGAAAAAGAGCCCATTGTTCAAGTAAATGAGTTTGTTGTATGGGAGATTATTGAACCACTAATTCAGAATAGTATTGAACATGGAGGCGAGAATCATTTAATTGTTGATGTTTCAACAAAAATGACGGATAAATATACTTACATTATAATTAAAGATAATGGCTTGGGTATAAAACCCGAATTACTTGAATTAAATAAAAGTGGGATAAAGAAACTATTTGAAGAAAACATCTCAACCAAATTGAGAGATAATAGAAATGTTGGTTATGGATGTTATATTGCATATACAATTTGTAAACGATGCGGGTGGTATGTTGATGCCGAAAATTTAATAAATGGTGGTTGTAAATTCACAATCACTATACAACGTAATAATAATGGAGCACAATTAAATGTTTAATGATTTGATACATATTTTACTAATTGAAGATGAAGATTTTGATGTAAGAAGAGTTTATAATACAATTCAACCTTTTAACCAAAATATTATTATTAAAGATGTTGTTTCGGACGGTAAAGAAGCTCTTAATTTAATTAAGCATAATAAAGAAAATTATGATTTAATAATTATGGATTTTCAAATTGCCGGTGGTTTAATGGGGGACGCTTTAATTCAAAAAATCAAAGAAATTGATAATACTTTGCAAATAATTGTAATTACTAAAATGACTATCAATATTACCGATTATAATTTTGCAAATAAACTAAAACTTGCGGGTGCATTTTGGTATTGTACCAAATATCCCGGTGATATTGAAGATTATATTTACCAGCCAACTGATTTTATAATGAGTATTTTTAATGCATTTGAAAAATGCAAATTGGAAAGGGAGTGGAATAAGTCAAATCAGAAAATACTGAGAGGAATTGAAGAAACTCTATACAAAAAAAGAATTATTGGCGATAGCGAATTAATTACAAAACTTAAAGACGATATCAAAAAGTATGCTCTTTCTAATGTTAATGTGCTTATACGGGGTGCTTCTGGTACAGGAAAAGAATTAGTAGCAATAAATTTACACTATAATAGTAATCGAAAGTTTGAAAATTTTATTCCAATAAACTGTGGAAGTCTACCTCATGACTTGATTGAAAGTGAATTATTTGGTTACGAGAAAGGTGCTTTTACTGGGGCAGATAAACGAAAACTCGGGTTATTTGAGATTGCCAATCAAGGAACTATTTTCTTAGATGAAATAACCGAACTCCCTTTGCCAGCACAAGTTAAGTTACTTCGTGTAATACAAGACGGGGAGATTGAAAAGATTGGGAGAACCGAAAAAATTAAGGTTAATGTAAGAATTATTGCTGCTACTAACAGAAATATTGAAGAGGAAGTAAAAGCTAAAAGATTTAGAGAAGACTTATATTATAGGCTTAATGTTGTACCATTACAAGTTCCAAAATTAAAGCGAAGAAGACAAGATATACCATTACTTATTGAGCATTTTATGCATGATATTGGTGCAGATATGAGTAGAGAAAAACCTCATATTGATGATGAAGCAATGGAAGTATTAATGAATTATGAATGGCCCGGCAATGTTAGAGAGTTAATTAATGTTACACAAAGATTTTTCTTTATTGATGAAAAAGAGATAAATATTAAAAACGTTAAGTTAATTTTAGGGTTTGATTTAGAAACTTCACTTCAACAACCTGACGGTGAGTGTTTTATGTTTGGAAATGAAATTCTTCCTTTAACCCAAATGGAAAAGATATTTAGAGAAAAGTATTTTAAATATGTTAGAGAAAATTCAAGTTCTGATTCTGAAGCAGCTCAAAAACTTGGAATAGCTCCTCCAAACTATTATAGAATGGCTAAAGAACTGGGAATGAAATAATTATTAACTTATAAAATTATTGTTATAATTGTAACCTCCAAGATATATTTAGTATTTAATTTGTTTTGCAACTATCTACTTATTATAAATAATGTTTTGATAATTAGTCCATTTTATCGATTTATCACACTAAAACATCTTATGATTTTAATCAAGGCAATAATATTTGATTATTATCTAAATAATAAAGTTTTATCAAAATAATAACCTTAGTTTATCTTTTTAATAACAAAACCCTCAAAAACTAACCCGAAAATATACTAAATCAAGTTTTAATTAGGTCATTTAGAGTTGGCATTATTTCTGCTTGTTACTATTGTTTGTATTATAATGAGTATGAAATGAGTGAAGTATTTACATTAAATGATGGATTAATAGTTTTAGTATATTTAGTAATTGTGCTAAGTCTTGCATTTTATTATGCAAGGGGAAAAGGTCATAATACAAAAGACTACTTTTTGGCCGGTAAAAATGTTGGTTGGTTAGCAATAGGTTTGTCAATATTTGCTACTAATATATCAAGCGAACATTTTATAGGTTTAGCAGGTGCAGGTTCTGTAAGAGGTATTGCAGTAGGGCAGTTTGAACTTATGGCTATCTTCATTCTTATGTTGTTAGGCTGGCTGTTAACACCAATATATTTAAAGTCAGGAGTAAGTACTGTTCCCGAGTTACTTGAAAAAAGATTTGATAAAAAAATTGCTCAATGGTTTTCGGGATTTTCTATTTTTATATATATAGGCACAAAAATTTTAGTTACCCTATATGCTGGGGGTTTGTTGTTTTATGAAATGTTTCATCTTAATTTATATACTTCCGCAGTAATAATAGTATTTATTACCGGTTTATATTCTGTTATTGGTGGTGCAACGGTTATTATTAAAACACAAGTTTTTCAATCAGTAATGCTGATTATAGGTGCAGTATTATTTACTTTATTTGGTTTAGAAAGAGTCGGCTGGTTTACAGGTTTAAGCGAATCATTACCGACAGATTACTTCTCAATGTTTAAATCAGTAAATGATCCAGACTATCCATGGACAGGAATATTGTTTGGAGCACCAATAATGGCTTTTTGGTATTGGTGTGCTGATCAATATATAGTTCAAAAGATTTTATCCGCAAAATCAATTGATGATGCAAGAAAAGGTTCATTGTTTGCTGCTGTACTAAAAATATCACCTATATTTATTTTAGTATTACCCGGTTTGATTGCTGCAGCATTATATCCTGAAATAAAAGGGGATAAAGCTTTCCCAGCCCTTTTAGCAAGCGATATTTTGCCGGTTGGAATAAAAGGGATAGTTGTAGCAGGCTTACTTTCGGCAATAATGTCTTCTTTAGCAAGTACTTTTAATACAACTGCAATGCTGTTTACTTTTGATTTTTATAAAAAACGTTATCCAAATGAATCAGAAGAAAAGTTTGTTTTAGTTGGAAGGTTGGCAACTACTTTAATTGTATTGGCTGCTATATTAATAGTACCAATTGTAAAACTATTTTCTGCACAAATCTATTTGTTTATTCAAAGCTTTCAAGCTTATGTAAGCCCGCCAATTACTGCGGTTTTTATTTGGGGTTTAATTTTTAAGTTTGTCAATACACGTGCTGCTGCCATGACATTAATAGTAGGAGAAGGAGTTGGTTTATTTAGATTAACACTTGATTCGTTAGTTAAAAGTGGTACAATAAATAATCCGTTTTTTGTCTCATTGGTAAGTATCAACTTTTTACATTTTGCAATCTTTTTATTCATTTTATCATCGGTTATTATATTAAGTATAAGTTTGGCTACAACAAAAAATAGTCAGATAGTTTCGAATAGCTGGTATGTAAATAAAGAAATACCCCTATTGGAGGGAAACAGAGTTATGGATTCCTCTAATACTTTAAAAAATAGTATTCTTTTAACAGTCTTTTTGTTTCTCGTAATAATTGGAGTATGGGGACTATGGACTTAAAAACATTAATTCATAAATAACAAACAATCAAACAAAAATGGAGCAAACCATAATGAAAAAAGTATTGGTTACCCTTTTTTTAGTAGTTCTTTTCTCATCTTACGTAAGTGCCCAATGGATACAATACGGATTTGAGACAGCTGCTGCGGACACATTCTTCCAGCATCCACCTGTGAATTCTGGATTATGTTCAGGTAGTGGTTCTTTAGTTTTTACTACTATTAATTCTAATCCTGATCCATATCAAGGTGACGGTGCATTAAAAGTAGAATGGTTAGTACACTCATCAGAAAGCTATGGTGGCTTTTCTCAGATGATGCATTTAAATTCAAGAGATACCGTTGAGTATATTAATTGGTCAATGGCAACAGAATTACGCATCAATTACTATAACGTATTGCCTTCAACAGCAGCCGGTTTAGTTCATATGCGTTTCAAAATTCATGAAGCTGGTGGACAATCAGATTACTGGAATAACGGTAATGATCATGAAGATTGGTATTTCCAAGTTGATGGTTTTTATGATGCAGAACCAGGTTGGAAACAATTAATTATTCCATTAGTAGATAATGGTGCAGCTTCTCCAAATGCAGATGGTTTTACATTACCAGGATGGAGCGGAACACAAAATAATGGAGTTTTAGATTTAGATAAAATTATTGGTTACAGTTTAGAATGGACAACACCGGGTATTGAAAATAATGGTACTGCAACCGGTATTATTGTATGGGATAACTTAATTCATTTTGGAAATCGTTATACTCCTCTTACAAACTTTGATAATGTTGCTTCAACTAATTTCTTTGCAGTTGATAATATGAGTTGGGCTGGTGCAGGTAATGAAGGCGTTTGTACTTTAACCGACAACACAACAGATGTTTTTGAAGGTGTTTCTTCAATGCAGATTGATGCTACAATTAATCACAGCCAATCCTGGGGAGGATATGTTAACATTCGCCATGACGTTGCAGATAGTGGATTTTTAGAAGATTTATCAGCTCGTGATGCATTGTATCTTTATATTAAAGTAGTTACACCTTTTACAGGAACTGCAGATAGAGTTACCATGAGAATGATGTTGTACGATAAAAATACAGGAACAGAAGAAAACTGGACAACAAAAGTTAATGTAAACTTATATGAAGCTTCAGGATGGCAAAAAATCAGAATTCCTTTAGAAAACTTAGAAGGAACAGGTGATGATAACGTTCTTACTTCTGATGGTTTCAGAATTCCTGGATGGGAATCATATAGTGGTGACAATATCATGAACTTAGATAAAATTTGTGCATTCAAATTTGAATTCTCCGGAACAGGCGATTTTGGTGCACAAGGTGAAGTTGTATCAGGTTCATTATTAGTTGACTTATGTCAATCAGCTGGTTTCAAAGAAACAGATCATACAGCTCCAGAACCTCCAGCAGGTTTATTAAGCGTGCCTGGTACATATACTAACTTAGTAACTTGGACAGACGTTCCAAATGAAAACGGTGAAAAATATGATATCTATTATAGTGATCAACCTAATTTTGATCTTGAAACTGCTGAAGTAGTTAAAATGAATGTTACTGAAAACAATCAATTAGTTGAACACTTATTAAGAGCTCCTGGAATTGATCAATCAGTTTCTTATTATTATGCAGTTGTATGTACAGATAAAGCTGGAAACGTATCTTTACCAGGATACATTTCAACTCCAGTTACAAATACAGCAAGAGGCGTAACAACTATCTCAATAGATAAAGTTCCTACAAACTTTGCTGCTGATGGTAATTTAGATGATTGGTCCGGTATTAATCCAACAAGTATGAAAATATCTGATGGTTCTGCATTCTTAGTTGCAAACCAACAAATTACAAATGATGACGATTGCTCTGCTTTAGTTTATGTTGCAATTGATAATCAAAACTTATATGTAGCTTATGATGTAACAGATGATATAGTATCATTTGATCCTTCATTAGCATCTTATTATAATGATAGTCCAGATTTATTTATTGGTTTTTATAATGCACATGGAAGACCTCATTCAAGCTTAGAAAGAGGAGCTGAACCTGATTATCACTTAAGATTCGCAAAAGATAGAGTATTAATTGACGGTGCTAATGCAGATAGTCTTGCTTTACCAGGCGAAAATTATTACTGGGCAGAAAAATTCCCTTCAGGTTATGTTGTTGAAGCAAGATTACCTTTAGTTGATTTAGCAACAAAACGTAATGCTACTCATACAAACTTTGACTCATTATTTGTACCTTTAAAAGGTATGAGAATTCCTTTTGATATCTCTTTAAATGATGCTGATGCAACAGGAACAAGAGAAGGTATTATGTGTTATTCACCGTTTAACGAAGATCACTCTTATGAAACAGTAGCTCGTTGGTTATATACATGGTTAGGTGACCAATGGACAGGTGTTGAAGATGATTTAGTTGAGCCAAATTCATATTCATTATCACAAAATTATCCAAACCCATTCAATCCTACTACAACAATTAATTATACATTAAAGAATGCTGGTGAAGTATCTCTTAAAGTATATGATGTTTTAGGTAGATTGGTTACAACTTTAGTTAATGAATCACAAACAGCAGGTAATCATACAATCAATTTTAATGCTAATAATTTAGCAAGTGGAATGTATATTTATAAATTGGAATCAGGTTCTTTCCAATCAGTTAGAAAAATGATGTTGTTAAAGTAATAATGTTCAATGCGGGGGAGTAATCCTCCGCAGTTTTTGTTAAGTGTAAATTATGGATTCGTACTTTAATTTTTGGAGGTCTTTTATGTTGAAAATCTCTTTTCCAACATTAAAAGCTTTTTTTATAACAATTTTATTTTTATTAGTTACAACTACTATTTTTGCCGGAACAACCGGTAAAATAGTTGGTAAAGTTACAGATGAAAATGGTGACCCTGTAATTGGTGCTAATATTATTGTAGAGGGGACATATTTAGGAGCTGCTGCAGATGCAGATGGTTACTATTATATAAATAGCGTTCCTCCCGGTAATCATACAATTATAGTTTCAGCAGTTGGTTATCATAAAACTACTGTAGAAAAAATTATGGTTAAGATAGATTTAACCACAAAGGTAGATGTACAATTAAAATCTTCTGCTTATCAATTAGGAAGTGACATTGTAGTTCAAGCATCAAGACCTTTAGTTCAAAAAGATTTAACTTCTACATCAGCAACAGTAAGTTCTGGTGAAATTAAGTTAATGCCTGTTGAAAGTGTAAATCAATTAATTAATTTACAAGCAGGCGTTGTTGGAGGTCACTTTAGAGGTGGTCGTTCAAACGAAGTTGCATATTTGGTAGATGGTGTTTCTGTATCTGATGCTTACAATGGTGGTTTTAGCTTAGAGGTTGAAAATTCATCAATTAGACAGATGGAAGTAATTACCGGTACATTTAATGCTGAATATGGTCAAGCAATGAGCGGTGTTGTTAACATTGTTACTCAAGATGGCTCAAACAAATTTGAAGGTTCTGTTTCTGGTTATGTTGGTAATTATTTTACAAATAATACTGATATATTTCAGAATTTAGATAAATTAGATAGAGTTGCAGTTAAAGATATTACTTTCAACTTAAGTGGTCCTATTCCTGTTACAAATAATTTGACTTTCTTCTTTACTGGTCGTTATTTTGATAATATGGGGCATTTGTATGGAAAACGTGTCTATAATACTACAGATGACGTTCCTGTTTACCCTAACCCTGCTGACCAATCTGTTTGGATTGCAAGAAATACAGGTGATGGTGAATATGTTTCAATGAACCCATATGAAAAATATTCGTTTAATACTAAAGTAACTTATTCTCTTCCTTCATTCAAAATAAGTTATTCTTTATTTTGGGATAAAACAGAAGCAAGTTATTACGATCATGGATACAAATGGACTCCTGATGGAATAATGACACATTATAAAAATAACGTTGTCAACAGTTTACAGTTAACTCATTTTATTTCACAGAGTACATACCATAGTTTAAAAGCCTCTTCAAATTTCTTTAATTATTGGGGAAATTTATATTCAAATCCTTTTGATCCTCGTTATGTTGACCCATCAAGAGGTACAGCTCCAACAAATTATACATTCAGATCTGGTGGAAATCAGGGGAATAGATATGATAGAAAAACCTTAACTTATATTATGCAATATGCTTTAACATCACAAGTAAGCAAAGAACATAAAATAGGATTTGGTGTTGAAGCTCAAATACATGATATCTATAATCATGGAATGGATTTAATCAATTTTACAGATGGTGTTTTAGATTCAAATGGTGTTGAAATATTTACACCGGGATATCCTAATTTAGGTACTATTACAGATGCAGGTTCAAACCAAGCATATCGTAAAAAACCCTACGAAATATCAGCCTATATCCAAGACAAAATGGAATACGACATTATGATTATTAATGCCGGTGTTCGTTTTGATTATTTTAATCCAAATTCTAAATATCCATTAGATTTAAGAAACCCATCAAATAACCCAAATTTCCCGGGTGCCGGACTTTTTAGAGATGCTGATGCTAAATTCCAAATTAGTCCTCGTTTAGGTGCTTCTTTCCCTATTACCGAAAATGGTATAATTAGATTTTCATATGGTCATTTCTTCCAGAGACCTGAATTATCAAATTTGTATGTAAACCCAGATTTTATTGTTAGACCGAGTATTTCATTAAATTCAACTACTGGTAATCCTGACATTAAACCAATGAAAACTGTTCAATACGAAATAGGTTTACAACAAGTATTATTTACCGATTATGCAATTAACCTTGTAGTTTATTATAGAGATATAAGAAACTTATTAGGTATGGAAATTATAAATACTTATGATGGTGTTGCATATGCTCGTTATGTAAATAGAGATTATGGCAATGTAAAAGGATTTATTTTTACATTTGACAAACGATTTACAGATTTCTTTAGTGCAAAAATTGACTACACATATCAGATAGCTGAAGGTAATGCTTCTGATCCTATGACAGTTTTTAATAATAACCAAACAGATCCTCCTATCGAAACAACTAAAAAAGTTCTTCCTCTTAACTGGGATCAAAGATCAACATTAAATATTGCTGTAACTATTGGCGAGCCAAGTGATTGGAGCGTAGGTTTAATATTTAAATATGGTTCTGGCTTCCCATATACCGAAGATGCAAAAGTATCACAAGGTGTTCGCTTTGAAAATGGCGGAATTAAACCAGCAACTTTTGATTTAGATTTAAGAGCTGAAAAGAATTTTAAAATTGGCAATTATTATGTAAATACTTACTTATTAATTTACAACGTGCTTGATATCAAAAATGAATTGGGTGTTTATGGTACTACTGGTCGTGCAACAACTGACTTAAATACTAAAACAGCCGGAGACATTATTGGTTTGAATACAATTGATGAATATATTAATAATCCAAGTATGTATAATACGCCTCGTGAAATCCGATTAGGATTTGGTATAGGATTCTAAGAAGCTAACGGAGAAAATTATGTTAAAAAAATGTGCTTTAATACTATTTTACTTTATAATTTGCAGTTCTCTTATGGCTCAAATTTCTATACAAACTCAAAAGTATAGAGATGATGCAAAAGGGGATTACAACTATAGAAAAAAAGGAATAATGGATGGTAACCAAGTTCGTACATTATTCTATAATAATGGTGAAGTTGGTCAATGGCCGCTCCAACCTTCAGGTGAATGGCCTAAAGGAACCGGTCAATCGTATTTAGATGGTGTATGCGTATTAGTAGCTTCAGAAATTACAGCTCCTGGTACCGGTCAATTAGTACATCCACTTGAAACATCATACCGTGAATGGATGGATAAAGATCCTAATACTGGAGCTATTTGGGGTTTAGAACCTGTTCCCGGTTATGTAAATGCTTCATCAGAAAAACCTGCAATGAATACCGATCCTAAAACTTGGCCTTCTTTCTGGCCTAAAGTTATGCCCCTTATTGATGAAACTTGGGATGGTTATTGGTATGGGTATTTTGGACGTGGTGTTCAAAATAGTGATTTTGAAACTTTCTTTGTTATGGATGATTCACGAGATGGTGAGTTTCAAAGAGCTCCATACAGTTATAATCCAATTGCTTCTGATTTAGGAAGAGGTGGTTTAGGTATAAGAGTTGAAGTTAGAGGTTTTCAATGGTCACATGTGTTAGCAGAAGACATTATATTCTGGCATTATGACATTATCAACTTAGCAGATAACAGTTATCCTACAACTTACTTCGGTTTTTATACTGACTGCGGTGTTGGTGGTAAAGATGACTCGGAAGACGACTGTGCTTCATTTGATACAGTACTTGACTTAGCTTATTGTTATGATGGCGATGGTTTAGGAGTTCCTATTAGATGGAAAACAGGTTATTACGGTTACGCATATTTGGAAAGTCCTGGTAATTCAACAAATAATATTGATGATGATGCTGATGGACTTGTTGACGAAAAACGTGATGACGGTGTTGATAATGATGGTGATTGGAAACCTTATGTTGATATTAATGGAAACGGACAATGGGATGCAGAGAATAATGAACCATTGAACGATGACGTTGGTCAAGATGGTGTTGGTCCTTGGGATGTACAATATAATGGTCCAGATTTAGGTGAAGGCGATGGTATGCCTACTGCCGGTGAACCAAACTTTGATGCAACCGATAAAGATGAATCAGACCAGATAGGTTTAACCTCAGTAGCTTTATACAGATTGGGTCAAAATGGTACAGGTGGTGGATGGCCTAAAGATGACGAAAGTATGTGGTTAAAATTAGCTTATAACAATATTGATACTTCTATCCAAAGAACAAACATCAGTATGGTGTTTTCTTCTGGTGCTTTTCCATTAAATATTAACCAAAGAGAAAGATTTTCTATGGCGTTAGTATTTGGAAGTAATTTGGAAGATTTAATTTTTAACAAAGAAACTGTACAACAGATTTATAATGCAAATTATAACTTCTCAAAACCTCCAATTAAACCTACTTTAACTGCTGTTCCAAGCGATGGTAAAGTATTTTTATATTGGGATGCAAAATCAGAAGAATCAAGAGATGCATTTTTAGGCTTTGAAAATAATGATCCATCTTTAGGATATAAGAAAGATTTTGAAGGTTACATGATTTTGAGAAGCCAAGAAGCAGAATTTAATGATGTTAAAATTATTACTGACTCAAAAGGTGAAGCAAAATATTACAAGCCAATAGTACAATTTGACCTTATTGATGGTATAAAAGGTCCAGATCCTGTTGGTATTAATGGTGCTCATTTTTGGAGAGGTGATGATTCAGGTTTACAACATACATACATTGATGAAGACGTAACAAATGGTGTAACTTATTATTATGCTCTTGTTGCTTATGACCAAGGTGACCCTGCATTTGGTACAAAAGGTTTGCAACCAACAGAAACAACAAAAATTATTAGTGTTGATTATGCCGGTAATTTAACCTTTGTTGATTATAACTGTGCAGTTGTTGCTCCAAATTCTGCTGCTGCAGGTTTAGTACCTCCACAGGTAAATGGTGACTTAAATAAAGTTACTTCTGGATTTGGTTCTGGCAACATCAAAGTGGATGTATTAAATCCTTCAGAGATTGTTTCAGGAATTAATTATAAAGTTAAATTCCACTCAGTTGGTGATTTCCCATCTTATAAAACCGCAACTTTTTCAATTTTGAAATCAGTTGATGGTGGTGCTGATACAACAATAGTTTCTGATGTTGATACTACTAATATTGGAACAGGTAAATACAGCCCTCCATTTGATGGAATGACAATTTCGGTTAAAAATGATACTACAGTTGCTGTTGTTGATACGGCAACAGGTTGGTTAAAAGGAACAAGCAACTTGTTTATGTTTGTAAGACCTGATAGAAGTTCACCTGCAAGAAATATTGCATGGCCTTCTGATTATGTATTAGAGTTTTTACCTGATTATACAGTTAAAACACCATTTACAAAAATAAACGTTAACTTTATTGTTAGAAATTTAACTTCTAACGATACTGTTCAAGCAGAAATTTTGGATAATAACCAAAATAAAACTTTTGATTTAGGTGATAACATAGTTATTATTGAATATGTTGGAACAGCATACAAATTAACTTGGAATATATCGTATATTGCTCCGCTTGGTGGTGCTGATCCTATTATGCCAAGTGCTGGTGATGAGTTCAAAATAACTACAACCAAACCTTTCTATGAAGGTGATTATTTCTCATTTACAACAACTGCTGCTTCAAATGATAAAAGTTTGGCTAATTCTGAATTGAATAAAATTAAAGTTGTGCCTAACCCATATGTAAGTACTGCAAAATGGGAAAACCGAACTTTGTACCAGACTGGTCGTGGTGAAAGAAGAATAGATTTCATTCATTTGCCTAATCAATGTACAGTACGAATCTATACTATTGCAGGTGCTTTAGTTAAAACATTAACTAAAGATTCAGGTCCTTATGATGGTTCATTGTCTTGGGATTTAGTAACTGAGGATGGTATGGACTGTGCTTATGGAGTTTACTTATTCCATGTTGATGCTCCCGGAGTAGGTGAATATATTGGTAAATTCTCAATTATTAAGTAGAGGCTATGATGAAAATGAGAATAATATATATTTTTATAGTAAACATTTTATTTGTAAACATGCTCTTTTCACAGCAGTTTGTTTCTGATGTATCTAAAAGAGGTACAACAGCAGCTCCATTCCTTTCGATTGGACAAGGTGCTCGTGCAATGGGTATGGGAAGTGCATTTGTTGGAGTTTCTGATGACGCAAGTGCAATGTATTGGAACCCTGCCGGTATAACTAAAATTGAAGGTGCTTCAGTTTTAATTGATCATACTGAATGGCTTGCCGATACAAAATATAACTTTGTAGCTGCTACTTACAATCTTGGAGCAATGGGTTCGATTGGTTTCAGTTTAATTAGTTCTGATATTGGAGAAATGAACGTTACAACAATTGATGAACCGGAAGGAACCGGCGAAACTTATACAGCTCAAGATTTATCAGTTTCATTAGCTTATGCTATAAAATTAACAGATAACTTTTCAATAGGTATTACTCCAAAATTTGTTCATCAAAAAATTTGGAGAATGTCTGCGACAAGTTTTGCAGTAGATTTAGGCGTGCAATATGTAACTCCTTTTGATGGTATTATTTTAGCTGCAAGTATGTCAAACTTTGGCTCAAAAATGAAAATGGAAGGGAATTCCTCTTTAGTTCTGTATGACCCGGATGATAATACTTCGGGTAACAACGGAAATATTCCTGCTTACTTGGAAACTGAAGAATGGGAATTACCATTATTATTCAGAGTTGGTTTGTCATATCAGCCAATTAAAACCAAAATGCATACTGTTACAGTTGCAGTTGATGCTGCTCATCCAAGTGACGATTTTGAAAGCGTAAACATTGGTGGTGAGTATTTATTTAACGAATTAGTTTCGTTGCGTGCCGGTTATAAATCACTGTTCTTGGATGCTGCTGAAGAATCCTTTACTTTAGGCTTTGGTTTACAACAGCGTTTAGTTGGTAATATTATGCTAAAAGTTGATTATGCTTACATTGATTTTGGTAGATTTAGCGATGTGCAAAAATTCTCTTTAGCTATTAATTTTTAATATTCTGTTACTCCTTGTAAAGGTGCAGTATTGATATTCTGCACCTTTACTTTAAATTATTAGGATTTTTATGAAAATAAAAAGTTTTTTATTAGTTTTAATTGTTTGTTTTTCTTTCCAAAATATCATAAGTGCCAAAACATATAAAGGTGCTGAATTAAGAACTAAAGCTGCTTATCTGTATGGTAGGTTTGAAGTTCGTTACAAAGCAATTCAGAAGGATGGTATATTAGCATCATTTTTTACTTATTATGATGGTGGAAGTGGTACAAGTACTTGGAATGAATTGGATATAGAAGTAATGGGAAGGTATGAAAACGATGTTCAATTCAATTCAATTACACCCGGTCAAGTTAACCACGTAAGACATCAAAATTTAAATTTTAACCCTTCTGTTGATTTTCATGATTATGCAATTGAATGGACTCCTTCGTATGTTGCTTGGTTTGTTGATGGTGAAATGGTTCATAAACAAACTGGGGCTCATATTGCAACAATAAATAAAGCTCAAAAAATTATGATGAACGTTTGGAATCCTACTGCTGAAGGCTGGGCTGGTGTTTGGGATGCTGCTGTTTTGCCTGCTTTTGCTTATTATGATTATGTTAAATACTATTCTTATACACCCGGAACCGGAAATTATGGAACTGACAATAATTTCACTCAAATTTGGGTAGATGATTTTAATGCATTTGATGGTAATAGATGGGCAAAAGCTACGCATACATTTGATGGTAATAATTGTGATTTTATTCCTGAAAATATAGTATATAAAGATGGTTATATGATTTTATGTTTAACCGATGGGAATAATTTAGGATATCAAGATAATGTCGCTCCAAGTCCCATGAATGCTCGTTATGAGTACAATAATGTTTATGTGAGATTTAATGAAGATTTAGATCCAATATCTTCTTGTGAACTTTCAAATTATATATTAAATGCTACTATTAATAATATCAGTTTATTAAGTGATAAAAAAACCGTAAAAATTAATGTTTCAGGTTTTAATTCTACTGTCACAAATAATCTAATATTAAGAAATATTAAAGATGCTTCTGAAAATGGGAATATGCTTAGTGCAAAAGCAATAACTATTGCTAATTCAAATCCAATTTCTTTTCCTGCATCTATAAATATTGGTGGAAATGTTTACAATCATTTTTTGGCAGATCAAGAGTTTAAGTATAATAATGAATATGGATATTCAGAGGGGACTGCTGCGTTTACTTCATCAACTCAACAAATTTCAGGTACCGATGATGACCCTGTTTATAGAGCAGAAAGATATTATCTAACCAAATATGATGTTCGTGTGCCAAATGGAAGATATAATGTGAAACTTCAGTTTTGCGAAAATTATTTTAGTGCAGTTGGAAGCAGAGTTTTTGATATTTATGTACAAAATAATAAAGTAAAAGAGGACTTAGATATTTATAAAGAAGTAGGTATTCATGCTGCTTATGATTTACCTTTGAGTAATATTATTGTTGAAAATGGGAAAATATCAGTTCACTTATGTGCTGAAGTTAGTGAAACCATAATAAATGGAATTGTAATTGAACAGATAGAAACAGGCGTTAATGATAATGAAACTAATTTAGATTATAGTTTCCAATTAATGCAAAATTATCCTAATCCTTTTAATGGCACAACCAAAATTCCAATTAATCTAAATAATTCTGAGTCTGTTAGACTAAATATTTATAACATCTTGGGACAGTTAAAATATTCAAAAATATATGATAATCTTTCACAAGGTTCAACAGAATTAGTATGGAATGGTACAGGTGAACATGGTGAAACATTGTGTTCGGGAGTTTATGTTTATGAAGTACAAAATGGAAGAAAGTCTGCAAGTAAAAAAATGATTTATTTAAAATAGGTTAAAGCCCCATAAGATAAGCTGAAAAATCCGTATCATTATCTTAATCGGGAGCAAGCAATGTTGTCGGATAAATGTTCAAACTAACAGGTTTATTTTTGGGGCATTTATATTATATTGTATAATTGATTTAATAATTTCTTAATATGGCGTTTTAATGAAACGATTTTGTATAATCATTTTTTTTGCAGCAAACTTTTGTTTTGCTCAACTTTCCACCCCAGTTTACATTGATAATGAGAAAAAACTACAATTCACTTCTTCAAACCTGCCTATATTTGTAATTAATACAAATGGTCAAAATATTATTGATGATGATAAAATAACAGTTGATTTAGGAGTAATTTATAATGGGGAGGGGGTTAGAAATAATGTTACTGATTCATTTAATCATTATGATGGTAAAATTGGAATAGAAATAAGAGGCTCCAGTTCACAAATGTTCCCCAAAAAGCAATATGGAGTGGAAACTCGTGATGCGGATGGCGAAGACTTAGACGTATCTTTGTTAGGAATGCCTGCCGAAAGTGATTGGATATTTTATGCACCTTATTCAGACAAAAGTCTAATGCGAAACGTTTTAGCTTATGATTTAGCCCGTGAAATGGGGCGTTATGCTACTCGTTCTAAGTACTTTGAACTTGTTTTGAATGGTGATTATAAAGGAGTATATGTCCTATTTGAGAAAATCAAACGCGATAAAAATAGAGTAAACATTAAAAAACTTGAACCTGACGATGTTTCCGGCGATGCTTTAACCGGTGGGTATATAATTAAAATAGATAAGTGGACAGGCACTAACAATGATGGTTGGAATTCTAATTTTCCACCATATTTTAATGCTTGGCAGTCAATTAGTTATCAATATCATATACCTAAGCCAGAAGATATTGTTTGGCAGCAAAAAAATTATATTCAAAATTACATTTACACTTTTGAAAAAAAAATGTATTCATCGGGGTTTGATGATCCTGATACCGGTTATGTAAATAATATAGATATACAATCTTTTGCCGATTTCTTTTTGATAAATGAAATTTCGAAAAATGTTGATGGATACAGACTAAGTACTTTTATGTATAAAGATAGAAATAGTGTTAACAGTAAGCTTTTTATGGGACCAATTTGGGATTATAATTTAGCATTTGGTAATGCTGATTATTATAATGGTTGGTTGAAAGAAGGCTGGCAGTTAGAATATCTATCAAATGATTCAGGTTTTTTATCTTCTGATGGAGCGGTTGTTCCATTTTGGTGGAAAAAATTAATGGAAGATACTTTATTTGCAAATACTGTTAGAATGAAATGGGAAAAGTATAAAAACTCGCTTTTTAGCATGAATTCTTTTAATTCAAAAATCGATAGTCTTATTGGTATATTAAATGAATCTCAGCAAAGAAATTTTGTACGATGGACTGTTTTGGGACAATATGTCTGGCCCAATGCTTATATTGGACAAACTTATGCTAATGAAATGATGTATCTAAAAACCTGGATTAGAGACAGGCTTATTTGGTTAGATGATTACATGATAGGCAATATTGTTTCTGTAGCTGAGGATATTAATATTAATCCAAATAATTTTGAATTATATCAAAATTATCCAAACCCATTTAATCCTAATACAAAGATTAAGTTTACAATACCATCCGGTAATACATTTACAAGTTTGGTAGTATATGATTTATTAGGGAATAAAGTTGCAGATTTGGTTGATGGGGAATTAGCAAGTGGTTCTTACGAAATTAGTTTTGATGGAACAAAACTTTCGAGCGGCGTATATTTTTATACTCTCCGATTTGGCGATAAATCTTTAAGTAAGAAAATGCTGTTGATTAAATAAATTTGAAAGGCTCTTAATTGAGCCTTTTTTATTGATAGGCTTGATTTGTGGGACTTCAGTCGAAGTCGTGGGTATTATTAGCCCAGCATGGTTAACGACGTGTAACGTGGATGTTTCATAATTGGGGAATAATATCCAAGGCGGTCATGGTCGTACCATGACCGAATAAAATTTGCATTAAAACATCTATATTTAAGGTATTTTTGCTAAAAACAGAAGTGTCACGGTACGACCGATGACGCCCCAGAGCAGGTTTTCTGAGTTTTGCAACACCTACGACTGTGACACCCCAGAACTGGATTTCTGATTTATGCAACAGCCACGAAACCAATGGCATAAATTATCTAAATTTAATTCAAACATATTCAATCTCTATTTATTATTGTAATATTTCCCGATTTTACCTATTTTGGCATTGTTTGGTATCATGGAGAATTAATGTTAGAAAATATTGCTGAAATAGAAAACAGTTTATGGGAAGCCGCTGACCAATTACGTGCAAATTCAAAACTTACTGCTACTGAATACAGCATGCCTGTATTAGGATTAATATTTTTACGTTTTGCTTATAATAGATTTGTAATTATTAAAGATAAAATTGAACAGAACCTTGTTTCTTATCCCGGACGTGGTAAAAGAAAAATTACGAAAGATGATTATTTATCTGAAAAAGCCATATATTTACCTGAAAAATCGCGTTTTGATTATTTAGTAGATTTGCCTGAAAGTGCAAATATTGGTGAAGCAATTAATGAAGCCATGAAATTTATTGAGGAGGAATACCCCAATTTAGCTGGTGTTTTACCTAAAACTTATAATGATTTTGAAAATAATCTTTTATATGGACTTTTACGCATTCTTGACCATGAAGCAATTAGACAAATTCAAGGTGATGCTTTTGGTAAAATTTACGAATACTTTTTAAATCAATTTGCTATTTCAGGTGCTCAAGAAGGAGGTGAGTTTTTCACTCCTTTATCTTTAGTTAGTACTATTGTCAATATTATTCAACCGGATCATGGAATTGTTCTTGACCCGGCTTGTGGTTCTGCGGGAATGTTTGTACAAACGGGGCATTTTATTGAATCACAAGGGGCTGATCCTGTTGCTAAAATTACAATCTATGGACAAGAAAAAACAACTACCAATACTCGTTTGGCTAAAATGAATCTTGCTGTACACGGTTTAGAAGGTAATATTGTTGAAAAAAATACTTTTTATAATGATGAATTTAACCTTGCCGGTAAATGCGATTTTGTAATGGCTAATCCTCCTTTTAATGTTGATGGTGTTGATAAAAAGAAAGATTTTGTAAAAAACGATCCTCGTTTATTATATGTTAATGATGAAAATGGAAATAAAGTAAGGTTGGTACCAAATAGTGATAACGCAAATTATTTGTGGATTCAGTACTTTTATGGTTATTTAAATGAAACGGGGCGTGCCGGTTTTGTTATGGCTTCTTCTGCTTCTGATGCAGGACATAGCGAAAAAGAGATACGAACAAAACTTGTTAATACCGGTGCTGTTGATGTAATGATTTCTGTTGGCACTAATTTCTTTTATTCTGTTACCTTACCTTGTACGCTTTGGTTTTTTGATAGATCTAAAGAAAATGATGAAATTTATAAAAATAAAACTCTAATGTTAGATGCTCGTAATATTTATAGAGTTGTTACACGCAAAATTAACGATTTTTCCCCTGAACAATTAAGTAATATTACCGCTATTGTTGAATTATATAGAGAAAATAATAATTATTTTATTGACCTTGTTACAGATTATATAAATAAATCTATAAACTATTTTAATAATATTGGTACTAATTACAATAACTTAATATATGTGTTAAATCCTTTATATAATCAACTTAACACATATATTCAACAAAACAATATATTTACTGATGAATTTAACAATATTAATTATGATGCTGTTAAAAATAATTATGAGCAGTTTGATAAATTGCGGAAAATTAATTGTGCCAACGAAATTTACACTGCAAAAGATAATTCACTTAATAACAAAAAACAGCACAATAAATATAACTTGTTAACAAAACTTGCTGAAAATGCTAAAATATTACGCACTTCAATTGAGCATACAATTAAAGAAATGTTCTTTTTAGTAGAACAAATACAGGTAAAGTATAAAGAAAACGGCGAAAAAAATAATATTCCGCAAGAATGGAAACAATCTGAAATTAGAAAAAAAACAAATGATATTGAATTAAATAAAAACGCTTTATTTGAAACTATTAAATCTGCAAAATATTTTATTAACGAAATTAAATGGCTTCAAACTCGCTTTCCCGATGCTGTTTATACTGATGTTTTAGGTTTGTGCAAGGTTGTAAGCAGAGAAGAGATTGCCGATAATGATTTTAGTTTAACCCCCGGCAGATATGTTGGAGTAACACCTGCAATTGAGGATAATTATGATTTTGCCGAACGTTTGAAAGAAATTCATTTAGAGTTGGAAAACTTAAATAACGAAGCCGCTGAACTTGCTAAAACTATTTCTGCTAATTTTTTGGATTTAGGGTTATGAGATTTCCATATGCGGGACGTTTTGGTGATTTTATCGAAATTATCTTGGGTGGTACTCCTAAAACATCTAATTCTAATTATTGGGGTGGAGATATTCCTTGGGCTAGTGTTGTAGATTTTACTGATAATAAAAGACTTTATATAACAGAAAAAACAATAACAAAAGAGGGACTTAGAAATTCAAATACAAAATTATTAAAGCAAGGCGACATAATACTTTCAGCACGTGGCACGGTTGGTAAATTAGTAGTCTGTGGATTATCTATGGCTTTTAATCAGTCTTGTTACGCATTACGTACTAAAGATAATTGTCTTATAAATCAAGATTTCCTATATTATTATGTAAAACATATTGTAACTGAATTACAACAAAAAGCAGTTGGTGGTGTTTTTGATACCATAATTAAGTCAACACTTGATGGTATATCACTTTTTGTTCCCGAAGTTTCCAAGCAACGTAAAATCGCCTCAATTCTCTCAGCTTATGATGA
Source organism: Melioribacteraceae bacterium (assembly GCA_963663265.2). GTDB lineage: Bacteria > Bacteroidota > Ignavibacteria > Ignavibacteriales > Melioribacteraceae > JAEXOD01. Next base: position 1,037,811 of record CAXXXM010000001.1, read on the forward strand.
TTTAATTGAAAATAATTTACGCAGAATTAAATTGCTTGAAGAAGCGGCACAAATGATTTATCAAGAATGGTTCGTAAAATTTAAATTCCCCGGTTATGAAAAAACAAAATTTGTAAATGGCTTACCAGAAGGGTGGAAAATTAATAAATTGCAAGATATTTGTACAAAAGTAACAGATGGTACACATGATACTCCAAAAGAGGTGAGGTATGGTTTTCCACTCATTACAGGGAAAAATATCAAAAATGGATTTATTGATTTTTCAGATTGTTATAATATTTCTGAAAAGGATCATCTTGAAGTTATGAGAAGGAGTAAACCTGAATATGGAGATATTATTTATTCAAATATTGGGACACTTGGGTCTACCTATTTAGTAATGGATGACAAAGAATACAGTATTAAAAATGTTGCACTAATAAAACCAGAACAAAAATTTCAATCATTATATTTATATATGTATTTTACAAATAAGCAAAATATGTTGCAACTTGAAGCAATTGCATCTGGTACTTCTCAAAAGTTTTTAAGTTTAAAAGTATTGAGAAACTTAGAGATTGTCAATCCGTCAATAAATATTATGAAGGAATTTGATTGTTTAATAAGTCCAGTATTTCTGTATAGGATGTCTATTTATAATCAAATTAATAAATTAAAACAAGCACGTGATATACTGTTACCAAAACTAATGAGTGGAGAAATAGAGGTGTAAAGATGGGACACGAATATAACGAGGATAGTTTAATTGAACAAACAGTTATGGACATCTTTAAGAATGAACTTAACTGGGAAGTATATAATGCATTTAAGAATGAAACCTTTGGAGAAAATGGTTCACTTGGAAGAAATACTGAACTTGATGTTATATTAAAGCATAAACTTTTAGAATCGTTAAAACACTTAAATCCCGCATTGCCTGATGAAGCCTATAATAAGGCAGTAGAAATTATAACATCAGAAACATCGTATCTTAATTTATCAGATATAAACAAAGAAAAATATAAACTGTTTATTGAAGGAGTTAAGGTAAATTACAAAGATCAAAAAGGGATAAATGTAAAAAACAAAACACTCCGTATATTCGATTTTAATAATCCACACAACAACCAGTTTTTAGCAGTACAGCAATTATGGGTGCAGGGTAAAACATACCGTAGAAGACCCGATATAATAGGATTTGTAAATGGAATTCCATTATTATTTATAGAGCTAAAAGCAGTTCATAAAAATTTACGTTCAGCTTATGATGGAAACTTAAAAGATTATAAAGATACAATTACACGACTATTTTATTACAACGCGTTTATTTTATTAAGCAATGGAGCAGAAACAAAAATAGGCTCAATAACGGGCAGATATGAACACTTTAACGAATGGAAACGTATAACAGAAGATGAAGAGGGTATAATTAGTTTAGATACTGCCCTTAAAGGAATTTGTGATAAAAACCGATTTATGGATCTTTTTGAAAACTTTATACTTTTTGATGATTCACTTGGAAGAACAATAAAATTAATAGCAAGGAATCATCAGTTTATAGGTGTAAATAACGCAATAGAATCGGTAAAAAACACAAATCAAAAAAGTGGAAAATTAGGGGTCTTTTGGCATACACAAGGGAGTGGTAAATCGTATTCAATGATATTTTTCTGCCAAAAAATTCACCGTAAATTAAAAGGTTCATATAGTTTTGTAATTGTAACAGATAGGGAAGAACTTGATAAACAAATTTACGGCACATTTACGGGCACCGGTGCATTAACTGAACTTAATGTAAGGGCAACAAGTGGATTAAACTTAGTAGAAATGTTAAAAGAAAACCATCGTTACGTTTTTACTCTTATCCATAAATTTAATTCAAGCGAAATAATTACTCGGCGTGATAATGTTATTGTTATATCCGACGAAGCACACAGAACCCAACAAGGTATGTTAGCCCTTAACATGCGTAACGCAATGCCTAATGCCTCGTTTATAGGATTTACAGGAACTCCATTAATAAAACAAGGGGATGAAATAACCAGGGAAATTTTTGGTGATTATGTTTCTACATACAATTTCAAACGTTCTATTGAAGATAATTCAACCGTACCGCTTTATTATGAAAATCGTGGTGAATTTTTGAAATTGGATAATCCAACCATTAACGAAAATATGCGTAATGTTATTGAGGAAAGTGAGCTTGACTTAAATCAAGCAGAAAAATTAGAAAGATTGTTTTATCGTGATTATCCAATTCTTACTGCAAAAAAAAGACTGCGGGCAATTGCCGAAGATATAGTTTGGCATTTTAACAATCGTGGTTATAAAGGGAAAGCTATGGTTGTTTGTCTGGATAAAATAACAGCAGTAAGAATGTATGAATATATTACTGAATATTGGAGCTATTATTCAGAAAAACTTAAAAAAGAATTAAAGAATGCTGATGATGAACAAGATTTAATTGAAAAACAAAAAGAAATTGATTGGATAAATGAAACAGAAATTGCAGTTGTTATAAGTGAAGAACAAAACGAAATTGAAAAGTTTAAGAAATGGGGATTAAAAATTGAACCTCATCGCATTAAAATGAAACAGCGGGATCTTGAAAGGGATTTTAAAGATGATAATCATCCTTTTAGACTTGTTATTGTTTGTGCAATGTGGATAACAGGTTTTGATGTTCAAAGTTTATCTACACTTTATTTAGATAAACCACTTAAAGGGCATACCTTAATGCAGACAATTGCACGTGCAAATAGAGTATATTATGAAAAAAATAATGGTTTAATTGTAGATTACATTGAAACATATAAAAGTTTACTTGATGCTCTTGCAATTTATGGTGATCCAGGTAAATCTGAAAATGATACTCCTCCTGTTGGTGAATTAGAAAGACTGGTAAAAGAACTTGAAGAATATCTCAACTTAATTAATGAATATTTTTTAAGTATTAATTTTAATCTTAATAGTATTATAGAAGCAGAAAACAATTTATACAAGATTAAAGCAATAGATGATGGTGTTAATTTAATTTGTAGAAATGACGTAACTAAAAAGAGATTTCAAATTTTATCTAATGGATTTTTTGTGAAGTTTCAAGCTCTTACACCTAATAAACTTGTTATGCCGTTTGTTCCTCAAAAAGCAGCGATACAAGTATTGTTTAATAAAATTGAATCGGCAATTCAATCAACGGATATTACTGAAATTATAAAAAAACTTCAAGATGTAGTAGATGAAAGTATTATTGTAGTAAAAGAACCAACTTTTGATTATGGTAAGCAGTTTGATATTTCAAATATTAATTTTAATGAATTAGCAAATAAATTCAAAAAAAATCCTCATAAAAATGTTGTTGTTCAACAGTTAAAAAATGCTGTTGAAAAAAAATTAGAAATATTGATGAAACAAAATCCATTCAGAGCTGATTTCCAAAAAAAATATAATGAAATTATTGATAAATACAATAAAGGGAAAGACGAAGCTGAAATAATGGATGCTTTTGATCAACTTTTAGAGTTATTGGAATCACTTGGTATTGAAGAGCAGCGTGCAATACGTGAGGGATTAAATGAAGAACAAATGACAATATTTGATATTTTGAATAAGCCAGATTTAAGTAAAAAAGAAAAAGAATTAGTAAAATCGGTTGCGGTTGAGTTATTGGAAAAACTTAAAAGTGAGAAACTCAAAATTGAAAATTGGAGAGATAAAGCTCAAATTGCAGCAGCAGTACGTATGGAAATTATGAATAAATTATATTCAAAAATGCCATTTCCAACTTATATTGATGAAGACTTAAATAAATTAACAAACAATGTTTATTGGTATGTGTGGAATGCGTACCCAAAAGTGAATTAAAAATAAATTATAATTTAATAAACTTTTTGTCGCGGTGGTAGGTAAGTAGAGAGCTTAATAGAAACTGGTTTGAAATTAGTAATGTGCGACTTCATCCGAAGTCGTGGGTATTGTTTATCAAGCATGGTTAACGACGTGTGATTGCTCTGTAATCAGCAAGTAACGAGTGACAAAGTGACAAGTGACTAAAAACAGGTAACATGAAGTGAAGTTGTTGAAAATTGAAGAATTTTATTCGAATAAATTTTGTATGAAAACAGCTAAAATAAGGTATTATGAATAATAATTATTGCGTCACGGTACGACCGATGACGCCCCAGATCTGGTTCGCTGAGTTTTGTAACAACTACGTAACAAGTGGCGATAACAGCTAATAGTGGATAGTAAAAACATGGCAAATTTAATCAATTTAAATTATTTCGTTTTATGTAATATGTAGGTAAATTTAAGGGTATTTTAAAAAGAAAATTACTCGCATCTTCATCTAATCAGTCCCGTTAGGGTTGAAACTTCAATAGTAAAATTAAAACAAAAACAACAAAAAAGCACCTTCAAACCGGTCTATCTCTCAATTCAGCCCAAATTGTAATAATTGCAGTAATATAATCTTCATTTTTGGGTTTGGAATTATCTCTAAAGTTTGGTTGTGTAATAACCATATTAATTACTTCTTCATTAGTGACATGAATTAAATCAACATTGGGGAATTTTTGATTTAGAATTCTTGCAGCAATAACATAATTATCCCAATTAAAATCATAAAATAGGGCAATTTTATCGAATAATAACTCTAATTCATATTTATCTTCTGGAATTTTATGATAGATTAACAATTCATTAATAGCGTTATAATCATCTGTAACAAAATCAGGAGATTTTGAATCATAAATTCTCGCAATTAATATTGGTAGTTTGTCCATAGTTATAATAATTTTAATTAACTAAAATTACTAAAAATTTATTAAATTATTTAATTAATTTCTACTTATTAAGTTAAACATAATATAGGTAAAGGGAGCATATGATTATCTCCAAAACAAATTTGCTTAAAATTGATATTGAAACAAAGTTAATAGAAAGAATAAAAAGTAATAAACTACAAGAAACATTAATTGTTGTTCCTACCAACAGGAAGGCAAGAAATTATAAAAGGCAAATTGTTGCTTCTTGTAATTCTGGAGTATCGAGTAAAATTTATTTAGAAACCATTACTACACTTACTCAAAAAATTTTGGAACCATCTTTAAACTTTCATTTAATGAGTGATGCCGCTGCATCGGTATTAATTAAACAAAGTATTGATGATGTTGTATTGAAATATTTTAATATTTATAAAAGTAAAGTGCCGTATGGAACTTTAGACAGAATTAAAAATGTAATTTCTAAATTAAAAGAACATGGTATAAGTGCAAGTGAAATAAAAAGTGAAGCAATAAAAAATTTATCTGGTTCAAATATTGATAAAGCAAATGATTTAGCAAATATTTATTCAGTTTATAAATCTAAATGTCGTAGAATTAAGTATTATGAAATTGGAGATGTTTATGAGGAAGTACTTTTTTTAGAGGATAAAAAATTTGAAAGTAATTTTAACAAAATATTTAAAGGAATTACCGAAGTATTTATATTGGGATTTGACGAATTTACAGTTCCGGAAGGCAAAATTATTGATAGAATTGCCAGTCTTGCAGAAGTAGAAGTATTTATTGATTTTGATTATTATGATTACAACGACTTAATATTTAAGCACTTAGATAGTTGTAAAACGATGTTCCTTTCTATGGGTTTTAGCGAAATTGATGATATTTCTATTACTGCTAAAAATGATTTTAAGGATTCGATTAGAAAATATTTATTTAAAGGTAAAAAAGAACCAAAAATTGACTTATATAAGCAAAGAATTATTAAAATTAAAACAACGAGCAGATTAAAAGAAATTGAATATATTGCAAAGGAGATTAAGTACTTAATCTCAGAAAAAAAGGTTAGTCCTCATAAAATTTGTTTATCTTTTAACTTAATTCAGAACTATTCTTCAATAATACGAAATGTTTTTTCTAAATATAAAATCCCTTACAATTTAACAGATAGATTCTCATTAGACAATTCACCGTTAATTATTTTCCTTGTTAATTTACTTAACATTGAACAAAATGACTATTATTATAAAGATTTATTTAAAGTTTTAAATAATAGGTTTATACAAGAGTGTTTAGGGGATTGTGAAAGCGTTATTAAGGTTGCCGGAGAGTTAAAAATTACAATTGGCAAGGAGAATTGGATAAATACAATTAAGGGGAAGATAGAACAAAAATATGGAATTGATGAAGAAGATGAAGATAAAAACAAAGAAATTTATATAGATGCATTAGAGAAATTTAATAAAATAATAGAAATGTTAGAGCCGTTTTCAAAGAATTGCAGCATTGAAGAGTTTATAAGTAATTTTAAAAAATTAGTAAATGAACTTAATATTACTTCCAAAATTATAACCAATAATATAGTTGTTGACCAAAAAAATATTAAAGCACTTACAACTTTTTGGGAGACAATAAATGAAGTATTTAATCTTTTACGAAAAGAATACGGTTCATCAGCTGCATTTAATTTAGCCTTCTTTTTAGAGAATATTAAAACAGCTTGCAAGTGGGCACGTTATAATATAAAAGAAGTGTCTGATTATGGGGTGTTAATTACAACAATAAATGAGATTAGAGGTTTGAAATTTGACTATTTATTTGTTTCCGGTATGGTTGATGGAGATTTTCCAACAAAATATAATCCGGAAATATTTGATCAAAATAAGTTTTTAAGAAAAGACTATTTACATCAAACTGAGGAAAGATACCACTTCTATCAAACTTTACAATGCTGGAACAAATGTCTATATTTAACTGCACCTGAATTAGAAGGGGAAAGTGAGTTAGAAGAATCAATATTTTTTTCAGATATAGAAAATATGTTTGAAATAACAATTATTGACGTGGATTCATCTGAACAGATATTTAAAAATAGGTTGTTCTCAAATGAAGAACTGTTCAGTTTATATGGTGCTTTGTTAAAAAATGATGATACTGAAAAAACAGAAGAAATAAAACAAAAGTATAAAACAATCAACTTTGATAATATTGATAAGTATAATGAAATAAAGAGAATTAGAAGTTTTAATTATTTAGAAAAAAACCCTTATAATGGGTTCATTATTGATGAGAATGCCGATAATACAGAAAATGTTAAACAGTTATTAGAAAATAATGTAAAAAAACAATTCTCTATAACTCAATTGGAAGAATACGCAAAATGCCCATATCGGTATTACTTAAATAGAGTTATAAAGATTGACTCACTTAAAGAACCTTCTGACGAAGTGGAGAGTTTTGAAATAGGTAATCTTTTACATTCAATTTTATTTGAGTTTTTCCAATATTTGAAGGAGCAGAATATAAATATATCAGAATGCTCTAATTCGGAATATATCAAAATACAGAAATACTTATTCCAGTCAGCTGAACAAATTATTTCCGAATCCAATTTAATTTTTCCGATATCATTTTTTGAGAAAGAAAAAATATTAGGAGTCGAAGGGGATAAGAATAATTCAATTTTAATGAAGTTTATTGAAAGTGAAAGAAATATTGAGGAAACGTTTTCACCTGAATTTTTTGAAGTTAAATTTGGGTTTATTAAAGATGAATTTTATGATAAGGATTTATACTCTGAACAACCGATTGAAATTGGTGGAATTAAACTAAGAGGAAAAATTGATAGAATTGATATTGATAAAGAAAATTTGATATTTAATATAATTGATTATAAATCAGGGAAAACAAAACCAAAAATTGATGATATTAAAAATGGTATTTCGTTACAGCTGCCGGTTTACATGATTGCTGCGAAAAAAATGTTAGAAGATATTTCCGGAGTTGAGTATCATCCAGCATTTATGTATTTATACAAATTGCGTTATAGTAATAAAGAATTTAAGAAAGATTTAATAAAAGTAGCAAAAGGAAGTCAATTAAGTGAAATTATTGAAGAAAATAAAGAGTTATTTGAATTGACAGAAGAAAATATAAAAAATGAAATTGAATCAATGAAAAATGGAGTATATCATTTATCAAAATTGCCCGATAGAAAGAATAAAGTATGTTCATTTTGCGATTTTGGGTCAATATGTAGGATAAATGAATTAAAAATTTGAATTTTGGAAAATAATTTATTAAATTAAACTTATCAAATAAAAGATTGAAATTATTTGCCACCGCTGAAGAAGCAGTGGCAATTTTTTTTATAAAAAAAGAGGAGAAAAAAAGTGTCACATCAAGGTTTTATCAACCTAAGTAGAGAAAGAATTCTTGAATTTGAAGCAGAATTAAAAGAATTGAAAACTAATGGTAGAAAACAGATGGCAGAACGTATTGCAGAGGCTCGTTCTTACGGTGATTTATCAGAAAATGCCGAGTATGATGCTGCAAAAGAGGCTCAAGGTTTGTTAGAATTAAAGATAAATAAATTAGAAGAACTTTTATCAAAAGCAAGAGTAGTTGATTTATCAAACTTACCAAACGATATAGTACATATTTTAACAAAAGTGACCATTAAAAATAATACCAATGGAAAAACATTAACATATACTTTGGTTTCATTAGAAGAGGCGGATTTGCAGGCTGGAAAAATTGCCATTACATCTCCTGTTGGTCAAGCACTTATGAATAAAAAAGTTGGTGATGTTGTACAAGTTAAAGTACCTGCCGGTTTAATGAAATATGAGATTCTAAACATTGAGCAGCCAGTCTAACTATAATACTTATATTCAATTAACAATTGAATTAGCAAAAAAAGGGATAGGATTAGTTAGCCCAAATCCATTAGTAGGTGCTGTAATTGTTAAAGATGACAAAATTATCGGTGTGGGATATCACGCAAAATGTGGTGAAAATCACGCCGAAATTAATGCGTTTAACAACTGTAAAGAGTCTCCTCAAGGAGCTACTTTATATGTAAATCTTGAACCTTGCTCGCATTATGGTAAAACACCACCATGTACTGATGCTATAATAAAAAATAAAATTGCTAAAGTTGTAATTGGAACAACTGACCCCAATCCATTAGTTAGTGGTAAAGGTGTTAAAGCATTACAAGAAGCCGGTATTGAAGTAATAACCGGAATTATGGAAAAAGAATGCTTAGAATTAAACAAATTCTTTTTTAAGTCTATAATTCAAAAAATGCCATATGTTACTCTTAAAATAGCTCAAACATTAGATTCCAAAATAGCGGATAATAGTTATTATTCTAAATGGATTACTTCTGCTGAATCGCGAACTTATGTTCACGAGATGCGAGCTAATTATGATGCTGTTTTGGTTGGAAGTAATACTGTTAATATTGATAATCCTGAATTATCGGTAAGGCTTTTAGACGGAAGGAATCCAAAGAGAATTATCCTAAATTCTAAACTAAATTTAGATATTGATAAAAAGATTTTTAATTTTGATGATAACAATACTATTATAATCTGCTCTAATAAAGACAAAGGGAATAAAAAACTAAGCAAGAAGTACGAGCAACATGGTGTAAAAGTTCTCTTTTGCGATGTTACTAAAAAAGGAAAAATTAAAATTAAGTCAGTTTTATCTGAACTTTATCTATTAGGAATAACCTCAATTTTGGTTGAAGGGGGGAATAAAGTATTTTCATCATTTGTAAAAAAAGGACTATTTGATGAAATAGCATTATTTGTTAGTCCGAAAATTTTAGGAACAGGTGTACCATCATTTTCTAATATGGGTATTGATAAGCTGGGTAATGCTGTTGAGGTTAGATTAAACAACGTTTCTACATTAGGTGATGATGTTTTATTAGTATTTAAAAATATCCAAAACTAATAATCTTTTAATCCAAAAATTTATAATAGTACACGGAGCATTAATTGTTTACTGGAATAGTTGAAGAGATAGGAAGAGTTGTTAGAAAAGTGTCGATAGGAAATGGTTATGGGTTTTGCGTTAAAGCCCCAAATCTGGCTAAACAACTTGTAAGTGGGGATAGTATAGCTGTTAATGGAGTATGTCAAACAGTTGAAGAATATACCGATGAAACTTTTTCTTTCACAACTGTTGAAGAAACAATTAAAAAAACAAATTTAGGGGATGTAAAACCGAATGATTTCGTTAATTTGGAATCATCTTTAACCTTAAATAAAAAGATAAGCGGGCATTTGGTCTATGGGCATGTTGACTGTGTTGGCAGGCTAAAAATTATAAATAAACAGACAAATGGTATACTGATTTCAGTTGAATATTCTCCTGATTATAAAAAGTATTTAGTTCATGTTGGGTCAATTTGTTTAAATGGAGTTAGCTTAACAGTTGCTGAATTTTCCAACAACACATTAACATGTGCAATAATTCCACATACTTGGGAAAATACTATCTTTAATATTGCAAAGATTAATGATAAAATTAATATTGAATTTGATATTATTGGTAAGTATGTGAATGGGATACTAAATAATAATGGTTCGCAAATTTCAGAAGAATGGCTGAAAAGCAAAGGTTTTTAGTGGAACCAATCTATTCTAAAATCAATAATTTTTTAGATACAAACAATTTACTTTCAAGAAAAGATAAAATAATTGTTGCTCTAAGTGGAGGAGCCGATTCTGTTTTTTTATTGAAATATTTAATAGATCAAAGAAGTAGATTTGATATTCAAATTAGTGCTGTTCATGTAAATCATAATTTACGTGGTGAAGAAGCAACTGCAGATGAAAAATTCTGTATTAATCTTTGCAATGAATGGAAAATTGAATTAAAAGTTTTTTCTATTAACGTTAAGGAGCACGCATTAATAAATAAACTTTCAATTGAAGAAGCAGCACGAGAATTACGATACTCTTGTTTAGAGCAATATTGTGATGAAGTTGGGTTTAATAAAATTGCTACTGCTCATAACTTGGATGACAATACTGAAACGGTTATTCAAAGATTAATTGAAGGAACGAGTATTAGAGGATTGTGTGGAATTCCAATTAAAAGAAATGATAGATTTATTCGTCCTATATTAAATATTTCGAAAAATGAAATCGTTTCGTTTTTAACTGCATCTAACATTAAATATTGTATTGATACATCAAATTTTGATATAGATTTTAAAAGAAATTTTATTAGAAATAAAATATTACCATTGTTTAGTGAATTAAATCCAAGTTTTAAGGAATCAATTTTTAGAACAACTCAAATAAATAAAGGATTTTATGAATTTATTGTTGAAAAAATTGGTTATTTAATTGATAATTATGTTAAATTTAAAAATCAAAAATTATATATTTCAAATGTCCTTTTTGAAAATACAGATTCTATTGTAGGAGAAGTTCTAAAATTATCTCTGGAAAAGCACTTCCAATATAATTTTGATTATAAAGATTTTATTAATTTTAAAGCAGCTTTCCAATTGCAAGTTGGGAAATATATAGGTTTGAAAAACAATTTAGTTCTTTTAAAAGAAAGAGAAGTACTGATAATTTCAGAAAACACAAAACAAATCTCTGATGTTTATCGTCTAAAAGTAAGTGAATCAATTGATTATTTTGGAAAAAAAATTTTATTAGAACAGATTTCACTTTTAGATATGGATTTAAAGAACAAACCTGAGAATGTTGAGTATCTTGATTATGATTGTTGTGAATCGGAAGAATTTGAAATAAGGAAATGGCAGCATGGGGATAGGTTTAAACCATTAGGTATGAACAATTTTAAGAAGGTAAGTGATTTTTTAACTGAAAACAAAATTGATAATCTTCAAAAAAAAGAACAGTTCGTTTTAACAAATAGGAACAATATAGTATATATTATTGGTTTAAGAATAGATAATAGATATAAAATTACAAATAACACCCAAAAGGTACTAAAGATATGGATAAATTAGAGTTTAACAAAGACCATATAATTGTTGGTAATGAAAAATTTGATAAATATTTAGATGAGAAGGTAATTCAAGAAAGAATTGCAGAATTAGCAACCCAAATAAACGATGATTACAAAGGGAAGATGCCAATTTTTATTGGAGTTCTAAACGGCTCATTTTTATTTATGGCTGATTTAATAAAAAATATCAATTTAAGCTGTGAAATAGATTTTTTTAAACTCTCAAGTTATGGCGATTCAAAGATTTCATCAGGCAAAGTAAAATTAGTAAAAGAATTAAATGCTGATATATTGGATCGAAACGTTGTAATTATTGAAGATATAGTCGATACAGGTTTATCATTAAAATATATAGAAGAGATGATGGCTTCATACAAGCCTGCAAGTGTAAAAGTAGCAACTTTGTTGTTTAAGCCAAATAGTCTCAAATATGATGTTAAAATTGATTATATTGGGTTTGAAATTCCAGATAAGTTTGTTATTGGGTATGGTTTAGATTACTCGCAAAAATACAGAAATTTACGTTCAATTTATGCTTTAAGTGAATAGTAGGGAAAATTAAAAATGATAAAAAAACTTCTTTTTGCTGATGATGGAAAATCAGGTGAAAATAAAAAATCCAAAGGTACTGGAGGAGGAAACTCCAACAGAAATAATGATGATTTTGATTGGTCTAAAATAATAAAAACGGTTTTTAGCTGGGGTGCAGTTATTATTGCCGCAGTAATTGTGATGCAGTTTTGGCGTACCGGTAACTCAAGTACTGTTGAAATCACTTTTGATGTATATGAACAACTTATAATGTCGGGTGAAGTTTCTGAAGGAAAAGTTATAAAAACTGATATTAATGATTATACTTTTGAAGGAACTTTAATCAAAGAAAAATCTTTGAGTGTTAATAATTCTTGGGTTAGAACAGATAAATTTACTGTAACATTAATAGAACCTGTTTTACAGGAACAAGAAAAATTATGGAAAGAAAAAGGTATAAAGTATACATTTGTTAAAGATTCAAACGAGTGGTTAAATGTAATAGTTGGATTTTTACCATGGGTACTTGTATTGGGTGTTTGGATTCTTATTATGAGAAGAATGCAAGGTGGAGGAAGTGGTTCAAGTTCAAGAGGAATATTCAATTTTGGGAAAAGTAAAGCAAAATTGATAAGTGAATCGCAAATTAAATTTACATTTAAAGATGTAGCCGGTGCGGATGAGGCTAAACAAGAATTACAAGAAATTATTGAATTTTTAAGAGAACCTTCTAAGTTTCAAAAATTAGGTGGTAAAATTCCACGCGGTGTTTTATTGTTGGGCCCTCCGGGAACAGGTAAAACTTTATTAGCTCGTGCTGTTGCAGGCGAAGCCGGTGTGCCTTTCTTTTCAATTAGTGGTGCAGACTTTGTTGAAATGTTTGTTGGTGTTGGAGCCAGTAGAGTAAGAGATTTATTTGAACAAGGGAAAAGAAATGCACCTTGCATTATATTTATTGATGAAATTGATGCTGTTGGAAGGCATCGTGGTGCCGGTTTAGGCGGTGGTCATGATGAAAGAGAACAGACGTTAAATCAATTATTAGTTGAAATGGATGGATTTGAACAAAATAGTGGCGTTATTATTATTGCTGCTACAAACCGCCCTGATGTTTTAGATCCAGCTTTATTACGTCCTGGTCGTTTTGATAGACAAGTAGTTGTTGATAGACCTGATGTTAATGGACGTGAAGGAATTCTAAAAGTTCATACTCGCAAAATACCATTAGCTCAAGATGTTGATTTAAAAATATTAGCAAAAGGGACTCCGGGTTTAGCTGGTGCAGATTTAGCTAATTTAGCTAATGAAGCTGCTTTATTGGCTGCACGTAAGAATAAGAAAAAAGTTGACATGGATGACTTTGAAGAAGCTAAAGACAAGGTCATGATGGGAATGGAACGTAAAAGTATGATAATTAGTGAAGAAGAAAAGAAAATTACTTCATATCATGAAATTGGTCACGTTCTTGTTGCTCGTATGATCCCCGAAGCTGACCCTGTTCATAAAGTAACAATTATTCCAAGAGGCAGGGCACTTGGCGTTACCACGTATTTGCCTGTTGATGAAAAACATACTTATTCTAAGGATTACCTTGAAGCTATGATTGCGTATGCTTTAGGTGGTAGAGCTGCTGAAAAACTTATTTTCAATAAATATACAACCGGTGCCGGCAATGATATTGAAAAGGCAACAGGTATTGCTCGAAAAATGGTATGTGAATGGGGTATGAGTGAAAAACTTGGTCCTTTGTCATATGGTTCTAAAGAAGAAGAAATCTTTCTGGGAAGAGAAATAACCAAACATAAAGATTTTAGTGAAGTTACTGCCCAATTGATTGATGATGAAATTAAAAATGTTATTTTAAAAGGGATGCACCGTGCTGATAAATTGTTAGCTGATAATATTGATATATTACATCGGTTGTCTAATGAACTTTTAGAACGTGAAATTCTTGACTCTGAAGAAATTGATAAAATCATTCGTGGTGAAGAATTACCTCCAATCAAAAAAAATAATGGTAACACTAATGTAACTGTTGATTCTGAGATTCCGGATCATGTTAAAAAACTACTTGATGAAAAAAAAAGTAGAAAACAAGACGGAACCGAAAATGAGACAATAAATGAACCTCGTGACTGATAAAGAAGATATTGCTTATAAAAATGAATTAATGAGAAAGAGCATTCACATGTGCTCTCTCTCTATTCCAATTGTATATTACTTTATAGAAAAAAGCTTAGCTCTTTCTATTTTAATTCCTTTAGCCGTTATTTCATCTGTTATTGATTTTGGAAGATATTTTTCGCCTACATTATCAAAATATGTTGTAAATATTTTTGGATTTATGTTGCGGCGACATGAAATGGATTCTTCAAAAAAGAATCTTAATGGTGCAACCTATGTGTTTTTATCTGCTGTTGTTGTTGTGCTTGTTTTTCCTAAAGTATTTGTAATAACAGCTTTTTCAGTTTTAATCATCAGCGATGTTATGGCAGCATTGATTGGGAGAAAGTTTGGGAAACATAAGTTTTTATCTAAAAGTTTAGAAGGAACTCTTGCATTTTTTGTTTCTGCCTGTATTGTTGTTTTAATTACTCCCAAAGTTAATGGAAGCTTTACTGAATATGTAATAGGATTTGTTGCGGTTGCAATTGGTGCAATTGCAGAAAACATATCTTACGGCTGGAGTGATGATAATTTTGCAATACCTATTTCAATTGGTATTGCAATGTGGATTTTATATGCCGTTTTCCTTCCAAACGTTCCATTGGTCTTAGCTAACGTTCCAAATTAAATTATTGAAACAAATTTAAGTTTTTATTGTATATACTAAAAAAATTAAGTTGTACTATGTCAAAATTAAAACTAATTAAAACTTCATTACTTTTTGTTATCGCTATTGCTTCAATCTCTATTTTTTCTGGATGTGATAAACAGAAAAAAGCAACAGGATTTGAAGATGAAATATTTGTGATAGCAGATACTGCAGATTACTATGAATTAGAACCTGCATTTTTACAAGTTTATAGCAAAATCATTTATACTCCTCAACCAGAAAATCTTTTTAATCTTAAAAGATTTCCCTATGAAAGTTTGGAAAAATATAAATCAAAAAAGAATCTTGTTTTAGTATGTCCTCTTAATACAGGTTCTGAATTGTCTAAATACATAGAAAGTATTTTGGATGATAAAGTAAAAAAAATGGTTGAAGATGATAGCGTTTTTTATTTTACAAAATATGATTTGTGGGCAAAAGACCAGTTGGTTATGATTATAACTGGTAAGTCTAATAAAGAAATATATCAGAATTTGTTGAAGTCTGCTGATAATTTGCTTTATGCTTTTCAAAAGATATCCGATAAACGTTTAAATAAAACGATTTACAATGCCAAGTATGAAAAGAAAGATATTGAGGCAAAATTATTAAATAAATATAATTGGCTAATTTTTGTTCAAGCAGACTTTTTGTTAGCTTTGGATAAACCTGAAGACAATTTTGTTTGGTTAAGAAGAGCTCCCGGTACCGATATGGAACGCTGGGTGTTTGTTCATTGGATTGAAAATGCAAATCCTAACATGTTAAATAACGATTCTGTTTATGCTTTGCGAAACAGAACTACCCAAAAATTTTATAGAACAGCTGATGATTCAGCATGGGTAGAGATTAATGATGATAATAAAACAAGCAAAGAAGTTAACTTTAATGGCTATTATGCTATTATGACACAAGGGTTGTGGCGATTTAACGATAATAGTGGTGGTGGTCCATTTATTACATATACATTTTACGACGAAAAATCAAAAAGATTATATATGATTGATGGTTCTATTTATGCCCCAAAATACTATAAAAAGAAACTAATCCATCAAGTAGATGTTTTATTACAATCATTTATGCCCGGTGAAAAAGTACCTAAAGAAAAAAGGGAAGATATTTTAGATTATTTACCTGATTAAAATTATAGATAAAGAGCGATATAATAAAATATACCGCTCTTTTTTTTATTTTAAATATTTAATAATTGTTGTGTGATTGGTTTGTCGGGCATTATTTTTCTAATATTATTTATAATTTCTTTTGCCTTTTTTGAGTTACCATAATTATTTTCATATATTGCTCGCGATGTCATCATACTATAAACAATATTTTTCATGTTATTAATATATTTATCCTCATTTTTGAAGAACCTAATATTTATATCTTTAATATTTTGGTGGCAATAATTTGTATCTCTTGTTATTTTAAATAATAATCCGCATGGTACCAAATTATATCCTTTTGGTAAAGAAAATTCACCCCTCTGTATTTCATTTTCTACCATTTCAGGTCCTAAATAAATTGCATATTTATCAATATTATCCGTAATAATTTTGCTCATTATTGCTCGATAGAAAAATTCTAATTTTTGGGGGTCGAAGTTCTCGTCTCTTTCAAATGGTTTTAGAGCTTCTAAAAATCCATTTATTTCATTTTTCATTTTTGAAAATGTTTCGGGATAATTTAAATTCATTTGGTTGTAATACCATGACCTTCTTAATAATTCTTTGTCAATTATTTTAACATCGGGTCTAAAATTTTCAACAAATTGAAAATAATAGCTTTCTGAAATAAAATAGTCCCATTGATAGCTTAAAATTATTCCATTTTTTTCAACGCTATTTAGAACTGTTTTTGTGTAATCTTCGTATGAATAATTACCACTCTGGTTTACTTCGGAAAAATTCAACACAAATTGGATTATTGGAAGTAGAATTAATGAAGAGTTATAAAGTAAAGATTCGCTCTTAATTTTTTTTATTATCTCAATTAAACCAAATAGAATAAAACCGGTAAATGTAATAAAGGCTAATAAAAAATAGGAGTCAATATCATTAATGTTATAGTTTATACCATATATAATTGTGAAGATAAAGTTAATTATTAAAAAAATGGATGTTTTTTTCGACTTTTTGAATCCTAAAATCATTCCAAATAAGCCAATAATAATGCCTAAATAACTAAATTGATTAGGAAGAATACTAAAAAAATAACCAAGTTGCTGTTTTGCTGCATCCATTGAAGAAAACATCCACACCTGATATTGATGACCCGTAAAATGTCTCCAGAAAGCTTCAAAAGTTACTGGATTACCCCAATTAATTAAAGCATTTGATTTAGCGGCAAAAAATAGTAAGGAATAAAATATTACTAAAATAGGTACAAATATTGAAAGCATTAATGAGATTTTAATAAAAGCAGACTTGTTAAATCCTTCTTTTGTGAAATATACATAAGCTAAAGCGGGAAGAATTAAAAAAGTTGTTAAATGGTTAGAGAAACCTAACCCTAATAAAATGGCGGAAATTAACCATTGTTTAGTTTCTACTTTACTCATGTATAAAATACGTAATATTTGATAAATGAGTAAAGTAATTAGTAATATGTGTAATGAATATACTTCAACAGAAGTACTCTGAAACCAAAAAACTTTTGAAAACGCTACTATTAATCCTGCAATGTTTGCAAGTATAATAATACTATTATTCGAAATAGTATGAGTAATAATAGCAGATTCATTTTTTCTCTTTTTTGTTTTATTTTCGTGTGGTGTAATAAAATAATTAAGTATAATCAACTTAAATGATTTGATTAAAAACAAAACCCCAAATGAAACATATATGGAAGCTAAAATATTTAACAAATAAATTTTTGTAAAGGGGAGAGGAAGATTAGAAAATAAATAACCCAATAAAGTATATAACGGATATCCTGATGGATGAGCAATGCCAAATGTATATTGTACGGCGGCTAACTCACCAGAATCAATTTGAACAACACTTGGAGCGAGTGTAAATTGGTAAACAATAAACACAATTACAAGAGTGATATAATCAAGATATTTTAAGAATTTATTCATAATTAATGCCCTAAGTATTTAAAATATAATTTTTGATTTTGCAATAATACATCATTTATTTTTTTTGTCAAATTTTCTACTGAAGGGAATTGCATAAATTCGCTTAAATGGTGTAATTTTGTTTTATCCATGGGTATATTTGAGTTATTAACTGAAAAAATATTTTGTAAACTAATTTCCAAAGTTTTTAAAAATTCATAATTTCTCTTTAATAAATTGAAGTCTGCTATTTCGTATTTTTCTGCCAAGTATTCTAATTTGTAGATAAAATCTTTTTCGAATAAGTCTTTTGCATTGTTATCTAAAAAGAATAGTCTTTGAATTATTAAGTCAATATCATTGATAGCACCTTCAGAATATTTAATGTTTTGAGTAATATTCAAATTGTTTCTGACTATTTTTTTTCGCATTTCGGTTATTTCAGAAACTAAAGTATTGTGATCAATAAATTTAATTACATTAAAGTATTCAGAAATCAATTCATTATAAATTGCAGGTTCTCCTGCAATAAATTTTGCCTTTTGAAAAGCTTGTAATTCCCAAACACGTGCTCGTTTATTCAAATATATTTTAAAACTCTCAATTCCCCAAACAATTTGAGAACTTTTTCCTTCAGGACGAAGCCTAAAATCAAATTTAAAAGGTTTTAATTTTTTTGATAATTCAGAAATAAATATCTCGGCATCTTTTTCAACATTTGATAACTCAATTTTAGATTTTAAGAAAATCAAATCAATATCCGAAGCAAAATTCATTGAACTTGTCCCAAAACTTCCAAAGCCCAATACAGTAAAAGATTTAATGTTTAGCTCGTTATATACTTGAACAATCTTGTTAAAAATGATCTTAGATAATAATTGTCCAAATTCTACTGCTGAGATTATTTTTAAAGAATATTGTAAAGATACAATAAACAGTAATGAATTTGTATTTAACCCTAAGTTGTTGAGTACAAAATTATTTACAAAAACTCTCCCAGATAAAATATAGTCACCAAGTCTTTTTTCGGTTTGCCATAAGTCAAAAGCTCTGTTTGAAAAAGCACAAAGAGTAATAAATTTAGATAAAAACATATTATCTAAAAAATTGGAGTACCATAAGGAAGGGAAAAATACAGAATGGATACCTTTTGTGAAATTTTCTAAAATATAATCGGGGAATTGAGAATTAGAAAGATGTAATATTATTTCTTTTTCAAAGTTTTTAAACAATTCAATTGTTTTTGAATCAAAGCCTTTCGAGTTGAACAAGTCTGTACCCGATTTAATAAATTCAAAATTCTTCTTCGCTCTATTTTTATCAGTAAAATTAATATTGTCAAATGAAAAACTTAACATTGAAGAACAACTTTCTTCATTTTCGTAAAACACAGAATCAAAAAAATCTCTCACTAAGCTTTTATTTTTTATTAGATCAGAATTAAATTCTTCAATTGAACCATAACCTAAATAGATTGCCATTGATAAAAGAAGAGAATTATCCTCAGGAATTTGATGAGTCTGTCTGTCATTCATCAATTGAAGATAATGTTCAATTTTTCTAAATAAAATATATGCATTTTGCAAATTTATACTTTCACTTGAGCTAATAATATTATTTTTGCTTAATAAATCAAGAACTTCTAAAGTATTTCCATTAAACAATAATTTGTTTTTTGATCCGTTAATCAATTGTAGAGCTTGAATAGAAAACTCTATATCTCTGATTCCTCCTTTACAAAGTTTTATATCATTTTCTTTACCCAATTCAATCTTGCTTTTCATTGAACGAATTTGAGTAATAGGGGATTCAAATAATGACTTGGCAAAAATGTAAGATTTTAAGAAATTATAAAATTCAGTATATAAAGATTTACTTCCGCAAACAAAATCCGTTTTAAGAAGCATTTGTCTTTCCCAATCTTCACCTTTTGTTTCATAATAGTTGAGATAATAATTTAATGAATTTGAAAGCAACGAGTTTTTTCCACCTGGACGCAATCTAAAATCAACTCGATAAATATATCCACGTTCAGTTATTTCGGTTGTATACTTAATAAACAGTAAAATTACTTCATTGAAGAAGGAGTTTGTATCAATTTTTTTTTGTTTGGAAATAATCCCGTTTTTATCATAAAATAGCATTAAATCAATGTCTGAGCTGTAATTTAACTCATGTCCACCTAATTTACCTAATGATATTATAGCATATTTTCTTGAGAGTTTTTTAATTTCGTATTTATTTAATATAATTTCAATACATAATGCAAATAGAACTCTTGAAATTGATATAGCCAGTTGAGATAGATTTGATGTTGTTTCTTTTAAAGAACAATTGTTTACGATGTCGTTAAACCCAATTTTTAAGAGATATTTCCTTTTAAAGTTTCTAATTACATTTAGTTTGGCTGGAAAATTTTTATAATTTGAGAGCATGTTGTTTAATTCTTTGGCAAGCTCATTATTTAAGAATTTAGTTGTGATAAAATTTGATTCAAAAACTAAGTATAAATATTCAGGATTACTTACTATTACATCAGTTAGATAATTACTATTAGCAGCTATTTTTAATGTTTCGGTAATATAATGGGGGAATTTAATAGAAGACCTAAAAAAAAGTACTTTATCGAATAGAGAATTAATTATTCGTAAAAAATTATTAACACTATGGTCGTTGTATTGAAAAATACTAATTTCATTTTCAATTATTGAATGTAAAGAATCTATCTCATTTGATGTTAAGGCACCATTAGAAAAAAAGATAACATCCTTAATTATTTTATCTACTAATATTATGTTTTTCACAATCAGCTAAAAATTTTGACTTGTAAAGTTATTAAAAAAGAGATTAAATTTAAATTACATTATTAACTTGTTTCCTGATGGGGCAGCTTTTTGACTTAATATTTTAAAGAAAATTTATAATATTTAATATTGAGATAATAAAATTGCATTTATGGGTTAGGTTCAGTAATTTTGTTATTCGTAATTATTTGGAGAATTTAATGTTAACAAAGTTTTTGCAAAAAATATTTGGTGATAAGCACTCAAAGTTATTAAAAGAAATAAGTCCTGTAGTAGATGAAATCAATGAGATTTATAGTAAGTTACAAAATTTGTCAGATGATGAATTAAAACAAAAAACAATTGAATTTAAGGATAGAATAACAGAGAGGACCAAAGAAGTTAGAGACCAAATCGATGAAATTAAAGTAAAACTTACTTCCGATGATTTTGATGAAGATAGACAATCGCTTAATGATAAATTAGATAAATTAAATGAAGAGTTAGATGATCAATACGAAGATGTTTTGGATGAATTGTTACCGGAAGCATTTGCTGTAGTTAAAGATACGTGCCGTAGATTAGTAGGTAAAAGCTGGGATGCCGCTGGTAATAAGATAGTATGGGATATGATTCCATATGATGTTCAGTTGATAGGTGGTATTGTCCTTCATCAAGGCAAAATTGCAGAAATGGCTACAGGAGAAGGAAAAACTTTAGTAGCTACATTGCCAATTTATTTAAATGCTCTTACCGGTAGAGGAGTACATATTGTAACTGTTAACGACTATTTAGCAAAACGTGATAGTGAATGGATGGGTAAAATATTTGAATTTCATGGTTTAACTGTTGGAAATATTTTATCTTCTATGGACCCTGAGGAAAGAAAAGTTAGCTACAATAGTGACATTACATATGGTACAAATAACGAATTTGGGTTTGATTATCTAAGGGATAACATGTCTACAAGAAAAGAAGATTGTGTACAAAGAGTACATAATTATACTATTGTGGATGAAGTAGATTCTGTTTTAATAGATGAAGCCAGAACGCCTTTAATTATTTCCGGTCCGGTTGGTAACCCTGATCATAAATTTTATGATATGAAACCAAAGGTTGAAACTTTATTTAGAAAGCAAGCTCAACTTGTTTCGTCTATTGTAACTGAAGCTGAAAAACAATTAAATGACCCAAGTGGATTTGATGCGGAACAGGTTGGCATAGCGTTATTACGTGCTTCGAGAGGTTTTCCTAAAAACAAAAAACTGATGAAGCTATTTAGCGAACCTTCTAATAAAAAACTAATGCAAAAGACCGAATTAGAGTTTTTACGGGAAAATGCAAAGAGAATGCCTGAAATAGATGAAGAATTATACTATGCAATTGATGAAAAAAATAATCAAATTGATTTAACAGAAAAGGGGCGTGAAGAACTATCATACGGTTCATCTGAGGGGAAAGAATATTTTGTATTACCTGATTTATCGCAAGAAATTGGTAAAATAGAAAAAGAATCCTCCCTAAGTGAAGAAGAAGTTGCACGAAAAAAAGAGGAAGTTTATAAAGTTTATGGTGAAAGAAGCGATAGAATCCATACGCTTAACCAGTTATTACGTGCATATACTCTTTTTGAGAAAGATGATGAATATGTTGTTACTGATGATGGGAAAATTGCAATTGTAGATGAGTTTACCGGTCGTATTTTGCCAGGTAGGCGATATTCTGATGGATTACATCAAGCAATAGAAGCTAAGGAAAATGTTAAGGTTGAAAGAGATACCCAGACCTTAGCAACAATTACTCTTCAAAATTATTTTAGATTGTATAAAAAAATAGCAGGTATGACTGGTACCGCTGAAACGGAAGAATCAGAGTTTTTTGAAATATATAAATTAGAAGTCGCAGTAATCCCAACTAATAAACCTATTTCACGAGAAGATTTAGAAGATGCAATATTTAAAACTAAACGTGAAAAATATAACGCTGTTATTGAAAAGATAAAAGAATTAAAAAATAATGGTCAACCGGTATTGGTTGGTACAACGAGCGTAGAAGTTTCGGAAACGATTAGTAGAATATTAAAACGTCAAGGAATTGCTCATAATGTATTAAATGCTAAACAACATCAACGTGAAGCTGAAATTGTTGGTTTTGCTGGACAACCGGGAGCAGTTACAATTGCAACAAATATGGCTGGTAGAGGAACTGATATTAAACTTGGACCAGGTATTATTGAAAAAGGTGGTTTATATATTCTTGGTACTGAAAGACACGAGTCACGTCGTATAGATAGGCAGTTACGTGGTCGTTCTGGTAGACAAGGAGATCCGGGTCAATCAAAGTTTTTCATTTCTCTTGAAGATGATTTAATGAGATTGTTTGGTAGTGATAGAATTGCCAGCATAATGGATAAAGTAGGTATTCAAGAAGGCGAGGTAATTGAACACTCATTAATTACAAAATCTGTTGAAAGAGCCCAGCGAAAAGTTGAAGAGAATAACTTTGCTATAAGAAAACGTTTGTTGGAATTTGACAACGTAATGAATCAGCAACGCGAAGTAATATATACCCGAAGAAGACAAGCTTTGGAAGGAGAAAGATTAAAATCTGAAGTTTTTGAATACTTACATGATTACGTTACTTCCGTAGTTGAAACTTATTATGATAACGCCGAAATTGAGAGTATTAGAGAAGAGATAGTTAAGCATTTGTTAATAGATATAAAAATTGATCCAACAACCTTTCAAGAGTTGGGTAAGACAGGATTAATTGATAGAATAATTGAAGCAGCTACTGAGTTTTATAGGAGAAAGGAACAACAGCTTAGTAGTGACTTAATGGCACGCATAGAAAGATTTGCAGTTTTAAGTGTAATTGATGAAAAATGGAAAGAACACTTAAGAGAAATGGATGATTTAAAAGAAGGAATTAATTTACGTGCTTATGGTCAAAAAGATCCATTATTAGAGTATAAAGGTGAGGCTTTTAACTTATTCTTAAAATTACTTGAAGAAATAAGAAACGAAGTTGTTGCAGTATGTTTTAAACTATTTCCAGCCGCTCCTGAAGAAACAGTAACAACACGTTCAATTAATTCAACAAGATTGCGTACTATAAAAGAAGATTCGGATTCGTTAAATGTAAATAATGAAGGTGGAAATGAAGCCGCACACAGAGGTAAAAGGCAGCCGATACGTGTTGAAGAAAAAGTTGGGCGAAACGAACTTTGCCCTTGTGGAAGCGGAAAGAAGTTCAAAAACTGCCATGGCAAAATAGGATAATGTATGAAAAAGGTGGAAGCAATTATTCGTCCTTTTAAGATTGATGAGGTTAAAGAAGCTTTGTTAGAAGAGGGTGTACGAGGTTTAACCATCACGGAAGTCAGGGGTTATGGTAGACAAAAAGGACATAAAGAAGTATATAGGGGAAGCGAGTATCAAATTGAATTTGTTCCCAAAATAAAAATTGAAGTAGTAGTTGAAGATAACGTTGTTGAAAGAGTTGTTGATGCAATATTAAAAACTGCTAAAACAGGTCAAGTTGGTGATGGTAAAATCTTTATTTATGATATTGCCGATGTTATCAGAATTAGAACAGATGAATCAGGTTCATCTGCATTATAAACAAAATGATGTGATTTTATGAATTCAAAATTGAAGTATTTCCTTCTTTTTATTTTTATAGTTGTTTTTAGTGGTTGTGGTGTTTGGCGTAATTTTACAACATACTTTAACCGTTATTATAATACTGCTTCTTCGTTTGAAGATGGTATGATTGAGCTTAATAAGCAAAAAAAAGAATTGTTCCAATTTAAAGAAGATGTTGTACTTAATACTGCAAAACAACATTTTGAAAAAGTTGTTGAAAAGGCTTCAAAAATACTTCAGTTTGATTCAAAATCTGCTTTTTTTGACGATGCGTTGTTGCTGATTGGTAAATCCTTTTATTATTTACAAGAATATTCAAAAGCATATAGGAAATTTCAAGAATTGGCAACTATTAAAGATTCTGAGCTTCTTCTTGAAAATCGACTTTGGCTTGGCAAAACTCAGTTACAGCTACGCCTTTTTGAAGAGGGGTTAGAAACTTTAGAAAATGTTAAAACCGAGTCTAAAAGTCTCGATGAAATAGAAATTTATAATGAAGCTTTTAGTAAACAAATAGCTTATTATATTTATAGAGAAAATCTTACCAAAGCTATTGAATTAAGTCAAGAGTTCTTAAAAAATAGTGATGATCACGAACTTAATGCAGAGATTACAAACGAAATTGGTAAGCTTTACGTTGATATGAATAATTATGAAAGTGCAGCAGAATATTTTGCTAAAGTATTAGATTATGAACCTTCTTTTGAGGTTGAATTCAGCAGTCAATTAGAAGTCGCAAAATTAAAAAAAATGTTGGACAAACCTGAAGAAAGTTTAACTATCCTCAAAAATTTAAGGGAACAGAATAAGTTTAAACCATATTACGGCGATATCGATTTAGAAATTGGTATAATGAAGTATGAACAAAACGACATATTCGGTTCAATAAAATATTTTGATGATATATTAGCTGATTCAGTAAATAAACAAGCACCATCATATGGTATGGCATATTATATGAAAGGGCAGATATATAGTGAAATATTTAGAAAGTATGACAGTTCAAAAGTTTTCTTTGATAAAGCAAATGCTGGTCAAACTCCTTTAGAATATAAAGAAAAATCTAAAAAGAAGAGTGAAATATTAAAAAAATTACTTACTTTTAGAGAAACAACCAATAAGTATAATAAACAGTTAGCCTATATTTTAGATCCAGAATTGTATAAACAAGATTCTGTAACTTACTATTTGTGGAAAAATAGAGATTCTTCTGTAATTGCTGAAGAAAACCAACGAGCAAAAGATGAAGGGTATACCCCAATAGTTCTAACTCCACCTGTAAAATCAACTATTAGCGGAGATAGTTTGAAAACTATTATGGCTAAAGTAGAATATGATTTAGGAAGTTTGTTTTTGGGTGAATTAAGTGTTCCTGATTCCGCATTTAAATATTATAAACATATAATTGATGACTATCCGAAAGGAAAACATTCGGCAAAAACTTATTTTGCTTTAGGTACTTATTATTCAACTATTGGTGATAGTGTAAATGCAGATAGTATGTATAATTATGTTTATATTAATTACCCTAACGATCCAATTGTAAATGTTGCAGCACAAAAATTAGGTTTAACCCAGATTGATTTTTCATCTGATCCTGTTGAAAAGCTATATAAAGATGCAGAGAAAAAGTATTATAAAAATGAATACTCTGATGCAATTTCTGATTTAAAGAAAATTTATCGTGAACAAAAACAATCTGTTTTTGCTCAAAAATCATTATATACTATCGGTTATATCTATGAAAATGATTTAAAACTTTATGATTCGGCAGCTGTTTATTACGATACTTTAAGTATGAAGTATAAGAATACTGAATATGCAAGAAATGTAAGTGGTAAATTGGGCTTATATAAAATTGAACAACAGAAAAAGCAAGCTGTTAGAGATAGTATAAATAAAGCACGTGAAGATAGCATTAAGACTATTCAGATTGCGATTGAAAAAGAAAGATTAGAGAAAATAAAACAAGATAGTTTGAAACAAGTTAATCAGAATATCACTCCGGTTACTATTAATGCTGATTCTTTGATTATTAATAATACAATACCGGAAAAATCGGATTCTTCAAATTCAAAAGCTGATTCCACTTTTATTCAAGATAAAAATATAGTTGTTCCAACAAAAAACGATTCTTTACAAAACGTACAAAAGTAATAAACGAATGAAAGAAATATTTTGTGATGAAAAGAAAAGATGTTCTAAATTTTATAGAAGATGGAGAAAGTTTAACCGTTGAGTTTAAACAACGGTTTTCATCATATGAGAAAATTGCAAAAGAGTTAATAGCTTTTGCCAATACTAAAGGAGGGGTTTTACTTTTTGGTGTTGATGATGATAAATCAATATATGGGCTTGATAGTGAAAAAGGGGAGGTTGAATTAATTAATGAAACTGCAAAAAACTATTGTGAACCACCACTGGATGTAAATTATTATTATTTCAATATTGAAAATAAAGAAATAGTGGTTGCAGAAGTTTTAGAATCGAATAATAAGCCTCACAGAATTCAAGATTTTCAAGTTAAACTTGATCTCAATACTGCCGAAGTATATGTAAGAGTAAATGATAAAAGCATTCCGGCAAGTAAGGAAATGATCAAACTTCTACAATCTGAAACAAATGACCTTGCTCTTACAAATTACACAATTGGGAATAATGAAAAAATTGTGTTTGAGTATTTGCAAAATAATGACGCAATATCAGTCAATCAATTAAGTGAAATTGCTAATATTTCAAGACGTAGGGCATCAAGAACACTAATTAAAATGGTTAGGGCTAACCTTTTATTTATTCATTCAAAAGAAAACGGTGAAAATTATTTTACAAATGTTAATCTTGACTAAAGCTAAATATTTTGCGTAATTCAAAAATAGAAATTCCATAAGCAACGGCAGCATTTAAGGAATGTTTAATTCCAAATTGAGGAATTTCGAGAGAGTAGTCGCATAAATCCATTAATTCTTGTTTTACACCCGTAATTTCATTCCCGACAATTAAGCAAATTGGAAAATCTTGTTTGCTGACTTTATAATATGGAATACTATTTTCGCTAATTTCTAAAGCACAAATTGTAACACCTTCAGCCTTCAACTTTTTAATAGATTCAACAGGGTTTTCAATGTATTCCCAATCTACACTTTCAGTTGAACCCAAAGAGGTTTTTAAAACTTCTTTGTTAGGGGGTGTTGGTGTATATCCACATAAAAGTAATTTTTTAATCATAACCGCATCAGAAGTTCTAAATACAGAACCAACATTATAACCACTACGAATACTGTCTAACATAACATAAACAGGAAGTTTGTCTTTATCCTTTACTGTTTCAACAGTTTCTCTTTTATCAGTAATTTCTAAATGTGTTAATTTTCTCATTTTATTCCGAATAAATTTTTAATCCTATAATTCCAATAACTATTAAAAATATAAATCCAATTCTGATAATATCTTTGGATTCATTAAAAAAGAACATACCCAAAATTGCAGTACCGGCTGCTCCAATGCCTGTCCAGACTGCATAAGCAGTACCAACAGGCAAATGTTTAACGCCCAACGATAAAAATATATAGCTTAAAATCATACCGATAACAGTAACAACAGAAGGAAATAATTTTGTAAAACCATTACTAAATTTTAAACCAATTGCCCATGTTATTTCAAAAACAGAAGCTATTAAGATGTATATCCAAGCCATATTATCTCTTCTTCTGATGTTGAATTGCTAATTGTCCGCATGCAGCGGCAATATCATTCCCGCGTGTATCTCTAACCATTACTGTTATGTTTTTTGCCCGTAATTTATCTGCAAAATAATAAAAATGTTCGCTTGAAGTAGGTTCAAGCTGGGCTGAAATACCGTCGGGTTGTATATGTTTTATACTGTTAAAAGGGATTAAATTGATTTTTGAAGGTAACTGACTGCAAATTTTTGCAATCCCTTTTACATCTTCATCTCTATCATTTATTCCTTTTAATAAAGTATATTCAAAAGTTATTCTACTATTTACTTTTTCAGTATAATACTTTAATGCTTTTAATACTTCTTCTAATGGATATTTTTTATTAATAGGCATAATCTTCGATCGTATTTCATCAAAAGGGGAGTGAAGAGAAAGTGCAAGTTTAATACGAGGTCCGTTATTTGCTAATTCTTTAATCTTTTCCGGAATTCCGGCTGTTGAAACTGTAATTCTATTTCTACTAATTCCTAAACTTAATTCATTTGTTAATATGTCTAATGATTTTATAGTGTTATTAAAGTTAATAAGAGGTTCACCCATTCCCATATAAACTATGTTGGTTATCCCATACTTTCCGGCTTCTTTTGAAGCAATTAAATATTGGTCAATAATTTCTCCGGCTGTTAAGTTACGCGTGTAACCCATTACTCCGGTTGCACAAAACTTACAATCTAATGGGCAGCCGACTTGTGTAGAGATACAAAGCGTATTTCTATCTTCATCGGGAATTATTACTGCTTCAATAACTTTATTATCTATAGTTTCTAAGATAAGTTTAGTTGTTCTATTTTCAGTTGACTCTTTTTTATCAATAAGTTTTAAAGCTTCTAAAAAAGTAGTATCGTCCAATTTTTTTCTTAACTCTTTTGGGATATTATTCATCTCATTGTAAGATGAGCATTTATGGTTATATATCCAATTAAAGAGTTGTTTCGCTCTAAATTTTGGTTCGTTTATTTCAATAAAAAATTGCTCTAACTCTTTTTCAGTTAAACCTTTTAAACATGTTTTTTGTATTTGCATAAATCTTAATAATTAAATACATAAAATACAAAAGTTAAAGATAATATTAAAGATAAAATAGAGTGCTTGATAGTTAGCATTTATACTAATTGCGGAATTTATTTTTAATATCATTATATTTTTTATTAATTTAATTTTATGTTTTATTTGAATTTGCAATAAGGATTTTTTTAACTGCAATGGGTAGAAGAGTTTAATTGTAATTATGGTGATATAATGGAAAAATCGGAAGTAATTCTTTATACTTCTCCTGACGGCACAACTAAAGTTCACGTTCGCTTTGAAGGAGATACGGTTTGGTTGAACCAGGAACAAATAGCATCTTTATTTTGCAAGGGAAGAACAACAATTACGGAACATATCCGAAATGTTTTTAAGGATGGAGAACTCCTTGAATCTGAGGTTTGTCGGGAATTCCGACATACCACTAAACATGGTGCTCAAAAGGATAAAACCCAAACAGTATCTGTAAAATACTATAATTTAGATGTTATTATTTCAGTTGGTTATCGTGTAAAATCACCCGAAGGTACCAAATTCCGGCAGTGGGCAACAAGAAGGATCCACGAATATATCGTTAAGGGATTCACTATTGATGATGAACGTTTAAAACATGAAGGGGGAAGATCCCGCTATTTTGAAGAACTGTTACAACGAGTTCGTGATATTCGCAGTAGTGAGCGAAATTTTTATCAAAAGGTTACAGATATTTATGCGACAAGTATCGACTACAAAAATGATGCAGTTTTAACTAAAGAATTTTTTGCAACTGTTCAGAACAAAATGCACTTTGCTATCCACGGTAAAACGGCTGCAGAACTAATACATGAGCGGGTTGATGCTAAAAAGCCATTTAAAGAGATAAAGAAATTGACGAGTAGTAATAAAATAGATCCTTGTTGAATAATCATTTGTTAAATAAAGTTTAGGTTCTGATACAATTTGATATTCAGTATTGGGGTGGCTTTTTGTTTTAGGTTGTATTTAAATAAGAGTTTAATTACATTAAGATATTACATCTTTTTAATTGTTCTTCTTAAAATATAAGCGTTTACTAATGATTGTTGATCCTATTAAAGTAATTCCCAAACCAAATAAAGTTCTATATGTTGAGTATTCAAATGGTGTATCAGGTGATATTGATTTAAACTTTTTGTTAAAGAATTTTATTTATGAAGATTTAAAAAATGATGATATTTTTGTTAACGTATTTATAGATGATACGTCTAAAGACATATGTTGGAATAATAATGTATCGATTTGCAAAGATATGTTGTATAACCAATTAAAGTTAATTAATTTAACAAAATCACTAAAGCTTGATATCACAAAAATATGATAAAATACATTTTATTAATTATATTTGGATTCACTTTTAGTCTTTCTGCTCAAACAGATTGGGAAAAATGGGAAGGCAAGAATCATGATTACACTAAAAAAATATTTGAAGAGGAACAAGCGAAATTAAAATCAAAAAATATATTTTCAATGGCAGCATATGGTTCAAAAATTGTTTATAAAAAACTTTTTTCGGATTATGATGGTGAAAACTGCCCATTTACTCCAAGTTGTTCAAATTATTATGTTGAAGCAGTAGAAGATGCTGGTGTTTTTAAAGGAACATTTATGTTTTTTGATAGATTTTTACGCGATTCAAATCTGTTTTTGGATAGAAGCCGTTATATAGTATCTATTAATAAAAAATTGTATGATCCTATAAATAATTACTTGCTAATACCATCAAAAATTGAATTATCTCCAAATATACTTGAATAAAGGAATTATAGACCTTGTATAAAAAATCTTCACTTATTAATCTATTTGTCATTTTTATTTTTATAACTTCATTTGCGTTTTCTCAGACAAAAAATAATATTTTTTCATTAGAAAATAGAAAAGTATTTGGCGACTATTTATTTCAACAAAAAGATTATTTACGAGCATTTGATGAATATAAGGCTTATTTAGCTGCTAACTCAAATGATACGATAATTCTAAAAATCTCAAAAATGTTGATTGAAATGGATAGGTTGAGTGAGGCAGAAGATTATCTTAAAATGATTTTTTTACATTCAAACTTACGTGATGAAGCGAAGCTAAACTATTATTTTGTGAAATTTAAAAGAATGGAACCTAATGCTTTTCGTGAGTTTTGCATAAATGGGAATAATTTTCCTGAAAAGTATAAATTTGAAATAAATAGGTTAGCTCAGATTTCTTATTTTAATGACAGAAAGTATTTGCCTGATTCATTAGAATTGTTTTACTATTTTCAAAATGATTCAACTAATCTTGCTGACATAAAAAAATTCTATTATAAAAAATACTTTCCTGAAAATAAAAAACCTTTAACTGCTGCGTTATTATCCAGCATCATACCCGGGTTAGGAAAAATATATACTAAAAACTATTCGGATGGTATTACTTCATTTATTATAACAGGAGTGTTGGGCTATATTGCATACGATAATTTTAAAGCAAATCATAATGTTAGAGCGTGGATTTTAAGCGGTGTTACGGCTTTGTTTTATGGTGGGAATATATACGGTTCTGCTGCCTCAGCTTATATATATAATGCTCAATTAAAAGTAAATTTAGAAGGTGAAATATCTTCCTTCTTTTCAAAAAACAATTATTTTATTCCGTAGAACTTTGTTTATGAGTAAATATTTAATTTTTATAATTTTTATTACAGAAATAATTTGTGCTCAGAATGCATTTGAGTATCCTGATTCTTTGTATAATACAGGAAATTATTTTGATGCAATTACTGAATACAAACGAATCTTATTTTTTAATAGAGAAGATACAATAAAATATTATGGAAATTATAAAATTGCAGAATGTTACAAACAAGGTGCAAAATATGATAATGCTGTTGAATATTTTGGGCATGCAATGATTAATTCAAAAACAGAAAATCAGCTTTTTGATTCAAAAATACAATTATTTAGAGTAAACTTGCTACGAAAAACATATGATAGAGCCGAACAGTTGATTAACGAAATTGAAAATGACTATCGGTTTGCTGATAGTACAGATCAGATTAATTATTGGAAAGGCTGGTTAATGATGTTTACAGAAAGATGGAAACGGGCTGAATATTATTTTAGCAAGTCAACTTATTCTCATGAATTAAAAAATATTTGTGAAAGTACGGAAAAACAACTATATTCAGTAACAAAAGCAAAAGTATTATCATATATAATCCCTGGAAGCGGACAATTTTATTCGGGGAATTATATATCGGGTTTGTTTTCTTTAGCGTGGGTTGGTTTAAGTGGATATTTGACTGCTAATGCATTTATTAGCAATAGAATATTTGATGGGCTTGTTTGGGGAGACTTGTTATTCCTGCGGTTTTATAAAGGGAATATTGAAAACGCGGAAAATTTTGCTGTAAGAAAAAATGATTTAATATTTAATAAGACAATGAAAAACATACAAGAAAATTATAGAGGAATAAAACCTTGAAACTTTCAGAAGAAGAATTGAGAAAACTTGCACTTGTTGCAATTGAAGAATTAGGAGAAAAAGCTTCTCCGGATTCTGTTAAAAAAGTTGTTAGCTCCATTGTAGATAATATGGAAAAGAATGTTAAAACAGAGCAACCCGTAACCGACAAAACTTCAGGAAGAATAATAATAACAGCTTTTGGGTTAAATAAACCCGGTATTGTTGCTGCTATTACAAAAGCCTTAGGCGATGAAAATTGTGACATTCAAGATATTACTCAAAAGTTGATGGATGAATTTTTTACAATGATTATGATTGTTGATATAAGTTCATCTCCTAATGATTTCAAAGGGGTTCAAGATGTTTTAAGTAATATTGCTGACAAATTAAAAATTAAAATCTATTGTCAGCATGAAGATATTTTTAGAAGTATGCATAGAATTTAAATTGTTGAGAGATTATAATGAATTATGAATTTGAAGAAATTCTTGAAACTATCAAAATGACAGAAATAGAACATTTTGATATTCGTACAGTAACTTTGGGAATTAGTTTAAGGGACTGTGCAGATAGAAACTTGGAAGTGACTAAACAAAATATATATGAAAAAATCCTTAAATATGGTACAAATCACGTAAAATACGCAAAGCAGATTGAATCGCAGTATGGAATTTCGATTGCAAACAAAAGAGTTTCGGTAACTCCTATATCAATTCCTTTTGATAGGTTTAAAGCTGATGATTTTGTTGAAATAGCAATGGTATTAGATAAAGCTGCCGCTGAAATAGGAATAGATTATATAGCGGGGTTTTCTGCTTTAGTACAAAAAGGAATGACAAATGGTGAACGAGAATTGATTAAGTCAATTCCAATAGCCTTAGCAAATACAAAACGAGTATGTTCAAGTGTTAACGTTGGATGTACAAAAGCTGGTATTAATATGGACGCTATTTTACAGATGTCTGATGTTATTAAAGAGACGGCATATTTAACCAGAGATAATAATTCAATAGGTTGTGCAAAGTTAGTTGTGTTTTGTAATGCTGCTGAAGACAATCCTTTTGTCGCAGGTGCATTTCATGGTGTCACTGAGCCGGAAGTGGTTATAAATGTTGGAATTAGTGGGCCAGGTGTTGTTCTTGATGCAATTAAGAGTGCCGGTAAAGTTGATTTACAAAGCTTAGCAGAAACTATCAAAAAGACGATATATAAAATAACTCGAGCAGGTGAGTTAATAGGTAAAGGTGTAGCTAAACTACATGGAATCCCTTACGGAATTGTTGATATTTCGTTAGCTCCTACTCCTGCTGCGGGAGATAGTATAGGTGAAATATTGAAAGCAATGGGAGTTGAAGATGTTGGTGCCCCCGGTACAACCGCAGCATTAGCAATGTTAAACGATTGTGTTAAAAAAGCCGGTTTGATGGCAAGTACCTCGGTTGGAGGAATGAGTGGAGCTTTTATTCCTGTTAGCGAAGATCAAGGAATGATTGATGCTGTGATGCGTGGTAATTTGTCATTAGAAAAACTTGAAGCTATGACATCAGTATGTTCTGTTGGATTAGATATGATTGCTGTTCCTGGAGATACTCCGGCAACAGTTATTGCCGGATTAATTGCTGATGAGGCTGCTATAGGAATGATAAACAATAAAACTACTGCTGTTAGAGTAATACCGGCTTATGGCAAAAAGGTTGGTGACTTTGTAGATTATGGTGGATTGTTAGGAAAAGCACCGGTTATGTATATCAGGGAACTTGATTCTGTTTCGTTTGTAGGAAGAGGAGGAAGAATTCCTGCACCATTAAGAAGTTTAACAAATTAAGACGGAGAATAAATGAAAAATAAAGGGTTGTTGATTGGATGTGGAGTTTTGGGAGTTATTGGGGTAATCTTTTTGATTATTGCCATTTGGGGTATTGGTGTGTATAATAACATGGTTACATTAAATGAACAGGTGGCACAAAGCTGGAGCCAAGTTGAAAACCAATATCAAAGAAGAGTTGACTTAGTACCTAATTTGGTTGCGACTGTTAAAGGTGTTGCTGAATTTGAAAAGGAGACTTTTACTGCTGTTACTGAAGCAAGAGCAGGGGCTACTTCAATTAAATTAACTCCTGAAATGTTGGCAGATCCAAATGCAGTTGCAAAATTTCAATCTATGCAAGATAATTTAAGTTCTGCTTTATCAAGATTGTTGGTTACAGTTGAAAATTATCCTCAATTGAAAGCAAACGAAAACTTTTTACAATTACAAAGTCAATTAGAAGGAACAGAAAATAGAATTTCAGTTGAAAGAATGAAATTTAATCAAACTGTTCAAACATATAATACAACAATTAAAAGATTCCCGGGAAGTGTAATTGCTGCTTTCACCGGATTTAAAGAAAAATACTATTTTAAAGCTGCTGAAGGTTCAGATAAAGCTCCAAAAGTAAATTTTGATTTTAAATGAAAAGAATAATCTTAGTAATATTAATTATTTTTGTGCAGCAATTTGTTGCTGCACAAGAATTTCCTACTTTAAAGAGTTATGCTACTGATTTTTCCGGTACGCTTTCGTCTTCGGAGTTATCAATTATTGAAAATGATTTACGAACTTTTGATGATTCAACCTCAACACAAATTGCTTTGTTAATGGTAAATACATTAGATGGTTATCCAATTGAAATGTTTGCTTATGAAGTAGCAAGTCGTAATAAAATTGGTACCAAAAATAATAATGGTATTCTTGTTTGTATCGCTTTACAAGATAGAAAGATTCGTATTGAGGTTGGTTATGGTTTGGAAGGATCATTGACTGATGCCTTGTCTTCATCAATTATTAGAAATGAAATTGGCCCATACTTTAAAAAAGGCGAATATTACTCTGGTGTAAAAGCCGGACTTAATGCAATAAAATTAGCTGTAAAAGGTGAGTATAAACGAGATGATAGAGGTGATAATACTGATGATGTTGATTTTAAGTTTTTCGGATATATTATTATGATAATCATCTATATACTCTTTAGTATACTAAGAAGAGGGAAACGTATTATTTCAGTAGGTGGATTTGGTACCGGTATTTCCGGTGGAAGTTTTGGCGGAGGTAGTAGTTGGGGAGGTGGAAGTGGCTTTGGTGGTTTTAGCGGTGGTGGCGGCAGTTTTGGAGGAGGCGGTTCAAGTGGAAGTTGGTAACAACCACTTTGATATTGATAAATATTTTAATCTTGGAATTAAACTATATAATAACGAAGAATACTATTTGGCACACGATTGTTTTGAAATTGTATGGAAAAATGTTGAGAATGATAAAGTTTTTTACCAAGGATTAATTCAAATAGCAGTTGCTAATTACCATTATAAAAAGAAAAATTATAAGAGTGCTATTGAACAGTATAAAAAAGGAATTGATAAATTAAAACAATATGTTCCTTATTATTTAAAAATTGATGTTCTTACAATAGTAAATAACAGTTCAAGTATATTAAGTTTATTGAATGGTAATTCCAAAACTAATTGCTTGATAAAGATAAAAAAAATTAACAAAATTACATTATGTGATAATTTACACTAATTAAAGGAGTATTATTATGGCTATTATGATAACTGACGATTGTATTAATTGCGGAGCATGCGAACCCGAATGCCCAAATACTGCAATTTATGAAGGTGGAAGCAGTTGGAAATATGGCAGCGATACATATGGTGAAGGCGACAAAGGTCCTTCAGGTTCAAGTGGTTTCTTTTCTGCCGATTATTTTTATATTGTTCCAGATAAATGTACTGAATGCAAAGGTTTTCATGATGAACCTCAATGTGCTGCTGTTTGTCCTGTTGATTGTTGCGTACCTGATCCAAATAGAGTTGAAGATGAAGCTACTTTATTAGCTCGTAAAGATACTCTTGATCAAGTAGGAAGATAAATTATTCTATAAGGTTGTATCTTAAAAAGGTACAACCTTTTACCTATTCAAACTTGATACTTTTATTATTGAAAACATTAATATAAGTACACCCTCAAAAAATATTTTTACCCAACAATAAAAAAATCTTGCTCAATTCTTTATAAATCCTTAATTTACATTTAATACTAATACCACTTCTGGCATGTTGGCATTGATAGTGAGGTACAGAATCTGGTTATGTTATTATTGACACTAATTTAAATAAAGTATTATATATATCGAGGTGTGCATTATTAATGCAATTAATGATGAATAAAAAATATTTATTCTGTTAATAATTCAATATTCTTTTTGGGAAAAAACTATTTTAGGGATTAGATATGCAAAAAGTATTTTTAATTGGTGGGTACGATCTCGAAATGGAAGAAATCGTAAAAATACTATCCACCAACAATGCAGTTTATTACGATAAAAAATTATCATGGGGAGCCAAACTCAGCAGCTATTCAGAATATTTTAATGATGAAGATACGTTTTATGGTATCGAATTAGAACCCGACATAACTACTCCTTTACATTATATCAAAATTGACCACCATTACGAAGATAGCGATAAAAAATCATCACTTGAACAGATTTTGGAAATCTTCAACATTCCGTTTGACAGGAATTATCAATTAGTTGCCGCTAATGATTCTCATTATATACCTGGGATGGAAAAACTTAATGCAACTGAAGAAGAAATTAAAGACATTAGAGAAAAAGACAGAAAAGCCCAAGGTGTTACAGAACAAGATCTCATTCTAGCCTATGAAGCTATAGAGAACAAAACCTCAATAAAAGAAATTACAGTTGTTTATAGTAAAACAGAAAGATTTTCACCTATTTGCGATAAATTATATCCTTACAAAAAACTTCTTATATATACTGATCATTCTTTAATGCATTATGGCGAAAATAAAAATAAGTTGGTTGAAAAATATAAGGATTCACTTATTAAAGAAGGGAAATGTTTTTATGGTGGAGATTTAAAAAACGGCTTCTTTGGTCTAAAAGAAGACATGCTTGATGAAAAAGAAATACTAAATCTGCGAGATGAAATTATTGATATTGTAACTTCTCCATTTAGTTACCATGTTTTTATGTTCCCTTTTAAATGGGATTATTGTTCTTCAGGTAGAATTAAAAACATTTACGAATTACCAATTAAAGAACGATTAAATATTAAAAAGTTTAATGAATTTTTGGGTGATGAATGGACATACAAAGAATTTAAAATTGATGAACCATCTGATTACAATGAATATGTATATTTTTATGAGTATGTCCGTGATGCAATCTATAATACAAAAAACCTTTCTGATAGAAAGTTATTTAATGATGAAACCTCTTATTATTATGAAAATAAAAAAATAACGCGACAGAATAATTATAAATATTTTATTAAACTTAAAACCGGTAAGTTATTTGAATTAGCGATTGAGGCGGTTAGTTTAAAACTATATGAAACAGGTGCCGGTATATTAAGTTTTCATTTAACAAATAATAACTATTACGATAAAGAAGATATATTAAAAATAAATGATTTTGGAAGAAGAATATACCCGCAATTCTTAGGATATAATTATTCTTTAGATAAAGTAAAAGAAAGCTTCTTTTCAGATTATATTTATATTGATAATGAAAGAAAGCCTGATGATAAAATTAATAAAACAGGTTTTGAAAATTCAAATTATAATAAGTTTAATTCAAATTCACAGTCCGATATTAATGAAATAAAAAATAATTCTTCTCCAATAATTCTTCCTGATTTTATTCATTCTTTATTTACACAAGAATATATAACTACTAAAATTCGACGTAATAGTATTGTTATTAGTCCAATTATTGATGATAGAATGTATGTTTTATGTTGGTATGGAAATGATTTTATTACTAATGAATTAAAAGGATATGATGATAGAAAAAACGAATACAACTTCTTATATAGCGATTTTTGGTATCAATTTGTTTTTGTGGATGGAAATGGAAAAACTTGCCAAAGCAAAGTAATGAGCAAAAACCTTCTAAATGATGTAACAAACGATAGATGGATTGAATATAATACTTTATATGGAATATCAAGGTATTCTTTTGTTTGTTTAACAAATGAATCATTTATTGGTAAAAGTGTAATCTTAACTCATTGTAAAACCATGTACTTCCAAATGGCTCTTTTATGTTTAGCCCAAAGAGTTTCTATGCTCCGATTTTCTAATGAAGTAACTCATATTTCATCATTAAAAGAAACGAAAATTATTAAGGTTACTGAATTATATAAAATGTACTTGAACTTTGTTAATAAAATCTATTTCCGTGAAGTAACTGCCCAAGAACAGGGGATTGAATTATATAAAATGATGCACAAAAACATGAATATAGATAATGATATTAAAGATTTGAACTATGAAATTGCAGAATTACACAATTATATTTCTCTTATTAATGATAAGGATACTCAATTTACTTTGACTAAACTGACCAAAATAAGTGGATTCTTATTAATTCCTGCACTTATAGCTGGTTTTTTTGGAATGGATTTTATATACAATCGACCTTTTTGTTTCCTTAAAAATCCATTTTTGGGATTTGGCATTTTTTGCAATTGTTACACTCATTGGTAGCATAGTAGTTTCAAAATATATAAAAGGAGGTAAAAGTTGAACAAACTTGAAATAAAATTAAAGCAGCATACCCCTATTATTCATTTTCAACATGAGCAATCTGGGGCAACTTTACGTGCAAGCGAACTTAAACCAAAATTGGATAAGTATTTAATTAAGTATGCATTCGAAAATAATTTTGATAAGTATAATAAATACTTAATTGGTTGGGAAGAAGGAAAAACTAAAGAAAAGTATAATAATATATTTAGCTTTGATTATAAAGTAATAATTAAAGAGCCAATTAATAAAATCTCTGAATCAATAGAAAAAGATAAATTAGATAGAAATGGTAGAACTCAGTATGATAGAAAAACTAATAAACCCAAAAAGACAACTTTCCCTTGTTTTTTTGGAAATCTGGGGGAAGATGAGATTGAAAAAAAAGAAAAATACTTTGTGTTTTGTGAAAGTATTATTGTTGAAATATTTTCATTTAATGAAAAATTAATACAAATTATTAAAAGAAATATCGGATCTTTCTTTTATGGGACAAATTTTGGGACAAGACAATCAAAAGGATTTGGTAGTTTTACAGTTGATTCAATAAACAATGAAAATTATGAAATAGAGCCTAAATATTATTTAAGTTGGTTTTCTGTAGAAATAACT
Organism: Melioribacteraceae bacterium; assembly: GCA_963663265.2. Taxonomy (GTDB): domain Bacteria; phylum Bacteroidota; class Ignavibacteria; order Ignavibacteriales; family Melioribacteraceae; genus JAEXOD01. Next base: position 1,077,839 of record CAXXXM010000001.1, read on the forward strand.
AAAGAAACATTTTATGACAAACAAAAAGAGTTGTTTAGCTTTATTGATATGTTTTACAAAACATTAAGAAGCGGGATAAATGAAAAAAGACCAAATAGAGATAATGTACTTAAAACTGTGTTTTACATGAAACCTGTAATATTTGAATATGCAAGAGTAGTATTATCAGCTCAATGGGATAAAAAGACTATTAAAGAGGAATTTTACCCGACCGAATTAAATAACCAGAAATCAGAGCCTCCATTAAGTGACTATCCGTTGACGTATAACAGCAAAACGAAATATTTAATTAAGGATTTATTAGGATTATCTTTACTTGAGGATTGGAAAGAACCATATAAGAAAAAAATAAAAAAAATTAGTAATGAGAGTGTAGAAAGATTTCAGTCTCCAATATTAATAAAACCTATTAAAAATGATTCTGGATTCATTATATATATTTATTTTAATGATATTCCAATTTACTATTTCAATAAATCATTTGAAATAGCTGATGATGAAAAGTCAATTACATTAAATACCCCGCCTTTAGGTACGAATGATGAACCGGTTTTTTCTTTGTATAATTTTCTCTTTTTTGCATTTAAGAAAGTTAATATTTCAAATTTAATGCCGAAAGATTTTAAAGAAAAGCAAACAGCGGCAAAAATTATAAATATATACAATCAGCTTAGAACAAACTTTAATAAAGGGGAGTAATTTAAATGAGTACATACATAGGAATTACAATAGGACCCATATATAAAACAATATCACAAGCAAAAAAGACAAGAGAGTTATGGGGAGCAAGCTATATATTTTCGTATATAATGAAGCAAATTTATATAAAGTTAAAAAGTAATAATGCTGAAATAATTATTCCTCAAGTGGACGATTCGGCTTTAAACGCACATGAAGGAGTTGGATTGTTTCATGATAGAATAATATTTAAGTCTACGAAAGGTGATTTTACACACCTAAAAGACATTACCGATAAGATACTTGAAGATATTGGCGAGGAAATAGGAGATGTTGGATATCTAAAAAAATATATTTCTATAACCTATTGCGAAATTGAAAGCGATGAAGAATACAAAGAAATAAATAGAAATATTAACAATTATTTAGATAATTTGGAACTTCGTGGAAATTATCAAACGGAAGAAAAAAGTTGCTTAATAAACTATTTTACAAATAAATTGAATAATAGCTTTTTAATAAAGGATGCTTTTGGTGATAAAAGGAAAAATTTTCCAACACTTCTCGAAATAGCCCTAAGTGACCTTTTAATAAACCCAACGGTTAAAGAAATGGTTGAAAAGTATTTAGATGATGATTTGAAGAGATTTAAGGACATAAAGGGTAAGGGCAATGATAAAGAAATAGACGAAGAACAAGATGAAACAAGTATATATCAAAAACTTCAGGACTTATCAAAGAAAAAAGAAATCCCTCAATTAAAAAAGTATCACAAGTATATTGCTGTAGTACAAGCAGATGGAGATAGTTTGGGTGATACAATAAAATCACTTACTAAAAATGAGGATTTTGAAAAATTATCAAAGGCATTGTTCACTTTTGCCATTGAAGCGAATAAACTAATTTGCAATTATAGTGGAGTATCTGTGTTTGCCGGTGGGGATGATTTGTTGTTTTTTGCTCCGGTTGTTAATAAAATTAAAGACAAAAATATTTTTATTTTAATTGATGAACTCAATAAAGTATTTAATGACACAATGAAGGAGGCTCTTTTTAATAATCGAACTAAACCTACAATGTCATTTGGACTTTCAATTAGTTATTATAAATATCCGCTCAATGAGGCACGTAATGCTGCTTATGAACAGCTCAAAAAAGCAAAACATTTTTCAAACAAAAATAGCCTTGCCTTTAAATTATTAAAACATAGCGGTCAGCCATTTGAAGCAGTAATTGATAAAAATGATGAAATATATAAATTATTTTTAGAATTTATAAAACTTAAAGATGTAGAATTTGATACCGATACTCCATATAAAATATTAACTTCAGTTGCCCAAAAAACTTTCTTCATTTAAGTTTTTATTAAATGAAATACATACTGATAAACAAAATATTGAAAAAAGAATAGATAATTTATTTAAAAATTATTTTAAGAAAAGTGTCCATTGTGAAGAAATTGATGGAGAAGTAGTATTAAAAGAGTACTTAAAACAAGTTAAAGAATTAACCAAATTTATATACAATGACGATTTATATAAATCTGAAGGTGAAGAGCCATTAAAAGATGTAAATTTATATAGTTTGTTACGAGCCAATAAATTAATTAGGGAGGATATAAAATGAGGTATTTAATAAAACTAACCCCGGTTGATCAATTCTTTTTTGGTGGAAATATTACCTTTGGCGAAAATAAAGCAACACAAAACTATTTAGTCCGTTCTGAAAAATACCCTCAGCAAACAACATTATTAGGGATGTTAAGGTACCAATTATTAAAAACTAATAGTTTATTGAAAATTGATAGAAATTATACTAAAGACGAATTAGTCAAAATGAAGTCTCTAATTGTGTGAAAATAGTTTTGAGGTTACTGAAAACAATGATTATGGAATAATCAACAATATTTCTCCATTGTTTTTATTTGACAAATCCTTTAATCAGTTTTTAACTGTTACCCCTTTTAACCATAGATTAAAATATAAGCCGGCTGTAGGAAAAGTCAATTTTACCAATAAAAATGAGATACCATTTTTCCCAGATTATGAAGCGAAAAAAGGAAAACCCGATTCTTTAATTTATCAAGATGGAACATTACTTAATTGGGATAAAGTATTTGTTGATGTTGAAAAAATTGGAATTACGAAAAGTACAGTGGGAGAAACAAATGAAGGTGCTTTTTATAAACAATTTAGTTATAAAATGAATCCCGATTTTTGTTTTGTCTTTACAGTCGATTTTGAAGATAAAACTCCTTTTAAATTATTGAGCAATGATACTGTATTTATAGGCGGAGAAAAAAGTATGTTCAAAATGCAGATTGAAAAGTATGACTTTAATATTGTGGATAAGTTTTGTTGTTATAAGGAAACTGAAAGGGAAATTATATTTGTTAGTGATGCTTATGTTGATGAAGATATTCTTGACGTTTGTGACTTTGCAATTACTGAAACAATTAACTTTAGACCAATAAAAAGCAGTATTAATGACAAAAAATCATCCTACTAAAGATTCAAAAGGGAATACAACAAATAATTTACTTAAGCGGGGTTCGGTTCTGTATTGTAATGATAAAACTAAAAAAATAATAGTTAATAAAATTAAAAATAAAACCCAATTTGTTAAGTTAGGTTATAATATAATTAATATAAATTAAAAGGAGATTAGAGAAATGAATTCATATTTAATTAGATGTTTAACAAACCTGCATGTTGGTAGTGGTGATAGTGACTTTGGTGTTATTGATAATTTAGTGCAAAGAGATTGTATTACAGAATTACCAATAATTCATTCTTCAAGCTTAAAGGGGGCATTAAGAGAGTATTTTGAAGCGGTTGCTAAAGCCGAAGTAGAGCATATTTTTGGAAGTAAAAATGAGGAAAATAATTCTAATCCAACTAATCCTGGTAAATATAAATTCTTTCAAGCTAATTTATTGGCAATTCCTGTTCGTAGTTCAAAAAAAGCTTATTATCTTGCAACTTCTCCAATGTTACTAAAAGAGTTTAAAGAGAATGTAAAATGTTCACAAATTGTAATAGGTGAAATTAAAACTATTTTAAATAATATTAAACCAGCAGTATTTCATACTGATGATACTGGAGAAATAGAAGGAATTCCAATTCCGACTGCAAATGTAACTGCTAATTGTCCTAAATTAAAAGAATTACTTAATTGTTCAGACTTAGTTATACTTACTGACGAACAATTAAAAGATATATGTAGTACTTTACCGGTTCTTGCACGTAATCATTTAGAAAATGGTATAAGCAAAAATTTATGGTATGAAGAAATTGTGCCTCGTGAAAGTAGATTTTATTTTAATGTATATGTTCCGGATAAAGATAATTTAGTTGGAAATTTTGAAAAACAATTTGAGGCTGGAAATATCCAAATTGGTGCAAATGCTACTATTGGGTATGGTTATTGTAATATATCAAAAATAATGTGAGGGGAATATGAAAAGAATAGAAAAGTATATCAAAAATATAACTAAAATAATAATTGATGCTAAAATTGCGACTAAAGATGAAAATAATGAAAATTCTGAATACAAAGTATCATCTGAATATAATGGGTATATTGCATCTTTTGGTGCAAGTGTTATCTCTTCAGGGTTATTATCTGCCGTTGCTTTTTATTCAAGTACAAAGTCAAAAAGCGAAAAAGATAGAAAAAAACTTATGGATGCTATACTAATTATCTTAAAAAGAGAAAATAATGGTTATACTCAAAATGAACTATTTGATTTAGTTCAACCAGACCCAAATAATAAACTTCTAAGAACAAAAATTTTAGATGCAGCAACAGCAATTAAATTAGGTATAAGAACATTTGTATTAGAAAAAAAGAAAGGTGAATCTAATGACTAACCTTGGATATTTATTTTATAAAAAATACTATATATATGCACCAAATGAACAGAATAAAATGGGTGTTAATGTAGGGGTAAATAATACGCTGGTGGACTATGAATGTGTGGATATACATGAAAGCCTTAACAGTGGAAATAATTCTTTTGAATTAAAAACTATTTATCCCGGTTTAGTGTTGGGAACAGGATATATGCATTCTGCTTATGCCGAAGATGAAATAAAATTAGGATTCTTTTTTGATTATACAACCGGTCAGCCTGTTATTCTGGGTTCATCTGTTAAAGGTTTATTACGGAGTGTCTTCCCAAGTTATAATAAAGACCTTACTCCTAAAGCCCTTACTTCAAAAAAGAATAACTTTGAAAGTAGATTCGCTTATGTTAAAGGAATATTAGATAAACTAACTAAAAATTTGGATGAAGAAGGTATAAGAAAACTTGAATTAGCAATCTTTGACGGAATAGAATTTGACAAAGATGGAAAAGAGGTTAATAAGGCAATACACGAAAGAGATATATTTTTTGATGCTTATATTACAAGTACGGGTAATAAAATATTAGGAACAGATTATATTACTCCGCATAAAAGTAAAAAAAATGGCGTGCCTGATGAATTTTGTAATCCCGATCCGTTAAAAATGCTAAAAGTCCTTCCTGATGTAACTTTTAAATTTCAATTTGATTTGAAAGAAACGGTGATTGGTGATTGTAAAGTCACTCCGGAAGATAAACTTGCATTATTTAAACAAATATTACTTGATTTTGGCATTGGTGCTAAAACAAATGTTGGCTTTGGTAAATTTGTTATTGCATAATAGAGGAAAAGATGGAAAAATATTTTTTTGAAAAAATTAATATAAAAAATTACGTTATTTATTTAAGAATAAAAAAGAATGTTACTTTTCATTTTTATCACGGTGCCAAACTTTACGGCTTTGTGTCAAGTATTTTAAAGCAGCACCCCATTGCTCAAAAAAACAACAAAATTTCTGATGTAATAATATATCCCTCCGAAACCGGCAGAATTAATTATTCTGCCGGTGATTATTATACATTTGGAATTACTTTTATAAACGAAGATTTAAAAGTTATTGGCGGATTTATTCATGCCTTGAACAATCTAAATCAAAATAGTTTTATTGGTGATTTTAATAGTGAAAGTGTTGAATTTGTTGATATTAAGGAAATAGATCTTTCCTCAAAATTTAAATTAAATAAAAAAGAAAATTATACTCTTAACTTTATTACTCCGCTCAGAATTGAAAGGAAAATAGAAGATAAAGAAGAAGGAAAAAACTTTTTTGATACTTCTTATTTTGATGTTACTCAATTTTTTAAGTTATTATATAAACGTACGTCAGATATTTATAAAAACATATACAATGAGTTTCCGAGTAATGAAATTCCTAAGTCTCCATTAGCAGATGTAATTGATACTTCTTTAATGTGGATTGATATGCCTAAAGAAAATGGAACCTTAGGGGGAATATGCGGTACAGTCAGTTTTAAAGCTCAATTGGATGAGTTTTGGCAAAAACTATTATTGTTTGGTCAGTTTATTAATGTTGGAAGAAATAGTGCTTTTGGTTTTGGTAAATATTTTGTAAATAATGATACTTATTACAATCGGTTACCAAAAGCAGCAGCAACCATAATAGATAGAGCCTTGGCAAAAGAAAATCTATGCGAAGCCTTTGAATATGTAAAAGCCAATTTGGCAGTTGAAGAGCAAAATCTGTCTTCTCTGGAAGTATTGGAAACAAATTGTAATGAAATATTAAAAGATGTTTCTACAAAAATTACCGATAATATATACAAACCTGATTTATTAAAAGGTATACCGAATAAAAAAAATGGTAAAGAAATAGCTTTGGTTATACCGTCAGTACGGGATAAAATTTTACAAAGAGCTGTTGCACAAATTATTAATGAATCTATTTATCATTTGTTGGAGGAAAATTCGTTTGCTTATAGAAAAGGTTTTTCACGTATAGGAGCTAAAAGAGCTGTTAAAAAATTATATAATGAAGGGTACAAAAATATTTTAGAATCGGAAATAGAATCTCTTTATGATAATGTTAATTGGGCACTATTGGAAAATAAATTGAAAGTAGTATTTGGTTTTGACCCTGTTGTTGAATTGCTAATGTTATGGGTTAAAAGTAATGTTTTGTTTAATGGTAAAATAAAAAAACGAACAAAGGGTTTACCGGCAAAATTGGAAATTACTCCTGTTTTAGCAGAACTATATTTAGATGAGTTTGAGAAATCCTTAAATGACAATTTAAGATTAGTAAGATATGGTGATAGTTTTGTAATATTATGTCGCTCAAATGAACAAAAAGAAGAAATAGAAGTATAATCTGTTTAATTTTATGTATTGTTTCTGTTCTTTGAAATATTGAAAATTGTGTAACCGTTGGTTGATTGAGACTCTCCCTTAATTTTCTGCAAAGTACAGTAATTTTCCCCGAATTACAAATGAATGTAACCGTTGGTTGCTCCCTTCGGAATTTTGAATTTTAAGTTTTGAATTATTAATTAAACCCATAACCTTAAAATTTGAGCAGTTATAAAATTCAAAAGAATATGTCGCCCACTCTGGGGCTTATTATTTTGTTTTTATTGCGTGCCTATTGATATTTCGACTCGCTGGGTCTGATGTATCGAATTAATGTGTGTTTTGTATTTGGACACATATATTGAACCCTTAAAATTAAGGTTGGTGTTTGGTGTGTGTTGGGTTTTAGCTGGTCACAATTCACAAGTTTCAAGTCACTTGAAAAAGAATGTAACCGTTGGTTGATTGAGACTAAGGAAACCAATATTCGGCAGTTACCTGTCCCGGACTGTAAGATTACAAATGAATGTAACCGTTGGTTGCTCCCTTCGGAATTTTGAATTTTAAGTTTTGAATGTTTAATTAAAATCAAAAACCTAAAAAATGGAAAAGTAGGGAATGAATGAGTTTGGAGTGATTTAATGTTATCTTTGTTTTTAACAAGTCACTAGTCACAAGTTTCAAGTCACTTAAAGAAGAATGTAACCGTTGGTTGTTCTCTTCGGAATTCTGAATTTTAAGTTTTTAATGTTAAATTAAAATCAAAACCTTCTTTACCTATTCAAACTTGATACTTTTATTATTGAAAACATTAATATAAGTACACCCAACCATTGAACAAATGATAGCATATTGTCTCTAATAAAATATTCTAATAAAATTGCTGTAAGAGGAAATGCTAATTCACATATAGTAGCAGTAGAAGCCGAAATATTTCTTAATCCAAAATAATATAGAAAAATTGCTGTTCCACCGGTTGTAAATGCAATTAATAGAAGAATTAGCAATTGACTAAAATTTATTTCAAAAATAGTTGAAAATGAATTTGTGCTTAAAATAATGGTAAGCATTATTATAGAAGCAAAGGCAAAACGTAAATAAGTGGCTAATTCAAAGGGGATATTCTGTAAAGCTCGTTTGCTTAAAACTGTTGAGGAACCAAAACTTATTGCGGCTAATAGCGAAAAAACTGCTGCAATTGCTGTTTTATCGCCTGCATTTATTACTGGTAAGTTTAAGCCAAATGTCATTAAATATGTACCAATTACTGCAAGTCCAGCCCAAATAAAAAACTCGGATGGAAGTTTCTCTTTTAAGATTAAAGAAGCTAATATTAAGGCAAAAACCGGTTGAAGCTTTTGAATTAATATTACAACCGATAAGTTTACATAGTTTACATAAAAAAGGGCTTTTGTTATTGCTAATGTACCAATAGACCCTCCAAATAAAGCCACTAAGATAATTGCTATCCAATCTTTTTTTGAAAAATTGCTTAGAATGCTCTTCTTTTTCAGTAAAATAGGAAAAAGAATAATTGAGGCAAATAAACTTTCAATAAATACTACGGTTGGAACTTTTAAGCTGTACAATGATGGTGTTAATAAAACTCCATCAACACCCCACAAAGAGGCTGCAACAATAACTGAAATTATGGAAATTTTCTTCATATATTATAAATTAATTAGATTTCAAATATAAACAATTTCAATTGAATTTAATAAAATGTGATCTGGGATAAGTCAAAATAAAATTTGTTGATATTAGTTTACTCATAGGTTATATTTACATTGAATAATAAATGGTGATAAATTAGAGTATAATTTATTACATCTTATACTTATTTGACATATAGGTGGATTATGAAACTAATAGATAATGTAAAGTATCTTTCTTTAGTATTTAGTTTAGTCTTTTTTTTCAATGTGAAAACAAATGCTCAAGATGATGAGTTTAAAAAATGGCTTCAAGAAGATACAAAAAAAATGAATACTTTTATTGAAGAAGATGATAAACAGTTTAAAGAGTTTTTGGAAAAAGACTGGAAAGCCTTTCAAATGTCTATTGGGGTTAATTTTGATGCTAAACCTAAAATAGTTAAACCGGTTGTGTTTTCTGAAAATCCTGATAAAACTGACGTAGAATTTGAAAAGAAAATTGAAGGGAAAAAAGAAAAGGGAATTGATAAGTCCAAAACAAAAACTAAAGAAGATAATACTAAGAAAAAAGAAGGCACAAAATTAAATGATAAAAAACCTATTTTATCTGATAGTAAAAATCCATTTAAAGATGACGAAAATAAACTAACAGATAAAAAGGATAAGTTTACTGAGGGGAATAAAATCAGTGATACTGAAAAAGAATTAGTTGCATCAAAAGAACCGATAAAAAGTCCGGAAAAGATAACTCCCAAAACTATGGATGAACCCAAAACAGTAGAGGTTCCAAAAACTGAAGTTAAAAAAGAGCCTATTAAGGAACAAGACCCTGATTTGTTAAAAAAGAAACAGGAAGTTCCTGAGCAAATTGTTAAGAAAACTGAACCTGTTGAAACTAAAACACCTGAAGTTACTAAAGAAATTAGTAATATTCCAACAGAAACTAATATACAAACAGGAACAGGTGTATTAGCTGGAATTGATTTAAACAAAAACGATACGAAAATGGATCTCACATATTATGGAAGTAACTTATTATTTCAATATGCAAAGAATATAAAAGTTACTTTTAGCGGCAGGGTTGATAATAAAGCTATTAGTAAGTTTTGGGAAGAAATAAGTTCTAAAAACTATAAAGATTTAATTACTCAATTAAATTATTATAAAAAGAATATGAATCTTAATGATTGGGCATATGTATTATTGATAAATGATATAGCTGGAAAATTGTATAAGAATGATAGAAATTCTAAACACTTGTTTGATTGGTTCATTTTAACAAAGTCAGGATACCGTTCAAAAGTGGGGTTTATTGACAATAAAATAGTATTATTTATGCCCACTAAGACTAAAATATATGGAATACCATATTTTACGAGTTCTGATACAAAAGAAAAATTATATGTAATAGACTTTGATAATTTGACAGGTTCATTAGAAGGTTCAATTTATTCTTATGATGGAGATTACCCTGATTCAAAGAAATTGGTGGATATGAATGTTTATCAAGCTCCAAAATTAGAATCTTCTGAAAAAGAAAGGATCATTAACTTCAAATACAAAGGGGTTGAGTATAAAGTTAATGTTGCATATAATTTTAATACAGTTAAGTTTTATGAGTATTATCCATACTCAAGTTTAGATGTATATTTTAATTATAATGTATCAGAAGAAACAAAACAATCATTAATAAAATCCTTAACTCCTCTTGTTGAAGGCAAAAGTGAAGCAGATGCCGCAAATATATTACTTAGATTTGTACAAATTGGATTTGAATACCAAACTGATGATGTACAATTTAATCGTGAAAAGCCATTGTTTTTAGAAGAAACAATGAATTATAGATACTGCGATTGCGAAGATCGTTCCATATTATATTCGTTTTTAGTAAAAACCTTATTGAATTTACCTGTTGTTGGGGTAGATTATCCCGGACATGTTGCAACAGCAGTAAAATTTAGTGTTGATGTTGCTGGTGACTATGTAACCTATAAAGGGCAAAAATATACAGTATGCGATCCTACATACATAAATGCATATATAGGTATGGCAATGCCACAATTTAAGAATGGGAAGTTAGAAGGTATTATTGAAGTTAAAAATTAATTAATAACTTTGAGTAAAAATTGAAAAAGGTTATAAAAAAGATAAGTAAATACAAGTATTTCAATATTGTTATTACCGCATTTTTGACAATATTACTTGTCTCAATATTCGATTTATTTGGATATTATGACTCGTTTGAATTGAGATTATTTGATTTTAGAACAGAATTAACTGCTGATTATAATAAACCTGATACAAATATTGTAATGGTGGCAATTGATGATAATAGTTTGGAGTTTTTTGAAAAAAATGAAGTTAGCTGGCCTTGGCCTCGCGAGTTTTATGGTGTTGTGCTTGATTATTTAAAGTATGCTGGAGCAAAAGCAGCTATCTTTGATATTCATTTTTCAAGCAGAGAAATTGCTCGTATGGACGTTGATCCTGAAGAATCTGAACGAAAATTTTCTGAATCAATGCAAAATTTTGGGAAAGCTTATCTTGTTGCTTCAATGATTGAGAAAAAAGATGGAGATGAATTAGGCAATGAATTGGTTAGTAAACATTTATTTAAGGATTATAATTTAAAATTAAATAAAAATTATAAAAAAGCCGAATCGCCAATTGAATCATTTCAAACAGCATGTAAAGGTGTTGGAGTTGTAACGCTAAATCCTGATAAGGATAACATTATTAGAAGAATCCCATTAGTGTTTCAATACAAAAGTGCCGTTGTTCCTCAAATATCAATGTTAGTTTATCATGATATCTATGGACAAAATAAACCTCTTAAATATTACAAAGACAATATTCCTGTTGATGATCAAAATAATTTTATTATAAAATGGTATGGTGGTGGTGGAATAACCGGTAAAGTATTCAAGTATTATCCAATTACTGATTTGCTTGTTTCGGGTTATAAAATATCTCAAGGCTTAGAGCCTGTTATTTCGTCAAGTTATTTTAAGGATAAAATAGTAATTATTGGAGGAACTGCACATGGGTTATTTGATTACAAGCCCGTAGCAATTAGTTCTTCTGAACCATATCCAGGCATGGAGATTCATGCTACAATATTAAGTAATTTAGTTAATCGTGATTATTTTATTCAGGTATCAAATACAACCAATTATATAATTGTAGTGATTTTTGCATTAATAGTGCCTTTAATTTTCTTCAAAATAAAAAAAATATGGGTTTCAGTTCCACTTATTATAATTATTATTGGTTCTTATGCGGTTATCAATATTTTATTGTTTGGGAAGTTAAATTATGTTTTGTCATTTGTGTTACCGGAACTTACCCTGTTTTTTGGGTTTTTAGTTTCTTCGGTTATTAGTTATGTTGTTGAAGGAAGACAGAAAAAAGAAATAAGAAAGACATTTAATCGTTATATGAGTCCACAAGTTATTGATGAGATTCTAAAAAATCCTGATGAAATCGAACTGGGTGGAAGAGAAATTGAAGCAACAGTTTTTTTTAGTGATATAAAGGATTTTACGTCTATCAGTGAAAAATATCCACCTGTTGAACTTGTAAGCTATCTAAATGAATATTTTTCAAAAGCAAGCGACATTATATTAGATTATAAAGCAATGTTAGATAAGTATATTGGGGATGCAATTATGGCAATTTTTGGAGCCCCTCTATATCAGAAAGACCATGCTTTATCAGCATGTTTAGCAGCCCTTAGAATTCAACAGGTATTGAGTGAAGTATATGGCAATAGTAAAGAAGAAGGAAAACCGGAATTTATTACTCGTATTGGTTTAAATACAGGACGAATGATTGTTGGAAATATTGGTACTTCAGCAAGATTAGATTATACTGCAATTGGTGATACTGTAAATACAGCTTCACGACTTGAAGGTATGAACAAACTATATGACACAAGAATTATAGTTAGCGAAAATACCTATTCTCAAGTGAAAGATTTTGTTGAGGTTCGTGAATTAGATTTTATGACAGTAAAAGGGAAAAATATCCCCCTTAGAATTTATGAGTTATTAGGTGAAAAGGATAAAGTGTCTGATGTAAAAATGGAAAAGAAAACAATTTTTGAAGAAGCTTTAAAACTGTATAGAAATAGGGAGTGGGATACTGCTATCGCAAAATTTAAGTCAGTATTTGAAATTGAAGATGAAGATTTATCGGCAAAACTATATATACAACGTTGCGAAGCATTTAAATTAGAACCACCACCAGAAAATTGGGATGGTGTATTTCATGCAAAAACAAAATAATAATAAATAGAGGTACAAATGCGATTAATTATCACTTTCCTGATTTTTATAGGCTTAAGTTGTACTAATTTCGCTCAAGAATATATTTTTACTAATAGAGATAATAATTATTTAAGAGCCGGAGCAGGAGCTTATTTCGATTTGATAGAAGTTTTACCAGGTGGAGTTAAACTAAAAAAGAATGGTGAAGAAAATAATTGGCTAAAAGTAACAACTGAAAAGGGGAAATTGGGTTATATTTCAAAAAATTCAATTTCCACAAAACAAACAAAAAAGGATTATTCTTCAAAGTTTGCCAATATGTGGACAAAATCAAAAGTATCACAAACAGGTTTGGCTGGAGCCATTAAAGGTTTGACTGGAAAATCTAATAAAACAACAGCCGGAGATCCTGAAAAGTTGATGAAATACTTAGCAAATGATATAACGACTTCAGAAATGCGAAGTTTTTTATCTGAGATAAAGAAAGAAAAATCAAAGAATATTGGCGAGTTTGATTTGTCCGATTTGGATGAAGATATTCCGGAATATGACCCAAGTTATGAAGAACAGCAGGTTGGTTTTGGAATAGCATCCCGGTTAGTAAATGATGGTGTTTACGATAACAAATCATTAACAAAATATGTTAATTTAATTGCTCGTAGTCTTGTAAATAACTCTAAATTTTATGATTGGGAATTCCACGTTATTGTTTTGGATAGTAAAGTAGTAGATGGATTTGCTGTTCCGGGTGGTTATGTATTTATTACCTTAGGTGCAATTAAAAACTGTAGTGATGAATCTGAATTAGCCGCTATAATTGGTCATGAAATGGGACACATAATACGAAAACATGGGCTTCAAGAAATGACCAAAAGAACCGGACATATAAAAATGGATGAAGCTTTTGCTGAATTGGATGATGAAACTGGCGGTTGGGATGAAGAAACAAGTAAAGTTGAAAGTGAAATGGATGATATTATTACTGCAAGTTACGAGCACGTTGTTCATGATAGGTTGTTAAGTTATGAAATAGAAGCTGACCAAGTATCAGCAATTTTATTAGCCGAAGCAGGATATGATCCATTTGGATTAGCGAGAATTCAAAATAGATTGGCAGCTCAACATCAAAAAACAAAAGATATTTTTGATAACAATTATTTAGCACCAAATGACTTAAAGGAAAGATGTAAATTAACTTCTGAATTTGTTGAAGATAATTTTACTAAAAAAAATCCTGGTTCAAAATGTGTTGATAGATTTATTAGAATGAAATCGAAATTCTAAAAAAAGGGGCTTATGCCCCTTTTTTATTCGGTTTTGTTGGAAACTTCTTTTTTCTTATCAGATATATAAGAATAAATGCCCGGTATAATAAATAAAGTAAGAATAGTTGAAAAAATTAGCCCACCAATAACAGCAATCCCCATTGATACTCTGCTTTCAGAACCTGCCCCTAATGCAAGAGCAATAGGTAACGTTCCCAAAATTGTGGAAAGACTTGTCATTAAGATGGGACGTAATCTAAGTGTTGCAGCTTCTTTAACTGCTTGTAATGAAGTTAAACCAGTTGCTTTCTTTTGATTAGAAAATTCTACAATAAGAATTCCATTTTTTGTAACAAGTCCAATAAGCATAATCAATCCAATCTCGCTAAAAATATTCAATGTTTGATTAAAAATCCAAAGTGAAAACAAAGCTCCAGCAATAGCCATTGGAACTGTCATCATAATAATTAGTGGATCCTTAAAGCTTTCAAACTGAGCAGCTAAAGTTAAATAAATTAAGATAATAGCTAATAAAAAAGTAAACACTAAACTGGAAGAGCTTTCAACAAAGTCTTTTGATGCACCATCTAAAGCAGTAGTAAATGAATCATCTAAAACCTTGTCGGCTACTTTTTGCATCTCTTTAATACCGTCATCAATCGTGTATCCTTCATTTAAACTTGCAGAAACAGTAGCAGATACATATCTATTATAGCGATAACGTTGAGGAGGACTGCTTTTTTCATGATATGAAATTAGGTTGTCTAATTGTATTAGTTCGCCTTTATTTGAACGTATATATAAGGATGCAATATCAATTGGTTTGGAGCGGTTTTGACGTTCAACTTGTCCAATTACTTGATATTGTTTTCCATTTAATATGAAAAACCCATAACGCTGTCCGCTCATTGCAAACTGTAATGTCTGAGAAATGTCGGAGGCAGAAATACCCAATTCGCGAGCTTTTAGTCTATCAATTTCAACAACTAATTCGGGTTTGTTAAATTTAAGATTAACATCAATTCTGTCAAAAGAACTGCTTTTTTTTGCTTCATCAAGAAATTTTGGAATAATCTTTTGTAATTTATCAAAATTTGATGCTTGAATAACAAATTGTACGGGTAATCCACTTCGCTGGGTACTTACTGATTGATCTTGAATTATAATACTTTTTACATCAATAAATTTATTGGTAAGTTTCGAAATAGATGCTGCAATTTCTTTTTGACTTCTAATTCTTTGTTCGCTTGGAGTAAGTCTAATTCTAATAAATCCATAATTAACAGTTGATGCACCACCATGCCCGGGTGAAGTAATTGAAATAATGTTATCTTTTTCAGGAACCGCGTCAGCAATTTCAGTAGCTATTTTATCCATATATTGGTTCATAAAATCATAGCTTGCTCCTTCAACTGCTGTGCAATTAATTCTTATATTCCCTCTATCTTCAGCAGGAGCTAATTCAGAATTTAAATTTATTCCCAAAATTATAATCATAAAAAATGTGAGTACTACAATTAAAAAGGAAATCCATCTGAATTTTAAGAAAAAGGTCAAAAATTCTCTATAAATACGTTCCATCCAATTAAAAAATGGCTCGGTAAGAAGATAAAATTTGCTTTGATGATTTTTGGAACGAAGGAATTTAGTACTGAGCATTGGAGTAAGAGTTAAGGCTACAAAAGACGAAATAATAACAGCGGAAGCAATTACAACACCAAATTCTTTAAATAATCTACCGGTCAGACCAGATAAAAACATAATAGGTAAGAAAACTGCAACTAATGAAACAGTTGTTGAAATTACTGCGAAGAAGATTTCTGAAGAACCTTTTAAGCCCGCCTCAATAGGTTCCATTCCATCTTCAACTTTTTTATATATATTTTCTAATACTACAATAGCATCATCAACAACTAAACCAATAGCTAATACAATTCCAAGCAATGTGAGCACATTAATAGTATAGTTTAACAAATACATGACAAAAAAAGTACCAATTAACGAGATCGGAATTACGACAATTGGAATAATTGTACTCCGCCATTCACGCAAGAATAAATAAATAATTAAGATTACTAAAAAGAAAGCTAAATAAATAGTTTGTTGTACTTCTTTAATCGATTCTCTAATAAATATTGTATTATCAAATCCAATGCCTAATTCAATATCATCGGAAAGCTCTTTTTTTAATTCTTCAACTCTTTTATAAAACTCATTAACTATTTCAATTTGATTGGAACCAGGTTGTGGGATGATAACAACACCCACCATTGGAATACCATCTTTTTTTAATAAAGTTCTATCATTTTCCGGATAAAGTTCAGCATACCCAATATCAGTTAGTTTAACTATTTTACCATCAGTTTCTTTAATAATAAGATTATTAAAATCGTTAATAGTTTTAAATCTACCCATAGTACGAATTGTTAATTCTGTATTATTGCCTTCAATTTTACCGGAGGGTAACTCAATATTTTCTTTTTGCAAAATATTTCGTACATCAATAGGTGTTATTCCAAAGCTTGCCATTTTTGTTGGGTCAAGCCATAATCGCATGGAATACTTTTTTAATCCCCAAGTTTGTACTTCGCTTACTCCCGGAATTGTTTGTAAACGTTCCTTAAATAAATTTTCAGAAATATCGGAAAGATTCATCAAGTCACGCTTATTACTATTGATACTTAGATAAACAATAGGGGAGGCATCAGCATCGGCTTTTGAGACTGTTGGTGGGTCAACATCCTGTGGTAATCTATTTTGTGCCCTTGATACTCTGTCACGTACATCGTTGGCCGCAACATCTAAATCAATATTTAGATTAAATTCAACCTTAATACTACTTCTTCCATCTCGACTTGTTGAAGTCAAAGTTCTAATACCTGCTATACCATTTATTGATTCTTCTAATGGCTCAGTAATTTCAGCTTCAACAACATCAGCATTTGCACCGGTATAAGTAGTATTTACAGTGATTATTGGTGGGTCAATACTTGGGTACTCTCTTACACCTATATAAGTGTAACCTATTATACCAAAAATTATAATAGTAATTGACATTACAATAGATAATACCGGTCTTCTTATACTTAACGATGATAAACTCATATTATTCTCTTATAAAATTTATTTTAATTGGACTTTTATTCCATCTTTCATCAATAATAATCCTGATGAAATGATGGTATCACCAACTGAAATTCCATCAACTATTTCTACCGCATCTTCAGTTCTAATTCCAGTTTGTATATTCACTTGTTTGACTATACCATTTTGGTACTTAAATACAAGTTGACCTGATATATCTGGAACTATGGCTTGTGAAGGAATAAATATTGATGAGTTACCCCCTTTTAAAGGTAATTCAACTTCAACATACGAACCACTAAGCAATTTATGGTTAAAAGGAAGAGAAGCTCTAACTTGAAGTGTACGCGAATTTTGGTCAATTTTAGGTTCAAATGCGTAAATAATTGCAGAGAAAATATTATTTGTGTTTTGAATTGAAAAAGTAATCTTTTCACCTTTTTCAATAAATAGGGCGTATTTCTGTGGTACATTAAAATCAATTTTAATTTTATCATAATTTTGAATTGTTGCTATTTTTTTTTCAGGTGTTACATAACTACCTACACTAACAGTACGTAACCCAATAATTCCATCAAAAGGTGCAATGATTTCAGTTTTTTCTATTTGAGCATTAATTAATTGTAAATCTGCTGTTTGAGAATTTAATTCATTTAAAATAATATCATATTCTTGTTGACTGGCTAAACTCTTTTCTAAAAGTTTTTTTTGTCTAAACTCTCTTTCTCTTGCAAGAGCCAATTTAACTTCAATTTTGGCTTTTTGAGCTTGCAATTCTAAATCATTTATTTTAACAAGTAGTTTTCCTTTTTTTACTATTTCACCTTCATTAAAATTAATGGATGTTATTTTGCCGGAAATTTGACTGCGTAATTCAACTTCTTCATTTGCGAGAATTGAACCATTAATTTTAATAGAATTTGTTAATGGTGAATTAGCTGTGATTAGATAACCTACTTCTAAAGGTTTTTTTTCGGCTCTAACTTCAGGTAGAGAAGTGTCATTAAACTTGAATTTAAGTAAAATAAGTAGAATGATTAGTAGGGAAAAACTTACTATTGCAATCATCTTTTTTACATTTATGGTTTTCATAATTTAATACCAATAATATTATTTGAACAATAATTATACTTTATAAATACTTTAGTCAAAATATAAAAAAATCAACTAATATAAAAAGAATATTGGGGAAAATTAAAAATAAGTTTCGTAGATAATTTGAAATGTAAGTAATAACTATAAATAGTAGGTAAAAGAAAGGAAAACAAAAGAGGGGAAAATCCCCCCTTTTTTATTAAGATATAATTGGCTTTCTGCCTATTGAGTAGTAGGTGAATCTTTCCTCTACCATTTTATCAACATCAAAAATATTTCT
Source organism: Melioribacteraceae bacterium (assembly GCA_963663265.2). GTDB lineage: Bacteria > Bacteroidota > Ignavibacteria > Ignavibacteriales > Melioribacteraceae > JAEXOD01. Next base: position 1,096,379 of record CAXXXM010000001.1, read on the forward strand.
GCCATCAAAAATCAATTTGTTCTTTAATAAAGATTCTATTTTCTTAAAATCTGGATTCCTAAATTCATTCCATTCTGTTAAAATTAAAAGTGCATCGGCATTCTCTAATACTGCATATTGGTCATCAGAGTATTCAATCTTATCTTGAAGATAAAATTTAGTGTTTTCAATTGCAGCAGGGTCGTAAGCTGATACTTTAGCCCCTTGTTTTAATAATTCTTTAATAATAACAACCGATGGAGCTTCACGCATATCATCTGTGTTAGGTTTAAATGCTAAACCCCAAATCGCAAATTTTTTATCTTTAATGTCATTATCAAAATGAGAAAGAATTTTTGTGACTAACACTTTTTTTTGCTCCTTATTAACTTTATCAACTAAAGTTAATATTTTCATTTCAGCACCTTTTTCAGTTGATGTTTTAATTAAAGCATTAACATCTTTTGGAAAACATGAACCACCATAACCAATACCGGGGAAAAGAAATCTTTTACCAATTCTGGTATCAGTACCCATTCCTTTTCTAACTAAATCGACATTTGCACCTACTTTTTCGCAAAAGTTGGCTAATTCATTCATATAAGTAATTCTCATGGCTAAATAAGAATTAGCTGCATATTTTGTAACTTCAGAACTTTCAGGATTCATTTCAAGAATTGGGTTCCCTTGTCTTACAAAAGGTTCATAGAGCGATTTCATTATTGAGAGAGCTTTGGGATTATTTGCTCCAACTACAATTCTATCTGGTTTCATAAAGTCATCAACAGCAAAACCTTCACGTAAGAATTCCGGATTTGAAACAACTTCAAATTCAGTAACCCCATGTTTTGCAATTATATTTGTTACAGAAGAACAAGTTCCAACAGGTACCGTACTCTTATTAACTATAATTTTAAAATCTTTGCAATCAGCCTCTTTAAGAATTTTTCCAATTTCTTCAGCAATGCCAAAAACATATTTTAAATCGGCTGACCCATCTTCATCTTGTGGTGTAGGAAGGCATAAAAATATTACTTGAGAATCAAGTACTGCACTTTTTAAATCATCAGTAAAAATTAAGCGGTTTTTTGCAATATTACGATAAAACAAAATGTCCAAACCTGGTTCATAAATAGGAATTTCTGCTTCTTTTAATTTTTTTAATTTTTGTGGATTGTTATCAACACAAATAACTTCATTTCCCATTTCAGCAAAACATGTCCCTGAAACTAAACCAACATATCCTGTCCCAATAATTGATAATTTCATTATTTTTCTCCTTTAGTAAATAAAATCTTTTTCAATCTCAATAAAGCGTTTTGCTAATAAATCCTTTGTTGATACTATTGGATAATTAGAGCTCCATTGAATATTGATTGTTTTATCATTAAAAATAATTGCCCGTTCCGATTCTTTATTGTAAACATTGGTACATTTATAAGAAAAAATTGCTTCATCAGATAAAACTTCAAATCCATGAGCAAAACCTTTTGGAATCCATAAAGAGTCATGATTTTTATCGCTTAATTCAACACTAACATACTTTCCAAAAGTAGGGGAGTTGAATCTTAAATCCACAGCAATATCCATCACAGAACCTAAAATAACATGACATAACTTTCCTTGAGCAAAATTGCCAACTTGATAGTGTAAGCCTCTTATTGTTCCTTTTTTTGATTTTGAAATGTTATCTTGTACAAAATCTATGCTTAAATCTAAATCTAAAAACTTTTTATTATTAAATGATTCGTAAAAATAACCTCTATTATCTTCAAAAACATCAAGATGGAGTATCTTAACTTCAGGTATTTTGGTGTTTTCAATTTCCATAATTTTAATATCTCTGTATTTTATGCCAGTTGTAGGCAGATAGAATAATATCATCCAAATTGGATTTGTTTTCCCAATTTAAAACATCTTTAGCTTTTTTATTGTCCGCTACTAAAATATCCGGATCGCCGGGTCTTCTTGAAACAATTTCATAAGGTATCTTTTTATTAGTTATTCTTTCGGCGGTATTTATAATTTCCATAACGGAATAACCATTTCCTGTACCAAGGTTGAATATGTTAGAATTATTGTTCTTCTCTAAATATTCAAGAGCTTTAATATGAGCATCGGCTAAGTCATTTACATGAATATAATCTCTAATACAAGTACCATCTTTTGTGTTATAATCATCACCAAATACTTTTATTTTTTCTCTTTTGCCAAGTGCTACATCAAGCACTAATGGTATTAAATGTGTTTCTGGATTGTGACTTTCACCAATTTCAGATTCAAAATCAGCACCTGCAGCATTAAAATACCTTAAGATTACAGATTTTAAGCCATAAGCAATATCAAAGTCGTTTATTATTTTTTCAACACAGAATTTTGTGTTTGCATATGGATTAATTGGTTTGACACTCTCCGCTTCCGAAATAGGAACAATGGCAGGATTTCCATAAAGACTGCAAGTTGAAGAAAAAACAAATTTCTTAATATTGTTATTTACTGCAGCTTTTAATAAATTAAAAGAACCAATTACATTATTTTCGTAATAAATACTTGGTTTTTCAACAGATTCACCAACATAAGCAAATGCTGCAAAGTGAATGATTGATTCAATATTTTCATTAGTGATTAATTCATTTAGTTTATCAAAGTTTGATAGATCGCAATTTAAGAATTTAACATTATTAGGAATAGCTTCAATATGTCCACGTGACAAATTATCAATAACAATAACTGAATTATTTCTTTTAGTTAATTGTTTTACGGTATGTGAGCCAATGTACCCAGCTCCACCCGTAACAAGAATGTTTTTAACCATTATCTACTCAATTTTAATAATACAATTATAAAAGATACAAAAAAAATGGAAAATAAAAACTGTAAAAATTGCAAATTCTTCTATATTACATGGGATAAGAATCTGCCATATGGATGTAAAAAACTCAAATTTAAGTCAAAAAAAATTCCTTCTGACGAAGTAGTTTCACTTTCGGGTTTTCAGTGTTTGGGGTATGAACAAAAAACTAAAAACAAATAATTTTTTATCAAAAAAGTGTTATAATGCAATACTTAATATTAAGAACTTTGCTATGAAAAAATATCTACTACTTTTATTAATTTTATTTATCACATTGTATAACTCTATTTTATGTGAAAGTTCACTTAAGTTGGAAAAAAGAGTTTATACAAAATCTGAACTAGATAGCTTGGTTGCTTTATTAAAAGGTGCTAATGATAATAAAAAAATTGACATTTTAATTGAGTTAACTTATGGTAACTTATTGAATAAGTCAGTTGCCTTAAAATATTTTAAAGAAGGTTATGATTTAGCCACAAAAAATAGTGATGAACAAAAAAAAGCTCAATTACTTTTAGAAAAAGGGAAGACTTTTGACAAAAACAAAGAACATAGTAAAGGAATTGAACAGTTTATTGCAGCTCTAAAAATATTTAAGAAATTAGAAGATAAAAAAGGGATAGGAACTAGTTATAATTTTATTGGACAGGCATATTACAATAAAAATGATCAAGTAAAAGCAGTTGAATATTACCTTTATTCGCTCGATATTTTAAGATCAATAGATGATAAAGAGGGGATAGCTATTTGTGCAAATGACTTAGGCATTGTAAATTATTTTTTGGGTAATTACGACGTTTCATTAAAGTATTATATTGAAGCGTTATCTATTAAAGAAAAACTTAACAAAATAAATTCTTTAGCAATAAGCTACAATAACATTTCATTAGTTTATTTTGCATTAAAGAATTATGATGAATCTCTCAAGTTTTTATTTAAGGCTTCAGAATTAAATTCAAACATTAAAGATTTCGATGGTATTTCTGCAATATTAAGTAATATTGCAAATATCTATGTGGAAAAAGGGAATACTCAATTAGCCTATGAGTTTTCATTAAAAGCAATTCAAGAAAGTAGAACCAGAAACAATAATGTCATTTTAGCAAATTCTTATTATAATTTAGGAAAACTTTTTTTATATAATGATGAATATATAACTTCTAAGAAATACTTAAAATTAGCATTAGCAATTTACGATTCATTAAATTCGCCGCAGGGTATATCTCAAGCATTAAATCGCTTAGCTAAGGTTAGTATGTTAGAAAATAATTATAAAGATGCAGTTGTTTTTTTGGAGCAATCTTTAGCTATTGCAAAAAAACATCATTTTAGAGAAAGGATAAAAGAGTGCTTTATTGACTTATCAACCTGTTTCAAACAATTTGGAGATTATAAACAATCTTTGGATTATTTGAATGAGTATATTAGTATATCAGATTCACTAATGAATAATGACAAAAACAGGCAATTATTGGCTCTACAGATTGCATATGAGACTGAAAAAAAGAGTAAAGAAATTGAATTATTAAAATCAGAACAAGAAAATGACAAAACTGTAAGAATTGCTTTAATTATAATAATTATTTTTATAATATTTTTTGTTTTTGTTTTATTTTATAGTTACACTCGAAAAAAAATCGCAAATAAAGTACTATCAGAAAAAAACGAAAAAATCAATTTACAAAAAGAAGAACTTCAAGAAGCAAACCTTACAAAAGACAAATTTTTTTCAATAATTGCACATGATTTAAAAAGTCCATTTCAAGGAATACTTGGTTTTTCAAATTATTTAATAGATAATTTAGATACGTTGAGTAAAGTGGATATTAAGTCATATATTAAACTTTTGAATGAACAAGTGCAAGGTTTATACGGACTAATTGAAAACTTATTAGATTGGTCAAGGGTTCAAAATAAAGGAATGAAAATTAACTTTGAAAATATTAAAATTGCAACTTTGGTTAATGATGTTGTTAAAGTTTTTGATAATCAAGCTCGGAAGAAAAATATTAAAATTACAATAAATGCTTCCGAAGAATATTTTGTATTAGCAGATAAAAATATGCTGTTTTCAATTTTTCAAAATTTAATATCAAATTCATTAAAGTTTACTCATATAGATGGTTATATAAATATCTATGCGAAAAGCACAATAGGTAATAAGATTGAAGTCACTATTGAAGATGATGGAGTTGGAATTAGTGATGAAAATAAGGAGAAGCTATTCAAGAATGAAACTCTTTTTTCAAACAGGGGAACGGCTGATGAAAAAGGAACCGGTTTAGGTTTAATAATTACAAAAGAGTTTGTAGAAAAAAATAATGGTACAATAAGAATAGAAAGTGAAGAAAATAAAGGAACTAAGTTTATTATTTGTTTTCCATCAATATAGGACTTTTCTGTGCATACCCATAAGCGATATAATGCCATTCTTTTGGAAATATCCGGTTAAATATAATTTTATCAAAATAAGAAAGGTATTTCCTTTGGTGTTCAGTTCTTCCAAAAGTACTTAAAAAACCAGTTGTATTTATCTTTTTGCTTGAAAATTGATTAGTTAAAATATTTAATTCATCGAGTGTAAGATAATTCCAATAATTACCCCATTGCACAAACCTCTTTCTTAAGAATTTATGTAACTTGGATGCGGCTAAATTTTCGGCAAATAACAAGTATCCACCTGGTTTTAATGCTTTATAAATCTGTTCAAAAACCTTCCTTTGATTATCAAAGTTATTGTCCCGTCCAATTCCGCCAATGATTGATTTGAAAACTATTACATCAAAATGGTTTGTATACGGAATATCCAAAGCATTTATATCTTCATAAGTAATACTATTAACTAAATTGTATTTTTTATGTAAAATTGAAGCTGTTTCTTTTGTATTAGCTAAATCAGAACATGTGGTGTTAATATGCTTTAGGGCTAACCATAAAGAGAGTCCTCCTGATTTACTTCCAATTTCCAATGCTGAACTTACATTGTTCCAATCAATAGCGTTTTCCCAATATTTTAATGCTTCATTCCATGAGTTTATGTCCCATTGGAGTATATCAATAATTACTTTTTTCATTTATGTTGTCCATTCTAAAAAAACTGATTATAAAAATAATGAAAAGTTTTAACAATATTGGGTTTATTTTGTGTAGAATTAGTTTGCTTTGGAATTATTACTATCCATTAATAGATATTGTTAGATTATTTAAAATATGCAAAAAAAAAAAGCTGTTGTATTCAACAGCTTTTGTACACCCGCAGGGATTCGAACCCCGAACCTTCTGATCCGTAGTCAGATGCTCTATCCAATTAAGCTACGGGTGCAAATCAAGATTCCAAATATATTGAAAAATATTCAAAATAACAATATTTATTTATTATAAATAATTAAATCACAGATTCTTTTTGTAAATATTTCTGCCCCATTAACATTCAAATGCAAAGGATCTTTATACAAGTTATTATCATAAAATGTCGATTCTTGAGATAAATTAAAAAATGGGATATTGTATCTTTGAGAAAATTCATTAATTATTGATACTGATTTGTCCTGACCTATAATAATTCTGTAATAAGGGGATATAACTAAATAAAGGGATATTCCTCTTTTTTTACAGTCTTTTATGAAATTCTCAAAAAAATGTAATTTAGTTGAATCAATATGTTGTTTTGGTTTAATATTTAAAGTATCAATTGGATAGTTATACTTAATACTTAATGGTAAAAAACCATTAATATCTTCTTTTTTATTTCCATTAAGAAATTCGTTTTCTCTTAAAATTGAGTAAAGAGTTGAATTATATAAATAGACATTTGATAAAACTTTATATTTTTCAAACTTGCTTCTTAGATTAATTACATCTTTAAGTTCAGGATTAGTGTAATAGTATGGTAATAGAGATGATAATTTTTCGTAATCACTCTCCAAATATTCAAATTCGCCAATATTTAAGTCTAATATAATAGATTTGGGTGTATATCTTTTAAGCACACTTTTTAATATAGCATATTGATATAATATGGTGGAGGCGTTTTTCCCTACATTATAACATGAACTATTAAAAGCTTTTTCGATAATTTGAGGGTTGTAATGATAGGTAGCTCTTGAAGACCCAAAAATAAGAATTTCTTGGGATGTATTTTGAATTGAATATGTTGTTCTAAAATAAGCACCATCTGTTTGCATAAAAAAGAGACGTGACAAAATATTTCCCAAAATAATATCTGAAATAGCCAATATTAGAATAAAAGAAAATACTTTAACAAAAAAAGATAGTATTGGGTTTTTAGTTTTATTAATCATTTAAATTAAAATTGAAAATAAATAAATTCACCTCCATCAAAAACGCCTAATAACAATATTAATAAAATTAAGATTGCATAGGCTCCATTTCTGATTATGAAGTATTTATGGTTTGTAAATTGAAATTTATTCTGAAAATACTCTTTTTTAATTTCGTAAATAATTAAAAACATAATACTTAATACAGAATAAAATATAATCGAAAAATCGTTATAGTAAATAGAACCACTAAAGGAAAAAACTTTTTTTACAATTAAAAAAGCATCATTAACGGTATTTGCTCTAAAGAAGATCCAAGAAAAACATGAAAGGACAAAAGTGAATAAAATCTTAAATCCAATAATGCACCATTTTGGTAAAACTTTCAAAAATAAATTTTCGACATATGCTTTAGGTTTTTTTAGTATTAAAGCAAAGATTAAGTAAATCCCATTAATTGCACCCCATATTATATATGTCCAATTTGCTCCATGCCATAAACCACTTATTAAAAAGACAAAAAACAAATTAAAATACCACCTTGGTACAGAAACTCTATTTCCACCAAGCGATATATATAAATAATCTTGAAACCATTTTGATAAAGAAATATGCCATCGTTTCCAAAATTCATGTATACTCTTTGAAAAGTATGGTCTATTAAAATTGGTCATTAAATTAAAACCCATAACTTTTGCAGCTCCAATTGCTATATTAGAATATCCTGCAAAATCACAATAAATCTGGAAAGCAAAAAAAAGAGTAGCAACTATTAGAGTATTCCCGTTATGGTGTTCTTGATTATTATAAATAGTGTTAACATATATTGCCAATCGATCAGCAATTACCAATTTTTGAAACAGACCCCAAAGCATAAGCCTAAGTCCTGAAACAACTCTATCGAAATCAAATTGATGTTGCTCGTGAAATTGGTGAAGTAGATTTTGTGGTCTTTCTATAGGACCTGCAACAAGTTGAGGGTAGAACATTACATAAAGAGCGTATATTCCAAAATGTCGTTCAGCTTTATGATTACCTCTGTATACTTCAATAGTATAACTCATTGCTTGGAATGTATGAAAAGAAAGACCGATAGGTAATATTATATTTAAGTCAGGTATTAAATTATTTAAGCCGATTGAGGAAAGCAAGTATGTTAAATTATCATTCAAAAAATTAAAATACTTAAAAAAAGCCAGAGTTCCTATATTTGCAACTAAGCTAAAAATTAAAAATTCTTTTCTTCTTTTACCATTAGAATTTTCAATAAATATTCCCGCAAAATAATCTACTACAATTGTGAATCCTAAAATAACTATATATATAGGCACAAAGATCATATAAAAATAGCAACTGCTTGCTAATAGCAGTCCCCATCTATATTTATGATTTACTGCAAAAAATAGGACTGTTACAATAATAAAGAAAAATAAAAAGTGAATAGAGTTAAAAAGCATAAATATTGAAATAAATTGATAAGAAGATATCGTAAAATAATAAAAATATCATGAATATAAAACTTTTGACCATATTAATACTTTAAAATTTATTAAATTTAAAGTTTATATTTTTGACTATGCAAGGAATAGGTAGCAGTTTAATTAATCTTTTATAATTCAAACAATTTATGTTTATTATTTGTAGTAACCTTTTCATATTAACATTTGTTGTTATATTTCACTTGTTTTACTTGGATTTTAAGTCTTTCAACTTGATTCTTCGTGCAAAAACAGGGTTCTGAATAAATGATAATACAAAAAATTATTAAAAAATATTTTGTCTTGGAATGGATAATAAAAATCACTCTAATTTTTTTATCAAAATTAATAAAGATTAAAAACCGTTTAGGTGATAATAATTCTAAAAAAGTGTTGGTAATATGTTTTAGTAAAATAGGTGATACAATTTTTACTATTGCAAGTATTAATTATTTGTTAGGAAAATACAAAGACAACCTAATTATTGCTACTTATGAAGAAAATCTACCAATATTTAACAGACTATTATCAAAGAATCTTAATTTAGAATTTATTAGTAAAAAGGATATTTATTTTCAAAATAGAATTGCAAATCCATTAGCCGTATTAAGATTTAATTTTTTAAAGTATGACATCATTTATGATTTTACAAGTTCTATATTGTCTGGTTCAATTTTGTTTTGTTTAAGAGCAAATTGTATTTATGGATTAAAAGAACCATATATTAATTTGTTACATTCTCAATCAGTATCCATGTCTCCAGGTGATACTCTTCAAAAAATGTATTTTAATGTAATAAATTTAGTTGATTCAGAAGCGGTTTGTTCAGATTATTTTAGTTATGATATTAAAAAATTTGATAAAGTTAAAATACTTATTAATCCTTTTGGTGGATGGGAAGCTAAAGAATGGGGGATAGGTAATTTTATTGAGCTTTTTAAGAAATTATCGATGGAATTTTGTGTTGATTTTAATTTGGAAAGAGCACGATTTGAAGATGTTAAGAAAGAATTTGCAAATATTGATGTTAATAGGATTAAATTAACTGATACCTTAAATGACCTTATTTCGTTATTGGATAGTTATACAATATTTATAGGAAATGATTCAGGTCCTTTATATTTAGCCGCTGCACTTGGCATTCCTACTTTTGCAATATATGGGCCAACAAATCCTCTTTTAACTTTTCCGGATACAAGGGGTCATGCATTTATTCAAAATCAAATTTATTGTTCGCCTAAGGAAAATGAGAAGGTTTGTAAGGCTGATGGGGGTAGAAATGGATGCGATTATTTCAAATGTATGGCAGAACTAAAAAATGATGTTGTTTATTCGAAATTAAAAAATTATATATTAAATCTAAAGCTGAACGATGGCAATAAAATATAGTTCATACTTATTAATTTTAGTATTAGGGTTAGTCTTTTTACCTTATTTGCCAATTTTTGTTGGGGTGGCAATTTTATTATACTTGGGTACAATTTATGGTGAAAAGATACTGATTGTTGCAACTATGATTTTATTTTTAACATTAACTTCTTCAGCTAATGATGTCTTGAGGGTATTTGTCCAATTTGGTAATTTTGCCATATTAGCCTTCTTATTTTTTAAAAATTATGGATTTGAATATAAAAAGTACCCAAAAATTCCATTAAATGTAATTTATATAATAATTCTCTATTTAGCGGCTATTTTAATTTCAATTACATTTTCAAACTACAAAGAATTGGGTGTCGTTCAATTAAATAGAACCATAATATTTTTTGTGTTAATCTATTTATATTATTCTCTTTTGGTGCACTATGAAGCTCCTGAATTGTTTTTATCATCCTTTGTAATAATTGGATTGTTTTTCTCTTTTATTTTGATTTATCAATTTTTAAAAAACGGATTTAGCTTATTTTCTTTAACTAATGATTATTTTGGAGAAATTAAACAGCTTTATGTTCATAAAAATACTTTAGGTTCATATTTTACAGTTGTAATACTCTTTCTTATTTTATTAATACAGTATTACGCACAAAAACTAACCAAATATACATTGATTTTGCTGCTAACATTATTTTTAATTGGATTATTAATAACAAATTCTCGTGCATCGTTAATGGCATTGGCTATTGGTATTGCATTCGTTTTCTATCATCTGAATAAAAAGGTTTTAATTAGATTTGTATATAGCATAATAGGGATGTTTAGTTTATTGCTTATTAAACCAATTTATGAGTTGGTTGCATTTTATTTTAGGATAGATTCACTTGCAGCTGGACGTGATCATATTTATGATGCTACTTGGGCGGCTATTCCTCATGTTTGGGTAACTGGAGCTGGTCCGGGTGCAGCTAAGTTTTTCATGTTTCAATACTACCCGTATTTAATAAATTCTCCTGAGTACCTATATTGGGAGTATTATTCTATCAAATCCGAATTTGGACACGCACATAATTTCTATTTGTTTTGCTTAACTGACCTTGGGTTACTGGGATTTGTTTTCTCTATTTTGCTACCTATTGTTTTTTTTATATTTGGGAATAGGTGCATAAAGTATTATAAAAATGTAAATTTACGCGATTATTTTATATCTGTAGGTTTAACTTCAATGGGAATAACTTATTTCTTTAGGGGTTTTTTTGAATATGCTGGAATAATTAGTTATGGGTATCTTTCTATAGATTTACCTTTTTGGATTATATTTAGTTTAATAATTTATTATTATAACAAAATGCGAAACGAAATCAAATATAATGATTAAAAATAAAAGAGTATTATTACTATCTGACCCTTCTTCAGCTCATACAGTTAAATGGGCTAATGGCTTAGCTGATGCAGGAGTAGTGATTTGTGTGTTTGGATTTTCAAATAATCCGGATTTAAATCAATATAAAAAAAATATTATTGTTATTAATAATAATATTAGTAAAGATATAAAATCTAAACAAGATGGAGCTTTTCAAAAGATAATTTATCTTAAGTTCCTTTTTTCTTTATATAAAATAATTCATGAATTTAAACCTGATATTATTCATGCTCATTATGCAACAAGTTATGGTTTATTGGGTGTGTTAAGTTTTTTCCATCCTTTAGTATTATCTGTTTGGGGTAGTGATATAAACGATTTCCCAAATAAAAATATAATATATAAGTATTTATTAAAATTTATCTTTTTAAAAGTTGATTATTTATGTGCAACGAGTTTAGATTTAGCAAAAAAAACGCAACTTTTTACAAAAAAACATATAAATATTATTCCTTTCGGAATAGATTTGTCAGTTTTTAATACAGTAGATAAACCAAGTAAAATAAATTATATTGGAATTGTTAAGACACTTGAACCTAATTATGGTATTGAGTACTTAATTAGAGCCTATGCCCAAATTAGAAAGATTAGACCATCATTTGAGCATAAACTATTAATTGTTGGGGGAGGAAGTCAATTACTAAACCTAAAACAATTGGCAAAAAATTTATACCTTGATGAATTTATTGAATTTACCGGTTATATTAATTACAATGAAGTTCATAATTATCACAAAAAACTACTAATTGGAATATATCCAAGTTTTAAGGAGAGTTTTGGAGTTGCAATTGCTGAAACAATGGCTTGTGGAGGAGCAGTAGTTGCTTCAAACGTTGATGGAATTAAAGAGATTGTAGAAATGAATAAAACCGGTTTTTTGTTTGAGCCAAAAGACATTGATGCAATTGCTAAGTATGTTCTTAAACTTGTTGATGATAAAAACCTGTACGATATGTTTGTAAATAATGGCAAGAAAGTTATTGAACAAAAATATTCGCTTGATTTTACAATAAATGAAATGTTAAAAGTATATAAAAATATAATAAAAGAGTGTTGAATGGAAAAAAAACCGTTTGTTTCAGTGGTGATTCCAATAAGAAATGAAGAAAAATATTTGAAGAATTGTTTAAATTCATTAATAAATCAAGATTACGGACTTGAAAATTTTGAAATTGTTATTGTTGATGGAATAAGTGACGATAATACGATTCAAATTGTTGAAGAGTTTAAAGAGAAATATACTAATATTAAACTTTTTTTTAATGAAAAAAAAGTTACACCTTTTGCAATGACTATCGGAGTACAAAAATCAATTGGTGAAATAGTAGTAATGGTTATTGGTCATTCCATATTCCCTAAAAACTTTATTACTTCTGGAATAAAATTATTTGAAAAATATCCTGACGCTTCTTGTGTTGGTGGTCCAATTACAAGTATTGGAGAAAACTCTTTTGCTGTTGCAACATCATTAGCAATGTCTTCAAAAATTGGAATAGGAAATGCAAACCATAGATTCCCCGGTTATGAAGGCAGATCGGAAATGGCATGTTTTCCATTTTATAAAAGAGAAGTTTATGAGGCTTTGGGTTATTATGATGAAAAATTCATTAGAAATCAAGATGATGAGTTTGCTTTTAGAGTTACAAAATCAAACAGATATATTTATATTTCACCAACAGTTAATAGTGAATACATAGTAAGAAATACTCCTAAAAAGTTATTTAAACAATATTTTGGTTATGGATATTATAAATGGATTGGATATTTAAAACATAAATCTTTTATTTCGTTTAGACATCTTATTCCTGCTTTATTTGTATTGTTTAATTTGGGTACTGCAATATTTTCTATTATTAGTGAAAATTTTCTGTTTTTTTTATTACCACTTTTGTTGTATTTTGTTATAATTGTAATTTATTCATTTAAATTAAAAACAAAAAAACTAATAAAGATACAGTTTATAATTGCTGTTATAATATTACATTTTTCATATGGAATTGGCTTTATAAATTCATTTATAAAAAACAGAAAATATTAGTGGTGATATGGAATTATTTTTGATTTTTTGATAAAAAATTAACTAAATTAATGTTTATGTTTTTTAAAAATGTAGAATATGTGAATAAAATCACAATTAATATTCAATTATTTATTAAATTGCAGCTTAATAAATTATTTATTAACTATGTTATATTTTAATATGAGTGATAATTTTATACAGTTTCACAGACCTTATATAACCGATGATGAAATTAATGAAATAGTAGATACCGTTAAATCAGGTTGGTTAAGCATGGGACCAAAAGTCCTACAGTTTGAAGAAGATTTTAAGAAAATAATTGGTTGCGAAAATGCTGTTTCAGTAAATAGTTGGACAGCCGCTGGGCATTTGGCTCTTGAAGCGATTGGTATAAAAGCGGGGGATGAAGTGATTGTACCAACAATGACTTTTCCTGCTACTGCCGAAATTGCGTGCTATTTTAATGCTGTTCCTGTTTTTGTTGATGTTGATAAAGATACTTTAAACATTAGTGTAAGTGAAATTGAGAAGGCAATTACTCCAAAAACAAAAGCAATAATCCCTGTACACTATGGCGGACAACCATGTGATATGGATGAAATAAATGCATTAGCAAAAATTCATAACTTAAAAGTTATTGAAGATGCTGCTCATGCTTTACCTGCGAGTTATAAAGGGAAAAAAGTTGGAACCATTAGTGATATTACTTGCTTTAGTTTTTATGCAACAAAAACTTTAGCTACTGGTGAAGGTGGAATGCTTTGTACGAGTGATGCAGAAATAGCTGAAAGAACTCGTTTGATGCGTATGCACGGTATGAATAAAGATGCATGGAAACGCTATACAGATGCATGTTCTTGGTATTATGAAGTTGTTGCTCCTGGTTATAAATATAACTTTACTGATGTTCAAGCTTCTTTAGGTTTAGCTCAACTACGCAAAGTTGAGTGGATGAAAGACGAAAGGGTAAAAATTGCAGCAAGATATGATGAAGTGTTTTTAAATAACGAATTCATTAAACCAATTGTAATTAAATCTGATAGAGAAACCGCTTATCATTTATATCCCATACGAATTGAACACGAAAAATTAACTATTACTCGAAATAGGTTTATTGAAGAAATGAAAGACAGAGGTGTTGGGGTTGGAGTTCATTTTATGCCGGTTCACCAACATGATTATTATAGAGATACATTTAAATTAAATTCAAATAACTTTCCGGTTGCAGAAGATGCATTCCCACGTTTAATATCAATTCCTTTATATCCCGGTTTAACAGAAACAGAAGTTCAAAAAGTGATAGATGTTATTTTTGATATAGTAAAAACATTTAAGAAATAATTCTTTTATGGGTAAATACAATAGCTTTGTTAAAAGAATAACCGACATAGCAATTAGTTTAATTGGATTACTTATCAGTTCTCCGATTATGGCTTTATGTATGATTGCCATAAAACTTGAGTCTGATGGTCCAGCCATATTTGTTCAAGAACGAATGGGGAGAAACTGTAAACCATTTAAAATGTACAAATTAAGGGGAATGGTTAATAATGCATTAGCTGTTGGTCCAGAATTAACACAAATTAACGATCCTCGATTGACATTAACCGGAAAACTCTTTAGAAGAATGAGTATTGATGAAATTCCTCAATTAATTAATGTGTTAAAAGGAGAAATGAGCATAGTTGGACCTCGTCCTGAAATAATGTCAATTGCATCCAGATATGATGCTTATGAAAAGAAAGTTCTAAAGTATAAACCAGGATTGACAGGAATATCTCAAATAAATGGAAGACAGATGCTGACTCCTAATCAAAGAGTTACCATGGAAATAGACTATTATGAGAAAGCAGACTTTTGGTCTGATCTTTTTGTTGTTCTTAAAACACCCATAGTTGTATTTACTAATGAAGGTAATATTTAATGTATTATGAAAAAATGTTTATTGGTACTAATTTTTGTATTTAATTCAGTTTTTAGCCAATCAGAACTTATTAATACTAATCAATCTGTATATAAATACTTAAAATATTTACAAGTTGCTGGCGAAATGACACGATATGATGATGTGATTTTGCCTTTAACTAATAATGATATTATTGCCAATCTAAATTCTTTATCTTCCTCAACCGAGATTTCTCGGTATTTTTTAAGTAAATTTAGTTTACAGAAGGATACCTCTGGTTATATTTGGGAAAATTATGAATTATTAAAAAAAAATCTCTTCTCGGACTATGAAACAACCCCAATCGTATATAAAGACTCGCTTTTTACTTTTAAAATAAATCCGATTCTAAATTTCTCAAATTTGTCGATTTTCGATAAAAATCAAAAATCAAATGGTGGTTTTATTTTATATGGTGGAAATATAAAGTTAAACTATAATAATTTTACAGCATTTTTAGAAGCATATAATGGATATATATATGGTGATAACTCAGCTGTATTATTAGATAAAAGAGTAAAACAAAGCTTTACTTATAATCATACAAAAATTAGATATTTTGACGGTACAAACGGTTATTTAAACTATCAAAATAAGTATCTTAACCTTTTTAGTGGACGAAATGAATTAAAATGGGGTGTTAGTGATTTAAATCCCATGATTGTCGGCAATGGTGCTCAAAATTTTGATTTCTTTAAGTTTGAATTAAATTATAAAAATTTTAAGTATTCCTTTTTGCATGGTTGGTTAGTACAACCTAAAAATACTATAAATATTGATTCTTTAATAGGGGCTGTGTATAGAAAAGAATCAAAATATATTGCCATTAACAGAATAGGTTATTCTCCAACTGATAGAATTAAGCTTGGTGTAACTCAAGCAGTTATTTATGCAAACAGAAATATTGAATTAGCTTATTTGAATCCTTTTTTGTTGTGGGAATCCGCTCAACGCTCGTTAAATGACTTAGATAATTCTTTCTTAAATTTTGATGTTAGATGTCTTGTTAGTAATGGATTGGAACTATATGGTTCTTGTACATTTGATGATTTAAACTTTAATTTATGGGGAGATGGCAAATGGAATACTCAGAATAATAGGATAGCATTTCAAGCCGGCTTTAATTTAACTGAGCCTTATATTTGGGAAAACATCTTGTTAAGTTTTGAATATGTCCAAATTAGACCTTTTACTTTTTCACATCTTGAGGTTGGTGAATCTCTATCTTATACAAATAATGGTTTTCCTATTGGATTAAAAATGGATCCTAATTCAATAAGTTTTTCTATTCAAGCCGATTATTTCATAAAAAAAGATATTTTTTTTAGTTTAAGATATGATAATATAAGGCATGGTGATAATCTATATGATAATTTCGGTAATTTGTTATTTAATCATGGTGGCTCATATTATTTGGGAACTACTTCAATACTTGCCTCAAAAAATCCTCACGTGTTAGATGGAATAAGAACAACCACAAATCGACTTACAATAAAGACAAATATTGCTATTTCCTACAATTTAGCACTTAATTTAGGAATTGAGTATTATAATAGAAATTCAGATAGTTTCAATGAACGGTTAATCAATACAATTTTATCGTTTAGTTACAATAATTTTTAACAAAAACTGTTTTTTGACTTGCATTGATATTGTCTAATCTATATGTTACAAACCAAAATTTAATTGAATGGGTATAAAATGATAAAAAAAATAATTATTATATTAATTCTGATTTATGGTTCTTCATTTGCTCAAAACTATAAAATTGTTGAATCAAATGAAAAGTTTATAATAATTGAAACAAACTTTAATAATTCATTCTATTTTAATGATACTTTGATAAATGGTAAAAAATATACAAAGGTTATTGGAAATACTCAGTTTAATAAAAATGAAGGTGAACCATTATTACCTGAAAGTTATTACTCGTTTGGAATTCCATATAATTCTTCTCCTACAATTACAATTCTAAATACAGAATCGGATATAATTTATAACAAATTCATTTTACCGGTGCCAAAATATAACCTTGACGGCAACATGATGGATGTAGCTAATTTTAATAAAGAGATTTATTCATCAAATTTTTATTATCCTAATAATACGGTTGAAATTAAAGCCAAGTATATAAGCAGATATTCAAAGATTCTAAATGTTTTAGTTTCTCCTTATCAATTTAATCCAGTGAAAAATGAATTAAAGTTTAATAAAAAGGTTACTTTTAAGCTTAGTTACAATGAAAAATCAAGCGAGGGTTTTACTCAACTAAATGATTATTCAAATAATGAATTTATAAAAACATCGGTAATTAACTATGAACAAGCAGTCAATTGGGCAGGTAAATTCATTGAATCAAAAAACAGTCCAGTTACTGCTGATTACTGGTATAAACCAAATAAAGAGTATTTTAAAATATATTTAAATGAGAAAGGTGTTTATAGAATTAAATATGAAGATTTGGTTGATGCAGGATTAAATAGTAGTTTAGAAATTCCAATAAATAAGTTGGAATTATTTTGTAATGGTGTAAAAATTCCGATTGATGTTTTTAGTAAAGGAGATACTACTTTTGGAGAACGAGACTATTTCCAATTTTGTGGATATCCTCCAACCCCAACTGAATACTCAAATTTAAACATATACAATACAACTAACATATATTGGTTTTCTTATCAAGCAGATTCAACGGGCTATCAATATAAGAACAAATCGGGATATCCCTTAGTATGGGGTAAGACATATACAACAAATAAAAAAGTTATTCATTATGAAAAAGATAAGCTGTATGAAAGATTTGGATTGACCAGTAATGTTAATCGAGATTATTGGATGTGGGGTAAAGCGTATGCTAAAGATGGAGTAGTGTATAGTGCATTTTTCGAATCATTTGAATATCCGGAGTTCTTGTGTACTGACTCGACAAATGTAAAAATTAGAGTGGGTTTAGCAGGAATTAATGCTGGATTACATCAAGCTGATATACAATTAACAAGTCAACAGGTGGGTACAAAAACTTGGAGTAATCAAGAACAAGTCGTTTTTGAAAAAGAAGTTAAACTTGGTGATGTCTTATTTTTCCCGAATAACAATTTTCAAGTTTATGCAAGAGGAACTGATGATGAGATAAGAGTAAATTGGTTTGAAATTGAGTATTGGCAAAATAATTCACCATTTTCTGATAATTTCTATTTTTCAACGGCTGATGAGATTTCTGGAAAAACAAAGTTTGTTGTTTACCATTGGACAGCTGATACAATGTTAGTATACAACCCAACAAGAGGGGAAATAATAAGAGACGCAGTTGTAACTCATAATGCGTGGGATAACGTAGAGTTTGTTGATGCTGTTTACTCAAAAACCGATTATTTTTGTGTTTCTACCGATTATTTCCTTTCACCCGACTCGATTAAAAAAAATATTAACTCGGATTTAAGAAATGTTGCTCAAGGAGCAGACTATATAATTATAGCATATCCTAATTTTCTTGGAGCAGCAGAAAGATTAGCGGAATATAGGCGGAGTAATTTAACTGGTTATGATAACCCGCGCGTAAAAGTTGTGAACGTTTTTGATATTTATAATGAGTTTTCTTCGGGTTTATTAAAACCTTCAGCAATACAAGATTTTGCAAAATATGCATTTTTATATTGGCAAAATCCAGCTCCGGCTTTTATTGCTTTGTTTGGTGATATGAGTTATGATTATAGAGGGATTTTTCCAAACAGTAGAAAAAATTATATTCCATCAATGCCAATAAGGGTAACTGTTGATAGTTATGGGCAATCTGTTAGTGATAATGATTTTGTAGCAATAAACGGAAATGATGTTATTCCAGAAATGGCTATTGGTAGGCTTTCATGCGAAACAATAGAAGAAGCCAAAATTATTGTTGATAAAATACTTAGTTATCCTTCAGATAATTCAAAGGAATGGAAACAAAGAGTTATGCTTTTTGCAGCAGGTGAAACAAAAACCGATGAAGACCAATTTAAATTTAATAATGAATCTCTTTTATTACAGAATAATTATATTTTTCCAGAAGGTTTTTCTACATCAAAAGTATTTATGTATAACAATGGTCCCACACACGCTCCTTTTATTGGAACTACTCCGGATTTGATGGAGGATTTTAAAGATGGGGGAGTTGTTGCAAATTTCTTTGGACATGGTGGTGGATATCAATGGGATGCGATAATGTTATCTGATCATATTTATTTATTAGAGAACGAGGGACGCATGCCATTTATTACAAGTGTTACTTGTTATACTGCTCATTTTGAGAATCAAGATGTGTTTGGTGAACAATTTGTAAAAACACCCAATAAGGGAGCTATTGCTTTTTGGGGGAATCCTTCTCTTACTTCCTTTCAAGAAGGGAAAAACTTAAATCGTAAGCTTTACAATCAAATATTTGCGAATAAAAAACATGTGATTGGAGAAGCGATACGTGCTGCTAAAAACTCATACGTAACAGGTTATTCAAGTGTTGAAGGTCAACACATTGAATTATTTACTCTTTTGGGAGATCCTGCGATTGAATTATGTTTTGCTAAAAAGCCGGATTTTAGAATTACCAACAATGATATTTCTTTATCGGTTGATGCACCATTGGTAGAAACCGAGCTTGAAATTAAGTTACATGTCCAAAATTTGGGGATAATATTTCCGAACGATAGTGTCGCAATAAAAATAACAATTACTTCTTCTGATTCTGTTCACGAATTTTCACCAAAATATTTGCAGAGTTTTGGTGAACAGGATTCAATAGCATTTAAATGGGTTCCATCATCTGCCGGATTGTTTACAATAAAAGCTGAAGTAAATGCTGATAATGCAATTTCTGAAGATGATATGAGTGATAATTCAGCTCAAAAAACGATTTCAGTATATAATGTTAAAAGTGTTAGTATAATATCACCATTGAATGGAAGTTCATTTGTCAATGATAGTATTAATTTTATTTTTGCAGATCCCAGTGATTATGTAGGAAAAATTTATTCGTTTTTTATCGAAATAGATACTTCCTATTCATTTTCCGAACCTTTAATTCAGTCACCTGAATTATTTGGGAACGATGGTTTAGTTCGTTGGCGTATTCCAAGCAAGCTTGCTAAGGGTGTATACTATTGGCGTACAAGAATTAAAGACTTAGAGCAATCACCTATATGGTCTGGTATTAATACCTTTAGTGTTAATGATACATTAATAAAATCAAAATACTCACTAAAAGAGAACCAACTTTCTTTATTTAATTCTGAAAATATTTATTATAATCATTCAAAAAAGGCTTTGATGCTTAACCTGGAGAAACTTCCCCCACATCCTGATGACAAAAGGATGATTGAAGATATTTTCCCGGAAACTGTAAATAGTTTACAAAGCTTAACTGCTATAACAACAGATGGTACATATTTAATTGTTGGACATATTGCTTATTATGGTCAAGGAACTTTACTACATAAATTTGGTACCGGCTTTAATGGTACTGAAAAAGGTAAATATTATGGAGTTATTCCTTGTGATACATTAAAAATTTGGAATACAATTTTTTATCATGATAAATACATTTATGTGGCAACCGGTGACCCTTATAATTTGTTGCGTATTGATCCTATAACAGGGGAGAAAACAAAGACTTTTGTTCCCGATGGATTATTAGATGTGTTCTATTGTACTCCACTGCCAAATGGAGCATTTTACGTTAAAACTGATGGTAAATATGTTTATAATTTAACTACTGTGGATTCATTGGGTTCAAGAAAATATCAATTAAGAATATTTGACCCAGCAAATAATTTTAATAGAATTCATGAGGATATAGTTTTTACTGGTTCGTCATATGAAAGTTTTACGGATTTTTTTGTAGCAAATGGTTATGTTTATCCGTGTGAAAATTTATATAGCGGCTATATGCGTAAGCTAAATATAAATACTCAGCAATTTGAAGGGAATAATTGGGGTACTTCATATATTTATCAAGGCTTTTATGGATGGACGTATGATTATATTAATGATGTAGTTTATGGAAGTGTTTATAGGAGTAATAAAATCCCCAAATTTAGGAAGTTTTATGGGTCTTATTATCAAACTTATGGTACAACATATTCTCCTGAAATTAGTAATGCAAAGAAATGGATTTCTTCAAATTATTCATTGTCTGCAACTGGTTCAAGTGGTTCTTATCAAGTTGAGCTTGAAGGAAAAAATAAATATAATAATACGTGGGAAATCTTATATGATTCGGTATCATTTTATACTGATTTAAGTGAATTAGATTCAGAAAAATTTCCGGAGTTACGTTATAAGTTTACACTTGCTGATTCTTCTATTCAAATATTTAATCCTATTCAAATAAAAGGAATTGGATTTGATTATATTGGTTATCCGGAGGTTAAAGTTTCATCTTCGTCATTTATGTTTAATCCAGATTCTTTAATGCAAGGATTTCCAATTGATATGACATTTAATGTAAAAAATTACGGGTATTCCCAGATAGATTCTTTAAAACTAAATTTCAAATTAAATGATAATTCAACATCCTTTATTACCAAAAATATTGAGTTAAAACCGGATTCGGTTTTTTCATTTAAGTATACTCTTAATACTTCACCATTACTATTTTCAAATAAAGTTACTGTTGAAGCTTTAACTCAGGAAAAAGAATTGTTCGATTTTAATAATATTGCGTCAAAATCATTTTATGTAAGCAGAGATTCAACAAATCCTGCATTTGATATAAAGTTTGATGGTGAAGAGATAATTAATGGCGATATTATATCTGCTAAACCTTTAGTAACTATGTCGCTTACTGATAATAGTCCGTTACCATTGGATAGTACATTCTTTTATATATATCATAATAATATACAGGTACCGCAGGATAGTTTACATTTTTCGTATACACCTTATCCAAACTCTACTGCAATAGTAAGTTGGAACCCTACTTTAAAAGATGGAACTCACTATTTGGAAGTTCTTGCAAGGGATGCTTCATTAAATTATTTTGATACTACTTCATATAAAATTTGGTTTACTGTTAATAATACAAACCAAATTAGAGAAGTATTTAATTATCCAAATCCATTTACAAACTCCACATATTTTACATTTAATATGCTTGGTACTAAAAAACCTGAAGAAATTAAAATAAAAATCTTCACAATTGCAGGAAGATTAATAAAAAATTTGGAAATTCCAACAGAACACCTTAAATTTGGATTTAATAAGTTTTATTGGGATGGGAAGGATGAAGATGGTGATGAAATAGGAAATGGTGTCTACTTTTATAAAATTATTATAAAAGAAGATGGTGAAGTGAGGTCTGAGACTAAAAAAATTGCGAAGATTAGATGAAAAAACATACAGTTAAAGTAAATATATTTTATTATCAAAAACTTAATCCTTTGCTATTAAGGCACTGCCCAGACCATTAGCTTAGCTAATTATAATTTTATTAACTAACTTTTGGAGTAGCAATGTGCGGTATAGTAGGTTATATCGGTAATAGGAATTGTGTTCCTATATTAATAGAAGGATTAAAGCGATTAGAATATCGAGGTTATGACTCTGCCGGAATAGGTGTTATAATAGATAATAAGCCTAAACTATTTAAAAGCAAAGGCAAAGTATCTTTACTTGAAAATCTGATTGAAAGCGAAAATCTTAATGCCAATGTTGGTATTGGACATACGCGCTGGGCTACGCATGGAATTCCAAACGAAGTTAATGCTCATCCTCACTTTAATGAGAGTAAAAACTTATTTGTAATTCATAATGGTATTATAGAAAATTATTCAACTTTAAAAATTGGTCTTCAAAAAAGAGGATATACTTTTGTTTCTGATACGGATACTGAAGTATTAGCTCATTTAATTGATGATTATTTAAAAAAAGGACATAAATTATTTCAAGCGGTAAGATACGCACTAAATGAAGTAGAAGGGACGTATGGAATTGCAGTTGTTTCTTCCTCTGAACCGAATAAAATTATTGCTGCAAAAAAAGGTTCTCCTCTTGTTATTGGAATAGGTGCCGGAGAAAATTTTATTGCAAGTGATGTTAATGCGTTAATTGCTCATACAAGCCAAGTAGTATATCTTGAGGATAATGAAATTGCAGAAATTTATTCTGATAAATTTTTTGCAAAAACAATTGCTGATGCTGATATAATTAAAGAAATTATCCATGTAAAGATGGAGTTAGATCAAATCAGCAAGGGTGGTTATGCTCATTTTATGTTAAAAGAAATTATGGAACAACCTGAGTCACTTTCTAATTCCATGCGTGGTAGATTGGTATTGGAAGAAGGAATAGCAAAATTAGGTGGTTTAGAAGGTTTTGAAGATAGAATTGCTAATTCAAAACGAATCATTATTTCTGCTTGTGGTACTTCATGGCATGCCGGTTTAGTGGGCGAATACATGCTTGAACAATTTACCGGAATTCCTGTTGAAGTTGAATATGCTTCTGAGTTCAGATATAGAAATCCTATTGTTAATAAAGGTGATACACTAATTTTTATTTCCCAAAGTGGGGAAACTGCCGATACGCTTGCCGCAATGGTTGAAGCCAAAAGAAAGGGTGGACTTGTATTAGGTATTTGTAACGCTGTTGGAAGTTCAATTGCAAGAACAAGTGATGCTGGGGTGTATATTCATGCCGGTCCTGAAATTGGAGTTGCTTCTACTAAAGCTTTTACTTCTCAACTGGTTGTTCTTTCTTTAATAACTCTTTTAATTGCTCGAAAGAAAAACATGAGTTTGATTGATGGTAAGAATATTATTAACGAAATTTTATCAATTCCTGAAAAAGTAAAAAGGATTTTGCTATTAAACGACAAAATTGCTGATATTGCAAATCACTTTGTTGATGCTAAAAACTTTTTATATTTAGGAAGGGGATACAATTTCCCTGTAGCTTTAGAAGGTGCTCTTAAATTAAAAGAAATTTCATATATCCATGCAGAAGGTTATCCAGCTGCTGAAATGAAACATGGACCTATTGCTTTAGTTGACGAAAATATGCCTGCCGTTTTTATTGCCCCTAATGACTCTGTTTATGATAAAGTAATCAGTAATATTCAGGAAGTAAAAGCACGAAAAGGTAGAATTATTGCTATTGCAAGTGAAAACGATACAGAGATTGATAAATTAGTTGACTTTTCGATCAAAATACCTGACACAATTAGAATGCTTATGCCTATTCTTAGTTCCATTCCTTTACAGTTATTAGCTTATCACGTTGCAGTAAAAAAAGGATTAAATGTTGATCAACCAAGAAATTTAGCTAAAAGCGTAACAGTAGAATAATAATAGGAGACTAATTGTATGTCAAAAAAGAATGTTTTAATTATGGGTGCTGCGGGAAGAGATTTTCATAATTTTAATGTGTATTTCCGCGACAATGAAGATTTTAATGTGGTAGCTTTTACGGCCACCCAAATTCCAAATATTGAAGGTAGAGTTTATCCTGCTGAATTAGCCGGTAAATTATATCCAAATGGAATTAAGATTTATGAAGAAAATAAATTGGAAGAATTAATAAAAGAATTAAAGGTTGATGAAGTTGTTTTTTCATATTCAGATGTGCCTTTTAATTATGTTATGACTAAGGCTTCAATTGTTAATGCAGCAGGAATATCCTTCAGATTACTTGGTGGAAAAGAAACAATGATTAAAAGTACAAAACCTTTAATTGCTGTTTTAGCTGTTAGAACCGGTTGTGGTAAGTCTCAAACATCAAGAAAAATTGTAAAACTTTTAACAGCAGCCGGTAAAAAAGTTGTAGCTATCCGCCATCCTATGCCTTATGGCGATTTGGTAAAACAAAAAGTTCAAAGATTTGGTTCGTTGGAAGATTTAAAATTACACCAATGTACCATTGAAGAGATTGAAGAATATGAACCACATATAGCTTTGGGAGGCGTGATTTATTCTGGGGTTGATTATGAGGCTATTTTACGAGAAGCAGAAAAAGAAGCTGATGTTATTTTATGGGATGGTGGAAATAATGATATGTCATTTTATGAAAGTGATTTAACATTTACTGTTGTTGATCCTCATAGACCTGGTCATGAATTATCTTATTACCCTGGTAATACTTCATTAAGAATGGCTGATGTTGCTGTTATTAATAAAATAGATTCTGCATCACCTGAAAATATTTTAGAAGTAAGAAAAAATATTCAAACTGTTAATCCAAATGCAGTTATTATTGAAGCTGCTTCACCAATATTTGTTGACAAACCAGAATTAATTAGAGGTAAGAAAGTATTAGTAGTTGAAGATGGTCCAACATTAACTCATGGCGAGATGAAATTTGGTGCAGGTACAGTTGCTGCTCAAAAATTGGGAGCTTCTGAGTTGGTAGACCCAAGACCTTTTACGGTTAAATCAATTACTGCTACTTTCCAAAAATATCCAAAAATTGGTGTTTTATTACCTGCTATGGGTTATGGTGATGAACAAGTAAAAGATTTGGAAGAAACTATTAATAAAACCGAATGTGATTCTGTTGTTATTGGTACCCCTATTGATTTAGGTAGAATACTTAAAATTAATAAACCATCAACAAGAGTAAATTATGAATTACAAGAAATTGGTAATGATACTCTTGAAAGTGTATTAAAATCAAAAGGAATTCTATGAAAAAAATAGCTGTTGTTGCTTTTGGTGGTAATGCTCTTTTACGTGGTGATGAAATTGGTACTATACAACAACAAGAAAAAAACACATATAATACATGTTTAAATTTGCTTGGACTTATTGAGGATGGCTATAATATAGTTATTACACATGGAAATGGTCCACAAGTTGGAAATATTCTTTTAAGAAATGATGCTGGGTATAATTTATATAAAATTCCCAAAATGCCGTTAGATATTTGTGTAGCCGATTCGCAAGGTGGAATCGGCTATATGATTGAACGACAGATGAAAAACATTATTACCGAGTACAAACTAAAGAAAAACGTTGTTACGTTAGTATCTCAAGTTTTAGTTGATATTAATGATTCAGCATTTATTGAACCAACAAAACCTGTTGGAGCTTATTATTTAAAAGAAGAAGCAGAGTTACTTACAAAATCACATGGATTTATCTTCAAAGAAGATGCAAGAAAAAGAGGTTGGAGAAGAGTAGTACCATCACCAAAACCAATTGAAATTATTAATAAAAAAATTGTAAAAGATCTTGCTGATAAAGGGAATATTGTTATTGCTGCCGGAGGTGGTGGTGTTCCTGTTTATCGAGATAAAAACAAAATGCTTCAAGGAATAGAAGCTGTTATTGATAAAGATTTAGCAAGTGCTCTATTAGCTCGCGAAATTGGAGCAGATGCTTTTTTTATTTTAACTGATGTTCCTTATGCTTATATTAACTTTAATACAAAAGAACAAGAAAAACTTGAACATGTTTCTGTTGATAAAGCTAAACAATATTATAATGATGGTCAATTTGCAAAAGGGTCTATGGGACCAAAAATTCTTGCTGCCATTAACTTTGTTGAAAATGGTGGAAGAGAAACTATTATTACTGAAGCTACACAATTAGTCACTAAAAATTGTGGTACGCATATTATTCAAAATGAAATTTAAAATTAGGAGCTTCTATGGCTGTTAACATGAAAGGGAAAGACTTAATTTCTATTAATGACCTTACTTTAGAAGAAATTTACGAAATCTTTGATGTTGCAAAAACATTAAAAGAAGACTTGTATATTGGTAGACCTCATAAAGTTTTGGAAGGTAAAACATTAGGAATGATATTTACTAAACCTTCAACAAGAACACGTATTTCTTTTGAAACCGGCATTTATCAATTAGGTGGAATAGGTATGTATTTTGGTCCTAACGATTTACAACTTGGTAAAAGTGAATCTGTTGCCGATACTGCCCAAGTACTTTCAAGATACTTAAGTGGTATTATGATAAGAACATTTGCTCATTCTGATGTAACAGAATTGGCTAAATACGCTAAAATTCCGGTAATTAATGGTTTAACAGATTTATTACATCCTTGTCAAGTTTTAACTGACTTATTTACTATTCTTGAAAAAAGAAGAAATCTAAGAGGATTAAAGTTTGCTTATATTGGTGATGGAAATAATATGGCTCATAGCATTCTCAATGGTTGCTCAAAAGTTGGAATGGATGTTTTTATTTCTTCACCAAGTGGTTACAAACCCCAGGAACAAATAGTAAACGACGCTCTTGCAAATGCAAAATATATGGGTAGTAAAGTTGTTATTACTGAAGATCCTATTGAAGCAGTTAAAGATGCTGATGTTGTTTACACAGATGTTTGGGCAAGTATGGGTCAAGAAACTGAAGCCCAAGAAAGAAAAGCTAAATTTATTAGATACCAAGTGAACCCAGAATTAGTTAAACATGCAAAAGATGATTATTTGTTTATGCACTGTTTACCAGCTCATAGGGGAGATGAAGTAGTTAACGAAGTTGCTGATTCCCCAAATTCAGTAATTTTTGATGAAGCTGAAAATAGATTACATGTTCAAAAAGCTGTTATGGCTTTGGTAATGTAAAAAATGCTTAAAAATTGAAAAAAATGTAAGAAAAATAAAAAAAACGTTTGGAAAATTAAAAAAAAAGTGTTAATTTTTGAGACGTTTTTGAGGGCAGATAGCTCAGTCGGTAGAGCAAAGGACTGAAAATCCTTGTGTCGGCGGTTCGATTCCGTCTCTGCCCACGTAACTCTTAACCCCGCATACCGAAGCGGGGTTTTTTATTTTAAATTAATAAAGTATTCAGTATCTTGAAGTCCATGATTTAATGTGTGTTAAATTATTCCTTTTATAGTTTATTCTCCGTTTTTGTGTTAAGGTTATTTTTTGTATTAAATTTATTTTTGTATCTTTCTAAATAATAATTTGCGAAATTTTAATGATATCTAAAATAGAAATAGAAAACTTCAAATCGATTAAAAAAATTGATATTGAATTAAAAAAGATTAATATTTTAATAGGTGCAAATGGAAGTGGTAAAACTAATTTTATTAATTATTTCAATTTGCTAAAAAACATTTACAATCAAAATCTTGCAGGTTATTTAGCAAAAGAGGGGGATGCTGATAATATTTTATATTACGGGCTCAAGAACTCTCAATACATTAATAGTAGGATTGAGTTTAGTCAAAAAAATGCTTATTCATTTAAACTAATTATGGGTAATAATGGGAATCTTTACTTAGCGGAAGAAGATGCTGAATTTTATGTTCCTAAACCGGGAAGATGGGATCACCAAATATTTAGTAGCAATAAAAAAGAAAGCCAACTGAAAGAATATCGTCAAAGTCGTTACTTTTATGTTAATGAATACATGAAAGAATTTCGGATCTATCATTTTCATGATACAAGTAAAGAATCCAAAATAAAAAGGCCTTCCGATATTAACGACAATAAATATTTTAGAGAAAATGGAGAAAATTTAGCAGCATTTTTATATTGGCTTAAAGTAAAACATCCCAAAAACTTAAAATCTATAGAATTAGTTATACAAAGTGTTATGCCATCTTTTAAAGAGTTTGTTCTAGAACCGAGCAAACTAAACGATGACTTAATATTTCTTGAATGGCTTGAGGAAGATTATGAGAAATATTTTAATATAAATCAATTGTCTGATGGATCATTACGGTTCATAGCTTTAACTACATTGCTGTTGCAGCCAACCCCTCCAAAAGTAATTATTATTGATGAACCAGAGTTAGGTCTCCATCCTTTTGCAATTTATAAGCTTAGCGAAATGATGAAAATGGTTTCAGAAAAAACTCAAATCATTATTTCTACTCAGTCAGTAAATCTTGTTGATAATTTCTCTCCTGACGATATTATTATTGTAGATAAAAAAAACAATAGTACTCAATTAACAAGACCAAATGAATCAGTTTATAAAAATTGGTTGAATGATTTTACTTTGAGCGAAATTTGGACAAACAACGTTATAGGTGGATTACCATGAGGGATCTATTTATAATTGTTGAGGGAAAGACAGAACTTGAATTTGTAAATAGAATTTTAATCCCATATTTATATATTGAGAAAAAGTTTACTTGTTTAATTAAGCCAATTCAGATAATTGTTAAAGGTAATGGTCATGGTTTTAATAATATTGAGCATTTTAAAAATACAATCAAACCAATCTTACACATCAACAATGAATCTGTAATAACTACAATGATTGATTATTACGGAATAAATAGCGATACAAAAATTCCTGACTATTCTTTATGTTTATCATTGGTGTCTGTTCAAGAAAAAATTAATTGTCTTGAAGATAAATTATTTGATATTGTTCAAAATATTAAACCTTATCGATATTTCATTCCTAACCTTATATTAAATGAATTTGAAACTTTTCTTTTTGCAAATCCGCAAACTGGTTTTTCACTTGAAGATGATTCAATAGTTAATGATATTGTTCAATTAACTGATAATTATAAAAGTATTGAGGATATCAATAACACGCCTGAAGGGGCTCCTTCAAAAAGAATTGAAGCAATATTTGCAAAACATGGGAAAAAGTATCAGAAGGGACTTAATGCTGTAAATTATGCCGAATTAACTGGCATTGAAGAAATATTATCAAAATGTCCGCATTTTAGTAACTGGTTAAAAAAAATCGAACTAATGATTAGTGCTTAATTATCTTAAATAAAAAAGCGTAATGAACAAATATTTGATAAATAAGGATTGAATTGGAAACAAGGTGGTGTTTTTTAAGGGGGCTGCATTCCTATAAAATACGGCTTCCTTTTTTTAATAATAATTCTATTTAATTTATATTATGTTAATTTAATAGAAAAGATTTTCTCAAAACATAATATTTGCTTTATATTAACTAATTTTAGGGTTTTCCAAGTTGTATAAATAAAAAAAATAAGTTAACTTACGTTTCTATTATTGTGGTTTTGTTGGTGATGAAAAAGAATAAAAACAAAATAGATGTTATGAAAGATGAATGGCAAAATCAGTTTTCTTATTTTGTTTTGCCATTTTTAAAGCTGGTTTTATTAAGTGTTTTATTGTTTGTTTTTAATAGAGTAATAGATGTTTGGGTTTTAAGCGAGTCCCGCAACATATTCCATAAAATTTTCAGTAGTGATATAAACGTACTTTCCAACACGCTAAGTGGATTAGGTGAAGTAGTTACTGCAGTATTGGGTATTGAAATTACAGCAATTGCGATTGTTGTTCAATTGGCAGCAAACAAGTATTCATCAAACATTATGGAATTGTTTATTGAAAACAAAGTAAATGTAATGATTATCGCTTTGTTTGTTGTAACCGGTACTAATACTGTATTGGTTATTAATACAATGACAGAACAATTTGTACCTCTATTTAGTATTTCAGTAACAATATTTTTGATAGCTATTAGTGTATTAATAGTAATACCTCATTTTAGTTATGTTTTTAACTTCTTACGCCCCGAAAACTTTTTGAATTATGTAAAAGAAAATACAATAAAAATAATTGATGATATAGAAAAAGGGCATGTAAAGTACAACAGCTCTCTAAAAAACAAAATTAACTATAATGTTAATTTTATTGGTGATATTGCATTAAACTCGGTACATCAAGGTGATAGAGCCGTTGCATTACTATCAATAAGTAAACTAAAAGAAATATTAACCGAATATTGTAAAAGGAAAAAAAATCTACCCAATGAATGGTTTAAACTTGAAGGCAATGAATATCTGGATCCTGATTTTTCAAATTATTCAGAATTTGTAATGTCAAGAATAGAATCAAAACAAACTGTCTTAGAACGAAAAGTTTTTAGATTGTACGAAATGATCTACAACAATACAAAATTGACATTGCGAGATGTAGCATCCGGTGTTTTACTTAATAGTGAATTGATAGCAAAAGAGTATGCAAAAAATGGTGATTTGAAGTCCTTGAACACCATCTTTCAATACTTTAATTCATATCTAAGATTTGCTATTACTGCAAAAGATCCGCGCTCGGCATTCAATGCATTTGAACATTATCGAATGATCGGAGAGATGTTATTAGATTGTTATCCTAATGAAGTTGAGAAGATATCGTATTACTTTAAGTATTATGGGCAAGAGGCGAACAAATATTCAGTCTTTTTTATCTTAGAGACTGCCGCACACGATCTTTGTCGATTGAATGAATTAGCATTTGAGAAACAAGTCCCCAACATTTTGAATTTGCTTGAATTATTTTTAAATCTTGATGAACCAATTGATGATGCAGTTGATAAAGCTGCTTTACATAAAGAAAATTCTTTAATTGGTGTACGTCTTGCACAAGCAAAATTAGCAGGGTTTTATTTATTAAAGGGGAATCAAAGCCTTGCCAGAATTATATTCAATGATATGCAGGTTGAGCCATATTATAGGATTGAGAAGATTAAAGAGATCATATTTAATACAACAGATGAAGAGTTTTGGGAAATAACACCAAGAGGTGTAAATTTTAATTATGTAAGTCCTGAATTGAGAAATTCACTAATTGAATTCTTTAATTGGTTCAAAAAGGAAGATTTGTGATAGATATCACAAAAAAAAATCAATTTTAACATTAATTTATTTTTACTTTAATAATAAAAATAATATATTTTTGCTATTGATTGAATATATAACTCGAATAACAATTAATAAAGAAAAACTCGGAGGAACGTCGTGTCGGAAAAAAAAGCAAATCAACCAAAAACGGCTTTTGGTAAGTACATGGTATATGAATTTATACCTAAATACTCAAACAATGTTATGGGTATTGTTTATATGGGTGCAGCTATTTTAATTATTGTTGTTGGTTTACGTGGTTTGGGTAAAGTTGCAGGAAGCCTGCCAGTAGTTCCAAGCTTTTTGATTAATGCTGCTGATGGAAAAATAGACCCTAATTATGTTATGGGTGCATTATTTTTAGAATTTTTCTTGTTATTTATTTTAGCAATTGTAACTTTTTTCACTCCTGAAGAAGATCACTCTACTCCACATGCTGTGCATGCAGAAGAACACAAAAGACCAACCGGAATTGATTCAAATATCCCTGCCTTTAAGGAAGAGATG
The DNA here is from genome assembly GCA_963663265.2 of Melioribacteraceae bacterium. Classification (GTDB taxonomy): domain Bacteria; phylum Bacteroidota; class Ignavibacteria; order Ignavibacteriales; family Melioribacteraceae; genus JAEXOD01. The sequence goes on from CAXXXM010000001.1 coordinate 1,128,789, forward strand.
CAACAACTTAAATTGGTTGCGGATGAAGAACTAAGAACTATTAATACTTATTTAGATAAATTTGAAGAATTGTCTAAAAAACTACAAAAAATACAGCTTGCCAATTTGCAAGCAATTCAAATGATGAAAGATTCGATTAAGAACTAATTTACTAATTAAAATAGGGAATTTCACCATGAAAAAAAACATGGTTTATTTTATATTGTATGTTGTTCTTATAACCGAATTATTAATTGTGATAACTGAAAGGGATGAACTTGATGATGCTCAAGAAAAAGTAAGAACAGAAATGTTAAAAACTATTTATAAAGAGCCAATTCAGTTAAAAGTTCCTACAACAGTTGATTATGAGATCAAAAAAGATAATAAGTTCAACGTACTAATTACTGTAAGCGGTTTAGTTAGCGAAGAGGAAAAACAAGAAGTTAAATATTATATTGATATTGACCCTGTCTCAAAAACTAAACCATCAAATTGGCCTTCAGGCGGTTTTAATTCTGCTTCTATTGCCGGTACTTATGCATTGGAAAAAGACTCGACCGGAAATGCTGTTTTTGCTGGAGCAATTGATAGAGAAGGGGATTATGTATTTTCAGTTTATGCAGAAGTGACAAGATCGGCACCTACATATATGAAAGCATTGCCTGGACTGGTAGAAGAGTTTAAGCTTTTTATGGAAGAAACTAATCAGTTAAATGTTAGAACTCAAGAACAGAAAATTAATTTGCATGCAAGAAGTTTAGGTGGCGTACAGAAATCATCTGCCGAGATTAGATTCTAAATTTTAATGGAGATATGATGAAAAAACTTTTACTATTTCTTTTTTTTGTAAGTATAATAATTAATGCTCAACAGAGGAAAATTACAGATACCTTAAATGTGGTTACTTCACAAAGGTTTAAAATACCTGAGAATAAAGATATTGTACTTACGAATATTAAAAAAGTGACCATCAATGCTGAATTATTGGATCAAAATTTTAATTCGGTTAGGAAAATGACTGATGTAAAACAATATCCAAGTCCAGATAAAATGGCTACTGCATTAAAAGGTCAAAGAAGTGTTTTAGTTACATACTCTGTGTTTGAGAATATTGAGGAAGCAGGTACTTATTATGCAAAAGTAAATATCGATCTAACAGACGAAAAGGGTTCTCAAAAACCTGAAGTGTTTTACATGATTAATGTAAGATATCCTGTTTTAGCTGCTCCAATGAATTTGAGAGAAAACTATTTTTACTCAGAAAAAGAAACCTTCAGCTTTGCTACAATTGAGTTTACTGATTTCAAAAGATATTCTTATGCTATTTATAATGATAAAACAAATGCAATTTTAGATAGTGGAAGAGGACCAATTGTAACGTTAGATAAAATATTTAACGATATTACTATGGTAGATTCCAAAATAAGAATTGTTGGCAAATACAATGAAAAAGAGTTTAAGTGCAAAACCAAAGATGGAACTGTTGTCTCTTCTGTTTGGACAACAACATTAAACAAACTGGGATTTCAATCTTTTGTGTTTTTGAAAGAAGATGCGGAATTCAAAGATAATAAAGAACAATTGATTATTAGTGCCTACAATGATAAAATATTAACATTCTATTATGGTTATTTTAGCAAAACAGCAAGTGGCAATTTTGCTGCTGCAATTCCAATAATTAAAAATCTTTCTGTAAGTAGTGAGCCTGTACAGTATTTAAAAAGTGCTATGCCCACAATTCCATCAAATGGTGCGTTTTCATACATTCAAATTACGCCAAATCAAGATTTCATTGATGGAATTGAACAATGCGGTACAGCCGATATAATTATTAGAGTTAGTTTTGAAACTCAGTTCAAAGAAAAGAAGAACTTTGTGTATCATGCACAAATAATTAAATAGTTCATTTATAGCTAATTATATAATAAGTAGAGAGGAAAATGTTTAGACTTCTTACTATTTTATTTGTTCTATTCAGCATTACAAGTCAAAATTTCTCTCAAACTTTTGACGAATATACTAAAAAGATTGACTCTAAATTGAGAAGGGATAAGAACTATCTAAATTTAAATTATTTAGATATTATTCCAGATTTTCAGGCTGTTCCACAGTTTCAATCAATATTCCCAAGAGTTGATGGGAGAGAACCTTTTACTTTTGCTGCAAAAGAAAATGTAACATACAGATTAGTTTATCTTAAAGATGGCTTGGATATTGATTCTGTATATTTGTTATACTTAACTAAAATAGAACGTGATATATCCAACGAAGGCGGCTTAATTAGTGTTGCCACAACAAATCAAAAAGAGGATGTTTCTCGTGTTCTAAATTTTCGGGATATTTATTCATTAAAATATAATAACCCTCCTCTCTATCAGTTTTTACTAAGTTTAGTAAACGTAGATGTTAGGGATAAGGAAGAGTTGGATGTTAAATTACCTTCATTACTTGCAATTTCTCCTGATGAAGAAATTAAAACAAGCATTGGAATGTCATCTCGCGATAATAGAGATTTTTACAATTATGTAACAGTTAATACAGCAGCTCATTGGTATCCAAAAGAAAGTTCTGATGTTGTAACAAGAGGGCGTCAAAAAACTACAACCTCGGATTTACCATTTAAAATTGACGCAAGTTTTTCACACATCAGTTTTTCGCATGCCGTAATGGAATTTAAAAACCTTGGTGGTGCAAGTGTTGAACTTAGTACTCAAGAAAGAGTGATGAATTTACTCCCTTGGGAATCAATGACTATGGGAGTTGGAGCTAAATTGTTGTTCCGTTTAGATGATGGAAAAAATGTCTATAATTCATCATATATTGATGCAAAATTAATGGCGAAAATTAAGATGGGCAAAAAAACGTTTTTGGATGGCAGGTATATATCTGAAAATAATCCTTTTGCATCTGGCGATGCACCATTATTAAATTTTGGTAATTCAATTACAGCTGATTTAAGTCTTACTAAACCCTTTTCGTTGCCATTTATGAATTTATATTTTTCTATTGGTTCAGAGGAATTCAAAGATCCTAATGTTTACACCGGCTCAAGAACAGGTTATGTAGCTTACCATACTACTAATCAAGCTGAATTGTCCTTTTCGTTTTTCTGGAATTCAAATGATAAATTTGTGAACAGATTTGGAATGGATGTTGGTATTGCATATTATAATATTTATGAAGCAACATATGATGCTAAACTAAATTTTACAAGTGCAAGGTTAATACAGGATAAATTTATGCCTGTAATAGTATTCCATTATAACTTTGTACCTAAAGGCGAGCCATTATTTGGTGGAAATGTAAGAGTATTTGATAGCCATGCAAATATTTCAGCTTGGCTAAAATTGATTGATATTAATACTATTCATCGTTTTAGATTTGAAGTTAATTATTTAACTGCTCCTATTGCAAGAGATAGAAGAGCTTGGGAAACTGAAGGCGGTTCAATGTTTCAGTTAAGATATCGTTTAGGCATTAATTAAGAGGAATTGATATGAAAAATCTTTATAAATACTTACTTTTCATTTTTTTAATTCCTTGTTTAATTAAACCTCAAGATTCTTTGCAAATAAAAGAATTAAAAAAGATTTACATTAACTTGGAATACAACACAATAGCATATGACGACTTAAAGAAGAAGTGGTTTATTAATGATCCTGAATTTGTAAGAGATGTTTACAGTCGTTTTATTATTAATAACGAACTCCGTATAAATGGTGTTCCGGCATCTTCTGAAGTTGTGAAGGAAAAATCAAAAGGCATATTTGATGGTAATATCATTATTGATGTTAGAAAGAGATTTTATGATGATGAATTAGAATATTTTGCATTTGTTCCATCATCAGAATTGGAAAAGGAAAAACCTCAATACTTGTTTGATCCGGTAGAAGATCCTTTTGAATTACGAACAATTATTGGTTCAAATTTATACGAAAGAATACAGAAGCAGCAATACTTTTTTGCTGATATTACTAAAGATGTTTATGATACAAAACCGGGTTATTATTTCGATTTAGATTTGAACTTACTCAATCCTGAAGTTATGTTTTGGTCAACAACCAGCAACCAAAGAAACAAATACTTAGTATCTGTAATTGGTAATTGGGGAAATAAAAATATTTATTTGCCAGGTTGGTTTTCTCCTGAATATACAGTTGGTTTACAGTTAGCGTATCACAAAATTTTGAGTTCAGATCCAAGAGATTATACTTATAAAGTAGCTTTGGGTACAACAATGGAATCTGGAAAACCTTATGTAAGTGATTTACCAAAGGCTCCGGTTCTTAAAAGCGGTCAAAGTATCTATTTCAAAATTAATGGTAATCTCTCTGAATATATTTTCCCATCTTTTCCAAAATTGTATATGAATCTGGAAGGACAGATGTCATTTGGCGATTACAAAAATTCCGATTTTGGATTTGCGAGAACCACTCAGTTTTATTCAATACGAGATTATTTCGTGTTAAATTTCTTAAAACGTGATATTGCAAATGTATTTGATTTGGGTATGTTTCAAGCCGGTTTAGGTTGGTCGTCTCACTCTGTTTACCATTACGAGGTTGACCCTACAAAAACCAAACTAAAAGATTTAGATGGTGGTGAATTCTTTGATAAGTTTACTCATTTTGCTAATCTTAGCTTAGGTTTATCAAAGCGTGGTGGTTTGTTGCAGCATGAAACTAACATTGTTTTCAGTTATAGTTCGGAGTCATATGGATTTATTGGCTTTGAAGTTAACTTTATGATAGATGATACTTTCGGCCTTATGGCAGGATATTATTCTGGATTTAGCATTGATAAAAATAAAACTCCATATAGAACTGATAAATATTTGGTGTTTTCACCAATGTTAAGGATTAATTACTAACAGTTATGTTTCTATTAACTAAATCGATGCTGCAATGAGAAAAATTTTATTTTTCTGTACTTTTTTGATACTCACAAGTATTAATTTTGGACAAAATATTTGGGATGTGTATAAAAAAGTTGAAAAGAAATTGAAAAATGATTCAAAATACTTGGATTTGTATTCGATAAACTTTACTCCAAATATAGATGAATTACCATATTTTCAAAATGTTCCTTTGGCTTTTAATAAAGGAACATTTAGTTTTGATGGTGAAACAAGTTATAGTGTTGTATTTATAAAGGAAACAGTTGAAATTGATTCTGTTCTACTTTTATATGTTTATACAATTAAAACATCCGGCGGGGATTCGGATTCAAACAGTTTAATTGCAACAGCTAATACTACAAAAATTGATACTGTAAAAGTATTATCGTATGCTGATATACAAGAACTCTATTTTAACCCATCAACTCGTAAACACTACGATGAATTATATAGGGTTGTTGTTGCAACAATACAAGAACAAGAACCACGTTCCTTATTAGGGATTGATGTTTCTAAAGAGTTAAAAAAAAGCAAAGGTTATTCAAGTTCTGATAATACTGATTTTCTTAATTACATGTATGTCAATTCGATTCATAAATACCCACCACTAAAATCACAAACAGTTGTTAGAAGAAGGGGACGCGTTAAGGAAGAAAATATCGGTACGGAATTTCAAATAGATGCTTCGTTAAGTCATTGTACTTTTACTCATAAAATGCTTGAATTTCCCTTTTATTCTTTAAGTGGGGAAGTTAATACTTGCGATGATTTTCTCAATCTTGTCCCTTATCAAAATATGACTATTAATGGTGGCATAAGGGGACTTATTTCGTTTTCTGGTGATGAACAAAATTTAAAAAAAGATTTAGTTTTGGATGTAAGAATATTGGGGAAGGCAAAGGTTAATTTTAGTAATATTTCACATAAACTTCCTTTTGTGTTTGCTGATGCAGCAAAATTAAATGTGAATTCCGGTGTTATATTAGATATTAAAACCACACAATTTTATAATTTTCCATTTGTTAATTTATATTTGTCAACGGGGTCAAAAAATTACGAAAGTCCCAATGTTGTTTTTGGAAAACGTGATAGTTCGTATTCGTTTTTTACATCAACTCAGTGGAGATTTTTATTCTCGTTTTTTTGGAATGCAAGCGAAAGAGCTGACTTAAGATTAAAAATGGATGTTGGTTTAGGTGCTCATGATGTTATTGAGGTTATTAAATATAAAAGGCAAATAATCCAAAATCAACTTAACAACAAGATTAAACCGATAGTTGCATTTAATTTAGCTTTTGTACCCAAAGGAGATGAATTATTAAATCTTTCTTTGAGATATTATGATAGTATAATTAAAGGTGATGTTTGGTTTAAATTATTAGAGATTCCTCCTCATGTTTTTAGACTTGGGGGTGTGTTTATTTCTTCTCCATTATTTAGAAATGTTCAAAAATGGGAAAATGAAGGAAGCGGGATGATTCAAATCCATTATCGTTATGGTTTATAATTAAATTAATATATTATGAAAAAACATTTACTATTTTTAATAATACTTTTTTTGTTTAATCAAGTTTTTTCTCAAGAAACTATTGATGAAAAAATTAAATATATCGAAAAAGTATATCGAAACTTAGAATATAACACAATAGCGTTTAACGATTTAAAAGAAACTTGGAATTTGACCGATCCAATGTTTGTAAGAGAAATCTTTAATCGATTTGTTGTTAGTAATGCTTTACGAATTAACGGTGAAAAGCCCACAGTTGATACTTTAAAGAAATTAGCAGAGGATGTTTTTAATGGTTATGTTTTTGTTGAATTAAAGAAACGTTATTATGATGATGAGATTGAATTACTAAGATTTTTTACTGAATCAACAATAAATGAAGATACTGTTAGAACATACTTCTTCGATGAATTTAATGATCCTGTTTATATAAAAAGCGTTCTGGGTGAGAAAGTTTATGGAGAATTAAAAGCAAAATTATATTCTCTTACTGATTTATCAAAAACTTTTTATGATTCAAAAGAAGGTTATAAATTTGACATATTTTGTCATGTCCAAAATCCAGAATTAAAGTTTTATCAGCTAACAACAAATAATAGAAATAAATTTTTACTTTCAGCAATAGGGCGATGGGGAAACGATTATATTGTTCTTCCTGGTTGGTATGACCCACACTATGTAATTGGAATGAAAATAAGATATATTGATTATTTAGTCAACAATCAACCAAATAGTGCCTACAATTTAGAAATTGGTTTTAGTGTTGATTCAAAATGGCCTGGTTTTAATTTTGTTGAAGGTAGTTATGGGAGAAGAATTTATAGCTCGAGTAGCAACTTGTATATTCACGCAGATGGAAACCCCTTAAAACTGATATGGCCAAAATTAGAAAAATTTGATTTATATTTTGATGGTTCGTTTGCCATGAGTGAATACTCTGTTAAAGATTATGATATTAATTATATTTCACAATTCTTTTCTAATCGAAATTATTTAGTATTTTTAGTAAAATATAAAAATTTAACAAATTTAATGGATTTGGGTATGTTAAATGTTGGGTTGGGGTTAGCCTCTTTCGATATTTACCAATACTACTTAGATCCCCACAAAGTAAATCTTATAAATGCAAATAGAAGTTCGAAAGGGTATTTTAAGAACTCAATTATTGCTGAAGCAGGTATAGAAAATTTTACTGGTTTATTACAACATAAATTTTATTTGCAGTTGGGATACGATATTACTGAATCAAATGGCTATTTTGGCTTAAAAACTCAAATTATGCTAAGTAATTCTTTAGGGTTTGATTTTAAATTTTTCAAATCATTTGCCAAACCACAAAACGGAATTCCATTTTTTAGACTTGATAATTATATAGTCTTTTCTCCAATTATAAGGATTAACTATTAATATATTACTACTTAGGAGTTAGTTGGTTAATGAATAAATATATACTTTTTATTTTACTATTAATTGGTCTTATTTCTACAACAAATGCATATAATGAAAATAATAGTAAATTAACCGCAAATGCTCTATCAAAAAGAGAGCCGAAAGCAAAGTCTATTCAACTTACTGCTCCAAATGGAGGTGAAATATGGCAGGCAGGTTCAACTCAACTAATTAAGTGGACAAGTAGTGAAATTACATTTGTTAATATAAGCTATTCAACTAATAATGGAATAAATTGGACTTCAATTGCAAATCATGTTGAAGCAAGTCTTTGGCAATATTATTGGAATATTCCTAAAAATATTACTCCTTCACAAGAATTTAGAATTAGAGTTGTTGATGAATCAGATGCGTTATTTTCTGATATGAGTGACAATAAATTTATTTTAACCAAATTAAACCTATTATCTCCAACTTCATCAATATCATTTCAAACTGGTAGAGTAGATACTATTAAGTGGGTTGCAAGTTCGGATATTGCGTCAGTTGATATTGATATAAGTATAAATGACGGGGCTTGGCAAACGGTAATTCATAATTATGATGCTTCATTAGGGCAATATGAATATTCGGTTCCAAACAATGCTTCGGCAAATAATAGAATTAGAATTAGAAATAGTGCTATTCTTTCAACTCAAACTATTAGTGATTATTTTAGAATTGCCACACTCGATTTAAATTCTCCAAATGGTGGTGAAGTTTGGTTTCAAGGAACAAACCAGACAATATCTTGGAATAGCAACAGCATAACCAACCTTGGAATAGCATACTCTATAGACAATAGTTTGACTTGGACAATCATAGAAGATCCTTATTCTGCTGCTTTTAATTCTTATAGTTTTCAAGTTCCAAGTGTTGCGTCAAATCAAGCATTGATAAAAGTGTATGATGCAGATGAACCGGAAATATTTGATGTTAGTAATACGGTATTTACCATTTATACTTTAACAGTAACATCTCCAAATGCAAATACTGGTTGGGAAATTGGTAGTACTAAAAATATAACTTGGTCATCAAATCTCACCGGAAATGTAAAAATTGAAATTACAACAAATAATGGTACAAATTGGTCACAAATTGCTACTGGAATTTCTGCTTCATTAGGTGTTTATTCATATGTAATTCCTAATACACCAACTGCAAGAGGAAAAATAAGGATAACAAGTACAACAAATGCAGCTTATTCAGCTGTATCAGATGGCTTATTTACAATAGGCAATATCAACATAACTCGCCCATCAGGTGGGGAAGTATTCAGAGCTGGGGATGTTGAATCGATATTGTGGACATCTACTGCGGGAATAAATTTAATTAAGATTGAATACTCAACTGATGGAATAAATTGGAATTTAATTACTGCAAATGCACAAGCTTCATTAGGTAGATATGATTGGGCAATTCCATCCAATTTGGCTTCTTCAACCGGTTATATTAGATTAAGTGATTCTGAAAGTGATTCCGGTTTGAGATTTGAAACAAGCTCTTTTACAATAACCAATATTGTAATTACATCTCCAACCGGAAACGAAATCTACAAAGGAGGAACAGCACAAAATATTACTTGGGTTGCAAGCCCCAACATCTCAAATGTGAATATTGAATTTAGAAGAGATGATTCATTGCCATGGCAGACTATTGCAACCTCTGTAGCCGCAAATTTAGGAACCTATACTTGGAATATTCCAGATACTCTAAGTACTGCTTATGGAAAAATTAGGATATCTTCAAGCTCAAATATTAATATTGAAAGTACAAGTGATGGATACTTTAAGGTTGGTAATATAAGAATTAATACCCCCAATGGGGGAGAGAAATTAGTTGGTAATGGTAATTATAACGTTACATGGACAAGTACTTCAAGCGTAAGTTATTTGAGAATGCAGTACTCATTAGATGGTGGTTTAACTTTCATCAATGTTCCAAATGCATCTTCTTATCCAGCAAGTGCTGGTTCTTTTACATGGCAAGTGCCCAATATTCTATCTAATAATGTGTTGTTTAGAATTAGTGATTCTGATGGACCGGTTATTTTTGATGTTAGTGATAATACATTTTCTATTGCTGAACTTGGTTTAACTTACCCAAATGGTGGAGAAGGTTTTGTTCCTGGCACTCCGGTTACAATTACTTGGAGTTCAACAAATATTACAAGCATTAATTTGGATTACCAGGTTAATAATGGAATTTGGAATAATATTGTTACAAACATTAATGCTGCATTGGGAAGCTATAACTGGACAATTCCTAATACTCCTTCAGCTCAAGTTAATATTAGAATTAGTGCCAACGAAAATACGGAATTGTTTGATATTACTGATGGTGTATTTAAAATAGGCAGTATCCAAGTTCTTTCTTCCAATGGCGGTGAAGTAGTTCAGGTTGGCGAAGATAGTCAAATTGAGTGGAACTATACAAATGGTATTAATTCGGTTAATATTGATTTGACAACTAATAACGGTGTTTCTTGGATAAATTTAGTGACTAATTATCCATCTACCGGAACATATAATTGGTCTGTTACAAATGCAGCATCAAATACTGCAAAACTAAGAATAAGTGACGCAGATAATCCAACCATTTATGATATTAGTGATAATGACTTTTCAATACGTAATTTAATTCTAAATTATCCAAACGGTGGAAATTTCTTTTTGGTTGATAGTGTTGTTGCTGTAACATGGCAGCAGTTTAGCGTGGCTAATGTGCGTTTAGAGTATTCAACTGACAATGGATTGTTTTGGAATACAATTGTAAATTCTGTCCCATCTGTTCCAAGTCTGTATAATTGGACTATTCCTAATATGCCATCAAATAGGGTATTAGTTAGAATAAGTGATGCAGATTTCCAACCAAATTATATTTCTGATGTTAGTGATGCAAACTTTAGTATAAATATGGTTTACGTTATTTCACCGGACGGAGGAGAAAGTTATGTTGTTAATAGTCTCCAAAATGTAAAATGGAAAGTTCACAATAGTGTAAATAATTTAAGGTTGGAGTATACAACAAACAATGGTACATCTTGGTCAATTGTTGAAAATTCTATTCCAGCAGCAACGCTTAATTACAACTGGACAATTCCTAATACACCAACGTCTCAAGCACGAATTAGGCTGATTGATGTTGATAATTCAGCTGTTCTCGATGAAAGCAATAATATGTTTGCTATTGGAAGTATTTTACTTACTTCTCCAGATGGGTTTGAGAGATGGAAAGTCGGTTCCACCCATTCAATTACTTGGAATAATATTAGTACTGTTCCCAATGTTGATATTGATTATTCAACTGATAATGGTTTAACATGGATAAATATTGCTGCTAACTATGATGCTACATTAGAAAATTATGATTGGGTAATACCAAATACTGTAACATCATTTGCATTAGTAAGAGTAAGAAGTTCTTCAAATCAAGATTTATTTGATATAAGCAATAATAACTTTAGTATTGTATCGCTAAACGTAACTTCGCCAAATGGTGGGGAAGTTTTACAAGTTGGAAATAACTTAGCAATTACTTGGGATGTTAATAATATTACATATGTAAATATTGATTATTCAGTTGATAATGGAAATACTTGGAATCGAATTGGTTATGATGTTCTTGCTTCTGATGAAATATTTAATTATACATTACCGGATATTCCAACAAGTACCGGATTGATAAGAATAGTAGACAGCCAAGATAATTCGATTTTTGATGTAAGTAATGCTGATTTTAGAGTATTACGCTTATATTTAAACAGCCCAAATGGTGGTGAAAGTTATAAAATTGGGATGAGTCGGAATATTACTTGGAATTCGAGTGGAATAACTAATTTAGATATTTTCTATTCATTAGATAATGGTGTTAATTGGAATACTGTTAGTCTAAATAATGCTGCGTCAACCGGTTTTTATAATTGGTTATTACCAAATATTCCATCAAATACGGTAAAAATCAAAATATTAGATCATGATAATCCATCTATCCAGGATTCATCTGACAATTATTTTACTGTTGGAACAATTAGTGTTCTTGAACCAATATTAAGTGAGATATTAAAAGCCAATACTATTAAACAGATTAAGTGGACAGCTACTCCGGGAATTGAAAATGTTAAAATTGAATTTCGATTAAATAATAGTTCTTCTTGGGAAGTAATTGAGCCTTCAGCTACTGCTCAAGTGGGTACGTATAATTGGTTAGTATCAAATAACGCTTCTAATCAAGCTAAAATCCGCATATCTGATGCAGTAAATGGAACATTTATTATTGATAGCTCCGCTCAATTTACAATAAATACTATTAATTTAGTTTCTCCTAATGGTGGAGAGTATTGGCAGTCGGGCACAACAAAAACTATAAGATGGACAAGTTCATTAACAGGAAATGTTAAACTGTCTTATTCTCTTGATAATGGGGCAAGTTGGAATACAATTGCAGCTTCTGTGCCAGCCATTACAAATAGTTACAATTGGTTAATCCCTAATGGTTTATCATCAAACCAAGTAATTGTTAAAATTAATGATGTTATCACTCCTGCTGTTCAGGATTCAAGCGATGGAGTTTTTAGAGTTGGAGATATCGCAATTACAAATATTCTTGGTGGTGAAAATTGGCAGACCATTACTCAAAAATTAATTAATTTTAGTACATCTAACAGCATTAATGAAGTAAATATTGAATATACATTAGATAATATTGTTTGGAACTCGATTGTTTCCAACTATCCGGCTTCTTCAGGTAGTTATTTATGGAATATTGGTGATATTAATCCATCAAGTACTGCACGTATTAGAATAAGTGATTCAGAATCTTCATTGGGTATTGTTGATGTAAGCAATACATTTAATTTGATTCAGCTTAAAGTTACTTCTCCAAATGGGAATGAATTATGGCAAAATGGACAGACAAATTTAATTCAATGGGTATCAAGTAGTCATGTTCCTAATGTTAATATTTATTACAGTTTAGATAACGGTTCTAATTGGGTCTTGATTCATGGCAATTACCCATCAGTTTCAAATAATGTGAATAGTTATTCTTGGTTAGTTCCAAATACTCTACTTAGCCAGCAAACATTAATTAGAATTGAGAGTGTTGCAAATAATTTGATAGTTGACAATTCTGATGATAACTTTTCCATTGGTAATTTAGCTATTACTTCACCAATTAATAATTCTGAATACCAGAGTGGAAAAAAAGTCAACATTACATGGAATAGTACAAATATTGGAAATGTTAGATTAGAATATTCTTTAGATAATGGAAATACTTGGACAACCATAATTAATTCTTTGTCGTCAGACCTTCATTCTTACAATTGGACTGTTGATAATAATATTTCTTCTCATCAAGCAAGAGTAAGAATAACAGCCCTTAATAACGTTTTAATTACGAGTATAAGCGACCCATTTATTATAAAACTCTTACAGCTTACTACTCCTGATGGTGGGGAACAGTGGCAAGGTGGTTCAGTTAAAGCAATAATTTGGAATAGTTCAGAAATTAATAGCCTTTCTCTCTATTCTTCAATAGATAATGGGGCTACTTGGGTTTTAATCTCAAATAATATTAATGCATCTGCAGGAACTTATAATTGGTTAGTACCTGAGAATATAGCAACAACTAACGCTAAAATAAGACTAATTGATGAAGATAATAATACTGTCAGAGATTCAAGCAGTTATGCCTTTACAATTAACTCGTTGAATTTATCATCTCCATTAGGGGGTGAGGAGTATCAAGCTGGTACTCCGATAAATATTTCATGGACGGGTATTAATTTAGGTCTATTACAAATAGACTATTCGTTAAATAATGGAACTGATTGGATTAAAATTATCGATAATATTAATGGTGATATTCGCTCTTATAATTGGAATATTCCATCCGATACGGCATCAAATACAGCAAAAATAAGAATTAGGGAGTTAGCTGATACTACAAATGAAGACATATCACCAGTATTTACCATTAATAGATTGCAAGTATATTCTCCTAATGGAAGTGAAAACTGGCAAGCAGGTTCTACAAAACAAATTGTGTGGTATAGTAAGTATATTAACTCTGTATCAGTTGCTTATAGTTTAGATAATGGAACTAATTGGACAAATATTGCCGAAAATGTTGCCGGTAATACTTATTCATTAAATTGGGATATTCCGTCAAACATATCTTCTACGAACGCAAGGATTAAAGTATGGGATACTAACAACAGTTCATTTAAAGATTCCAGCGATTTAACTTTTACTATTAGTAATATTGGTATTACTGCTCCAACATTAAATTCTCATATCTTAGCCGGTTATACAACTAAAATAACTTGGAATTCTTCTAACATGGGTATGATTGGTATCTCTTATAGTATTGATAATGGTAATACCTGGAATATTATAGCTAATAATGTAAACTCGGCAGTAAATCAATATAATTGGAGTGTCCCAACAAATGCCGCTTCTGACCAAGCATTAATAAGATTACAATCACTTAATGATCCATTAATTTATATTACTTCCGGGTTATTTACAATCAGTAGTATTGAAATTGTGTCTCCAAATGGAGGTGAAGTCTGGCAAGCCGGAAGCACACATAATATTTCTTGGAATTCTCAATATGTAAATAATGTTAACTTAAAATATAGTCTTAATAATGGTACAACTTGGAATACAATAGTTGAAAACATACCATCTATTCCTGCTACACTAAGTTGGACATTGCCTCAAAACATTTCAAGTATGAATTCTATTGTTAAAATAGAAGATGCGATGTATTCCAATATTGTTGATTCATCTAATACAGCTTTTACAATTGCAGATTTAAAAATTACTTCTCCTATTTTAAATGAACAAATTCAAGCAGGACAAAACAAAAATATTACTTGGACTTCTTCGAATATTGGTTTAATCAATATTGAATTTTCAATTGATAATGGTACTACATGGAATAGTATCAGCAATAATGTATCAGCAAATCAACAATCTTATCAATGGATAGTCCCTAACAATGTTACAAGTAATCAGGCTCTTGTTAGGTTATCATCGGTTTTAGACCCAACAATATTGTCGATTTCTCCTATTTTTATTATTAGTTCAATTACTGTAACTTCACCTAATGGTGGTGAGATTATGCAAGCCGGTACCTCTACAAATATTACTTGGAATAGCCAATATATTAATAATATTTCTATTGATTACTCAATTGATAATGGGACTAATTGGTTAAGTGTTGTTGAAAATATACCATCAAATACCGGTTCTTACAATTGGATTACGCCAAATGATATCTCTTCTTCTACAACATTAATTAGAGTAAAAGACCATAATAATAATAATGTTTACGATATTAGTGATAATACGTTTACACTCAGCAGAATAGTTATTACTGCTCCTATTTCCGGTGCACAACTCCAAACTGATAGAGAAACTACCATTAGATGGGAAGCAGGTAATATTGGGAATATATTAATTGAATATTCGATTGATAATGGTACAAGTTGGAACACAATTGCTAATAATATTAATTCTTCATTATTAAATTATAAATGGGTAGTGCCTTCAAATGTTGCAACAAGCCAAGGTTTGATTAGGATTTCTTCAATTGCAATCCCTACAATTTTAAGCACAAGTGAATTATTTAAAATTAGTACTTTAGAATTAATATCTCCAAATGGAGGAGAACGTTGGCAGGCAAATACAACAGAAAACATTACTTGGAATAGTTTACAAGTTAGCAATGTTAATTTGTATTATTCAATTGATAACGGAATAAACTATTCCTTAATAGCTGCAAACATTGCAGCAGCTGCTGGCACATACTCTTGGGTCATTCCTGCTAATGTTACTACTACGGATGGTAGAATTAAAATAATTGATGCTGGTAATTCAGCTATACAAGATTCTAATGATAATAAGTTTACTATTGGGAGTTTAGGAATATTTTCTCCTGCCGGAAATGAGGAATGGCAGGCTGGTAAACAGTATACAATAACTTGGAATGCAAACACTACTAATTCTTCTTTAAGAATTGAATATTCAAACGATGGTGGTACTTCGTGGAATATAATTGAAAATAGCTATCCAACTGCAAGTAACAATTATTTATGGACAGTCCCTGCTAATGAAGGAACAGCAACTGCAAGGGTACGTATAACTGATAATTCTAAAAATTTAACTTATCAAAGTAATTTATTTACAATTAAGCAATTAGAAATAACTCAACCGTTAGGTGGAGAAAACTGGAATTCTGGAACAACTCAAAATATTACTTGGAATAGTAGTCAAATTATTAATGTAAAAATTGAATATACAACAAATAATGGTAATACTTGGAATCCCATTGTTAATTCTATTAATGCTGTACCCGCAACCTATGCATGGACAATTCCTGCAGATTTAGGAAATAATAATGTTAAATTAAAAATAACTGATGCTTCTAATAGTTTAATTAATGATAGTATGGCGGTATCATTAAAGATTGGGAGTGTAGTAGTTGTTTCTCCAAATGGTGGAGAAATACTTCAAGCTGGGACAACCTATAAAATTAGATGGATAAATACTTCAAATATTTTTGACGTAAGTATTGAATTTAGTGAAGATAATGGTGCCACTTGGAATTATTTAACAAATTCAACACAAGCAGATGGTGAATATGATTGGAATATTCCAAATACAATTGCTACAACAAATGGACTTATTAGAATAACTGATAATAATTCATCAGGTCTTATTATAGACCAAAGCAATTCAGTTTTCACAATAAATAACTTAAATCTTTTAACTCCAAATGGTTTTGAAAACTTGACTGTTGGGAATGTATATCCAATTACTTGGAGTGCAAGTAATAATATAGCCTTAGTTACTTTAGAGTATTACAATGAGAATAGTGGTTGGAAACAGATAGCAACAAATATAAATGCAAATCTTGGTACATATAGTTGGACTATTCCAAACGATCCTTCTGATTCAGTAAAAGTTAGGATTAAAAATGTTGCAAATAGTCAAGTTTATGATATTAGTGAGAATATTTTTAGAATAGCAAGTGTTGGACTTACTAACCCAAATACAAATTTAAGATGGCAAGCTGGAACATATAAAAATATTCAATGGATAAACTCACCTAATGTTAAAAACATTAATATTGATTATTCAATTGACGCTGGAACAACTTGGAAAAATATTGTAATGAACTTAAGTTCAAATTCAGGTACTTATAAATGGTTAGTTCCTGAAGATTCATCATTAACAGCAAGGATTCGTATTACCGATGTTGCATCCGGTGGAAATATTTTTGATGTCAATGATCAGAATTTTATTATTAATATACTAAAAATTAGTCAACCAGATGGTACAGATGCTTGGCTTAGTGGTTCATCTCAAACAATTACTTGGTTGAGTACTCAAGATATAGATTCTGTAAGCATTAACCTTTCAGTTGATGGTGGGAACTCTTGGTCAATTATTAATAAAGTGAAAGCAAATAAAGGAAGCTATAATTGGACGATTCCTCAATTAATGAGTTCTACAAATGCATACATTTTGATTAAAGATACTAAATTTGAAACTATTAGAGATACCAGTAATAGATTTGGATTTTTACCTGGTAATCTGAGTTTGATATCTCCAAATGGTGGCGAATATTTAAATGCAGGTGCAAAATACTATATTAACTGGAATGCATCTTCTGAAATACAAAATGTAAAATTAGAATATAAACTAAAAACAGATACAACGTGGACAATAATTGCTAATAGTTATCCTGCTGATTCATTAAGATATTTGTGGAATATTCCAAATGGAATTTCATCAAATAACGCTAAGGTTAGAGTATCGGATGCATTAAACTCTTTCATCTCGGATTCAAGTGCAAATGTATTTAAAATTGGCTGGATTGTAGTTGATTCTCCAAATGGGGGAGAACAGATACAGTCAGGTAGAACTGTGGCAATTAATTGGAATAATAGTTCTAATATTCAAAATGTGAAAATTGAATATACTGTTGATGAAATAAATTATTCAACAATTATTCCATCAGTTTCTGCAAATATTGGAACATATAATTGGACAATTCCAAATACTCCATCAACTAATGTAAAAATAAGAATAAGTGACGTAGTATCAAATAATAGCATAATTGATTATTGCGACAATGTCTTTACAATAAGTCTTTTACAATTAACTACTCCGTCGAGTGCAATTCAATTACAGGCAGGAAGAGTATATCAAATCAAGTGGAACAGTAGTCCTGATATTAATTATGTTAATCTTGAATATACGCTTGATGGTACTGTATGGAATTTACTAAATCAGGACTCTATTCAGGCAAGTCTTGGTTTATATAATTGGCAAATCCCTGATAATTTATGTTCAACGAACGGGAAAATAAGAATTTGGAATAATAGTACTGCATCAATTAATGATACAAGCAGATATCCTATTACATTTAAAGTGTTAAATATTGTTGCCCCAACCGGTGGGGAAAATTGGCAGGTTGGAACAACTAAATCAATTAGATGGAATGCCTGTCAAGTTGATACTATAACTATTGAATATTCCGTAAATGGCGGTCAAAATTGGATATTAGTTGCTGATAATATTCCCACAAGCCAAAATTTGTATAATTGGATTATACCAAATACAATTTCAAATAATACTCTTGTTAGGTTAATAGATAAAACAAATCCTCAACTTTATACTGTAAGTTCAGCATTTTCGATATTTAATCCATCGTTAGATTTACTTTCACCAAATGGAGGTGAGATTTATAGAGCCGGTTCGTCGAAAAATATTATTTGGCAAAGTAATTTAGTTGATTATGTTAAAGTTGAATTTTCAAGTGATAGTGGAGCCACATGGAATACTTTAACAAGCTCTTTCCCAACTGATTCGGTATATACATGGAATATTCCTAATGGTATTGAAACATTTGGTGCTGTAATTAAAATATCCGATGTTCTTAATCCTCATATTAAAGATACAAGTGAAGTATTTACGATTACAACACTTCGTTTAACAAGCCCGATGGGTGGGGAATATTGGCAGGCTGGTACAAATCAAAATATTACATGGCTGGCTGGACCAGGTATTAATTTGGTTAGATTACAATATTCATTAGATAATGGAGCTAATTGGACAAATATTGCGGAAGCTCAAAATATTACAGCATCTGTGGATACATTCAAGTGGCAGATACCAATAACAGTAGGAACAAATCTTGCAAAAGTTAGAGTACTTGACGTTGTTGATCCTGCTCTATACTCAACTTCACCTGATACTTTTACTATTGGATGGACAAGGGTATTATCTCCTAATGGTGGGAATGTTTATCAATCGGGTTTACCTATTCCAATTAGATGGGATTGCAGCTCAAATTTAAGAAAACTTAATGTTGAAATTATTAATTCTAACACAAACCAAGTAGTTGTTGAAACTGAAGTTAATGCAGCATTAAAATTAATTAATCTAATTGTGCCAGCAAATTATTATTCCGACTCATTGTTGGTTCGTTTAAGCGAGGTTAATTCCAATTATTTGATAAGCGATTTAAGCGATAACATGTTTAGTTCGAAAGGATTAGAATTAATTAGACCTTCCATAGGGGATAATTGGAAATCAGGAAGTACTGAAATTATTAGATGGGAAGCAAGTTCTAATAACAGTACTCTTAATATTGAGTATTCATCTAATAATGGAGCGACATGGAATACTATTGCACATTCAATTGCGGCAAATCTACAACAGTATTCTTGGCAAATTCCAAATAACTTATCTTCTGATAGTTGCATTGTTAAAATATATAATACTTTATATAATAATGTTAAAGATTCAAGTGGATTATTTAATATTTTTGTTCCTGGTATAAGTGTAGTATCTCCGAATGGGAATAATTACTTACAGGCAGGGAAATCATACAAAATTAAATGGTCAAGTAGTTTTGTTACATCTGTTGCAATTGAATATAGTTTAGATAATGGAGCAAATTGGGATACTCTAAAAGCACCTGTTGCTGCAAGTCTAAAAGAATTGACGTGGGATGTTCCTACACGTATTTCCACAACTCAAGGATTAATTAGAATTAGCGATTATGGTAATTCATCTGTAAAAGATGTGAGTGATGATACATTTGTAATTGGCTGGATTGATATAGATTCCCCTGACGGCGGGGAAAATTGGATGTCTAATTCATCTCACCCTATTACATGGGCTAACAGTCCTTCTGTTTCTTTAGTAAATATTTATTATAATAATGGAATTGATACTAACTGGGTTATGTTGGCAAATAATTATCCTACTTCGAGCATGCCTTTTAATTGGACTCAAATTCCAAATAATGAAACAAATAGAGGAAAGATAAGAATTGTTGATGCTAAATCAAATGGGGAAATATCAAATATTAGTGTTGATTATTTCTCTATCACAAAATTGTACGTTCTTTCTCCAAATGGTGGTGAAGTTTATTATTCTGGAATGACTTACCCAATTACTTGGAGCCCAAGTATGAATATCAATGCTGTAAAAATTGAACTTTCTACTAATGGAGGCAAAAACTGGGCTTATAATCTTACAAGTTCAACCCCTGCTTCTTCTGGAAAATTTAATTGGACTGTGGACGGTGCGTTATTCTCTGATTCATGTTTAATCAGGGTTACAGATGTAGAAAATACAACAATTTTGGATATTAGTGATAATTATTTTACAGTTGGTGCTATCCAATTAAGAACATTTGAAACTGAGGAAAAAGTATTAGAAGGTTCTACAAAATCAATTTTATGGTTAAATAGTGGTAATATTTCTTACGTTGATTTGCTTTATAGAACAAAAAATAAGATTTGGAAACCAATTAAACTTAGAGTTCCTGCTTCTTCTGGTCGTTATGATTGGACTATTCCAAGTGAACCTTCGGATTCTTGTTTTATTGCTATTCGTAATTCTGAAAATTACATATTTAGCGATACAAGCAATACTCCATTTACTATTGCAAGATTAAAACTTGCAAGTCCTAATGGCATGGAAGTATGGCAGACGGGAACCACAAAAGAATTTACTTGGCAAAGTTCATACGTAACTCAAATTTATATTGAGTATACTACCGATACCACAATTGTACCGATTTCTTGGAACAGGATTGCAATACAGCCAATATTAGCAAGTTTGGGAAAATATGAATGGACAATTCCAGATGATATTAATTTGGCTGGTAAAAATTATAGATTCAGAATTTACGATATTTCAGAAGTAAAGGTTGCAGATACTTCAAATGGGTATTCTACATTAAGTTATTTGAGAGTTTTAGCACCAAATAACGGAGAACAGATAGGTACAGCTTATACAATAAAATGGTCAAATAGTATAAATACAATTCCAAAAGTTAATATTTATGTCCAAAATGAAATCAGCGATTATAATTGGCAATTAGTTGCGAGTGGGGTTAGCTCAAATCCAAGTAACTATAATTGGAGTATTAATGTACCTGCATCGCAAACATGTAGAATTAAAATTGAAGATTCGGCAAATAATTCCATATATGATATTAGCGATGCTCCATTTACAATAAGTACAATAAAATTAATAAGTCCAAATGGTGGTAATTATCAAAAATTACAAGTTGGTAAAACTTATGATATTACTTGGGAAACTTCTTTTATAAATCTGGTTCGTTTAGAGTTTTCAACAAACCATGGTATTACTTGGAATGTCCTTCCAAATGCAACTGCTTTGCCAGCATCTGAAAAGAAATTTGCTTGGTATGTTGATGACATTACATCCAGAAATATGAAAATAAGAATCAGCAATGCGGAAAACTCTAATATTTTTGATGTATCAGATACAACATTTAATGTTTGTTCACTAAATTTGGTTCAACCAAATACATTAACTGCTTTACAAGTAGGAATAAATTATAGTATAACTTGGAAATCTGAAAACTTAGATTCAGTTAGAATTCAGCTTTCAATAGATGATGGGAAATCGTGGAATTATCAAATTGGAGTAATTGATGCCGATTCAGGTAAATTTAATTGGAAAGTTCCTAACGTTCTTTCAGCATTAGCAAGGATTAGAATTTCCGACTATTATGAAGCAAGTGTTAATGATACGAGTAATAGTAATTTTGTTATTGGTAAATTTCCAAATGTAGCTGCAGTTAAAAAGTATCAAAGCAATATTATTAAATTTTTGTATGATTTCTTAACTCCTCAAGAGACTATAAATATTGAAAAATTTGAATACCAAATAGGTGAAGGTGCTGTAATAAATTCAATACATTCTTTAATAAATCCTCCAGCCAGTATTACGGGACCTCAAACTGATACATTATATTGGAGATCCTCTGACAATTTAAGCAATTATGAAGGAGTTATTAAAGTCTGGGTTACTTTTAGGAGTCCACAATATAATGTTGAATACAAAGTTCAGCTTGATAGTGTTGGAGTTGATAATAAACCTCCGGAATTTGATAAAAATAGTGTTGTTTTATATCAAAAACCTAATAAATTTGGATGGAGTAATGTAATTACTAAATGGGATATTGGTACCGATTTAAGTAATGTTGTCTATTATAAACTCAATTTTAATGATATTAATAATGAATATATCAACTTTACAAAATCAGTAAAGGATGACTCTTTAATTATTCCAAATGTTTGGACTTCGGTTGACTACTTTGTGAAGTTGGATGTTTATGATATTTACAATAATACGACTTCTTACATTTTACCAAATTACAAATCACTTGCAGCTTGTGATTTTTCAGGTGATAACGAATTAAATGCGGTTGATTTGGCTACATTTGTTAAATCATGGAGCACAAAAGACTCAACCTTAGGTGCAGATTTAGCTCCGTATGATGGTAATTTCCCAAATATTAAAATAAAAGGGAATGGTAAACTTGATATTGAAGATTTACTTGTTTTTGTTAACATGTGGAATTATGGACAAGAATTTGTTCTACCTAAATTGAACAAATCTTTCCAGCAAATACAAGAGCATGAAAGTCAAACTATTACTTTCAAAAAAGGTGAAAATAAATTTAATTTGCCAATTTTCTTTGATAAAAAATTGGACTTGTTGGCAGTTACAGCAGAGATTAATTATAAACCTTCAATATTTAAGTTTGATTCTTTGTTAGTAAAAGGTTTATCACAAAATGGATTATCATTTAGTAAAATTGATACAGCAAAAGGAATTATTAAAATTGATTTTGCAGAACTTTATTCATCTTTGAATTCTGATTATAGTATTAGTTCGATTATTAATTGCAACTTAGACAGGTTCTCTAATGAAGATTCAATATCTGTTAATTATATTGGATATAACAATAGTTTACAAAAAGTACTTGATAAAACAGTAGTTTTTACAATGCATGAAGTCCCTGCAAGTTATAAATTGTATCAAAATTATCCAAATCCATTTAATCCAAGTACAACTATTGAGTATGATTTACCTGAAAAAACAAAAGTTACTCTTGTTATTTTTGATATACTTGGAAGAGAAATTGCTACATTAGTAAATGAAGAACAAAATATTGGTTTTTATAAATATATATTCAATGCCAATTCATTTGGAAAAGGTTTAGCAAGTGGTGTTTATTTTTACCGCTTACATACAAATCATTATACATTAACTCAAAAGATGTTATTGATTAAATAATTAAGGTTCGCAAAATGTTACCAAAAATAATAAATAATAAAAATTTCTTTAGTATCATATTGTTGATTTTGGGTGTTGCGTTTAGTTCATGCAACTCTGGAAATCCTGCTGATGTTCCACCGGCATTTATTCAATTTGTTTCTGCTCCTGTTGAGAATTCAGTGCTGAGTAATAACGATGTTTTATTCATGTGGAAGGGAAGTGATGAAGATTTTGTATTTAGATATCGTTTGGTTTCAATTGATAATGAATACGATTTAGATTATATAGACTGGACAAGTTATAAATCTTTAACAGAAATTGAGTTTACGGATTTAGATGAGGGTAAATATAGGTTTGAACTTGAAGGGAAGAGTATGGGTTTTGTTGGGTCACCACTAACAAGGGTATTTTTTGTTGATGCTGTTAAAGGACCTTCATTATCTTTCAATAAGATTTCAACCACTTCAAAAATTGGGGTGACTGATTCAGTAAATATTTGGATGGAAGATATTAATAATTTATCGGCATGTAGATTGGTTATTTCTTTTAATCCTAAAGTTATTAATTTAGTTTCTGTTAGTAATGGAAAGTTTGTATTAGACAATAATTTTAATCAAATTATTGTACCCGATTTTTCAAATTTGGATGTTATATCAGAAGCAAATAGAACTGGAAAAATTGAAATAAATTCCGCTGTATTGATGACTTTATTAACGTATCCTATTAATTATCTAAGTGGTTCTGGAAAAATATTAAATTTACGTTTTGTTGGAATTGCAAAAGGAACATCTCCTTTGGAATTTGCAACAATTGAACTGTATAAAGCGGATGGAACATTAATTACCAATGGAGTTCCGGGTACAGGCATTTATAAGATTGAATAATACCTTAAATAATTAAAAAATTGCCTTTTTATTCAAGTTATTTTTGTATAATCTTTGGTATTTATTGAAAACAAAATTTACAATAGCTATATTTAAAGATTAAATTAAAATAAAGAGGTAATATGTCAAGTGTTATTTTATCTACTCAATTTCCTGATTTGAAATTGTTTAAGCAGGGAAAAGTTCGAGATGTTTATGATTTAGACAATTATTACCTAATCGTTTCTACTGATAGACTAAGTGCCTTTGATGTGATAATGCAGCAGGGTATCCCACATAAAGGGAATATGTTAACAATAATTTCAGAATTCTGGTTTGATTTTACTCGAGATATAATTGAAAACCATGTTGTAACTACAGATGTTGATAAATTTCCTGAAGTCTGCTTAAAATATAAAGATATACTAAAAGGTAGAAGCATGCTTGTTAAAAAAGCAGAACTTATACCTATTGAATGTATTGTAAGAGGATACATAACTGGTACTGGTTGGCAAGATTATCTGAAAAGCGGTTCTATTTGTGGAATTGAGTTGCCAAAAGGATTACAAGAATCGCAAAAATTAGATGAACCAATTTTTACCCCATCATCAAAAGCAGAAATTGGAGACCATGATGAAAATATTTCTTATCAAAAAGCGATACAATTAATTGGTGAGAGTAATTTTGAAAAAATTAAAGATTCTGCCATAAAAATATATAAAAAGGCTTCTGAATATGCTTTATCGAGAGGAATAATTATTGCTGATACAAAAATGGAATTTGGCTTTTATGATGGTAAAATTATTTTAATTGATGAATTATTAACTCCGGATTCTTCAAGATTTTGGGATTTAGCAAAATATAAGGTTGGAACTACACCTGAAAGTTTTGACAAGCAGTTTGTGCGAGATTATCTCACATCAATTAATTTTGATAAAAAGCCTCCAGCTCCTATTCTTCCGGATGAGATAATATACAATACTCAGCAAAAATATACAGAAGCATTAGTTAAATTTACCCTTATGAGTCAAAATGAAGCCAATAAAAATAAATGTAAATAAGTTGGATAACTTAAACATTTTATGGAGTAATAATCAGAATACCTCTATAAAACTTGTTAACTTACGAAAAAATTGTCCTTGTGCTGAGTGTAAAGCAGAAAGGGATAACCAAAGCAAAAGTTATATTCCAATTTACTCTGATAATGATTTGACCATTAAATCGATTGAAATTGTAGGTAATTATGCCATTAAAATTGTATGGGGTGATGATCACGATACAGGGATTTATATTTTCGATTATTTATTTTCTATAATGAAGTAACTTATGATTTTACCAAATCAACTTACTGGCTTGCGAATTGTATTAACTCCGGTATTTTTGTTCTTCTTTTTGCAAGATAGTCCAATATGTAAGCAAATATCTGTTGTAATATTTCTGATTGCAGCAATTACCGATTGGTATGATGGATGGTTAGCGAGAAAGTTTAATTATATTACAAGCTGGGGGAAGTTTATGGATCCGCTTGCTGATAAAATCTTGACTTCAACTGCTTTTTTAGGATTTGTTTTTATAAATGTTCTGCCTTTATGGATGGTATTAATAATAATATTTAGAGATTTTTTGATTACAGGATTGAGGAGTTTTGCAGAATTCAAAAAAAAGTCGTTTTATACTTCCAAGTCTGCAAAAATTAAAACGTTTGTTCAAATGGCATTTATATATTATCTATTGGTAATGTATACTTTAAAGACTTTTTCATCCTTGCAATATTATTTGGAAGTATTTGAAATGTTAACAAATCCAACAATTATTTACTGGGTAATGCTTTTTATCACTATTTTTACAGCAATAACGGGTATTACTTATATATTTAAGAATAGATTTATGATAATGGAATTATATGCGGGATCAAATAAATAAATTAGAATTCCTTGTAGGCTCTGGATTGTATTCAGGTAAAATTAAGTTTGCCTCAGGTACATGGGGTAGTTTAGTGGCTTTGTTGATTTATTTGATTCCTGGTTTTGAAAATCCGACATTAATGCTTCTTTTTATATCATTTTTTACTGTTGTAGGGATTAAAATAGGAACAAAATTTGAGCCTGTATACGGTAAAGATCCTAAAGAATTTACATTGGATGAAGTTGTAGGAATGTGGATAAGTTTGCTTTTTATTCCAAAAAAGATTTGGTATATTGCATTAGTTTTTGTGATTTGGAGGGCTATGGATATTATAAAAATACCTCCAGCAAAGCAGGCTGAAAAACTTAAAGGTGGTTTAGGAATAATGCTGGATGATATAATTGCTGCTTTTTATTCTTTAATAATATCGAATTTACTTATAAATTTTATACAGAAAATATGAAAACACAAATTATTACTATTGGCGATGAAATCCTTATTGGGCAGACTTTGAATACAAATGCTGCCTTTATTGGAGAAAAATTGCTTTCTTTAAATATTAATGTTTCAAAAGCAAGTATTATTGCAGATGATAAAGCTGAAATAATGAATGAATTTGAAACAGCATTCAAAAATAATGATTTAGTTATTGTTACCGGTGGTTTAGGACCTACTCATGATGATTTAACTCTTAGTTGTGTAGTGGAATTTTTTAATACTACATTAGTAATGAATCAAGAAGTATTAAACGATGTTGTTCAGTTTATGGCTAATCGTGGAAGGCAAATTACACCAACAAACGAAAAACAAGCCTTAGTACCGGCAAATAGTACCCCCATTAGGAATAGTAAGGGAACTGCTCCCGGAATATGGATTGAAAAAGACGGTAAAATATTTGTTGCAATGCCCGGTGTACCTTTTGAGATGCAGGAAATGATGATTAGTTTTGTTATTCCTCGTATAATGAAAAAATTAGATAAAAAAGATGGCTACTTATATATTAAAAACTTGTTAACTACTGGTATACCTGAATCATTTTTATATGATAAATTGGGCGATTTAGATGAATTGTTAAAAGGAGCAAAATTAGCGTTTTTGCCAAGTCAGTTTGGAGTTAAAATGCGAATTAATGTTTTAGCTGATACCGAAGAAGAAGCTAAAAACAAATTGAGCGGTATCGAACAGAAAATCCGTTCATTAGTTGGTAGATTTATTTATGGGACAAATGATGATACATTAGAACAAGTTGTTGGGAAATTACTAAATGAACGTGGTTTGCAAATTTCTGTTGCAGAATCCTGTACAGGCGGTTTAATTAGTAATAGAATTACTAATATCCCGGGCAGTAGTACATTCTTTGAAAGAGGTTATATTACTTATAGTAATGCTGCAAAAGTTGAATTATTAAATGTTGATGAAGATGTTATTCAACAATATGGTGCTGTTAGTCATCAAGTAGCAATGCAGATGGCTCAAGGTGTTAGAGCTGTTTGTGGTACCGATATCGGCTTATCTATTACCGGTATTTTAGGACCTACGGGTGCAACTCCAACTAAACCTGTTGGTTTGGTCTACATTGGTGTATGTGATGAAAAAGTTTGTACTGCAATGGAATATAGATTTGGTGAACAAAGATTATTAAATAAAGATCGTGCTGCTCAAGCTGCTTTGGATTTATTAAGAAGACATCTGTTAGGTATCCCTTATA
This sequence comes from Melioribacteraceae bacterium, assembly GCA_963663265.2. Classification (GTDB taxonomy): domain Bacteria; phylum Bacteroidota; class Ignavibacteria; order Ignavibacteriales; family Melioribacteraceae; genus JAEXOD01. Next base: position 1,156,708 of record CAXXXM010000001.1, read on the forward strand.
ATGAATAGAGTTTTTATTGCTGTTCCTATTAATAATGATATTATTGAAACTATTCATTGTTCATTATCAAAAATTGATATATATAACAAATTTAAATGGGAACCGAAAGAAAAATTACATGTAACATTAAAATTTATTGGAGAAATATCGGAATCAAAAATCTTTACTTTAGATAATATATTAAATAAAATTTCGGAAAACTTTAACACCTTCAATATTAAAGTAAATAGATTGGGGTACTTTTATAAAAATAGCATTCCAACAATATTTTGGTTTAATTTTTTTAGAAGTGAACATTTAAATGCCCTAAAATATAGTATTGAAAACCAATTGAGCGAAAAAGGTTTTGAACAAGATGATAAAGATTTCAAAGCACACGTTACTTTAATTAGAGTAAAGTCGGATTTTGAAAAACAAAATATATCATTTTTTAAAGGTTTAGATATTGAACAGAAAGAACTAAAAGTTGAGAAGATACTTCTAATGAAAAGTGAATTAAATAGAAATGGATCGATATATAAAATAATAAATGAATATAAATTAAAATAAAGGTTAAATATGGCAACTGAAAAAGAATCTCGGTTAAAAATATTAGAAGATACCATTTATGGTATTGAAAAAACATACGGTAAAGGTGCAATAATGAAATTGGGTGACGGGGTTGTAAATAGAGTTGCCGCTATTTCAACCGGATCGATTTCACTTGACCATGCTTTAGGAATTGGTGGCGTTCCACGTGGACGAATAGTTGAAATATATGGACCTGAATCTTCTGGTAAAACAACAGTCTGTTTACATATTGTTGCTGAAGCTCAAAAAGCTGGCGGAATTGCTGCATTTATTGATGCAGAGCATGCTTTAGATGTTAACTACGCAAAAAAATTAGGAGTTGATACTCAAAATCTTTTAATTTCTCAACCTGATTATGGTGAACAAGCTTTGGAGATTGTAGATACTTTAATCAGAAGTAATGCAATTGATATTATTATTGTTGATTCTGTTGCTGCCTTAGTTCCTCGTGCAGAAATTGAAGGCGAAATGGGTGATCCTCAAATGGCATTACAAGCAAGATTGATGTCACAAGCCTTAAGGAAAATTACCGGTGCAATAAATAAATCAAGAACATGCGTTATTTTTACTAACCAACTTAGAAGTAAAATTGGTGTTATGTTTGGTAATCCGGAAACTACAACAGGTGGAAATGCATTAAAATTCTATGCGTCTGTTAGAATGGATATTAGAAGAATTGCAGCTATTAAAGACGGACAGGATGTAACCGGTAATAGAACAAAAGTGAAAATTGTGAAAAGTAAAGTTGCCCCTCCATTCAAAGAAGTTGAATTTGATATCTTATATAATGAAGGTATCAGCAAAGCTGGCGATTTAATTGATATGGCTGTTAATACTGATATTGTTAAAAAAGGTGGTGCTTGGTTTACATTTGGTGAAGATAGGTTCCAAGGTCGTGAACAGTTTAGAAGTGCATTAAATGAAAATAAAGATTTACTTCAAAAGTTAGAAAAAGAGGTTAAAATTAAAATAGGAATGACTTTTGAAGATTCTGAATCAAAGGATACTGCGTCTGATGATTCAAAAAACAAAAAGAAATAAACTTGAAAGTAGAAAAGATAAATAAAGATAAAAATAAAGTTTTTATTCAATTTGAAAATAATGAACTGATTGTTTTAAATATTGAAGTTTTTTATCTTAATCGTCTTGAGTTAAATACTGATTATTCTACTGAATTTATTGAAAATATAAAAAATCTAAACGATGAAATTTTATTAAAGGAGTATGCGTTTCGATTGATTTCAAAACGAGAATACTCCATTTTTTCATTAAAAAAAAAGTTATTCCTTAGAATTCCTAATGATGTTGCAATAAATAAAATTATTAGTTTATTTATTGAAAGAAAATACTTAGATGACTATGAATATGCAAAGCATTTTATTGATTCCAAACTTAAAATTGCAAAAAATGGATTGGTAAAAATTAAACTGGAATTAAAAAAACAGGGAATAGCAGATTATATTTATGAAGAATTAATACAGAATTTAGATAATGAAATACAATATGATATTGCTTTAAGCTTAGCAAAAAAAAAGAACCTTACAATTAAACATGATGATATTTTAAAGAAGAAAGGTAGTATATACCGATTTTTGATGTCAAAAGGATTTGAACACGAAATTATTATTACTACATTAAATAAAATATTTTAATATAAAATAGAAAGGGATATCATGACCAAATTTAGTGGAATTGATTTTTTTAATTTAGATTCTTTACTTAGTGAAGATGAAAAATTAATGAGAGCAACTGTAAGAGAATTTGTGGATGATAATGTTATTCCGGTTATTGAAAGATTTTATATGGATGGTAAATTCCCAACAGAATTAATTTCTGAAATGGGAAAGCTTGGATTGTTTGGTGCCACTTTACCACAAAAATATGGATGTGCCGAATTAAATAATCTTGCATACGGTTTAATAATGCAAGAATTAGAAAGGGGCGATAGTGGTGTTAGAAGTTTTGTTTCGGTTCAAAGCAGTTTGGTAATGTACCCAATTTATACTTTTGGGAATGAAGAGCAAAAAGAGTATTGGTTGCCAAAATTAGCCACAGGTGAAAAAATTGGGTGCTTTGGATTAACCGAACCTGATTATGGTTCTAATCCCGGTGGACTAATTACTAAGGCTGAAAAAGTTGAAGGTGGATATCTATTAAATGGTGCTAAAATGTGGATAACAAATGGTACCATTGCTGATATTGCAGTTGTTTGGGCAAAGTTAGATGGCAAAATAAAAGGATTTTTAGTGGAAAAGGGGACAAAGGGATTTTCTGCTCCTGAAATGAAAGGGAAACACTCGTTAAGAGCTTCAGTTACTTCTGAATTAATTTTGGAAGATGTTTTTGTGCCTGATGCAAATATTTTACCAAAATCAGATGGATTAAAATCACCATTAATGTGTCTTAATCAAGCACGTTATGGTATTGCATGGGGCGTAGTAGGTGCTATGATGGATGTATATGAAACTGCATTAAATTATGCTTCATCAAGAATTCAGTTTAATAAGCCAATTGCTGCTTTTCAGATAACTCAAGAAAAATTAGTATATATAATGACTGAAATTAGTAAAGCTCAATTAGTTAATTATCATATTGCAAGGCTTAAAGATGAAAACAAGATAACTCACGTACAAATATCCTTTGCAAAAAGGAACAATTGTGAAAAAGCATTGGAAGTGGCAAGGATTGGAAGAGAAATATTGGGTGCAAGTGGCATAACAAACGAATATTCAATTATGCGTCATTCAAACAACCTTGAATCTGTTAAAACTTATGAAGGTACACATGAGATGCATACTTTGATTATTGGGGAATATTTAACAGGTATATCAGCATTTGAATAAAAAGAGGTAAATATGATAGATGACAAAATTATTTATGAAGGTGTAACATTTGATGATATTTTATTAATACCGGCACGATCAAGTGTTCTCCCCAGAGAAACTCAATTATCTACACATCTAACACGTGATATTAAATTAAATATTCCGTTTTTAAGTGCGGCAATGGATACTGTAACTGAAAGTAATATGGCTATTGCTATGGCAGCTCAAGGTGGTTTAGGATTTATTCATAAAAACCTAAGCATTGAACGACAAGCAGATGAAGTAGACAAAGTAAAACGTTCTGAAAGTGGTATGATTCATCAACCAATAACACTTAAACCTGAACAGACTATTGATGACGCATTAAAAATAATGAGTAAATATAAAGTTTCCGGTTTTCCGGTTATTGATGAAAAAGGGATTTTAGTTGGTATTTTAACAAATCGTGATTTAAGATTTGAACCTAATTTATCAATGCTTGTTAAAGATTTTATGACAAAAGAAAATTTGATAACAGCTCCCTTAGGCACAACATTAAATGAAGCCGAAAAAATATTACAAAAGTTTAAAATTGAAAAACTTCCGGTTGTTGACGAAAATAAAAAGCTTTTAGGTTTGATAACCTACAAAGATATTGTAAAAAGGATGAAATATCCTAACTCTTGTAAAGATGAATTGGGACGTTTGAGAGTTGGTGCGGCAATTGGTGTTTCAGCCGATTATATGGAAAGAGTTGAAGCCTTGATAAAAGCTAATGTTGATATTATAACTATTGATACTGCACATGGACATTCAGAAGGAGTATTAAAAGCATTAAAAATTATTAGACAAAAATACAAAGATTTGCAGATTGTTGTTGGTAATATTGTTACCGGTGAAGCTGCCCTTGAACTTGTTGAAAATGGTGCTAATGCTGTAAAAGTTGGTATTGGAGCTGGTTCTATTTGTACAACAAGAATTATAGCCGGAGTTGGTATTCCTCAAATAACAGCAGTTATGAATGTTTATAAAGCATTAAAAGATAAAAAAATCCCTATAATTGCTGATGGTGGTATTAAACAAACAGGAGATATAGCTAAAGCTATTGCAGCCGGTGCAGATACTGTTATGATTGGCGGGATGTTTGCCGGAGTTGAAGAGGCTCCAGGAGAAGAAGTTTTGTTTGAAGGTAGAAGTTTTAAAGTATATAGAGGTATGGGTTCATTAGAATCTATGAAACATGGAAGCAAAGACCGTTATTTTCAAGATATGGAAGATGATGTTAAAAAGTTGGTTCCGGAAGGTGTTGAAGGTCGTGTTCCTTACAGAGGACCGCTTAGTGAAACAATTTATCAATTAATTGGTGGTTTAAGAGCTTCAATGGGCTATTGCGGTGCAAAAACTATTGAAGAATTAAAATCAAATGCTCGGTTTGTAAAAATTTCAAATGCAGGATTAAGAGAAAGTCATCCTCATGATGTTATTATTACAAAAGAATCTCCAAATTATCATTCAAAATCGAATCAATAATTTATATGTTTAAAGTTCTTGTTATTGCTTACTATTTCCCACCAATGGGGTTAAGCGGCGTTCAAAGAACGCTGAAGTTTACTAAGTATATGAGTAAATATAATTGGCTTCCTACTGTTATTACTGCTGGTAATACCGGTTATTTTGCTCACGATAGTTATATGTTAGATGAAGCAAATTCTTCTGATATTACCATTATACGTACAGAAGGATTAGACCCTAATTCACTTTTATCAAAATATGGCACTATTACAATGCCTCATGAGTTTATTAGAAAAACTCTTAGTAATTTAAGTAAAACTTTTATTATTCCTGATAATAAAATAAGTTGGGCTAAAAGAGCATATGAAACTGCACGTGAATTGCTAAAAAAAGAACATTATGATGTTATTTTTGTTTCAATTCCCCCTTATTCAGCTTTTCAATATGCTGCTAAACTTAAAAGTGAATTTAATACTCCATTAATTGTTGATTACAGAGATTTATGGTATGGAAATCAGTTCTCGTTTTATCCTACTTCATATCATAGATTAAAACACAAAAAATTAGAATATTTAGCTCTTAAAGCTGCCGATAAAATTGTTGTTGTTAATCGATATATTAAAGAAAAACTGTTAACTGAATTTAAGTTTTTAACTTTTGATGATATTATAATTATACCACAAGGATATGATCCGGAAGATTTTGAAAAAAGTACTCCAATTACGTTAAATCCTAATAAGTTGAAAATTACTTATTCCGGAATATTTTATGAAAAATTAACTCCAAAGTATTTTCTAAAAGCATTTAAAGAGTTATCATTAGAAAGACCGGATATTGCAGCGAATATTGAACTTCATTTTTGTGGAATACTAAAAAAAGAAAATGTTAAATTAGTAAAAAAATTAGGCATACAAGAGTTTGTTAGAGAGCATGGATATTTGAATCACAAAGAATCTCTTGATTATGTACTTTCAAGCGATGTTCTTTGGTTGATGTTAGGTCGATTAAAAAATGTTGAAACGGTTTCAACAGGAAAACTATTTGAGTATTTTGGTACACGAAAACCAATTTTTGGATGCTTACCTGATGGAACAGCAAAGACAGAGTTACAAAAATATGGAGCATCATTTATTTGTGAACCGGATGACATATCAGGAATTAAACAGACATTGATGGAAATTCATTCTTTGTATAAAGCAGGAAAATTACCTAAACCTAATGAAGAATTTGTATTAAAGCATGACCGCTCCACATTAACTGAACAATTAACAACACTTTTCCAATTTAATATAAGGGCAGAGATATGAATGTAGTTCTTGTTGGTTCAGGAGGAAGAGAAAATGCTATTGCTTTTAAAATATCTGAAAGTGATTTATTAAAAAACCTTTTTATTTTACCGGGGAATCCTGGTACAGCTAAATATGGAAAAAACATAAATGTTTCCAATTATGATGAAATAGTTGAATTTTGTGTAAATAATAAAATTGATTTGGTTATTGTTGGTCCTGAAATTCCTCTTGTTGATGGATTGGGGAATATGTTGCGAGCAAAGGGGATTAAAGTTTTTGGTCCTAATAAAGAAGCGGCAATTATTGAAGGGGATAAGTCTTTTTCAAAAGAATTGATGAAAAAATATAATATTCCAAGTGCCGGTTATGAAATATTTGGTAAAGATAAATATAATGAAGCAATAGATTATTTAGAAAAATCTTTGTATCCCTTAGTAATCAAAGCATCCGGTTTAGCAGCAGGTAAAGGAGTTATAATTTGTAATACCTTTATTGAAGCTAAAGAATGCTTAAATAATATTTTTAATGATAATATCTTTGGAAAGTCAGGAGATATAGTTGTTATTGAAGAATTTATGGAAGGTGAAGAAGCTTCTATTTTTGCTTTAACTGATGGTGATAATTATGTTGTATTACCTTCTGCTCAAGACCATAAAAGGATCTATGACAATGATAAAGGCAAAAATACAGGAGGAATGGGTGCATACTCTCCAGCTCCAATCGTAACTACTGAACTTCAAAAAATTGTTGAAGAAACAATAATTAAACCCACCATTGTTGCTATGAAAGCTGAAAATAGAAAATTTGTTGGCTGTCTTTATTGCGGATTGATGATAAACAATGGAATTCCTAAAGTAGTTGAGTTTAATTGTAGATTTGGTGACCCTGAAACTCAAGTGGTTTTACCTCTAATAGAAGGTGATTTATTAAAATTGCTTTATAATTGTGCAACCGGTTCAATTGATTTTACTGAAATTAAGCAAGCAAATAAATCCGCATTAAGTGTTGTTTTAGCTTCCGGCGGTTATCCTGATAAATACGAAACCGGTTTTGAAATAACAGGTATTAAAGAAATAGTTGATAAAGAAGTTATTATTTTTCACTCTGGCACAAAAACACAAGATGATAAATTGGTTACTGCAGGGGGTAGAGTTTTAGCCATAACTGCATTAGGTAGTGAAAATAATCTTGTTGAATGTAAAAATAAATGTTATAATACAATTGAAAAAATAAAGTTTACTAACATGCATTATAGGACAGATATTGGAGATAAGGGGATTCGTTATAAACAATAGAAAACTGAAGGATATATAATTGGAGATATTATGACTGAGAATAACGATTATACTTTTAAGCCGTATATCGCAGCATCTGATTTTATCCCGGAATTTACTCCAAAAGCTATTATATTAGGAGCAATATTTGGAATAATCTTTGGTGCGGCAACAGTATACTTAGGCTTGAAAGTAGGATTAACGGTTAGTGCATCTATACCGATTGCCGTTTTGGCTATTTCTGTATTTAAGAAAATTGGACATGCAACAATTTTAGAAAACAATATTGTACAAACTATCGGTTCAGCCGGAGAGTCGGTTGCTTCCGGTGTGGTTTTTACATTACCGGCTTTGTTATTTTTACCCGGTGGAGGAAATTATTTCCAATACTTCCAAATATTTGTACTTGCCTTAGCTGGAGGTATTTTAGGTGTTCTTTTTATGATTCCATTAAGAAGGTCACTTATTGTAAAAGAACATGGTAAATTACCTTTTCCTGAAGGAACAGCGTGTGCTGATGTATTGGTAGCAGGTGAAAAGGGAGGAGCTTTAGCTCAAAAAGTTTATTATGGATTAGGAATTGCATTTATATATAAAGTTTTAATGTCAATTTTTGGTTTATGGAAAGATGTTCCTCAATATATCTTTTCAAGAAAATCATCGTTGCCAAATGGTACAATAAATGGTGAAATTACCCCGGAATTATTAGGTGTTGGATATATAATTGGTCCCAAAATTGCCGGAGTTATGGTTGCCGGTGGTGTTCTTTCATGGTTGGTTTTAATCCCGTTAATCACTTTATTAGGTGATAACTTAACTACTGTATTTGCTCCAGGTACAAAACTTATTTCTGAAATGTCACCAAGGGAAATTTGGAGTAATTATATTAGATATATTGGTGCTGGAGCTGTTACATTTGGTGGTATTATTACATTAATAAAATCTTTTCCAACTATTATTAGTGCATTTAAAGATTCTTTTAACGACTTAAAATCGCATAAAGCCGGTGAAGAGAAGAAAGTATCAAGAACTGAAAAGGATATCCCTTTAGTTTTTGTGCTAATTGGCAGCGTTATTTTAGTTGTATTTATGGCTGTTATTCCTAACATTCCAACTAATTTATTATCTGCAATAATGATTGTAGTTTTTGGCTTTTTCTTTGTAACTGTGTCATCAAGAATAGTTGGATTAATTGGTTCTTCTTCAAATCCTATATCGGGTATGACAATTGCAACCTTAATGGCAACTTCATTAATATTTGTAGGATTAGGTTGGACAGGCGATTTTTATCAACCTATTGCATTAGTTGTAGGCTCCATTGTTTGTATTGCTTCAGCAAATGCGGGTGCAACTTCTCAAGATCTTAAAACGGGTTATTTAGTTGGAGCTACTCCTATTAAACAACAGTTTGGTTTAATTATTGGTGTTGTTGCTTCTTCAATTGTAATTGGATTTACATTATTATTATTAAACAGTATTCTTGGAATTGGTGCAATAACTCCAGAACATCCAAATCCACTTCCTGCTCCTCAAGCTACTTTAATGGCAACAGTTATTAAAGGTTTGTTAAGTCAAAATTTGCCTTGGGGTTTAGTTTTGGTTGGAATGGGTATTGCTGCGGTTATGGAATTAGCGGGTGTAAGGTCTCTTCCATTTGCTGTTGGTGCTTATTTGCCATTATCAACAAGTACACCGATATTTGTTGGTGGATTAGTAAAGTTTATTGTTGATAAAATCAAAAAATCAAAAGAAGATGAATCTGATATTGGACCTGGTGCATTATTTAGTTCCGGTTTAATTGCCGGTGGTTCTTTAACAGGTATTTTAATAGCAATATTAATAGGTACGCCATTTGGAGTTGGTGCAGATGGAAAAGAAATTTCTGTTGCCCAAGTATTAAACTCAGGAATTGCTGAACATATTGGTGCTATTGGTGATTTAATTGCATTAATAATGTTTGCTGCTTTAGCCTTTATTTTAGCTAAATTTGCATTATCAAAAGATAAATAATTTATTAAATCCGGCTATCAGCCGGATTTATAATTAACTTAAAAATTCAGACGAGGAACGCTTGAGTACTCCGTTTCAAAGTGTAAAAGAAAAAATAATGCCTTCAACAACATTCAGATGGATGTTGCTTGTATTTGTTAGTATAGCAATGTTTGGGAATTATTATGTTTATGATAGTATAAGCCCTTTGGCTGATTTATTATCTAAACAATTAAAATTTTCCGATTCCGATATTGGTCTGTTAAATGCTATATATAGTTTCCCAAACATTATTATGGTTTTAATTGGTGGAATTATAATTGATAGACTTGGGACTAAAAAATCAACATTCATTTTTGCATTTTTCTGTATGTCCGGTGCTATTATAACCGCATTTTCGGGTACTTTAACATTAATGGCTGTTGGTAGATTAGTATTTGGGCTTGGTGCCGAGTCATTAATAGTGGCTGTTACTACTGTTATTGGAAGATGGTTTAAGGGAAAACAATTATCTTTTGCCTTTGGTATTAATTTAACTATCGCACGATTAGGGTCTTTTGCTGCTTTTAATTCTCCTTCATGGGCAAAAGCTCTTTATAGTGATTGGCAATTACCGTTATTAATTTCGGTTGCTGCAAGTATTATTTCAGTTGTTGCTGTAATTGTTTATTGGTTGATGGAAAATCATGCAGAAAAGAATCTTATTTTAGAAGAAGTACCTGAACAGGAGAAAATAGTATTAAAAGAAATATTCTCCTTTTCTAAATCATTTTGGTATGTGGTACTTTTATGTGTGACTTTTTATTCTGCTGTATTTCCTTTCCAAACATTTGGTGTTAAATTTTTTATTGAAACACATGGTGTTTCAAGAGAATTTGGAGGTTTTTTAATTAGTTTACTCACTCTCTCAGCAATGGTTCTTACTCCGTTATTTGGGTTATTAGCTGATTATATTGGCAAACGTTCTGTTTTAATGATGATTGGTTCTGTTATTCTTATTCCTGTTTATCTTTTAATGGCTTATACAAACGTATCGTTATATATTCCAATGGCTTTAATGGGAATTTCTTTTTCATTGGTTCCTGCTGTAATGTGGCCTTCTGTTACCATAATTGTGCAACCTTCTAAATTAGGAACTGCATATGGGTTAATGACAATGATTCAAAATATTGGATTGTTTGCCTTTAATTATTCTATCGGATTAGTAAATGATTTTTCAGGTGGATATAATTTAGGAATGTGGATCTTTTCTACACTTGGATTTTTTGGATTGTTTTTTGCTTTTATGCTCAGAAAAACTGAAATGGGGGTTAATAATTTTGGCTTAGAAAAAGGGATTAGAGATAAGAATGAGTAATATTTTATCACTATATCCAGTTAGATTACACGAATATGAGGTTGTTAATGACCTTGTAGTTGTTTTATTTGTCGATCCTAAACCTTCATTTATTGAAAAAACATTCTTTAAGAAACTTTCTAAAACACCATCAAAATTGGATCTTGATGAAATTGGTTCGTTCATTTGGTTGTTGTGTGATGGAAAAATTTCCGTTGAAGAAATTATTCAAAAAGGCAGAGAGAAGTTTGGAGAAAAAATTGAGCCTGCCGAAAACAGAGTAGAAACTTTCTTTAAGAATTTGTATGCTCAAAAATTAATTGAACTTTATCAAAAAGTTAAAAATGAGACAAAATGAAATTAAAGTTTCACATAATGTTAATAGGTTTATTAGTTATTGCAATTAATACTAATGCACAAACTTGTGGTTTTGGATGTTTAGGTATGAGTGGCTTTTATGTTGGTTATTCATATCAATTTAGCGAATTTTCTAATCTTAATAATGAATTAAAATCCGAAAATTTGAAATTTGATAACCTTAATGGTTTTCGTATTGGGGCAAACATATTTAGAGCAAAATTTGATAATTATTTTTTAAGTATTAAAGGGTATTACCAAGTTGCATCTCAAACCATTTCCAATAACAGCAATAGTGGAGGTGCTTTTTTAGAAAATGAGTACGAACTTAATTTAAATCATTGGGGAGTAGGGATAGATTTTGGAATTCCTATTACTGATTACTTTGAGTATAAAATTGTTGAAGGTGGTTTTAATATTTATAGTGCTGAGTTTTCATATAAAAACATTATGAATGGTAATGAATTAGCAAAAATTAAATATAAAAGTAATAAAACTGACATTGGATATTTTATTGGAACCGGTTTTATATTCCATTTGGTTAAGAACTATGCAAGTATTGAAGGAATAATTTACTACAATAAAATTGCTATAAGCTCTATGACTAATTCAAATAGCCAATACTTGTTCCAAAAAGAAGATAGTCTTATTGATAATGGTGGTTTTGCAGGGACTATTCAATTAAATATAGGAGTTCCATTTTAAGGAGAATTATACTGATGACCTCAAAATTATTTAATGCAGCTTTAATTGCAATAAAAGATTGCATGGGTGCAAAAAAGAAAGAAAAAATATTAATTATTTGCGATGAAAACAAAAGAGAGATTGGTTATAGTTTATTTGAAGCTGCTCTGGAATTAGGAAATGAATCGTTGTTTGTTGAAATGAAATCGCGTGAGATGCACGGTGAAGAACCTCCAATTTATGTTGCAGAATTGATGAAACAGTTTGATATTGTATTGTGCCCAACTACAAAATCTTTAACTCATACAAAAGCTCGCAGAGACGCATCCGAATTAGGTGTTAGAGTTGCTACCTTTCCCGGAATTACAAAGGATATTATGATTAGGGGATTAAATGCTGATTATAAAAAAATATCTGAGTTAACAATTAAATTGAAGAAAGTTCTCGATAAGACTAATAAAATTCAAGTAACTGCAGATAATGGAACAGATATTTCTTTTGACGTTACCGATAGAGCCGGATATGCAAGTAAAGGTTTATTCCATAAAAAAGGGGAAAGTGGGAACCTTCCAACTGGGGAAGCTTTTATTGCTCCGTTAGAAGGGACTGCTAATGGTGTTTTTGTAGTTGACGGCTCTATGGCTGGAGTGGGAATGATTGAAGATAAACCCATTAAAATTGTTGTTAAAAATGGTTTTGCAACAGAAATTACCGGCGGTAAAGAAGCAAGAGAACTTTTGGAAATTCTTAATAGATATGATAAAAACGCTCGTAATATTGCCGAGTTTGGTATTGGTACAAATGATAAAGCTAAATTAAGCGGTGTTTTGCTTGAAGATGAAAAAGTACTTGGTACTATTCATATCGCTTTAGGTGATAATAAAAGCATGGGTGGTAATGTTCATATTCCAATTCATTTAGATGGTGTTGTTAAATCGCCAAACGTATTTTTTGACGATAAACAAATTATGAAAAATGGGAAGTTGATTATTTAGATAAGATGAAAAAAGCTCGTAATAACACGAGCTTTTTTTTATAAGACTTTATTTAAAATTATTTCAGTAATTCTTTCGGCAGCATGACCATCCCACAAATCAGGAATTTCTCCTTTTTTAACATTACCGGATAATACGCTAAAAGCTGCTTTTTCAGCCTTTTCCAAATCAAATCCTAATAATTGATTTGTACCAATTTCAACTGTAATTGGGCGTTCAGTAGATTCACGCAATGTAATACATTGAACTCCTAAATATGTTGATTCTTCTTGTATTCCGCCACTATCTGTTAAAATTAACTGAGCTTTGGCAATACAATTAATAAAATCAATATATCCAATAGGATCAACTAAAATAATGTTCGGTGATAAAGTATTAAGAATATTAAATTCGCTTAAGTTTTTTCTTGTTCGAGGATGAATTGGAAAAATTATTTTTGTTTCTTTTGCTAAATTATTTAATATATTAAATATTTTAATAAGTTGTTCAATATTATCAACGTTACTTGGTCGATGTAATGTAACTAAAATAAATTTATCGTTTTCTAATTTACACTCTTCAAGGAATTTGGATTGCTCTGCCTTTGGAAGATAATTAGCCAAACTATCAATCATTACGTTTCCTGTAAAGAACACTTTATCCTTACTTATTCCTTCGTTTTCTAAATGGGTTAACCCACTTTTTTCAGTAACAAAAAGATAATCAGCAATAGAATCTGTTAAAATTCTATTAATTTCCTCAGGCATCTCTCTATCAAAACTTCTTAATCCGCTTTCAACGTGGGCAGTTTTAATATGTAGTTTTACGGCAGCTAAAGTACAAGCAATAGTAGAATTAACATCACCAACAACAATAACCAAATCAGGTTTTACATTAAGTAAAATCTTTTCAAACTCAATCATAATTTTGCCGGTTTGTTCAGCGTGTGAACCACCTCCAATTCCTAAGTAATAATCAGGTTTAGGTAATTCCAAATCCTCAAAAAATACTTTCGACATTTTTTCGTCATAATGCTGCCCTGTATGGCAGATTAAGTGCTTAACTTTATCTTGATATTTTAATAAAGCTTTATGAATTGGAGCGATTTTCATAAAATTAGGTCTTGCTCCAACAACAGAAATTATTTTTTTCATTTTTACCCATATTTTATATAATCTCTAAATTTAAGTAAATATATTAATAAAAGAAATAAGTATTGGTTAAAAATTTAGTTATTGGATTGTAAAATTAAATTTGCTACCTTTAAATCTTAAAATAGAATAATAATCCAAACTAACATAAATTAATAATGGAGATGAAATGAAAAAAGTTGAAAAAGGGGATAAAATAAAAATAAAATATGTTGGTACTTTTGATGATGGTGAAGTATTTGACGCAACTGATGATAATGATACATTTGAATTTACTGTTGGAGCTGATGAAGTTATAGTTGGATTAGATAATGCTGTATTAGGTATGGAAAAAGGAGAAAAGAAAAAAGTACGTATAGAAGCAGAAGATGCATATGGTGATTATGATGATAATTTATTAGTATCTCTTGGAAAAGAAAGCGTTCCTGACGGTGTTGAGTTGGAAGAAGGGGAAAGTTATTCTTTTGAAATGGAAAATGGCGGAGTTATGGATCTTATTTTAATGGAAGTTAAAGAAGATGAATTAATATTTGATGCTAATCATGAATTAGCAGGTATGCCATTAACTTTTGATTTTGAGATTGTGGAAATCGGTTAGATTTTATATAAATTTACTACAAAATAGCTCACCATTTCCGGTGAGCTATTTTTGTATAAAGAAGAAAATTTGTAAAAAAATAGTTTATTATTTAGTATATTTATAGTTTGAATTTTTTATGGTAAAAGATATGTCAGAAAAAATTATAGTAACTTCTGCTTTGCCTTACGCAAACGGAAAAATCCATTTGGGACATTTGAGCGGGGCTTATTTACCTGCTGATATTTATGTTAGATATAAAAGATTAACGGGTGCAGATATTTTATATGTTTGTGGTTCAGATGAACATGGTGTACCAATAACAATTACAGCAGATAAAGAAGGTAAAAAACCACAAGATATTATTGATCGTTATCACTCGTTAAATAAAGAAGCTTTTGATAAATTTGGAATGAGTTTTGACATTTATTCAAGAACAAGCATTCCTGCCCACCATGAAACAGCCAAAACATTCTTTAAAAAATTTTATGATAATGGAATTCTTAAAGAAAAAGTTTCATTACAGTTTTATGATGAAAAAGCTAAAATGTTTTTACCTGATAGATATGTAGAAGGTACTTGTCCAAAGTGTGGAAATGAAGAAGCAAGAAGTGACGAATGCGAAAATTGTGGTGCTTCATACGACCAAAGTGAGCTATTAAAACCAAAAAGTAAAATTAGTGGTGAAACACCAATATTAAAAGAAACTTCACATTGGTATTTCCCATTAGGTAACTATCAAAAAAGACTTGAGGAATTTATTGCAGAAGCTAATAAAAAATATGGTTGGAAAGACAACGTATTACAGCAATGCAAAAGTTGGTTTAATGATGGTTTAAAAGATAGAGCAATTACCAGAGATTTAGACTGGGGTGTTAAAGTCCCATTAGATAATAGTGATGGTAAAGTGCTTTACGTATGGTTTGAAGCAGTATTGGGGTATATATCTGCCACAAAAGAACTTTTTAAACAAAAAGGGAATCCTGATTTATGGAAAGAATACTGGCAGGGAGAAAACACACGTTATTTAGCTTTTATTGGGAAAGATAATATTGTTTTCCATACGATTATTTTTCCAGCATTATTAATGGCTTGGAATGATAATAGCGAAGATAAGTATTTATTGCCCGAAAATGTTCCAGCAAACGAATTTTTGAACTTTGAAGGTAAAAAATTCTCAAAATCCAGAAATTGGGGAATAGATGTATTAGACTTTTTGGAATTATTTCCTGCTGATACATTACGATATACCCTTGCTGCAAATTTACCTGAAAATAAGGATACAGATTTTTATTGGAAAGAATTCCAAATGAGGAATAATAGTGAATTGGCAGACATTTTTGGCAATTTTATAAATAGAACCCTTACATTTACAAATAAGCACTACGAGGGAACTATTCCGGAATTAGGCGATTTATCTGAATTAGATAAACAAATGATTGAAACACTAAAAACTTATCCTTCAAAAGTTGCCGATCTTTTAGAAAAATATAAAATAAAAGATGCGGTATTTGAAATTATGAATTTAGCAAGAATAGCTAATAAGTATTTTAACGATTCTGAACCATGGGTTGTTATTAAATCGGATAAAGTTAAATGTGGAACCACTCTAAATATTTGTATAAATACGATTAACACATTAGCTGAATTATTTACGCCAATAATTCCATTTACTTCTGAAAAGATTTTTACACTTTTAAATAGTAAAATTACAAGTTGGAATGAATGTGGACAGCTTAATTTAAAAGCCGGTCACAAATTTAACCAGCCTTCTATATTGTTTAATAAAATTGAAGATGAAGAAATAGAAAAACATAAAGCACCGGTTGTAGTTGATACAACTCCAAAAATAACTTATGATGAGTTTTCAAAGGTTGATTTGCGAGTTGCAGAAATAATTAAAGCTGAAAATATTAAAAAAAGTGATAAATTGTTAAAACTACAAGTAAAAGTAGGTGATTTTGAACGTCAAATAGTTGCTGGTATTGCTAAAAGCTATACTCCTGAACAATTATTAGGAAAAAAAGTAGTAGTAGTTTTTAATCTTCAACCAGCAAAATTATTCGGTGTTGAATCTGAAGGAATGCTTTTGGCGGTTGAAGATAGTGATGGAAGTTTAAATGTAATTGAAGTAAATAATAAAATTCCATCTTTTACTAAAGTGAAATAAATAAATATTTTATGGAACTTTTTAGTTCGAAATATTTACAATTAACGTATTAATTTAATTTTGATAAACTTGTTTGACCAAATTTTGGAGGACTTTTTATGAAATATTTTTCATTCCTGTTTTCATTGTTTTTAATAACCATATTTTTAGTTGGTTGCGGTACTGAACAGTCAAAAATGGTTATTGCAACAGCCGGTGATGAAGATATTACTTTAGGAGATTTTGAAAGAGCCTATGAGAAAAATTCAGGCGAATCTACTTCTGTAAAAGCTGATTCTGCATCAATTATGAAATTTTGGGATTTATATAGAAATTTCAGATTAAAGCTAATTGACGGAAAAGCAAAAGGATATGACACAAATAAAGATTTAACAAATGAATTAGCTGACTATAAAAAGAAAGTTGGTGTTTCATATATGTTAGAAAAACAACTTTTAGATCCTGGTATCAAAAACATATATGATAAAAGAAAAGTTGAATATCGCGTTAGTCATATAATGATTAGATTGGACTCTTTAACAAAAGAACAAGCCAAAGATAAAGCTCAAGAAGTAATTGATAAAATTAAAGCTGGTGAAAAATTTGAAGATTTAGCAAAAAAATATAGTGATGATTTTTATTCAAAAAACTCCGGCGGAGATATTTATTATATAACATTTGGTCAAACATTGCCTGAATTTGACGAAGCTGTTTATAAAACTCAAGTCGATAGCATTTATCCATATCCTGTTGAAACAAAATTTGGATATCATGTAATTAAGGTTACTGATAAACAAAATAGAAAGTATAAAGTAAAAGTTGAACATATTATGTTGGATTTTGTTGATTCAGTAGGAAATATTGATACTGCATTAGCTCAAAAGCAGATTGAGGAAATTAGAAAAGATATTATGGATAAAAAAATCTCTTTTGAAGATGCTGCTAAAAAGTATTCTGATGATAAAGGAAGTGCTGAAAAAGGTGGTGATTTAGGATTTTTTGAAAGAAGAAGCATGGTTCTTCCTTTTGATGAAACTGCTTTTAATATGAAACCAGGTGATATTTCAAATATTGTAAAAACAAAATTTGGTTTTCACATAATAAAATTTATTGAAGAACAACCTATGCCTTCATTTGAAGAAAGTAAAGCTGAATTGAAAAATATGTATAAAAATTCATTATATACAGCTAAATACGATTCATTAATTGCTGAGTTGAAAGTTAAGTATAATTACAATAAAAATACTTCTGCAATAGATTTTATTCTAAGTAAAACTGACTCCAACAAATTTAATAATGATTATTGGGAAAGTGACTTTAGAAAAGCAGTTAAAGATACAGCAATATTTACTTTAACAAATGCCAAAGTAGGTTTGGATAGTGTACTTAATTATGTGATTAATGATGTAAAATATCAAAACAAATTAATTGATAAAAAAACATTAAATGATGCTGTAGATGAAACTTCTAAAAATGTACTTTTGGAACAAAAAGCTGCTAACTTAGAAGAAATTGATCCTGAATTTGCTCAATTAATGAAAGAATACAAACAAGGTATTTTTATTTTTAAAATTCAAGAAGAAGAAATATGGAATAAAATAAAACTTGATAGTACAAAAATGGTTGAATTTTATGAAAATACAAAAGAAAATTACAAAGTAAAAGATGGTGCCGATTTTAGTGAAATATTTGCTAAAAAAGATAGTGTTATCAATTCTTTATATGCTCAATTAGAAGCTGGTGCTGATTTTGATTCATTAGCAAAAACATCAACTGAACGTTATGGTTACAAAGCAAAAAAAGGAGCTTATGGCATGATGGATGTTGAAGTTAATGAATTAGCAAGAATTGCTTTTAATATAAAAAATGAAGGTGAGTATACTAAACCAGTTGAAGTTAAAGGTGGTTACTCAATCATTAGATTGAATAAAAAACGCCATGCCGGTATTAAAACATTTGAAGAAGCTAAAGCTGAAGTTGCGAGTTTATATCAAGAAAAAGAAAGTAAAAGATTAGAGGAAGAATATATTAATCAGTTAAACCAAAAATATCCAATTAATAACTTTAATCAAGATGTTCTTCTTAAAGCATTTAAGGCTGAAAAATAGTGTATTTCTTATTTGCTTACTGCTTATTTCTTGTTCAGATGACAATGAAAATAGAAGGTCTGTTGCAGAAGTAAATAGTTCAAAGTTATATGAGGAAGAAATTAATTTCTTCCTCAGTTCTTCTATGGATAGCAATAAAAATAGAGAAGAATATATACGAAATTGGATAGAAAGCGAAGTATTATATCAAGAAGCCAAAAATGAAGGAATATTAGATTCTTTAAACTATAAACTTATTATTGAACAAACAAAAAAAGAATTAGCTGTTGCGATTCTTACTAAAAAAATAATTCGTGATTTTGAAGTAAATACTAAAGAGTCTGCTTTAATAGAAAATTATAATTCTTATAAAGCTGATTATCGTTTGAATAATGACGCATACGTTATTAGTTCTGTTGTTTTTAACGACTTACAAACAGCTTCAATATTTAGGAAACGGTTATTAGACGAAAATTGGGATAGATTATTAAAAGAGTATAAGAATAAAAAATCTGCGTTTAATTACCAATCAGAAATATTTTTATACAAACATCAAGTTCAACCGTCAATACTTCTTAAATATATTCAAGGAATGTTGCCAAATGAAGTAAGTATTGTTATTAATGCAAACGATAATATGTTTTATATAGTTAAACTTGTAAAAAAATATTATAAATACGATATTCCTGATTATGATTATATAAAACCGCTAATTAAACAAAGGTTATTAAACACCAAATATAAAATTAAACTTAAAAATTACATTTCTGAGTTATACAGTAAATACGATGTTAAAATAAATAGGTAAATAAATGAAATTCTTACAAACTCTCACAATAATTATATTTTTAATATCTATTAAAATTAGTGGTCAGGAAGTTTTAGATAAAGTTGCTGCAGTTGTTGATAATGAAATCATTTTGCTTTCGGAGCTTAATCTTCAAGTAAACTATTTAGCAACCCAACGAAATTTAAATCCTAATGATATAAACGTTAAGAAACAAGTCCTTGACGCTATGATTAACGAAAAGTTACTATATGCTCAATCTGAACTTGATTCGGTTAATGTTACAGAAGATGAGATTAGCCAGCAGTTAGATAATCAAATAAACTACTTTATTAATCAATATGGCTCAAAAGAAAAATTTGAAGAGTCATATGGAATGAGTATTGATAGGATAAGAAGAGAATTACATGATGATGTTAAGAAAAACTTAATGAGTCAAAAAGTAAAACAGAAAAAGTTTGGTTCAATTAGTGTTACTCGAAGAGAAGTAGAAGAGTTTTATACTGAATATAAAGATTCATTAGGAGTAATTCCGGAAAAGTATTCAATTTCACATATTTTTATCAATCCACAAAAAGGAGACAGAGTAAAAAAAGCTGCTTATGACCTTGCTAAAAAATTATTGGATTCATTAAAAAATGGAGCTGATTTTGCAGAATTGGCAAAAAAGTATTCTGACGATCCAGGCAGTGCAGCTCAAGGTGGTGATTTAGGATATGTAAAACGTGGTGTATTTTTCCCAGAGTTTGAAGCTGCGGCATTTTCTTTACAACCCGGTGAATTATCAAAAGTTGTAGAATCTCCTGTTGGTTACCATATAATACAATTATTAGAACGTCGTGGAGAAGGTATTGGAACAAGACATATATTGATAAAAATAAAAAGTGACGATGCGTCTGATTTGCAAGCAATTGAGTTTTTAAGTGAGTTAAGAGATAGCGTTTTAAAAGGTAAAAATACTTTTGGGTATTACGCTCAAAAATATAGTGATGATAAAGAAAATTCGCGTTTTGATGGAGACCTTGGTACTTTTGAAATTAATCAATTAGACCAAAACATGAAAGATGTTATATTTAAAATGAAAGAAGGGGAAATTAGTTATCCAAAACGCTTAGACCTTGATAGAAATAATTATGGATTTCATATAGTAAAATTGGTTAAAAGAATTCCTGAACATAAACCCACTATTGAAAATGATTTTGACGAGTTAAAAAAGATAGCTGAATATACAAAAAAAGAAAAACAATATAATGATTGGCTTCAAGAATTAAGAAAAACAATTTATTGGGAAGTTAGGATTTAGGTGGATATTTGAATTCCGAAAAAAAGTTAACTGACGCTGAATTAGTAGAATTACTAAATCAAAAAATTAAAAATATTAAAGCTGAAATTGGCAAAGTAATAATTGGTCAAGAAAAAATTATTAATGACTTATTAATAAGTTTATTTTCAAAGGGACATTGTTTATTAGTTGGTGTACCAGGATTAGCAAAAACATTAATAATAAAAACAATTAGTGAAGTTGTTGATTTATCATTTAACAGAATACAATTTACTCCCGACTTAATGCCTTCTGATATTACCGGAACAGAAATAATTGAAGAAAATAAAGTTAGTGGTAACAGAAACTTTAGATATGTTAAAGGTCCAATATTTTCCAACATTATTTTAGCGGATGAAATTAATAGAACCCCGCCCAAAACACAATCAGCTTTATTAGAAGCTATGCAGGAAAACAAAATTACAGCGGCAGGTAATATATATGAATTACCAAAGCCATTTTTTGTTCTTGCAACTCAAAATCCAATTGAACAAGAAGGAACCTATCCTTTACCTGAAGCTCAATTAGATAGATTTATGTTCAATTTGTGGTTAGATTATCCCTCACAAAAAGAAGAAATTGAAATTATTAAAAGTACAACAGGCAATTATTTGGTTGAGTTACAAAAAACTATTGGGGTAAATGAACTTAATGAATTTCAAAAATTAATTAGGGATATTCCGGTAGCAGATAATGTGGTAGAATATGCTGTAAAATTTGTTTCGGCTACAAGAAAAGGTTCTTTTAATCAGTTAGATTCTATTATTAGCTGGGGTGCTGGACCAAGAGCTTCGCAATATCTTATATTAGCGGCTAAAGCCAATGCTGCCTTTGAGGGAAGATTTACACCGATAATTGATGATGTTAAAAAATTTGTTATACCGGTATTACGACATAGAATAATTCCAAGTTTTAATGCTGAAGCAGATGGAATTACATCGGTTGATATAATTGAAAAGATTAATACCTTAATATAAACAAAAACCGCTAAAGAGCGGTTTTTGTTTGAGTAGTTGTTTATTATTAATCCTATAGGAAAGGGGAGGCTGTTGAAATATTTAATGCAATTATCTGGTTCATATTATACTGAATAGTAACAATCTTAGAATTGTCGTCATAACTGAACTCGTCTAAACCATATCCAAAAGGTATATAACTTGGTACTATTACGGAAGTTCCATAATCGCCGTTATTAATATTTGAATTTGCATCAATTTGTGTCTGCATAACAGGAAGTCTAATTCCTAAATCACTCATCCTTCTTCCTTCACAAAAGAATACTTCTTGACGCATTTTATAAAGCAATTCAAAAGCATCTGTAATATTTGCTAAATCATTAATGTTTTGTTCCGTAATACTTGTATTAGAAACAATACCAATCTGAACTGGATTATTGCTACGTTTTTTAATCAAACCACTATATTGGATTGACGAATTGTTAAAAACTACAATACAGCTATTATCATTTGGGCGATCGGTTCTTGGATCGCGATCATTAAATTCAACAATACTTCTATTTTTAACAAGGGTTAAAGTGTTTTTTAATTGTTCTTTTGCACTTGCTAAATCGTTATTTGCCAAAGCAATTTCAGATAAAATTAAGTATGCTTCCTCAGATTTTAATGCAGGTATTTCACTTACTTCATCAGGGTATTTTGGATCTAAAAAATCAAGACTTGGTAAAGGCTGCATATCATTTGTGTTTGCTCTTGCAACAGTAAAAGTGTACAATTCATTATCTAAATTAGCTGCATCGTATTGTGCAGCAAATAAAAAATTGGAATTTGTTGCAATAGCCAAAGAAGCGTAATCAAATGCTGAGTTTTTATCGCCTAAAAGTCTATAAGCACGAGCCAAAGCTAAATAACATCTTGAAATATTATCAGATGAACCATTATAATCTATTGACTGCTTTAAATCATTGATAGCAATAGTTAAAGCTTCTTCCGACTTAACCATAATACCGCCTTCTTTTATTGGGAAAGCAGAAAAGTTTTCAGACAACATTAAAAGAGCCATCCCTTTGTAAAAATATACTTCTGAATAATCATCTGAAGTTGCATTAGCATCTTTTGGTAAAATCACTTCTATTCCAAAAAGGGCTTTAGCATGTATTGTTTGAAGTTCAAAATATATCTCACGTGTATCATCCAACTGAGTTTCGTTCGGTAATATATCTCTTGGATTATCAATTATATTAGATAAAAATGTATTAGTGTTGTCATAATTATCTGATGTAACTTCAGTATAAGTAATTGTTTTCATTAAAGCATCAGAAAAAGAATACTGTAATCCAACAATTAACGGAGCTGCTCCACCGGTGGCATCTTCAAACAATTTATCTTCGGTAATTGCAGGATTCTCAACTTCAGTTGGGTCAATCAATTCGCAAGATGTTAAAAACGCCGTTGCGAAAATGAACAATATATATAATAATTTTTTCATGTTATCACCTTTAAATATTAAGATTAATGCCAAGTCTAAATTGACGAGGAGCAGAAATATCACCTAAGTTATAACCGCCTGTATTGGGACCACTTGGTTGGTAACCGTTCAATTCGGGATCTGTATTAGTATCAACACCAAATATGGCAACGTTTCTAATACTTGCACTTATAGTTACACCTTTAAATATAGAATCTGGAATTCTATAAATTAAAGCAATTTCTCTTAATTTTATCCAATCAGCATCTTCCAACCAAATTGATGAAGCTGTTTGGAAAGAATATCCTTCAGGTACAATATTTTCAGTATCATTTGTGCCTGCAAAGTATCTTTGTAACTTTTTCATGTTTACAAATTGATGACCAAAGGCATATTCAGCTAATGCAGAAATTGTTAAATTTTTGTACAATGTTAAATTCAGAGAGAAACTACCAAAGCTTGTTGGCAATGGATTGCCGATTAAAGCTTTTTGATAGTCACCATTACCTGTTGGAATATTAACCTGAAAAGCCCCAACAGGATAACCTTCTTCAACCCTTCTTGGTAAAAAAGTGAAAGATGCAATACTAAATGGTGATGCACCACCTAAGCTGATTACTTTGTTATCAAGTGTAGAATACGATATTTTTGTATCAAGTGAAACATTTTCCGATTGTATCAATTGAGCAAATAAAGATAATTCCCATCCTTTATTCTCGATTTCTCCAACGTTTTGTAACTGACTACCAAATCCACCTGCAGGATCTTCAGGAACAAGGAATAGAGCATCTTTAGTTAATTGATAAAAATAATTTACTTCCAATGAAACTCTATCTTGAATTAAGCCTAAATCAAAACCTGCATCAATTGATGAAGTTTTTTCCGGTTTTAATTCGTCATTGCCAGGATTACCGCCTGGAGTAAATACAATTCCCGTTCTACCTAAAAATGATTGTGCACCATAACTTCTATCACGAGTAAATGGAGTAGGGAAGTTCCCTGTCATACCCCATGCAGCACGGAATTTTAAGCTTGAAATTGCAACTCTAAAAATATCCGGAAAAAACGACTCTTGTGTAATTAAATAGGCAACACCGGCTTTTGGATAAAACTGCATCCCTATATCATCGCCAAATGTTGAGTTTCCATCTAATCTAAAACCAAAATCAAAGAAAAGTTTATCTTTAATACTGATTTGATCACTTAAGAAAAAACCACCATTAAATAATTGTCTATTACTTTCTTGAGCATTAATAACGGCGGCATTATCAAAGTCATCAGTACCCGGTATAGAAAAATCTTCACCAATGGCATATTCTTCTCTATCATCAACTCTAAATCCTTGTGCACCAAAAGTTAATACTTGTTCAATATCATATAACTTTGGTAAAGTTAATATTCCGGTATAAGATAAAGTCAATGTTTGGTACTCGCGGTCAGATCTTTCTACCCAACCATTTTCTGTACCATAAAAATCCCCGATTTTTTTTGATATAAATAGTCTCTCTTCATTTTTTCTATAATCAGTACCAATTACAAATTTATTTAAAAAGTACTTTGTTGGGGAATAATCAA
The DNA here is from genome assembly GCA_963663265.2 of Melioribacteraceae bacterium. Lineage (GTDB taxonomy): Bacteria > Bacteroidota > Ignavibacteria > Ignavibacteriales > Melioribacteraceae > JAEXOD01. Next base: position 1,181,568 of record CAXXXM010000001.1, read on the forward strand.
AATTAAGAGCAATTCTAAATCTATCAACATCATCATTGATTTTTGGTGTAAGCATGATGTTTAAGAGAGAGTCCCTATCATGGTCGGTATATCCTAATTCGTCATTATAGGATCCAATATCAAAATCAGAATAAGGTGAACCTATTGTATTATTGTTAAAAATTCTATCATATTTATTTTTTGTATAACTTGAAGATATTTCTAAGTTCATTGTTTCGTCTAAGATGACTCTAAATCCGGTATTGATGTTATAATTTTTATTCTGTGCTTTATTATCAATAATAACACCTTTATTTTCATACATTTGGGTACTTAAGTTATAAGTAAAAAATTGATTTCCACCAGTTACCCCAGCTTTATAACTCTGATAAAATCCTTTTTGAAAAAGATTGTTTTTCAAATAATCTTCAACCACAAATTTTTCTTCAGCAGCATCAAATCCGGAAGTTACGTTAAAACTCCATTTAGCTTTTCCAGGAACCCCTTTTTTAGTGAATATCTGTATTACACCATTTGAAGCTTCCGACCCGTACAACGTTGAAGCAGCACCACCTTTAATAACTTCCACGTGGTCAATTTCTCCAACAACAAGATCTGATAATGATGATGATTCTGCACCACCTGTTGACAGAGCTAATCTAAAAGCATCGTTATTATCAACTCTAATCCCATCAACATAAATTACTGGAGTAGTTGAAGTTACTGCACTTTTTACACCACGTGTTGAAATTCTACCGCTTGTTCCAGGCATACCAGATGATGTAAAAGAATTTAAACCGGGTACACGTCCTTGCAAAAGTTGATCAACTGATTCAATTGGTACATATTTAATTTCATCAGATTTAATAGTTTCAACATTAGCAGTAAGTTTTTTCCTTTCAATTGCAGAACCTTGTCCGGTTACCACTAATTCGGAAAGCATAACTGCGGTTGGAATTAAAGCTACTTCAACATACGTGGTTTTATTTTTCTCTATATTCACTTCGATAGCTTTTTCTTTATATCCAACGTATTTAATTATTAAGTTAATTTTGCCAATAGGTAAATTATCAATTTTAAATTCACCATTTACATTTGAAGTGGTTCCTCTTGTTAGTTCGGGGACATAAATATTTGCTCCAATAAGTTCTTCATTGTTTTTTGAATCAAATATCTTTCCCGAAATTGACCCTTTCGCTTCTTGTGCATAAATGGGATTTAATAATGCTAAAAGGAGCAGGATTAATCCGAAGAAGCTGAAAAAGTAATTTGTTTTGTTTTTTGTAGAAAACAGCATAATTGCTCCTATTATTAATGTGATTAGTTTTTTATTGTTTAATACAAAAAAACGTTTATCTAATCACTAAACACAACAGCACACATATGTTGTTTTTATTTAAGTAAATGAGAAAAGTCAGTATAATACTGCATGATTATGCAGTATCTGGGCTAAATTAATCCTTTGCGAATAGCTTTTGAAACTGCTTCTGATTGTGAATGTACGTGTAGTTTTTTATAAATATTACGGATGTGATGACGAACTGTATCAATACTTATAAATAATGAGTCAGCAATACCTTGATAATTATTACCTTCAGCCAATCCTGTTAAAACTTCTTTTTCTCGCGAACTAAGGTCAAATTTAGAATTTGTCTGAATAATATTTTGATTATGGTGAAACACAGTAATTACTTTTCGAGCAATTTGAGCACTCATTGGCGACCCCCCTTCGTAAGCTTCTTTAATTGCCTCTAATAATCTAAGCGGGGGAGTCTTTTTTACTAAATATCCACATGCTCCAGCACAAAGGGCATCAAAAACAATACTGTTTTCTTGATATACTGTTAGCATAAGTATGTTAATGTCTGGGTTTATTTCAACTGCTCTTTTTACTCCTTCAATTCCATTCATACCGGGTAAACCTATGTCCATTAAAACAACATCACACGAAATCTTTGGAAATTTTATCAAAAAATCTTCACAGTTGTCGTATGAACCGGTACATGTATAGCCGGTTGTGCCATTAATTAAAGCTGCTAACCCTTCTCTAATTATATTATTATCTTCTATTATTGCAACATTTATCATTTCATTTCCCAAAAAAAATCGATTTAATCACGGAATTATTATGAATCTTACCAAAAAAAGTAATAGTAGTTCCCTCATTCAATTTGGATACAATATCAAGTTTGCATTTGAGTAAAGATGCTCTGTTTTTCATATTTTTAATTCCGTTTCCAAATTTAGTATTTGAAACATCAATTCCAATACCATTGTCTTTCATTACTATTTTAAGATAATTGTTTTTAAAATTCACTTCAAGGTTAATTTTATTGCATTTGCTATGTTTTAGTGAGTTATTTAAGGCTTCCTTAAATATTAAGTAAAGATGTTGTTTATATTCCATGTTCAATTTTACATTGATTAATTTATCAACATTTAGCGTTGTGAATGCAATACCCTTATATGAATATATATCACCATACGAATCTCTTAAACGAATTATTAAATCATGAATTGTATCTTTATGTGGATTTACCACCCATACAATATCACTCATAGTATCAACTAATAATCTTGCAGTATCACTTATTTTATTTAGTTCTTTATTTAAATTATTAGAGATATTAGGTATTTGAGCTGCGACCAATTCACTCATAATTGATATTTCAGTTAAACCTGAGCCAATATTATCATGAAGATCTGCGGCTAATTTAGATTTTAACCTTTCGACAGCAAGGATACTTTGAAAGCGGAAATATATTATTGAAAATATTATTAACAAAACTATTAGAGACACAAGTACAATAAACCACCATTTTTCCCAAAATGGGGATAGGATAATAATGTTTACGCTTATTCCTTTATCATTCCACAATCCATCATTATTGGAACCAATTACTTTGAAAGTATATTCTCCAGGTGAAAGATTGGTATAAGTGGCTGTTCTATTTTTAGAATCGCTTAACATCCACGAATTATTAAGATTATCCAAAGTGAAAAGGTAAAGATTTTTAGTTGGATTTGTATAATCTAAAGCAGAAAATTCAAATGAAATATAATTTTGGTAATAATCTAATGTAATTGTATTATTTTTTAGGTTAAGTTCCTCATCAAATACTTTAAATGAGGTTATCACGATAGGAGGAATACTTAAATTCTCTTTTATACTATCAGGATTAAAATAATTTAATCCAACAACACCTCCAAAATACATTATCCCATCTTTGTTTTTATGATAAGCACCACCACTAAATTCTAGGCTCTGTATTCCATCGCTAACATCAAAATATGTAGTTTTGTTGGTGGAATAATTATATTTAATAATACCGTTATCTGTACTTAACCAAAAATTTCCTATATCATCCTCAAGAATTCCGTAGATAACCTGAGCATTAAGGCTAATGTTTGAATTTAGTCTTTGGAAGGAATCAGTTCTTGTATCAAATTTATTTAGGTTTCCACCAAATGTTCCAACCCAAATATCACCTATACTATTTTTACAGATTGACAGAACTCTATTGTCACTAATGGAATTATTAGCAGGGGAGTTTTTAAGAATTTTGATTTTTTTAGTCTTAATATTTAATATGTTTAATCCACCGCCATAAGTTCCAATATAAAGATTATCATTATCGTACTTACGTAAAACATAAACCCTATTATCACTAATGGAGTTTTTATCATCTAAGTGAATATAACGTTCAAATTTAAGATTAGATAAAGAAGAATTTCCGTTGATTTTACACCTGTTAAGCCCACCACCATATGTACCAATCCAAGCAACAGAATCCCCATCAAACAATATATCAATAATTTGGTTTGAACTAATTGACATTGAATCGTTTATTGAATTTTTATATATAATAAATTTATTTGTTTTTTTATCATAAATATTAAGTCCGCCAGAAAATGTTCCTATCCAAAGATTCCCAAAACTATCCATAGTTACTTTTCGTAAATGATTATCACTAATTTTGGAATTAGTTTTTGTCAGGTACTTAGAAGTATTATTTCTAAAGTTTATAATATTAAGCCCACCTCTGTATGTCCCTACATATAATATATCATCTTTTTGGTAAATTGACCATACAACATCATCATTCAGCTTTAAGTTAGTATTGCTTTCTTTTTGTAATGAATTAAACTTAATATTGCCCTTTATTAGTCTTGAAACCCCTTTCCCAAGATGTGTTCCAATCCATAATATATTGGTTCTATCTACTAATAAAGAAATAATCTCATTATCTATTAGTGAGCTTTGGTTGAATTGTTCATGTCTAAAATTGATAAATTCCGTTAGTTTGTTAGACGTTGATTTGTAGAGTCCGTTACCAAATGTACCAAACCAAAGAGTATTATTATAATCACAAACGATACTCATAACATTATAAAATGGGGCGTTTATATCTTGGAATTTTGGAAAAATATTTTTATTAAATAAATTATGAAAAAAAGCATTATCTATTTTACAAGTTTGAATACCCTTTTTATAGTTTGATAAAATTATTGTATTATCTTTAGTAACAAATAGTGTTAACAATTCATTAGAATGTAAATTAGATTTAGGTGATGAATCAGTAATCTGTTTTATTTGTTCAGATTTTTTATCTAATATAAAAAAACCATTCCCAAGTGTTGAAACTAAAGTATAGTTTTTGTAAGTAATTACTTTAGTTATCCTTTTTAATGTATTATTATTCCCCATGTAATGTTTGTTAAGTTTTAATTTGCTTCCAATTTTATCAAAACAGAACAATCCAATTCCCCATGTCCCAACCCATAATCTACCATTGCTATCTTCAGTAATTGAAGTTATTGCAGTATTGCTGGTACGTGCATACTGTGTCATTGGATAATCAGTTGCAACTGGTTTGTCATCAACAATTATAGGGTTAATAAGGGTTTTCAAGTCAAAATGAGTAAATGAGTCTGTATTCTTGTTATAAAGATTAACTTCGCCACTCAAAACACCTACCCACATAAATCCGTTTTTATCGATAAAAATGGAATTTATTGTATTATCCGTAAGGGAATTCTTTAATTTGTAGATTTTTAGTTTATATCCATCATATCTATCCAAACCATCAGCCGTGCCAATCCAAATGTACCCATTTTTATCCTGAGCTAACGAAAAAATCGTACTTTGAGAAAGTCCGTCTTCAATTCGTAAATTGCGGTATATATAATTATTCTGTGAAATTAAACATTCAGGGAAAATAATTAAAAATAAAAAAACTATTACTCGAAAGTTCATAAAAAAATGGTAATTAATAATAAACAACATTAAAAGCTAATAAATTAACATTAAATAAAAAAGGAATTAAATCTTATATAATATAAAAATTAAATGTCTAATCATATTGTTTAGTAATAAACTTTTATTTAGTTATATTCAAAACTTTATGACATATGGTATTAAAGTATAATCAGGTTAAAGAAAATAATTTGAAACTCATTTTAAAATAAATATTTACTTAAAATTCAAAATAATTTACGATTTTATTAAAATAATAAATTTTATATATTTATATTAGAAAATAAAAAAAATGGCTAAATAATGAGCAGTTTAAACACAGAGCAAAAACCAGAACAGATTAATTCCAAATGGTTTACGGACGAAATTGATGTACTATTTTCTAAACTCTCTACATCAAGGCTTGGTTTAAATGAAAATGACGCAAAAAAAATCTCTATCAAACATGGTAAAAACATTATCCACGACGGGGTAAAAGAATCTATATTCAAATTATTGTTGGAACAGTTTAAGAATTTATTGATAGTGATTTTAATTATTGCAGCAGGAATATCTGCATTGATAGATCAGCCTGTTGAAGCATTAGCAATAATAATAATAGTCCTTTTAGCGGGTGTTTTAGGATTTGTTCAAGAATATCAAGCTGAAAAAGCAATTGACTCATTAAAGAAAATGGCAGCTCATACAGCTACAGTTATACGAAATGGAATTGAGCGAGTAATACCAGCTGAAGATTTAGTACAAGGCGATGTTGTATTTATTAAAGCTGGAGATCAAATACCGGCTGATTTACGTTTAATAGAAGTAATAAATTTAAAGACTGATGAGGCATCTCTGACAGGAGAGTCGACTGCTGTTAATAAACATGCTAAAAGCATTAATACAAACAAAATTCCAATTGGCGACCAAAAAAACATGGTATTCATGGGGACTAATGTTACCTATGGAAAAGGAGTTGGAGTAGTTGTTGCTACTGGTATGAATACCGAATTTGGTAAAATTGCAATGTTACTGAGAGATACCGAAAATAGAAAAACTCCTTTACAAAACAACCTAAACAGTCTTGGTAAAAAAATTGGAATTTATGCTATAATTATTGCAATAATTATGAGTGTATTAGGATTTTTCCAAGGGTACCCAATTTTAAGTATGGTTATATGGGGTGTAGCCGTTGCTGTTGCAATTATACCGGAAGCCTTACCGGCAGTTGTTACAATTAGTATTGCCCTTGGAGTTAGACGAATGGTAAAGAAAAAGGCTTTAATTAGAAAATTACCCGCTGTTGAAACACTTGGTGCTACAAATATTATCTGTACTGATAAAACAGGAACTTTAACTCAAGATGAAATGACTGCTCGTCTATTTTATATAAATAATAACGTTTATGAAATATCTGGAGCAGGGTATTCTCCAAATGGAACATTTTCATCAAAAGGGTCAGATGTAGAACCTGAGAAAGAAATAAATCTAAAATTTGTTTTAGAATTAGGAGCCTTGTGTTGCGATACAACGTTGCACAAATATGACGATGGATATAAAATAGTCGGCGATCCAACTGAAGGCTCTATTGTTGTGGCAGCAGCAAAGGCTGGTGTGGATTTATCAAAACACAAACAAAGTGACTTTAATCGTATATATGAAATACCATTTTCATCCGAAACTAAAAGGATGACAACTGTAAACTTATTTAATGGCGAAAAGAAATACGTTATATCCAAGGGTGCTTTAGAGGTTATTTTAAAATCTTGCAAATTGTTTTTAATTAAGGATGAAATAATTGAATTAAATGAATCCTTGAGAAAAGATATACTAAAAGTGGCTAATGATATGGGTGAAAAAGCCTTACGAGTTTTAGCAATAGCTTTTAAGCCTCATTTTGAAGATAACTACAATAATATTGAAAATAATTTAATTTTTGGTGGATTAATTGGAATGATTGATCCTCCAAGACCCGAAGTTAAATTAGCAATTAAAAAATGTGAGTCTGCTGGAATCAAACCAATAATGATTACCGGCGATAATGAAGTAACTGCTGTTGCTATTGCAAAAGAATTGGGAATTATGAAGTATGGGAAGTCTATTTCCGGTAATGAATTAGAGGATTTAAATGAAGAGGAATTTGATAAAGTTGTAGAACATACCGATGTATATGCAAGAATATCTCCATCGCATAAACTGAAAATTGTAAATGCTTTAATGAAAAAAGGGAATATTGTGGCAATGACAGGGGATGGGGTCAATGATGCTCCAGCTCTAAAAAAAGCAGATATTGGTGTAGCAATGGGCATTAAAGGTACTGACGTTAGTAGAGATGCTGCTGATATGATTTTAACTGATGATAATTTTGCTTCAATAGTATCAGCTGTTGAGGAAGGGAGAAGTATATTTCAAAATATCAGGAAATATTTAGTCTATTTATTAGGGGGTAATTTTGGAACTGTAATTGGAATGATGTTAGCTTTAGCTTTTACATTGCCAATTCCTCTTAAAGCAGTTCAAATTCTTTTTATAAATTTTCTAATGGATGGACTTATTGCAATTGCATTAGGAGTAGAGCCAACTGAACTTGGCTTAATGAAAAATAAACCACGAAATGTTAAAGAAGGTATACTTAATAAAGATGCTCTTAAGTTTATTGCTTTGGTAGGTGTTTTAATTGGGTTAATAACAATGGGAGTTTTTTCTTATGCGTTAAATATTGGTTTGTCAGACGAAAAAGCAGAGACTTTATTTTTTGCAACTTTGATATTTTCGCGATTGTTTAATGGTTTAAGTTGTAGGTCGTTAGTCAATCCATCGATGAGCATGAATCCATTTAATAACATTCCGTTGTTAAGTAGTATTTTAATATCTGTATTATTTACTTATGCAGTAATTAGTTTTGAGATATTTAGAGAGGCTTTTCATACCGTAAAATTAACTGGTGTTGAATGGTTGTTGGCAATTGGTTGTTCTATAATAGTATTAATTAGTACTGAAATATATAAATATATTAAGAAAATAAAAACGGTTACTGATTAAACAGTAACCGTTCTGTTATAACTACTTAATAAATAAACTTTTAATTGTTTTTGAAGTCATCTTTCCGCTGTTCGAATCTCTAAATGAAAAATTAATAAAGACATGACCACTTGCAACACTATTAAATGTAATAGTTTCATTATATTGTCCTTTAATAACTTCTCCATTTTTAATAACATCTAATAATTGACCCAACTCGTTATACAGCTGAATTTGTAAATACCCATTTGATGGAATGGAGTAAGAAATTGTTGTAGAAGGATTGAATGGGTTTGGATAGTTTTGATTAACAACAAAATTGTCAAAAATACCAATATCTTCTGAATTAACATCAGTTGTAGAATCAGTTCTAACCCATTTGATTGCATCATAAATAATTGCTGTACCTGCAGAATCGGAAGCATTCCCTAAATAAACATAACTTGTATCTCCTTGTGCAAAATTAAATACACCAAGAGAAACCCATTGTGAAGTGTAAATAGACTGATTTAAATTAACTACTTTAACTCCATCAAGCGTATGAATTTTATAAATAGCATTTTTACAAGTATTGTAACTATCAGGGATGTAAACTTGAACATCGTATAATCCAGTTTCAGGAAGTTTTGGTTTCCAAGTTGCATATACTAAATCTGTATCCATTGTAGCATTAGTTTCAGTATACCAGAAATGGTTTTTATATCCTCCAGTTCTTCTGTCATACCAATTCATCATTGTAGCTGGAGTTCTGTTATGTAAGTAAAATCCTGTTGTGTATTGTCTATCGTCAACTAAAGTATCTTCTGGAGTAGTATCATAATTTTTCGAAGTTTTAATACACCATGCTACTAAATTTAAATTTTCAAATCCATTATTGTATCCGGGCCAATCGTATCTTGCATATTGACCATCATAACTTGGATATCCGGGAGTATTTTTATTGCCGTATGGATCATGGAAAATTAGAGTATGGGTTTCAGCTCCAATACCATGTGCAATAAGTAAATGTCCAGACGAAGTTATTAAAACACACATTGTGTAAGGGCGTGATGCGTTAATTTCAGTCAAGGCTTCAGTGATAGCAGGACTTTCAGATTGTGTTGCAGCTAAACCATGATATCTATAATAATCAGCCATGCGAGAGTAAGGGCTACCGGTTGACCACATAAACCCATAACCGCCCCAAGATTCATTACCATCACCATCAGGATCCATATATGAATACTCAATTTGGCGATAGCGGTATTTTTCACAAACATAACGTCCATAATAATTGTAATGCTGGTAAGGAGAAGGGCATACAACTAACCATGGAGGTAATATTCCGTAATAAGCTAAAACCATTGCAGCAGCAGATGGGGCACATGAACCATGTCCGTAATGCCACGATGGAGTATCATATACTTGGTGTACGTATGGAATGCTTAATGAGTTTACGTTTTTGCTTTCTACTAAATATTCAACTTTGCGAGTGTTAAGCTCAGATGGAATTTTAGTTTCTAATATATTTTTAGATGATAAATCTACTTGATATATAAATGATTTGTTTACAGCAGAATACACAATTTTTGAATCATTATCAACAAACTGAGGGTCAATTTCAAATAAATTATCTGTTGAAGTTATTTTAGATATAACATTGGTTGAATAATCGTAAGTGTATATATCTGAATTAATTAGGCTATCTTTTTCAACCTTATTATTATAGAATGTTATTATGTTATTATATTCAGCCCATTTAGGTGAAATTCCCATTCCAATTTCTTTTGTAATTCCTTTGTTTATATCATAAACGAACATAATTCCACTAAGAGATTGGTATAATAACAAGTTTGAACTGTAATTAAACTTTGGATTAAAATAACCAAACTTACTGTCTGTAATTTTTATTCGTTCATTTGTTTGCAAGTTTAATAAAAACAACTGATCTTCGCCATCATTAAATGCAATGAATAAATTGTTATTAGAAAGGGGAGTTAAATTAGAATAATAACCTAAATCATATTTTTTTACTATACCATCTTGTACATAGTTTAATATGTTGTCGTCAGTATAAACAAAAGAGCCGTTCTCATTCAGCATTACCTGTCCATATTTATTTGAAGGCTCAGCTAATGTATATTCTTTGTTTTGATTAACATCAAAAATATAAGGAATTTGCAAACCATTTTCAGATACTTTTTTATATCCAATCAGGTTGCTTTTTTTTGAAAAAGAGTAATTATAACCAATACCAAGTCCAGAAATTATTGTATTAGTTGATTTTGAATTGTTGTAAATAATTAATGCATCTCTTTTGTAGTTTGAAAAAATAAAATTATCATTGTTCTTTGATGGAGAATAAATGTTTATATCCTCTTCAGCATTAATGGTAGATATAACCATTAAAAAATAAAACATTAACCCAATAGTTCGCTTAAACATAAAATGCTATCCTTAAAATTAGTTCATAAAATAATCAAATATTCTTTTAAATAATTCAACTTTAACGTCTTTTTCATTAATAGTTTCAATAGGGAATGATAAATAAACTATTTTACCTTTACCTAACAATGCAGAAATTCCTGCCTTTCCACCATTTTCAAATTCTAAGATTGTTTCCGCATTATTTACAGGAGCAATAACATCAGAAGTTTTTGTAATAAAAATTGATTGTTCGGTTCCAAAAGAGAATTTTAATCCATCAAATTTAGAGTCTTTTAATCCTAATATATTATGGCAATTAGAGTTATCTTTTATATACTTGCTGTTAAATAATTCACTAAAAATTTTATTGAATTTTACTCCTGATTCTGTACGTCCCAAAAACCAGCCAAATTCAGAACCAGAAACTAATAAATTTCCACCATTCAAAATATATTTTTGTAATTTGTTAACAAAAGATGAATCCTCAAAAAATGGGAAGTATGAGTCTTCACTTGAGTATAATACAATGATTTGATAATCACTTAAATTTAAATTTTGTTTTGCATAATCTATTGCCGAACATTCAAAAGAAATACTTTCATGTAAGTTTGTATAAATTTCGCGAGCTGATAAGTTTAATGCTTTTTTTGCTGTAGATTCACCTTTACATGCATTAATTATTAGCACATTAGGATTATCTCCTCTAAATCCAAAAGTACTTGAAAAAGTACTTATATTTTCTTTTTTATTGTTTAATAATTTAACTTCATTAATTTTATTCTTTTCTATATTTTCAATTAAAACATAGTTTGAATTTGAAGATAAGGAGTCGTAATAAGCAAACTTATCTGATGAATTAACAAATATATCAGTTTTATCAACTGATATGTATTCATTATTTTTATTAATTATTACTTTACCTTTATTGCTATCAATCCCATAAAATTCAATAATTGGTTCAGTAGGTAAATTTTCAAGTTCCATAATAGTATAATTATGTAATTGTTTCCTTAAATCAGAAACTACAGCACTATCATCAGGATATACTCTGTTAGTTAACAAAACAACAAAAAGTTTCCTAATAGGATCAATCCAAACTGAAGTGCCAGTATAACCTGTATGTCCGTAAGAAACTGGAGAGAAAAGAGTGCCGGCAGACGATGTCAAGAAACCATTTGTATCCCATCCTAAAGCTCTTGAACTCTTTGGTTCCCATTGTTTTGTAAATAATTCAACTGTTTCAGAACTAAAAATTTTTACATCTCTATAAGTGCCTTTATTTAACATCATTTGACATATAATGCCTAAATCAGTTGTATTTGAAAACAGACCGGCATTTCCAGATAACCCTTTTAACATGTGGGCTAATGGATCATGAACTTCACCTTTTAGATTTGGAGTAGTTGAAATACAATTTTGTTTTACAGTATTATCGGGAATAAAATAAGTATGAGTTAAATTTAATGGTTCTATTATACTCTTTTTATAAAACTCATACATTGTTGTTCCAGTTATCGATTCAACAACATTCATTAATGTGATAAAATTTAAACAACTATATATAGTTTGAGAACCGGTTGTATAAGCCTTTTTTATATTAAAAATAGAATCTAAAACGGCTTGTCTTTCCATATTTTTTTCTTTTGGAGTATAATAAGAAGGCAAACCTGAATTATGAAGAAGGAGATTAATAATCTTAATTGAATCCTTATCATTTGTTCCAAATTTGGTAATATATTTAGCAACAAAATCATTAATATTGATTTTGTTATCATCAACTAATTTCATAACGCACAAAGTTGTTGCAAAAACTTTTGTTAAAGATGCTAAGTCGTATATACTATTAATAGTGACTTCAGTAGAGTATTTCTCATAAGTATCTGTACCAAAAGCTTTTTGAAATAGTGTTTCCTTATCATTTCCTATAATAACATTGGCGTTTGGTGTAGTGTGGTTTGAGATTGAATTTGTAACTAATTTGTCAATAAAGCTAAAAGACTGAGCGTAATAATTTGAAAAATAAAAGCATAAACATAGAATCATACAAAATTTCATAACGTTCCTCTAATTTAATTAATATCCATAATTTACCTTAATTAATGGTATTAAAATAAGGATAATTTCGTAATAATGAAAAAAAAATCAAAAACTATATGGTTTTTTAAAAAAAAATCCTTAATTTAAAGAGATTTATTTTTACACAATAAACAATCAATAATAAGGAGTAATGTAATGAAAAAGTTAGTTACAACTTTGGTGATGTTAGTAGCGGCAAGCACAATAATGTTTGCTCAAGCTGGCACATCAATAGCTACGTTCAATTCCGCTGAAAACCAAGCTTTGCCCGATTCAGTAAGACCATGGGCAACAGATCAAGGTTTAAGAAGTGTTTATGTTGCTGAAGATATTACCGCTAATGGTAAATATGAAGTTATGGCAACAGATTACTCAAACAGTGGAAGAATTCATATGTTTGAAATGAATGGTAATGTTCTTGAAATGATTTGGTCTTCTCCTTCTGATCCAAACGGTGGTAACCCAAATTCTACCCCTCGTTGGATTCGTTTTGGTGATTTTGATGGTGATGGAAACAAAGAAGTTATTTATCCTCATGGACCAAGATATACTGGTTCAATCATGGTTTGGGAATGGGATCCAACAGCTCAATCATTTGGAACAGAACCAGCTATCGTATTACCTTATGATGCTTTTACAGCAGCAGGTGTAGGTGCAGTTCGTACAGATAGAGAAGCAGCTGGCGTTGATGATTATGATGGTGATGGAAAATCTGAATTAATAGTTGCTAACCAAGATGGTAAAGTATACATTTTGAGTGTTAGTGGTGATATCCCTGGATTTGCTACATGGCAGATTGAAGGTGGAGATCCTACAACTACTCCAGAAAACCAATTCTCACCAAGTACTTCTTTGTGGGATGCTTGTTTAGCTGATATTAATGGTGATAACAAACCTGAAATCGTTAACCATTATTGGAATTTTTATGGATTCTGGTCAATTGAACCTATGGGTGCTGATCAATATAGATATCCAACTCCAACAACAGATGGAAGAACTGATCATTATGCTGAATATACAAAATATTTAGCTGAAGATGCTACTGCTTATATGGGTATTTTCCCATGCGACGTTAATGGTGATAACAAAGATGAAATTTTTGGTATTACTTATGTTGGTACAGGTTCAACAATCAATTACTTCCCATTTTTAGTTAGTGCTCAACCATATAGTGATGGTGTTTATGGATGGGTTTCTTCACAAGCTACTGATAGCATTACTTCAGGTTTCCTTGGAGAAGGTTTCTGGTCATTAGCTGGAAAAACTACTGGTTCACATTGGGGAGCTGGTGCTTTTGACTTTAACGGTGATGGTTGTGATGAATTACTTTTAGGTGGAGCTGCTGGTTATAACTTAGTTGGTTTACAGTATAAAGGCGGTTCAATTTATGAAGAAGAAAATTATGAAGCCAAAATATGGTATGAAGGTGATGCAGCAGTTTATACATCATTAGGTATTTATGATTCTGCCGGTGTTATTGATACTGTTAGAGGTGAAGGTGCATTCGTATCAAGAATGTTTGCCGGAACAGATATGAACAACAATGGAATGAGAGAAGTATTATTAGGTTACCAAAGTGTTGCTGATTCTATTACTAAAAAATTCTATACATGGGATGCTGAATCACAAGCTTTTGTTCCTGATTCAACTGTAAAAGTTTATAATCCTTATGCAATTAACTTAAGAGTTCTTGATATTGATCCTACTACAATGCTTGGTGTTAATGCACAAGATTTACAGATTGTAACTCCTGATGACTATACATTAAGTCAAAACTTCCCAAATCCATTTAACCCATCAACTACTATTAATTTCTCATTACCAGTTGACAAAAATGTTAGCTTAAAAGTATATGATGTATTAGGTAGTGAAATTAAAACATTGGTTAATAGTGATATGTCAAAAGGTTCATACCAAGTAACTTGGGATGGTACTAACAATTTCAACAAATCAGTTGCAAGTGGTACTTATATTACAGTATTAAAATATGGAAACTATACAAAATCTATCAAGATGAGTTTAGTGAAATAATTTGGAATACATATTAGCCGTGAATAATTTTATTCACGGCTTTTTTTTTGCTTAAAAATTATTCTATTTTTTAATTAAAATGACTTAAATCTATTTCCAATAATAATACTTTTAAGTCCGATATATTTAATCACAAATGCTTCGGAGGAATAGTAATGTTAAAAAAATTACTATTTATTATTTCTATATTGTTCTTATCCGGAATGTTTTCTAATGAATTTGCAGGGACAACCGGTAAAATAGCCGGTAAAGTAACTGAAAAAGAAACAGGTGAACCGCTTATAGGTATCAATGTTATAATTCAAGGAACATCATTAGGGGCTGCAACTGATATAGATGGTAATTTTATAATAAATAATATACCCCCAGGAAATTATACAGTAATTATTTCCGGTGTTGGGTATATGAAAAAGACTTTTGCAAATGTAAAAGTAGCTGTTGATTTTACAACGAGATTAGATGTTATTTTAGAGACTGGAGACGTTACTTTAGAAACTGTTGTGGTTCAAGCAGAAGCTCCGTTGATAAGAAAAGATTTGACTTCGTCGCATACATCACTTGACGCTTCTCAAATAGAATCATTACCTGTTGAAGGTATTACTCAAATATTATCATTGCAAGCTGGTATTGTACAAGGTGCCGGTGGTGAATTACATATTAGAGGTGGTCGTTCAACAGAAATATCATATTCGGTAAATGGTGTTTCTATTTCTAATCCCTTTGATAATACAAGATCAGTAAACATTGCTACAAATGCAATCCAAGAATTGTCAGTTGTTAGTGGTACTTTTAACGCTGAATATGGTAACGCTCTTAGTGGTATTGTAAATACTGTTACAAAAGAAGGTGGTAGTAAATATAAAGGATTTGCGTCGTTTTACACAGGGGATCAAATTAGTGCCAACGACGATATATTTTATAATATAGGTGATATTAATCCATTAAATAACTGGGTTGGGGAACTCACATTTAGTGGACCGGTACCATTTTTGGAGAATTATTTAACCTTCTTCTTTTCCGGTAGATACAATGACGATGGTGGTTATCTTTATGGTAAACGAGAACAGCTTACAACAGATTCTGTTTGGATAAATCCTGCCAACCCCAACGATATTAGGGTTTCATCAAATGGTGACGGAAAAGATGTAGCAATGGATGCAGGAAAATCATTTAGCTCTACTGCTAAATTAACTTATCGTCCAATGTCTACATTAAAAATTAACTGGGATTTTCTTTTTTCTAAATCAAAACAACAATATTATAATCATGATTTAAAATATAATCCTGATGCAAATATGAATAATTATGAATGGGGTATGTTGAACTCTTTAGAGATTCGCCATGCTTTAAGTAATTCAACTTTTTATACTTTGCAAGGTTCTTATAATATTAATGATTATAAACAATATTTATATCCGTTGTTAGATGCAAGTGGTAATGAAGTTGACTATCACGCAGGTATGAGTTTAGATGGCTTACATGCTGATCCACGATATCAACCTGATTTCAAATCAAATGTTGCAACAAACTACACATTTTTATCAGGTGGTACTTCAAACTCACACTATTATCAAAGATCACAGACTTATGGTCTTAAATTTGATATAACAAGCCAGCTTGATAATAATCATGAACTAAAATTTGGTGCTCAATATAAATCCCACGTTTTGGATTACGAAACTTTTTCTATTTTAAGAGATACAGTTCGATATTTAACTCCAACAATTGCGTCATTAAAAACTGCTTCACACGATAGTTATCAAAAGAAACCGGTAGAAATATCTGCATATTTACAAGATAAAATGGAATTTGATAAGTTGATTGTAAATGTTGGTTTACGTTATGATTATTTTGATTCTAATTCAAAGTATTCAACTGATGTGTTTAATCCATCACCAAATAATCCAAATTTACCTTCATACGTTGACCCAAATACTTTGTTGACAGATGCTTCGGCAAAACATCAATTCAGTCCTCGTGTTGGTTTATCATTCCCAATTACTGAAACCGGTATTATACACTTTTCATATGGGCATTTCTTCCAGATGCCAACATTTAGAAACTTGTATGTAAACCCAGATTTTAAGTATAGTTTTTCAGTTGGAACACCAACTTTTGGAAATGCTAATTTAAATCCTGAAAAAACAATTACTTATGAAATTGGTTTACAACAACAATTAAGTGAAGATATAGCATTTAATGTTACCGGATATTATAAAGATGTTAGAGATTTGCTTGCAGTTCAGCAAATAAGAATTAGTGGTGATGAAACATATTTAATGTATGTAAATAAAGATTATGCTAATAATAAAGGTATTACGCTTTCGCTTACAAAAAAACGTACTGCTAATAGCTTGTTAGGTTTTAGTTTAGATTATACATTCTCTGTTTCTGAAGGAAATGAAACAAGTTCAGACGCATTCTTCTTAGATCTTTCATCAGGAAGACAATCAGAAAAGATTCCTGTAATGTTGACTTGGGATCAAACTCATACTTTAAATGGAACAGTAACAGTAGGTAATTCAAGAGATTGGAATATTACTCTTGTAGCAAGATTAGGTTCTGGGTTGCCATATACTCCACAATTAATTGATTCTCAATTATATTTAAGAACCAATAGTGGAAGAAAACCTTCTCAAGTAACAGTTGATTTGTTAGCAGATAAAGTAATAAATCTATTTGGTTTTGATTTTACAGTTTTCTTAAAAGTATTTAATTTATTTGATACTCTTAATGAAAGATATATCTATAGTGATACAGGTAGAGCTACTTATAGTTTAACTCAAAATCAAACTCCTGCTCAACAAACTAATAAATTAGCAGAATCTATACCTGGAATACATTCTGCAGATGAATATTTTGTAAGACCTACTTATTATTCAGCTCCAAGAGAAGTAAGAGTTGGTTTTTCTGTAGATTTTTAATGAAGAAATGGAGAATTACATGAATTTAAATATTAAAATTAAATTATCCATTATAATATTTATTAGTTTGTTTTGTGTAGTAAATGCACAAAATACTTCAAATGATGCAAAACGGAATAGTGAGCACCAAGAAGTATATAACTATATGAATAATTATGTTATGAAATCAGTAGATGGTCCTTCTGTTGGTGTACCTGAAAAGCCGGATAATACAATTCCGAGTTTTGCAAAAACAATGGGTCAGAAGGATAGAAAATACTATTTCATGAATGGAAATAAAATTGCGGTAGAAATATATAACTATGGTGGAATTGCACCTGGTTTAGACGCTATTAGAGGTGTAAATAACTTTGTTTGGAGAAATTTGGATTACGTTTTCCAATTTTGTCCAATTGTTGGAGCATCGGTTCCTGATGTAACAAGTCCAACCGGATATAGAAGAATAATATCTGATGGCTTGATGGATTATACTTCACCTAATTTAAGAGAAGTAAACCCTGAAGGTGATACTTTATGGCAATGGCAACCACTACCTGGTTATGCTGATCCTGATCAAGATTTGATTGCTTCAAATCCTGCTGCCGATTCTGATGGTGATGGAAAACCAGATAGCTGGCCTCGAGCTTGGTATAATCCAACTTTAGGTAGATATGTATGGCCTGGATTGCTTTCCTTGAATGCAACTAATGCAGATTTGGAAGTTTATTGGGCTATGGATGATAGAGATAATAGAGAGTTTAACTATTTCCCATTTGATAATGATCTTTCAAGAAGAGGATTAGGAGTTCAAATTGATGGAAGAGCTTTTCAGTGGAGTAATGCTTTAGCTGAAAACACTATTTTCTTTATGTATTCAATTACTAATGTAAGTCCAAAAGATTTGGATACTGTTTTATTCGGTATTTATGGAGACCCTGATATTGGTGGCGGTTCTCCTGAAAACAAAGATGACCATGGGTTTTTCGTGCCTCCATATTCATTAGATAGTATGAATATTAGTAAAATACCGGTTTACGCAAGAAGTATGGTTTATTTTTGGGATCCGGATATGAAAGGAAGAGGTGGTCTAAAATCTGGCTATTTAGGTTGCAAGTTTTTGGAAAGTCCTGGTGATGCAACTGATGGTATTGATAATGATGGCGATGGCATTATTGATGAAAGCCAAGAAGATGGAATTGATAATGATGGTGACTGGAATGTAGATATCCACGATGTTGGTGTTGATGGTGTTGCTAATACCGGCGATTTTGGAGAAGGGGATGGAGTTCCTACTGCCGGTGACAAGTTGGCAGATGGTTCACCTAATCCATTAACACCTGGAGAACCGAATTTTGAGTTTACTGATTTAGATGAATCAGATCAGATTGGTTTAACTTCGTTTAATAGCTGGTCATGGAGTAGTGATAAAATATCTAATGATGAATCTATGTGGAATAGATCAATTCCTGGAAACTTTAGTGCTATTCAACAAAATACTGATATTGTATTTATATTTGGTTCAGGATATATTTCCCTCAAGGCTGGTGAAACTAAAAGAATTTCAATGGCATTGTTAAATGGTGAAGATTTAAGCGATCTTTTAACAAGTGCTGAAACGGTTCAGAGAATTTATAACCAAAATTATCAATTCTACAAACCCCCTGTAACACCAACTTTAGTAGCAATACCCGATGATAAAAAAGTTACGTTATATTGGGATTCCAAAGCTGAAGAAAGTAATGATCCTATTACTGGTGAAGATTTCCAAGGTTATGTAATTTATCGAAGTACAGACCCTGGTTTTACTGATATTCAGACAATTACTGATGGTCAAGGCTCTGCTTTTTTATTAGATCCTTTGAAAAAAGTTGATGGAACAGATTGTAGATGGGATATTGATGTAATTGATGAACCATATGTTGATAAAAATAAAAACGGTAAATATGATAGTGGTGAACCATTTACTGATTTAAATCATAACTTAACTTGGACAGCTAATTTAGAAGATCCATGGAAAGGTTATTCATTAGTACCTTATCAAGGTAGAGGTTTACAATACTATTTAGGAAACAATAGTGGTTTAGTACATTCTTATGTGGACTCAAATAATGTAATTAATGGACAAACTTATTATTATGCTTTAGTTGCATATGATAGAGGTGATTCGGTTGGAATTCCACCAACAGAAACCACAAAAAAAATTACTATTGATGCTGTTACTTCAGAAATAACATTTGATGTAAATACAACAATGGTAATTCCTGGACCACGTACAAGTGGTTATACACATCCTGAAATATCAAACGAGAATATTAATCACGTATCTGGTATATCTACTGCAAAAGTTGATTTTGAAATATTAGATGACTTATCTGTAAAAGATAATAACCAATATCAACTTAGTTTTTCAATGGATTATCCATATATGGGTGGAATAATAAAGCGTAAAAACTATTCTTTATTAGATTTATCGGTTTACAAAACCACCGTATCTCTTTTTGATACAAATTTTGTAATATTAGGTAAAGGTAATATTTCCTCGGATGAATATCTAAAAGTATCTGATGAATATGGTAATGTATATATTGAAGACTATGATTATGTAGTAAACAAAGAACGAGGAACCATAAGAAGAACAAGTGGTCATATTACAGAAACTAATAATATTACTGTTGAATTTAGACATTATCCTGTATTAAATAGTACAAAGTTAGACCTTCAAGATGATAATCCTATATTTGATGGAATTAAATTAACTTTGGATGATGAAACTGAATTAGCTTATAATAATACTGAATCAAAATGGGTTGAAGGTAATACCAACTTCCTTTTTACAGCTAAATTAAGTACTGTTGGACAGTACAAATCATTATATCCTGGTGATTATACAATTACTTTCTCATCACAGCTTATTGACTCTGCTATTGTTAATAATGCCGGTGTAAAAAAAGTACCTGTAAACTATTCTGTTTCTGAAATTAGCACAGGTATGCCAAGAAAAGTAATCACTTTCTTAAATGAAAAATTAGCTACAAAAGATAACTTATGGCAGCCGGGAGAAGATATCATTTTCTTCAAACCGGGTTCAAGAGGTGTTATTAGTGATACCTTAACTTGGATGGTAACGCCTTATGCACCACTCGATTCAAATATTACTCCTATTATTCCAACTGATGGTGATGTATTATTAATTAAAACTAAACGTCCATTTGATGTTGCAGATAAGTATATCTTAACAACAAATAGTGGTAAAGTATCAAATGATGTTGCAAAATCATCGATGGATAATATTTATGTTGTGCCAAATCCTTATGTTGGATTAAATGATATTGAACCTACAACTAAATTACCTGGACAACAACGAGGTGAACGTAGAATATATTTTGAAAATCTACCTTCAAGATGTACAATAAGAATATTTACTTTAAGTGGAGATCCTGTTACAACATTAGAACATGATTCAGGTACTTCAAATGCAAGAGAGTTTTGGAATTTATTAAACCGAGACGGTTTTGCAGTTTCTTATGGTATATATATTGCTCATATTGATGCACCAGGTATTGGTGAAAAACTTATTAAGTTTGCAATTATTAAATAGGAATTTAATAATGTGTTCAAAATCAAAAATATTGAATAGGAGTTAGTAATGAAAATATATTTGAAAGTATTTATGAGCATTATATTATTAAGTTCTTTAATACATGCTCAGAATTTAACAAAATCAGGTACTACTGCTGCTCAATTCCTTAAGATTGGAGTTGGGCCAAGAGCACTTGGTATGGGGGGAGCATTTGTTGCTACTTCCGACGATATCTCCGCCACTTATTGGAACCCTGCCGGTTTAACCAATATTATTTCAAACGAAGCATTCTTTGAACATACTACTTGGTTTGCAGAAATTAAACATGATTATGCAGCCGCAGCAAGTTATTTAGACGGATTTGGTACAGTTGGTGCTTTTGTTTCTGTTCTATCTATGGATGAGATGCTTGTTAGAACAGTTGACAAACCTGAAGGAACAGGAGAGTACTTTGAAGCAGGTGGAATTGCTGTAGGTATTAGTTTTGCAAGAAACCTTACCGACGCTTTTTCTATTGGATTTAATGCAAAATATGTACGTGAATACATTTGGCATGAATCAGCTCAAGGTATTGCTTTTGACATTGGTACTTTGTACAAAATACCTATCTTTAATGAGTTCAGAATAGGTGCAAGTATTTCTAATTTTGGTACAAAAATGAAATTAGATGGAAGAGATATTTTGGAGGTTATGCAGGTTGGACCTGGAACAGGGAATCAAATTCATACGAAAATTGAATTGGATGAATATGATATGCCTCTTGTTTTTAGAGTTGGCGTTGCTGCTGATTTTATTAAAAATGATGTATCCAGATTAACTGTTGCATTAGATGCTACTCATCCAAATGATCATACTGAATACTTAAATGCCGGTGCAGAATATGGTTGGAATGACATAATTTTTGTTAGAGCAGGTTATACTTCAATTTTTGAGAAAGATACTGAAAAAGGTCTTTCTTTAGGGTTTGGTTTAAAGTATGGATTATTAGGTACTATTAAACTAAAAGTTGATTATGCTTATCAAGATTTGGGTCGTTTAACTGATGTTCACTACTTTTCATTTGGTATAAATTTCTAAACGAAAAAGGCTCTCTAAAATTATTAGAGAGCCTTTTTTCATTTTATAAAACTAATACTATAACAAAAATTCTCATTATATTCATTCTTAAAGAAAAAATTGATGTCGTTCTCTGAAAATTCAAGTTTTCTTAGGTAAGCACTATCATGTCTTACTTTTTTTATGTTATATCCATCAAATAAAAAAAGTTTAATTATATTACAATTCATATCATCAAATAGAGTATTTGCTTTTTTTATAAATACATCAATTGCATCTTGTTCTTCCATGTTAGATAATAAGCGGTCTATTGTACTAAATGTAGCAATAAGAGAAGTTGAAAACACTTTATTTTCAAAATTATACGTATTTTTAATTAGAATGACGTTTTCCATTAATACATTTCTGTTTGAAAAGTCAAACTGAACTCGATTATTGTAATTATTTATAAAAAGACGATTTATTACATCTGGAATCTCGTTAATTATTTTATTTATATTAATGTCTAATTCACTAACAGGTGTTTCAATATTTACTCTATTTGGTTCATACGAAAGCTTTTTTAAACGATTTGTAATTTGCTCAAGAATTAATTGTTTATTATAAGGTTTCTTTAAAATAGCTGCAATTCCAAATTTGGCTAATAAATTTAGAAATTCTTTACTAATATCGGAAAACATGACAATAATTGGAATATCAAATAGTTTGTCATCTTTTCTAATGTTTTTTATTAATTCAACACCTGATAAATCGGGATAAGGTTGATCGATAAATAAGATATCCGGCTTAAAATATTTTAATAGCTGAATATTAATATGAACAAAATCAAAACTTTTTGTATCAATGCTTAAAGTGTGGGTAAGTAAATCTCCCAGAAAACCTCGTGTCCTTGGATTATCATCAACTAAAATTGCTTTGGGCATTGTATGTAATTAATGTTAAAAAACAAATATAAGAATAATTTGTCTTTTTTAGCCTTGTTTTTTCATCATTTCTACTATTTTGTTGAATTTTAATTCGTATAATCTATTCAAGTAAAACAAATCTTCATTTTCTAATGTAACAATATTAGAAGTATTGCATATTGCTTGTTCAACAGTTTTTATACCTGGGATGGTGGTAGATATACCTTTTGTTGATGTAATAAAACTTAAACTTAAACCGGTTTTTGTAGTATTATATTTATTTGTTAAATCCCAAACTTCTTCAGTTTCATCTAAAATACTCGAAAGAATTTGATGATTTAATCGAAATGCTCGGTGATCATTATTACTGAATTTAGAATCTTTTGAAAATTTACCTGTTAATGTACCAAATTGAAGAGGCATTCTGGCAATAATACCATAGCCAACTTGTGAAGCTTTTTCAATTAAACTTAAACTTTTCTGATTAATTAAATTATAAACTAATTGAAAAGAGGAACCAATTTTACTATCAATAAAATAATCAGCTTCAGGTTCTGGATTAAATGTATTTAATGAAATACCCCAATATCTAATTTTCCCTTGTTTTGCTAAATCTTGCATAGCTGTGATGCATTCACCTTGAAGTAAGTGTTCCATTTTAGCAGAATGCAGCTGATATAAGTCAATATAATCACGTTTAAGGCGTTGTAAACTTTTATTACAGGCAGAAATGATGTGATTATAAGAATAATCTAATAAAATTGAACTATCATCATCCAATCTGTGCCCAACTTTTGTAGCAACTATTATGTCTTTACTTCCCTTAAACACTTCACCAATCAATTCTTCAGAATGTCCCAATCCATAAAAATCGGCAGTATCGTAAAAGTTAATTCCAAGTTCAAGAGATTTTAACAATGCTTTCTTGGATTCGTTATCATCTACAGCACCCCAGCCAATGGGAGTATTACCAGCCATTGCAGGTCCACCAATACCCCAAGCACCAAATCCAATTTCGCTTACTATTAAATCAGTATTTCCATACTTGTTAAATTTCATGTTATAAATCCCAAATATTATATTTTAAACCTAAAGAATAATAATTTATTTTAGAATGGTCAAGTGAAAGGTTTTGATAAACAAAATTGATTCTAAAATTATTAAACAATTCTGCGTCTATTCTTGAAATTATATGTAAGTTTTGTGTATCATCTTGGTTATAAAATGTTAAATAATCTGTATTAAAAAAATAACTTCTTTTCCCAAATAGCAGTTCCACTTTTGTAAAAACTGAACTATTAATATACCAATTTAGTGAGATATTATGAGATATAAGCTTCCTATTATCGTCAGATATTTCGCCAACTAAAAAATCTTCATAAATGGGTGATTTTGATTGAATACTTGAATAAACAAATCTATAGGAAAGTATTAAATAAGGTGAAATAATATAATCAACCAAAAACTGGGGTTGATTAATTTCAACAGATTTATTCCCATTTACATTGATAAAAGTGTAGCTAATTCCTGTAAAAATATTTGTAAATATTCGATTCAATGAAAGGTTAAATAAATTAGTATTATCACTATATTCAAATTTGAAAGGTTTGTAATTATATTTCCCATTTAGATATGCATAATTAGCTTTAATATAATATGGATAAAAATTCTTTATTGCACTAACCATAAAAGAATTTTGATTATAATTGAATTCATTTTTATCAATAATTTTTGTGTTATCATAACTTAATGTTATGGCATCATAATAATTAATACCCAAAGTTGCATAAGCAGAATATCCAACACTATTTTTATTATTATCATACACACCATAAGTGTAAAACGAGGCGGGGTGAAAAGAAAGGGAAGTGCCTTGTGCCAAAATAAATGAGTTAATACAAAAAATTAATAGTAGAATATTTTTTATCGACATGAAGCTAATCCTTGTTTAGCACTTGAATCATTTGAATCATTAATTAATGCATAAATAAAATGATGTTTTGCTGCATTTTTATTATTTAAATAAAAATAAGTCCATCCTAAGTATAAATTAATATAGTAATCAGAAGAATAAAAATTATGTATTTTTGTTAAAAATGATTTTGCGTTTTGATAATTCTTTTGATAATAATAAATTATCCCTAACTTTAAGTTAGCAGTATAGTTATTATTGTCAATTTCCAAAATTCTTTTATAAACATTAATTAACTCATCATTTTTTGTTTGAGCATCTAACGGGTAGGTTAAACCCAATAATGCTTCAATGCTCTTATTTCCAGCAAGTTTATTAGCATTATTATAATATTTGATTGATTCGCTATAACTTTTGTTATTGAAGTACAACCAACCAAGTCTTAAATTCGTAAAATAATCTTCAGAAAATTCTTTCTGTAATTTTTGCATCTCTTTTAATGCTAAATCATATTTCTTTTCTTGTTCATATTGAATAGACTTATTAAAAACAGTAAGCTTATCTTCAGTTAAATCTTTACAATTATTAGTTAAAAAAGTGAAAAAGATTAAAGCAGTAATTAAATATAATCTTTTTTTCATGTTAGTCATCCCCTAAGTATTTGATTTGTGCATTGAATTTAACTTTATTATTTGAGTAACTGTAACTATCAATTTTACCTTCATTTGATATAACTAATTCTCCAACTCCATTTTTCTTGAAAAATGAAAACATTCCTTTTCCTTGTAGTTTAGTTAAAGACTGAATATGGAAATTTTCATCATCATTTTCATTCTTTGAAAATCCATAACGAACAGAGGCTTTAATTTGTTCTCCAAACATTAAAAAGAACTCAGATAAAAATCTAAACATTGAGTTACTTATTAAATGTAAAGGGAATTCATCATACCAATTAAGGAAAGTTTTGAACTTAAAAGGAATTTTTATTGAACTTAGATAGAAATAATATAGTGCGGAATATTTATTTCCTAAAAAATTAGTTATGTAAAATACTTTTTCAACAGAATAAATATAGGCAATGGCTGAATTGTTTGACTTAATAAACATATTATTATTAATATCCACATCAACTTCCCATTTTTCCTCAAATATTTCATTGTTTAATGTTGATTTAACTAAAAATTCATCACCTAACTGAAGATTATAAGCCTTTTTAATAGTTTTATGAACTTCTAAATTTGTAACAATTGAGTTCTCAATAGGGTAATCAAAAGTTTTAAGACTAAAATTATCACCTGATTTTTCAACAAAATGAGAGATAGGGAAGTTATAAGTTTTATCCCCAATTTTATTTGTTAATTGAAATTGGAAATGAACATGAGGATAAGGGGATCTACCACTATTTCCACATGAAGCAATAATTTGCCCTTTTTCTACATAGTCTCCAACTTTTACTTTTGCCGATTTAAATTTTAAGTGTGAAACTGCAGAAAATAATCCATTGCCATGATCAATAACAATTGTATTTCCAAAATTATTTTTTAAGTTAACTTTCCCAACATTATTATCTGGAATATTATCCATTATATTAACAATATTTCCTGACAATGCCGCCACTACAGGTAAATTATAACAGTAATAATCAGTTAAAAAATCTCCTGAATTACTAAATACTTTATTTAAATCATCTGTTATTACAAAATCCCACGCATCTTTAAATCTGTCTTTATGTGTCAATTTACCATTGATACCTTGAGAAACTGTCCATTGACCAAATACAGGTAACTCAGGAAACATTAATTTAAATTTATCAAATCTGAATTTTCTATTATTGTGGTAATAAAAATTTTCTTCTGGCGAACCAGGTGTGAAATATAGAAGAACTAGATCAGTTTGTTCTTTCCTAAACTTTAAACTATAAATTACTGATAAAACTACTAAATTAAATGGTAATACTAAGACTGGTAAATAAAAAGGTATTAAAAGTTTAGTAAAGAAAATAGAAAAAACAATTATCATAAGAGTTGATAAAAATAATAAAGGTACTGTTTTTTTTGAAATTAGTATTAGTGTTCCGCCTAAAGCAAATGAAGCTAAGATTGAGTTAAAAGAAGTAATTAATAATATATCTACATCGTAATTAGGTAAAACTATATTTAAAATAATAATATTTAAAGCATATGCAATAATACTATTCAAAAATAAAACTCGAGAAAAGAATAATATTCCAATTGATAACAATACTCCAGCTAATATGCTTTTTTGAAAAAATATAATTCCAAAAGACTTAAAATAGTAAACCACATAACTATTCAGATTGTCAAAAAAAACTATTTCTTGATGATATGTTAAATCATTGTAAAATACAGTATTATAATTCGAAATAAAAATAAGAAAGACATATAAGCTTAATATAAAAGGTAAACTTAAACCAGGTAAATTAAAGGCAGCTGCAAGGTAATGTTCTAATACAGCAGAGAGAAAAAACGTTAAAACAATAAATACTGTTAAAAGTAAAAAAATTTGTCCGGATAGTTCAAAATAAAAAGGAACAGCTAACCCAAAAAGAATTCCATTAAAACCATAAAAACCGGATTTAATTTTTTCATTGTCAAATTTTAATAATCGAGCAATTAAATTAGAAATAACTAAACCGTAAAGACCACACAATCCAATTTTGGGGTTAATTAAAGTAGCAACGAGAGCAATAAATCCAAGCCATCTTCTATTGCTGAATAAAATTTGGGCATAACTATATAAAATTGAATCAATAAAATAATTTATTTTTTCTTTCAAAACACACCTTTATTTTAACTTGTCCGGAATTATTTCGTTTAAGGTAATAGTATCAATATTTTCAGATTTTCTAATTAGTTCGGTAGAACCATCTTCCATAATCATAACAATATTTGGTCTTAAAGTTATAAATTGCATCCATTGAGTCATATTATATGCCCCCACATTATAAACAACTAAAAGATCACCAACTTTAACTGATGGGAATAGTATTTCTTCTCGAATACAATCAATATTCATACATAAAGGCCCATATATTGATGAATTCTCTGTAAACTGAGTAGTAGGTTGAGCTGGTATTATTTTATGTTTATACCAAAAACTGGTGAATAAAACATTTACACCGGCATCAATAATTATAGCTCTTCTGCCGTCACTCAACCTTTTATTTGCTAACACCGATGTAACCAAATACCCAGCGTCATCAATTAAGACTCTGCCGGATTCTAAAATTAATGTAGGCATCTCATCATTACTAAGTCGCATTGAATATAAGGGAGAAGTAATAGCATCAGCATATTGCTCAATTGAAGGAAGCATCTCTTCGGCTGGTAAGTATTGACCATTTAAAGTATTATTTGAAGGTAAGCCACCTCCAACATCTATGTAATCAAGTATAATATTATGCTCATTTCGTAAATAATTAGTTAGTTCAACTAATTTGGTAACTGCAATTTTATAAGGGTCGGTAGACATCATATAAGTCCCGATATGAGTATGAATCCCAACTATGTTCAATTTTGGTGTGTGAATAATTCTACGAAGAGCTTCCAATGCTTCCCCATTTTCATAGTTAAAACCAAACCTATCCCATTTAGGATAAACACCTGTATCCATATTTACACGAATTGCAACATTAGCTATAGAGTTTAATTCTTCTGCTGTTTCAATTATTAAGTACATTTCATCAAAATGATCAATATGAATTTTGGCTTTATCTATAATTGCCTTTTTAATTGCTCCTTTTGATTTAGAAGGTCCATTAAAAATTATTTTTGAACCTTGAATACCCAATGATTTAGCTTTATCGTATTCAAACTCACTTACTACTTCTGCCCAAGAACCTTCTTGATGAAAAACATTACATACTGCACCTAAATAATTAGTTTTATAAGACCATGCAAATTGAACTTTAGGGTATCTTGTTTTAAAAACTCTATTAGCATTTCTTTGATTTTCCCTGATTCTTTTTTCGGAAAGTACAAATAATGGAGAACCAAAATTAAGAACTAAGTCTTTAACTTGAATACCTTCTATATCTGTTTTGTACTGAGATACTGGTGCACTACCAAATTTATTCATAAATCCAGAATAATGTTTTGTTATTACTGGGCGTTCATATAGTTTTTTAGACATGATTTATTTCTCCCTTAACTGTAAACTCTTCAAATTTTTTAATATCAGTAATTAAATCCCAAGAATATCTAATAAAAATTTTTCCAACTTCATAATTGGTAAGTTTTGTCTGTGGCAAATCCAATGCCATATTAGCTAAAGCTACAGGTAAATTTTGTCCGGCAGCTACTGCTAAATATACCCAGGCTGGAAAACGGGGATTGATTTCTAATAAGTAGTATTCATTACTTTTTTTATCTTTTACAAACTCTAATTCTAATCCACTTTTCCATTGTAATTTATTAATGATATCATTGGATAATGTTATAAGCTCCTCATCATCCAGAGTAATACCAGCCCAGCCTTTTCCTTTATCAGTTATATATAATTTTTTCATGGGTACTGCACCAATTGTATTACCAAAACCATCGCCTAATGCACAGACATTATACTCATCACCAGAGATAAATTCTTGAATAATAATTGGAAGTCCCCATTTAAACCTGAGTTTATTAAACGCAGTTTGTGCTTCTTCAAAATTATTTACTATATAAGCATCGTAAAATATCCCTTTCACAACTACTGGGTAATTTAAACTATTTGGAATTTTATAAATATCTTGAGTTGAATTAGCTAAAATATTTGTGGGAACTTTAAAATTATTAGCCTTGCAGAAATCGAATAGTTTATCTTTTCCTCTTAGATTAAGTTTATCTATATCTGGTAAAAATGTTTTAATACCCAACGCATGTAATTTTGGGGCAATTTTAATAAAACCATATAATTCCGAATCAAGAGTGGGAATAAGTAAGTCGATCTTTTTTTGAGAATGAATAAATTCAATTCTTTGTAAAAGTGTCTCTAAACCAGCCGATGGATAGGGGATTATATAATTGAAGTCAGCAACGTTATCCATATAAGGTCCAGGTTCAAGAGTATCATAAATTAAACCAATTATTTCTAAATCTTGAAAATTAGATTCTCTCAAGCCTCGAATTACAGGAACTCCAGGACCAGGACTGTCAATATTATTTAATCCAGTTACTGCAATATTCATAATTCCTTCAAAATGTTTAAGTTTTTTAATTGACCTAAATAATCATTTAAATCCTTAGTTAGTGTTTTCTCTTCTACATCATATTCTTCTAATAGGAAAGATAAAATATCTTCATATCCTTTGTTTTCTTTTAGTAGATTTATTATTTCACTTCCTAAAATGTTTACGGTAAATGTTTCGCCAGTTGAAGGTAAAAAAATAAATCCACTCTCACTAATCGCAATATTAGTTGGTATTTTAAAATTGTTCATAATTTTATCTCACTTTAATAATAGCATTTTTTTAGTTATTGATGTATTGTCTACGGTTAATTTATAAAAATACACACCTGAAGAAAGGCGAGTTCCTGAATCTGAAGAACCATCCCAATTTATTTTATGGTTTCCAACTGAAAGATTATTCGATAAAATAGATTTAACCAATTCTCCATTAATAGAATAAATATCAATTGACACATTTGAACTTTTATCTAAATCAAACTCAATAGTTGTATTAGGATTAAATGGATTTGGATAATTTTGTTTAAGGCTAAATCTAATTTGAGTCCTTTTTTCATTAGAGATGGAAGTATTAATTCCTGTATCATAAACAAACAGATTGTAATTAGAAAAATTTGGATAATCATAACGAGCAATCATACATTCAAGTATTCCATCATTATCAACATCCCAAATTGTTGGTGTATCGTAATAATAACTATTATTATTTAATTCTAATATAATGGAATTATCGACAATATTAAAAATCTTTACACTTTGCCTGTATGGAGAAGCAGAACCATAGGAAGATAAAACATAAAATTCAGTTATGTTGTCATTTGTTAAATCTTGTTGTAATGAATAAATCAAATATCCACCATCTTTTTCTGCTTGCGTAAAAGTATAAGTAAATTGTGGAGAAGTTGAATAAACATCAGACATTACGTTGAATGAATTCTCATCCAAAACATATAATCTGCTATTCCAATTATCACCCGCCTTTTGGAAGTTCAACCAACCGGATACATTTGAATAGTTTAATGACGGACTAATATATTCTGTCTGCCATTGTGCGTTAATTGAATAAGATATTAAGAAGAAAAAAGTTATAATTAAGTGAGTTGATAAGAATTTCATATTATCCCCGTTATTTTTAGAAGAAAAAATCGGGATTGCTCCCGATTTTAGACTAATTAGTTCTATTTCTACGTCCCCATTTGGATACGCCATATTTATCTCTTAAAGAATATGTTTTTCCATTTTGTGTTATTTTTGATGCCAAAATTAATGTTTTGCCTTTAACATCTATTTTTGAACCAAAAAC
The DNA here is from genome assembly GCA_963663265.2 of Melioribacteraceae bacterium. GTDB lineage: Bacteria > Bacteroidota > Ignavibacteria > Ignavibacteriales > Melioribacteraceae > JAEXOD01. The sequence continues at coordinate 1,213,163 of CAXXXM010000001.1, forward strand.
CTCCAATTTATCGCCATTATTAATGTCAAGATTAATATCATCTAAATACCAAGTAGGTCCAACATGTACTGTATGCTTATCTTTACCGTCATTTATAGTAATTTCTAATCCACCACGCATCCCTCTACCACGAATAACATCAAAAGATTCCATTGTGCCGTTAACTTTTACTTCACTTTTTAAGTCATAAAATGGCATATTAATATTATTATTGTAATTTCTTCCTCCACCATACCAACAACCACCTTTTTTAAAGTTTCTACCATTTTGTGCATCTATATTAGATGAGAAAAATGATAAAAATAGAACGGCTATGGCTGTAACTGATACTAACTTTTTCATAATTATAACTCCTAATTTTGAATTGAATGTTGCTCTTATAACGCAATAGCCGTGCCAATTGGAAAATACCACCAATTTAATTAAAATGATAGTGAATTTATTCAAAAATCGACTAACAAGTCGAAAGGTTCGACATTAAGGGGCGTGAAACTAATTAAATCCTCTCAAATCACGCTCAAAAACATATTTTCTTTTTGGCTTATTTTTTGTTATATATAGAATATGAAAAATTTACTTTACATATTATTTTTAGTGACTTTTATCAGTTTAGATAATACTTTAGCTGTTGAAATTAAGCCTGATTCAACTTTAAAGACAATATTATTTAAAGATAGCTTAAGATGTATGAATCATGCTGAAAGATTTATTGATAAAAATCATGATGGTATTAACGATATAGCTCCTGATGAAGATGGGGATGGTATTCCTAATGGTCTTGATTGCGACTATAAAGCTAAACATGAAAAAATACACAAAGGTATATATTATAATTATAACGATAGTACTAAAATTAAGAAAAAACAACAAAAGGGATTTAGATTTAGACATCGCTGGAACAGAAATAGATAAAGTACATTATATCTATCTAAATTTAAAAAATATTTTACTATCTGATTAAAAATTATTAAAAAATTACTTATCTTTAAATTTACATAATTTAAAGTTTATTATGGATCTTCAGAAAAAAGTAAAGTATATTTTTGTTACAGGCGGAGTGGTTTCATCATTAGGAAAAGGAATAACAGCATCATCATTAGGGTTGTTGCTAAAACAAAGGGGATATAGTGTAACCATTCAAAAATTTGATCCGTATATAAATGTTGATCCAGGCACAATGAGTCCATTTCAACATGGCGAGGTATTTGTGACTGACGATGGAGCGGAAACTGATTTAGATTTAGGTCATTACGAAAGATTTCTCGATGTTAGTATGTCAAGGGCAAATAACACAACAACTGGTCAAGTATATGATGAAGTTATTTCTCGTGAAAGACGAGGGGATTATCTTGGTGCCACCGTTCAAGTAATTCCACATATTACAGATGAAATAAAACATCGAATGAAAAAACTGGGTGAGACAGGATTATATGATATAATAATTACAGAGATTGGTGGTACGGTTGGTGATATTGAAAGCCTGCCGTTTATGGAGTCAATTCGTCAATTGATGCATGATTTAGGGAAAAAAAATACTCTAAGTATTCATGTAACCTTAGTCCCATTTATTTCTTCTGCCGGAGAAATGAAAACAAAACCTACCCAGCATAGTGTTAAAAACTTATTAGAATTAGGTATTCAACCGCAAATATTAGTTTGCAGAAGTGAACATCCGTTGGATGATGATATCAAATCTAAAATTGCTTCATTTTGTAATGTTAATAAAAAAGCTGTAATTTCTGCTTATGATTGCAATACAATTTATGAAGTACCATTAGCTCTGTTAAAACAACAATTTGATAAATTAGTACTAAAATATCTTAAATTGCAGGATATTAATATCAATATTACTTCTTGGATGGATTTTGTAAATAAAATTAAAAATCCCAAGGGAAATGTTAATATAGCTGTTTGTGGGAAATATACTGAAGTTCAAGATGCATATAAAAGTATTTCTGAAGCTTTTGTTCATGCGGGAGCAGAAAATGTTGTAAAAGTTAAATGTCATTATGTTAAGGCTGAAGATTTAACACCAAAAAACATTAATGAACAATTGAAAAGTTATGATGGAGTATTGATTCCGGGCGGTTTTGGAAATAGGGGAATCGAAGGAAAAATATTAGCAATTAACTATGCACGAACAAACAATATTCCGTTTTTTGGAATATGTTTAGGAATGCAGTTGGCTGCAATTGAATTTGCAAGAAATGTTTGTGGAATTAAATTAGCAAATAGTTCTGAATTTGTTAAAAATAAATTTAGTATTATTGATTTAATGAATGAACAGAAAAAAATTAAAGGATTGGGTGGGACTATGCGTTTAGGAGCATATAAATGTAAGCTTAAAAAAGATTCTCTTGCTGAAAAAGCTTACAAGCAAGATGAAATTTCGGAAAGACATAGACATAGATATGAATTTAATAATAAATTCAGAAAAGTGTTTGAAGACAACGGTATTATAATTTCCGGTCTTTCTCCTGATGGTAATTTAGTTGAGATTATTGAATTAAAAGATCATCCTTGGTTTTTGGGGTGCCAATTCCATCCGGAATTAAAGTCAAGAGCTACAAAAGCACATCCATTATTTAGAGAATTTATAAAAGCAGCAATATCTTATTCACAAAGGGATTCTAAATCTTGAAAAAAATTATTCTGATTATTGTTATTGCTCTATTATATATTAATATTGCTGGTTCTGAAAAAGATAATTTGATAAAAAAAGGAATTAATTTATCATACAATTTTCAATTAACTGAAGCTGAACAGATTTTTAATAAAATAATAGATGATTACCCTCATGATCCTGATGGATACTTATTATTATCACAAAATTATTTATGGAAGTATTTGGGTAATAAAGATGAAGGCGATTTTAAGACATTTTTAAAGTTTATTGATTTAAGTATCGAAAAATCAAAAAGCAAATTAAAAAAATCTCAAAAGCAAGATATATTAAACTACCAATTAGGTAAAGCATACATGTTTAAAGCTATGGCTTTAACAACTAATGGAAGTAATGTTGATGCGTTTTGGGCAACAAAAACTTCTATGAGCTATTTTGAAGATGTTTTAGATGAGACTCCTTCATTTTATGATGCTAACTTAGGTATTGGTGTCTTTCAATACGCTTTAGGATATGTTCCATCTGTCTTTAAGTGGGCGTTAACATTAACTGGGTTAAGTGCGGATAAAGATAAGGGGTTAAATAATATTTTAATTGCCTATAAAAAAGGGAATGATTCTAAAACAGAAGCAGCATTTCATTTAGGTAAAATCTATTCGGATTATTTAGCAGAGTATGATTCTTCAACATTTTACCTTTATAATGTAATTAATAAATATCCAAAAAATACTTTGTTTTTATATCAGTGTGCTATTACGCATATTTTAGATAGAGATTTAACAAATGCTGAAAAACTTCTTAATAAAGTTATATCTTTGAATAACAAATATTTTACTCAAACTACCGCTTTTGCCTATTTTCTAAAGGGTGATATATATTTTAGAAGAAATAATTATGAAAAGGCAATCGAAAATTATAAAAAGTTTTTTGATTTAACTAAGGTTACTGATTATTTAGGTATTGCAAACCTTAGATTATCTTTTTGTTATGAAATGTTGAACAATGATGAAGAGTCTTCAAGGTGTATCTCGAATGTTTCTTTAGGTAATGATGATATTCAAGATGATATTTTTGCTAAAAATGAAGGAAACAAAATAAAGGAATATGGGTGGAGCAACGATAGAAAAATTATTATGATAGCTAATAATTTTTTGGAAGCTGGAATTTATGATTCTGTAATTTTGAATATGAAAGAAAAGCTTAGCAAAATTAAAGATGATGATTACAAAATTGTAGGTGGTTTGTTTTTGGCTGAATCTTTAATTAAAAAGAATAAACTTGATGCCGGTAATGATATACTAAATAAAATATCGATTAAGAACCTTGATAGAGAAAAATGGGGAATACCATATTATTATTACTTAAAGGCATTACTTAATTTTAAGCATGGGAAGAATTCTGAAGCTTTAAAACAATTAGAACATTCAGAAGATAGTAATGATTATTATTATAAAGACAAATTTCAACCTTTAATTAATAATTTGTACAATCATTTAAAGAAATAATATAATTTTATTTTTTTTATTGATTTTTAATTTTAATATACGCTTATTTACAAAATGTATAAAATTGCTGTTTTTATATCAGGACGTGGTTCAAATCTAAATTCTATAATACAATATTTCAACATTCATAAGAATTTAGTTTCTATTGAGTTGGTAGTTTCCAATTTATCAAATGCTTATGGTTTAGAAATTGCCAGAAAGAATAATATTGAAACTTTTATTTTGGATGATGAGAACACGTACCAGAAACTGATTACAATTCTTGACAGCAAAGGCATCGAGCTTATTGTACTTGCAGGATTTTTGAAAAAAATACCTGATTTTTTTATTGATAACTATGAAAATAGAATAATTAATATACATCCTGCTTTATTGCCTTCTTTTGGTGGTAAAGGTATGTATGGCGAAAATGTTCATAAAGCTGTCTTCGACAAATCGTGTAAAGTATCTGGAGTTACTATTCATTTTGTTAATAAAATTTATGACGAAGGCTTAATAATTGAACAAGAAGTTGTTTCGATATCTGATGTTACCGATTATCATGAAATTGCTGAACGCGTTCTTAAAATTGAACATAAGTTATTACCACAAGTAATTGAATGTTTTGCTAAAAATAAAATTATTATAAAGAATAATAGAGTCTTTATATCTGAGTAGGAACATGAATAATAAAAAATATGCACTTGTGAGTGTATCTGAAAAAAAAGGCATTGTAGATTTGTGTAAAGGGTTAAATGATAATGGCTACACAGTTTTGGCGACTGGTAAGACTGCAAAATTATTGTATGACAATAATATTAATTGTTTGGAGGTTAGTGAATATACCGGTTTCCCAGAGATTTTTGACGGTAGAGTAAAGACTTTGCAGCCAAAAATATTTGGTGGAATTCTTCAACGCCCTGATAATGAAGAAGATCAAAAACAAGCAGAAGAAAACAAAATTGATAGGATTGAGATAGTGGTAGTTAACTTATATCCATTTCCACAAGTAGCATTAAGAGAAGATATTGATTTAGAGACTAAAGTTGAGAATATTGATATCGGCGGTCCAAGTTTAATACGAGCTGCTGCAAAAAATTATAAATATGTTTCTGTTTTAACAAATCCTAATCAATATGAAGAGTTTTTAGCTGCATTAGAAAACAATACGTTAGATATTATAATTAGACAGAGATTGGCAGTTGAAGCCTTTGCACATACTGCATTTTATGATACAGTAATTTCAAATTACTTTGAAAATGAATTTAAATTACCCAAAAAGGATATAAGATTAAATTACCCTATTTATGAAGAATTACGATATGGAGAAAATCCACATCAAAAAGCTTATTTTTATGGTAGTTTTGATAAGTATTTTGAGTTTTTACACGGTAAAGAATTATCTTATAATAACATTGTTGATTTAAATGCAGCTGTAGAACTGATTGGAGACTTAGACAAATATGCTTGTGCAATTATAAAGCATACAAATCCTTGCGGTGCTGCAATATCGGACTCTGTTTTTAACGCATATATTAACGCATTATCAACTGATCCTGTATCAAGTTTTGGCGGCATTGTTGTGTTTAATGCAACAGTAGATTATAATACAGCCGTTAAACTAAACGAAATATTTTTAGAAATAATATGTGCTCCTGATTATACAGAAGAAGCATTAACTGAATTAAGAAAGAAAAAAAATAGAAGATTAATAAAGATTAAAAGCTTTGAAAAAAACACACTGCAAATAAAAAGTTCTATTGGTGGACTTTTAGTTCAAGAGACGGATACATCAAAGTATTCAGAAGAGACTTTAAAACTTGTAACAAAAAAATCTGCAACAGAATCAGAACTAAAAGACCTAAAACTTGCATGGGTTATTTGTAAGCATGTAAAATCTAACACGATAGTATATGTTAAAAATAATAAGGTAATAGGAGTTGGTGCCGGACAAATGTCGAGAGTTGATTCCGCTAAAATTGCTGCCTTAAAAGCTCAAGCTCAAAACCATGATTTGACAGATGCAGTTGCTGCTTCTGATGCATATTTCCCATTTGCTGATGGTTTAGAGGAGATTATTAAAACTGGAATAAAAGCTGTAATTCAACCTGGTGGCTCAGTACGTGATAATGAAGTAATAGAAGCGGCTGATTCCCACAATATTAGCATGTATTTTACCGGTGTTAGAAACTTTAAACATTAAGAGGAAAAATGGGATTATTAAATATATTTTCTACTGATATAGCTATTGATTTAGGGACAGCAAATACTTTAGTTTATTTAAAAGGTAAAAACATAGTATTAAATGAACCCTCAATAGTTGCATTTGAGAGATCAACAAAAAAGATTATAGCTATTGGTAATAAAGCTAAAGAAATGCAGGGAAGAGAACATAAAGATATAAGAGTAGTACGCCCAATGCGTGATGGTGTTATTGCCGATTTTGAAATTGCTGAAGCAATGATAAAAGCTTTTATAAGAAAAGTGAGTAGTGGTTCATTTTCCACACGAAGAATTGTAATTGCTGTACCAAGCGGAGTTACAGAAGTAGAAAAGAGAGCTGTAAGAGATGCTGCTGAACATGCCGGAGCAAAAGAAGTTCATTTAATTGCTGAACCAATGGCTGCGGCAATAGGTGTAGGTTTAGATGTGGAAGCTCCAATTGGTAATATGATTATAGACATTGGTGGTGGTACAACTGAAATTGCTGTTATTGCTCTTTCAGGAATTGTTCATGAAGAGTCTATTCGTATTGCTGGTGATGAAATGAATAATGCAATAATGCAATTTTTCAAAAAGAATTATAACCTTTTAATTGGGGAAAGAACAAGTGAGGTTATTAAATGTGAAGTTGGTTCTGCAGTTCCTCTTAAAGAAGAAGTTACTATTCAAGTTAAAGGTAGAGACCTTGTAGGAGGAATACCTAAGACTGCTGAAGTAAGTAGTGTTGAAATAAGAGAAGCACTAAATGAAAACATTGCTCAAATTGTTGAAGCCGTAAAGCAGACTCTTGAAAGAACACCTCCAGAATTATCTGCTGATATTTTGGAGCGTGGGGTAATGCTTTCAGGTGGTGGAGCTTTACTAAAAGGATTAGATGAAAGAATTAGAATGGAAACAAAACTTCCTGTTCACGTTGCAGATGACCCTTTAACAGCAGTAGTAAGAGGTACTGGACGAGCCATTGAAAATATAAATAGGTATTCAAAAGTATTTATACGTAAACGTACTTATTAATGATAATATTTTTACTTAAAATATATAGTTTTATTAAAGAATACATAATATTATGTATTCTTTTAGTATGTAGTCTTTTTATTATTTCTTTAAATAATACTCAAGCTATGAACAGTATAAGAACCTATTCAATAGGATCTTTTGCCCTAATTAATTCTGCTTTTACCAATTTTGTTCATCTGTTTTACCATGAAGATTCCTTGCTTGAACTTAAACAACGTAATGCTGAGTTAATGTTGGAAAATAACATTCTTCGCGAATATGCTATTCAAAATCTCGAACTAAAAGGACTACTTAAACTTCAAGATACTTCGAAAATTAATTTAGTTAGAGCTGTTATTGTATCCAAATTAACTTCTTCTGTTCAGGGTAATTTAATTTTAGATAAAGGTACCGATGAAGGAATTTATAAGGGGATGCCTGTTATAAATGATAAAGGATTAATTGGTATTGTAAGCCATTCAAGTACAGGATTTTGTAAAGTTAAACATATAAACAATTCGCATTTTAAAATAGCTGTTAAAGACCAAAGAAGTGGGATTGATGGAATTCTTAATTGGGATGGTGCTTCATTAAAAATTTCGAATATTCAAGGTATTGATGATATTTTGATTGGAGATAGAATTGTTACGTCTGATTTTAGTACAATATTTCCGCCGGATATTCCTGTTGGTATTGTTAAAAGAAAAGAAAAAAATAGTTCAAGTTACTCAAGTACAGTAATTGTTGAACCATTTGTTAAAATTGAGTGGATTTCTCATGTATTTATTATTCCGACTATTAGAAATATTCAAATTGATTCATTAAAGGCAATAAAATAAAATGCTGAAAAAATTTGGTTTGCCATTATTAATATTTATTCCCTTGTTGATACTTCAGCTTACAGTTGTACCGCTTATATCATATCAAGGTATTGGACCTGATTTAGTTTTATTAACTGTAATTTATTTTTCGATTAAAGAAGGACAAGTATTTGGAGCAGTTTTAGGTTTTATTATTGGATTTTTATTTGATTTCTTTTCCGGTGGAATCATTGGTGTATCTATGTTTAGCAAAACAATAGCTGGATTTATAGCAGGTTATTTTTATAATGAGAATAAAATAGACCTTACTTTAGGCTCAGCTTTTTTTATGGTTATTGTATTTTTGTGCTCGAGCATTGATTCATTGTTGTTTTCGCTTTTTTCAGCTTCTGAAAGTGTTTCAACTGTAACGGCTTTTTTCTTTAAGCGTAGCTTTTTACCAGGATTATATACTTCTGCATTTAGTCTTCCTTCAATAATTTATAATAATAAAGTTGATAGAATAAAATGATTGATTCGGAAATTGGTTCTACAATAAGAAAAAATATTTTAGCTACAATAATAATTGGTTTTAGTATTGTTCTTGTTTTTCAGATGATCAAAATGCAGTTGATTGACAACATGATATACAATGAAAAGTCATCTGATAATAGTATTAAAGAAATTTATCAGCAAGCACCACGCGGAATAATTTACGATCGTAATTACAATGTTCTTGTAAACAACAGACCTTCTTTTTCTGTTCAAATCACACCGGCTTACTATAAAAAAGCATTGAATCCTGAATTAGAACATCATTTAATGTATGAACCAGGTTCTTTAACAAAAATATTATTACAAAATAGAGGTTATTCAAAATATATTCCACGTTTAATAAAAAGAGGAGTTGATTTTAACTTTATTGCTTGGTATGAAGAAAATTCTGATGATTTACCCGGAGTAAATTATATTACAGATACTGAACGAGATTATTCTCATGGTATTAGAGGTGCACATATGTTTGGGTATATTAGAGAAATATCTCAAGAAAAACTTAAACAACATAAAGATGAATATCAAATGGGTGATATGATTGGGGTTACCGGTATTGAACGAGCATATGAAAAGTATTTGCGTGGAGAAAAAGGAATTAAATATATTCTTTTTGATTCGCAACAAAAAGTGATAGGGCGATATAAGGATGGTAATTTAGATAAACCTGTAAACAAAGGGGATGATTTGGTCTTGGGGATTGATTGGGCGGCTCAAAAGGCAGCAGAAGACGCATTTGGTGAAAAACAAGGAGCATTAGTAGCTATTGAGCCGACTACAGGAGAAATTATTGCATTTATGAGTTCTCCTGATTTTGATTTAGTGAAATTAACTTCTTATACAACAAGCAATGAATGGGATAAATTATTAAAGGATCCAAGAAAACCTTTATTTAATAGAGCAACAATGTCAATAAACCCTCCCGGTTCAACATTTAAAATGATGGAAGCTTTAGTTGGTTTACAAGAAGGTATAATTACACCTGAAACACACATAAATTGTCCAGGGGGTTTTCAATATGGTAATAGGTATTTTAAGTGCCATGGTGCCCATGGAAGTGTTGATATTGTACATTCAATCGAAAAATCGTGTAATACATTTTATTATCAGTTGATACTTAAAATAGGAATTGATAAATGGGCAGATTATACTCGACAATTTGGGTTTGGATCAAAAACAAATGTGGATATTGGTGAAGAGATGGCTGGAATAGTTCCTGACAGGAATTATTATGATAGAGTCTTTGGAAAGGGAAGGTGGGGCAATGGTTTTCTGGTAAGCCTTGGTATTGGACAAGGAGAATTAAGTACAACAATTATACAGTTGGCACAATATACTGCTTTATTAGCTAATTATGGTGTAACGCATGAACCGCATTTTGTTAAGGGTCATATAGATAATAAGAGCGACAAATTTGTACCTTTTGAAACTAAAGAGGTAAAAGTTAACATTAAAAGAGAGTATTTTGATGTAGTTAGAGAAGGGATGTATATGGTGGTGAACGGAGCTGGTACTGCCACACATATAAGAGATAGTGAAATAATGATTGCAGGAAAAACCGGTACTTCTCAAAACCCTCATGGTGCTGATCATGCATTATTCATTGGTTTTGCTCCTTTTGATAATCCTAAAATAGCAGTTGCTGTAATTGTTCTAAATGTTGGTTTTGGTGGTACTCATGCAGCTCCTATTGCTAAAGAAGTAATAAAAGCTTACCTGGATAAAGATAAGAGTAAAAAAATGCCAAAAAAAGATAATAATACTATTACATTGACAGGAAATTAAATGAAAGTTGGATATAGGATTAAAGATACATTTGACTTCAATATTTTTATTCCGACATTTTTACTGACGTTAATTGGGTTAGTTGCCATTTATAGTGCAACTGTAAATAATCCTAATGCCGCAACTAATTTTAATCGTCAGCTTATTTGGGCAATTGGCTCAATTTTTGTCGTTTTTATAATTTATTTTATTCCTCCTCAATTTATTAAATTTGCCGCAATCCCAAGTTATGCATTATCTATTCTATTTCTGTTGGCTGTGCACTTAATAGGAAAAACTGTATATGGAGCAAAGAGTTGGCTTAACTTAGGTTTTTTTGGCTTCCAACCTTCTGAATTTGCCAAAATTGGTACAATTCTAATGATGGCATATTGGTTAACTGATAAACAGAGAGACTTAAATAATATTAAAGAAATTGCTATTGCATTAAGTATTGGATTTGTTCCAATAATATTAATACTAATGGAACCGGATTTCGGTACGTCAATAGTTTTTATGACAATAACAGTTTCCATGATTTTTTGGAGTGGAATTAGCCTGTTTACATTGTTTGTTGTACTTTCTCCAGGAATTGTAGCATTTGCATCTTTATTTGGAATAATAGCATTTTTAACGGCAATTATTATTGTAGTTTCTATACTTTTCTATTTTAGAAAAAATATCTTTTCAAGTGCCGCAGTATTTATTGTTAATGTTGCAGCGGGTTTTTTCTTTGATTTTGCCTTACGCTATTTACGACCCCACCAACAAAATAGAATTATTAGTTTCATTAACCCCGAAGCTGACCCATTAGGAGCCGGTTATAATGCATTGCAGGCTAAAGTTGCAATAGGTTCCGGTGGCTTGCTTGGTAAAGGTTATTTGCAGGGGAATCAGACCCAATTGAGATATATTCCTGAACAATGGACCGACTTTATTTTTTGTGTTATAGGTGAAGAATTTGGATTTATTGGAAGTATAATAACACTATCTTTGTTTTTGTTCTTATTTATTAGGTTCTTAAATTTAGCTACAAATACTAACAACAAATTTAGCAGCTTAATTATGATAGGAGTTTTGGCAATGATGTTTACCCATTTTGCCATTAATCTTGGAATGAATTTAGGGGTAACCCCTGTTGTAGGGCTTCCATTACCTCTTTTAAGTTATGGTGGGAGTTCTTTATTTGTTAATCTTATTTTGATTGGTTTTACATTAAATATTTTTAGAAATAGAAAGCAAGGTTAAAAATGAATAATGCTCAAATTAAATTTGAAAATGCTGTTAAAAACAACAAACATATTTGTGTTGGATTGGATACAGATATAAACAAGATTCCTGATTATATAAAAAAATATAATAATCCTATTTTAGAATTTAACAAGATTGTTATTGAACATACAAAAGAATTTGCGGGTAGCTACAAATTGAATTTTGCTTTTTATGAAAGTTTAGGAAATCAGGGAATGAAAATACTTGAAGATTCATTAAAACTTATTCCATCTAATATTTTAACAATAGGTGATGCAAAAAGAGGTGATATTGGTAATACTTCTCAGATGTATGCAAAATCAATTTATGATTCATTTAATTTTGATTCAGTAACCCTAAATCCTTATATGGGGATTGATTCAGTAGAACCATTCTTGGATTATCATAATAAAATCTCTTTTGTTTTAGTTTTAACATCAAATAAGAGTGCGAATGATTTTGAAAAACTAATTCTTGATAATGGTAAATATTTGTATCAGAATGTACTTGACAAGGTAAATAACTGGAACAATAATAATAATTGCGGAATTGTTTTTGGTGCAACTAATATTGATGAACTTAAAATGAATATTTCTAATTTTAATAATCTATATGTATTACTTCCTGGGGTAGGAGCACAAGGAGGTAGTTTAGAGGAAATAGTAAAAACATATAAAGAAGCCGGACTTAATAGGTATCAAGTAAATGTTAGCAGGGCTTTATTATATTGTGATTCATCAAATAACTTCCCCAGTAAGCTTAATGAAACGATTAGGAATTACAACAAAATAATTGAATCGTTTTCGTAATTATCTTGACATTTGAATTAATTTTGTCTAATATTAATAATTACAAGAGTAATTAATTATTTATTAATTAATAGTTCAAATTGCGAGGTTGATGTGGAAACTTTAAGTATTACTGAAGAAATATTATACGATAGTTGGAAAAATCATAAAAGTTTAGGTGTACTTAAAACCACAGGTGGCGATGATGTTGAGATTCTTGATATTGGTATTCTTAATACAAATGAATCAGGTCCTGACTTTAAAAACTCCAGAATAAGAATTGGTAATTTTGTTTTTATTGGAGATGTTGAAATAGATACAAGTTATAATGATTGGGTAAATCATGGGCATAATATTAATAATCGTTACAACAAAGTAATATTACATGTTTCATTATTTAACAAGCAGAAACATCAACACGTTTACACTCGCGATGGGCGCAAGATTCCTACTTTATGCCTTTATGATTATTTAGATCATGGAGTAATTGACTTATTTACAAAAAATAGTGATTACAACAATCAACTAAATAGTTATCTCAAGTGTAATGAAGCAATAAAATATGTTGATGATAGAATTAAAATTGTAACGTTATCAGAATTGGGGGTTGAAAGACTAAATAAGAAATGTGAAAGAATAATATTAAGACTAAAAGAATTAAGTTATTTAAATTCATTAAACTTGAATGAACCTGTAATAAATTATCAATTATCACCAGAAAAAATCGAGAGTCCATTAAATCCCACAGACATTAATGATAAAGAGATATGGGAACAGGTTTTTTATGAACTGGTTTTTGAAGCTTTAGGTTATTCAAAAAATAAAATACCAATGTTATCTCTTGCTAAAGCAGCAGATATAAAATTCTTAAAAGTAGTTAAATCTGATCAAATAATTCAAATGTACGAATCAATTTTGTTTCATGTGGGTAATTTATTCAATGATAATTTAAAAGCTGGTTCAAGTAATTTATCCGATTATATTAATGAATTAGTACAAGATTGGGATATTGCCAGATTAAAATTTGATGGACAAATGCTTGATGATATAGAATGGCATTTTTTAAAATTGCGTCCTCAAAATTTCCCAACTATTAGAATTGCTGGTGGAGCAAGGTTTTTAGATTCATTAATAAATAATAATTTGTTAGATGTTATTATAAGAAAAATAAAAGAAATACATAACATTGAGGTATTAATAAATTCAATACGAAATTTATTTGTAATTAAGGCAGATGGGTATTGGAAAAATCATTTTGTTTTTGAAAAACCAATAAAAAGTGAAATAAAATATTTTATTGGAGCCCAACGAGCAGATGAAATTATAATAAACGTAATACTCCCATTTTTTACTGTATATTTTGATTTATTCAATCTGCCTCAATATTCTAAAAAGCTTTTACAGATGTATAATATTTTTACACAAAAAGCAGAAAATAAAATTGTTACCGATGTAGCAAAAAATTTAAGAATGGAACAGTATCTTGAAAAAACTATTATTACTCAAGGAATGATAGAATTATTTAGAAGTTACTGTTCAAAAAATAGATGTTCTGAATGCAAAATTGGGGAAGAAGCCTTCAATAAAGAATAATTAATTCCCCTTATGCTTTTCGATTTCATCACGTAATTTTGCGGCTCGTTCATAGTCTTCATGTTCAATTGCTTCACGTAATTGATCTTGTAACGATGCTAATTTAGATTCTTCCGAAATGTTTGTTTTCTTTTGTTCATTCGGTTCGTCAAAATCGTTAAGAAACAAGTCTTCATCATCATCACTATCGGCATTTTGGTCTTCAACAATAGAATTCTCATTCCCTGGATTAAAGCCCGCAGCATCCATAACTTTGTCACTTACAAAAATAGGAGCACCGGTACGAACTGCTAAAGCAACTGCATCAGATGGGCGAGAGTCAATTTCTGCTGTTAGGGAAGAGTATTCCAATAAAATTTTCGCAATAAAAGTGCTGTCTTTTAATTCGTAAATAAACACTTCAACAACAGAAGCCCCTAAATTATCGCAAATACTTTTAATCAAATCGTGCGGTAATGGTCTTGGCGGTTTTGTTCCATCTAAAGGTAAAGCAATTGCCTGAGCTTCAAAAGAACCAATTAATATAGGTAATCTTCTTACACCATAAATCTCTTTTAATAATAATGCAAACGCCCCATTTCTGCCGGCGTTTGCTGATAAACCTAATACTTCAACTTCAATTTTTTCCAAAGTATCTCTTATTGTTTAATTTTTTTAATTTCTTCTGTTAAAACGGGTAAAATATCAAAAGCGTCAGCAACAATACCATAATCTGCAATTTGAAAAATAGGAGCATCTTTATCTTTATTTATTGCAACAATATATTTTGATGACCTCATTCCGGCAATATGTTGAATAGCCCCGGATATACCAACCGCAATATATAAATTAGGAGAAACTGTTTTTCCAGTTTGACCAACTTGTTCTGCATGTGGTCTCCATCCTGCATCAACAACAGCACGAGAAGCTCCTACGGCGGCATTTAATTCACTTGCCAAGCTCTCAATGTGATTAAAGTTTTCAGCGGATTTCATTCCTCTTCCACCTGAAACAATAACATCAGCTTCTGCCACATCAAGTTTACCACCAGCTTTTTTAACATCAACAGTTTTAACAGATAAACATATATCAGAAGTTTCTTTAACATTAATTTTAGTTTCAACTTCACTTCCGGCAGTAAATCCAAATGAATTTGGTCTAATGTTAAATATTTTAACAGTAGAAGTAAGCTTTTGCTGTAAAAGTAATTTCCCTGCAAAAACAGGTCTTGTAGCTAAAAGGTTTCCGGCATCTTCAGTTAAATTTGTGCAATCCATTGTTATTCCACAATCTAATTTTGCTGCTAAGCGAGGTGCTAAATCCTTTCCTAAAGCAGTATTTGCAATAAAGACAAATTCGTAACTGTTTTGTTTAATAAAATCCACAAGAATATTAGTATATGCAGATGAAGAATAGTTCTCTAAATCATTGTTTTTTATAAATGTAACTTCTGAAACTCCGGCTTGTTTCAATTGACTTTCATCAACAATTGACGCACCAATTAAAACAGCATCGGTATTTGCACTAAACTCTTTAGCTTTTGCATAAATTTCAAAAGAAGATTTTTTTATTATGCCATTACGTTGTTCTAATACAACTAAAAATTTATTATCCATTATTTAATCTCCTATATTACCTTAGCTTCTTCTCTTAACAAACGCACTAATTCACTAACTGCAGATACATCAGTACCTAAAATTTTTCCGGCACTTTTAGAAGCAGGGCGTAATAAAGATACAAATTCAGAATGATTATCAAAAACTTTAGCAGCTTTTTCTTCAATAACTTTCTTTTTTGCTGCCATAATCCCTTTTAATGATGGATAACGAGGTTCATTTAATCCTTTTTGGGTAGTAATAACTGCTGGTAAATTAAATTCTACTACTTCCTTACCACCTTCAATTTCTCTTTCTGCTGTTATTTTGTTCCCATCAATACTACAAGCAACCGCAACTGAAACAGAATTATATCCTAACAATTCGGCTAACATCTGTCCAACAACAGAATTGTCATAATCTACTGATTGTTTTCCAACAAAAACTAATTCTGCACCTAAATTTTTTATTTCATCTGATAATGATTTAGCTAACGATAAAGAATCAAAGTAACCATCGTTTTTCAATAATACTGCACTATCAGCACCCATTGCTAATCCTTTTCTTAGAGACTCCTTAAATGAATCATTACCAACGCTTATTAAAGTAACTTCTCCACCAAATTTTTCTTTTGTTTTTAATGCTTCTTCAATAGCAAATTCATCATAAGGGTTTAATACAAATGTAAGTCCGTTTGTATCGAGTGTTTTTCCATCTGCTCCAATATTGATTTTTGATGCAGTATCTGGAACATGACTTACACAAACTACTATTTTCATCATTCCTCCAATAGTTGAATAAATTTAATTTCAATAAAATAGAATCAAAATACAAATTTAATCAAAAATTTTTTTATATTACAATTTTATATTTTTTAATCAAAAGAAAATTAGTGAATGTTTAATCAAAAAACACTTGAAAATAGTGAACCAATAGTTGAAGAAGAAGTCTCTTTAAAGTATGCTTATAAAGTAATATTATTCAATGATGACTGGCATAGTTTTGATGAAGTGATTGCTCAAATTATGAAAGCAATTCATTGTAATAGAGAAAAAGCAACATCTTTAACTACACAAGTACATAATTTAGGGAAAGCTGTTGTTTTTGAAGGGGAACTCCAACAATGCTTAAAGGTATCTTCTGTTTTGGAGGAAATAGCTTTACACACACAAATTGAATCATAATTTAAAACAAAAAGATAGAGTTATATGCAAATAGGATTAATTGGATTACAATATTCTGGAAAAACAACATTATTTAACACTTTGGCTGAAATTGAAATAGATGAAAATGCTTCAGTAAAAGAAGATGCAACAGTTGCTGTTGTTAAAGTGCCTGATTCACGGTTAGATAAACTTTCGGAAATATTCGTTCCTAAAAAACAAGTAAATGCAACCATTGAAGTTTATGATATACCGGGTTTACGAACATCAGATGAAGGTAAATTAAGAATTACAAATGTGTTTTTAAATAACGTAAAAAACAATGATGCATTGTTTTATGTAGTAAGAAGTTTCAAAAACGATTCTGTTCCTCATCCATCGAATAAGATTGATCCTTTACAAGATATTCAGTTTTTAGAAACGGAGTTTTTACTTACCGATATGGATTTTCTTGAAAAAAGGCTGGAAAAATTAAAAAAAGACATCCTAAAATCAAAAGATGATAGAATAAAAAATGAAATACCAATAATTGAAAAATGCTATCAACACGTAGAAAAAGAACTTCCTTTAAGAACATTAGAATTAGACGATAACGAAAGAAGAGCTTTATCAGGATATCAATTGTTAACACTAAAACCTATTGCCGTTGCCGTAAATTTTGATGAAGGGGCAATGGATGAAGTTGAAGCTGTTATTAATAATATTAAAAATAATTATCCGGATCCAAATTTAATTGTTATTCCATTTTATGCAAAAATTGAATATGAGTTAATCTCACTAAGTGATGAAGATAGAGAAATGTTTATGCAGGATTATGGAATTACAGAATCAGCAAAAAGCAAAATATTACAGACCTTATATAAAATTTTAGGGCTTGAATCATTTTTTACTGCCGGTGAAGATGAGTGTAGAGCTTGGACAATAAAAAAGAACTATACTGCCCAGCAGGCTGCGGGTGTTATTCATTCCGATTTTTTTACAAAATTTATACGTGCTGAAGTAGTTTCATTTGACAATTTTATGGAGTATAAATTTTTTGCAAAATGCAAAGAAACCGGTACTTGGAGATTGGAAGGTAAGGAATATATTGTAAAAGACGGAGATATTATTACTGTAAGACACAGTTAAAAATAAAAAAGGAGTTACTATGTCAAAAGAAGTTATTAATGGTTTAAAACCAGAATTAATTTGGGACTGTTTTTATCAAATTAGTCAAGTTCCACGTCCTTCAAAAAAAGAAGGGAAAATGGTTAAATTTATTGAAGAGTTTGCAAAAAAAAATAATTTAAAATATAAAAAAGACTCTGTTGATAATATTCTAATATATGTTCCGGCAACTGAAGGTTTGGAAAATGCCCCAACAGTTGTATTACAGAGCCACATTGATATGGTATGTGAAAAAAATAAAGGAAATAACCATGATTTTGAAAACGATCCATTAACATTAATAAAAGACGGTGATTGGATTAGAGCAAAAGGAACTACATTAGGAGCTGATAATGGGATTGGTGTTGCAGCAGCAATGGCAGCAGCCTTAGATAAAGATATGGTACATGGTCCTTTAGAATTATTATTTACAGTAGATGAAGAAACAGGTATGACAGGTGTAAATAATTTATCGAGTGATTTCTTAACCGGCAAATATTTATTAAATATGGATTCAGAAGAAGATGGTACTTTTTATATAGGTTGTTCTGGTGGACAAGATAGTACAGGAACTTTTGATATAGAATATTCAAAAAAAATTGACGATAAATTAGAATCTTACGAATTGGTAATAACCGGCTTAAAAGGGGGACATTCTGGTTTAGAAATTCACTTAGGAAAAGCTAACGCAATTAAATTATTAGCTCGACTGTTAGACAAGATAAAAGATGAAAAATATAGACTAGTTAAAATTTCCGGTGGTTCCAAGCGAAATGCAATTCCTCGTGAAGCAGAAGCACTTATTATGCTTGATCCTAATAAAGAGAATAATGTAGAAAACATTATTAAAGAATTTCATAAGGAAATTTTAAAAGAGTACAAATCATCCGAGCCTGAAATAATTATTAACTTTACAAAAGTTAAAGCAAAGGTTGAAAAAGTAATGAAGAAAAAATTTGTTAATAGATTTATTTATGCTTTATTAGCATTACCTCATGGTATTATTGCAATGAGTAATGATATACCCGGCTTAGTTGAAACATCAACAAATTTGGCAACAGTTGATATCGTAAATGATCAAATTAAAGTTGGTACAAGTCAAAGAAGCTCAATTGAAAGTGCAAAACAATACATAGCTTCTTCAGTTCGTTCTGTTTTTGCTTTATCCGGTGCAAGCGTTTCCGGAAGTGATGGTTATCCTGGATGGACACCTAATATCGATAGCCAATTATTAAAAGCATCAAAAAATGTGTATGTTCAAATGTTTAAAAGTGAACCAGAGGTAAAAGCTATTCATGCTGGTCTTGAATGTGGTCTTTTAGGGGCAAAATATCCTATGATGGATCTTATTTCCTTTGGACCAACAATTCAAGGAGCACATTCACCGGATGAAAAAGTAAACATTCCTGCTGTGGAAAAATTTTATGCTTTGATGAAAGGTATTTTAGAACAGTTAAGCAAATAATTATTAAACCAAGCGAGCTTAAAATGAAAAAAAAAGAATTAAAATTGTATGATGTTCCTAAGATTTCTACAATTCAAGAAATGATAATAATGAATTCTAATAAATATTCTTCTAAGCTCGCTTTAGAAGATTTAACAAATACTCCAATAAGCAGATTAACTTATAGCGAATTATTGGATACTATTTTGAAATTCGGTTCTGCATTACAAAAGATGGGAATTAAAGAAAGAGCACATATTTCTTTAATTGGAGAAAATAGAGTTCAGTGGGCACTTACATATTTAACTTGTATGGCTTTTAATTATGTAGTTGTTCCAATAGATAAAAACTTAACTGAAAACGAAATATTTAATATTATTTATGAATCCGACTCCGAAGCAATTGTTTTTTCTGAAACTTTTTCGGATATGCTTTCGAAGGTTTCAACCACAAAAAAGTTAAAGCATTTTATTTGTATGGATGAAACATCTGCTGATGAAAATTTTGTTATAATGAAAAGTTTGATAGACAATAGTAAATCTATTCAAATTGAAAAATTGCCTAAAATAGATCCTGAGGATTTAGCGGAAATAATCTTTACTTCCGGGTCGTTAGGAAGAGCAAAAGGAGTGATGTTAAGTCAAAAGAACTTAGCAAGCAACCTAATCGATATGGTAAGTATGCTATTTATGTATCCTGAAGATAGGTTTTTATCAGTTTTACCTATTCATCACACTTATGAATGTACATGTGGAATGTTGTGTCCAATATATTCTGGTAGCAGCGTGCATTATGCTCGTTCTCTCAAAACAATTGTGGATGATTTACAGAAAGTTAATGCTACAATGCTTTTAGGAGTACCACTACTATTTGACAAAATGTTTAAGAGAATAAGTAAGACCATCAAAGAGGACAAAATAAAATCCAAAATTGTTCCACCTCTGGTTAAACTAACAAATTTAGCAGCATTTTTGGGGTTTAAAGAATTACGAAAAAAAGTATTTAAAGAGATGCATCATAAATTTGGTGGGTCTTTAAGATTTTTTATTGCAGGTGGTGCTGCCCCAGATCCACTTGTTGCAAAAGGACTAAGAGAGTTTGGTTTTAATTTTCTTCAAGGTTATGGTTTAACAGAATGTTCTCCAATTGTAGCATTAAACCGAGCAGATGATTTTAGAGATAATGCAGCCGGTATTCCATTACCAAGTATTGAGCTAAATATAAATGAACCTGATTCAGAAGGAATTGGAGAAATTTGGGTAAAAGGTCCTAATGTTATGATAGGTTATTATAAAAACACGTCCCAATCAAAAACTGCGTTTTCCAATGGTTGGTTTAAAACCGGAGATATTGGATATGTAGATAAGGATGGCTTTTTACACATTTGTGGTAGACAAAAAAACGTAATTATCTCAAAAAGTGGTAAAAATGTTTTTCCTGAAGAAATTGAAGACGTTTTGAATAGAAGTCCTTTTGTTTTGGAATCGTTAGTTTATGGAGAATATGATTCCAAACAAGACGAAATAATTGCATGTAAGATTGTTGTTGATGCAGAAGCAGTAATTCAAGCGGCTGAAAGTACTAATAATTCTATTACTACTGAGTTTATTCATGAAATTATAAAGAACGAAGTTAAAAGTGCAAATGATGAACTTGCATCGTATAAACAAATAAAAAAATACTATATACAAGATAAAGAGTTTGAAAAAACAACAACTCAAAAAATAAAACGATATTTAGTCAATACGGTTAATAATGAACAAAATTAATTAAAATTTATTAAAAGAATTATTTTGATAAGTAATTATTTTTTTTGCTATTTTAGATATTATTAAAGTAAAGGTATTAGCAAATAACTGAAATTTAAACTTTATTGAAGGTGGAATTGTGGAAATGTTGAATAAGTTGATAGTTAACTTCGTTAAAGTATTACCAAAACCAGTTGTATATATTTTTGCAAAAAAGTATATAGCCGGAATATCACTACAAGATGCAGTTAATTCGGTAAAAGAACTTAACAAAAAAGGGATTTATGCAACAGTTGATGTTTTAGGAGAATCTATTACTACAAGAAAAGAAGCTGAAACTGCCAAAAATGAATGCTTAGAAGTTTTAGACGCTATTCACAAAAACAATCTAAAAGCCAATATTTCTGTTAAGCCTACTCAGTTAGGTTTAGTTATTGACAAAGATTTGTATTTTTCGAACATCAAAGAAATTTTAAACAAAGCTAAAGAGTATAACAACTTTGTAAGAATTGATATGGAGGATTCTTCAGTAACAACTGCAACCATAGAAACTTTTAAGGAATTTCAAAAAGAGTATGATAATGTTGGTATTGTTGTTCAAGCTTACTTATTTAGAACTTATGACGATGTTGTGTCATTAAACAAGACTGGGACAAATTATCGTTTGTGTAAAGGTATTTATATTGAACCGGCGGAAATTGCTTATAAAGAAAAACAAACAGTAAGAGACAATTACGTCAAAATACTTGATAGAATGTTAACTGATGGGAATTATGTTGGAATTGCTACTCATGATAAACAATTATTAGAATCAGCATATAAATTAATTAAAGATAAAAATATAGATAAATCAAAATATGAATTCCAAATGCTCTATGGTGTAACTGAACATCTAAGAGAAAGAATTAATGCTGATGGGCATAAGATAAGAGTATATGTTCCATTTGGTGAACATTGGTATGCATATTCTATTAGAAGACTTCAAGAAAATCCTGAAGTTGCATGGTATATTACAAAAAGTGTTTTTTCGTTTAAATAATGATAATATTAGGTATAGAGAGTTCTTGTGATGAAACATCTGTTGCAATTATTAAAGATGGTAAAATTTTATGCAATTTAATTTCATCACAAACAATTCATAAAAATTATGGTGGAGTTGTGCCCGAGCTTTCCAGTAGGGCACATCTTCAATTAATACTTCCCTTGGTTAAACAAGCATTAGATGAAGCCGAAACTAAATTAAATGAAATAAATTTGATTTGTTCAACAGCAGGTCCCGGTTTGATTGGTGCGTTGCTGGTTGGATTTACATTTGCAAAGGGTTTAGCATATTCATTAAGAATCCCTTTTATTCCAGTTAATCATGTTGAAGGGCATATATTTTCGGGATTTTTAATGCATGAAAAACCTATTTTCCCTTATCTCTGTTTAGCTGTTTCAGGTGGAAATACTTTGTTATTGATTGTTAAAAGTGATTCTGAGATAATAAAACTTGGTTCTACAATTGATGATGCAGTTGGAGAAGCTTTTGACAAAGTATCAAAATTGATTGGTTTAGGTTATCCCGGAGGTCCAAAAATTCAGGAAGCTGCTAAACTTGGAAATCCAAACGCCATTAAATTTCCTATTGCACGTACCAAAAACGAATTAGATTTTTCGTTCAGTGGGCTTAAAACTGCTGTTTTAAGATATGTACAAAAAGAATATTCTGATGGAATAATCGATAATTTGGGGATTTATGATATTGCAGCATCATTTCAGAAAACAGCTACTGAATCATTGTTGATTAATGTTAGAAAAGCTATTGCTCAAAACAAGGTTAATTCTATTTCTGTTGTAGGGGGAGTGGCAGCAAATCTTCTGCTTAGAGAAGGAATTATTGACATTGCAAAAAAACAAAAAATAAATGCTGTTGTTCCAAGCATTGAATTTTGTGGTGATAACGCTGCTATGATTGCGTATAGAGGAGGGCAATTGTTTAAATTAGGAATGAAATATGATTTTGATTATTGTGCTTTCCCAAGTATGAATACTGATAATTGGAAATAATTTCACCTTAGAAAATTAGATATAATTTTTCTATATTTAAACTCTAAATTTTATGTGAATATTATTTCTAATTTTATATATGACAAAAAACGACATTTCCATTATTACTGCTTTCTTTTTCTTTTCACTTGGTTTACTATTATTTACTTTTTATACTCCTAATTATTATTCATCAAAAACACCAATTCAAATTAATATAAATAAAGGTGCAACTTTAAATGAGATAATTAATACTCTATATAACAAAAAAGTTATACACAATAAAACGTATCTAAGGATGGCTGCGTTTTTTTATGGTGCAGAAAATAAAATTAGAGAAGGTTATTATACTATTCCAAATGGGTTGAGTTATTTAGATTTAATTGATTTTTTAAGCTCAAATGCAGGTAAAAATCAAAAGTTGGTAACTATACCGGAAGGAATATGGTTGCCCGATTTGGCAAAACTTCTTAAATATAAATTAAATATAGATTCAGCAAAGTTTGTAAATCTTTGTTATGATAAATCTTTTATTAGACGACTTGGACTTGATACTGATAATTTAGAAGGATATCTTTTACCAGAAACTTATTATTTTTTTACTAATAGTTCAGAAAAAGACATAATTGTTAAATTAGCTAACGAAATGAAATTGTTTTTTACTCCAAAGTTATTGGCAAGGTGTAAAGAGTTAAATATGACACAAAGAGAAGTTTTAATATTAGCTTCGATTGTTGATGGGGAAACAAATAAATTGTCTGAATTTCCAATTGTTGCAAGTGTTTATTTAAACCGCTTAAAAATTGGCATGGCTTTGCAAGCTGATCCTACCATTCAGTATTTAATAAGAGAATTAAGACCAAAAAGAATATTAAAAAAACATTTGGAAATCGTCTCTCCTTTTAATACATACTTGTATGCCGGATTGCCGCCTGCACCAATTAATAATCCCGGTAAAGCTGCAATTAAAGCTGTTCTTTTTCCTTCTAACACTAACTTCTTGTATTTTGTAGCAGATGGCAATGGTGGACATAGATTTTCACGAACACTACAAGAACACAATTCTAATGTCCTTTTATATAGACAAACAATGGATTCATTAAAATGAAATATATTAAAATAGTATTTATTATATCATTCGCTTGTTTATTTGGTTGTGCTAATCAGCAATATCCAACTGGAGGAGAAGTGGATAGAATACCACCTGAAATTATAGAAGCGTACCCTAAAGATAAAAGTGTAAATTTTAATGATGACCATTTTTCATTCAGCTTTAGCGAATATGTTGATAAACGTTCGTTTCAAGAGTCCTTTTTTATTTCTCCAAAAATCTATGGGCAAATTGATTTTGATTGGTCATCAACGGATGTAGATGTTTTATTTAACAAAGATTCCTTAAAACAAAACACAACTTATACAATAAGTATTGGTACTGACGTTACTGATTTAAATAATAAAAACAAAATGGCTAACAGTTTTTCATTAACTTTTTCAACTGGTGATAGTATTGATTATGGGATAATTAATGGTAAAGTATATTTTCAAGAAAAAGAAAATATGTTAATTTTTGCTTATCTTGACCAAGATTCAGTTAATCCTACAAAAAGTAAACCAGACTATATTACTCAAACAGGATTAGATGGGAAGTACTCATTGAGAGGGCTTGCATTTGGACAATACAAGATTTTGGCTACTTCTGATGAAATGAGAAATTATATTTATGATATTGGCGAGGATAAATATGGTGTATGTTTTAAGGAAATAATTATTACTAAAGAAAAACCAGAAGAAAACGATGTTAATTTTTTAGTAAGTATTGAAGACACAATAAGACCTTCCATTAATGCGGTTACCATGACAGATGTTAATCATATTTTAGTTGAATTTAGTGAGTATATAGATAGCTCAAAATTAAGTGTTGATAATTTTTATATTTATGATTCAACTGCAAATAGTAAAAAAACCATTAAATATGTTTTTCAAAACACTAAAGCCAAAACTTATTTTCTTAGTCTATCAGACACTTTATCTGCCATAAACGAAAATTATCTTTGCACACATAATATTGAAGATTATGCCGGTAATATTATGAATCATCAAGAAACATTTATTGCATTAAGTTCTGCAAGGGACACAATTAAACCAAAAGTAATAAAAACAATTACGGACTATGATGATAATAAAATTGATTATCAAAATGGGAATATAAAAATAGTCTTTAACGATGGGGTAAATTTAGAAGTGGTTAAAGATTCAACTGAAATTAGTGATGATAAAGGAAATAAGGTGTTACATAGTTTGGCTAAATTAGATGATGCAACATTAAACATTAATATTATGGAAAGAACTAAACAAAAAACCAAATATAAATTGAAGCTTTTAACTGAGAATATTTTTGATGCCGCAAATAATAAGATTGATTCTTTATATGAAACAAGCTTGTTAACAAATAATGATCTTGATTTTTCAGGGGTTAGTGGTTTAATAAAAACAAATTCAAAAATTAAAAAAGTAATAAAGATTTTTAATAAAGATAATACTTACTCACAATCTGTTTCAGAATTAAATAAATTTAATTTTACTAAAGTTAAACCGGGGAAGTATTTATTAATGATTTATGAAGATGCTGATAGCAATAATTTATATGATTATGGGAAGGCATATCCCTATATTAACTCCGAGAAATTTTATGTCTTTCCTGATACATTATATTTGCGAGCAAGATGGCCTATTGGAGATGTAGAAATTGATTTAGACTAAATGAAACCCCTCTAAGAAGAGGGGCTTCATAATTAGACTTATTTGTATAAGTGATACTTTTTTGAATTTTCTTTAAATTCTTCAACACCAGAATTAACTATGTCTTTAATCTCATCAAACTTGAAATTTTTAGTGAAGATATTTCTAATTTCGTCCGTTCCTGAAACTTTGTCAAACATATTGAATCTATTCGAAACTTTGTTAAATATTTCTCTGTTAGGATAAAGTTCATGAAATGCTTGTAAGAAATAAAATTGAATTTCCATTAAGTTTACTTTATGGTAGTCTAAAATATGAGTTTGAACTCCGGATATTTTTTTATCTTTAAAAGTAGCATAATAAGGTTTATATGTAATCGGTCTGAATATTACCCCTTCCAAATTATAACTATTCATTAAATCTGTTAGTTTGTAACAATCAATTGAATCTATTGCAAAAGTTTGAAATGGCAAAGTGTATCCAACACCAATGGAAACATTGCCTAATTCACCTAAAATACCAGAAGTAACATAATAAAATGCTGAATGTTTATGAGGGACATGTTGTGAAGTTGGTACCCATTCAAGTCCTGTCTCTTCAAATGTCATATCCCTTTGCCAACCTTCCATTTTTATTACTGTTAATTTACATTTAACTTTGTTCTTTAGAATTCCTTCATCATTTAAGAAGTTTGCTAATTCGCCACAGGTTAATCCATAAACATAAGGAATAGGGAATTGACTGACAAAAGAAATAAATCCCTCTTTAACCAAATTGCCTTCAACTCGTATTCCTCCAAGTGGATTAGGTCTATCAAGGATAATAACTTCTTTATTATTTTCAGCAGCAGCTTCCATAAGCAAACCCATTGAGCTGATGAATGTATATGAACGACATCCAATATCTTGCAAATCGTAGACAAATACATCAATATCTTTTAACATATCAGGAGTTGGTTTTCTTGTTGCTCCATGTAGAGAATAAACAGGTAAATTTGTTAATGGATCAACAGAATTCTCAACATTATCTCCAGCTAAAAAATCCCCTCTAATGCCGTGTTCTGGGGCATATAATGCAACAAGATTTACATTTTTAGCCTCATACAAAATATCGATAGTTGATTTTAGATTTCTATCAACGCCTGTTACATTTGTAACTAAACCTACCTTTTTACCCTCTAAAATCTTAAAATTACTATCTCTTAAAACCTCAATGCCAGTTTTCACAATACTATTTTGACCAAACAACAAGCTGCTTACTAAAACCAAACATATACTAAATAAACTAATTCGCATTAACAATTCCTTCTTTTATATAATTAAAAATATTATTGCCAAATTCATCAATTTGACTAATTAATAAATCAGCTTCTTTTATCATTTCAATAGATGAATTAAGATGTTTAAGAGAAGAACCATTAATCAAAACATTTAAATAGGCTCCTTTAGCACCACTTTGAGCTAATAAAACTGCAACTCCTGTATCTGAAACAGAGTTCTTGTTTCCTTTGGAAGATATAATTTTTAATGGTTCTAACAAATCATAACAATTCCTCATTACGCTTAGAGGGACTGCCATAGCTTTTAGCGTAGCTATTTCAATTTGATTAATTCTAAATTCTTTTTCTTCATCAGTAGCTTTAGGCAGTTTAAATGCCTCCATAACTTTATCAAAAGCTAAATTATCTTCTTCTGCCAACTTTTCAAAAATATCTTTTTTAGATGATAATATTTCTTTTAATTTTGTAATTTCGGCTTCCACTTCTAAATACTTTTTTTTACCAATTGTTAAATTGCAGACCATTTCTCCCAACGATGATGCTAATATTCCACAGGTTGCACTTACATTTCCTCCACCAGGAGTAGGTGAATTTGATGACAATTGTTCTATATATCCTGTAAAACTTATATCATTAAACATAATAGCTCCTTAATTATATCATGTATTCAATTATTTTTTCATTTGAATTAAATTTATGTAATGAACTCAATCCCAATTTAGCAATTGCAATATCAACAAATTCTTTTTCAGATAAATTATCATTTAAAGAATAAAACTTTCCGGCTTCTACAATTGCTTCTAAAGGAACTAAACCAACAATTTCTGAACCGTTTACTTCAACACCCATTTGCTTTGCTAATATTTTTACCTCTTCAAATACTTCATGCATTGGGGTAATTTTATAATTTGTTAAGTTAATTGAAACTTGGGTAATATTATATTGTTCTAAACTTACTCCCATTGCTTTTACAGATTTAAATTTACCCGGAATGCGGACAGTTTCTCCATTAATTTTAATAATTTTACCATCTTCGTCTCTTTTCGGTTTGCCAATTTCTCTAATTAATTCTGCAATTTCTTTTGAATATTTTACATCAGTTGAAACTAAGTTGACATTGTAAGCAATTAAAAAGAAACGAGCCCCAGTAACTGTACCACCAAGTTTTTCGTTAAAAAGATTTGTTCCATAATCAGGGAACCAGTCGGAATTTTTTAACTTTTCAGATAACCCCTCATATTCACCTTTTCTAACGTCTGCGAGGTTCTTGCGATAGGAGAATCTTGCAGCATTTTCATACAAGTATATTGGTATACCTAATTTTTTTGAAACAATATCAGCATATTTTTCCGAAATATGAACGCAATCTTCCATTGATGTACCACTAATTGGTATAAAAGGAACCACATCAATTGCCCCTAAACGAGGATGATTCCCTTTATGTTTTGTCATATCAATAAAATTTGCAGCTGTAATACTTGCATTAACTGCTCCATTTAAAATACCTTCCTCGTCGCCAACCATTGTAACGACCAACCTGTTATAATCTTGGTCAGGTTCAAAACTTAATAATTTTACATTTTCTGTAGCGAGGATTGATTTTTTAATTTCTTCTAAAGCAATTTGATTACAACCTTCGCTAAAATTTGGTACACATTCAATCAGTTTCATAAATTTTCCTTATTAAAAATAACATCACCATTTTTAATAGTCAAAACATTTAAGTTATGACCAACATTATATAAAATTTCAGAGTACTCCTTTGCATCAAAAATTGCAAAATCAGCTTTTTTGTTAAGTTCAATACTACCGGTCGATTTTTCAATTGCTAAAGCTTTTGCAGCATTTATTGTAACAGCCGAAATAGTCTCTTCTACTTTCATCCTCATCTTTAAGGCTGCTATGCTCATCACTAAATTTAAATCTTGTATGTTGGAAGAGCCAGGATTAAAATCAGTTGAAATAGCCACAATACCATTATTATCAATAATTGCACGAGCATTTGCAAAATCATAATTGAGAAAAAATGAAACGCCAGGTAATAATACAGATACAATATCAGATTTTACAAGTTTGTTAATATCCTCGAGATTTAGCATCTCAAGATGATCAATACTTGTTGCATTATATTTTAAGGCTAAATCTATTCCACCAATGTTATTAAACTGTTCGGAATGAAGCTTTATTTTAAATCCATAATTAGAAGCTTTTTCTAATAAATAATTTGTTTCCTCAGCAGAAAAAGCTGATTTTTCACAAAACACATCGCAAAAATCAGCTAAGCTGTTTTCGTAGACGTAGGGGAGCATCTCTTTTTCAATAATCTCAATATATTTAAGTCGGTCATTTTTGAATTCTGGTGGAAATGTATGGGCACCCAGAAATGTGGGGATTATATCAATTATGTATTTATTGCGTAAAGCTTTAACAACTTGCAGTATTTTTATTTCATCGTAAAAGCTTAAACCATAACCGCTTTTAATTTCAATGGAAGTAATACCACGAGAAATGGCGTATTCAATCCTTTTACAAGCAATATTAAATAAGTCATCAAATGAAGAATTCCTTACAGCATTTACAGTGTTGTTAATACCACCGCCATTAGCTGCAATTTCCTCATAACTTGCACCATCCAGTTTTAATTTGAATTCATTAGCCCTATTACCTGCAAAAACTAAATGTGTATGGCAATCAATTAATCCCGGTAATACAACTTTATTATCTAATTCAATTATTTTGTCAAATTTTGTTTTATTTATTGCACTATTTTTAATTATATCTTTAATTAAATTATTTTCAACAATAATTGAATAATCTTCTAATAAAGATATTTCCCGCATCTCTAATCCACGTTTAACATTATTTCCATTTGTGTTAACAGTAACTATCTGAGAAGGGTTTTTGAGTAATTTTATCATAATATTTCTACTGAGAATGAAAGAAAGAAATTAAACTATATCAAATAAATATGCAAATAATTTTGTCAATAAGTCAAGATTTTTGTAAATTTGCTATATAAAAAAATAAGGATAATGAATATATGCCTCCTTCCAAAAAGCTAAAAATATTATTTGTTACTTCCGAAGTTGCACCATTTATTAAAGCCGGTGGATTAGCTGACGTTTCTGCTGCTCTCCCTCAAATGTTACAAGAGTTAGGTCATCAAGTTAGAATTATAGTTCCAAAATATGGAGCTATTGATGAAAAAGCCAATAAAATTCATGAAGTTGTTCGATTGAAAGATCTTAAAACGAAAATTGGTAGTAAAGATGTAACTTTTTCATTACGGTCATCTTTTTTAGTTAGTTCAAAAACAAGAGTACAAATTTATTTTTTAGATAATTATGAATATTTTGGAAGTAGACATAGTTTATATTCTGATCCAATTTACAATGAAGATTTTAAAGATAATGATGAAAGATTTATTCTATTAACACATGCTGTTTTTGAGTTAATAGAAAAATTGGGTTGGATTCCTGATATAATTCATTCAAATGATTGGCAATGCGGCTTAGTACCGGCGTATTTCAAACTTTTTTATAAAGACATTCCTGAATTTAAAGATATTAAAACTCTTCATACAATTCATAATTTAGCATTTCAAGGTGTATTTCCTAAAGCAAGTGTTGCAAAAACAAAATTGCCAAAAGAAGTAGAAACTGAAAAACATATTTTGCAAAGAGGAAAATTTAATTTTATGAAAACAGGAATTATGTTTGCAAATAAAATTAGCACAGTAAGTCCGGGATATGCAAGTGAAGTTTGTTCAGATAAGGAAATATCAGGGGGATTATCCGAGTACTTATGTCATCGTAAAGAGGATATTATAGGAATAATTAATGGTATTGATGATGAAGTATGGAATCCAAGAAAAGATGATTTTATTCCGGAAAAATATGGTATTAGAAATATTGATCATAAACAGTTAAATAAAAAAGCGTTAGCTGAAAAATTTGGTTTAAATTACGACCCTGAAATTCCGATAATTGGGATGATATCGCGTTTACACGACAGCAAAGGTTTTGATTTATTAACAAAATCTTTTAAGGACTTAATGGATTTGAATATACAGCTGATACTGCTTGGCACCGGTGAAAGAGAGTATCATAGATTTTTTGAAGATGCTTTATTTGATTATTCGGAAAAATTTGCATGTTATTTAGGTTTTGATAATGATATTGCACATTTAATTGAGGCTGGTTCTGATATGTTTTTAATGCCATCTAAATCAGAAGCATGTGGGCTGAACCAGATGTACAGTTTGATGTATGGTACTGTTCCAATTGTTCGAGAAACAGGTGGATTAGCAGATACTGTTGAAAAATATAATGAAAAAACCGGAAATGGAAACGGTTTTACATTCAAACAGTATGATACGAAGAGTTTATTGAAGGAAATAAATAGAGCAATAAAAATCTTTTCTACAAAAAAAGAAGATTGGGTAAAAATTATGAAAAACGGTATGAAATCTGATTTTTCATGGTTAAATTCTGCTAAAAATTATATTGAACTATATAAATCACTTCTTGATAAATAATAATGTGGCAAAAGTTGGAACATTTTGGTGGTTTTGTTTTCTCATCAGTTATAAAAAGGTTTTATTGTCATTTTCAAAATATTTTATGGTAAATTGTGTATTCAAAAATATTTAACTTGAAAAAACGATTAAAATCTATCAATTTTGTAACCGTCAATTATAATTTGTATTTATTTTCTTGAATTTTGGAGGCTTTTAGTTGAAACACCTTTTTAAAATAGGTTTATTTTTGTTTAGTATAATCATTACAGTCGGTTGTTCTGACGACCCTTCATCAACAGGATCGGGATTGTTACCTGATAGCGATCTAATTGGGATGGAAGTATTTGATACAGACTCGATTACTGTAAATATGACTTCGTCATTTTTTGAGGATTCGTTAGATGTAAGTGGATCTGATAAATTATTGGTTGGAAGAAATTCGTATGCAAAAAGTGTTGCTTTTGTAAAATTTTATGTAAGCATTCCTGATTCAATTGCTGAACAAATTGAAAATGATAGCATTGTTGTGAAAAATTGTTGGGTTACTATTAATCCAAATTATATTCTTGGTGACGACAATGCAACTTTTGATTTTAACTTGTATAAAATCAATCAAGATTGGGATGCAACAGGAGTTACAAGGGATAACCTGAATACCATATCAATTGATAAAAGCACAGATATTAGTTTTAATAGAGTTATAACTGACACTTTAATAACTTTTAACATCAATAATACTATTGCATATAAATGGTTGGAAAATGGTGTAGATTCTACAAAAGGCGAGAATTTTGGAGTTTATTTTTCTCCAACCTCTAATTCAAATAAGTTTATTGGGTTACCTGCTTTAACTTCAGCATCAGTACTTGATGAATTTGGTGTTTATATTGAAGTAGAGAAATATGGTAGTTATTTAGATACATTAACAGCAAGTTCAACTGAAGATGTTCATGTAGTAGAATTTACTAATCCATCTTCTAATAATAATAATATTTTTATGATGGGTGGTGCAGCTATCCGGTCAAAATTGCATTTCGATTTAACCTCTTTACCAAAAAACATTGTTGTTAACAAAGCTATCCTTTCATTATATATTGACCCAACTGAAACAGTACAGGGAACTCCAACAAGTGATACACTTTATGCGATAATTTTAGATGATAGTACTACTAATAAAATTAATTCATATTATGATATTGGAGTCTTATATAGAGATGAAAATGTTTATTCAGGAGATGTAGCTTCAATAATTCAAAGATGGTCTGATGGATTAGATAATCAAGGATTTAGAATCAATTTATCAAATGAGGCTAATTGTGTAAATAAAATTGCAATTGGTGGAGCAAAATCAACAATATATAAACCTAAATTAAAAATTATTTATACTAACAGAAAATAACTATGAAAAAATATTTTTGTTTAATATTATTTATTACTTTTTTAAGTTCTTTAAGACTTTATGGTTCAGGTGGTTCATTATATACAAGATATGCCTTGGGAGATATAATAAACTCTTCATCAACTCGAGTAATTTCGATGGGTGGTTTAGGCATTGCACTTCAGAATAATGATTATTTAAGTGAAATAAATCCTGCTAACTGGTATAGAGTTAACACAACAAGAGTTGAAGCAAACTTTATGCTTAATGGCTCTTATATCCAAGATAAAACAAACAGTAGTAGTTTTGCTAAAGCAGTATTTAATGGTTTTAAAATAGGTATTCCTTTAGAAAGAGAATACGGAGCTGCCTTAGTAATGGGTTTAACCCCTGAAACAATTGTTCAATATGAAGTTGTTGAAAATAACGAAAACAGCAGTACAGGAAAATATACAACTTCATACGATGGGAGTGGTGGCTTATCTCGTTTGTTTTTAGGTTCAAGTTTTAAACTTCCTTATGATTTTGTTGTTGGAGCATCGTTTGATTATTATTTTGGGAATATTGAATATAAATCTGCACTTAGTTTTACTTCATCTACTGAATATGAAAATGCTACCATTACTAATAAAAAAGAGTTCCATGGAATGGGGTATTCTTTAGGTATACTAACTCCTGATATATCTTCGTTGTTTGGTTCTTCGAAAATAAAGGATATGCATCTTGGTGCTTCATTCAAGTATGCTGCAAATATAAATACTGATACTTCATATTATACAAGTTCGCTTTTAGGTTCAAAGTTAATTGAAAAATTACCAACCTTTACACATCTTCCTTTTAAATTTGGAATTGGTGCAAGTTTTATTTATAATGAGAATTACTTATTTATTCTTGATTATTTGTATCAGCCATGGAGCAAATATAGATTTGATAATCTAATTGATCTTAATATACGTGATTATCATAAAGTTAGTATTGGAGTTGAACATAGAAACGATGTTACAAGATTTAGTACATTTGTTGATCAAATTGTATTACGTGGTGGATTAAGTTATGAACAGACACAGTATACATTCAATGGCACAGGAATTGATACATATTCGTTAAGTACAGGAATTAGTTTTCCATTAATGTATGAAAATACTATTGATATTGGGTTCTTGGTTGGATTAAGAGGGAAAAAAGAAAACAATTTGACAAGAGAAATAATTTACAATTTATCGGTATCGGTTAGTTTCGGTGAACTGTGGTTCATTAGACAAGATAGGTAAAACAAACTATGGAGTTAAAGTTGAAAACATTAAAATTCTTTTTTATTGCGTTAGTTGCGATGATGTCATTATCATCATCCATAATTTCTGCAAAAGTAGTTAAAGCTGACAGTTTAAATTTATTGGCTGAATTCAGTTTATTTAATGAATATCATAAAAATAAAGATTTCAAAAGTTCTGAAGCACATGGTTGGAATGTAATACATACAAAACCACAAGACTTTATTAAGTATAAGTTATTTAAGAAAATGGAAGACGTTCTTTGGTACCTTCATGATAGTCTTGCAACAACTGATGAAGAAAAAATGAAATTAACTGATACTACGTTATATTTTTATGATATAGCAATACAAAATGAACCGGATAAAAAAGGGACTTATCTTGTTAGAAAAGCATTCATATTAGAAATGTGGAAAAAAGCTCCTGTTGATGTTACTATTAAAGCTTACGAAGATGCTTTTGCTGCAGATGCTAACATAGACACTTATTATAAAGATAGGTTGGGAATCATATATAGTACAAATGCAGATGAAACCAATGGCTACAAAGATAAAGCCTTGGATTTGTATTTAGGTCTTCAAGAAGCAGATCCGAATAATGAAATTTGGATTTCCAGAGTAACAGCTCTTGCCGAAGATGAGAATCAGCTTATGGATTTTAAGAAAAAATCTTGGGATTTAAATAAAGATAGTATCGAAAAAGCATGGACATATGCAAACACCTGTTTAAGATTTAAGAGTTATGAAAGAGCAGTTGAACCATTAGAATTTTTAGTTAAAAAAGCCCCTGATGTAGTAAATTATATGAAAGAATTAGCTCGTTGCTATGATAAACTTGAAGAAAGAGAAAAAGCTTTGGAAGCTTACAAAACTTTAATAAAATTAGATCCTGAAAATAAAGATAACTACGTAAATTTAGCAATTATCTATAAAGATATGGATCAATTATCAACTTCTCGTAATTATTTAAAACAAGCATCTAAAATTGATCCTTCATGGGATTATCCAATCTTTATTGAAGCTCAGCTTTATGAACATGCTGTTCGTAACTGTGGAAGTTTTGAATTTATGGATAGATGTGTTTATCAATATGCAGTTTCTACATATCAGAGATGTAGAAGTTTAGGTGGTCAATTTGCATCAAGAGCTTCTGATAGAATCTCTGCTTTAGCAAGTACAGTTCCACAGAAAGAAGATTATTTCTTCAGAAAACTTAGTAGTGGTACTACAATTAAAATTGAAGGTGGTTGTTACAATTGGATTGGTGGTTCAATAGTTGTTCCTTAATTATTAATGCGAGTTTAAAATGTTTGAACATTTAAAAAAAGATAACGAGATATTTAAGATAGTCAACTTAGAACTCGGTAGAGAACAAAATAATTTAGAATTAATTGCTTCCGAAAATTTTGTAAGTCCTGCAGTATTACAAGCTGCAGGTTCTGTCTTAACTAATAAATATGCTGAAGGTTATCCCGGTAAACGTTATTATGGTGGTTGTGAATTTGTTGATTTGGCTGAAGAATTAGCAAAATCACGCCTTAAAGAATTATTTGGTGCAGAATATGTTAATGTTCAACCACATAGTGGTTCGCAAGCTAATATGGCTGTATACATGTCATTACTTAAACCTGGTGATACTATATTGGGCTTAAGTCTTGATCATGGAGGACATTTAACACATGGTTCTCCAGTTAACTTTTCCGGACAAATTTATAAGGCAATAGGTTACCCTTTAAATTCCGAAACTAAAATGCTTGATTATGATATAATAGAAAGCATGGCAGTAAAAGAAAAGCCAAAGGTAATAATTGCCGGTGCAAGTGCTTATTCACGTGAATGGGATTATTCTAAGTTTAGAACAATAGCAGACAAGGTTGGTGCTTTATTAATGTGCGATATGTCGCATCCTTCAGGACTAATTGCTAAGGGCTTATTAAATAATCCATTAGAGTATTGCGATGTTGTTACTTCGACAACACATAAAACCTTACGTGGTCCTCGTGGTGGAGTTATATTGCTTGGAAAGGATAGAGAAAACCCACTTGGCATTAAGACTATAAAAGGTGATAGACTAAAAATGATGTCAGAAGTTTTTGACAGCATGGTTATGCCAGGAATTCAGGGTGGTCCTTTAATGCATGTTATTTTAGCTAAAGCTGTTGCTTTTGGAGAAGCTCTTTCAGATGATTTTGCTGTTTATGCAAAACAAATAATGAAAAATGCAAAAGTTTTAGCTGATGAGCTAACCTCGTTAGGATATGATATAGTATCCGGA
The DNA here is from genome assembly GCA_963663265.2 of Melioribacteraceae bacterium. Classification (GTDB taxonomy): domain Bacteria; phylum Bacteroidota; class Ignavibacteria; order Ignavibacteriales; family Melioribacteraceae; genus JAEXOD01. The sequence continues at coordinate 1,249,800 of CAXXXM010000001.1, forward strand.
GGTACTGATAACCATTTAATGCTTGTTGATTTAACCAACAAAAACATAAGTGGTAAAAAAGCTGAGAGAGTATTAGAATTGGCAGGGATGACTGTTAATAAAAATATGATTCCTTTTGATACCAAGAGTCCTTTTGTTACAAGTGGAATTAGAATAGGGACTCCTGCAGTTACTACTCGTGGAATGAAAGAAAATGAAGTTAAACAAATTGCATCTTTTATTAATAGAGCTTTAATCAATCAAGATAATGAATCTGAATTAGCCAATATTAATAAGGAAGTAGTTGAATTATGTAATTCATTTCCTTTGTATTCTGAAATATAACTTTAGAAGAGCAGAAAATTGTCGTCACCTAAGCAAATTCAAGATGTTGAAATGCCTTTTTTAGACCACTTGGAAGAACTTAGGTGGCGAATTATTAAAGCAATTATTGGAATTTTAATTGCAACAATAATTAGCTTTATTTTTATAGATTTTTTTGTTGACAAAGTATTTTTACTCCCTGCAAAAACGGCAAATATTAAACTTCAAAACTTAAAACCATTTGGACAATTTTTTTTGTATTTTGAAATTGCATTAATTATGGGTGCGGTTTTTAGTGTTCCAAATATTTTTTATCAATTTTGGAAATTTATTGCTCCGGCATTAAAAGCAACAGAAAGGAAATATATTAAATCAATTGTATTCTTTAGTTCGTTATGCTTTTTTACAGGAATAGTATTTTCGTATTTCTTAATGCTTCCTTTATCACTTAAGTTTGCAGCTGGATTTGGTTCGGCATCAATAGAGAATAATTTTTCAATTGATGAATATTTTAGTATAATATTAAGTGTTATGTTAGGAGCAGGAGCAGTTTTTGAACTCCCAATGCTATCTTTTGTGTTATCAAAAATAGGTATAATTAATCCCAAATTGATGAGGAATTACAGAAGACATGCTATTGTTGCGATAATTATTCTTGCTGCAGTACTTACTCCAGGTACTGATCCATTATCCCAAGTTTTATTAGCAATTCCTTTGGTTTTATTATACGAAATAAGTATATTAGTTTCCAAAATATTCCAGAGAAAAAGTGAGTAAAAAGGATCTTAATTTTGTTATTAATCCTATTGCAAAGGATCTTGAAGAATTTAATAACGAGTTTTCTTCATTGTTAAGCTCCAAAAAGGGATTATTAAGTTTAATCACTTCATATATACTAAAGCAAAAAAGTAAAAAAATTCGTCCTGTCTTGGTTTTACAATCAGCAAAATTATGCGGTGGCATAACAAAAAGAAGCCATCGAGGTGCCACATTAGTCGAACTTCTTCATACTGCGACACTTGTACATGATGATGTTGTTGATAATGCAGAAGAACGTAGAGGACTTCCTTCAATTAATGCCATTTGGAAAAACAAGATTGCAGTTTTAATGGGAGATTATCTTTTAGCAAAAGGGCTTATGATTGCAGTAGATGGCGAAGATTTTGATTTCTTGAAGGTTATTACAGAAACTGTTAAAAGAATGTCGGAAGGTGAATTACTCCAAATAAAAAAATCACGTAAGTTAGATAATGACTATGATACTTATTTTGATATTATTTCTGACAAAACTGCTTCTTTGATATCAACTTGTTGTGAAATTGGGGCAAGAAGTAGTACTAATGATTTAATCAAAATTGAAGCGATTAAAAAGTATGGTGAGGATTTAGGCATAGCTTTTCAAATTATAGATGATATTTTGGATTATATCGGCAAGAAAAAACTATTTGGTAAACCCTTGGGCGGAGATATAAAAGAGAAGAAGATTACATTACCATTATTGTATGTTTTAAATTCCATTACAGAGAAAGAGAATAAAAATCTAAAGAAAAAGATAAAAAAAGCAAAGAGACAATCTGATATACAAGAAATAATTGATTTTGTTATTGCAAAAGGTGGAATTGATTATGCAATGAAAATAGCAAAAGAATATGCCGAAAAAGCTAAATCTCATTTAAGCATTTTTAGTGATTGCAATACAAAAGAAGAGTTAGTATATTTAGTAGACTTTGTTATAGAAAGGAATAAATAATGATAATTTATTCAGTTGGAAAAAGGGTTAAAAATTTTGTAAAAGTTGTAATACGAAACTTTGATAATACTGTAAAAACAAAAGATTTTGACCTTTATGAGTATAATTTAACAAAAGATACCTCAAAAGATGGTGTATATATAGTTAGATTTGAAAATGGTAATATTAAAGCTGAATTATTTTATCAGAATTCTCGTCTTAACGGTATTTGTAATTTTTATTATGAAAATGGTAGAATTAAGGCAAGAGAAGAGTATAAAGAGGGCATTTTAGAGGGAACTGCAAAAAAATATTATCCATTCGGCATCCTACAATCTGAAGAATTATATAGTAAGGGAAAAATTGTTCTCTTACGTGAATTTAATGAAGATGGCAAGCTTATCCGCGAAACAAAATTCAATTAAACAATAATTTATATTTGTATTATAAAAAATATTTTTTATTTTAAAAAAATAGTTTTATAAATTATACGTATTGTCCTATTTTGATAAATAAAGAAATATTTTCGATTTGGGAATTATTTATAATTAGTTAGTGTTCTTAGATAATCAAACAAATACGCAATGCAATTTTAAGGTAGGCAATGAAAAAAAGACTTCTTGATTATGCACTAAAAGTAAGAATTCCATTAGTACTATTTGTTATTATTATTTCCTTTCTTTTAACTTTTTATATATCCCGCCCTGAAAGAGATGGTATTGGATATGCCCCTGAACAACCCATAAAATATTCTCATAAACTCCATGCTGGTCAAATGGGTATTGACTGCCAATATTGCCATACCGGAGTTACAAAAGGAAGACAAGCTTTAGTTCCTTCCGTGAATATATGCATGAATTGTCATACAGTTGCAAGAAAAGATAAGCCCGAAATAATTAAATTAACAGAATACTACGAAAAAGGGATACCGGTTCCATGGCAAAGAGTTCATCAAGTACCAAAATATGCATATTTTAACCATTCAGTACATGTGAATAAAGGCATGGCATGTGAGTCTTGTCATGGAGATGTTAAAAATATGGAAACTATTGCTCAGGTTAGAAGTTTTACAATGACTGCCTGTTTAGATTGTCATAGAAACCCTAAAAATGAATTACCATACCTAATTAAAGTGAACAATGGTCCAACAAATTGTAGTGCATGTCATAGATAGAGGATAATTATGCAGAATGAATACAAAAGAAGAACATTTTTACAAAAAATAGGATTTAGTTTAGCTGCAATTTCTTTTATCTCATTAAATCCATTAAAAATATTTGCAGCTAAGAAAAAGCATAATCTTAGCAATATTATAATAAAGGTTAATCCTCGAGCAGTTAAACGTAATAAATTAGGAAAAGAATAATATGGCTGATACTTCGTCAAAAAATGATTTATGGTTAAATGCTAAAAAATTATCTGATTTAAATGATTCGGAAAAGCAAGTTGGTGAATTTCGAAAAGAGACTGTTGAAAAATTTGATTTGCAAAGCGAAAATGCTTTTTCAAGAAGAAAATTTTTGGCATTATTATCAGCATCTGCGGCTTTAACAGCTACTGCTTGTACTGACTATAGAGATAAAGGAAGTATTGTTCCTTATAATAAAAGACCAGAAGAAATATTGCCGGGTACTGCAAATTATTATGCTTCAACATGTTCGTTATGTAATAATAATTGCGGAATTATTGTTAAAACACGTGAAGGTCGCCCAATTAAAATCGATGGTAATAACGAACATACTGTAAATAAAGGGAAGATATGTGCTTCCGGTCAAGCAAGTATATTAAATTTATATGATCCTAATAGATTAAAAAATCCATTATTTAATAAAAAAGATATTTCTTGGGAAAATATTGATGCTAAGATAGTTGATGCATTAAATGATGCAAAAAGAAGAAATTTAGAAATAGCAATAATTACGAATAATACAACTTCGCCAACTGAATATAAATTATTGGATGAGTTTTCATCTCATTACAATGCATCAATTTATAGTTTTACTCCTTTTGAAAACAATAATTACGAAGAAGCATTAATTAATGTTTTCAAATTGAATAAAAGACCAACTATTAAATATAATTCTGCTAAAATAATTGTTTCATTTGAGAACGATTTTTTGGGAAAAGGGGATAATTTATTAGAAAATATTAGTAGCTTTACAAAAAATAGAGATGTAAATAATACTGATATGTTCAATAGACTTTATTGTTTAGAAGGAAACTTATCATTAACCGGTTCAAATGCAGATTATAGAATTGCAATCAATCCGGCTGAACAGTTAAAACTTTTATATTACATTATAAAAGAATTAATTAAATATGGAATTAATACAAAAAATATCCCTCAATCTTTTATTGACAACCTCAGTAATTTTAGTTTTAATAATGTTATTGATGAACTTAAAATAAATCCGAATACAATACAACAGTTAATTAATGATATTATTGCAAATAGAGCTAAAACTGTTTTTGTAGTAAATAATAATTTTAGTCCTGAATTTCATTATGCGGTATTAGTAATAAATTATATCTTAAATGATTTTGATTTATATGATTTTACTAATTCAAATCAGTTATTCTTTAAAAACAATGATATTAAGGATTTTAATCTGCTTGTTGAAAAAATTATCAATGGTAAAGTTGGAGCTGTAGTAAATTATGCTGCTGACCCCGTTTTTCATTTTAGCGATAGCATTGATTTTAAAACTGCTTACAAGAAAACTAAAAATGTTATTACATTTTGCGAAGAATTAAATGATACTGCTGAGTTAAGTACGTTTGTAGTGCCAATCAATAATCAATTAGAGTCATGGGGAATATACAATTCTAAATTGGCAACTTACAGTTTTCAACAACCAGTTATCTCTCCAATATTTAATACTCGACAAAAAGAAGGAATATTGGAATATTGGATGACAAATCTTTCAAAACAATTTGATGAATTTAGTTATTCTAATTATTTGAAATCATTCTTTGGTAAAGAAATATATCCTTTGATTTCCACGTCTGCAAATTATGATAATATCTGGAATAATTGTCTACACGATGGGGTACTAACAATACCAGAGAAAACAAGTATAAAGCCTATTCCAGATTTCTCAAAAATTGCTAATATAACAAACTTTGAAGAGTCAAAGTTTACTGTATTATTAGAAAAGAATTATTTTATACTTGATAGCAAATTGGCTAATAATGGATGGTTGCAAGAATTGCCTCATCCAACAAGTAAAATTATGTGGGATAATTATGCTGCAATTTCGCCAAATACTGCAAAAAAATATAATCTCGAATTAAATGATATAATTGAATTAAGTTATAATAAGAAGAAAATTGAAATTGCTGTTTGTGTTCAACCAGGTATGGCAGATAATTTAGCAGTTATTGAATTAGGTTACGGTAGAGAAATTATAGGTGATGTTGGAAAAGATGTAGGTGTAAATGCAAACAAATTAATTAATTTTGGCACAACAAATCACTTTTTGATAAATAATGTAAAAATTAATAAAACAGGAAATACATATAAATTAGCAACATCGCAAGAACATCATCCTGTTGATGATCCACTTACAAAAGAATTACACAGATCGAGAAATATTATTCAAGAAGGAACAGTAATTCAATACAAAAATAATCCAAAGTTTATCGAAAACAACAAAACGGAAATTTTCAGTATCAGTACTGAAAAAGAATATAAAGATGTAAAATGGGCAATGTCGATTGACTTAAATAAATGTATAGGGTGTGCAGTTTGTGTTGCTTCTTGTAATGTTGAGAATAATATACCTGTGGTAGGAAAAGATCAAGCTGACAGAGGAAGAGAAATGCAATGGATGAGGATAGATAGATATTATTCCGGTAACCCTGAGAATCCTATTGTTAGTAATCAACCAATGTTATGTCAACATTGTGATAATGCACCTTGTGAAAATGTTTGTCCGGTAAACGCAACAAACCATAGTGATGATGGAATAAATCAAATGACCTATAACAGATGTGTTGGCACCAGATATTGTGCTAACAACTGTCCATATAAAGTAAGACGATTTAATTTTTATAATTTTAGAGACCATTTTGAAGATGCTTATTATGACAATGAATTAACTGGATTATTAAATAATCCAGAGGTTACTGTAAGGTCTCGAGGTGTAATGGAAAAATGCACATTCTGCATCCAACGAATAATGGAAAGCAGACAAGAAGCAATAAAGAACAATATTCCTGTTACGGAAATAGAAGTTGAAACAGCTTGTCAACAAGCTTGTCCTTCACAGGCAATAGTATTTGGGAATGCAAAAAACAGTAAGCAGGAAATAAGTAAAATTAGAGAGCATGAATTAGGCTACCATGTTTTGGAATCGCTTAATATTAAACCAAATGTTACATACATTGCAAAATTAAGAAATATTCAATCGGAGGAAATTTAGTGTCGAATGTGGATTTTTCAAAAGAGATATCAGTAATTGAAGGAACCCCTTCACTACGCTCCATTGATGATATAATATCGCTCCCAATGGAAACAAAGCCTGATAAAAAATTCTTTATTGCAATATCTATAACGAGTACTCTTCTAATGATAGGTGTTTTAAGTATTGGATTATCAATTTACTATGGGACAGGTTTGTGGGGTAACAATAATCCAGTTGGTTGGGCATTGCCTATTGTTAATTTTGTGTTTTGGGTAGGGATTGGTCATGCTGGTACTTTAATATCTGCAATTTTATTTTTATTTAGACAAAAATGGCGTAATGGTATTGCTCGATTTGCAGAAGGAATGACAATATTTGCTGTTATGACTGCTGGAATATTTCCAGCAATTCACGTTGGAAGACCTTGGTTAGATGGATACTTATTTCCATATCCTAATCAACATTCTTTATGGGTTAATTTTACATCTCCTTTACTTTGGGATGTTTTTGCTGTAAGTACTTATTTTACTGTTTCTTTTATTTTTTGGTACGTTGGATTAATTCCTGACTTTGCAACGTTACGAGATAGAACAATTAATAAAGTTAAAAAATTATTATATTCTGTTTTTAGTTTAGGTTGGAGACATTCAACAAGGCATTGGCAGCATTACGAAATGGTTTATTTAATATTAGCCGGATTTGCAACTCCATTGGTTCTTTCCGTTCATACAATTGTTAGTTTTGATTTTGCTGTTTCAATATTACCTGGTTGGCATGCAACTATATTTCCTCCATATTTTGTTGCCGGAGCTGTATTTAGTGGTTTTGCGATGGTTCAAAATGTTTTAATCTTTATTCGTAAAATTTTCAATTTTGAACATATAATAACTATCAATACGCTTGAAAAAATGAATAAAATAATTTTATTTACAGGTATGTTAGTTGGTTATGCTTATGCAATGGAATTTTTTATTGCATGGTATAGTGGTGTACAAGCAGAACAGTTTACTTTTATAAATAGAGCTTTTGGACCCTATGCATGGGCATATTGGATAATGGTTTCTTGTAATGTTTTATTTCCACAATTGTTTTGGTTCAAAAAAATTAGAAGAACTATTCCAATTATGTTTGTGATTGCTGTTTTTGTTAATGTTGGAATGTGGTTTGAAAGATTTGTGATTACTATAACATCTTTATCAAGAGACTTTTTACCTTCAAGTTGGGCTTATTATAAACCAACTTTAATAGATTTTGGAATTCTAATTGGAAGTTTTGGTTTGTTTTTTACATTGTTATTAATATTTACAAAAACCCTTCCAGTTGTGTCATTAGCCGAAGTAAAAGCTGTTGTTGATGGTGCTCAACCAAGTCATAAGGATCATTAATATGGATAAAAATTTGTTGTTTGCCTACACGGCATTATTTAATACGCCTGATGAAATAATTAATGCAGCAGAAAAAACTGAAGCTGCCGGCTACAAAAAGTATGATGTTAATACTCCTTATCCGGTACATGGAATGTTTAAAGCAATGAAATTAGCTCCATCAAAGTTGGGATATGTAGCATTAGTTGTAGGATTATCTGCTGCAATTGGAATTGCATTAACAATGTATTGGATTTCAGCAGTTGATTATCCCATTATTGTTGGAGGCAAGCCTTTCTTTTCATTTCCAGCTTTTGTTCCTGTTATATTTGAAGTAACTGTTTTATCTGCTTCGGTTGCAACGGTTTTAGCTTTGTTATTTGTATTTTTTAAGTTCCCCAACAATAGTTACCCTTTACACGATACTGAATATATGAAGAGTGTTTCTTCGGATAAGTATGGTTTATGTATTTTACAAGAGGATGCATTATTTGATGAAGAAAAAGTTTTAGCATTCTTAAGTAGTTTGCAACCTGCCAAAATTGAAGCTATTTATTATGATGAAGAAGAGATTAACGCAAAATCTACTGTATTTGAACCGAAATTTATTTCATTCTTAATTGTTGTTGGCGTTTTAATTTCCGGTATAACTTATTTTACATTAAACAAACTAATGTATATAGAACCGTTTACATGGATGATGTTTCAAAATAAACCAAATCCACAAGAAACAAGTAATGTTTTTGATGATGGTTTTAGCATGCGTAAACCTGTTAAAGGAACAATTGCAAGTGGATATTTACCTTATTCATATTATGGAAAACCTGAAGAAGCATCTAAAAAAATGGTTAATCCATTAGCTTTTTCTAAAAGCAATATAGAACTTGGTAAAAACAAATATGACATTTATTGTAGCCCTTGTCATGGTAATTTTGCGGAAGGTGACAGTAGACTTAGGGGACAATTTCCTAATCCTCCAAGTTTACATTCAGCAAAAGTTAGAGACTGGTCAGATGGTAGAATATATCATGTAATTATGGAAGGACAAAATGTTATGCCATCGTATTCTACTCAACTAAATGAAAATGAAAGATGGTCTGTTATTCTTTATATTCGTGCTTTACAACGTTCATTAAATGCTAAGGAGTCTGATATAAAATGAGTTCTCCATTACAAGAAATAAAATTAGAAAAAAAAGAATTCCCAAAGATATTATTTAACATTGGTATTGCAACCTTTATTATTGGGGCAATTCTATTGATAGCAGGATATTTTATTGACCATACAAGAACAGCATTTAATAATATTATTTTATTAATGTTACTTATAAGTGTTGGTCTCGGATCATTATTTATTATTGGGATAGAGTATCTTGGTGGAGCTGTTTGGAGTACTGTTTTTAGAAGATTTCCAGAATTTTTAGGTAGTATATTATTGATTGTTCCAATATTTGCAATTCCAATTTATTTTAATATGCATGGATTATATCATTGGACACATGAAGAGGTGGTTGCCTCAGATGTAATACTTAAAAGTAAATCTCCGTATTTAAATATTCCATTCTTTACAATTAGAATCATTTTTTATTTTCTTATATGGATTCTATTTTATTCTCTTTTGCGTAGAAATTCAAGGAAGCAAGATTTAACAAAAGACCAAAAGTTGACAAAAAAAAATATTCGTACATCTGCAGTTATGATGCCGTTTTTTGCACTTACAATTACGTTTGCTGCGATTGATTTTTTAATGAGTTTAGAACCGCACTGGTTTTCCACAATCATTGGGGTTTATTATTTCTCTGGAACTATACTTGCTGGTCTTGCGGTAGCTACTTTTATGGTAGTATTTTTTAATGAAAGAGGATTAATAATAAAAGGAATTACATCTGACCACTATTATAGTTTAGGTACGCTGCTATTTGCTTTTACAAATTTTTGGGCTTATATAGCTTTTAGTCAATTTTTACTTATTTGGTATGCAAATTTACCGGAAGAAACTGTATGGTATCTACAACGTTCAGAAGGAAATTGGTTAATTATTTCTGCTGTTTTGGTTTTAGTTAAATTTATTATTCCTTATTTTTATCTTTTATCACAACCTTCAAAAACGAATCCAAAGAAACTATTAAAAGCCTCCATTTTAATACTATTTGCTCATTTTGTTGATTTATTCTGGATTGTAATGCCTACTTTTAGTGGAAAAGAAGTTCCATTATCATGGATAGAACTTTCTGTTCCTTTATTAACAGTAGGAATTATTATTATTTTATTCTATTTCAACTACAAAAGAAATAACATAATTCCAATTGGAGATCCAAAACTTAAACAAAGTTTAGATTTTAGATTATAATATTGAGATTAAACATGGAAAATCAGAAATACGAAAGCGAAATAAATTTTAAGAACTTATTAAAGAATCCAATTAGATTGTTTGGATGGGTATTTCCATTATTATTAATAATAATAACAGCGTCTGGTATTTATTATGTTAAACAGCTTAATAACATACATAGGAACGAATTATCACCATTAATTACTGACTCAACATTTATAAAGGTTAATGAAGATATAATTCAAAAAAAGGGAGGAATTGTACCTGCTGTTGATTTGGCGTTAATAACAAATCCCACTCCAGAGTTTATAAATAAAGGGAAAGAACTGTATTTGGCTAATTGTAAATCTTGTCATGGAGATAATGGAAAAGGGGACGGTCCAAGCAGTAGTGCCATGATTCCAAAACCCAGAAATTTTCACGAACTTGATGGCTGGACAATTGGAAGAAAATTTATGGATATGTATAAAACCCTACAAGAAGGTATAATTAGAAATGGAATGGCTGCTTATGAGTATGTTCCCGCAGGGGATAGAATTGCAATAATTAGTTACATAAGGACATTTGTTGCATTCCCGGAAATTAGCAATGATGAAGTTTCCTCAGTTGATAAGACCTACAATCTTTCTGAAGGTACAAAAGTACCTAATCAGATACCGGTTAAAATGGCAATTGATTACATAATAAACGAAAATTCATCAAATTATCAATCGATTACTAACAAGCTGACTAATGATGAATCATTAAACCAATTGCTAAAGAATCGTGTTATTAATATTAAATCATTATTTAGTATTATACAAATTCCTGATTCTAACTGGACAAAAAATATTTTTGTTGAAACAATTGAAAATAATCCAAATGGTTTTGGATTAAAAAATAATATAAGTCATTTAAATGATAATGAATGGAATAAATTCTTTGAAATAATTTCGAAGTATAGAGGAAATAATATTTAGCTAATTATACTCGTTTTATTAAAAATGATGGAGTTTTTTTTATGAATCTTGATGATTCGAAAGATTTACAAAAAATTGAATCGAAAACCAAATATTGGGTATTCATGATTATTGAATTGTTTGTTTTCGGTATTTTGTTCACCGTATATTTTGTAAATAGATACCAAAATCCTTCTGCTTTTAAGTTATTATCGCAAGAGCTAAGTACAACATATGGAATTATGAATATTGTTTTATTGATGGTTGGTAGTTTAACAATTGTATTGTCATATGCCGCAATTAGGAACAAAAACAGATTTCTTTCTCTATTGTTTTTATATTCAACTTTATTTATTGCCTTTATGTACATGATTGCTAAAATAATTGAACTCTATGTTTTATTTGTTAATGGACTTTATCCTAAATCAGAAATATTAATTAACAAAGCTGTTGAAGTATCGATGTTTTTCTGGATGTTTTACTCAATGTCAATTTTTCATATCCTTCATTTTGTTTTTGGCATTGTTTTAATATTTATTGCGTTAAGTGTAGTAACAAATAACAAAAATAATTTTGAAGACTTTTCAAAAGTGGAAAATGCAAATGTTTTTTGGCAATTAATTTGTATTATTGGACTTTTTATTTTTCCATTATTTTATTTGATTAATTGAGGTTTTTATGATTGATAATTATTCCGAAAAGTGGTCAAATACTTCTTACATAAAATATTTAATTGTTTGGATGGCACTAATCTCTTTAATTGTTTTTAGTGTTGTTCTTTATAGTTTTAATTTTGGTTTAATCGGTTTGTTTTTTTCATTAAGTTTTGCTTTCATAGAATCTATTTTAATAATTAAATCCTTTATGAACATTAAATTCGCGGATTTGATTTTTAAATTATATTTAGCACTTGGAGTCATATCGTTATTGGTTATTTTTCTTTTAGTTAATTAATCAATTAATTTAATTTTTTTAATAATTCCCGGTTAATTTATGAATTATTTAGATAAATTTTTACAACCACAATCGTTAGAAAACATTACGATGTTAAAATATTTGTTGTGGTTTTCTCTTTTTGTTTTAATTCCATATTTAAGTATAGTTAGTGGTTTTACATTAATATCTGCTTATTATTATAAAAAAGGTGTTATAAAAAACGATTCTAAATACAGAAATTATGCAAGCTTAATTATCAATTCAGTTACAACCAATAAATTTAGTATTTTAGGATTTGGGGTATTACCAATAATAAGTATAGTTTTGATTTTATTCCATTATTTGCAAAATACAAAAGACATTGAGGGATTAGTTATTATTTCTCTAATTTTATTCTTATTTGGGGTTACATTAGTATACTTTTACAAACATTCTATTAATTTTGAAGTTATAACTTCTGATTTATCAAATGAAAACAAAAGTAATCCTTTAACAACAAATCTTTTTGATAATTATAAATACAAATCGCAAATAATTAATAATTATTATCCATTATGGGGTGCTTTTTTTATTTTATCTTCTGTTTTTTTATTATTTGCGGCTATTAAAGTAGTAACAATTGTCGATTTATCAAATAGTATGATTTTAAAATCAGTTTTGTCCATCGATAGTTTAGTATATTTCCTTTCATTTTTATCTTTTAGCATGGTAATTAGTTTGTCCTTGTTAAGTTTTATTGGGAATAAATATGCTCATAATATGGACTTGCAATTTTATGCAAAAACAAAAGGCGGCAGAGAAAAAGTGAGTTTAATTATACAAATATGTTTCTCTTTACTACTATTGATTAGTTTACTTTTTTCTCCTACAACAATGTTATCGAATATCCTTTTTATTAATTTTATATTAACCATTTTTGTGTTAGCGTTAATATTAATTCAAACTTACTTATCTATCAAAAATAATACTGAGTATAATAATTCCATATTCTTTTTTACATTAATTTTAACAGTTTTGTTTATCTCGGGAAGTGTAGCAAAATTTAGTACATCTACTCAACAAAAAGTTGATAAGGTGGTAAATCAGTATATTTTATACGATGCTGAATTAACTAAAAAGTTAAGTTCGGACACAATAAAAGTGGATATCAAGAAGGATAAATAATTTATTTTAAATAATATTGAATTATTTAATTTGGGTACTATAAATAAATAATTATTATATTTAAATTTTAATATAAATAAGTTAATAAATGCTTAAAGTACTTGATGCTATTCAGTTATCTACTGATTATTTGACAAAAAAGGGGATTGATGAACCAAGATTAAATGCTGAGCTATTATTGGCTGATATACTTGGAATGAAAAGATTAAATTTATATCTTAATTATGATCGCCCTCTATCTGAAAAAGAGAAAGACTTATATAGAACATTTTTATCCCGTAGAGCTAATTACGAACCCCTTCAGTATATATTAGGCTATACTGAATTTTGGTCTTATAAATTTGCAGTTAATAAATCTGTTTTAATACCTCGCCCAGAAACAGAAATTTTGGTTGAAACTATTCTTAATGATTATTCAGATAATGATAAAGAACTAAATATATTAGATATTGGTACAGGTAGTGGTATTATTGCCATTTGTTTAGCAAAAAATCTTAATTGTAAAGTTACTGCTATTGATATTTCAATTGATGCAATAAATTTAGCAAAAGAGAATGCTGCCTTTAATAGTGTATCTGATAAAATCACTTTCATTGAAAATGATATCCTGAAATTTAATGATACAAAAATCAAATACGATATTATTGTATCAAATCCACCTTATGTAGATAGTATCCAATACAATACTCTTCAAAAAGAAATTAAATTATTTGAACCTGCAATTGCCGTTACGGATTTTAATGATGGGCTTACATTTTATAAAAAAATAATAAGCATGGGGAATGATATACTTATCCCTTCAGGAAAAATATACTTTGAAATTGGAGCAGGTCAGTCAAATAATATTAATAGTCTTTTTGAAAAATATAATTATTTTAATATTACAAATGTTAAAGACTATGCAAATATAAGTAGAGTTGTTAAAGGAGAATTAGGATGCGAGCTTTAATTCAAAGAGTAAGTGAGGCAAGTGTGACAGTTGTTGAAAACAATTATTTTCAATCTATAAAAAAAGGGATGGTAATTTTACTTGGAATTAAAGATGATGATAAAATTGAAGATATTGATTTTGTAGCAGATAAGTGCAGTAACTTGCGAATTTTTGAAGATGAAAATGAAAAAATGAATTTATCGATTAAAGATATCGATGGCGAAATTTTAATTATTTCTCAATTTACTTTGTATGGTGAAACTCGAAAAGGGAATAGACCCAATTTTACTGCTGCAGCAAAACCAGAAATGGCAAATGACTTTTATGAAAAGTTTATTAAAAAAGTTAAATTGAATATTGGTAGTGAAAAGGTTAAGGTCGGAATATTTGGTGCTATGATGTTAGTTAAAATATTTAACGATGGACCTGTTTCAGTAATGGTTGAATCAAAGTGAGAAATATAATATTTGTATTTCTGGATGGCATAGGAATCGGGAAAAAAGATAAAGAATCTAATCCTTTCTTTAAGTATGGATTTAAAACATTTGAAAAATTGTTTGGTGAAATCCCGAACTTGGAAAATCAATTTATTTCTAATGGGGACAAATATATTTTCCCGACTGATGCAGTTTTAGGTGTAGATGGTTTGCCTCAAAGCGGTACCGGTCAAACTTCAATTTTTTGTGGAGTAAATGCTCAAGAAATTATTGGAAAGCATTTTGGACCTTTTCCATACTCAACATTATCCCCAATTATAGAAAAAGAGAACATATTCAAGTGTCTTGAAGAACACAATAATAAAACAATTTTTGCCAATGCATTTCCAAGTATTTTTTTTGACTATCTAAAAGAGGGGAAAAGAAGATTAAGTGTAACTTCCTTGTCATGTCTGTTATCAAATATTCCTTTATGTGGGTATGAGGAATTAAAAAGAGGAGAGGCTTTAAGTGCAGAGATTGACAATCATCGCTGGGTAAATAAACTGAAATATGATTTACCAATTATCGAACCTGAGTTGGCAGCTGAAAGATTGTTAAATCTTGGGAACAAGTATAATTATGTTTTATTTGAGTATTTTTATTCAGATCATTTAGGACACGGACGATTAAATGATGATTTTGTTTCTATTTTTAATACTTTAGATATATTTTTATTTTATTTACTAACAAATTATTCAGATGATACAACGGTAATTATTGGCTCAGACCATGGCAATTTGGAAGATATGAGTATTAAAACACATACATTAAATCCTGCCTTAACAATTATTGCCGGAAAAAACTCTTCTGTTGGTAAAGAGAATATTAAGGGAATTAATGATTTTAAAAATTATATTATTAACGAGTTATGTTAAATGACTTTCCTTTAATTAAATACACACTCTTATTTATTTTTGGAATAATCGCACAAAGTTACCTTTATATAACTTTTCCGTTTATTATAATTTTCTCATTATCAATTCTTTCAATATTATTAATATCAAATAGATACAAATCAAAACTCTTAAAGAACCTCAGCACATTATTACTTGTCTTTTCAATTGGTTTAATTCATTATAAATTGTACGACAGTTTTTATCCAAAATTCCCATTTAAAGATGATTATATCAATAATGTAAAAATAATTGGAATAATAAAATCTCTTTCTTTACCTTCTAATTCGGAAATTTCTGTTGATCTATTTCATGTAAAAACTAACTTAAAACAAAATATTGAGGGTACATTTTTACTAAAATTAAAGAATCACATTACTAATGTTAAAAAAATTGGTATTGGTGATACAATTAAATTTACTGGGAACATATATAATGCTACAATTAAAAATCGTTTATGGGGTTTTAATTATGGTAATTATTTAATTAATAATGGATACATTGGAGTTATATATTGTAATAAAAATAAAGACTTTGAATTATTTCAAAATAGTTCTTTTAGCTTTTCAAAAATTATTTATGAAGCCAGAATAAAACTTGATTACCAATTTAAAAAGCTGTTTTCTAACAACAGTTATGGTTTAATTAGAGGATTGTTATTGGGCGATAAAAGCTTAATTGGAGATGAACTTAAGGATACATATAAATATACTGGCATTTCTCATATTCTTGCTGTCTCCGGTTTGCATGTAGGTGTTGTTATATATTTATTCTATTTATTATTCGCTCGATTTAACATAAAAATTAGGTATTTATTAACAATTGTTTCCATAATCATTTTTTGCTTTATTGCTGGAAATTCAATATCAGTTGTTCGAGCCTCCATTATGGCAATTATTTTTATTCTATTAAAATATTACAATAGGGATTATTCGGGGTTAAATTCATTATTTTTAACATTGTTAGTTGTTATTCTTTTTAACCCTTTAGAATTGTTTAATATTGCTCTTCAACTTTCTTTTTTATGTGCGGCAACCATAATTTTATCAAGCAGCTACTTTGATACGTTAATAAATAAAGCAAAAATATCAAACAAAATAATGATAAACATTAGTAGAATTGTTTATTACTCAGTACTTTTACAAATAGTTACTCTACCAATACTTCTTTTTAATTTTAACAGTATTTCGCTCATGGGTTTATTTGCCAATATATTAATAATTCCATTATTCAGCGTAATAATTATTAGTTCTATATTTTCAATAATAATATCATTTGTCTGGTTTAAATTAGGATTTATTCTTGCAGTTACAATAAACTTTCTCATTTTTCTAACAAATTCAGTTGTCCATAAATTAAACCATTTATCATTCCTATATTTCGAATATTATAGTATGAATAACAATCAAGTTATTTTATATTATTTTGCAATTATTCTTATAATTTTAACAATTTTTTATGTAAAGAGAAGATATTTAAAATTAGTGAGCGTAATAATAATTATTCTTGGCTTTACAGCGTTTAATTTTGCATTAAGCAGAAAATTTGACAATTCAAAACTGTATTTAATTGTTTTGGATGTTGGACAAGGGGACTCATTTTTACTTAAATTACCTAATGGTAAAGCTGCCTTAATTGATGCTGGAAATTCTAATGAATACTTCAGTTCCGGTAAAGATGTTATATTACCCGCATTAAAATATTTCAAAATTCACACAATCGATTATTTGTTTATCTCACATATCGATAATGATCATTATTTAGGAGTATATGAACTATTAGGTAATATTCCAATTAAATGTATATTCAAACCAAAACTGAATTTTGAATTGGAAAAAGATAAAGAATTAGAAAAGCAGATTAAAAATTATGAAATAAAATTAAACTACTATAATGCTAATGTATTAACTATTTCTAATTCAAGGATTTATGTATTAAATGATTCATTGTGGAAAAATAAAACTACAAATGAAAGCTCAGCGATAATCAAACTTAAATATGGTGAAACTTCCGTTTTGTTTATGGGAGATGCAAGTGTAAAAACCGAACATTTATTAATCAATAAGTATGGGAAATTTATTGATTCTGATATATTAAAAATCGGTCATCATGGAAGCAATACTTCAACAAGTAATAATTTGTTAAGAGTAGTTTCTCCAATGTATTCAATTATTAGTTGTGGCTTAAATAATGCTTATCAATTTCCGGATTCATCAGTAGTAAATAGAATAAAGAATAATAATTCAATAATTTATAGAACAGATATACACGGAACATTGGTATTTGAATTAGATGGACAAAAAATAAAATTATTTAATCATAATAATTAATTATTTTGTTATTAAAAATTTTTTGTAAATTAAATTTTTAATTAAAATTAATTATATGAACATATACTCAAATTACAATCTAAAGAACAACAACACATTTGGAATTGAAGCAAAGGCTAAATTTTTTGCGGAAATCAACGACCTATCTGACTTGGGAGAAATTCTCTCATTAAAAAACAAATCTAACCTGCCAATTTTTGTAATAGGTAAAGGAAGTAATCTATTATTTACTAAAGATTATAATGGTATATGTATTGTCTATAAAAAAGATGAAATTAACATTATTAATCAAACACCAAATTCAGTATTAATAGATGTATTCGCGGGCACAGAGTGGGATAAATTTGTTGAATTTGCAGTTTCTAATAACTATTATGGTGTTGAAAATTTGTCAATTATTCCAGGTACAGTAGGGGCTGCTCCTGTACAAAATATAGGTGCTTATGGTGTAGAGGTTAAAGATATAATAGACTCTGTTTATTATACTGACCTTCAAGATGGTACAGATAGAGTATTAAAGAATAGTGAATGTAATTTTGGTTATAGAACAAGTATATTTAAAAATGAGTTAAAAGATAAGGTATTAATTACAAAAGTTGTATTCAATTTATCAAAAGTTGAAAGTTATAAACTGGAATATAAAGCAATTAAAGAAAGAATCAGTAACCAAATTAATCTATCACCAAAAGTAATTAGAGAAGCAATTATAGATATCAGAAATGAAAAACTTCCTGATTATAATAACTTTGGTAACGCAGGAAGTTTTTTTAAGAATCCTGAAATTTCAGCTCAACATTTTGAGGCTCTAAAGCAAAATTATCCTTCAATTGTTAATTACGAATTAACGAATGGAAATTACAAAATTGCAGCAGGTTGGTTAATTGAAAGTTGTGGGTTAAAAGGTATAAAGAGAGGTAAAGTTGGAACTTATAGTAAGCAATCCTTAATAATAATTAATTATGGGGATGCTACTGGCTCTGAAGTTTTAGAATTTTCAAAATATATTATTGATGAAGTAAATAAAAAATTTAACATTATACTGGAATCTGAAGTAAATATTATATAAGGAATCAATATGAGTAATAATGAAAAACAAGAAACTACTTTAAGTAGTATTTGGAAAGAGTTGTCGCAACCTTTCATTGACTTAATGCACACATCCAGAGCATTATTTGGATTAAATCTATCATATGTTTTAGAGGGATTGGTTTATTTTGGCGTTTTAAGTTTATTGGCTATGTATTTTAATGATTATATTGGACTTGATGATATTAAAGCCGGTAACATGGTTGGTATTTTAACCGGAGGAATAACATTGAGTATGTTGTTTTTAGGAGCAACAGTAGATTGGATAGGTTTAAGAAAGTCTTTTTTAATTTCATTAAGTTTTATGTTGATAGGGCGTTTATTAATTACAGTTGCCCCAAGTGTTGGAGCCAAAGGACTGTGGGAAAGTTCTCACATAATAGCAATGATAGGTATTCTTGGAATTGTAATTGGCTATGGAATATATCAACCTGCAGCCTATGCCGGTGTAAAACAGTTAACAACTGAAAAAACATCTGCAATGGGTTATGCAATGTTATATGCTTTAATGAATTTGGGTGGATTTTTGCCAGCTTTAATTTCACCTCCAGTTCGAAAAGCTTATGGTATGGATGGTGTGTTTTATGTTTATGTTGCATTAACTGTACTTGGCTTAATTGTTGTCTCAACGATTATGTCCAAAAAAGCTATTGCAAAAGCTTTGGCTGATGTTGATAAAGAAAATGAATTGTTAGGGAAAAAAATAGAAAACTCTTCTGAAGATTCTTTAGAAGATTTAACTTTTAAGGAAAAGGCAAAATATTATATTAAAAATTTCCCTTTAAGGGACTTAAGATTTTTATTCTTTATATTCATATTAATTCCAGTACAAACTCTTTTTGCACATAACTGGTTAACATTACCTCAATACACAGCAAGAGCATTTGAAGGATTGGTTAGCGAGAACTTTGAATTTTTTGTTAACCTTAATCCAATCTTAATTTTTGTGTTAACTCCAATGGTAGCTGCTTTAACATCCAAAAAGAACACATATTCAATGATGATAATTGGAACGTTTGTAATGGCATTCCCAACATTTATTCTTGCCTTAGGTCCAACTTTCACAAATTTAATGTTATACTTGGTAATAATGACAATTGGTGAAGCAATGTGGCAACCGAGATTTTTACAATGGGTTGCAGAGATAGCTCCTAAAAATATGACCGGTATTTATATGGGTATTGGACAATTTCCATGGTTTTTAACCAAAATTATTACAAGTCTATACTCAGGGTGGTTTTTGGTTAACTACTGTCCTGCAGACGCAACTCCTTCCACAATGAATACCCAATCAATGTGGCTAATTTATGGATTTATTGCAATAATTAGTCCAATTGGCTTATTCTTAGCAAAAAAATGGATGATCAAGGGATTTAAGACAAAACATTCTTAATAAATAGTTTAAAGCTAAACAATTAAAAGTTTAGCTTTTTTTAATTTTTTAGTTGAATAAATCAAATAAGTTTTACAAATTGTTAATAATGTTTTGTGAATTAAAAATATTAATAATATTAGGAATTGACTAATGCTAAATTTCAATACTTTACTAATAAAGCCTTTTATAAAAGAATTAAAAGAACAGTACCAAAGTTCATTTGGAATATTAGATCCTGAATTTGAAAATGTATTAGTATGTGTTGGAAACTCAGTTTTAGAAATCATATCTAACACAGATGCTTTATATCATAATGTTGAGCATACAATGTTAGTTACTTTAGCGGGTAAAGAAATAATAAGAGGGAAGCAGCTAAAAGAGGGAGGAATTTCCCCACAGGACTGGCTCAACTATATTTTTAGTCTTCTCTGTCATGATGTTGGTTACGTTAGAGGAATATTACATAACGATAAACCAAATTTATATGATACAGGGGTTAAGGGTAAAACAATAACTCTTGAAAAGGGGAGTACAGATGCTGCATTAACACCATACCATGTGGATAGAAGTATTCAGTTTGTATTTGAAAGGTTTGAAAAACTAAAATATCTTGATGTTGATGTTATTACCTCATACATTGAAATGACTCGATTCCCAATTCCAAAAGATGCAGAACATAGTGATACAAAATCATTAAGAGGATTAACAAGAGCAGCAGATTTAATTGGACAATTAGGCGATCCAAATTATTTAAGAAAAACACCGGCATTGTTTTATGAAATGAACGAGACAAAAAGCAATTCCGATGTAACTTATTTAAATCCTTATGATTTAAAAATTAGTTATGATAAGTTTTATTGGGATGTTGTAAGTCCCTACATAAAAGATGCATTAATATATTTGAATCTAACACCAGAGGGAAAGCAATGGATAGCACAATTGCATTCTCATGTATTTGATTCAGAACATAAAAGAATATAATACTTATTCTTCAAAAATAACTGCTGTGCCATTGGCTGAAACCATTAACATTGTACCACCTTGTCCAATAGTTTCATAATCTAAATCGACAGAAACAATGGCGTTACCACCAAGTCGTTTTGCTTCGTCAGACATTTCTTTCAAGGCAAGTTCACGAGCTTTTCGAAGTTCTTTTTCATATGACGCAGAACGCCCACCAACAATGTCTCTAATTCCAGCAAAAAAATCGCTAAAAATATTTGCTCCTAATATTGCTTCACCTGATACGATACCAATATATTTAACAATTTTTTTCCCTTCAAGCGACGGTGTAGTAGATAGTATCATTAAAACCCCTATTTAAAATAATAAGAAAAATAATTTTATTATATTTTAAACAAATATAATTAATTATTATATCTTTTAACTTAATTTGTTTTGAAATAATCCAATTTATTTTTAATTTTGTACAAATTCGATTATTAATTTATTAAATTTGATACGATTACAATACCAATTCTTCTTATTAACATCAAGGCAAGATAACAATGAGACCTACTTATGCTGAGGTTAATCTTAAAAACCTTCAATTTAATTATTTACAAGTTAGAAAAAAAACAAAAACCCAAATTATAGCTGTTGTAAAAGCTGATGCGTATGGACATGGAATGATTCAATGTGTAAAAGCATTAAAAGAATTAGCCACACCCCCAGAATATTATGCAGTTGCATTATTAGAAGAAGCAATAGAACTTAGAAAATCCAAAATTATTAAAGAACCTATTCTTTGTTTAACCCCTTTTGATTTAGATGAAACAGAAACTTATATAAAATATAATATTAGTGGAACAATTAATGATATTAGTGTCTTAAAAAATATTGAAAAACAGAAACTTAGTAAACAAGTAAAAGTTCATTTAAAAATCGATACTGGAATGGGTAGAGTTGGTGTAAAACTAACCGAAATGGAAATGTTTATTGATTTAATAAAAATTGCAAATAATATTAAATTAGAAGGCATTTATACTCATTTTGCAACTTCAGATGAAAAAGATAAGACGTATGCAAATTTTCAGTTAGAAAATTTTAAGAAAGTATTAGCAATGTTTAAAGAAAATTCAGTAAATTATGGTATAGCTCATGCTGCAAATAGCGGAGCTATAATTGATATGCCTGAAGCTTATTTTGATGCTGTAAGACCTGGCATTTGTTTGTATGGATATTATCCATCAAATGAGACAACGGAAAGTATCAAACTTAAACCGGTTTTATCATTAGTAAGTAAAGTAACCTCAATAAAAAAAATTGATAAAGGAGAATCGGTGAGTTATGGTCGGAAGTTTATTGCAGAGGACAATACTACTGTTTGTACAGTACCTATTGGATATGCTGATGGTTACAATAGAAATCTAACTAATAAAGCCTTTGCAATTATCAATAACAAATTGTATCCTCAGGTAGGACGTATAACAATGGATAGAATTTTATTTGAAATTAAAAACGATAAAATTAAAATTGGTGATAAAGTGATTCTGTTGGGCAGTAATAAGAAAGAGAAGTTTGATGCTGATGATTGGTCGCAGATTTTAAATACTATACCATATGAAATTACTTGTAACCTAAGTAAAAGAGTCCCAAGGAAATATTAACTACATGAATTTACCAAGTCTTTATCTTACACAATGTATAAGCTACGCTGCAAGTAATCTTAGAATTACTTCAGATAAAATAGCAACCGTTACACTATTCAGGGATTATTTAGCTTCAAAAGAAAAGTTAGCTGAATTATTTCCTATCATGAAAAAAATTACTGCGTTATCTAAAATAGCAATTCACTTAAATGAGATTTATAATTATTGCGTTGATCCAAAAATAGAGATAATCAGAATATCTGAAAAGTTTAAGGAACATGCATTAATTTTGAGTAGAGATTTAACATCATTTTTGGAGGTTGTTAATCAAGAGAAAATAAAACAAGTTCTTTCTGATTTAGAAAACCAATACGATGCAGTTATTAAAGAAATTCAAGTCGATAGTTCTTCTGCAAATGATAAACCATCACAAAAGAGTAACGATAAACTTAAAGAAGATTTTATTTTGAATGATGAAAGTGTAGAAGAGTATAGTTTTGAGTATTTTCAACAATCTGTATTAACTCCTATCAAAGAATTAGATGTTTTTTTGGAACGATTAGAAAATTTTGAAGCTACAACTGATGAAATGAAAAAATATTTATTACTAATTGAAAAAAACACAAAACTTTCTCAAAAATCAGGATTTGAGATTATTACGAATATGCATAATTATTTTGGGGAAGCCTTAAAACAGATAAGTGAAAACAAGATTATTAATGAGCATTCGATAATTGAGAAAATGCGAGCATGTTTAATAGTTATTGCAGCTTTGATACGTGAAAAAGATGTTGATATAACCAGTTACTTAAATAAAGCCGAGTCGCTCGGCAAATTTTTAGAAACCACAAAATAAGGAATGCTTATGGAATTATATGTTTGTATTATGGCTGGTGGTGTCGGATCAAGATTTTGGCCAAGAAGTAAACAAAAACGACCTAAACAACTATTACAAATATTTGGAAAAAATTCAATGATAAAGGATACTGTTAAGCGTCTTGACGGTTTAGTATCAAATGAAAAAATATTTGTGATTACAAATAAGATTCAAAAACAACAAATTATTGAAGAACTTCCATTTATTCCTGCGGAAAACATAATTGCCGAACCATTTGGGAAAAACACTGCTGCTTGTATTGGTTTAGCCTCTGTGATTATCGAAAAACTTAACAAAGAAGCTGTAGTGTTAACTTTACCAGCTGACCATTTAATCAATGACAAAGAAGAATTTCAACGAATATTACTTGAAGCTGCTGAATTTGCATATAATCAACAGGGTTTGTTAACTATTGGTATAAAACCAACAAGACCTGAAACAGGATATGGCTATATACAAATTGAAGAATCAACACTTGATAACGACATACATAAAGTATTAACCTTTGCAGAAAAACCAAATGTTGCTACTGCTCAAAGATTTATTGAAGCAGGTGATTTTTTGTGGAATTCCGGTATGTTTATTTGGAGAGTTGATACTATTTTAAATGAGTTCCAATTTTTGATGCCTGAATTATATTCTGGACTGCAAGAATTATCAAAGGTTATTGGAACTGAAGATTATGACGAAGTATTACCTCAAATTTATGGAAAATTAAAAAGTATTTCCATTGATTATGGAATTATGGAGAAATCACCTAACGTCTTTTTAATTAAAGCTGCATTCGACTGGAATGATGTTGGGAGCTGGGAAGCTGTTTATGAATTGTCGGAAAAGGATAACTTTTCAAATGCTAAAGTTGGAGAGGTATATTTAGAATCTACAACAGGAAGTTATGTATATAATCCAAATAAATTTACTGCTGTTGTGGGAATGAAAGATATTATTGTGATTGAAACAGATGATGCTCTATTAATCTGCAACAGGAAAAACGCACAAGACGTAAAAAATGTAGTTGATTATTTAAAAATGAGTAACAAAACCGATTTAATCTAATGAAAAAATTATTAACCGAAAAAGATATAATTGATTTTTCAAAGAAAGGCGTAAAGGAATTATTTGTTGAAAAAGAGACAATTATAACTCCTTTAGCCATTGATAAAATTAAATTATTAAATATTAAAATTAAATATGATTCACCATCAAAAAGCATAGAGCAGGCAGAAATAAAAAACTTTGTTGGTAATTATAAAGTTGCTGTTGGGTCTGATCATACCGGTTTTATGACTAAAAAAATTGTTATTAATTATTTAGAAAGCAAAGGTTATAAGATTGAAGACGTTGGAACCTATAGTGATAAATCTTGTGATTATCCGGATTTTGCATATCTTGTAGCAAAAAAAGTAGCATTAAAAGAAGTCGATTTTGGAATACTACTTGATGCTACGGGTATACCCTCTGCAATTACTGCTAACAAAATACCAACAATAAGAGCAGCAACTTGTTATAATGAGTTTACTGCTCGTAGTGCTCGCGAACACAATAATGCAAATATTATTGTGCTTGGAGCAAAATCTTTAGGCGAAGAACTGATTAAAAGTATTTTAGAAACATGGTTACAAGCCTCTTTTTTAGGTGACAGACATCAAAGAAGATTGGATAAAATTACAGATATTGAAAAAACTTTTTTTAAGGAAATTAATTAGGGATATTAGTGAATCAATACTTTTGTAAAATCACATCAAATAGATTCATTACTAAAAACACCTTTATTTTAGAATGCGAATGTCCTGATTTGGTAAACATTATTAAGCCAGGTCAATTTTGCAATATAAAGGTTTCGGATAACCTTGTTCCATTATTAAGACGACCCTTTAGTATAAGCGATGTTCAAAATAAAAACATTAGTTTTATGATAAGTCTGCATGGAAAAGGAACTGAGATTCTTGCATCAAAAAAAGAAGGGGAATATTTAGATATTTTAGGTCCATTAGGCAACGGATTTGATTATACAAGTAATGATTTTTCAAAAGCAATAATTATTGCTGGTGGAATTGGAATTGCCCCTTTCCCATATTTAATTAAGAAACTAAAAGTTCTTAATATAAGCTTTGAATGCTACTTGGGATTTAGAAATAATACCGAAATAATAAATGAAGGAATTACCAAATATTCAGTTGCTACTGACGATGGTTCATTTGGTGTCAATGGAAATATTATCGATTTATTAAAAAAAGAATTAGTATATAATAGTGGCTATAAACTTTTTGCTTGCGGACCTACTCCAATGTTAAAAGCAGTTCAAAAATTTGCCGCTGATAATAATTATAATTGTGAAATTTCTACTGAAAGTGCAATGGCTTGTGGATTTGGCATTTGTCAAGGATGTCCAATTGAATCAACACATCAAGATGATCATTTTATGCTTGTATGTAAAGATGGTCCAGTATTTAATAGCAGAGATGTAAAACTATGATTAATCCCATAGCTTTATCAGTAAATATCGGTAATTTAGAATTAAGGAACCCAATACTATTAGCTTCCGGAACTGTTGGCTATGGTTACGAGATTGCCAAATTTTTGGATTTTTCGAAAGTTGGAGGCATAATCACAAAGTCGCTATCTCTTAAACCAAGAAAAGGAAATAAACCTCAAAGGATTGTTGAAACAACAGCAGGTATGTTAAATGCAATAGGTTTAGCAAATGTTGGAGTTGAAGAATTTATTTTATCTAAAATCCCTTTTTTGGAGACATTAGATACTAAAATTATTTGTAATATTGCTGCCAGCAGCATTGATGAATATGCTGAATGTGTAAGGATGTTAAATGATCAGAAAGTTATTGCGGCATTTGAAATTAATATTTCGTGTCCCAATGTAAAAGATGGGGGATTAATATTTGGGAATGATTTGTCCTCTGTAACAAAAATTACAAGTAAACTACGGGCAGTTACAAATAAACCATTAATTATAAAATTATCTCCAAATGTTTCAAATATTTCTGATTTTGCAAGAGCAGCTAAAGAAAACGGAGCAGATGCAGTTAGTGCAATAAATACATTAGTTGGGGCGGCATTTGATATAAAAACAAAAAAACCAAAATTAGCTAATATTACAGGTGGTCTATCAGGTCCGGCAATCAAACCAATTGCCATTGCAAAAATATTTGAAATTAGTAGGAAAGTAGATATTCCAATAATAGGCATTGGCGGTATTTCCAATTGTGATGATTTAATTGAATTTTTAATTGCTGGGGCAAGTGCAATTCAATTAGGAACAATCAATTTTGTTAATCCTTTTAGTGCTAATATAATTTTAGATGATTTAAATAAATACTGCATTCAAAACAAAATAAATAAAATTACAGATTTAACGGCATCTTATAAACTATAAATGACTATTGAAGAAAGTTTAGCAAAGATTTATTCTTTACACCAATTTGATATAAAACTTGGTTTAAATAAAATAAATCATTTGTTGGGATATTTGGGAAATCCACAAAAACAATTAAAAACAATTCATATTGCCGGTTCAAATGGCAAGGGGAGTGTTTCATCTTATTTAGCAAGTATCTTGTTTGAAGCTGGGTATAAAGTTGGTTTATATACTTCTCCACATGTTGTAAAATTTAATGAAAGAATAAGAATTAATGGTACAATGATAGAAGATGAGTATATCAACAATTTTATTTTTAGTATAGATAGTTACATAAGAGAATACAAACCAACTTTTTTTGAAATCACCACAGCTTTAGCATTTAAATATTTTGCCGAAAATAATATTGATATCGGAATAATTGAAACAGGTTTAGGCGGAAGACTTGATGCAACAAATGTATTGGAGCCAATAGCTACAGTAATTACGTCAATTAGTTTAGAACATACAAATATTTTAGGTGATACAATTGAAAAAATAGCATTTGAAAAAGCCGGAATTATAAAAGAAAAAACAAATTGTTTTTTGGGTTTAGTACCCATGGAGGCAGAAAAAGTAATTTCTAAAAAATGTGAAGAAAATCATTCTGAATTGATTATACTAAAAAAATGTATTGATTTTAATAATAAAATTTTTAATATTTCATGTAATAATTTTATATTTCATATATATAACCCTGTTTTAAAAGGAAACCACCAATATTACAATTTATCTTTAGCCATTCTTGTATTACAAAAAACTTTTAATTTATCTGATTGGCAAATTTACAACAAGGGTATTAACAACATTATTAAAAATAGTGGCTTTCAATGTAGATATGAAATATTGAATAATGAGCCAAAAATTATTTTTGACGCTGCTCATAACAGCGAAGGGATAGAAAGTTTTGTAAATCAATTTACTAAAGAAAAAAACGATTACAACAATGTTTATTTTATTTTTGGTGCAATGAAAGATAAAAATATTGAAGAAATGCTTTCCAAATTGAAACCTTTCAGCACAAAATTATATTTTACACAAATAAATTATGAACGTGCCGCAACTCCTGAAATTTTATCTCAAATTGCTGACAAGTTAAATATTATTAATGAAATAGTAACTAATCCAGAAGATTATATAAATAAATTTAAACAAAATAAAAATAATTCTAAAAATTGTTTAGTAGTATTAGGCAGTATTTATCTGCTTGGTCAAGTTAAAAACAAAATGATTGAAAAAAAATACTTGACAATGTAGTTTGTAAAAACTATTTTAATAAAGAGATAGTAATACACATCCGGGATAAAATCACCTTAAACTAAACAATTTACAAATAATGTAAATACTTATTAATAATAAAAAAAATAAAAGGTTCCTTATGATGCAAATGGATATTTCCGAACTCCAATCCAAAAAGATTGTAGACCTATACAAAATAGCGAAAGATTTTGGTGTAAGCGGTTATAGTGATTATAGAAAGCAAGAATTGATATTTAAGATTTTAGAAGCTCAGACACAAAAAGATGGTCTTACTTTTTCTAAAGGAGTTTTAGAAGTATTAGGAGATGGATATGGTTTTTTACGTTCATCTGATTATAACTATTTGCCTTCTCCAGATGACATTTATGTTTCACCATCACAGATTAAGCGTTTTAGTTTGAGAACAGGTGATTACGTAAGAGGTCAAGTTCGTCCTCCTAAAGACGGGGAAAGATTTTTCGCTCTTTTGAGAGTTGAAGCAGTAAACGGGAAAAATCCTGAAGAGATTAGAGAACGAACTTTGTTTGACAACTTAACTCCTTTATACCCCACTAAAAGAATTAAGTTAGAATCCGTTCCTGGAGAGTATTCAATGAGAATTATGGATCTTCTATCACCAATAGGTAAAGGTCAAAGAGGTCTTATCGTTTCTCCTCCAAAAAGTGGTAAAACTATTCTTTTACAAAAAATTGCAAACTCAATTACAAGAAATCATCCTGAAATTAAATTAATTATGCTTTTAATTGATGAACGCCCTGAAGAAGTAACTGATATGCAAAGATCTGTTCAAGCTGAAGTAATCAGTTCAACTTTTGACGAACCGGCTGAAAGACACGTTCAAGTAGCTAATATGGTTATTGAAAAAGCTAAAAGAATGGTTGAAGCTGGAGATGATGTTGTAATATTACTTGACAGTATAACAAGATTAGCAAGAGCACATAATACTGTAATTCCTCATAGTGGTAGAATCCTTTCCGGTGGTGTTGATTCTAATGCACTCCAAAAGCCAAAAAGATTTTTTGGTTCTGCAAGAAATACCGAAGAGGGAGGAAGTTTAACAATTATTGCTACTGCGTTAATTGATACTGGTAGCAGAATGGACGAAGTTATCTTTGAAGAATTCAAAGGAACCGGAAATATGGAAGTAGTTCTTGATAGAGATTTGGCTGATAGAAGAGTCTTCCCTGCAATTGACGTTAATAGAAGTGGAACCCGTAAAGAAGAATTATTATTAAAAGAAGAAGAATTGAATAAAATTTGGATTTTAAGAAAAATTCTTAGTGATTTTGACCCAATTGAAGCTATGGAATTTTTATTGGACAAAATGCGTGGAACAAGAACGAATAAAGAGTTTTTAAACGGTATGAATAATTAAATTTTCTAACTGTGAAAATAAACTTATATATTATAATTTTTATATTTCTTTACTCCTGTTCTTTTGGACAGGAGAGAAGAATTCCAATTACATACCAATCCTTAGTAAATCAGGATTCGACAAATCTTTATATTTACACTTCTTTTAGTATTCCATTTAATAGTTTAGTATTTGTTAAAGATGGTAATATTTATAAAAGCAATTTTACCTGGACAACAGAATTAAAAAGTGATAAAAGTGAAATAATTAGAGATGTAAAAAGATTTGAACTATCGACTGATGATTATGCAGTAACTGTTTCTGCTGATTCTTTTTATAAAGGCTTTTTAAGTATTTTATGCGATACCTTAAAATATAATTGTTCAAACTTAATTGAATTTGGTAACACTAATTTTTCATATTCATTTGGAGAAACGGTGTTGGATTTGAGAACAAAATTGGATTCTTTGTTACGAGTACCCATAGTTACAGAAGAATTAAACAACAAACATTACTTATCCAACAGAGGAAATATTATTCCTCTGTCTAACAGCAACTATACTATCATATTCCCCAATATTGATTCAAATCAGGATTCTTTACAAATAGATATTATTCAAAAGAATAAAACAAATAAATTCCATGCATTAAAATATGAATTTGAAAACTTTGTTTTTGCAACTGAAAATAAAGATGTAACCGTTAATTTTTTACAGAATACATCCAATAAAAGTATTTATATTCTAAATAATTTTGTTGAAAGTATTGAAGAAGGGGAATTTATTATCTCTTATATTCAAAACAATAAAACTTATAAAAACAAGTTGTCATTAGAATGGTTTGATAAGCCGAAGAGTTTATCATCAAATGAAATTGCTTTAGATGTATTATATTCATTTTTTAGTAAAGAAAAGATTGATAAAATATCAGATTTAGATGATAATGAAATTTATGATGGAATAAAATTATTCTGGAATAGTAATTTTCCATCAAAAGGGCGAATAAACGGAAAGATGAATGAGTTTTTTACTCGGGTTGATTTGGCTATTGAAAAGTTCAGTATATCCAATAAGCAGAATGGATATGCAACTGATAGGGGTAAGATTTTTATTAAATATGGTGAACCTGATTCAATTAAGAGAGAATA
This sequence comes from Melioribacteraceae bacterium, assembly GCA_963663265.2. GTDB lineage: Bacteria > Bacteroidota > Ignavibacteria > Ignavibacteriales > Melioribacteraceae > JAEXOD01. The sequence goes on from CAXXXM010000001.1 coordinate 1,280,708, forward strand.
TACAGAACGAGATAACATAATTGAATTATGGAACTACAAAAATATAAATAAAACATTTATTTTTAATGACATCTCCGGTATTGGAAATTTTACTTTAGTGAAATAATATGAAACATATTGCGTTTTCGTGTGGTGATACAAATGGAATTGGTCCTGAAATATGTATAAAGGCAATTTCAAGGCTTTCAAAAAATAAAAACAACAAGTTTATTCTCTCAATTCCAAACAATGTTTTTCAATCATATTCCAACTTAATAGATTTTGAATATACGGATTGTTCAAAAATAACAGATAAATTATTAAAGTCTAATCAAGTTTTAATAGAATATTTGGATGATGTCAAGTTGTCTTTTGGTATTCCTACTGAATATTCTGGAGCAGCAAGCGTTTTATCAATTAATAGATGCCTTGAATTAATTGATATTGGATTTTCATCAGGTATAATTACAGCACCAATTTCCAAATATGCAATAAATTTAGCAGGTATCAATTTTATTGGACATACTGAATTAATAGCTTCACGTTATTTAATTGATATTCCGGTAATGACTTTTTTATCACCCAAGCTAAAGTGTGCCTTAGCAACAATACATATCCCATTAAAAAATGTTTCACCGTCATTAAATATTAATAAACTATTAATACTTCTAACAACTATTAAAAATAGTTTAATCAATGATTTTAACATTAAAAATCCAATAATTGGGTTGCTTGGATTAAATCCTCATGCTGGTGAAAACGGTAATATTGGTGATGAAGAGTTAAAAATACTAAATCCTATTGTTGACAAATTAGAATTTGTCAAAGGACCATTTGTACCGGATGCTTATTTTGGGAATAAATTATTTAAGCAATATGATTTAACTTTAGGACTTTACCATGATCAGGTTTTAATACCGTTTAAGTATATTGCATTTGATAGCGGAGTAAACTTTACTGCCGGACTTCCAATAGTAAGGACATCTCCTGATCATGGAACTGCATTTGACATTGCCGGTAAAAATATGGCTAATGCCGAAAGTATTATTCAAGCATTTAAATGGGCAAAAATAATAATAAAAAATAGACATAAAAATGTTTGTTGATAATTATAAAATTGTTGCGTTAATATATGATCATCTAATGACAGAAATTGATTATAAAGGATGGACATTATATATTAACGAAATAAAAAAGAAGAATAAAATCAAAAATGGATTGACATTAGAAATTGCTTGTGGAAGTGGAAAGATTGCAGAACTATTACAAAATTCTGTCGAACATTTATATGTTGGCGATAAATCATTTTCAATGTTAAAAAACATTAAATCAGAGACTATTCCCAAGATCTGTTTTGATATGACTATGTTTCCATTTAAGCACCAATTTTCGTTTATTTATTCTACTTTTGATAGTATTAATTACATATTAGAAAAAAAACAACTAAAAAAGTTTTTTGCGTCTATTGATAAAATATTAGCTCCAAAAGGTTGTTTTACCTTTGATGTATCATTAGAAAATAACAGTTATAGAGTAATAGAAGAATTGAATAGAGAGGGAGTATATCAAGGCTTTTATTATCGTCAGCAAAGCAGTTATAATAAAAGGAAAAAAATACATGAAAATAATTTTTTAGTAATTTCTCCCGAAGGTGAACATTATGAGGAAATTCATTTGCAAAAAATTTATAAATTTTATGATTATTTTAGTGTATTAGAGAATACAAATTTGTATGTTAGCAATTGTTATAATGCTTTTACATTTGAGGATGCAGATCCTTCAGACGAACGGGCACAATTTGTAATAAGAAAAAGGTGAAAGATTGTTATCTTTAGAAAATATAGATTTTGCATATCCCAATCAACCAGTATTAAACAATATTAGTTTAAGTGTTAATCAGTCCGATTTTATTTTTTTAATTGGTAGAAGTGGTTCAGGAAAGACAACATTGATGCAATTAATTTATATGGATAAAATGCCAACAAACGGCGTTATAAGCTTTTTGGATTATTCTTCTAAAACAATAAAATCAAAAGAAATTCCATTTATAAGAAGAAAAATTGGCGTAATATTTCAGGATTACAAATTATTAAACGATAGGACTGTATATGAGAATCTTGAATTTGTTCTTCAAGTAACCGAAACTAAACCCAAAGGAATAAAGAAGAAAATAATTAATGCACTTTCAGATGTTGGTTTATCTCATAAACAAAACAATTATCCAAACGAACTTTCAGGAGGAGAAAAACAAAGAATAGCAATTGCACGAGCAATAATAAACGATCCTGTTTTGATTTTAGCTGATGAGCCAACAGGCAATTTAGACCCGGAAACTTCAGAAGAAATTATGGGAATTTTAAAGAAAATAAATATGCGCGGTACAGCAGTTATTTGTGCTACCCATAATTACGATTTAGTAAAACGTATTGAAGGCAAAATATTAAAACTATCTAATGGTACCGCAGCACAAGTTGTATTAAAGAAAAAAATTATTCAGTAATTTTTAATGCTTCAAAAATATTTTTAGTAACTTCTTTTATTGGTAATGTACCATCAATTATAAAGACTTTACCACTATTTCTATAATAATCAAAAACCGGTTCTGTGGTATTATGGAAAACTTCAACTCTACGTTTAATAACTTCAACATCGTCATCTTTCCTTTGAATGAGATTACCAACAGAACCACATTTCGGACATGTATTGGCTTTAACAATTTCTTTATTGCTAACAATATTTTTACAATTAGTACATAAACGTCTTTGTGAAAGTCTTTCAATAATTATTTCATCTTTTGCATCTAAAGAAAGAATTATAGGATTGGAAATTTTTAAGCTTTCCAATATAGGTTTTAATAAAAGTGCTTGTTCAACAGTACGCGGAAATCCATCTAAAATAAACCCATTTCTGCTTTTAGGATCTTTAAGAACGTCTTTAACTATTCCAGCAACAATCTCATCAGGTACTAAATTGCCTTTTTCAACAATTTCTTTAGCTTTAATTCCCATTGGGGTTTGTTTATTAATAGCATCTCGTAATATATCGCCAGTAGAAATATGTGGGATGTTTAATTTTGATGAAATTATTTTTGCTTGAGTTCCTTTTCCAACTCCTGGTGCACCAAAAATTATTATTTCCATTTTTCGACCTAATTATTATATAATCTCTTTTTATTAAAAAACTGTTTTAATAAGTCTTCACTATACTCAGCATAAATACCAGAATAAACTTTTGGAGAATGATTAAGCAGATTATTCTCCGGGATATTAAATAATGACCCACAAGCTCCAAACTTTGGTTCAAAAGCACCAAAATAAACAGTTTTAATTCGTGCTAATGAAATAGCACCAATACACATGACACAAGGTTCCAGAGTAACATAAAGTTCGCAGTTATCTAAATACTTTGACCCAATTGTATTACATGCAGCAGTAATTGCAATAATTTCCGCATGAGCAGTTGGGTCGTTCAAATTTTCAACTTGATTATATCCTTTACCAATAATCTTATTATCTTTTACAATAATAGAGCCAACAGGAACTTCACCGTTATCCAATGCTTTAATAGCTTCCGCTAATGCAACAGACATATTTTTGTAAATAAATTCACTAAACAAAATATACTCATAACAAAGTAATAAGAATTGTACACCCGCAGGGATTCGAACCCCGAACCGTCTGATCCGAAGTCAGATGCTCTATCCATTGAGCTACGGGTGCGTTTTGTTATGCCAAAAATAAAAAAAAATATTCTTAAATACTAATTGATTTAACAGATATTGTTTATTTTAAGAGGCAAATATTATTAAATATGATTATCTTTATTCATAAAATAAATCAATTATTACTGTTTAGATTTCATAAGGGAACTATTTATTTTATTATTGTGTATATTTAATAAATAACTTATTGGAGCAAATATGTCAGAAAATTTTGAAATAATTGAAAGAGTTGGTATTTCTAACGATTGTGCTTGTACTGCTGTAAAATCAGTAGTAAGCGAAGCAAATGAAGAAAAAAAAGTGGCTTGGTTTGAAGTTATTGAACAACGAGGAAGAGTAACATCAGAAGGGAAAATTGAATTTCAAGTAAAAGTTAAAATAGGAAGAAAAATAAAATAGGAGTTTACTATGTCAGTTAAAGTTGGAGATTTAGCCCCTGAATTTACATTAAAAAGTCATTTATTAGAAGATGTTAGCTTGAGTGATTACAAAGGGAAGAAAAATGTTGTAATATTATTTTTCCCTTTAGTTAATACTTCTGTTTGCGAAAAAGAACTATGTTCAACCAGAGATGGACTATCACAATACGAAACACTTGACGCTCAGGTTTTAGCAATAAGTGTAGATAGCCCGTTTGCACAGAAATTATGGGCAGATAAATTTAAATTTGATTTTCCCTTATTAAGTGATTTTAACAAGACTACTATACATGCCTATGGTGCAGCACATGAAGTTTTTGTACCTGGTAAATTTGATTACTTAGGTGTGGCAAAAAGAAGTGCCTTTGTTGTTGATAAGCAAGGTGTTATTAAATACGTTGAAATTTTAGATAATCCCGGCTTAGAGCCTGATTATGACAAAATTCAAGAAGTATTGAAAACATTAAACTAATTTATTGAGGTAATATATGTTAGAAGTTGGAAATAAAGCACCGGATTTTAATGTTAAAGACCAGAACGGTAATGATGTTAAACTATCAGAATATAAAGGGAAAAAAATAGTTTTGTATTTTTATCCTAAAGATAATACTTCCGGATGTACTAAAGAAGCTTGTGAATTTAGAGATAATTTACCTAAATTTGAAGAAAAAAATAGTGTGGTTTTAGGAGTTAGTATAGACTCAATTTCCTCTCATCAAAAATTCATTTCGAAAAATAATCTTACATTTACGCTATTAAGTGATGAAAATAAAGAGGTTGTTGAAAAATATGGTGTTTGGAAGGAAAAAGTTATGTGTGGTAAAAGATACATGGGTATCGAACGTTCAACTTTTCTAATAGATGAAAAAGGGGAAATAGAAAAAATATATAAAAAGGTAAAAGTTGCCGGACATGTTGAATCTGTATTAGAAAGTTTAGGTTAGAATGATTTACGTTACAAGAAGGGAAGTGTTTTCTGCTTCCCACCGTTTACATAATCCCAATATTTCAGATAAAGAAAATAATGAACTATTTGGGAAATGTAATAATCTTTATGGACATGGTCATAACTATGTCTTAGAAGTTACTGTTTGTGGGAATGTTGATAAAAAAACAGGGTATGTGATTGATCTTAAAATATTAAAAGAATTGATTAATACACATGTTATTTCGCAATTAGACCATAAATATCTAAATAATGATGTTGATTTTTTAGTTGGGAAAAATCCAACAACAGAAATACTGGCTATTGAAATTTGGAACATATTAGTTGACAAAATTCCAAATGGTAAGTTATATTCAATAAAATTGCATGAAACTGAAAATAACGTTATTGAATATAAAGGAGAAGAAACTTGGATATAGAAAAAGTAAAAAATAGTGTTATTACAATTCTCGAAGAAATTGGAGAAGATAAAGAAAGACAAGGTCTGATTAAAACACCGGAGCGTGTTGCTCTATCTTACGAGTTTTTGACAAAAGGATATAGGCAAAATATTGATGATGTGATTAACGGAGCTATTTTTGAAGAAAAATACGATGAAATGGTTATTGTTAGAGATATAGAGTTTTATAGTTTATGCGAGCATCATTTATTGCCTTTTTTTGGTAAAGTTCATGTTGCATATATTCCAAATGGTAAAATAGTTGGACTTAGCAAAATTCCACGAATTGTTGATGTTTTTGCAAGGAGGCTTCAAGTGCAAGAAAGATTAACTCAAGATGTAGCTGATACTTTAGAAAAATACTTGGAACCACGCGGTGTTGCAGTTGTTGCTGAAGGTTATCACTTGTGCATGATGATGAGAGGAGTTCAGAAACAAAATTCATTTACTACTACAAGTGCAATGCACGGAATTTTTAAAAGTGATTTTAGAACAAGAAACGAATTCTTAAATTTAATTTCAACTAAAAGACTATGATTGAAAATCCTAAATTAGTTTGGATTACTGGTGGGACTTCCGGAATTGGTTTTTCTTTAGTAAACAAATTTCTAAATTCTGAAATACATGTTTTAACGACTTCCCATAGCAAGAGTAATTTAATTAAACTAAAAAGTAATTTTTCTAATAGAACTAATTTTTCAGCTGAATTTTGCGATATTCGAGATAATATTTCCATATCAAAAATAATTTCTGAGTATTCACAAAAATTCAAAATTGTTTCTTTAATTAACAATGCTGGAATTACTTCTTTTAAACCCTTTGAAAAAAATAATTTAGAAGATATTAATACAATAATAGATACAAATTTAAAGGGTCCTATTTTTACAATTCATAGTCTTTTACCTATATTAATTAACAATAGTGGGATAGTAATTAATATATTATCAGTTGCAGCTATTGAGATATTTGAAAATAGCAGCTTGTATTCATCATCAAAAGCCGGTTTGCTTGCATTTACAAACGTTATTCGTGAAGAATTACGTAAGTATGATGTTAAAGTAATAAATTTTTTACCGGGAGCCACAAATACTCCTATATGGGATAAGGATAGTATTGATAAATATGGTGATAGAATGATGAACCCTGATGATTTAGCTGAATTTATATTTAATGTATGGGCAAATAATAATTCAGCAACTCCTGAAAATATTACAATAAAACCAATTAAAGGGAATATTTAATGGAGTAGACAACTTTTTAGCCATCTACTCCATAATAACTATTATTGACGCATTGGTCTTTTAGGCATTTCTGGTCTTTCACTATTAAAACGAAAACTCTCTACCCAAATTATTTTCTGATTTTCATCTAATTCTTTGTAAACAGAATACCATTGTTTTATACGTTCAATTTTGACTCTGTTTTCAAGTTTAGATATCTTTTCACTAATCGTAATTAAGGCTTCCAATTTTGGTGAACCTGCAAGTTCTTTTTTTAATTGAATCTGTTCGTTTTCAATTTCGCATTTAATTGGATTGACTGATTCTTCAGTATTTAAGTTAATTTGTTTGATTTCTTTTTTTTGCTGTTCAGTTAAATTGAGCTTTTCAAAAATAGGATGACTCCCCATTTTTCTGTTATTTTCCATGTTTAGCTCACGTTGTTGAGCAAAACTAAAGGATGCAAAAAGCATAAAAACACTAATTAAAACTAATTTCTTTGACATATAAACCTCTATTAATTATTTTTGTTACATAGTTTAGACATTCAAACATGCAAGTAAGTTTAAATTAAACCTTTTACCAATATCATTTGTCTAACAGTAAAATAGATGAGTAATAGTATTAACGAACAAATTTTAATTCAAGAATCTATAAATGGAAGCCAAAATGCATTTAATCAATTGGCTAAACTTTACATTGATAGAATTTATTGGCATGCAAGAAGGATGTTAGGCGACCATAGCGATGCTCAAGAAGTTACTCAAGAAGTTTTGATAGTTATTTATGAAAAGTTAAAGAATTTTAAGAATGAATCTTCTTTGTATACTTGGATTTATAAAATTACTTCTACTCGTTGTTTAAATGTTATTAGAAAAAGACAAATAAGACGATATGTTTTTTTTGAAGATATTGAAGATATTAATGATAATGGTAACCTTGAAAATCAAATTATTAATGGAATAGAAAATAGAAATCTACTAAAAAAAATTGAAACTGTATTACAGACTTTACCAAGCAAACAACGTGAGATTTTTATTTTTCGTCATTTTGATGAATTAACATATGAAGAGATATCCAAAATAACAGGAAAAAAAGTTGGAACACTAAAAGCCAATTATTTTCACGCATTAAATAAAGTTTTGGAGAGGATAGATGATGAACAACAATAAAATACTGCAATATTTAAGCGGAGAAATGAATTTCTCCGAAAGGACCAAATTTGAGTCCGAGTTAGCAAATAATGTTTCGTTACAAGACGAGTTTGGTAAGTTTAGTCAAAATTTTGATAAGCTTAATAAAGCCAAGTCTATTTCAACAGAATTACCCAATGATGTAAGAAACAGTATTTTAGTAAACACTAATGAAAAAATAGTTTTAAAAAGAAAAATAAAATCTATTGTTAACTTAAGATTTGGATTTTCTTTAACCTTAATTTTATTATTTGCTCTATTATCGCAATTAGATAATACTAATAAAGAACAGCAATCTTTATTAAGCTTCTCGGATTCAGAGAAACAAATAATTGAAGAAATCACAAAAGATGAGGCAACTATTAAAGATATTTACCATACAGACATAGTGTCTATTGAAACTGCCAATAAAACTGATGCAGTTAATGATAACTACCTTTCTGACATAAAAGAAATTGCAAAATATGATAAGGATTTTTTAAATAGGAATAGTATTCCTTTTGTAGATGAACTTGCACTAAAAGAATCAATGAGTGATGAACAAATTGAAGAATTATTTTCAAAATTGGATACATACAATTAGAGGTTAATATGAAAAAACAACTTTATTTTAATATACTATTATTATCTTTTATAATAGTAACTGCTATAACGGCACAACCACAACCATGGCATAAAGGGGACTTTCCGCCAGATAGGAAACCTCCGCGTGAGCGATTTGAGCAAATGGAAAAGCTTAAATTGATTGAAATTCTTAATCTGGACGAAAATACAACTCTTAAATTCTTTGCGAGAAGACAAGAATCAATGAATAAAGTATTTAAGTTGGGTCAACAACGTGAAGAAATGCTTGAAGAAATTGAACAAAAATTCAAGAATGGAAATAGTGAAAATAATGACAAATTTTACAAAACCAAGATTGATAAAATTTTAGAAATTGAGAATAAAATGCTTGAAGAAAGGAAGAATTTTATTTATTCAATTGAAGATATTTTAACGAAAGAACAAATAATGAAATACGTTATATTCGATTTTCGACTAAAAAGGGAGATAATGGATATGATGAAAGATAAAAAATGAATTATTTTATAAAAATATGAAACTTTCGCTTTGAAATTTTGTATAATTATTGTTAAATTTGCACAGCTTATTAGCAGAGTGGTTTAGCAATAATGCGGAAGTGGTGAAATTGGTATACACGCTATCTTGAGGGGGTAGTGCCCGATAGGGCGTACGGGTTCGAGTCCCGTCTTCCGCACAAAACTCCAATTTAAAAAAAAGAAGAGAGGTTATACGATGAAGAAACTTGCTTTATTAATTACAGTAATTTTACCAATGTTTATATTTGCTCAGAATGTTGAATTGAAAGATCAAACCAAGAAAGTGTATAATGAGGGACTGGAAATTAAGAAAGCAGGGGTAACTATAAAGGATTCTGTTGGAAAATTTGATGAAGCTCTTAAATTAGAAAATTCTTATATTATTCACTTTCAAAAAGGGTGTTTCTTTATTAAAAGAAAACAATTATACTTCTGCTTTAAGTTCATTTGAAACTTCATTAAAAATGAAAGGGGATTTTGACCAAGCTTTGTTTTATGCTGGGACTGCTTCTTTTTCATTAAAAGATTTTGAAAAAGCTGCTGATTATTTCAAAAAAGCGAAAGAAAAAACAAAAAATCTTCAAATTAAAAAAACAGCAGAAACTAACTTAGCAAAAATTGAAGAACAAAAGATTTTCCCTATTTTGCAAGCTGGACAAAGTGCTTTAGCAAGCAAGAATTTTAATGAAGCTATTAAACAGTTTAGTGAAGTTGTTAAAACACATCAAAATGAATCAGCTTATATGGGTTTAGCAGATGCTTATAATGAATTAGGTCAATATGATAAAGCGTTAGAAAATGCTGGAAAAGCATTAACACATCGTAAAACACTTCCAGAAGGTGGTATTTACTATTTGATAGCTTCAGCATATAAAAACATGGGTAAAAATGATTTAGCAATACAAAACTTTGAAAAATGTTTGAATGATAAATCTGCAAAAAATAAAGCTTATAGAGACAGAGCTGAACACGAAATGAAAACTTTGAAATAAAGTTATTATAAATATTTAAATTAAAAAAAACCTCGTTCTCGAGGTTTTTTTTGTTTTAAAGTTGAAAAGAATAAAGTATTAAAATTATAACCCAAAGAAAACTGTTGCATTAATATTTACTAAACTCATTGTATCTTCATCATCTTCTTTTCCAGCAACATTAACAATCTTGTATTTAACACTAAAATCTATGTCAATTGCCGGCAATACAGAGATAAAAACACCTGCACCTATACCAAGACCTGTTCTATTGAATTTTTCACTAACGGTTATTTCTTCATTAATATTCGTACTCCCACTTTTACCGGAATATTTGATTTTCATATCAGCCATTGAATTATAAATTACTTCTGCACTTGCATACGGCGAAATTGGACCAGGTATTATGGAGTATTGAGCTCCAACACCAATTGAAAGTAGTGATGATTCTGTTTCAAAATGTGTTGTAGTATTTTGACCATATATATTCTTATAATCCAAATCTTCTTCACCTTTTAATGGGGCATAATTAATCTCACAAAAAAAAGCAAGAGGAATAACAGGTAAAGAAAAACGGGCTTTAGCTCCAATATGATATCCAACACCAAATCCAAGTCCTCCTTCAGAGATATCCTTAGTTATTGATTCCGGTGCAGTTAATGTTGTTAAACCACCACCAACACCAATTTTAAATGACTGGGCACTTATTAAAGTTGTCGAAAATAAAACTAATAAAACAGTAAATAACTTTTTCATGTTTACCTCGAATTTGTTTGTAAATTTTTATTAATTTAATTATAATTTTGATTCTAAACAACAACAATTCACTATACTTATATTGTTTTTATAAATTATTATTTTCCTTTAATTTCATTATATTATTATTTATATTAAATATTTGGAATTATTAAATTTGGGATTAGTGTTGACTGTTGAATTAATATTGCATGCTGGTATTTTCGCTGTATTAATCGTCCTCTCTTTCTTAGTAGAGAAACTATTAAGAATAGGTAAATTATCCTCGTCTTTTTCAATACAACTTTTTAAAGTTTGTGTATATTCTGTTTTTGGATTTCTTACATATATTACTAATAATCCTTTTGTACTCAAATTCGAAATACTTGCTTTTTCAATAATTATATTTATTTTACATTTTAACAAGAGTATCAAATTATTGAAGAATAGTTTTGAAACAGTATTTTTGTTTTTAACAGTAAATTTTATTCTAATTAGTATTTTTAATATAGTTTATTATGAACTAATAACGATAGGAATTATTTTATTATTAATAAGTGATTCAGCATCATCAATTAGTGATATCTATTCGGATAAATATAAACTAAAGATAGTTGACTATCCAAAATCAATTGTTGGATTAGTTTTATTCTTTATTTTATCTTTTCTAATTTTTATGTTAGTTCCAATTAATTCAGTAGTACTTAATGAATATAACTTTTTGTTTGAATTGAATTTACTTTATGCTTTTGAATTTTCAATTTTACTAACAGCTATTTATTCAATTTCCACAAAAAATATTGTTTCTGTTATAATTCCTTTTTTTACCACTATATTGATTTATTTATTAATTAGTCCAGTTAATAGTATTGAATTAATTTCACTCGGGTATGGAATTATTATTGCTGGAATTGTTGTGATTATTTCATATAGAGTAAAGTTTCTAACACTTAATGGGTCAATTGCCACTTTTATATTAGCCTCGTTAATATTTGGTTTAGGAGGTTTAAAGTGGAGCATTCCAATTATGGCATTTTTTATATTATCCAGCATACTTTCAAAAATACGAAAAAATAAAAATAGTAAAGTTGAATTATTCTTTGAGAAATCCGGAACAAGAGATTATCTTCAAGTTGCAGCAAATGGTGGTTTAGGTGGATTTCTTATTATATTATACGCTTTCCAACCAAATGAAATATGGTATTTAATTTATATTGCTACTTTAGCTGCTGTTTGTGCTGATACTTGGGCTACTGAAATTGGTACATATAACAAGAGAAATACTTATAGTATTTTAAATTTTAAACCGGCAGAACAAGGCGTATCAGGAGGGATTTCATTAGTTGGAACGCTTGGGGCTGTGTTAGGTGCTTTTATTATTGCCTTGAGTGGGGTATTTTGGGTTCAATTTAATATTTACTATTATTTGCTAATTATTGTTTTTGCCGGAGTATTTGGTAGTTTTTTTGATAGTTATTTAGGAGCAACTGTACAAGCTCAATACACATGTGTAAATTGTGGTAAAATTACCGAAAGGTTAACACATTGTGGAAGTAAAACTAAACTAAATAGTGGTTTTGAATGGCTTAATAATGATTTTGTTAATTTGTTTTCCGGAATAGCCGGTGGAATTATTTGCTTTCTTTCATTAATATTCATACTAAATTAATATGAAGAAATTTCGAACAATTATTGCAATTTTTGTTTTAACAAGCATTTATTCATTTGCTCAACAAATGAATAATGAATTAATATTAACCCGTGATATATTGAATTCCGGTGAAAATGGTAGGGCGTATGAACAATTCATGGCAATTTATAATAATACCATGGTTGATGACTTCACCAAATCGGATGCATATTATTATGCAGCTGAAGCCTTATTGGGTTCAAAAGAATATGATGGAGCACTTGCTATTCTTGAAGACTTTGTTGAAAGATTTAAATTTTCTAATTTAAGAGAGAATGCTCTATATAGATTAGGGACAATTTATTATGAACAGCATAGTTATTTCAAATCAAGAGAACGGTTAAAAAGATTAGTCGCAGAATTTCCTGAAAGTGATTATCAAGGTTCAGCATTTTACTGGATAGGAAAAGCATATTTTGCTGAAAATAAGTTTTCTGAAGCAGAAGACTTTTTGAATGATGCAATAACGATTGGCAGGCAAAATAAATTTATTGACTACACTATTTATACATTAGCAAATTTATACGAAGAAAATAAAGATTATTCTAGTGCAGTTACTTATTACGATGAATTATTAGCATATCACAAAGAAAGTAAATTAGCTCCATACGCTCAATATAGAATTGGGGTGTGTTATTTTAAATTAAACTCGTATGATGCAGCAGTATTAGAATTAACAGATCCAATAATTGAGGAATTACCGGAAAATTATCTTCTTGAATCACGATATATTTTGGCAAATACACATTTCAGACTGAAAGATTATATGAATGCTTCAACCGTTTACAAAGAGGTATTGCAAAAAAATCCTGATAATGAGAAATTAAAATATGGTTTAGGCTGGGTATACTTTCAAATGCAGAATTATGAAGAAGCTTTTACTATCTTTAATAGGCTTTCGCAAACCGGAACTGATACAATTGCAATAAATTCCTTGTTTTGGAGTGGTGAATGTAGAAGATATCAGGGAAAAGAAGACGTGGCATTAAATATTTTTGATCGATTTATTACTCGCTATCCTAAGTCTTCAAAAGCTCCAATGGTACGCTATCATATGGCAATAATTTATTTTAATAGAGAGGATTTTAAGAAAGCTGAAGAGTTTTTGATGTATTCAATAAACAGCCAAGATAATTCTACCAAAGCAAAAGCATTTACTCTATTAGGAGAAATTAAACTTACAGATAAACAATATAAAGCTTCAATTGATTATTTTACTGAAGCTATGGGTGTACCCAAAATTTCGGATAATTTGCGTAATCGTTCTATATTAGGTCTGGGAATGGCAAATTATTATATGAACAATTTTGACGCTGCTATTATGAATCTTACAGATTTAAGTATAAGATTTTCAAAATTTGAACGGGATAAAGTAAATTTCTTTTTAGGGGAATCTTATTTCGCTAATGGTGATTTTTCAAATGCATTGAAGTTTTATAATAATATTGAAGGAAGCGATCCTGAAATTGAAAAAGAGACTTTGTATGGGCGAGCCTATGCATATTTTAATCTTAAAGACTTTGCTAATTCTGCTTATTATTTTGGAGACTTTATTAACAAATATCCAAAAGATGAAAATTTTGTTGATGCTAAATTTAGATTAGCTGATAGTTATTACGGTACAAAAAATTTTGATAAAGCCTCTGAATTGTATACTGAAACTTTTAAGAAATACAAAAATGCTAAAATTACTGATTTTGCATATTATCAATATGGACAATCTTTATTTAAGTCAAAAAAATGGCAAGAAGCAATCACTAAATTTAGAACTTTACAAGATAAATATCCAATGTCTAAATTTACAGATGATTCACAATATTTAATTGGGTGGATATATTTTCAACACGGTGATTTTCATCAAGCAATAAATAATTACAAAGAAATACCTAATCGTTATCCGAATTCCAACATACTTCCAATAGCTTATTATTCAATTGGTGACTGCTATTATAATATGGCAGAATACGATTCCGCAGTTATCTATTATAACAAAATATTACGCGATTATTCATCTACACAATATGTTTTTGATGCTATTAATGGTTTACAGTATTGTTATTTAGCTTTAGATGAACCAACAAAAGCTATTGTTGCAATTGATAGATATACACAATCAAATCCTTCTTCCGATTTTGGGGACAAAATATTATTTAAAAAGGGAGAAATTTATTTTAATACCGGCAAATATGACGAAGCTCGAATTAGCTATAAAGAGTTTATTGCAACATATCCCTCAAGCAGTTTAGTCCCCAATGCTTATTATTGGATTGCAAAGTGTTCTTCAAGTCTACGACAAGAAGAAAATGCAATATATCATTATAATTTAATTGTATCTAATTACCTTAACTCTGAAGTTGGAGTTTCGGCTGTTTTGGAAATGGGTAAATTGTATTCCAAAAAAAGTAATTATCAAAAAGCGATTGAATTATATGATAATGCCATTAAAAAATTGCCTGATTCAGACAAAGTACCCGAATTGCTATTTGCCAAAGCTCAGGCTGATGTTGAATTGTTAGAAATTCAGGCTGCCTATGAAACCTACAACCAAATAATAACTTATTATGATGGTTCAATCTTTGCAGCAAAATCGAAAATTGAAGTAGGTATATTGGAGATGAATAGAGGTTCTTTTGATAATGCAGAATCATTATTTAAGGAATTAGGACAAAAGCGTACAGATGATATTGGAGCTCAAGCACAATATTACTACGGTGTAGCTCTTTATAATCAAAATAAGACTAATGATGCCATTTCTGCATTTGTTCGAGTACGCTCAGTATTTGCTGCTTACGATGAATGGTATAGTAAATCATTAATTAAACTTGGGGATTGTTATACTAAGTTAAGAGATTACTCAAAAGCACGTGATATGTATAATGCAGTTGCAAAAAAACATAAAGATGATGAATTAGGTAAAGAAGCAATAAAAAAATTGAAAAGACTATGAAAAAAATAAAATTCTCAGTTTTAATACTTATATTATTTTTATTAATTGATATAAACGCTCAAAGTATTGAATTACCAGATTTTGTAATTACAGGTGTACAGTCTGTAAGTATTCCAACTCTTCAAAAAAAGAGACCGGAATTTATTTCAACTCTTTCAAAAGAGTTTATAAAACCAATTTATACACCGGAAGAATTACCTATTTCTGAACCATCACAACCTTTAAAAATTGAAGCTCAAATTTATAAAGAAGTAATTCCTCTGAATGGAAGCTTTAACGTTGCAGCCGGTATAAACACTCAACCAAAAGGGGAGGCTTACTTTTACAATAAGTTTGATAAAATTAACTTATATAGTAAAGTATTTGGAAACTATACACGTGCTTATGAAAATAATTCTGATATAAGTATTACAGGTGTCGAATTTCGAAGTAGATTTTTTGCAGATAATAAAAGCGATGTAATGCCAGGATTAAAAATTGAAGTTGGGGCCAATTATAAACGTGAATGGTATAAAAAATTTATAAGTGCAAATCCTGAATATCATCAAAAAACTCAGAATGGTTCTGCTATTTTTTCTGTTGAAAATACATTTACAAAGGATTTTAACTTTGGAGCTAATTTGATTTCTGGAGGACTTTTTACTAATTCTAAAGACTTTAGAGAAATGCGATTTGATGGTAGTGGCTTCTTTTCATTAAATTTAAATAATATAAATTTTAGAGGTGAAGGCTCTTATATTAGGCAATACATATCTGAATTATCAAGTGCTGCAATCCATTATGATTATTATTCATTTTCCGGTAAAGTATCTTATTCTCCCTTAAAAGATTTGACCTTTGGCGGTGGAATTAATTTAGCAAATCATAGTAGTAATTCTTTTTTTAGTCCTATTGCATTCGTGAATGCAAGATTAACTAAGAATATTTCTGCCATTTTTGAATTTACTCCTTCAACTTATTTTTATACTGTATCTGATTTCTTCAAGATTAATAGATATTTACGATTTGAAGATAGAGATAATGTTTATACCGAATGCAAAACCAATTTAAACATTGGTGCTAAATATGAAATGGAAAAAATAATTTCAGTTTCGGCTGGACTTAGATTAAAAAAATATGACAATTTATTTTATTTTTCTGACATAAATAATTTTGGAGATTTTTCCGTTTTTACGGTAAACGATGTTGATGCTGCTGAATTTTATGCCAATTACTTTTTTAAATTAGGAGATTTTGGAGAACTTTTTGGAGATCTTATCTATAGAAGATACAAAATACCCGGTGAATACAATCTGCCTTATACTCCAGGTTTTTCACTCAATACATCCTATAAATATACGCTCCCAAATGGAGTTAAAATTACTGCTAAGATTATCTTCAATCATGATATTTATTCAGATATTACAAATACAATTAAGTTGAAAGATAATGTTAATTTATCTCTACAAGGAGATTATGATTTATTTGACAATTTTTCTGTTAATTTGTATCTTGAAAACATAACAAATAATAAAAATTATTCATTTATTAATTACTTAGAAAAACCGTTAGATATTTATGCGGGAATTACTTATAAATGGTGAGTAATATTAAATGAGAACAACACAAGAAGAAATAATAATCGATAAGATAAGTAGCGAACTTTCTATTGGTAACAATGAGAAAGATTTAGCTTATGAGATATTTTTAAAAAAAATAACATCTTCACTTCAATATGATGAAACTGTAAAAATTCCTAGAATTGGATTATTTCAAAAGAAGAAAGGTCTTTTTGATGGTACTAATCCCATTGAAAATACTTTTTCCAACGATACAATTGTATATGCACCATTTCAAAATGATAAAATTAGTACAAGTTTTGCCTTTTTTAATATTGGCATTAACAATAAACCCATAAATAGTGTAGATTTTGATGATAGTATTTTCTCTCTTTCTATAAATAAACCAGTATTAAAATTATCAATTTCAAATATTAATCAACTTGATTCTACAACATCATTATTATTACTGAAAAAAGGTATTGAAGAAAAAATAAATCAGCTGATTATGAAATCGGATTTTTTTGAGGGGATCAATTTATGGAATGATTTAATTCCTTCAAATGATTTAGTTGAAGATGAAATGAAATTAGATGATTCGGACCTAAATTCATCTGATATTTTGAAAGAAGATACAACGGATTTAGTTGGCTTAGATTCATTTATACCTATTAGCGATGAACCTTTAATCCAAGATACTGAATTATTAAATACAGATTCTAACAACGACATATCTCTTTCAATAGAAGATATCTCTCCAAAAGATGATTTGGAAGGAACTGATCTAATCAACCAGCTATTTAATCAAAATTTCAAAACAGATGTCAACAAAAATGATGATTCTGAGAATAGTGTAGATATTGATTTAGAATTTGATATTAACGAACAGTTCAATGATTCTTCCTCAAAATTAGATGATGAAATTGACTTAAATATGTCAAATGACGATGTAATTGAAGAGAACAATGATTTTAATGAGCAGGAAGAAATAAAAAGCGATACTTTTGAAATGGATTCTATTGTTGAAAATAATAGTTCTACAACAAGTAACGATCTTGATTGGAATAAAGAATTAGAAGATGAATTGTTTTCTAAAAACATGTTGAATGATGAAGAAATTAATTTAGATTTTAATAATAATGACTCAAAACAGGATGTTAACTTAGAAGATAATATTGATGAAGATAATGATTTTGATTTAGATTTTATTAATGAACAAACTGAAGACAACAATTCCATAGATATTGATAGTATTGATGATACAATTTCTGATCTAAGTGAAAATGATAGTAATAATATCATTAATGAAGAAATTAGCAATGAACAAATTAATCCAGAAGAAGATAACAAACCAATACTTAATGACAATAATTTAGAATCTAACATAGATGATTTATTTGAATCAATTGAACAAAAAGATGTTCTGAAACAAGAACCACCGAAAGAAAAGAAACCCTTCTTTTTAAGTAATAAACTACTAATTATTCTGCTTTCAATTTTTGTTGTCCTTGCAGCTGCAGGTGGAGTTTACTATTTGTTTTTTAATAATAAAACCGACAATATTAAACATGAAGAAAAGACTTTTTTACAAGAAAACGTGAAAAAAGAAATATCTAATGACAAAAAAGAAACTATTAAAATAGATTCGAACAAAGTAGATTCAGTTAACACAGAAATAAAAGAGAAAAATGCATTAAAAACAAAAGATGAAAATACTTTAGAAAAAAAAGAAGAAATTCCAAATGTTGAAACTTCTAAAATAGAAAAGAGTATAAATAAACAGCAAGAAAAGGTAGAGCCGCAAAAAATTGTAAAATTTAGCACAAGTGATCTTTATAAAAGCATAAGTGGTGATAGATTAATTAGTGAAAAAATATATTTTGACGGTAAAAAATATAATATTCAAACTTCCTCATGGCAATCCAAATATAGAGCAGAGGCTGAAGTATTAAAATTCAGACGTAAAGGTTATAATGCATATGTAGTTGAAGCGGATTTGAAAACGATGGGAACATGGTATAGAGTTAAAATATTTGATTTTAGTACAAAAGCTGATGCTGAAAGTTTTATCAAAAAAAACAATCTTTAGTAAAATAATTATATAGGAATTTTATGTATTTTCTTTCGATATTTTTGAAAGGTGGGTTTATTATGTGGCCAATACTTTTGTGTTCGGTCATAGCAATAAAAATTATTGTTGAACGTTATTTAGTTATAAAAAAGTCAAAAGCTAATATACCTTCGTTTTTAGTTAAGCTACGTTCATTTTTAAAGAGGAAAGATTTACAAGGAGCTATTAATTTCTGTAATCAAGAAAAATCTTCGGTGGCAAATATTGTAAAAAAAGGATTAAAGAAATTTACGCTTGGAAATGAAAGAGTAAAAGAAGCAATAGAAAATGCCGGTAAACAAGAAATTGTAAAATTAGAAAAAGGTCTTTCTTTACTTGCAACAATTTCAGGTGCAGCTCCATTGTTGGGATTTTTAGGTACAGTTACAGGTATGATTTCTGCATTTATGAAAATTGAAGATTTACATGGTGCCACTAACCCAAGTGATTTAGCAGGAGGTATTTGGGAAGCTTTATTAACTACAGCCTTTGGATTGACAGTAGGTATTATTGCTTTAACATTTTATAATACATTAATTGAAGCCGTAAATAAGTTAGTACTTGATATGGAAGTAGTATCTAATGACATAATTGACATTCTTGAAGAAATGTCAAAAAATAAAAACTTGACTTTTGATGAATTTGATTCCGAAAATTAGGTGATTATATGAAATTACAAATGTCAAATAAACCTTTGAGTGCTTTTTCATATTCTTCGTTAACCGATATTGTTATGCTATTGTTAATATTTTTCCTGCTTACTTCACAGTTTGTTCTTCAAACTGGAGTAAAAGTTAAACTTCCCGGAGCAAAAAATAATGAACAAGTTAATGCTACGGGACTTATTGTTACCTTAACAGAAAGAAATCAAGTTTATTTTGGAAGTGATATTACATCAATGGAATTATTGCCCGCTAAACTAAGTTCTGCTAAAAGTGAACAAGATAATAATTTAATTATTAAAGCAGATAAATCTGTTAATATTGCAACTGTAATTAAAGTAATTGATTTGGCAAAAGGGGTTGGAATAGATAAGTTTACAATTGAAACCGAAAAAGAATCATTTTAATGAAAAAGCTCACTCCAGAAACATATAGTTATATATTTTCAATTTCTTTACATATAATTTTCTTTGTAATGCTTGTTGTATTTAAATTTTCACCCGAACCGATTGAAGAAGAGTATATTACTCTTGGTTTTGGTTCAAGTGGCATAGGTGGAATAAACCAGGCTCGTGCCGAAAAGCATATTGAAGCACAAGAAAAAGAAGAAGAAAAAGTTGAACTCCCAAAGACAAAAAATACGGATAATGATAATAATATTTTATCGAAAAAGGACGAAAAGAAAGAAAACAAACCACAAAGTTTAGTTCAAGATTTTTCTAATTCAGATAACGAAGAGGAAGGATTTGGTGATGGGGGAGAAGGTTTTTCGATTGATTTTGGAGGAAGAGGTAAAAGAAAAATTTATCACCATCCATTACCTCAATACCCCGATGGGGTTGCCAAAGAAATAGATATTAGATTAAGGTTTACAATATCTGCTGATGGTACAGTTGGAAGAATAATACCCTTAATTAAAGCTGATAGCCGTTTGGAAACAGCTGCAATTAATTCTTTGAGTCAATGGCGTTTTGAACCTTTGCCTAAACATGCAAAACAAATTGAACAAACTGTTGTAATCACTTTCCCTTATCGACTTCGATAAAATCTTTCTGGTAGTACATTTTATAGAAAAAGTATTCGCCAATTGTTAATAGTGTTAAAGAAATGGTATCTCTATCAAAATAAATCCCAAAACCCTTTGGAGAAATAATCAATTTTGTTAAAAATGTTGTTAAAGACCAACCTATTGCAAATAGTATAATTATTAAAAATGTATTGGTTATACCAGATGTAATTGATTCATCTTGCCATTTTTTTGAAAAAATGGTAAGAATAAAAATAAAGTGTAAAAAGAAAATTAATCCTACTATCATATAATTTCGTTATTTTTTTTGTTAAGAATCTGCATGGCAATTAATCCACCAATTAGACCAAATATAATATTAATAAAAAAGTTATTAACAACAATAGAAAATGAATAAATTAAAGAAAATCCATAATGAGTAATATCATACACTACTCCAGTTAGAATTTTTGATACTTCTTTGCGAATTGTTTCATCTATGGGAAATTCACTTAGCATTTTATTAATCTCCGGAATCGAAACAATTAAATCATTTGTTTTTGTAATTAATGTAATAAGTATCTCAAACAGACTACTAAAAATCGCAGCATTTAATCCAGTCAAAAAGCCAAACACTGAAGCTTTTTTAATTGTTATTTTTGAATAATCTTTATTTGCTTTTTGTTGAAGCAATAAAGAGAAATATGCAGCAAAAGGAATAATTAAACAGCATGCAAAACTTTTGGCAACCGGAACAATTTGAAAAACACCGGCACCAAAACCTGTAACAAAAGTTGAAATGTATTTTTTCATTACTCTTTTTCTTTGTTATAATAAAATTCAAAAAGACCTTTGTAAAGATATAAAAAACAAACAAAACCTAAAAATATTCCGCTTAAAATACTTATAAAACTATTATAATCGTATAATCCAATATTCACAAAAAAAACATCTAAAAACATAAATCCCAATAATGCCATAAAATAGCTGCGTTTCAAATACTTAAATAGTTTTTCATAAAATAAGGATAAAAATGCAGCCAGCCAAGCACCAAAATATAACCCTGTACACCTTATACATACAAGACTATGAACATCACATATAGCCAAAGATTTTGAACTATCTTGATGACACACCAAAGAAAACATCCCTTTTAAAAATGGAATTAACACATACAAATTATTTACCGCTTTAGCTATAATCTCAAAAAATATTAAGATTATCCAAATTGATATCATAGAAAATAGAGTAATCCTAAGAAATAAGCTATTTTGTGATTTCATATATCTCAATGCATTTATGATTTAATATAAACAGCTTAGAATCTATGGAATAAGCTTCAATAATCTTTGAATCTAAATTTATTGTGATATTAACAAATCCACTTGAAAGATTAGCTAAATCAATAAAACTTATTCTTTCATCACTTGATATCGTCATCGTTGAATTGTAAATCTTAATACTGTGAGCAGGGAAGTTTATTGGTAGTTGAATAATCCCATTACCATATTGATCATATACATATATTTTATTTTCATTAAGAACAAATACTTTGCCGTCAGGAGATATTGCAAATTTATCAGGAGTAACCAAAGAATATTCTCCTGCATCAAAACTTCCAATTTGTTGTAAAAATCTGCCGGTTAAATCATACTTTAGAATTCTTTTATTATACGAATCTAATACTAATAAATCACTTTGGTTACTAATGGAAAAGCAAGTGGGCTTTTCGAAAATATACATCGAAGATTCATTATCGCTTGTCTTAAACTCAGAAAGGTAATTAAGGTTTTTATCAAAGATTTGAATTCTGTCATTATTTTTATCACAAACATAAACATTTAATTCATTAGCAAACACATCAGAAGGATCATCGAAAAGCCCATTTTTCCAACCATACCCACCGACTTCTTTTAATACATTCCCATCATTATCAATTTTATACACTTCGTTTTTTGAATTATCCGATACATAAAAACTTCCAGAGGGAATTATACAAAACGATGCTGCATTTTTAAATTTTCCAATTGATTTTACATAATTAATTGTTTGAGCATTAATTAAAAAAGAAGTAAACAGAATAACTATAAATAATTTACGCATTTGTGAACCAATTAATATTTATTAGATAAATATAATTAAAAACTCCAAAACTTTAATAATAATTATTGATTTATTTCTAATTCTTGTTTATTTTTATAGTCTTAATTTTGCCCTGTGGTGTAATTGGCAACACGTCTGACTCTGGATCAGAAAAGTCTAGGTTCGAGCCCTGGCAGGGCAGCTTAAAGCGGATTTATCCGCTTTTTTTATTGTGTACTGAATTCATTTAAACTTGTTTAGTATATTATATTAAACAAATAACCAACTATCATTATTCCTGTTGCAACTATTCCAATAAAAGAAAGTATTAATTGTATTTTTAGTACTTTTTTTAAAATTATTAGTTCCGGTAGTGATAATGCAATAACACTCATCATAAAAGCTAATACTGTACCAAGTGCAGCCCCTTTACCAAGCAAAGCTTGTACAATTGGAATAATACCTGCTGCATTTGAATACATTGGAATTCCTAAAATAACTGAAATAGGAACAGACCACCAAACACTTTTTCCCATCAATCCAGCCATAAAGTTTTCGGGAACATACCCATGAATTCCTGCTCCAACGCCAATGCCTAAAACTAAATAGATCCAAACTTTACCAACAATGTCCTTTACTGCTTGAATACCAATATCAATTCTCTCATCAAAATTTATCTTTTGTTCAGTAATATTATTTATTGTATTTGCTTGAACAGCATATACCCAAGGTTCTACATGCTTTTCTAATTTTAGTTTCCCAATTATAAACCCTGAAATAAAAGCAATAGTTAATCCTGTTGAAAGATATAATAGAGCAGTATCCCAGCCAAAAAGCCCTATCAATAAAACTAAAGCTACTTCATTAACCATTGGGGCAGCTATAAGGAAAGAAAAAGTAACTCCAAGTGGAACACCTGACTGAACAAATCCTAAAAAAAGCGGAATGGCTGAACATGAACAAAATGGAGTAACAACTCCAAGTAAACTTCCTAAAGCATTACCAATAAACTGCTTTTTCCCACCTAATATTTTCCTTGTTTTTTCCGGAGAAAAGTAGCTTCGGATTATTCCAACAATAAACACAATCAAAACAAGAAGTAATAGTACTTTTGGTACTTCAAATATAAAAAACCATACTGCATTAGTAAAAGGCATTTTAGTTGCCATACCAATAAACTTATAAACTAATTGATTAGTTATATATTCAAGATTTGTATAGAACAATATCCATATAATAAAAGTAATTAGAATAGTTAATTTATTAAACTTGAAATTCATAATTTAAACTCAATTATAATTTAATAATAACAGCGTATTATTTAGTTGTCGATTCGATTAACCAGTGAGTTAAAGTTGATTTAGTTGGTAATTTACCATAGTGAACAACCTTTTCATTTATTACAAGACCCGGTGTAGTTAATATTCCATATTTCATAATTTCTTGAAAATCAGTAACTTTAGTAACTTCACCTTCAATTTTATTATCTTCAAGTATTTCTGTACACATCTTAGCTAAATTAATACAATTTGAACATCCACCGCCTAATACTTTAATTTGTAACATAATTAACTCCTTAAATTTTCTAAATAAAATTTATTTAATTCATTTTTGATTTGGTCTCTTACTTTTCTATACACGAATAATATCTCTTCATCAGACCCGGTTGCTTCATAAGGATCTTCAAAACCGATATGAATTTTATTTTTAACAGCTCCATTAAAAACAGGGCAGCTTTCTTTTGCATTATCACATACTGTAATAACATAATCAAATGATGCGTTGATAAAATCATTTACATTTTTAGGATAATGTGAACTGATATCAATATTTAATTCTTTCATCACTTTTACGGCAAGGGGACTAACTTCTTTGGCAGGTTTAGTTCCGGCAGAAAATATATTTATATTTTTGTCAAATGATTTTAAAAACCCTTCTGCCATTTGACTTCGACAAGAGTTGCCTGTACACAAAACTAAAACTTTTTTATTCATTTTAACCTATATCATTTCGATGTTTAGCGAAATATAATTAGTTTAAAATAAATATCAAAATGTTATTTTGTTTTTTTTACTTTCATCATACAGTTTTTACAATCAAATATTAATTCATACTTTTGATTTTTATTTATAAGAAAAAGGGGGGAAGTGTATTTGTTATTTTTTTTTAGCAGGCAATCATCTAATTCATACCTAATGCAATATTTGGTAGTCATTAAATCAACATTGTTTGTTTTGGTAGTTTCAAAACCCCATTTTATATCATCAACACCATGTTTATTATAAAATTTCTCGGCAGTTTTATTATTTACATTCTCTTTATAGTCAATATTAGACTTAAAGTATTTTATATTGTTACGTTGATAGTTTGTAAGTTTAGGTTTATAACTATTCAAGCGTTTATCCAACAATGCCGATAGTATTTCTCTGCGAATATTGTTTATAGAAGCTATGTTGATAAAGCGGGGATTGTTTAATTCTAAGTTTATATTAATAACATTAAAAATAGAATCACCAGATTTACTAAATTGTTTTTTAAGTATATCTGAAAATTTACTTTTGTCGTTTACAAATGAATTATCAATTAAATAATTTTTTGATAAACTAATACCATCCTCGTCAACAACTTCACAGCTCAAAGTACTATCATCAATTTTGATATTAAACTTAATATCAATCTTTCTTTTATTTTTTGAATTACTAATTTCATCATTAAATTTTTTATCGTAATTCCTAAATATTTTTGAACCTTTAGTAATTTTAATACTTTTATCAATAAACACTTTGTTATCATTAGCTTTTTCAACTGAAAAGCCACTTAATTTATCGTTATAAAAGAAACAAAGACCATCACCCGGTATTATTTTTTCTGAGGTATCAATTATTATTGAATCACTTAAAACACTTGTAACAGTTCCAATTGGTTGACCTAAAGATTTAGGTGTGTTAAAAGAAGCAATTTTATTTTTTTGTTTTGAGATATAGTATTCTGTAAAACCTCTATTAAATGTTTTTTCCAAATTAGGAATAAAGTCTATTTTTGAATAACCTGATGATTCTTTATTGATGCTAAGTTTAGGAATAATGGTATCTATTTTGTCTCTAAAATAGGATGTAACGTTTCGTACATATCCAATATCTTTTAATCTCCCTTCAATTTTAAAAGAAGAAATGCCGGCTAAAATTAAATCTTCAATTTGATTTTCAAGATTGAGATCGTGTAATGAAAGGAGATTCTTATTTTCTAAGATCTTGTTGTTACTTTTATCAACCAATGAATATTCCATTCTGCATGGTTGAGAGCATTCGCCTCTATTAGCACTTCTGCCACAAATAGACTCACTCAAATAACATTGCCCACTTAAACTTACACATAAAGCACCAAAAACAAAAAACTCTAACTCAGTCTTTGTTACGGCTTTAATTTGCTTTATCTGTTCAATTGATAATTCACGAGCAAGAATTATTCTATCAACTCCTAATGAATCAATAAATTTAATTCTATCAATTGAGTAATTGTTTGTTTGAGTTGAAGCAAATAATTGAATAGGGGGCAGATTCATTTCGAGAATTGCCATATCTTGAAATATAATGGCATCAACTCCAATAATATAGAGCTCATTTATTAGCTTTTCTACTTCATTTATTTCATTATCATAAAGGATTGTATTAATAGTAACGTATACTTTAGCAAAATATTGATGGGCATAAATTACCAATGATTTTATATCCTCAATTGAATTACCAGCATTTACTCTGGCACCATATTTTGGTGTCCCTATATATACAGCATCGGCACCACAGTCAATAGCTGCAATGCCGCACTCCAAGTTTTTTGCCGGTGATAATAATTCAATTTTATTAGGATAGTTAACCATCTATTTAATTAATACCATCTTCTTAAAAATACTTCCATTATTAC
Source organism: Melioribacteraceae bacterium (assembly GCA_963663265.2). Lineage (GTDB taxonomy): Bacteria > Bacteroidota > Ignavibacteria > Ignavibacteriales > Melioribacteraceae > JAEXOD01. Next base: position 1,307,387 of record CAXXXM010000001.1, read on the forward strand.
TACTTGATTTAATAGAATAAAAATAAACACCGCTTGAATATCCATTCATGTTCACTTTAATTTCATATGTACCTGCGGCTTTATTTCCTAATTCTTTATTCATTATTTTTTGCCCAATGGTATTGAATATTTCTAAGGTTACATTATCAGTTTCACTTAATGAATATCTAATTGTAGTTTCAGGATTAAATGGATTAGGATAATTTTGGAATAAAGTAAAAGATTCGGGAACAACATTTAATTCGTCTTCAATTTTTGTGTAGATATCATTAATTTTTCCAGGTGTGCCATAGCTTTTTGACAAACTCCAACTATTTGAAATTGAATTATCAAGTTGAGGATTTTTTAATGATAAAGTTTTTCCTACAAAATATGTAGATAAACCCCAAGTAGAATCATATTGAATTTCATCAATTAAGTTATCATTATTATCATGTATGGATATTCTTTCTTCATCACTTCCTAAACCAAAGCCCATATTACCAATAAAATTAGAAATATTTGGATGTAAGAGTTTAAACTTGGTAGTATCTTGACACGCAACTAAATATGAATTAGCATCTATCTTATCTGTATTAGAAAAGAAAAACTTATTATTACTTAAATCGCTTATGTAATAACCGGCAAGAGAAATATTGTTATCTGTGTTATTATAAAACTCTATCCAATCACCTGTATCAAATAAATCATATGATTTATAATTAATCTCATTTATAATTATATTGTTAGCAATTTGTTGGTCTTTTTCAAAAACCGCATTTAAATTACTATTGTTATTTAGAGTTAATGTAATTTCTCGATCCGATGAATTAGAAACTCCACTCCAACAAACGAAATGATAACCAGGATTTGCCTCAGCTCTAATTGTTAGTGGTATATTTTTAAAATATGTTTGATTTGCAGTATCTCTAACTAAAATATTTTGAATATAAATTTTGCCAAAATTATTATTATTTTTTGATATTGAAAGTTTATACGTCCCAGTTAACGAAAAATGTTCATTAATACATTGAAACATATAGCTTGGTCTCTTTCTTGCAAAGTTACGCATTATTTCAACATTATTATCCCAACCGGTGGTAAAAGAAACAGATTGTTCCCATCGTAATTTGTGTTTAGGTATTTCGCTTGCGATTACAGCCTTCATACTATCAATTATACTAATTACATATCCCGGGGCAAAAGTATTATTAATTCTTGCAGCAAATTTTTGAATAAACCCATTCTTAAATTTAGCATTATCTAATAACTTCCTAAATAATAATGTTGACCATGCAGGATTAGGGTAGGTTGTAGATGTTGCCGATGTGGCTAATTCCAAAGTGTTTGAATTATACTGACCATTTGAGTTCCCCCCAAAAGTAAAATCAGTATCATATATCATAAAACGCCACTTTACAGAATTATCGCGTGCATGCCATAATTTTGTATTACTTCCTGGCCAATCCGCATTTGCTCCATAAATTTGAAATATTAAATAGTCGGAATACTCATCAATATCCACAACATTTGATAAATGGTTGAATGGAGCATCTTGCGTAAAATTATTTTGATTTAGAAAGTTCTGTAACTGATTGTATGCAGTTATATCACCAACATTTGCAGTAATTCCTTTACTATATTCAATTAAATCAACATTATCTTCAGTAATTTGAAAATGCTCTTCAACATAGTGTTCATTCAATTTTTCTCTAATATTATGAATTCCCCAATAATCACCATTGAAGAAAACAACAGCCGGTTTGTAAGCTATGGCATCAACCTCAGAGTTTTGCATAACTAATGTTTGAACAAATCCATCTCTAAACATAGTTCGCCACCAATCTTGACCGGAACTTCGTAAAATAAAATTATTGTATTCTGTAATATTTCTATTTTCAAACAATCTATAATTTAATTTTTTATATCCATATTCGTCTCTAAAATAAAATCCTAATGATTTTTGAGGATATAAACGTGTACATCCGCCATATATTTTTACTCCGGCATCAACACAAAATTTCCTTTCATTATCTTTATCAAAATATTCAATGGTAATGGGGCGTTCCCAATCTTGATTCCAATTTCTTGGCTCATTACTACAATGTCCAACAATACCATTTGTACCAATTACATAAATGCCGGAAGTATCACCAAAAAAATTATCCGGATTAGTAGATAAAGATATTATTGGAAGTTCACTATCTTCATTAATAAAATAAGTCTTTGTAACAACTTTACTATTTGCAAAACCATCTTTAACTGCTAAAGCTTTAACAACAAGTGTACTTGCAAGATGAAGTGTGTTAGTAAATTGAGTGCTATTTATATTTGGTGTAGTTCCATCAAGTGTATAATATATCTTAGTATCACTAACAGTAGATGACAAATTTAACAATGGCATCCCAGAATAGAACCCGCTCTCTAATGAAAACTCCGGAGGGGAGAGACGATTAAATATCGAAGTTTCCAAATTTTCGGAATTTGGTGTTGAAGGATCAAAAAAGAAATAAATTTTTTCACCATTTGGATAACAGCCATATGATATATCTGTCTGCTGAAGCGGGAATGTTAAGCTATCAATAACTTGACTGTTGGAATTAAATAATCCAATATACTCACCAGAAGCAGAAAGCTTAAAGTTTGTATGAATTCCTGTATTATAATCATCTGCCCATATCAATAAATATCCATTTGATTCAATAATTATATCAGAATTAAACACGTATTTTCGTGGAGAAGATTTGGAATCTGTAATTGAATACCCATTTAGATTTATTGGCGAATTTGATTTGTTATAAAGTTCAATCCAATCACCATGCTCGTTATGATCAGGGTCTGTAATTGAATTTGAATTGGAAGCCATAAACTCGTTAATAACAATCTGCGGATAAATTCTAATTGATAAAAGGAATAATATACATATTGCAAGGACATAAAATCTTTTCATAATACACCAAAACTATTAAATTATAACCATAATATACTTTATTTCTAAATTAGTAACAATAAAACTAAGTTTTTGAAATAATTTAGTTGCAAAATGACCAAAACTTTATTAAGTTTACAGTCTATTTTTTGATATGCCGAAGTGGCGGAATTGGTAGACGCGCTGGACTCAAAATCCAGTTTGGCTCAAACCAAGTGCCGGTTCGAGTCCGGCCTTCGGTACTAAAAAGCTCTTGTAAAAGAGCTTTTTTTCGTTTAAACATCCCTTTTAGATCTTTTCTTAAAAAATAAATTAGGTCATTAATTTTTCTCTTTGCTATAATGGAACTAAATGTATTTTTGTATGGTTAACATTGTTAGAATTTTTAACTAATATAGGTTTATGGAATATTGAGTCATTTAGAAAGGAAGCAACGCGAAAAGGAAGAACTTCGACTAAAGATATTTGATGCTGCATTATCCATTGCAAAAGCAGAAGGCTGGAGCAACGTGACAATAAGAAAGATTGCAGATAAAATCGAATATACTCCACCAATTATATATGAACACTTTAATAGCAAAGAAGACTTATTCAAAGAAATTGTTTACAATGGTTTTGAACAGATTAATAATACATTTTTAGAAGCAAGAAAAAAAGAAAAAGACGCTAAAAAACTAATTAAAACAATTTCCATTGGTCAATTCGATTTTGCATTTAAAAATAGAGAATTGTTTTCTTTAATGTTTAGTACTGAAAGACCGGCTCCAAACCAAAATATGATTAAGATATTCGGAATGATTAGAGAATTGTTCTTTAATTTAGCAAAAGGGGACGCTAAACTTTATGAGGAAATATTTTTAACATGGAAATATTTTACACATGGTGCCATTGCAGTAATGTTGCAATATCCACCTCCACCCCAGTTTTCTCATGTTAACCTAAGAGAGATTTACGAAAGTATGATAGATCGATATTTAAACACTATTTAACAATTATTCATTCATTAACACATTATTTTTTATGAAGAAAACTATTTTTGCAATATTCTTTTTTGTATCAATTCAAGCATATTTATTTGCTCAAGAATACTCCTTAAAAGATTGCTTGAATTATGCAGCTAACAAAAACAGCAATTTGAAAATCGCTTCCTTAAATTATGAGATAAGCGAAAAACAAATTAATCAACAAATTGGAATTGGGCTTCCTCAAATTGATTTTAGCAGTACTCTAACCGATAATTTAAAAGTTAGTACATCTTTGTTACCAGGTGAGTTAATGGGTAAACCTGGTATAATGGTTCCTGTAAAAATGGGAACTAAGTATAATTTTTCTGCCGGATTAAAACTTACTCAAAAAATATTTGACCCTTCATTTTGGGTGGGTTTAGAAGCTGCAAAACTAAGTCGTAAATATTATAGTCAAAATTCTGAAAAAACTAACGAAACCGTGTTTTACGATGTTAGTTCGTCATATTTTAGAGCTTTAATTTCAAAAAAACAATTAACAAACCTTGAAAATATCCTAAAGGCTTCAGAAAAGACTTTAGCTGCTACTGAATTAAGATATAAAAACGGAATGGCAAAAAAAACTGATGTTGATAAAATAAAAGTTAGTTATAATAAAACTAAATCACAAGTTGAGCAGGCAGATTTAAACTTTAAACAATTATTAAATGTTTTAAAATTTAAAATGGGTATGCCTGTTGAACAAGAAATTGTTTTATTTGATAATCTTACCGATAATGAAAATACCGATAAGCATTTAGAAGAAACAGAAAGTGATAAAGAATCTACATTAACAAATCGGATCGATTATAGGATACTTCAAACTCAACTTGAATTATATGAAACAGACAAGAAGAACAAAATGTTATCATATCTACCGACTCTATCCTTTACTGCAAATTTCAATTATTCAGCAATGCGTCAAGAATTTGATTTTTTTCAATCCGGAAAAAACTGGTTTAATAGCTCTTCTATTGGATTTGAATTTAAATTACCAATATTTTCAGGATTGGCAAGATATTCAAGAGTACAAGAAGCTGGATTAAATGTTGATATAGCAAAAGAGAACTTAAATTTAACATCTCAAGCAATAAAAGTTGATTTAAGCAATGCATTTATTCAATATAAAAGTGCAATTGACAACATAAAAAATGAAAAAGAGAATTTAGATTTAGCTACAAGCGTATATAAAAACACCCAAATAGAATATGAACAAGGTGCAAGTTCATCGTTAGATTTAATTCAAGCTGAAAGTGCCTTATGTGATACTCAAAATTTATATTATACCAAACTTTTGTCGTTATATATAGCTGAATTAGATTTTCAAAAATCGAAAGGTTCGTTAATTAATTTTTTAAATAATTTAAAGTAAAACTTATATGAAAAAAATAATAATTATTGTAGTCGTAATACTTATTGTTGCAGCAGCAGCAGTTCAATTAAAAACAAATAGAGACAAAAACACTACTCTGAATATGGACTTAACTGAAAAAGTAGTAACAGTTTCTGTTGCCAAAGTTTTAGAAAAAAATGCTTCAATGGAATTAAATTTAACAGGTACTTTAAAACCGTATAAAGAATTAAATATCCCATCTGAAACTTCTGGGAAAATATCAAAACTTAATTTTGATTTAGGAAGTAGTTTTGCAAAAGGAAGTGTAATCGCAAATATAGATGATAAACTTAAAAAACTCACTTATTCAACTGCAAAATCTGATTTTGAAAAAATTGCAAAAGACTTAAAAAGAACAAAAAATTTATTTGAAGGTGGTTCAGCTTCCGAACAGACATTAGATGCTATTACAGCAAGTTATGAGACGGCAAAAAATAAAATGGAAGATGCTGAAAAGCAATTGAGCTATACAAATATTACTACTTCAATTGCAGGAACAATTACTAAGAAAAATATTGAAGAAGGTACATATGTTAATCAAGGTACCATTGTTGCAACAATAGTAGATATTTCAAGATTAAAAGTAAATTTAAGCGTATCAGAAGGCAATGTTTATCTACTTAAAAAGGGGCAAAAAGTAAATATTTCAACCGATATTTATCCAAATGTTACTTTTAGTGGAATAATATCTTTTATTAGTCCTTCAGGAAATGATTATCACAATTACGATGTAGAAGTTGAAATGGCAAATAGCACAAAAAATCCTCTTAAAGCGGGTTCTTTTGTAAATGTTAATATAAAAATTTCTTCAGATAAAAATGGTCTTTTTATTCCTCGAGAATCTTTAATAGGAAGTGTTAAAGATGCTCAAGTTTATGTAGCAAAAAATGGAAAAGCTGTATTACAAAAAATAACCGTTGAAAATACAAATGATGACTATTTGTTAGTTTTATCCGGTCTTACAAAAGATGAACAGGTAATAGTCGCAGGTCAAGTAAATTTAAGCAATAATAAATCAATAAAAATTATCAATAACTAAAGAAATAATATGACAGTTACCGAATTAGCTATAAAACGTTCTACATTAGTAGTAGTTCTTTTTTCGACATTAACAATAATTGGTATATTAAGCTATAAAATGTTGAATTATGAACTGATACCTAAGATGGATATGCCTATCATGTCTATTGTAACACAATATCCTGGTGCTTCTGCAGATGAGGTAGAAAGTTCAGTCACAAAAAAATTAGAAGATGCTCTTTCAGCATTGGAAAATGTAAAATATATGAGTTCATCGTCACTTGAAGGAGCTTCAAGTATTGTAATTGAATTATTGCCCAATACAAATAGTGATCTTGCTTTACAAGATGCACAAAGAAAAATAAATGCGGTATTATACCAGTTGCCAACATCAGTTAAAACTCCTTCTCTAATGAAGTTTTCAACAGATGATATACCTATACTTAAATTAGGTGTTAATGCAAATATTAAACCAACTGAATTATATCAATTAGTTGAAGATCGAATTAAACCTCAATTATCAAAAATTAAGGGCGTTGGTCAAGTATCGTTAATTGGTGGTGAAGAAAGGGAAATCAAAATTAATGTTGATAGAGCAAAATTAGAATCTTACAAACTTCCAATTGCCAAAGTATTTAGTGTTGTTAATTCATCAAACTTAGAATTTGCAACAGGCAAAATTGAAGGGACACAAAACCAATACACGTTACGTTTGGCTGGAAAAATTTCTTCTTTAAATCAATTAAGAGAATTAGTAATATCAAAAACTGCTAATAACTCTATTATTAAAATAAAAGATATTGCAGAAGTTGTTGACGGTATTGCAGAATACAAAACCCTTAATAGAATTAATGGACAAAGTTCTGTTGGTATACAAATTTTAAAACAATCTGATGCAAATTCAGTTGCTGTTTGTGATCTGGCAAAAGAAGAATTTGAAAAGATGGAAAAACAGTATGCAAAAGAGGGAGTAAAATTTACTATCGCTGCCGATAATTCAATTTTTACAGTTGCTTCTGCCGATGCAGTTATGGAAGACTTGGGCTTGGCTGTAATTTTGGTTGCAATTGTTATGTTCTTATTTTTACATAGTTTAAGAAACTCTTTAATAGTTTTAGTCTCTATTCCAACTTCTTTAATTTCTGTTTTTACAGCTATGTATGTATTCAATTTTTCTCTAAATTTAATGACATTAATGGGTTTATCTTTAGTTATTGGAATTCTTGTTGATGATTCCATTGTAGTATTGGAGAATATTTATAGACATCTTTCCATGGGGAAAAAGAGAGGCGTGGCAGCTCTTGATGGTAGAAATGAAATTGGTTTTACAGCCGTTGCAATAACATTTGTTGACGTTGTTGTATTTGTTCCTATGGCTTTAGTTACAGGAATGATTGGTAACATATTACGAGAATTTGCTTTAGTTGTTGTGTTTTCAACTTTAATGAGTTTGTTTGTTTCATTTACGGTTACTCCTTTATTAGCTTCAAGATTTAGTAAAATAGAAAAATTAACTAAAGGAACATTGTTAGGAAAAATTGGCTTAGGGTTTGAAGAATATTATAATAAATTAGTATTGTTTTATGAAGGAATTCTTAAATGGGGATTAGATCATAGAAAAATTATTTATGGTTCTATAACTATTTTATTCTTTTTATCACTTACTTTAGTTGGATTCAAATTTATTGGTAGTGAATTTTTTCCACAAACAGATAGGGGAGAATTTGTTATTCAATTAGAAGGAGAACCTCAAAATACAATATACAAAACAAATGTTTTAACTGAAAAAGTTGAAAAACTTCTTTTAGATAAACCGGAAGTTGAAAAAGTATTCACAAACATTGGTTATTCAAGCAGTTCAATGATGGGTGGTTCAAGCGAATCCCATAAAGCACAATTAACCGTAACAATTATTGATAAACAGCTACGTGATTATGCAATTGCAGAATATGCAGCAAAAATTAAAAAAGAAATATTGGATAAAATTCCTGGATTAAAAGTTACATCTACTCCAGCAAGTATGATGGGAGGAAGTGATGCTCCAATCCAAATATTATTACGTGGTTCCAATATGGATGAGATTTATACAACTGCAGATAAGGTTATGGATTTAATTAAAGATGTTAAAGGTATAAACGATATAAGATTATCCGTTGAAAAAAGTAAACCTGAAATGCATATTGAACTTAATAGAGAAAAAATGAGTCAATTAGGGCTTTCTGTTTCTGATGTTGGAAATACATTACAAGTTGCTTTTTCCGGTAATACTGATTTGCAGTATTCTGATGGTGGAACTGATTACGATATTAATGTAAAATTAGACCAATTTGATAGAAAAAAAGTTGAAGATGTAGGATCAATTACTTTTGTTAATAGTAGTGGACAAATAATAAAACTGAATCAATTTGCAAATATTGCTCAGTCTTTAGGACCAAATAAACTTGAAAGATACGATAGAATATCATCCATTTATGTTAAGGCTGAAGTATACGGCAGACCTATTGGTACGGTAGGCGAGGAGATTAAACAATTGGTTGCAGCTAACATTAAAACAAATACAGTATCAATTGATTATAAGGGACAACTCGAAAGACAAGCAGAAGCATTTAGTAGCTTATTTTTTGCTTTTGGTGCTGCAATTATGTTAGTTTATTTTGTTATGGTTGCTCTTTATAATTCATACATTTATCCTTTTGTTGTATTGTTCTCATTACCTGTAGCCATTATTGGGGCACTAACTGCATTAGCATTAACTGGACAGAACTTATCAATATTTTCTTTAATTGGTATAATAATGCTTATGGGGTTGGTAGCAAAGAATGCAATTCTTGTTGTTGATTTTACAAATCACCTAAGAGAAAAAGGCTTAGGTGTAAAAGAAGCGTTAATTGAAGCAGGTAAAGAAAGACTACGTCCAATATTAATGACTACAATAGCAATGGTATTTGGAATGTTACCCCTTGCAATTGCATCAGGTGCATCAGCAGAAAGTAAAAATGGTTTAGCTTGGGCTATTATTGGAGGTTTAACTAGTTCGCTTATTTTAACATTGGTTTTAGTTCCCGCTGTATATGTATCAGTTGAAAATTTACGAGCTAAATTTTCGAAAAAAGTTAAAAAAGATGAAGTTGATTTAGTGAAAAATTAAAATCCCAAAAGTCCGCTCCCCAAATAAAAGAGGCTGTAAGTTTTTAATTTACAGCCTTTTATTTTTATTTATTTAACATTTTAATCATCCAAAGGTGTTTTTCGTATCTCCCAACTAACCCATACAACAATCCGGCAGAAATCTCATCTTCAAATAAGTTTTGAGAACGTTTTGCAAGTTTATTTATTTCTGCTACTAAATATTCAAAATCATCAATAATGTTTTTAACCATTTCGTTTGCTTCTGGATATTCACCCGGTTGTTCTTTAACTTTTGCCAAGTTAATGTACTCATGTAGTGTTGCCGGTGCTTTAACTCCTAATATTCTAATTCTTTCTGCTATTTCATCAATATCGTCAGCTAATTCATCATATAACTTTTCAAACAATTGATGTAATTGATAAAAATATACACCTTCAACATTCCAATGGTAGTTTCTTAATTTTGTATATACCATAAATAAATCTGCTAAAGCAGGTTTTAACTCATTTGCCAAATTTAATTTACTATTTTCCATTATTTTCTCCGTTTATATTTATTTGTTGTTATTTTCTATTATAGTAACAAATCACATGCCATATAAATAATACCATTTTTTTAATAGATTATCAACATTTTAATTAAACTATTTATTTTTAAACGAAATATAGTTATTTTAATAACGATATTTCGTTAACAACGTTATTTCGATTTATGAAAACAAATAAAACTTATTTAACACCAGAAAAGACAATGCAAATTGTCCTTGATATAATAAAAGAGATTATTCCATACGAATTAGCAGTAATTTTAAGCAAAGAAGATAATGATATACTTAGAGTTAGGTATTTTAATGGAATTCTTTCGACAACAGAACTGAACAATTATCAAATTTCTTTACATAATCGTTTGGACATTCTTGAAGTATTAAATATGGGCAAAGTTAAACTTGTTGAAGAAACAAATGACGTGGCTCATTTAGATACATATGATGAAATATTGGATTTACCATTAGGGCATTCTTGTATGTTGATACCGTTAAAAAATGAATCGGAAACTATTGGTTTGTTAACATTAGATCATAGAGAATGCGATATTTTCACTCCTCAAAAAACTCAATTTGCACAGATGTTAAGCAGACTAATATCTCTTGCATTATCTCAATCAATTTACAATGAAACTTTAAATTCAATTAACGAAACTTTAATATTTGAAAGGACATCTTTAATCAATAATCTTTCAGATATAAGCAGAAATTTAATCGGTAATTCTAAGACTTGGATAAATGTATTAAATCAAATCAAAATTTGTGCTCCAACAAATTCTCCAATTATGATATTAGGAGAAACAGGAACCGGAAAAGAAGAAGTAGCAAAAACTATTCACTCTTTAAGTGAAAGAAATGACAAACCATTTATAGCATTAAATTGTTCAGCCATAAATGTGAATTTAGCTGAAAGCGAATTGTTTGGACATGAGAAAGGTTCATTTACTGGAGCTGCATCTACTCGTAAAGGAAGATTTGAGTTGGCTGACGGTGGTACTCTATTTCTGGATGAAATTGGAGATTTACCAATAGAAATTCAACCCAAGTTGTTACGGGCATTACAAAACAATACTTTTGAAAGAGTTGGAAGTGAAAAAACTATTACCACAAATGTAAGAATTATTTGTGCCACAAATGCAAATTTAGAAAACAAAATTAAAACAGGAGAATTTAGGGAAGATTTGTTTTATAGGCTAAATGTTTTTCCAATTATATTACCTCCTCTAAGAGAACGAGTTGAAGATATTGTTTTATTAGTCAATTATTTTATTAATAAATTTTCCAAAACAAAAAAAACAGGTTTATTAAAAGAATCAATTGCCATTTTGGAAAGGTATAGTTGGCCTGGAAACATAAGAGAATTACAAAATGTTATCGAACGTGCTTTGATTTTATCAAACAACAATACTATTCAACCTGAGCATTTAATATTAAATTATTCGTATATTGAAAAAGAAAAAAAAGTAGTCAATGTTGAAGAAGGTGTTGATGCTCTTGATATAGAAATAAAAAAAATTATTCAAAAAGCTTTAAAGTTATGTAATGGTAAAATTTATGGTTCGGATGGAGCAGCAAATTTATTAAAAATCAAACCTACTACATTACAAAGTAAAATTAAAAAATTAAACATTAAGCATTCATAATTGAGAAGGTGAATGATGAGTAAAAGTAAAGGGTCTTCAAAGGTTTTTGTTGAACAATTATTTCAGATTATTCCTGAGATGTTAATAATTTTTGATTCAGAATTAAATATTGTTAAAACAAATAAAAATATTTCTCAAGATAAAAATAAATCATTAAAAACCTTATTATCTGAACATGATTTGTTGGTGATTCGAAGTTTTATTGAGAGAGAAGCTAATGCAAAAAATGAGTTTATTACTTCAACAAAAATTACAGAAGGGTATTCAAAAGTAGTTTTATCATATCTCGATAAACATGACGACTCTTTTTTAATGTTGATTCAGGATATTACTTCTGAATATGAATTCAATTCAAATCTTTGTATGGATAAAATCTTTTTAGATAATCTTCTAAATCAAATTCCTGACTCTATATACTTTAAAGATGTTAACTCAAGATTTTTAAAGATAAATAAAACTCAAGCACAAACAATAGGCGTACGTAATAGCAATGATGCAATTGGAAAAACTGACATTGACTTTTTCTTGATGGATCACGCACTTGACGCATTAGAAGATGAGAAAAAATTAATAAATAATGAAAAAGAAATTATAAAAAAAGACGAGTTTATCAAAAATGCTAAAGGGGAATTTCAATGGGTTTCAACTATTAAAGCTCCTTTAATGGATAATTCAAAAATAATTGGGACATTTGGAATAACAAGAGACATTACTGAAAGCAAAGCTATTGAATTGCAGTTAAAAAGCTCTAATACTCTTTTTAACGCGATATGGAATTACTCACCAAACGGAATGAGAGTTTTAGACTCAACTGGCAAAATATTCATGGTTAATCCGGCATTCTGCTTAATGTTTGGACTTGGAGAAGAAGAATTACTTGGTAACGAAATATCAATAATGTTTCATCAAAGTATTGATGAAATTAAAAATAAAAAAATCCGTTCAAAAAAATTAAATGAGTTAGCAAAAAATATCCGTACCAAAAACATTAAAACATTTTTTGAAAAAAAATTGCATCTCTGGAATGATACTTATGTTTGGTTTGAAGTATTAAACTCCTGTCTTGAAATAAATGATGATGTATACTTGTTAAGCATTTTCAGAAATATCGATGATAGAAAAATTGCAGAAGAAAAACTTGAGTATTCTGAAGCTTTAAACAAGACTACTATTGATGCTCTGAGTGATTTCTTAATAGTTGTGGATACGAATCAAAAAGTTATACTTGCAAATAATACTTTCAAATCATTCTTTAAACAATTAAATCCCGAAATTAGTATCGAGAATCTTACAATAGATGGACTTGTTAGAATTTTACCCTTTTTGAAATTATCATTCTTTGAAATTATATTTAACGAAAAGAAGGAAATTATTATTTTTGACGAATTTAATAGTAAAGATAAACAGTACTTTTTTGAAGTAAAATTTATTCCTGTTTTAGCAGAAAACTCTGTAAAAAGAATTATTGTTTTAATTCTTGATATTTCAGATCTAAAAAACTATGAAAATCAAATAAGAAGATCTGCATTAATTTTTGAAAACATGAATGAAGCAGTATTTATATTTAATAAACAGGGACTAATTGTAGACATTAATAGTGCAGCGGAATTATTATATGGATTTAAGCGTGATTATTTAATAGGAAATACAATTGACTGTTTCTCTAACAACGGTTTGATTCTAAAAGAGAAAGATAAAGTATTTAAAACTTTACTGTCATCAAAAACCGCAAATTATAAAGTGTGGTATAATCATCCCATTTCACATGCAAAAATTCATATTGATATAGATTTTTTACCTTTAACTGATAATAGTGGAGCAATAATAGCTTTTTATACTATTGCCCGCGATATTACAGAACTTACAAAAGCAAACGAAAAAATTGGTAGTGTTATCGAGGAACTACAAACTAAAACAAAAGAACTTGAAAAATATAGTGAGGAATTAAAGCTTAGTAATACAAGTAAAGATAGATTTTTTTCAATAATTGCTCATGATTTAAAAAGTCCATTTCAAGGTATTTTAGGGTTTTGCAACATACTAAAAGATGAATATGAAACTTTAAATAACGAAGATATTCATTATATGGTAAGAAATATAAGTGATAGTGCTCAAAATTTATATGATTTAATTGAAAACTTATTAGAATGGTCGCGTCTTCAATTAGGCAAAATTGAATACTCACCCGAAGACTTTAATTTAGATCTGGTATTATATTCAGTAAAAAACATGTTAAATGGAAATGCTTTAAAAAAGAATATTAGTATTGTAATCGAATCAGAACAGAATTTTATTGTTAATGCTGATAATAATATGATTAATTCAATTATTTCAAATTTATTATCTAACGCAATAAAATTTACTAAGAAAAATGGATTAATTAAAATAGTATCAAAACGACAAAAAAACTTTGTTGCAGTTTCAATAATTGATAACGGAATTGGAATTGATAGCAAAATGCTGAAACAATTATTTAAGATTGATATTAATATTAGTAGAAACGGAACTGAAAATGAAAAAGGCACCGGATTAGGATTGATACTATGCAAAGACTTTATAGAAAGAAATGGGGGAGTTATAAAAGTTAAAAGTAAAGTAAATACAGGTACAACATTCACTATAACAATTCCATTATCAAAAAAGAAGAATATTTTATAACAAGAGGTTATTTATAAAACACTTTTATAAACAACTATTTTTATGTAAATTTGCGGTGATATTTTTAAACAAAAGGTATAATTATGAGCGATAACATTGAAGAAAAAAATTCTTCAACTTCAAACTTATCAGTAAACTTTATCAAAACAATTATTAATGATGATTTAAAGACCAATAAATATTTTGGAAAGGTTCACACAAGATTTCCTCCTGAACCTAATGGTTATTTACATATTGGACATGCAAAATCCATTTGTTTAAATTTCGGTTTAGCACAAGATTATAAAGGACAATGCAATTTAAGATTTGATGACACAAACCCAAGTAAAGAAGATGTTGAATATGTTGAATCAATAAAGGAAGATGTTAGATGGTTAGGATTTGATTGGGAAGGCAGAGAGTTTTTTGCTTCAGATTATTTTAATCAATTATACAGTTTTGCTGTACAGTTAATTAAATTGGGAAAAGCTTATGTATGTCATTTGAATGCAGAGCAAATGCGCGAATATAGAGGGACTTTAACTGAACCGGGTAAAGAAAGTCCATATAGAAATCGTTCTATTGAAGAAAATTTATCTCTTTTTGAAAAGATGAAAAATGGTGAATTTAACGAAGGAGAATGTGTTTTAAGAGCAAAAATTGACTTGAGTTCACCTAATTTTAATATGCGTGATCCAATTATTTATCGTATTCTTAAAGCTCATCATCATAGAACCGGAGACACATGGTGCATTTATCCTATGTATGATTTTGCACATGGCTATTGCGATATGATTGAAGGGATTACTCATTCAATCTGTACTTTAGAATTTGAAAATCATAGACCATTATATGATTGGTTATTAGATGCGATAACAGCTGAACATCATCCACAACAAATTGAATTTGCTCGCTTAAATCTTAACTATACTGTTATGAGTAAAAGGAAGTTGCTGCAATTAGTTCAAGAAAAATATGTTAGTGGTTGGGATGACCCAAGAATGCCAACCATCGCAGGAATTAGAAGAAGAGGTTATACACCGGAGTCAATTCGTAATTTTGCTGAAAAAATTGGTGTTGCTAAACGAGATAACGTTATTGACATAGCTTTATTAGAATATAGTATTCGTGAAGACTTGAATAAAAAGGCTGCACGTGTTATGGGTGTATTAAAACCGTTAAAGTTGGTCATTGAAAACTATCCAGACGACTTATGCGAAGAAATTGTAGCAATTAATAATCCAGAAGATCCTGCAATGGGTTCAAGGAAAGTTCCATTTTCAAAAGTATTATTTATTGAACAAGATGACTTTATGGAAAATCCCCCTAAAAAGTATTTTAGACTTTCACCAGGGACTGAAGTAAGATTACGTTATGCTTATTATGTTAAATGCACAGATGTTGTAAAGGATGCGGATGGTAATATTACTGAAGTAAGATGTACATATGATCCTGCCACAAAGGGGGGTGGTTCACCTGATGGAAGAAAAGTGAAGGGGACAATACATTGGGTTTCTGCTAAACATGCAGTAAAAGCAACTGTTAGATTATATGATAGATTATTTACTGTTGAAAATCCTGATAATTCTGAAGAAGGTAAATCGTACAAAGATTATTTAAATGAAAACTCATTAATTGAATTAAATAATTCATTTGTTGAACCATCTTTATTAGAAGCAAATGCTGGGGATAAATTCCAATTTGAAAGATTAGGTTATTTCTGTATTGATTCTGTTGATAGTTCAAAAAACAATTTAGTTTTTAATAGAACAGTAACATTAAAAGATACATGGTCAAAAATTGACAAACAGAGTTAAAAAAAGGCGAGTTAAACTCGCCTTTTTTTTATTTGAATTTGTCTAATATGTTTTGAATTCGTAATAAAACTTCTTCTTTCCCAACAATATCTAAAATATCAAATAAACCTGGTCCAACACCCACACCGGATACTGCCAAACGAAGAGGATGAATTATTTTACCCATACCAATTTCGTTTTCTTCTGCAAATTTGTGTATTACATGATCGTAATCTTCCTTTGTAGGATTCTCTAACTTTGATATCTCTTCTTTAAATTTCGTCAATAAAATCGGGGAGTCCTCTTTCCATCTTTTTTTGAAAACTTCCATATCATAATCAGTAGGAGTTTCAAAGAAATATGGACACTTTTCAATCAATTCATGTGCAAATTCAATTCTCTCACGCATGGAATCGACCATTTTTGCAAAAAGTTCATCAGAACACACTTTAGTATATGTTGTTTTTGAGTATTCTTTTTTAATCAATTCAACAATTTCCGGAGTTGTCTTTTTACGTAAGTGTTCAGCATTTAACCAAGTCAACTTATCTAAGTCAAATACAGCACCAGACTTATTAACTCTTTCTAACGAAAATTTATTAACCAGCTCTTCAATATTGTAATACTCAACATCATCTCCTGCAGTCCAACCTAAAAGAGCAACAAAATTGACCAAAGCTTCCGGTAAAAATCCTTTATCTCTAAAATCTTCAACAGCTACATCACTTTGACGTTTGCTTAATTTTTTCCTGTCTTTGTTTAACAATAATGGTAAATGGGCAAATATTGGTCTTTCCCATTCAAAATAATCATATAACAAAACATGTTTTGGAGTAGAAGAAAGCCATTCTTCTCCACGAATAACATGAGTAATTTTCATAAGATGATCATCAACAACATTTGCCAAATGATAAGTAGGGAAACCATCACTTTTAAGCAACACTTGATCATCAATAACACTACTGTCAAATTCAACATCACCACGGATTATATCGTTAAATCTTATCTTTTCGTCTGGTAAAACATTTAATCGCACAACATAGGATTCACCATTAGCAATCTTAGCTTGAATTTCATCATTAGAAAGACTTAAACAATGTTTGTCATATTTTGGTTGAAGTTTTTGAGCCTGTTGTTCTTCTCTAATTTTTTCCAATCTTTCTGTTGAACAAAAGCAATAATAAGCTCTGCCACTTGCAATTAATTCTTTAACATATTTATTATATAAATCCAATCTTTCGGATTGAATATAGGGTCCATAATTACCCCCAATAATTGGACCTTCATCGTACTCTAATCCAGCCCATTTTAACGTTTCAATCAAATTACTTACCGCACCTTCCACTAAACGGGTTCTATCAGTATCTTCAATTCTGAGAATAAATTTCCCATTATTATGTTTTGCAAATAAATAATTGTACAAAGCAGTTCGCAACCCGCCAACATGCAAATAGCCAGTTGGACTCGGTGCAAATCTTACACGAGGTTTTTCACTTATCATATTTTATCTAAATTTTAAGAATGGTTATTTAAATTACTTGTATAATATTTAACTTTTTCAATAAATTCTTTACTATCAATTGGCTTTGGAATATAATCAGTTGCACCGGCTTCAAGACATTTTTCTCTATCGCCTTTCATTGCAAAAGCAGTCAAAGCAACAATTGGAGTTTTTGCATATCCAGCAAGAAGTCTAATTTTTTCCATTGCTTCAAATCCATTCATAATAGGCATCTGCATATCCATAAGAATTAAATCAAATTCTTCATCTTGACACATTTTATAGGCTTCTTCACCGTTTTCAACAACAACAATGCTTTCAAAACCGTTTTTCTTCAATAAACGAGTAACAATAATCTGAGAATGTTTATAATCTTCAGCAAGTAGTATTTTTATAGTATCTTTTTGTGCAATAACTTCTTTTACTGGAGGAGGAGTATCATATCGATTTATCATCGATTTAATTACATCAGCCAAGTCTTCAATATTAGTACTGCGTTTATCTAATAAATCTTCAAAAAGTCCATCTATTTTCTTTAAGTCTTCTTGATAATTATCTTTACCAGTATAAATTATAATAGGTAATTTTGCGAATTTATCTTCAGACTTAATCATTTTTATAAGTTCAAAGCCATTAGGATATGGCATATCTAAATCAACTATTGCTAAATCTAAATCCATATTTGCTATTCTTTCCATAACATTTGCAGATATATTTTCTGCAACTGCCCTGTAACCAGCAGTTTCAATGGCTTGTTTGACTAAATTAAGAGTAGGGTAGTCATCATCAACACAAAGAACATTTGAATCTTTCCGTAATTTATAGCTTGTTAATACTTCAACTAAAAAATTGTAATTAATTGGTTTAACAAAATATTCAACAGCTCCCATTAGGAATGCTTTTTGTTCTTCCGGTTCAACAGAACATACAATAACAGGAGTATTTTTAGAATTAGCATTATCATGAATTTTCTTTAATAATTCCAGTCCGTTTGCCGAAGGTATTTCTATATCAAGAATAATAGCTAAATACTTGAATTTTTCAATTTGTTCAAGTGTTTGTTCAGCTGTGTGAACGATTGTTGGAGTATAACCCCATTTATTTAAGTAATTACTTAATAGTTTTGAGGTTGCATAATCATCTTCAACAACAAGAATTCTATTTAAAGAATCAGGCACAGGTTTAGGAAGATTTGATAATTTAGATTCTATACTATTGGGAATGGATTCAGTTAACAAACTAAAAGAGAAGGAGATACCTTCTCCATAATTATTATTAACAACTAAATCATTATTAAAAAATGTGTTATAATATTTCGATAATACTAAAGATAATCCAGAGATATTATAATTCTTAAACTCATTTAATTTGGATAATGCAAAAGGTTCAAATAAAGATTTATCTTTCTCAATCAGATAACCATTCCCATTTCCCGAGATTGTTATATTAATTTTCCCGCCGCTTAATAAACTTAAGTCAAATTTTACTTTAGAACAATTAGTTGAATTTATACAATAAAATATTAATGTATTAAATAAATATTTTAGTTTTTGTTCATCAATCTCAATACTACTTGATATCGAAGTATCGATGTCAACTTGATATTCTAATAATCGTCCTGCTGTTTTTGTCTTATAAACATCAATAACTTCTTTAACTAAATTTCTTAGATTAACAGTTTTCTTTTCTGATTGAACTTTTCCTGTCTCAATTTTGGAGATTTCATTCAACTCGTTAATATTGAGTAGTAAACTTTGTGCATTTTTTTTAATTGTACTCACATATTCATTTTGAGTACTTGAAAGACTTTCCTCACTTAATATAGCAGTAAACCCAATTATTGAGTTTACCGGTGCACGTAATTCATTTATTGTATCAGATATAATTTTATTAAAATTAGAATTATTGTCTAATTGTATTCCAGTAGAAGATTTTTGCCAAATATTAATTACAATTGAAATATATTCAGTAATTTTCTTCAAATTTTCCGTATCATTTGAAGTAAAAGGGGCACGATTAGCAAGTTTTAATAAACATTTTTCAGAATCGGAAATTTTAAATCCAACACAAATCTCATAAGTAACAAATTCACTTGCTTGGATTTCACAATCAGCTTCAGAAGTCGCAAAGAATTCTGTTGAATAATTATTCTGCTTACATGATTTGCAGGAAAACTCTGTACCATTTAAATAGCTTTTTCGAGCAGACGAACTTTTACCAAGAACAATAAACTTATTATTAGCTGAAAAGTTAAACAAAATGGCTGCTTGAAATTCCAATTCTTTAACTAAAAAGTTACATAAATAATCCGGTAAGTCACTTGCCCCTTTTTGAGCATAGTTTAACAAGGAGTTAAATTTTTCCAAAAATTCTAATTTTGCACCGTAAATCATATCTAATATTTATGATAATTATTAAAACAATAATTTAATAAAATTTAATGTAAAAAATAATTTTTTTTTTGAAAGAGAGTTAAAATTTATTAAAAGTGTAAAAATAACGTATATATTTAATTATTGAACAATTTTTTGTATATTGTTGATTAAATTTAATATTAATAAATCAACCTACAATTAATGGAGGAAATATAAGAATGAGAAGATTAGCCATACTAATTCTACTTTTTCTAACAGGTTCTTTAACATTTGGTCAAATTAGTTATCAAGGTCCAGTTCAAGGTACTTCAAGTGCCGGTAAAACTGTTAACACAAATAACTTTTTAAAGGCTTCAAATAGTAAATCTTCAAGATTTCGCATGTTTGCGAATCAAAGAATAAAAGACATACCAAATCCAATTGAAGATAACTTTGCGGCTGCTCCAGAGGGTACTAACTTATTTTTAAATAATACATCCGAAAAAGCACCAAAGCCTGATAATATTATTTTATTTACTAGTTTTAATGGTATTGATGAAACTAATTCTATTCCTCCAGATCCATACGTAGCTGTTGGAGCAAATCATATTGTACAGACTGTTAATACATTATTCCGCATTTCAGATAAAGATGGAAAAAATGCAACAACAATTGCTGGTGATGATTTTTTCCGTTCAGTTTATCCTCAAGTTAGTGTTTTTGATCCAAAAATTAGTTATGATCAATTTTCTAATCGTTGGATTATGGTTTGGTTACACCAAGATGATGACGCTGCCGAAGGGGAGTTCCTTTTATCTGTATCTGACGACGACGATCCCAATGGTATTTGGTATATTTGGGCACTTCCTTCAAACGTATATGGAAATACTCAATCAGGGTCGTGGGGAGATTATCAAGGTGTTGGTTATGATGACAAAGCAATATATTTTACTTCAAACCAATTTACTTATGCCGGTAGTTACCAAGGTTCACGTTTAAGAATTATTCCTAAAGAACAACTTTATAATTCAACTACTCCAGGAACTGTAACTTATTCTGATATTTACAATATTACATATCCGGTTGGTAGTGGAAGTGCATTTAGTTTAAGACCGGCAAGAATGATGACTGCCGATGATAACTTTTATTTTGCAGTACATTCACCATATACGACAAAAAATAATTTTGGTATATATAAATTAGCAAATCCATTGACTAATCCTGTATTAACAGGTGTTGCTGTTCCAGTAACTGCTTATTATACACCAACTGATCCCGATCAATTGGGAGGTGGTTCGCCTGCAATAGATGGCGGTGGAGCTAATTTACGTAATGAACCAGTATTTAAGGATGGATTTATACACTTAACCCATGCAACACGCGTTGGTGCATATTCAGGTATTAGATATTTAGCAATAAATACCGGAACTAATTCTGCTATTGTAGATATGGTTGTAGGAGATCCTAATTCTTATCATACATACCCTGCAGTTGCTGTAACAGAAGATGATGATGTTGTTTTAGTTTATAGTAAATCGTCATCAAGTACGTATATGGGAGCTTATTATACAATTATCCCTTCTAGTACTTTAGTTCCAAGCGAAAGTATAGAACTTCAACCTGGTTATGGTAACTATGTAAAAACATTCTCTGGCTCAAGAAATAGATGGGGAGATTATAGTGGAGCATGGACTGATCCTTCAGACCCTTCTAACATTTTCATTTTTGGAGAATATGTTGCAGAAACTAATACTTGGGGTTGTTGGTTAGGCGGTGTTAGAATTAAACCTTATCCAAATGCAACTGCATTTTTTGATAAAAATGAAGTGGATTTGGGATTTAGAGAAATTAATATTCCAAGCGAAACATTCCAAGTTAAAATATTAAACTATGGTGAACCTCAATTATCTATTAGCAATATTCAACCAAGCAGCTCAAATTTTGTTATTCAAAACAATTTAACTTATCCAATCACTTTGAATTCATTTGAATCAATAGTTTTAGATGTTGTTTTTACTCCAACTGAAGAAAAAGAATATCTTGATTCTTTAATTGTATCATCAAACGATGTTGATGAACCAAATAAATCTATAATAATTAAATCAACTGGTTACTTAATCAATAAAGCTACTGAAAACGTTTTTTATGCAACCTCAGGTACTTCTTCATTAAGTAAATTGATTTCTATTAATCCAACTAACGCATCTGCAACATTAATTGGAGAAGCAAACATTGGAAAGCTTAATTCTTTAACTGTACAAAAAAGTACAAAAGAATTGTATACTCTCGTTGCAACTTCTACTAATTCCAAAATTGCAAGAGTTGATGCTACAACTGGAAATGCAGTTGTTTATAAGGATTTTGGCATAAACTTTAAGGCTATTGCTTTTGACAAAAACGATACGTTATATGCCATTTCTGATGATAACAAATTATATACGATTGATATTAAAAACTCATCTGTAAATCTTAAAACTGATTTAAGTATCTCGGTTTTGGCTATGGCATTTGATCCTTCTGATAACAAGTTGTTTGCTACAATAGATTCAACAACTGGAAAAGATAGAATCTATACAATTGATGTTACTACAGGTACTTCCACGTTAATTGGCAATACATCAATAAACTATATTCATTCTGCTTTAAGTTTTGATAAAAACAATGAACTTTATGGTTTAGCTTTAAAAGCTTTCCAAAGAGGAAATTTAATTAAAATAGACAAAAATACGGGACTTGGTACTGAATTAGGAAATACTACTTATACCTCAACATTGGGTATGACAATTTTGGCTGATACAACTACTTCTGTTGAAGAAGAATTAGTAAATAATCCTGCTGATTTTGCATTAATTCAGAACTATCCAAATCCATTTAACCCAAGTACTACAATAAGTTTTAACCTGCCTGTGGCTTCAAAAGTAAAACTGACTATTTATAATGTACTCGGACAGCAAATTAAAGTATTAGTTAATAAAGATTTAGCTGCCGGAAAGCATAACATTATGTTTAATGCTAATAATGAGCTTACAAGTGGAATGTACATGTATTCTTTAGAAGCTACCGGCGTTAATGGTAAGAAATTTAACCAAACTAAGAAAATGATGTTGGTTAAGTAAGTATTAGTATTTAGTAGAATAATAATTTAAAAGAACAAATTATAAAGGGTATTCAATTAAATTGAATACCCTTTATAATTTTAAAGATTATTTAAGAAATAATTACTTATTTTATTATATAAATGTAAAGCATCTTTTCCAGAAACCCCATGTGTATGATGAACATATGGAAAATAATCAAGAGCTTTATTTAGCGAAGTTGCTTTTTGAGTGAACAATAGTGTGTGCTGCCATACTACGGTATTATCTGAGGTACCATGCACCAATAATAATTTGCCATTCAAATTATTAACATAATTCAATAGATTAGAATTATTGAAACCATCGGGGTTACTTTGTGGTGTATCCATATAACGCTCTGTATACATAACTTCATAGTACTTCCAGTCAATAACAGCACCTCCACCAACTCCAACTTTAAAAGTATTATTAGTTCTAAGCATTAATGATGTTGTCATAAAACCACCGTAACTCCAGCCATAAGCACCAAACCGTGTTGAATCCACATAACTTAATGTTTTAAGATAGTTAACACCTCGCATTTGGTCTTCAACTTCTATGCTTCCTAATTGTCTAAAAGTAGCTTGTTCAAATTCAAGCCCTCTAAATGATGTACCTCTGTTGTCAACAGTAAATACAATATAACCTTTTTCAGCCATGTATTGGAACCAAAAATCATAACGTCCCCAAATCCATCTATTACTGACTTCTTGAGAGTGTGGTCCCCCATAAACATAAACTATTACGGGATATTTTTTTGTTGAATCAAAATTAGTAGGTAATATTAAACGAGCATATAAATCAGGCATTCCTTCGTTTTTAATTGTTAATAATTTTGGATATGAAATTAAATATTCTTTAACCGGATTATCAGAAATTAACAAATCTTTAACTTTTGAACCTTCATTTTTGTATAGTGATATAACTCGAGGTATTGAAAGTGAAGAAAACTTATCAAAAAAGTATTCATCATTAAAAACTATTTGGTGAGTACCTTCTTCAGTTGTCAATTGTTTTTTGTTTAATGACTCCATATTAATACAATATAAATGTCTTTCAAGAGGGGATTGTTCAGTTGAGATATAAAACAGATTTTTTGTCTTCGAACTAAATCCTATATAATCAGTTACTTCCCAAGTTCCTTTTGTTATCTGTTTTACTAAATTTCCATTAATATCATATTCATATAAATGATTGTAACCATCTCTTTTTGAAAACCACAAAAAGTGTGAATCATCGATAAATATTAAAGGATTTTCCGGTTCAACAAACTTACTATTATTTTCTTCAAATAAAACTTTTGCTTTCTTACCATTAGTTGCATCATATTTTACCAATTTATAATGATTTTGGTCTCTGTTTAGAAGAGCAACAAAAACATATTTTTCATCAGGGCTCCAAGTAACACAAGTTAAGTATTGATCCTTTGGCAAACCGGTTTCTAAGTAAACTGTTTTATTAGTCTTTAAATTATAAATCCCAATTGTAACTTCGTGACTTTTACCACCAGCCATTGGATATTTATCATATTCTACTGTTGCAGGTAAGCTGCTGAGGTCTAAAATAGGGTAATCAGTAACCATTGTTTGATCCATCCTATAAAAAGCTAAATAATTGTTTTGAGGAGACCAAAATATTCCTTTTGTAATACCAAATTCATTTCTATGTACTGACTGCCCAAATAATATGTTTTTGTTTGATTCGCTTGATATTTGTACTGTTTTATTCTCACTATCAGTATAAAATAAATTATTATCGATTGTATAGGCAATCGCTTTTGAGGAATTATCAACCTCTAAATTTGAACAGTTAGAAGGTAGAATAATTTTATTTACTATTTCCTTTTGGTTAAAATCATACACTAAATAAACAGAATCAACAACAAAATAAAATGTATTTTTATTGATAGAAGTTAAGCGAGGAAATCTGTTAAGATTTTTAACGTTTTCCTTATTTAATAATACATTAAACTCAGTTAAACTTATTGAAGAAAATGGTTTATCGTTATTAACAGCAAAGATATCCAATGATTGGGATTCAGAGTTGATATAATAATAATTATTTGTCCCAGAAATCCAATTAAGTTGCTGTAAATCTTTTGGAGATAATGAATAATAAGAATTTAGAACCACATCCTCCATTGTTAAAGATTTTGTTTGAGCATTAATTGTTATAAATACAAAATAAAACAAAATAAGTAGTTTTTTCATTTTTACTCCATAATTTTTTAACTTTAATATAAACATTTTAAAATAAAAAAAGAGATTCAACTGAATCTCTTTTTTAACAAAGTATATAATAATAATTATTCTTCTTTTTTAGTTACAGGAGTAACACGTTTTTCTAAAATATTATCAATGATGCTATACTGTTTAGCATCTTCAGTACTCAAGTAATAATCTCTATCGCAATCCTTAGTTATTTGTTCCATACTTTTACCAGTATGTTTTGCTAAAATTCCGTATAAAGTTTCACGTGTTTTAACCATTTCTTTGGCATGTATTTCAATATCAGTAGTTTGACCCTGTATACCACCAATCCAAGGTTGATGAATCATAATACGAGAGTTGGGGAGAGCAGTTCTTTTTTTATCTGCACCACCTGCCAATAAAATAGCACCCATACTTGCAGCTAAACCGACACAGATTGTAGCAACATCAGATTTAATAAACTGCATTGTATCATAAATTGCCAACCCTGCAGATACACTTCCGCCTGGTGAATTAATATATAAACTTATATCCTTATCAGGATCTTCAGCTTCTAATAAAATCAATTGAGCAATAACAATACTTGCAACATGATCATCAATTGCTGAACCAAGAAAAATAATTCTTTCGCGTAACAAACGTGAAAAGATATCCATTCCTCTTTCACCACGACCTGTTTGTTCAATAACATAAGGAACAAGTTGGTTATAAATTTCTGGTTTCAATTTTATTCTCCTTTTAATTCAACATCTTTAGAAACAAAAGTATTATTTTCTTCAACATATTTTAATATTTTTGCATCTAATTCTTCACTTGCTCTGTTTGATTCTTTATAGTATGCTTTTAATTTATCAATCGAGATACCTGTTTTTTCATGTTGTTTTTGAATCATTTCATCTAATTCGGCATCTGAAAAATTAATATTTTCTAAACGTGCAATATTCTTTGCAACTAAATACCATTGTACTTGTTGAATTGCTCTTGGATATAATGCATTAGCTAAAACATCATCAGAAAAAGCAGGATAGTTTTGAGCACTTAATTCTTTTCTTTGTTTTACTATCAAATGATTTAAAGTATCACCAACAAAACGATAAGGTAACTCAAATTGATTGTTTTCCAAAATCTTAATAATTAAATTATTACGAGCTTCATCTTCCGACAATTTTTTATAATAATTATTATAATCTGTCAAAATTTGCTCTTTAAATTCATTTAGTGTTTTAGATTTATTATTTGAATATTCAGCAACTTTTTCGTCAGTCAATTCAGGGAAAATGATCTTAAATAATTGTTTAATTTTTAGAACTACTTTTGCTTCGTGTACATGTTTATGTTCACCTTCGCCATGTTCATGTTTTTCAATAATTTCAATAACATCGCCAGCTTTTTTGGTAACAAAAAGATCAGTTACATTTTTTTTCAATCCAGGTGAAGAAATATCAAAAGCAAAATCAGTTGTATCCATTGTAAAACCTTCAACTGATTTAGATAAATCAATATATGCTTTCTGCATATCTTCTAACAAAGTATAGTCTTCATCGTTATATTTTTCTTCATCAACAGGTTCAACAACAGCAACATATTCTTTTGTTTCAATTGTATCAGCCTTTTCAAAAGAAGCATCTTTTTTGCTTATATCTTTTACAACACCTTCAACATAAGCATCTGCAATTACATAGTTTTTCTTTTCGATTTCTAAATTTTTATAATCTTTTAGTTCCAAAGTAGGAATAATTTCAATATCAACAATAAGATCGATATTTTCTTCAATCTTTATATCTTTCAGAATTGGTTTGTTTAATGTTTGGTATTCTGAATCTTTTAATGCATCTTCAATAAATTTATCAGATTTCTTCTGAACTGTACTAATTTCAATGTCATTCTTAAAAACTCTTTTCATTATTGACATTGGAACTTTGCCTTTTCTGAATCCTGGATAAGTAATATCTTTTCTTTCTTTTACATAAGCTTCTTCAAAGTCATTAGTCATTTCATTATATGGTATTGTAATAACAACTTCATAATTGCATTCTGAAAGCTTGTTATATTTGGTTTCCAATTTTACCTCTAAATTATAATAAAAAAAGGGATGTTTAGTGCGAGAAGGGGGACTCGAACCCCCACATCTTTCGATACTAGATCCTAAGTCTAGCGCGTCTACCAATTTCGCCACCCTCGCAAAAGGACAACAAAAATAATAATTATTTTAACAAAAAGCAAGAACAATTACATAATTATATAAATTTCATAATACTAAAATAACTAAATAAACAATAAAATCTAACAAAATATTTTATTATATTACATTACTTTACAAAATTTAATTCACAATATAATAAAATTTATGAATGATTTTATTGGGATAAACATAGAAAATTACAAAATAGTTTCTCTATTAGGAAAAGGTGGTATGGGAATTGTTTACAAAGCCTATGATACAAAATTAGATAGGTTTGTTGCAATCAAAATGTTGAACCCACAAAATCATGATAATGACCGTTTTATTGAAAGATTTAAGCGTGAAGCAAAAAATCAAGCTAAATTGACTCACCCAAATATCGCAACTGTTTATGGTTTTATTGAATACGAAGGCTTACTTGGGATTGTTATGGAGTATTTAGATGGTGATGGATTAGATAAAATAATTTATAGAAAAAAAAGAATTGGTTTAATTGATACAGTATCAATTATTAAACAAGTTCTTCAAGGTTTAGGTTATGCTCATCAAAAAGGATTTGTTCATAGAGATATAAAACCATCTAACATTATTTTGGGGCGTGATGGAAATGTTAAAATAATGGATTTTGGTATTTCAAAATCTTTACAAGACAAAGGAATGACAAAAACCGGTGCAAAAGTTGGAACTTTGTATTATATGAGTCCTGAACAGGTAAAAGGTGGTGATTTAACAATTCAAAGCGATATCTATTCTGTCGGATGTACACTTTTTGAAATGTTGGTAGGAGAGCCTCCATTTTACAATCAAACTGATTTTGAGGTTATGGAAGGTCATTTAAAAAGAGACCCTGCAAAAATTTCAAAATTAATAATTGGATTACCAGAAGATTTAGATAAAATTATTTTTACTGCAATGAAAAAAAACCCGGAAGAACGTTTTTTTTCTTGCGAAGATTTTTTCCAAGCATTAGAGCAATTAAAGAAATATTACAATACAATTTCGCCCAAAATAAAACAGCATAACAACAAGACAAAAATCCGTATTTATTCAACAATCGGTTTTAGTGTATTTGTATTAATTTTTATTATGTTATCTTATTTTATTTATTCACAAGTGTATGAATTAATCGAATCAAAGAAAATATTTGAATTACGTAAATACGGGATTGAATCTCTTTTTGAAAAGAAATTTGCAAATAATTTTAAAATATCCAAATTGGAAATTCAAACTAAAAGTAATTTAAATTCTGTTTATTTCTTAAATAACAATATTGGTATTGTTGCTGGCGACTCTGGAACATGTTTATTAACAACGAATTCCGGTAAAAATTGGATTACTAAAAAAATTGATAGCTCCTTAACATTTAACGATGTTTTTATCACTGATGATGGTAAGTCTTTTTTAATAACCAACGATGGTAATATATTTTATAGTAGGGATTATTTTGATAATTACAGAGTAAATTCTACAAATAATAATTGTGCCTTACTTAAAATTAAATTTGTTGACAACCTAATCGGCTTTGCTTTGGGTAGTAAAGGGACTTTATTATATACAAATAATGGAGGAGAGACTTGGGGTCAGTTAAAGACTGGAACAAGTGAACTTCTTTACGATATCGATTTTGTTAATAAAAATACCGGCTTTATTGTTGGATGGAATGGAGTAGTGTTAAAAACAAATAATGGTGGATTAAATTGGAACCCGGAAAAACCATTTGCTAACAAATATATAAAATCGATAGCTTTTGATAGAAGTGGAAATGGATTTGCTGTTGGTGCTCCCGGAGTAATTTATTATACTAATGACGGGGGAACATCATGGAATGAATACTTAACCAACAATATGGGGTCGTTTCAAAAAATAAGATTTTTGGATAATAAAAAAGTTTTGGGAGTAGGAAACAAAGGAACATTAATTTATACTGATAATTTGGGAGATGACTGGAAACTTGTTGATTCTGGTTATTTTATTAATTTCTCAAATTATTGTATAACACCAAATAAAAATATTTATATAACTGGAATTAACGGATTACTATTAAAAATTAAGTAAATTATGGACAAGTTTATAATTAAAGGCGGTAAAAAATTAAGCGGCACAGTTAAAGTAAGTGGAGCAAAAAACTCTTCTTTGGCTTTGATTCCTGCTGCATTGTTAAATAGAGATGTAAACACTTTTTTTAATACTCCAGAAGTAAACGACATCTTTTCAATGATGAAACTTTTAATGAGTCTTGGTGCTGAAATAACATTTAAAGACTATCAATTATCAGTAAATACATCAAATGTAGATAAATATGTAGCTCCTTATGAGTTAGTAAAAAAAATGCGAGCATCTGTTTATGTTTTAGGACCTCTATTAGCAAAGTATGGGTACGCGAAAGTATCGATGCCTGGAGGTTGTGCATGGGGACCCAGACCAATTAATTTGCATCTTGAAGCTATGAAAAAATTAGGTGCAGAAATTGAATTGGAAAGTGGATATATTATTGCAAAAAGTCAAAAGTTAATTGGGACTAAAATTCATTTTGATATTTCATCAGTTGGAGCAACCGGTAATACATTGATGGCTGCAACATTAGCAAAAGGGACTACAATAATTAGTAATTCTGCTACTGAACCTGAAATCACCATTCTTGCTAAATACTTACAGAAAATGGGTGCTAAAATTAACGGTATTGGCACTAATGTTTTAGAAATTGAAGGTGTTGACGAGTTAAGAGGGGCTGAAACTGAAAATATTGGGGATAGAATTGAAGCAGGAACTCTTTTAATTGCAGCAGCGATAACTAAAGGTGATATTTTATTAGAGTATTCAGAACCTAACAATATTGAAAGTGTACTAAATAAACTTACTCAATGTGGCTGTAAAGTTGAAATAAGAGAAAAAGCCATATATTTGGATGCCAAAGATATTGAAATTAACGGAACAGATGTAACCACCAATATATTTCCCGGCTTTCCAACTGATATGCAAGCACAGTGGATTGCCTTGATGTCATTAGCAAATGGAACTTCAACAGTCACTGACAATATATATTTTGATAGATTTAAACATGTTGACGAACTTAATCGATTAGGTGCCAATATTGAAGTTGTACAAAATTCAGCTATTGTTAGAGGGGTTTCCAAATTGATTGGTGCAAAAGTAATGTCTACTGATTTAAGAGCAAGTGCATCGTTAGTTTTAGCCGGTTTAGCTGCTGAAGGAACTACTGAAGTTTTAAGAATATATCATTTGGATAGAGGATATCAAAAAATTGAAGAAAAATTGCGTCCTTTAGGTGCTGATATTCAAAGAGTTGAAACAATGGAATATTAAAGATTGTCTATTTGTAATTTTATCTCTAAAAATAAAATACTATTATCTTTTTTTCTGTTAAATATAATTTTCAAATTCATACCTACTATTAATTATATTGGGTATGAATTTTCTGTTTTAAATTCTATTATAATATACTGGATAATAGGAATATTATTATACTCCCAAAACAATGTTGTTTGGAAAGAACTAATTTATTCTTCAGTTATAGTCTTTATTCCTTTATTAATCTCGCTATCAGACTTGTTTTTTATTGATATTGAAATATTTTTAGATGGACTGAATTATTATCTATTAATAGTACCAACTGCTTATTTATTTTCAATAGCTATTACTCTCACATTAATAAAAATAAAATTAAAATTAATAAAATACTTAGCACATTTACTGGTTTTCATTTTACTATTTTTGGTAAATGCTGCTGAAATTTATTTTAATCCACAAATTTATATTTACAATATCTTAATTGGGTATTTCCCGGGAACGATATATGATGAATTAATTTTAATTACTCCAAAATTAGTTATTTATCGATTATCTATCGCAATCTTTTCAATCTTTATAACAATCGGGTTCATTAAAATAAAAAGGAACTATCGTTTTACAATTTTTTTATTTTACACCTCATTAATAATTTATATCCTATTAAAACCTTTTTGGGGATTATCTTCAACTTTAGAAGAAACAACTAAAATACTCAACCAATCAATAAATACAACTCATTTTAATATTCATTATGCAGCAAATTTGTCAAAAAATGAAAAAAATAGAATAGCAATTCTACATGAGTATTATTATGAAAGAATAAGCAAATTACTAAAAATCAAACTCAAAAAACGAGTAGATTCTTTTATTTATGCCAATATTGAGCAAAAAGGGACATTGTTTGGTTCGATGGCAGCAGATGTATCAAAACCTTGGTTATATCAAATTTACTTAGAACATGGGAGTGTAGATTTTAATCTACAACACGAATTAGTTCATTCGTTTACAGGAGAATTTGGTGTTACTCCTCTTAAATTGGCAAAAGATTTTAATGCTGCTCTTATTGAAGGATTTGCAACAGCAATTGATGATTCATTGTCCAATAATAACATTCATTACCTTGCGGATTTAGCACTTAATTATAATAATATGTTTGATATTAATTTATTATTTAGCAACACATCTTTTTTTAGTAATTATTCTAACTTTAGTTATATTGTTGCAGGCTCGTTTATTAAGTACTTGATGAGTAAATATGGTATTGAAAGAGTGATAAAATTTTATCGCAACAATAATTCATATAAATCCTTTAATAAAAACATCTATCAAGTAACAGAAGATTACAAAACTTATTTGAATGACTGCAGTTTTGAGTACAATATGAATAAAGCAAAATTTTATTTTGGATTTAAACCTTCAATCAAAAAACAATATCCAAGATATGCAGCTAAAATAAACTATGAAGCTAAAGGATTATTTAAAAACAGGTTGTATTCAGAAGCAACAAAAATGTACTTAAAAAATTATAACATGACAGGGAATTCTAATTCACTTATTAATGCAGTTAAATCATTGTTCCTTGAAAAAAAATTCTCAATAGCTGATAGTTTGATAAATTCTGAGATTTTGAATAATTATGCAAGTGGAAATTATTATATTTTGCTATTTAAGCAAATTGAAACAAAAATTCTATTAAAAGATATTATAAAAGCAAAGTTTTTAATAACTAATTTAAAATTATTAGATATTTCGAATAAAATTAATCGTGATTTGTTTAAATTTGAACTATTATTAGATGAAAATATTGATTTGTGTAGAAATTACATTTTAAGCAATTATAACGATTCTACTGTTGTTGATAAGATAAAGAATACTTATGCTAAATTGTACTTTATGGATAGAGAGCTAACGAAATATCAAAATCAGTTGTTGGAACTTGATAATGACTTATTGTATATGACGTTATTTTCTTATTCTGGAAATGCTTTTATATCTGGGGAATACAATCTTGCTAAAAAACTAATAAATAAATTCAAATATTTGAACAAGGATGATAATAATAATTGTTTAATTAGAAACCAAATTGATAAGATAGAATGGTTCGCCAATAAGACGAATAGAAAAGGGAAAAATAAAATTGAATGAAATACTAACTAATGAAGTATTTAAAGTAATTAGAGAAATTACTATTGAATTAAATACAAAAGCATATGTTATAGGTGGATTTGTTCGGGATTTGTTATTAGAACGAAACACTAAGAACGATATAGATATTATGGTAATTGGAGATGGTCCTAATTTTGCTTCAAGAGTTTCGGAGCGATTGGGCATACAAAATATTTCGATTTTTAAAAATTTTGGTACAGCACATTTCGTTTATGAAGAATTAAGCTTAGAATTTGTAGGAGCAAGAAAAGAATCGTATCATTTAAATAGCAGAAAACCATCTGTCGAATATGGAACATTTGAAGATGACATTATGCGAAGAGACTTTACTATAAACACATTGGCAATATCAATGAATAATGATAATTTTGGAGAAATTATTGATTCATTAAATGGTAAAGAAGATATTGAAAACAAAGTAATTAAAACTCCACTTAATCCGGAAGATACTTTTAACGATGATCCATTAAGAATTTTACGTGCTTTTCGGTTTGCAAGTCAACTTAACTTTTCTGTTCATACATCAATTATTGAAGCAGCCAATAAAATGGCAGGGCGACTGTCAATTGTATCACAAGAAAGGATTACTGACGAATTTATTAAAATTATTAATTCACCAGTTCCTTCTGTTGGATTAATTTATTTATATCAAACTGAGGTTATGAAAGTTATTTTCCCGGAGATATACAATTTGGGTGGGGTTGAACAAAGAAAGGACTTTCATCATAAAGATGTTTTTTACCATACCTGTATGGTAGTAGATAATATTGCAAAAGTTTCAAATAACACATGGTTAAGAATAGCTGGATTACTTCATGATATAGCCAAACCAACAACTAAAAGATTTTATGAAGGAATTGGATGGACATTCCATGGGCATGAAGAGTTTGGAGCAAGAATGATTAAAGGAATTTTCAAAAAAATGAAGTTCCCATTGCATAAGGTTGAATATGTGGAAAAATTAGTTAGATTACATTTAAGACCAATGGCTTTAGTTGACCAAACAGTAACTGATTCTGCAATAAGAAGATTGGTAGTCACAGCGGGTGAGGATTTAGATGATTTAATCACCTTATGCCGTGCAGATATTACCAGCAAGAATAGTGAAAAAGTTGAAAAATATTTAGAGAATTATGAAATAGTAATGAAAAAGGTAAAGGATGTTGAAGACAAAGATAAACTAAGGGCATTTAAGTGTCCGGTTGATGGTGAATTAATTATGACTACATGTAATTTAAAACCATCAAAAAAAGTTGGTGAAATTAAAGATATGATTGAAGATGCAATTCTGGAAGGGAGAATTAAAAATGATTTTGATGAAGCATATAGATTATTGTTACAAATAAAAGAATCTATTTTTTAATAATCTGCTGTAACTTTTAATAAACAAAAACGTCATAATAAATAAGGAAATAAATTCTTTTGAATTTTAGGAGAAACGATGAAAAAACATCTCATATTTGCAATTATTTTATTATTCAGTTTTAGTGTTAAAGCACAAAACACTTTGTCTTTGGATGAGGCTGTTAAAATTGCTTTACAAAGAAATTCTACATTAATCAAATCTTTAAATAATCTTAATGGAAACGAAGCACAGATTAAAAATGCTTACGGCAATTTTTTACCCAATTTAGGATTAAGGGGTTCATGGTCATGGCAAAAAGTAAATGATAAAGGCTCGTTACAAATTAATGAATTTGGTGTACCGGTAGGAACAACAGAGTCAACTGTTGATTCAAGAACTTATTCATTATCTGCCGGTGGTTCATGGAATTTATTCGATGGACTTTCCTCATTTGCAAATTTAGATAAGTCAAAAAACAATTACGAATCAGCCAAGTATCAGTTAGCAAAACTAAAACAAGATATTGTTTACCAAACTACCGAATTGTATTATACGGTTCTTAATGCAAAAAAAATGTTATCTGTTAGAGATGAAAATGTTAAGTATAATCAAAAATTATTAGAAACAATTCAAGAAAGAAACAAATTAGGTGCTACTGCAATTGCAGATGTTTATGCCCAACAAGTTCAATTAGGAAATGCTGAACTTTTGTATATTCAAGCTGAAAATGATTATGAGATTGCTAAAAGTAATATCTTAAACTACTTAGCATTAGATGTATTTAAAGATTATGAATATAGTAGTCCTTTTGATGAAAAATCAGTAGATACAAAATCAACCATTGATGAATTTCAATCAATTCAAGAAATGGTTAATGAAGCATTAAATTATAGAGCAGATTACAAAAGCCAGAAATTAATTTTAGAAAGTGCTTATAATAGTGTTACAATGGCAAAAAGTGGATTATATCCTTCTTTAGATGGTTCATATGGTTTCTCTACAAATGCAATTTCTGTGAATGATTTAATGGATAGAAAAATTTGGAGTGCCGGTTTAACTTTAAGTATCCCAATTTTTTCAAACTGGAGTACTGAAAACTCTATCCAACAAGCCGAGATTCAAGCGAAGAACTCAGAAGAAGACTTAAACTCTTTGGAAAGACAAATTAAAATTGAAATTAAACAGGGATATCAAGATTTAATTGCTGCTAAAAAACAATATGAAGTTAGTGCAAAAAATGTTATTTCTGCAGAAGAAAATAGAAAAATCTATAATGAAAAATATAACTTAGGTAGTGGTACCATTTTAGATGTTTTACAAGCTGATAAAAACTATGTTGACGCTCAAAGAAGTTTTATTGATTCTCAATATTCTTTTTATAAGTTGAAAGATAAATTAGTTAACGCACTTGGTAAATTAGATTATAAAAAATTCGAATAAATTTTATTAGGAGAAATTTAGAATGGGAAAAGCTAAATCAAAAAAGACTCGCAAAAAAATATTCATCTTTGGTGGATTAGGAGCTTTGATACTGATTGTTATTTTAATAGTAGCATTTAGCGGTGATAAAGAAAAAATAATTTCTGTTCAAACAGAAAAAGTTCAAAAAAGAAATATTACTCAAGTAGTTTCTGCGACAGGAACAATAAATCCAATTTATCAAGTAGTATTAACGCCTGAAGTAACTGGAGAAATTGTTGATCTTCCGGTTCAAGAAGGAGACCAAGTAAAAAAAGGTCAATTATTAATTAGAATTAAACCTGACATTTATATCGCACAAAAAAACAGAGCTGAAGCAAGTTTAGAATCAGCTAAATCTGGCTTAGAGATTAGAAAAGCGAATCTGGATCAAGTTGAAAAAGAATATGAAAGAGTTAAAGGACTTTTCAAAAAAGGATTAGCAAGCGAATCAGATTTAGAAAATGCTAAATCTACTTATTTACAAAGCTTAGGTAATTATAATTCTCAAAAATCGGCAATTTTACAAGCAGAAGAGTCATTAAAAGA
The DNA here is from genome assembly GCA_963663265.2 of Melioribacteraceae bacterium. Taxonomy (GTDB): domain Bacteria; phylum Bacteroidota; class Ignavibacteria; order Ignavibacteriales; family Melioribacteraceae; genus JAEXOD01. Next base: position 1,343,652 of record CAXXXM010000001.1, read on the forward strand.
ACAACAGGAACAGTTAGCTAAAACAACAATTTATGCCCCACTTGATGGTACAATTAGTGCTCTTAATGTAGAACTAAGCGAACGCGTTTTGGGAAGTAGTTTTAGCCAAGGTACAAACTTAATGACCGTAGCAGACTTAAATATGATGGAAGCTACTGTTGATGTTGATGAAAATGACGTAGTATTGATTTCTATTGGTGATACTGCACGAGTAAAAGTTGATGCTTATGGTGATAAAGAATTTATTGGTATTGTTTCTCAAATTGGTAATAGTGCAAAAACAACAGGTACCGGTTCACAAGATGAAGTTGTTAATTTTGAAATTAAAATAAAATTAGATACTCAAGGTGAAAACATTCGTCCAGGAATGTCTTGTGATGCAGAAATTGAAACTGATACAAAATACAATGTATTATCTGTTCCTATTCAAAGCGTAACTGCAAGAACAAGTAATAATGCTCCGGTAGTAAATAATGAAAAAGGTGAAAATGAAGAAGACACACCTAAATTAAACACAACAAAATCAAAGAAACCTGATGAAGTAGTATTTATTATTGATAAAAATAATGCGAAACAATATAAAGTTAAAACCGGCATTAGTGATGACACCTACATACAGATTATTGATGGATTAAAAGGTGACGAAGAAGTTGTTAGCGGACCATACAGAGCTATATCTAAAGAATTAGAAGATAATGTAAAAGTTATGGTTCAAAAGAAAGGTAAAGGCTTTCAAACTTCAGAAAACAAATAATAACGGATGATTATAATGAATATAATAAATATAGAACATATCGCTAAAATCTATCAAGTTGGAAGTGAAGAAGTTCACGCATTAAGAGATGTTTCGGTAAAAATAAATAAAAATGAATACGTTGCTATTATGGGACCTTCAGGTTCTGGAAAATCAACATTGATGAATATATTAGGCTGCCTTGATACTCCAACAAAAGGGTTATATGATTTTAAGGGTCATAATGTAAGTGATATGAATGATAATGAATTAGCACAAATACGAAACCGAGAAATTGGTTTCGTATTTCAAACTTTCAATTTATTACCACGTTCAAATGCATTGCATAACGTAGAACTACCATTAATCTATGCCGGAGTTCATTCTACAGATAGAAAAGAAAGAGCAATAATAGCATTAGAAAAGGTAGGATTAGCTGATAGAATGACCCACAAACCAAATGAATTATCCGGGGGTCAAAGACAAAGAGTAGCAATTGCAAGAGCATTAGTTACAGATCCAGCAATAATTTTAGCAGATGAACCAACTGGTAATCTTGATACAAAAACCGGTGAAGATATTATGTATCTTTTCCATCAGCTTCATGAGCAAGGAAACACTATTATCTTGGTTACTCACGAAGAATATATTGCTGAACACGCTAATAGAATAATTCGTGTAAGAGATGGAATGGTTGAGAAAGATGAGCATGTCTCGAATAGAGTTATTCCAGTTAAAAGAGAAACGACCAATTAAAAAGGTATAAAATGAAAAATTTTTTATTTGAAACTAAAGAAGGTTTATTAATCTCTTTACGTGCAATAAAATCTAATAAAGTACGTTCTATTTTAACTACTTTAGGTATAGTGATAGGAGTTGCATCAGTAGTTTTAATGTCAACTGCTATAAAAGGAATTAACCAATCCTTCCAACAGGGTGTTAGCTCGATGGGTTCAGACAACCTTTACATTGATAAGTGGGAATGGTTTAATAACGATGTTCCTTGGTGGGAATTAAGAAATAGAAAAAATTTAACGTTAGATCATTATAAAAAATATAAGGCTATGGCTAAACTTCCATTAGCAAGTGCACCAACTGTTAGCACAAGCCAAACAATTAAGCATGATTTGGAAACTATGGAGTATATTTTTATTTCTGGAACAACAAGTGAATATATTAACACTACAAATCTTTCCTTCACTTATGGAAGATTTTTTAATGAACTTGAAAGCAATGGTTCAAGAAATGTGTGCGTGATTGGAAGTGAGATTAACAAACAGCTTTTCCCAAGAGACGATGCTTTGGATAAAGAGCTTAACATCAAGGGGAATAAATTTAAGATTGTAGGCGTTCTTGAAGAACAAGGAAGTTATATAATGGGTAGTTTTAATCCCGATAATCAAGTTTATGTCCCGATTGGAACAATATTTAAGTATTTTGCAAATCAAGCATTTAGAAGTATTACAATTAATGTTAGAGCTCCTAATAGTCAGTCTGTTGATGACGTAAAAGAAGAAGCTATCGGAATTATGCGACAAGTACGAGGACTAAAATACAATGAGTCTGAGGACTTTTCTGTAAATCAACAATCGGGTTTACTTTCAGAAATTAACAGTACTGTTAGTGTCATTGAAATTGGTGGTTTATTGATTACCGGATTATCACTTTTTGTTGGTGCTATTGGCATTATGAATATTATGTTTGTTTCAGTAAAAGAACGAACTAAAGAGATTGGAATTAGAAAAGCAATTGGTGCAAAAAGAAGAACTATTTTAACTCAATTTATTACTGAAGCTGCAATAATATGTTTGATTGGAGGAATGATAGGATTTATTATTGCAGTAATAGGAGTTAAAATAATTGAACAGTATGATTTTCCTGTAAGTCTTCAGGTTGATGCTGTTATTTTAGCAATTTCCATTTCATTAATTACCGGAGTAATTTCAGGATTTGCCCCTGCATATACAGCAGCAAAAATGGATCCGGTTGATGCATTGAGGTATGAATAATGAAAATTTTAGAAATATTTTTAGTTGCATTTGATTCTTTAAAAAACAACAAATTACGATCTTCACTAACTATACTTGGTATAGTGGTTGGTATTTTTTCAATAATTGCAATCAGTACAGTTATTGCAATGTTGCAAAAAAGCATTGAAGAAGGTGTTTCTGCTTTGGGTAAAAACACATTTCAAATTCAAAAATGGCCAAGTGTAAGAACAGGCGGTCATGCCGAATGGGCAAAATTCCGCAATAGAAAGGATATTACAATTGAGGATTATTTTATCTTAAAAGAAAAACTATCTGATGAAACGCCTAATGTTGGTGCTGAACAATGGAATGGTGGAAAAATGGTAAAATATTATGGTGAAGAAACTAATCCAAATGTTAGTTTGGGTGGAATTACTCCAGAATCGTTTGCTAATAATGATTGGGTGGTTGAAGATGGACGAGATATAAATTTTAATGATTTTAATCGTTCTGAAAGAGTTATTGTTTTAGGTGCAGATGTAGCTTCTAAGCTTTTTAAAGCTATTAATCCTGTCGGTCAATATGTTAAATTGGACGGTCATAAATTACTTGTAATTGGTGTATTAGAAGCACAAGGTCAATTTTTTGGACAAAGCCAAGATAACTTTGCTTTAATACCTTTATCAACTTTTCAGGTATTTTATGGTAAACGTTCAAATAGCATAAACATTACTGTTAGAGCAGAAAATGAAATCAGCTATTATGATTTAATTGAAAAAAGTGAAGGTTACATGCGAACAATCAGGAAAGTTAAATCTGGCGAAGAAAATGATTTCGACATTCGAACTAATGAGAATGTTTTAAAACAAATAAATGATATTACAAGCGGTGTTAGAATTGGTGCAATAGTAATTGCCGCAATTGCTTTATTAGCTGCCGGTATTGGTATTATGAATATTATGTTAGTTTCTGTTACTGAAAGAACAAAAGAAATTGGTATTCGCAAAGCAATCGGTGCAAAAAAGGCCAATATTTTATTACAGTTTTTGATTGAAGCAATAACGCTTTCTGTATTTGGTGGAATAGTAGGTATTTTTCTTGGTGTTGGAATTGGGAACCTAGCCGGTTCTTTTATTAATGCATCTGCCACTGTACCTGTTGACTCAATTGCTGTTGGTGTTGGGTTATGTGTATTAATTGGTATTGTTTTTGGTACATATCCAGCTTACAAAGCATCAAATTTAGACCCTATTGAAGCTCTTCGTTTTGAATAAATTTGTAGCCCCTCTAAAAAGGGGCTGATTTTTATTACTACTCCTTTCCTTTTTTTTCATTAAATTTCTATTTTAATTAATCATAATTATTTGTGAAACTAAAACTCTTTTTATTCCTATTATTTATATTATCATGTGTGCAATTAAAAGCACAAATAAATTTAAATAGAGAATATTGCAGCGATACTTTAGCAGTAAATTTAATTAATAGATATTATCTCAACACTATTAGCATTGTTCCATTTTCTGAAATTGTAATATTAAGAGGAGAGAAACTTTCACATAGTGACTATTCAATTAGATACACGGATTGTTCTTTTGCGTTATCTGATTCTTTAGCATATTCAATTTTTGACACACTTTATGTTTATTATCAATCTTATAAACTTGGTTTAAAGAAAGAATACAAAAACAGAACTTTAGTTTCAAAAATTGCTGAAAATCAATTTGATTCAATCCGAGTTATAAAAATCCAATCAAATCCTTTTTCCAATGATGCAATCTTTGGTAAAGATTTACAAAAGAGTGGAACTATTGTAAGAGGTTTTACAGTAGGTACTAATAAAGATTTTACTTTAAATAGCGGTTTGAGGCTGCAACTTTCGGGTAAATTATCAAACGATATTGAAATTACTGCGGCTTTAACCGATGAAAACACACCTATTCAACCTGAAGGGAATTCTGAAAAATTAGAAGAATTAGATAAAGTATTCATTGAAATTAAGCATAAAAATGCAATTGGTACTTTTGGAGATTATGATTATACAAATAAAGTAGGTGAATTTGGGAATATTGATAGAAAACTACAAGGATTAAAAGCAGATATTCTTTTTAAAGATATTAATGGTAGTTTTGCATATGCGACTTCAAGAGGGAAGTTTAATACAAATAAATTGAATGGAACAGATGGAGTTCAAGGACCCTATCGACTTTTAGGATCAAATAATGAAAGGAATATTGTTGTAATTGCCGGAAGTGAAAAAGTGTTCTTAGATGGTAATTTACTAAAACGAGGTGAAAACAATGATTATACAATTGAATATTCAAATGCTGAAATAACATTTACTCCTAATAAACTAATTACTTCGGCAAGCAGGATTACAATTGAATTTGAATATTCAGATCGTCAATATTCTCGAACATTCTTGGGTGCAACAACTAATATTCAACTACTGCAAAATAAATTAAATTTTAGTTTTGGATATTATAAAGAAGGTGATGACAAAAATAATCCAATTGATTTGGTACTTTCTGAAGAAGATGAAAAGATTTTAAAAAATGCAGGTGATAATAAAAATAAGGCTGTAAGGTCAGGTGCAACATTAGCAGAAGCCGATTCATTAGGAAGAATAATAGGAAGTTATGAGAAAGTTGACACTCTTCTTTCTGGTCAATCATTTTCATATTACGTCTATAATCCTGGTTCAATAAATTCTTTGTATAATGTAACTTTCACTTATGTTGGAGAAGGTAAAGGGGACTACAATTCAATAAGCATTGGGAATTATGTATTTGTTGGTATTGGGAATGGTAATTATCTACCAATCAAGTATTTACCGTTGCCACAAATGAAACAAATTGGGAATTTTTATTTAACATATCAACCACAAAAAAATATTAAATTAAGCATCGAATTAGCCGGAAGCATTTTCGATATGAATACTTTCTCTGATATTGATGACAAAAATAATAATGGATATGCAAGAAGTATTAATTTTGAGATTAACCAATTAGAATTGAATATGTTTAATACATATTTTGGAAAATACAGTCTTGGGTATAAAGATAGATATGTTGAAAATAGATTTAGTTCAATTGATAGAATAAATTCTGTTGAATTTGATAGATACTATAATACAGATTCGGAGAATAATGCTAATGAAGTTTTACGCGAACTTTCATTAGGAGTATTTCCATTTCAAAATACTTCTGTAAATGCAAAATATGGATTTTTAAAGAAAGGGGAGTTCTTTTCATCAAAACGTTATACTACTGATATTAAATCTTTAAGAAATAATACTTATGAATTAGATTACTCCTTTGACTATGTAAATAGTGAAAACAGTAATTTAATAAGCGATTGGGTTAGACAATCTGGAAAAGTTAATTTTACTATATTTTTTATTAAGCCTGGATTTGAATTTGCTAATGAAATAAAAAAAGATAATTATGAATCAAAAGACTCACTTATTTCAAGTAGTTTAAAATATTATGAATTTGCACCAACCTTAAGTATAATTGAATATAACGGAATAACTTTTAGCTCAAAATTTGGTGTTAGAACTGATTATCTGCCAAATAGAGGGATTTTCAACGAGTATTCTAAAGCCATAACTCAATCTTACAATTTAGAGTACAGAGGTATTCCGGAAGTTAGTACAAGTAATGTTTTAACTTTTCGAAAGTTAAAATACTCCGAAACTTACAAATTAAAAGGTTTTTCAAATACTGAAACAATTTTATTTAAGTCGCAATCAAGATTTAACTTTTGGAAAAATTTTATTGATGGCGATTTGTTTTATGAAACAACAACCGAAAAGACTGCAAAATTAGAAAGGGTGTTTTTAAAAGTACAAACGGGAACAGGGAATTATATCTATTTAGGCGATTTAAATAATAACGGTTTACCCGACGAAAATGAATTTGAGCAGACAATTTATGAAGGCGATTATATCTCTACAACAGTACCTACCGATGAACTTTATCCGGTCATAAATTTAAAAACTAATACACGCTGGAAAATTGACTTTAACAGATTATCTATTGATAATTATTCTTTTTTGTCAGTATTAAAGCCCATTTCAACTGAAACTTTGTTCAGAATTGAAGAAAATAGTAAAGAAAGCGATTTGAAACAAATTTATCTATTAAATTTCAGTAAATTCTTAAATGATTCCACAACAATTAGAGGAAGTAATTTATTCCAACAAGATATATTTTTATTTAGAAATAGTTCGGAGTTATCATTTAAGTATCGATATATTCAAAGAAGAACATTAAGCAGTTATAGTAATGGAAATGAAAGAGGATATTATAGGGAAAATTCATTAACAGTTCGTTTTGCGTTAATAAGAGAAATAACAAATCAAACAGAATTTACAACATCACAAGATAATTTATCTGCGCCTGTTTCATTAAATAGAAGCCGAAAATTAGGGTCAAATTATGTTACTTCGGATTTCTCATATCGTCCCTACCCAATGATTGAAGTTGGATTTGTTTTAAGTGTTGGGAGGGATGAAGATACTTATCCTGATAATCCAACAATAATTGATAATAATTCCCAAGCTATTAGATTTACATTGTCCTTTAGTGGCAAGGGAAGATTGAGAGTTGAGTTTGAAAGAAAAGAATTAGTTGCCAATAACACAACAAATAATATTCCGTTTGAAGTAACAAAAGGGAATAATTTGGGAAAAAATTATATAGCAAGTGCCAATTTCGATTATAGAATTGGAGCTAACCTTCAAACAACAATCAATTATAATGGTAGAAAACTCGGTGGAAGTAAAATTATTCATACATTAAAAGCAGAAGCAAGAGCATTTTTTTAGAGGTTATAGAATGGAAATAACAACAAAACTTGTAGAAACTCATATCATAAAAACTGATGGAAGTAATATTGAATTTTTATTACTTAAAAGGGCAGCAGATGACAAATATCCAAATATTTGGCAAATGGTTACAGGAACAATTGAAAAAGAAGAAAAAGCATACGATACAGCTAAAAGAGAAGTTTTTGAAGAAACCGGATTAACACCAAAATCCATTTTCGTTGTACCCACTTTAAATTCATTTTATTCTTACGAACCGGAATATATCTGTCTTATTCCAGTTTTTGTTTGCGTTGTTGAAGAGAATTCGGAGGTTGTACTGTCAAACGAACATAGTGAATATAAATGGGTAAACAGAAATATTGCCAAAGAGCTTTTATCATGGCCTCAACAAAGGAATTCAGTTGATATTATATTTGAATATTTCAGCAATTCCAAAAGTTTATTAAAATTTATTGAAGTTGTTATTTAAATTAACAAAATATATTTTTACTTTAAGTATTACTTTAAAATTTTTTAGGAGTGCAAACATTGGAACTTTTAGTTGTTGGATCAATTGCATTAGATACAGTAGTTACGCCTATATCAAGTTTTGATAATGCATTAGGAGGCTCTACTACTTACATATCATTAGCCGCAAGTTACTTTTGTAACAAAGTAAACATAGTTGGTGTTGTAGGAGACGATTTCCCAGAAGAACATATTAAGCTGCTCAAAGAACACAAAGGCAACTTAGATGGTCTTCAAATAGTAAAAGGGGGAAAGACTTTCAGATGGGGAGGTAAATACCATGATGATTTAAATGATAGAGACACTTTATTTACGGAATTGAATGTCTTTGAATTTTTTAATCCAATCATTCCTGAATCGTATAAAAACAATAAATATGTAATGTTGGGAAATATTGATCCGGATTTACAAATGAACGTATTAAATCAATTAGAAAACAAATTTGTTATCTGCGATTCAATGAATCTTTGGATGAATATTAAACTTGAATCATTATTAAATGTAATCAAGAAAGTAGATGTATTAATTATTAACGATTCTGAAGCAAAACAACTATCAAAGAACAATAATCTAATAAAAGCAGCAGAAATTATTCAAAATATGGGTTGCAAGTATTTAATTATTAAGAAAGGTGAACATGGAGCTTTATTATTTGGAAATGAAAAAGTATTTTCAGCTCCCGCTCTACCAATAAAAGAAGTGTTTGATCCAACTGGTGCTGGCGATACTTTTGCCGGTGGATTTGCTGGATATTTGTCACAAACAGATGATATATCATTTGAAAACATGAAAAAAGCAGTTATTTATGGAAGTACTCTTGCTTCTTTTAATGTTGAAAAAGCTTCAACAAAAGGAATAGAAAATTTAACAAAACAACAAATTGAAGATAGATACAATAAATTTAAAGAATTAGCGGGATTTTAATATGGGGCAGGATTTTTTTTCAATTAAATATTTTGATAAACAATTTATATATATTGACCAAACTCAACTTCCATTAATTGAAGAATACTATACAACAGATAATTATGAACAGATTGCTGTTGCTATTGAAAAATTATGTATTAGAGGTGCACCAGCTATTGGTATATCTGCTGCTTATGCAATAGCCTTAGCATTCAAAAATCATAATTTGCTTGATAATGAATATTTTGAAAATGTTTCCAATAGATTAGCTTCAACAAGACCAACCGCTGTAAATTTGTTTTGGGCGATTGAACAAATGAAGAAGGTTTATTACAGTTTATCCAAAAACGATAATGTGTTTGATAACTTGGTTAACACGGCTATTTCTATTCATAACGATGATATTACAAAGTGTAATTTAATTGCAAAAAATGGATTACCAATATTCTCAAATAAATGTACTGTTTTAACACATTGTAATACTGGTAAACTTGCTACCGGTGGAGAAGGAACTGCTCTTGCAGTTATCAAGGAAGCCTATAAAAGAAATTTAGTGGAACTTGTTTATGTTGATGAAACAAGACCCTTATTGCAGGGTGGCAGACTAACGACTTATGAGTTAAAAAAGGAAGATATTCCATTCTATATGATTACGGATTCGATGGCTGCATTTGTAATGAAACAAAAGAAAGTAGATTTGGTTATTGTTGGTGCAGATAGAATAGCTGTAAATGGAGATGCAGCCAATAAAGTTGGGTCTTATAATTTAGCTGTAATCTGTAAGTACCATAATATTCCTTTTTATATTGCTGCTCCTGAAACAACCATTGATAAAAATTGTAAATCAGAAAATGATATTCCAATTGAAGAAAGGAATAAATTTGAAATGAATAGAATACAAAATATTAAGTTTACAAAAAGTATTTATTCAGTATATAATCCTTCATTTGATTTAATTCCTCATAATTTAATAACGGGAATAATTACCGATAAGGGGTTATTTAACGAGCCATACAACTTTAATGTCTGAAATAATTAAAACTAAAGCTTTATGCATTAAAAAATTTGATTATAGAGAATCAAGTAAAATAGTAACTTTATATTCTGCTGAATATGGAAAATTTTCTGCAATAATAAAGGCTGGTAGAAGTAATAAATCTAAAATTAGCGGAATAGTAGATTTATTTAATCAAATTGAAATAGTTTATTATAAAAAAGATACACGTACATTACAATTAATTACACAGGCAGAACTTATTAACTATTATAAAAATATTAAAGCTGATATTGATACTTTTAAGTATGTTTCTGCATTGTTTGAACTTATTAATGATTTAATTCATGAAAACGAGCCAAATGCTTTGTTATACAAGGGGCTTGTAAGAATTTTAGAACTATTTGAAAAAAGTGGGCAAAATCCGAAATTATTATTTGTTAAGTTCTTTTTATTTTTTATTAAAGAACTTGGTTACGAACTAAATTCTAACGAATGTTCTTTATGTGGAAATATTTTTGAACACGATAACGGTCATTTTGATTTAACCTATGGCTTCGTCTGCAATTCATGTTTTACTCAAAAAGAATTATTACCAAAAATTTCGAAGGAACTTTTTAAAAATTTGCTTTGTCTAATATCAAGAAATAACGAAATACAAATAACAGATTATAATCTTGATTTAATAATTGTTTTTTTACAAAGGTACCTTAAAAGAAATATACCTGAATTTTCAGGAATAAAGTCTTTGCAAATTTTTTAATATTTCGGAGGAAATTATGAAAAAGAAGAGTTTATTTGGAACTCTATCATTGTTGTTTATTGGTTTTGCATTTGGTACTATAATGGTTTCTGGATTTGGTTGGGTAAAACCCGGACTTGCAGATTTTAAATTTGGTCCCTCACAGCCACCAATTACAAATATAGATCAGAATGCAATGGCATTTAACAATGCGTTTATAAATGTAGCTGAAAAAGTTACACCATCAATTGTTCAAATAAGCGTTGTAAGTCGCTCAAAAGAGAATAATTTACCTGATGGCTTTAAATTTTTCTTCCCATTTCGCGATGATTCACCACGTGAACAAGAAGGAGGAGGTAGTGGAGTAATTATTTCAGACGACGGATATATTTTAACAAATAACCATGTGGTTGAAAATGCAATTAATATTGACGTTCAACTTCACGATAAAAGAAAATACTCCGCTAAAGTTATAGGGACCGATCCATTAACAGACTTAGCAATTATTCAAATTGATGCTTCTGGATTGCCAGCTGCCTACTTGGGTGATTCTGATAATTTAAAAGTTGGTCAATGGGTGATGGCAATTGGAAATCCACTCTCTTTAGCTTCAACCGTTACTGCTGGGATAGTTAGTGCAGTAGGTAGAAGTTTAAATCTTATTAAAGAAAGCTATGGGATTGAAAATTTTATTCAAACTGATGCAGCAATCAACCCTGGTAATAGTGGTGGAGCTTTAGTTGATTTGTCTGGTTCTGTTGTTGGAATCAATACTGCAATTGCTACTAATGGAATGTCAGGCAGTTATATTGGTTATGGTTTTGCAATTCCAATTAACATTGCTAAAGCAGTTGCTGCTGATTTAATTGCGAATGGTAAAGTATCTCGTGGATATATTGGTGTTAATATTTCTGAAGTTGATGCTGCAACGGCTAACGCTGTTGGTTTAGATAAGCCAAAAGGGATTATGATTCAGGGTATTACTAAAGATGGAGCAGCTTCAAAAGAAGATATCAAAATTGGCGATATTATCTTAAAAGTTAACGAAACAGAAGTAAATCAACCTAACGAATTACAAGGATTTATCGCAAAAAAACGTGCCGGTGATGAAGTTAAATTAACTATATATAGAGACGGTAAAGAAATCGAAAGATATATAACTCTTAAGGCTCCTGATAAAGACAAATCAGTAGATAAAATATCCTCCTCAGGTAGATCAAAAAATGAGAATAGCAAACCTGGGAAAGAAGTTACACTTGATAATATTGGTATGACCGTAAAAAACCCTACTGACCAAGAGTTAAACGATTTTGAATCAGATCATGGTGTTAAAATTGTTGACGTGAAACGATACGGAAAAGCATACAATCAAAACTTAAGTAAAAACTTATTAATTCTTGAAGTTGATAGAAAACAGGTAAATAGTGTTTCGGAATTTGAAGAAATGATTAATAAAAAGAAAGGGAAGTCTGTTTTACTAACAATTGCAATTGATAAAGAAAATAATCGGATTGTTGGGCTTGATATTCCTGAATAAATTTACAACTAAAACGCCCGAAAGGGCGTTTTTAGTTTATGTAATTACATATTTATACTAAAAAGTATTTGGGCAATAAAAAAAGCATTATTACATTTATATTTAGTTTTTAATAATTAAAGTTATAATAAAATATGATTAGATTTTTAACAAGTGGTGAATCGCACGGAAAAGGATTAACTTCAATAGTTGAAGGTTTTCCTTCAAATTTTAATTTTGATGTTGATTTTGTGAATTTAGAACTTAAGCGTAGACAGTCTGGCTATGGAAGAGGTCAGAGAATGAAAATTGAAACGGATAAAATAGAACTTTTGTCAGGTGTTCGTTTCGGAAAAACTCTTGGCTCTCCAATTGCAATGTTTATAAAAAACTATGATTGGGATGCGTGGACAGAAAAGATGAACCAAACTAATAAATCTGATGATATAGAAAAAATAACCATTCCACGCCCTGGTCATGCCGACCTAACAGGCACACAAAAATACTGGTTTGACGATATTCGGAATTCCATTGAAAGATCAAGTGCAAGAGAAACTGCTGCAAGAGTTGCTGCCTGTTCTGTGGCTAAATTATTTTTAAAAGAATTTGATATTCATGTTGGAAGTTATGTTGAAAATATTGGCGGTGAATTTTCTAATAATCCTTTTGCCAACATACTATATTCCAATTCATTAGGAGACTTTTCTAATGCATTAGAACTGAGTAATGAAGCTGACAAAAGTGAAGTAAGAGTATTTGATAAAGAACAAGAACAAAGAATTATTGATAAAATTAAAATTGCTAAAAAGAAAGGTGATACTCTTGGTGGAACTTTTATTGTAGTAGCTTCCGGAGTTCCATACGGTTTAGGTAGTTATATGCATTATGATCAAAGGTTAGATACAGATATTGCTGCTTCAATCATGTCTATTAATGCTGTAAAAGGTATGGAAGTAGGGGATGGTTTCAATTCAGCTAATATATTTGGTTCCGAATCACATGATGAAATATGCTTAAAAAACAATCAATTTACACGTTCAACTAATAGAGCGGGTGGTATTGAAGGTGGTATTTCCACAGGTCTTCCAATTATTATTAGAGGAGCCATGAAACCGATTGCCACATTAATGTCTCCAATTAAATCAATTGATTTTTCTTCAATGGAAGAACTCGAATCAAGAAGAGAAAGAAGTGATTTTGTTGCAGTTCCTGCTTGTGCTGTAATTGCAGAATCGATGATGGCTTGGAGTATTGCAAAATTTTTCTTGTTGAAATTTGGGGGAGATTCTATTGAAGAAATAAAAGATAATTATAATAATTATCTTTGTAAAACTCCTAATACAATTAAAAATAATTTTAGTACAAAGTCATGATCAAAATAGAAACATTTATATTTAACCCTTTTTCAGAAAATACTTACATTGTTTTTGATGAGGAATCCAAAGAATCTTGCATTATCGATCCTGGTTGTTATGAGTATTTCGAAAAACAAGAGTTAAACGAGTATATCTTAAAGAATAAACTAAATATAAAATATTTATTCAACACACATTGTCATATTGATCATGTTTTGGGGAATAATTTTATTAAATCAACATTTAATCCTGAGTTTTATTTCCCTCACGGCGATTTATTCCTGTTTGATTTATTAGAGATGCAAGCTTCCAGTTTTAATATTAAATTAGAGCCTGTGATTAAACCCGAAAAATTCTTTTCAGAAGATCTTGAGTTATCAATCGGAAAAATCAAATTGCATTTTATCCATACCCCAGGTCATTCTCCAGGTGAATATTGTATTTATGTGCCACAAGAGAATATATGTTTTACCGGTGATGTACTTTTTAATGAAAGCATTGGAAGAACTGACCTTTGGCAAGGTAGTTATACTGATTTGAATGTTTCAATTTTAAGTAAATTATATAATTTACCAAATGAAACAATCATTTTTCCGGGTCATGGTAATACTTCAACTATTCAACATGAAAAAAAATACAACCCATTTGTAAAAGCTAATTAAGATGACTATATTGTAAAAGTAAATAATTTAGGAGATTGAATTATTGTTATCAAAAAGTAAAATAACAAAATATTTTTTACAAATATTTTTGCCAATAATAACCTACATTATTTTATTTGAGTTTATTATTCCTGTTAACAAATTCTTTCCTAAAGCAAGTTTGATTTATGAATCTATTATTTCAATTTTTATTGATTATGATATTATTACCGGTATTGCTATTTCATCTACTGCAGTTTATATCGGAATTATTTTTTCATATATTTTTCTAAAATTGTCTTATCCCAAAGTTATTTCATTTAATATAAGTTTATTTAATAATGTTAATTACTTTATACCGTCAGTAATTTTTATTGTAATATGGGTGTTTTGGTTTAATTCATCAATTTTTGCCGAATTTATTTTTACTTGTTTTTGGGCAATAATTAGATTATACAACAAAGTATTCCAAACAAGTTATTCTAATTTATCCAATAAGATCAATTTTATTAAACTAAATAATTTAGGTAATGAGAAAATTATTAAATTAAAATCGCTACAATTGTTCGATAAGTTATATGAAGATCGCTATTTATTTCATCTTCAAATTTGGGGCATTGTTTTTATATATGAATTTATTTCTCAATCGGGTGGATTAGGTTCAAATATATTTCAATTATTTACAAACTATGACTTGAGTGGTGTATTTGCAATAACAATCATTTCCTCAATTATAATTTTTATTGGAGATAAAATCTTTAATCTTGCTTGGGATAAAATAAAGTAGAATTTTTCGTTGGATAATACTATGTTAAAAATAAATGAACTTACTTATTCTGTAGAAAATGGAATAATTTTTAATAAACTGAATTTACATGTTGAAAAGAACAAAATTGTTACGTTGTTAGCTCCTTTTGGTTCTGGAAAATCAACACTATTTAATCTAATTTGTTCGAATAATGCCGATAATGGTGTTATCAATTGCTATAATAATAGAGTGTTTTATATACCATCCGTGCCAATAGCCGTAAAAGGATATTCAACTGCACAAAATATCAAGTTTTATAATAAAACAATAAAAGATAATGATATTGATCTTGTTTTAGAAAAGGTTGGCTTGGCTGGTTATGGTTCACATGTTCCTCAATTAATTAATAGTGGATTTCTGTTTAGATTAACCATTGCTATTGGATTATCACTTGGTTCAAAATTGTTTTTAATAGATGATGCGTTTAATAATATGAAAAACAAGTCCAAGATTGAAATAATTGACTTTTTACGTGTTCTATTAAAAAATAATGATATAAGCATATTTTTCGGTACATCTAATTTTTTAGAAGCCATCTTTTTGAGTGATAAAATATACTTTGCAAAAGCCCAACCAATGGAGATAGTGGCACAAAAAGATATAACGAACAGTAACTTGACCATTAAAGAGAAGCTTATTAATAATGACTTTATCACTTGTAGAAATGAAATAGAGCAAGAAATAAAAAAGCATAATCTTTATAATTTGATTGTCTGAAAATAGATTAGATTTTTCAATTAAATAATAAAGTTCAAATCTATAAAGATGGGGATAGTATTTAATTCTGTTAACATTTCTTAACAATATATGAACATTCGTTCATGTTTTTAATGTTAAATTTTTAAAATATATTTTATATATAATATAAAACATATAATGCAATATTGACATTAAATTTATTACGCCTTATCTTGATAACTGTTTTAATTTTTTCGGAGACATTTATTGATGCAAAAGACTCGCTTAATATACTTTTTTTTAATAGCATTAATTGCTTCGGGATGTGGGTTATTTAACAAAGTAGAAAAAAATTCAGAAACAACAAATCAAGACTCGGTTGTAGTACTTGAGACTTCAGATATTATTAATGAACATCTCGAAGAAGCAAGACAGTATTATGTTGATGCCTTAAAAAACAAGAAAGCGGGGAATGCAGTTGAAGCTTTTTCCAATTTTGAAACAGCTTTAACAATAGTAACCAGATTAAGTTATTATCCTGAAATAGAACAAAATGAAGCTTACGTTGAGTTAGAAAAAGCAATTGTTGATGATTATAAAAACTATGTTGACCAATTTGAAGAACTCCCTGAAAACGTTTCCGTTGCTGCTTTAGATGAATGGATGAAAAATAAAATCCCTGACTTTACAGAAACTAAAAACGATAGTATTCAAACTGGACCTGCAAATACGATATTAGTTGGTGAATTTCCTTTACAAATCAATTCTTATGTTGAAAAATATATCGAATATTTTACAGGAAGAGGGAAAAAATATATAAATTCATGGTTAAGCCGTTCTGGAAAATATTTTCCAATGATGGCTCAAATATTTACTGAAGAAAAAGTACCACAACAGTTGCTGTTTTTAAGCATGGTTGAAAGTGGCTTAAATCCTACCGCCCGTTCTTGGGCAAAAGCTGTTGGATTATGGCAATTTATTAAAGAAACAGGTCAGAGGTATGGATTAGATGTTGATTTTTATTATGATGAAAGAATGGATCCTGAAAAATCAACCCGAGCAGCTGCTCAACATCTTAGGGATTTGTATTATAGTTTAGGTGACTGGTATTTAGCTTTAGCTGCTTATAACTGTGGTGAAGGTAACGTTACTAAAGCTATTAATCGTTCCGGTTCTTCAGATTTTTGGTCAATCATGCCATATTTGCCAAAAGAAACAAGAAACTATGTTCCTCAATATATCGCGGTTACATTAATAGCAAGTAGACCAGAGATGTACGGAATTACAAATCTTTTATATGAATCTCCATTAGAATATAAACTATATTCAATCGAAGAGTCAATTGATATGGCTGTTTTAGCAAAATGTGCCGGAATAAATATCGATTACTTACGTGATCTTAATCCTGAATTAACCCAAAATTGTACTCCACCTAAACATCCCGGTGGCTATTTATTAAAAGTTCCTGTCAAATCTTATGACGCATTTGTACAAAATTTAAATAACATTCCAGATGAATTAAAACAACAGTTTGTAATTCATGAGGTAAAAAAAGGTGAAACAGTTACTTCTATTGCTAAACAATACAAAATTAACAAACAACGTTTAGCTAAAATTAATAATATATCTACAAAAAGCAGATTGTATCAAGGGGTAAGCCTTAAAATCCCAATTTCAAGTGTTCAAGAAAGTGAAATTGTAGTTAATACTGATATCTTGCCGGCAGAAGATGAAATTGTAAATTCTTCGGTAAAAAATGCTCCTTACGAAGTTAAATTAAACAACTTTGACAGTACTGATTATTACGCACTTTATCAAAAAATGAATGATTCAGATTCTTCTTTTATTCCTGAAGGACGCGAATTAGTTACTTATACAATAAAAAAAGATGATGCTTTAACTGATATTGCTCAATTGTTTGAAGTAAGAGTTGCAGACTTACGTAACTGGAATGATATTTCGTATACATCAAGTATTAAAGTTGGACAAAAATTAAATATTTACGTTCCAAGTGAAAAGAAAGAACATTTTGCAAAATTAGATTCTCTGTCTGCTAATAAAATTTCTGAAACTATCGCTCAAACAGGAAATTGGATTAAACATCGAATTAAAACCGGAGAAACTTTATCTTCAATTTCAGAAAAGTATAAAGTCAGAGTAACTCAGTTACAAAAATGGAACAACTTAAAATCTGATAAAATTAGTATTGGTAACTCACTAAGGGTTTATTTAGGCGATTCAAACGAAGAAGATTCACCAAGAATTGTTAAAACAATTTCGTCAACCACAAAATACAAAGTAAAACGAGGTGATAATTTAGGTGAAATTTCCAAGAAATTTGATGTTACAATTGCACAATTGAGAGCCTGGAATAATTTAAAAGGAAATAAAATTGCTGCGGGTCAAGTATTATCAATTAAAAATACCGAAGTGACTTCTTCATATGGCGATAACAATAAGAAACGTAGTTCCAATGTAATTAGCTATTCAATAAAAAAAGGGGATACTATTGGTGAAATTGCTGACAACTTTGGTGTTTCGATTAACGATATTAAGAAATGGAATAATTTAACTAATAATAATATTGTTGCTGGTCAAAATTTAAACATTTATAGCGATATTGATAAAGGTTCACACTTACAATCAAGTAAAGGATCTAACAATATAACTTCCAAATCGAATTCTGAACAAACTTATACTGTTAAAAAAGGAGATACTTTAGGAGAGATTGCTGAAGCTACTAATGTTTCAATTTCCGAATTAAGAAGTTTGAATAATATTTCTAACAATAATATACAAATTGGACAGGTATTAGTTCTTTCTGAAAATGCAAAAACTACAAAAAATAAATCTACAAAGTCAAAGTCTAATTCAAAGGTTCATGTTGTAAAAAACGGCGAATCCTTATGGACTATTTCGAAAAAATACTCTGTTAGCGTAAGTGACATTAAAGAAGCTAATAATTTACTTAGTGATAAATTAACTGCAGGACAAAAATTAAATATCCAATAGCTTATTAAATTAATTAAATATTTTTTATCGTAAACCGTTAGGGGTGCTCTCTCCATTAACAAAGGAGTTTGCTGAGAACATACCCTGGAACCTGAACTGGATAATACCAGCGTAGGAAAGCGTTGCAGGAATAATATAGAATGCCGTTTTCCCAAAACGGTTTTTTTTATTTATAGGAGATTTTATGAAAAAATTCTTTATTATTCTTGTTTTTTTACCTTTTATTATTTTTGGTCAAAATAATTTTAAATTAAAAGGAGTAGTTACTAACTCCGAACAACTTCCTCTTCAATTTGCCAATATTATTTTAGAGCCTTCAAATAAGGGGACAACAACAGATAAAAATGGATTGTTCGAAATTAGTATTTCTAAAGATTCAGATAGTTTATTAATTGTTTCTTTTATTGGCTATGAACAAAAAAGAATACTAATTGATTCTATTAAGAATTATAATATGGTTCCTATCAAAATGACTAAGAAACTTCTAAATAGTCAAACTATACTTGTTGAGGGTATTAATGCAAAGAAATATGAACAAACGTTCACATTATCAACTTTAGATAAACAAAGACTTTCGAAAAACTATACTCTGCAGGATGTGCCTGAAATGATTAGTAATCTACCTTCCACAATGTTCTATTCTGAAGGTGGAAGTGGTATAGGTTACAATTATCTAAATATTAGAGGTTTTGACCAAAGAAGAATTTCTGTATCAGTAAACGGTATCCCTCAGAATGAACCAGAAGACCACAATGTTTATTGGTTAGATATGCCTGACATTTTGGCAAATACTGAATTGATTCAAATCCAAAGAGGTGCCGGCTCTGGTATAAGTGGTTATCCATCAATCGGCGGCTCTATTAATATCATTACTTCAAATTTTTCAGAAAGACCAGTTTCAAGCGTTTTATTTGGTATTGGTGATTACAATACAAGGAAGTATGGCGTTTCTGTGGGTAGTGGAATAGTCGATAATAAGTATTCATATTATTTTAGCTTATCAAATGTGTTAACTTCTGGATATAGGGATAATTCATGGGCTGATTTTAAATCTTTTTATTTATCTGCTGTAAGATTTGATGATAAAGTTACAACTCAAATTAATATATATGGTGGCTTAGTTAAAGATGGATTGGCTTATACAGGTTTACCTAAGTTTGCTATAACCGATAAAAATTTGCGAAGAATGAACCATTCGTACTGGAGTGCAAGTGAAACTGAATATTCGTATGAATTATTTCGCAGACCTGAAGAAAAAGAAGAGTTTTTTCAGCCCCATTTTGAAATTTTGAATGAAATAAATTTGACAAATAATATTACACTTAATTCTGCTTTATTTTTGATAATTGGGAATGGATACTTTGATTATGATGCTTCTTGGGCTGATTCTTCTTATTTTAGATTGACTTATAATAATGGTTTTAACCCAACAAGTAATCCTGGTAATGCTATTATCAGAGCAATGGTTGAGAATAAACAATGGGGATGGATACCAAGAATAAGCTACAAACATCCTAATGGAGAACTTATTGTAGGTGCAGAGGTAAGAATACATCGTTCCATACATTGGGGAAGTATAAACTATGCCGAAAATTTACCTTTAGGCGTTTCTCCAAATTTTAGATATTATTATTATGAAGGAGGAAAAGATATTTATAATTTATTTATTAATGAAAATTATAAAATAAATGATAAATTAAGAATTGCCGGAGAAATTCAATTAGCTTATAATAAGTATTTACTTTTTAATGAGAAATATCAGAATAATGATTTTGAAGTAAAAAATCTGTTTTTAAATCCGAGATTTGGGCTAAATTATAAATTTAATTCAAATATAAGCTCTTATTTTTCAATTGCTTATGTATCAAGAGAGCCAAGATTAAAAAATTATTATGATGCAGCCGAATCAAGTGGTGGAACTTTACCACAATTTGAACAGAACAATGATGGAAGTTATAACTATAATAACCCTTTGGTAAAACCGGAAAAAATGCTGAGTCTTGATTTGGGAGTCAACTATAAAAATGATTTAAATGACCTTGGTTTAAATTTCTATTTTATGCAGTTTAACGATGAAATTATTTCAAATGGACAATTAGACCGCTTTGGACAACCCATTACTGGTAATATGAATAAAACACTCCATTATGGTATAGAATTTTCAGTAGTCACAAAACCATATTCTTTTATTGAAATTATTGGTAATATTAATGTTAATAAAAATTATATTTCAGAAGGCTTTAGCTATATTGAAGATCCTAACACAGGAGAGATTGTAAAACAAGATTTAAGTGAAAATCTAATTGGAGGTTTTCCAAATGTTTTATTAAATGCAGCAATAAATTTTAGTTATGAGAAATTTTCGCTACAACTTAATGGAAAATATTTAGGCAAATTCTATTCTGATAATTATTATACTAATTTGCAAAAATATTTACAAAATTATCCTAATTTTGTTGATTATTCTGATAATGTTATTGATTCTTACTTTGTAGCTAACTTACAATTAAGTTATGATTTTTCAATACTTCCTATATCAGAAAATATTAAATTAACATTTCAAGTGAATAATTTATTTGATAAATTGTATGCTTCTTATGCTTATGGTAAAGAGTTTTTTCCGGGAGCCGAAAGAAACATTTATTTCGCAACAAAGGTTGAATTTTGATTAAAAAAGCAATTATTATTGGCAATGGATATAGCCCAAAATTAAAAGAAATAAGCCGTTTACAAAAAAACGGCTTCATTGATATCTTTTGTGCCGATGGTGCAGCAAACCAATTAAAAAAACTAAATGTTATTCCTAAATATATTATTGGTGATTTAGATTCTATAATGTCTGAAACATATGATTTTTACAAGGAAAAGGTAAAAAAAATTGTCAAGATAAAAGACCAAAATAGTACGGACATTGAAAAATGCCTTAATTACACGCGTAAATTAAAATATGATGAGATTATTCTTCTTAGCTGCATTGGAGATAGATTAGATCATTCATTAGGGAATATTTCAATTTTATTAAAATATTCATCTAAAATTAAATTGCATTTAGTCCACAACAATTGGATTATGACTTGTTTTTTTAATAATTGCGAACTAAGAACAACTCCAGATGAAATTATTTCTTTTTTTAGCTTTAATAATTTAATAAAAATGACTACAAGGGGATTACGATATAATCTTCATAACGAAACAATTGCATTTGGAGTACGAGATAGTACAAGTAATATTGCTGTAAGCGATAAAATTTGTATTAATGCTGACGATGTTTTTTTGTTAATTAGAAATTTGGACGAAGCAATAAAAAATGATTTTTTTAAGTAATATAGACATAATTGTAATAATACTATTTTTATTTTGCGTTTTATTGATTGGTTTTATTCCGCAAACAACAAAAAATAAGGATCAATATTTGCTATCTGGTAGAAATGTTGGTCTTGTATTATTTGTTATTACTAATGTAGCAACTTGGTATGGAGGAATATTAGGAATTGGAGAATTATCATATAATTACGGACTGGTTAGCTGGATAACACAAGGAGTTCCTTATTATATTTTTGCAATAATCTTTGCTTTTACAATAGCAAAAAAAATTAGGGAAACTTCCTTAACTACAATTCCTGACAAAATTCAGTTGGAATACGGAAAAACAAACTCACTATTAAGTTCAATTTTAATATTTGTCTTGGTTTCACCGGCACCATATCTTTTAATGATGGCGAATATATTAAGTTTAATTTTTAATCTAAATATATTTACTTCTTTAATAATATCAGGATTACTTTCTTCTATTTACTTATTTAAGGGAGGATATAAATCTGATTTATATACTGATGCTTTTGAGTTTGTGATTATGTTTTTAGGCTTTGGCATTCTATTTTTTACTGCTTTTTATAAACTTGGAGACTTTTCTTATTTGGCAAAATCGCTTCCAAGTACACATCTTCAGCCGTTTTCTCAAGTAAGTACTGGATATATTGTAGTTTGGTTTTTAATTGCACTTTGGACATTTGCAGACCCTGGTTTTCATCAAAGATGTTATGCAGCAAAAAATTCAAAAGTAGCAAGTAGGGGAATTATAATATCTGTTGGGTTATGGATAATTTTTGATTTTTTAACAAATATTTCAGGATTATACTCAAAAGCAGCATTACCAAATTTAAGTAAATCTGTTATGGCGTTTCCGCTTTTAGCTGAACAAATTTTACCATCCGGCTTAAAAGGATTGTTTTACGCCGCATTGTTTGCTACTATCCTTTCAACATTAAACAGCTTCTTATTTTTAAGTGCAACAACATTTTCTAATGACTTTGTACGAAGAATAAAACCGAACATCGATGTAGTTAAATATACACGTATTGGTTTATTTGTTTCAATAATTATTTCAATAACCTTAGCTTATCTAATTGAATCAGTGATTGATTTATGGTATACACTTGGAAGTATTTGTATACCAGGAATAATTATAGTTATTCTTAGTACTTATTATAAAGCATTTAAAATTGATTCAAAAATAATTACCTTAGAAATAATAATAGGGTTTTTAAGTGGTTTATCTTGGTATATAATTCGCCCATATTATCAAGATTACTATGTATTTAATTTAGTAGAACCAATGATTGCAGGGCTTTTAATTGCAGGAATAATACATACATTGGGGATTTTCATCTTAAGAAAGAAAAAAATCCCCAACTAAATTTTATGGTAATAATACAGCTGCAGAAACTACAGTAGTCCAAAGACCATCTTTGTGACCTCTTGCAGTCTGAGTAATATTAAAAGTATTTACAATTTTGCCTGACATTTTAAAAACTTGTTCTCGCTCATTCCAAGCTTCACTTGGGTCAAAATCAATACCAAGTGTTGTAGCTAACATTGTAGCAGCTAAATCTTCGGCATAATCACCTGCAACTTGACTATTTTCTCCAAAGGGATGATGTTCTGACAAATATCCATAATTAGTTTTATCTGCAGGAATAGCAACACCAATGGAAGAAGCTATCAACCTGTTTGCCTCACTTGTGGCGTTTCGAGCCATAACAGCATGTACGATTTGACCAGGAGTTAACTCTTGCAAACCTTTTTCAATGGTAACTCGTTTACAACCAATGGGGTAAATACTACTTACACTAACTAAATTGTACTTTTCAATTTGAGCATCTCTTAATGCTGATTCAAATGAAGCTAAGTACTCTTTATGTACTCCAACTCCTTTAGTAAAAAATATTTTTTTTGGAACGTACAATTTAATACCTCCTATTTATTGTTAACAATTAATTTAATAAAATTACGTTTACCTACTTTTAGGACACTACCTGAAACAATTTCAATTAATGCTTTAACATCGGTAATTTTATTGCCATCAATGGATACACCACCTTGCGTAATTAAACGTCTTGCTTCACCTTTTGAGGGAGCTAAATTTGTTAATACAATTAAATCAATAATCTCTATTTTGTAATTATTTTCTTCTATCTCAAATTCAGGCATTTCATCAGGAACACCTTTTTTTACAAATATTTCATCAAATTCTTTTTCTGCTCGTTCTGCTTCTTCTTCAGAATGATACATAGTTACAAGTCTTCTTGCTAAATTTCTTTTGATGTTTCGTGGATTTATGGAAGTATCTTCCAACTCAATTTTAACTTTGGCTAATTCATCTGATGTCACATCAGAAGCCAACTCATAATAATTGAAAATTAATGAATCTGGAATAGAAAGTGTTTTACCATAGATATCTTTTGAAGAATCGCTAATACCAATATAATTATTGTATGATTTACTCATTTTTTCAACGCCATCTGTTCCAACAAGTAATGGCATAGTAATAATAACTTGAGGAGCTAAACCATACTCTCTTTGTAAATCTCTGCCAACTAATAAATTAAATTTTTGATCAGTACCACCTAATTCAACATCACTTTTAATAGCAACAGAATCCATTCCTTGTGCTAATGGATATAAAAATTCATGCACACTAATTGGAATACCGGCTTTAAAACGTTTAGTGAAGTCATCTCTTTCAATCATTCGAGCAACTGTATATTTAGATGCTAATTTAATAACATCTTCAAAAGACATTGAACCCAACCATTTAGAATTGAAAATTACTTCAGTAGTATCTTTATTTAATATTTTTGTTGCTTGTTCAAGATATGACTGAGCGTTTTCCTTTGTTTGTTCTTTTGTTAATGGGGGACGAGTAGCATTTCGGCCAGAAGGATCGCCAATCATTCCGGTAAAATCACCAATAATAAGAATTGCATGATGACCCATTTTTTGAAATTGAGCTAACTTTCTTAAAACTACTGAATGTCCTAAATGTAAATCTGGACGAGTTGGATCACAACCTAATTTAATATTTAAAGGCTTATTGTTTTTTATTGAGTCTTCTAATTTTTTAACTAATTCTTCTTCGGGGATAATTTCAGATGTACCTCTTTTAATAACATCCATCTGCTCATTAATACTGGGGAATTTAATTTTTGATTCCAATACTATTCCTAATATTTGATTAATATCTATGTTTTCTTTTAATATCCATTTCCGCCTCTTTTTTTGCTAGAGACTCTCGTTTGTCGTATTCTTTTTTACCACGAGCAACAGCTAAATCAACTTTAACTTTTCCGTTTTTAAAGTATAGTTTAAGAGCTATTATTGTATAACCTTTTTCGTTAACATATTTTTGCATTTTTCGTATTTCAATTCTATGCAATAATAATCTGCGTTTTCTTAAAGGTTCATGATTAAAATTATTTCCTTGTTTGAAAATTCCAATATGAGCATTAACTAACCATACCTCACCATCTTTTATTTGAGCATAACTATCAGTAAGGTTTGCATTTTTCTCGCGGAGTGATTTTACTTCTGTACCAACTAATGCAATTCCAGCTTCATAGGTAGTAATAATCTCATATTCGTGACGAGCTTTCTTATTAACAACTATATCTTTATATATTGGTTTATCATTCATAGAATTTTTCATAAAACAAAAAAATTGAACATATAATTAAACAATTTCTCCAATTAAATGAAAGAC
Source organism: Melioribacteraceae bacterium (assembly GCA_963663265.2). Classification (GTDB taxonomy): domain Bacteria; phylum Bacteroidota; class Ignavibacteria; order Ignavibacteriales; family Melioribacteraceae; genus JAEXOD01. The sequence goes on from CAXXXM010000001.1 coordinate 1,369,384, forward strand.
ATATTTTTAGTTTGTATAATTTTACTTTTTGGTTAAAAATTATTTTTGCCCAATATTTTACTAAATAAATCAAAAATTTTTCTTATTTTAATAAATTAATTAAATATAACGTTTATAATAATTTTGATTTTAAAATGTACAAAAATTTAATACTTTTATTTATCCCGCTTTTTTTAATATCATGTTCAAAATCTGACAATAACGAAACCACAAATACTAATGGGTACAGAGATATTACTTGGAACTTAAAAATAGAACAATTAAAAGAGATTATTAATAAAAAATATAATGGTAACTTATATGAGTATTTTACAACAGATAATAAAGATGATTTAAGTTACCATTTCCATTCAGGTGAATTCTTAACTAAGCCGGTTGAGATGTGGGATGCCGAGTTTTCTAAAGGTGTTTTTAAGAAATTAAAAATCTTTATTAATCAAAAAAAAGGGGATGATTATCAGTTTATTGCTGAAAAACTAAAATTCAGTAAAAAAATGATTGAATCTAATTCCAAAATTATTTCAAAAAATTTACTAAATGATTCATCAAATAAACCGGTAACAAAGATTGAACTTGAAAGAAAAGTAATAAATAATCATAAAATAATTTTAATAACTTTAACAAATTTAAACTAATCAAGATGGAATAATTATGTTAAACATGCAAAAAAAACTATCAAACTCCTTTTACATGCTTTTGAGTTTACCAGCTACTGCTATGGGATTTGCTTTATCAATACAGATTGCTGTTTTAAGCTGGATTTTAGATACTAAATACAAATTAAACATTCACGAAATTGGTTTAGTTTGGGCTGCAGGACCATTAGCAGGAATTTTTGGACAAGTAATTGTTGGTTTTATAAGTGACAAAGTTTGGTTTTGGGGTGGTAGAAGGAAACCATTCATTATTGTTGGTGGAATATTAGCAGCCCTTATGCTTTTAGGATTACCAAATATTTCTGAAATAAGCTCATTTTTGGGGCTAAGTTCTATTATGGTAGTTGCAGTAATAATAGCTTTAACCTTAGATATGGCAATTAATATTAGTTTTAATCCAACAAGAACCTTAATTGCAGATGTTACTCCAGAAGGACCTACAAGAACAAAAGGATACACTTGGATGCAGACAATTTCTGGATTCTTTGGCGTATTAGCATACTTAATTGGTGTTGTTTTCGGCAATTATTTCCTAATTTACGCAGGAGCCGTAATTGTTTTATTATTCTCTTTATTGCCTCTATTTGTTATAACAGAACCACGTTCTTTAACCTCAGATAAAGAAACTGCTGAAGTAGAAAAAAGCAACACAAAAACTAATATTAAACAACTGTTAAAAATTTATATTGCTCATGGATTTTCATGGATTGGTATTCAAACAATGTTTGTATTTATCTTTGCTTTTATTAAGGATAAATTTTATACAACCGATGATAATCACATTGGTCAAGTAATAAGTATATCATTTGCGGTTTTAAATACAGTTGGGTTTTTATTACCTTCATTAGTATTAGAACCATTAACTGAAAAATTAGGAAGGATTAAAACTCATTACATCACTATTTTAATTATGTCTTTAGGCTACTTTGCAATTGCTTTTTTCGTTTCAAATCCAATTATTTTATATGTAATGATGGCTGTTCTTGGCATTGGTTGGGCTGCTGTGGTTAGTTTACCTTTTGCCATTATGACTGAAAACGTATCAAAAGAAAAAATGGGATTATATATGGGTATTTTTAATTTATCCGTAGTTATTCCTCAATTATTAGTTAGTTTAGTTGTTGGTTATTTTATTGAGCAAGCAATTGATAAATCGATTATTTTTATAATAAGTGGTATCTCTCTTTTAATATCATTTATTCTTTGGAATTTTGTTAAAGAAAACAAATCAGAAAAGGGAAATTAATGAAAAACATCTTATTTATATTTTTGTTATTGACAACTTTTATTTCAGGACAAATCAAAACAAATAATGATTTTAAGGTTCAGTCTTTTTCATTGGATGACAAATTAGATGAAAAAAGTAAAATTGATCCAAGCTATGGAAAATATGCGGATTATGAGTTTGATATAAATAATAACGACCATTTCATTATTTCTGTTAAATCAAACGATTTCACTCCCTACATATTTATTAGCTCTCCCAAAGGGAAGAATATTTTTGCTTATCCCAGCAAAAACAGTCATATAGCAGAATTAGACACCGTAGCTAATGAATCAGGAAAATGGAGTTTATATGTTGTATGTGATACTTTAGAACAAGGTAATTATTCACTTACCATAAGTTTTTCTGATCGTAAATCATATTCATTTCCTACATCAAATGATTTTAATACGTTATTAAAATTTTTAGTTGCACATGCAAATGCTAATTTTGTCTTTATAAAAAAAAGATCATCAATTGAAACGAAAAATATTTATGATTCACCTCTAAAATTTCCTCAATCAATTAGTTCAAAATTGGTAGCTGACAAAAAGAATACATATGAAATAAAATTCTTTGAAGGGACAGATAAAAAGGAATTAGAAGAAAAATATTCTCAGATAAAGAAAAAAGTAAAAGAGACCTTATCTGATGGATGGATGATAAAGGAGTTTTCAAAGTCTCAAACATATGAGAAGTATACAAAATTTAGCTCTATTGATCAACCAACTCTTTTTTTAAAGTACTATAACGAAGAAAATCAGCCCAATAAAATCGTTTTAGAGATAGAACCTAAGCGATAAATAAAATATTCTTATAGATAAGAAAGGATTTTTCATAATCTGAGAAATTCTTTCTTTCTATCTATAAAATTAATCCACATTTAATCTCTTCACTCTTGGCATATAATTTGCAATAATAAACACGAACAGTTAAAGGAACAAATTATGCATACAGAAATTTTCAAAGATTATACTGCTAAAGATAAAAGCAGTCTTATCCCAATGTTACAAGATGTACAACAGATTTATGGTTATCTTCCAGAACCTGCACTTAAAGACATTGCCGATTTTTTAGGAATGCCATTAAGCGGAGTTTATGGAGTAGCTACATTCTATAATCAATTTAGACTTACACCACTCGGCAAAAATGTTATTAGAGTATGTAGAGGAACAGCTTGCCATGTAAAAGGTTCAGAAAATTTATTAATGGCTTTAGAAAATGAATTAGGAATTAAAGCTGGTAGTACAACGCGTGACAAAATATTTACTTTAGAAACAGTTGCATGTATTGGTGCTTGTAGTATTGCACCTGTAATTAATATCAATGATGAGTATTATGGTAGGGTAACTGTTAAAGAACTTAATAAAATATTATCAAAATATCGCAAAGAATCGAAAGTTACAGAAACAGAAACTGAAAAGGTAGGTGCGTGATGAAATCATTTTTAGATGTTTGTTGTGGAAACCCAAAACATAATTCAGAGAATCCTTGTGAACACTTTGTTGCTTGTTGTACAGAAGGTCCTTTGTGTCATCACGACCCTGCAATTGCAGAAGAAATTAAACAATTAAATTTAAGATTAACATATAAAGTACATGAAAAACCTGTAATTTTTATAGGTATGGGTACATGTGGTTTAGCATCAGGAGCCGATAAAGTATTTACAACAATAAAGGCTGAATTGCAAAAACAAAACCTTGATGCCGAAATAGTATCAACTGGATGTATCGGTTATTGTGCAAAAGAACCTATTGTTGATATTAAACTTCCAAATGGTGAACGTTTATCTTATTGCGAAGTTACTCCAGCTGATGTACCGGAACTTTTAAGACAAAGTATAGTTGAAAAGCAAATTTATGAAAAGAAATTTTTAGGTTCACATGCTGTTGAAAACACTTCTAATAAAAAGATTTCTGATGATAATTTTTTCAAAAATCAGTTTAGAATAGTTTTAAAAAATTGTGGAATAATAAATCCTGATTCTATTGATGAGTATCTTGCTTCAGGTGGATTTAAAGGTTTAGATAAAGCTTTACGCCGTATGACAAGCGAAGAAGTTGTAAAAGAAATTTTAGATAGTGGATTAAGAGGTAGAGGTGGTGGAGGTTTCCCAACCGGTAAAAAGTGGGAATTTGCACATAATCAAAAGTCTGAAACAAAATATATCGTTTGTAATGCCGACGAAGGTGATCCTGGTGCATTTATGGATCGATCAGTACTTGAGAGTGACCCTTATAGAGTTATAGAAGGAATGATTATCGGGGGTTATGCTATTGGTGCATCATTTGGATATATATATTGTCGTGCAGAATATCCGTTAGCAATTTCACGCCTTCAAAATACAATAGCAAAATGCAAGGAATATGGTTTATTAGGTAAAAACATTTTAGGAAGCAAATTTAATTTTGATATAAAAATTAAAAAGGGTGCCGGTGCGTTTGTTTGTGGTGAAGAAACTGCGTTATTAGCATCTATTGAAGGCAAACGTGGTATGCCAAAACCAAGACCTCCATATCCTGCAGTTTCCGGGTTGTTTGGCAAACCAACCGTTATTAACAATGTGGAAACATTTGCTAATGTTGCACCAATAGTTTCAAATGGTGCTCAATGGTTCTCATCAGTAGGAACTAACTCAAGTAAAGGTACAAAAGTTTTTGCTATAAGTGGCAAAATTAAACATTCAGGTTTAGTAGAAGTACCAATGGGTGTATCATTAAGACAAATTGTATTTGATATTGCCGGTGGGATACCTGATGGTAAAAAGTTTAAAGCTGTGCAAATTGGTGGACCTTCCGGTGGTTGTTTACCTGATTCAGTAATGGATACTATTGTTGACTATGAATCATTAAAAACAGTTGGTGCTATGATGGGTTCAGGTGGATTTGTTGTTATGGATGAAGATACATGTATGGTTGATGTAGCTAAATTCTTTTTAACCTTTATCCAAAACGAATCATGCGGAAAATGTGTTCCTTGTCGCGAAGGGACGAAAAGGATGTTGGAAATTATCGAAAGAATTCCAAAAAGATATTCTCCAAAAGAAGATAAATTAGGTCAATTGCAAAGATTTAAAGGTATTATACATCTTCAAAGATTAGCAGATGTTATTAAAGATACTTCCTTATGTGGTTTAGGTCAAACTGCTCCAAACCCAGTATTATCTGGATTAAGATATTTTAGAGAAGAATATGAAGAGCATTTATTTGATAGAAAATGCTCAGCAGGAGTATGTAAAGACTTGTTAACTTATACAATTAACAAAGAAGCTTGTTCAGGATGTGGATTATGTGCTCGTAAATGTCCAGCTTCAGCTATTATAGGTGACAAAAAACAACCACATCATATTGTAGAAGTTAACTGCATTAAATGCGGTATGTGTGTTGAAACATGTAGATTTGACGCAATAGAAGTTATTTAGTAATTACAAAATTTGAAATTAGGAGATTAACCATGGTTGAATTGACCATTAATAATATAAAAGTTAAAGCTGAAGAAGGAATGACAATTCTTGAAGCAGCAAAATCAGTAGGAATAAAAATTCCTACATTATGTTATTTGAAAGATTTATTCCCTTCAGGAGCATGCCGAATTTGCGTTTGTGAAGTTGACGGAATGCGTGGTTTAATACCAAGCTGTGCCTATCCGGTATCCGAAGGAATGAAAGTACAAACAAACTCACCTCGTGTAAGAAGAGCAAGAAAGACAATTGTTGAGTTATTAATTGAAAATCATCCACAAGACTGCCTTGTTTGTGTTAGAAATAAGAATTGCGAATTACAAGATTTATCCGAACAATATGGTATACGGGAACACAGATATGCCGGCGAAAAGAAAGAACATGCTATTGACATATCAAGTGCTTCTATGGAACGTGACCCTGCAAAATGTATATTATGCGGTAGATGTGTAAGAACTTGTAATGAAATTCAAAAAATTGGAGCTATTGATTTTACTAATCGTGGTTTCAGGAGCAATGTTACCACTCCTTTTAATAAAGGATTAAATATTAGCGATTGTATTTTGTGCGGTCAATGTATTTTAGTTTGTCCTACTGCTGCATTACGCGAAAAAAGTCACTTAAAAGAAGTTCAAACAGCGTTAAATGATAAATCTAAATATGTAGTAGTACAAATAGCTCCTGCAGTAAGAGCTACTGTTGGTGAAGAGTATAATTTACCTTTAGGAACAAATGTTACTGGACAATTAGTAACTGGATTAAGAAGATTAGGTTTTAAAAAGGTATTTGATACAAACTTTTCTGCTGACTTAACTATAATGGAAGAAGGCACAGAACTTATTAAAAGAATAACAAACAATGGTGTTTTACCAATGTTTACAAGCTGCTGTCCAGGTTGGGTAAAATATATTGAAATGAACGACCCGGAATTATTACCTCATGTATCTTCGTGTAAATCACCACACGAAATGCAGGGTGCCGTACTTAAAACTTTCTATGCAAAAAAAATGGGCATTAAACCTGAAGATATGTATGTTGTATCTATTATGCCATGTACTGTTAAGAAATTCGAGTCAGAACGTCCTGAATTAGCCGAAGAGCACATTTCTGATGTTGACGCAGTATTAACCACAAGAGAAATAGTTCGTTTATTTAAATTTGCCGGTATTGATTTTAATGACTTACCAGAAGATAACTTTGACGATCCATTAGGAGAATCAACAGGAGCAGCTGCTATTTTTGGAACATCAGGTGGTGTAATGGAAGCTGCTGTAAGAACAGCATATGCAAAAGTAACAGGAAAAGAATTAGAAGCTCTCGAATTGAATGATTTGCGTGGTTTAGATGGAATAAAAGAAGCCACTATTGATTTTAACGGTTTGAATGTTAATGTTGCTGTTGTTAATGGAATTGGAAATATTAGACCTGTTTTAGACAAGATTAAAAGTGGTGAAATTAATTATCATTTTATTGAAGTGATGGCTTGCCCTGGTGGTTGTATTAATGGCGGAGGTCAGCCAATTAATCAAAAACCGGATAAAATAAAAAAACGTATTCAGGTATTGTATGATATCGATAATAAAGCTAAATTTAGAAGGTCACATGAAAATGAATCTATTTTGAAACTTTATAAAGAATTTTTAGGAGAACCTAACAGCCATAAGGCTCATGAAATTCTTCATACAAAATATGTTGACAGAAAGACAATTCTAAGTATAAAAAAATAGAATAAATATGGAAACCGGAATCGTTAGTACTATCACTAAAAATTGCAAACGATGTTATTCATGTATACGAGAATGTCCTGCAAGTGCCATCAGAGTTGTTGGTGGACAAGCTGTAGTTATTAGCGATAGATGCATTAGCTGCGGGCATTGTGTAAAAGTATGTTCGCAACATGCTAAAATGATACAAAGCGATTCTGAATTTGTTCTAACTAATTTAATACCAACCGGGAAAGCAATTGCAATAATTGCACCATCATTTGCTGCTGCTTTTCCGGATACATATTTTCAATTACCGACAGCATTAAGACTACTTGGTTTTGATAAAGTTGCAGAGACAGCTTTTGGTGCCGATTTAGTTAGTATTGAGTACGAAAAGATTTTTGAAAAAAAAGGGGATAGAACAATTATCAGTTCACCATGCCCCGCTGTTTATAATTTTATTGAAAAGTTTCATACTGAATTAATTCCATTTTTGGCTGAAGTAGTATCTCCAATGATTGCAATGGGAAGATATTTAAAAGAAAACTATGGTGCTGATACTCCCATAGTTTTTATTGGACCTTGCGTAGCTAAAAAAAGCGAATATGACGATTTTACAGTAAAAGGAGCTATTGACGCTGTATTAACTTTTCATGAATTAAAGGATATTTTCAATAATTGCAAAATTGATTTATCTGTATTGGATAACTCAAATTTTGATCCTCCATATGCTAATATTGGTAAATCTTTTCCACTTGCCGGTGGTTTAATTAAGACAGCAAACATTTCCGGTGATGTACTTGCCAAAGAAATAATTGTTGTTGAAGGTAAGGATAAAGTTGTAGAAATTATAACTGACATTGCAAACGAAAAAATTAAATCAAAGTTTATTGATATATTGTTTTGTGAAGGATGTATTAATGGACCTGCAATAGATAGTGATTTAAACTATTATTCTAAACGTGAGAAAGTAATAGAATATGTTGAAAAACATATTAATTTCTTGGACAAAAATGTATGGAAAAGTGAGATTTATAATAGCAGAAATATCGATCTTACTCGCAAATTTCATAACAAAAATCAAAGAAGACCGTATCCTTCTGAAGAGAAAATAAAAGAAATTTTAGCAAAAACTAATAAATTTAGTAAAAATGATGAACTTAATTGTGGTGCTTGTGGATATGCGACTTGTAGAGAGTATGCAGTAGCAATTGCAAAAGACCTTGCTGAACAAGAGATGTGTTTACCTTATCTAATAGACAAATTGGAAAAAGCTTATTCAGATCTTAAAGAGACACAAGATGCTTTAGCAAGTGCAGAAAAATTGGCATCAATCGGTCAATTAGCTGCAGGTGTAGCACACGAAATTAATAATCCTTTAGGCTCAATTCTTCTATATTCATCAATGCTTAAAAGAGACATTGAGAAAAAAATGGAGTATAACCAAGGAGTTGAAGATCTTAAATTAATTATTGACGAAACTGTAAGATGTAAAAACATAGTTTCTAATTTGTTAAACTTTGCTAGACAAGGGAAACTTAATATTACACATATTGTTCTATCAGAATTAACTAAAGATGTAATAAAATTAATTTCTGTTAAACCTGAATTCTCAAATATAAGAATAGAAATTATTGATAATTCGAATAATTTAAGTATTGAAGGGGATTCTGACCAAATTAAACAAGTTTTAATTAATGTTATTGGGAATGCATGTGAAGCACTTGAAGACTCGGAAGAAAAGTTAATAACTGTACAATTAGACACCGATGAAAATAAAGCTATTATTAAAGTTAAAGATACAGGTTGCGGTATTCCTGAGGATAATATAAAGAAATTGTTCACTCCATTTTTTACAACAAAAAAAATGGGGAAAGGTACTGGCTTAGGTTTAGCAATTACTTACGGCATTATCAAAATGCATAGGGGAGATATTAGAGTTTTGAGCGAAGTAAATTCAGGAACTGAATTTATTATAAAACTACCAATTTTGAATGTAAAACAAATATTATAGAGATTTAGGAGCTTATTTTATGGAAATCAATGAGAAATACAAGAAGCTTTTGTTAGTCGATGATGATATCGACCTATTAGAGCAAAACAAAATTTTATTAGAATCTAAAGGATTTGAAGTTCTTACTGCTGAAACAGGTGAAGAAGGATATAATGTTTTTTTAGCAGAAAAACCTGATGCATGTATTGTCGATTTAATTATGGAACAACATGATTCCGGTTTTATTCTTTGCCACAGAATTAAACGCAATGAATATGGAAAAACAATACCCGTTTTTATGTTAACTTCCGCTACTTATGAAACGGGGTTTAAATTCAGTTCTTCAACTGCAGAAGAAAAGGAATGGATAAAATGTGATGGTTTATTAAATAAACCGGTAGTTGTAGAAGAATTAATTTCCAAATTAGAGAATTTTTAATTTTTTTTGAGAAAAATTAGTTTTATTTTTCATAAAACATTTATATCTTAAGATATAAAAATCTTATTTTGTTATGTGTTGGAAAATATGGCTAAAATTTTGATTGTAGACGATGAAAAGGGCCTCCGATTAGGTACTAAAAGGTTGCTTGAGTCGGAGGGCTTTGAAGTTGATACTGCTGAAAATGGAAAAGAAGGAATTGAAAAAGGAATAGCTTCTGAATTTGATATAGCAGTTATTGACTTAAAAATGCCTGACATTGAAGGTCTTGAGGTTCTTCAAAAAATAAAATCTATCTTTCCAAATACTGTTTGTTTTATTGCAACAGCGTATGCAAGCATCGAAACGGCTATTGAAGCAACTCGATTAGGGGCTTACAATTATATTCCCAAACCTTTTACTCCTGAAGAAATTTTACATCAATTAGATATTGGTTATAAACATAGAGTCTTAGTTGTTGAATCTGAAAAGTTACGAAAAGAGAGAGAGAGCAATCTTTTAGAAATTTCTTATGAAAAAAGTAGACTTAGAACAATAATTAACAACATTACTGATGGTGTGTTAGTAATTAATACTAATGGTGAGTTGGCGTATTTTAACAATAGTGCACTTAAAAACTTAGACCTAACCGAATTAATTCTTGGAGAATTTATCCTCAATAAATTACCTAAGGATATAACCGAAATAATAAATAAATATTTAATGCCAGATGCCCAAATAAAAAAATCTTATTCGTCACAAGTAGAGATTAGACCCAATAACGAACTTGTGATTGAAGCCAACTGTTCGGCAATATTAAACGATGAAGAAAAATTTACAGGAATTGTTGTAGTAATAAGAAATATTACTGAATTTAAGAAAATTGAGTTAGTTAAAAATCAATTTGTATCTATGGTAGCTCATGAATTAAAAACTCCAGTTGCCGCTGTACAAGGCTTTTTAAAGATAATTTTAGATGATAATATAGATGTAAGCTATGAACAACAACGAGAGTTTATTTCTCGTTCTGTAATAAGATTAAGAGGTCTTTTAGACTTAGTTAATGATTTATTAGATATTTCTCGCATGGAAATGAAAACAAAACAAAGAGAAATTGAAGCATTAGATATAAAAGAAATTTTAGAATCAACTGTTCAATTTTTAGAAATAGAATTAAAGAAAAAAGGAGTTGAAGTAATAACAGAATATCCAGATACTCAAGTAGTATTTAATGGAGATCAAAACGAAATAACAAGACTATTTACAAATATATTAAGTAATGCTATAAAGTATAATAAAGATAATGGTTCGATAACTATAAAAGTATTTTGCTCAACAAATTATATTAACGTAATAATAAGTGATACTGGAATTGGAATGAAACCTGAAGAAAAAAACAAGTTGTTCCAAGAATTTTTTAGAGCAAAAAATGCATTTACTCGTGGAGTTAGTGGAACTGGTTTAGGATTAACAATTGTAAAGCGGATTGTAGATTCTTACCACGGAAAGATAGAAGTTGATAGTGAGTACGAAAAAGGTACTACTTTTAATATACAACTACCTAAATAACTTAAAAGCAGGAGAAACTATGGCATTAATAGCAATTATCGACGATGATCCGGATATAATTGAAGCTACAAGTTTAGTATTACGATCAAGAGGATACAATGTAGTTACAGCATCTAATCCGGATGATGGTTATAAGATTGTAAAAGAAACTCAACCACAACTTATTATTCTTGATGTTATGATGGATGAACCCGACGACGGATTCTTTTTGGCGCAAAAGTTCCGCAGGGAAAACATCAAAACACCTATTTTAATGTACACATCTGTGTCAAAAACAATAGGTTTTCAATATGGTTCAGGCGAAATGGTTCCTGTTGATGATTTTGTTGAAAAACCAATTTCACCAGAACAATTAGTCAACAAAGTTGAAAATCTTTTAGAAAAAAAATAGGAGAATATTATGTTAGTTTTGGAAAAGAACTCTTTAACTGAAGAGATTGAAAAGCTTGTTGAAAAGTTTGGTAAAAATCGTTCGTCTTTACTTACAATTCTCCAAGAAATTCAAAAAAGGCATACTTATATATCTGATTTTGCACAACAAGAAGTTGCTCGATTATTAGATATTCACCCCGTAGAAGTATATAGTGTAATTTCATTTTATGCTTTCCTAAATTCATCACCAAAAGGAAGAAATATTGTTAGGTTATGTCAAACCATAACTTGTGATATGCATGGTAAAGAAAGTATTGCAAAAGCAATTGAAAGAGAACTTGGAATTAAATTTGGAGAAACTACCAAAGATAAAAAGTTTACTCTTGAATATGCAAACTGCTTAGGAATGTGTGATCAAGGACCGGCGATGCTTGTTAATGATAAAATCTATAGCAAACTAACGCCAGAGAAAGCTGTTGAAATTCTAAACGAGATTAAATAGGAGTGAATATGGAAATGATAGAAAAAACAAGAAAAGGTCCAGTTATTTTCTCTGATTATACACAAGGCGAATCTGTAAAAAAACTTCTTGCAGTATCTCGTGAAGATATATTGTTTGAACTCAGAGAATCAAAATTGAAAGGACGAGGGGGAGCAGGATTTCCAACAGCCACTAAATGGATGTTAACAGCAGCTGCTAAAAGCGACAAAAAATATGTTATTTGTAATGCTGATGAAGGTGAACCTGGTACATTTAAAGACAGAGTTCTATTGCAAGAATATCCTGAATTGGTATTTGAAGGAATGGTGATAGGTGGTTATGTTGTTGGGGCAGATGAAGGCATTGTATATTTACGTGGTGAATATGAATACATGTATAAAAATTTATTGAACTATTTAGATAAAATGCGTTCTCAAAATTTATTAGGAAAGAATATTCTTGGAAAAGAAGGATTTAATTTTGATATATCAATTAAATTAGGGGCAGGTGCCTATGTTTGTGGTGAAGAAACTGCACTAATTGAATCTTTAGAAGGACATAGAGGAGAAGCAAGAAATCGTCCTCCATTTCCTGTTAACACAGGTTTTTTAGGAAAACCAACAACTGTTAATAACGTTGAAACATTAGCTTCTATCCCTCATATTACCGTAAAAGGTGGTGAGTGGTTTAGACAATTTGGAACAGATAAATCTTCTGGTTCAAAATTGTTATCCATTTCAGGTGATTGCAATAAACCTGGCGTTTATGAGCTTCCATTTGGAATAAAAATAACCGAGTTATTAGAACTTGTTGAAGCAAAAGATACAAAAGCTGTTCAAATTGGAGGTGCCTCAGGTGTTTGTGTTCCCAAAGCACAATTCAATAGAAACATCTCTTACGAGGATGTGGCAACTGGTGGTTCTATCATGATTTTTAATGAAACTCGTAGTATGATAAAAGTACTTAAAAATTTCATGGAATTCTTTGTTGAAGAGTCTTGTGGTCAATGTACTCCTTGCCGAATTGGTAATGTAAAGTTACTTGAAGGAGTAGAAATGATTGAACAAAACAATTATACATTCTCATACATAAACAAATTGAAAGAATTAGGAAAAACTATGCAGGTAGCTTCAAAATGCGGTCTGGGACAATCTTCGCCTAATTCATTTATTTCAATATTAGATAATTTTAAGGATGAGATTTTCAACAATAGTAACGGAGGAAATAATGGAAACTAAAGAAACTTTGCGAGCACCTGAAAGCCAAAAAGCTCATGTTGTTGAAAGACCAACCGATTTAAATACAATCGGTGGTACCATCTCTATTGAAATTAATGACAAAAAGGTTTCGATTCCTTTAGGTACAACAATTTTAGATGCATGTAAACAAAATGGAATACATATACCAACATTGTGCCATCATGATGATTTATGTATTGCCGGTGTATGTAGAATCTGCGTTGTTGAAGTTGAAGGGATGAGAACATTACAAGCTTCATGTGCATTCCCAATAACGGCACCAATAAAAATTAAAACTTCATCAACATTGGTTAGAAAAGCAAGAAGACATATAATTGACTTAATGCTGAGCGAACATCATGGTGAGTGTTATAGTTGTGTGAAAAACAATAATTGCGAATTGCAATCATTAGCTAAAGAATATGGTGTTGATAGTTATACTTTTGGACATATTAAAGAATCAAGGTATGAAATTGATAAATCCTCATACTCCGTAATTAGAGATATGGATAAATGTATTCTTTGTAAACGCTGTGTAAGAACTTGTATTGATTTGCAAGAAGTTGGAGTTTTAGAGGCTGTAAATAGGGGAGATAAAACAACAATTAGTACATTTATGGATAAACCACTAGCTGACGTTATTTGTATTAATTGCGGTCAATGTATTAATCGCTGTCCTACCGGTGCTTTACATGCTAACGATCCATCGGATGATATTTGGAATGCAATTGACGACCCAACTAAACATGTTGTAATTCAAACAGCTCCATCTCCTCGAGCAGCAATAGGCGAAGAATTTGGTTTAGAAGCAGGTCATTCAATGACCTATCAATTAAACACAGCTTTAAGAAGAATAGGATTTAATGCTGTCTTTGATACTAACTTTACTGCTGATTTGACTATTATGGAAGAAGGGACAGAATTATTACTTAGATTATATAAAGCATTAGTTCAGAAAGACGAAAATGTTGCTCTTCCGCAATTCACTTCATGTTCTCCGGGATGGGTAAAATATTTGGAACATTTCTATCCGGAATATGTTGATAACTTAAGTAGTGCAAAATCTCCTCAACAGATGTTTGGTGCATTATTAAAAACCTATTATGCAGAAAAACAAGGTATTGATCCTAAAGATATTGTTTCGGTAGCAGTAATGCCATGTTCAGCTAAAAAGTTTGAATGTAATCGCCCAGAAATGCAAGATTCGGGTTATCAAGATGTTGATTTTGGTTTAACCACAAGAGAATTAGCAAAAATGATTAAAGAAGCCGGAATTCATTTACCTGAAGTAGAAAAATCTCATTTTGACAGTCCATTTGGTGATGCCTCAGGTGCCGGTTTAATTTTTGGTGCCACAGGTGGTGTTATGGAAGCTGCCATTAGAACTGTTGTTGAATTAGTATTAGGGATAAAAGTTGAAGACTTATTCAACAATATGAATGTTATGCCTGTTAGAGGTTTTGAAGGAATTAAATATGCTGAATTACCTCTCGGAGATAAAGTGGGTGAGGTTCCTGCCATCTTAAAAAGTTTAGTTCCTAATTGGGATTGGTTAAAAGGAGCAACTTTAAAAGTAGCAGTAGTTCATGGAACAGCAAATGCTAAAAAAGTTATGGATGATATTAAAGCTGGCGGCAAATTTAGTCAATGCCACTTTATTGAATTTATGGCTTGTCCTGGTGGTTGTCTTGGTGGAGGTGGCCAACCTATACCAACTAACTTAGAAATACGTCAAAAACGTGCTCAAGCAATTTATGCAGAAGATTCTGAACTTGAATTGCGAAAATCACACGAAAATGAACACGTATTAAAATTATATGAGGAATTTATTCCTGAAGGACCTTGCAGCCATAAATCCCATAAACTTCTCCACACGCATTATACAAAACGCGGAAAATATATTGCTTAAGGAAATCCTAAACCCGGCTAAACGCCGGGTTTATAATTTTAACTAACAGCTTTAAATATATATAATTCAATACGTTTGCTTTTTACACTTAATGTTAAGCTTTAACTATGGCAAGCTGATAAATTTAAAATATTCTGGTGGAAATGAATTATAAACCATGCGTGCTTGATTTATATTACTAAAGATTGCATAAATTGTCGACCCACTACCACTCATTAAAACAAACTTTGCACCAACTGAATATAGTTTCTCTTTGATTTCCTTTAATACTGGGTATTTTGTGAATACAGTATATTCAAAATCATTTTTTACTTTTGTATTTAATATATCAAAATCCAATTGTTCACTCGAAAATGAATCAACCAACTTATTCTTTGATTTAATTGGTACAATGTTTGAAAAGGCTTCTTTAGTTGAAACATGTATGCGAGGATTAATCAGAAGAATCGGGTGCTTTATTTCTAAGTTAATTTGTTCAAGCTCTTCACCTCTACCACCTGCATAGGATGGTTTTGACTTTATAAAAAAGGGGACATCTGAACCCAGCTCAAGTGCAATCTTCAACATTTCATCGTAAGAAATACTTAGATTAAACATTTCATTCAAAGAGATTAAGGTTGCCGCAGCATCGGAACTTCCACCACCTAAACCGGCACCTATGGGAATATTTTTCTCACAATAAATATCTACATTTATTTTTTTTCCAGAATATTTTTCTAACCTGTTTTTAGCTTTGATAATTAAATTATTAAAATCTAAATCTATTTCTTTTACATTACATCTAAAAGAAAATGATTTTGCTTTAGTAATTTTTATAACGTCATACAAATCAACAATAGGGTAAAAGATAGTTTCCAAATTATGGTAACCATCTGGTCTTCTCGAAATAATATTTAACCCTAAATTAATTTTGGCAGGTGCCTTAATTTCAATATAGTTCATCAAAGTATTTTCTTATCCTTCTAATATGTGAAAAATTAGAACCACAACAAGCTCCAATCATTAAAGTATTTTTATTAATGTATTTCTTAATTATTTCTAAGTATTCATCACATGAATATTTTTCATCTAATAAACCATTATCGTTTTCACTTCCATTATTAAGGTAAAAACCATGAATTAAGTCTTCTTCTAATTTTATACTTAATTCATTAAAAACCGTCGCAGAAATACAATTAACGGAAATGAATAATGGAGAAAAGTATTTTATTAAGTCGATTACTTCAAAAACACTTTCACCACTCAGTAATTTTAAGTCTTTGTCAAAATACAGACTTATTACATAAGGAATTCTTTGTGAATGGCAAAACTCGCAAATTATTTTTATTTCATCAAAATGACTTTGAGTTTCATTTAGTATAAAATCAACTCCATTTTCCCAAAGTAGTTCAATATGTTTTTTATGATTAAATTCTAAATCATTATTTGAGATTGTTCTATTCTTTTGGTAACAATCTTCAGCCGGCGAATTTGAACCTGCAATCAAGATTTTGCTATCACCAATAGCAGTTTTGGTTATTGCAACTGCTTTTTTTACAAAATCTCCATTATTAAGTTTAATCCCGCTCTGTTTTACTGCTGCCGGATTAGTACGAAATGTGTTAGTTGTAATTATTTCTGCTCCGGATTCAATATAACCTTTGTGTACACTCAGTACTATTTCAAAGTCTGTTAAACACGAAATAGAACTCCACAAAACCGGATCAATTTTACCACCCAATTTATGTATTAATGAACCATTGGCTCCATCAAGAATTAACGGTCTATTTAAATTCTCAAATAGATGATTTTGCTGATTCATTATTTTTTTCGATTATCAAAATAGTTAATTGTTTCAGATACAATCTTCTTAAGGTCAATCATTTTAATGCATTCAAGGTTATTTGGACAGTCCTTTTTCCAACAAGGGGCACAATCCAAATTTTCTGGATACAACTTAATACCTCTATCATATAAATCTATTTCTGACCAACAACTTAAACCAAACCAAGCAATAACATATTTTTTCAAAGCTATTGCAACATGCATACCAAAAGAATCGCCGGTAATTATTAATTGCGGAATACTCTCATAACAAGTCCCTTTCCTAACACCATTATTTGTTGGGGTATTAATAATTTTATTCCCAAATTTAGATGCAATCATGTTATTTCTTTCAGAATCTTCCGGACCCCCAAGCAACATAATCTTAAATCTGTCATATTTCAGGAAATCTTCAATTAATTCCACATGTTGTTCGATAGTCATTTTTTTATTTGGAAATGTATTTGAACAACCAGTATTAAAACCGATTATCTCGTCAAAATCCGTAACACCAATACTTTGTTTATATTCTTTTATATAATCAAGTTCGTCTTGCGTAAATTGAAAAATATACTCATCGCGTTTATAATCTAATAAAAAAGTCTCAGCTAAATACTCTTGTCCGGTTTTGGTATTTACCTTAAATTTTAGATAATCATCCATACCAAGGACATAATTATAATGTGCCTCTTCATTTAATGGAATAATTTTACCGTTTTCATCAATTCCAAATCCAAGTTTTTGGATTGCATTAACGGACATTAGTATAGCTCCTGAACGTTGTGATTTATCAACATTCATAGCTATATCAAATTTAATATGCTGTAAAATTGAAAGAGATTCAAAATCATAAATAAAAACCTTATCAATTAAAGGATTATTTTTTAACATTTCAGCCGATATTTTCAATGTAATCCAATAAATTGTTGATGTTGGATACTTTCTTTTTATTCCATGAAGTTGAGCTGTTGTCATTACAACATCACCCAT
The DNA here is from genome assembly GCA_963663265.2 of Melioribacteraceae bacterium. Classification (GTDB taxonomy): domain Bacteria; phylum Bacteroidota; class Ignavibacteria; order Ignavibacteriales; family Melioribacteraceae; genus JAEXOD01. Next base: position 1,387,243 of record CAXXXM010000001.1, read on the forward strand.
AGCATCAAGGTTAATTATTAATATTTTTTTACCCATATCTTTATGTTCTTTACAACCATTAGTAAAACAATCATGGTCAGAAAAACAGGGTTTATATCCATTAAAATTTTTACAAGTATAAATACTATTTCCCATATAAAATTTTCTCTAAAAAAGGTTTAAAATCATTTTTAACAATTGAAAAATCCATACCATCCAAATTACTTTCTTCAGTAATTGTTTCAGCATGTATCGATTTGTAAGAATACCAAATTATATCATTCGTATTGTATTTGACATATAAACCAAATACAGGTATTCTATACATAGAGGCTAAATGTACTGTTGAAGTATCTGGAGTAAACAATAAATCCAATTTCGAGATAAAAGCAGCCAAAGTAGAATACTTTTGTGTAAAGAATACAGGATAATCCATAGCACAAATTTGATAAGCTATACTAACTTCTTTTACTGTTGTAATTAGAACTACATTTACATTATAATTTTTTAAGAACTCCAATAATTCTCTAAATCTATTTATTCCCCAAAATCTTGCATTATTTCCAGCAGAAATATTAATACCGATTAAAGGTCTTTTTTCCGTAATACTTTTGTTTAGAAATTCATTAACAAAATCAAAGTCGGTTGAATTTGATTCATACACAATATTCGTTTGGTTATAATCTGCAAAAACATTAAATAATTTTCCAATTTCCAATATTCTTTCAACTACATGAATTTTTGTGGAATCTTTTCGTTCAATAGTATGTGTATATAAATTTTCATTTTTCTTTTTTAAGCCAAAGATATTATTTCCATTTGATAAAGCTAATAAATAACTAACAGTTGTTGAAACATCATCATGTAAATCTACAATTACATCATAGCTTTCATCATTAATGAGCTTTTTATATTCAAAAAAACCTTTAATTCCTTTCTTAAAAGTAATACATTTTTTAACAAAAGACTGATTTTGAAAAACAAAACAGTTTTTTTTATCAGCAAAGACATGTATCTCAATATTTAGTTTCTCAAAAAGTAGTTTTAGAAGGGGAGTACAAACAAGAGCATCACCAATTCTATTAAGTCTGATAAAAAGAACTTTTTTATTATTAAAGGAATCAGGTAAAAAAGATTTTTTTTTGTTTCTATTAGAAAACAAAAGAATTTTTAAAAATAAGCTTTTTAGAATAATTTCAAGACGTTTCATAATTAAAATATTCTATTTTTAGTAATCATGTTATCAATTTTCCCAAGAACTCTTGAGGTAGGCAAATCAATAAAACACTGATGTTGTTTAGGACAGACTAATAAATTACATTGAATACAATCTAACTCATCAAATCTAATCCACTCATTTAGTTCGCCATACGGACCTTGTAAATTGGGATCTGTTGGACCATGTATTGCAAGTGTAGGAGTTCCAGTAGCAGCTGAAATATGCATTGGCCCACTATCGTTGGCAATAATTAATTTGCATTTTTTTATAATAGCTGCCATTTGTGTTATACTTGTCGCTGGGGCTAAGGTTACTTTATTTTTTAAGTACCTAATTATTTCTTCAGCTTCTAATTTATCACCAGGACCCCAAAGTATCAAAATTTTACAATTATATTTATTAATTATTTCATCGATAATTTCAGCATATTTAATAGGATCACATTTTTTTGATTGCCAACCACCACCCGGAATAATGCCAAAAACTATGTCATGTTTGTTAAAGTTGCTATAAAAATAATCTTCTGCAAACTCAATATCTTCTGTATTTATGCCAACGTATAATTTTTTTGATTTTGGTATTAACCCTATACTTTTTAACAACTCTAAATTTAAATCAGCCGAATGAAATTCATTGCGTATTGAAGGACCAAAATAATTATAAGCGTATGCTCGACCTTTATATGGAAATCCAACACGAAATTCAGCTCCACTAAAAAATGTTATTTGTGCACTTACCGGATTTGAAAAGAAATCTAACACTAAATTGTATTTTTGTTTGCGAATTTTAAAAAATAAAAATATCCGCTTTAGAATGCTTTTTCGGTTAAATCCAAAAATATTATTAAGTTGTCTTAAAGGTTTTAGTAGTGGTACACTTGGTGTATCTGTTAAAAAATCTATTTTAGCACTCGGGAAATGGTCAACAATAGTATCGAACACAATTGTTGTTAAAACAACATCACCAATACCACGCAGTTTTATAATAAGTATTTTTTTAATATTTTCTTTTTTAATCATTACTAATATTTGGTTTTGAATTAAATGAATGAGCAAACAGCAAAATAAAACTTAGTCCTATTATTCCAAAATTTTCTAATAATTTCGTAAAACCAACTCGCATTGCTCCAGCCGTTCCATAGCAGCCACAATCAATATTCAAACCTCTAATCATTGCTGTTATAATTAGTATATTAAAAAACAAAAGTAGTAAATCAATTAATATGATATTTTCTTTTATATAACTGCCAAAAAGTAACAAAATTCCTACTATTAACTCAAACCAAGGAAGATAAATAGCAATTATATTTGCAAAAAACAAGTTGAATAATCGATATTTTAAAATTGCAACAGAAAACTGATGAGGATCAACTATTTTCTCAGCTCCCGTTACAATAAAGAGTAGTGCAATAAGCACTCTTATCAAAAATAAAACATAATTGTTAAAAATAACTTTCATTTACTTCCTAAATATTGGTAAGTTAGCTTTAACCCAAGATTCCCAACCACCAGAAAATACAGAAATATTCTTAAATCCTAAATCTTGTAACCGAGTAGCCATATTTCTACTTAAATCACAGTCTTGACTACTACAATAAATTAGATAATAACCATTTTTATCTAAACTTTTAACAACAGGAAGATAGGGACTAAAACTAAACTCCGGAATGTTTATCGAGTTTAAAATATGTCCATCAGAATATTCCCATGGGTCACGAACATCAATAAACAAAGCAATATTATCATCATAAATTCTTTTTGCAGTTTCTAATGATACAATATTGATTTTATTAAATTTTGAATTTCTCTGTTCTTTTAATTCTCTCACTTCATTTTGAATAGCAAAAATTGTAATTCCATTAGCAGAAAAATAATTGTAACTAAAAGCAATTATTGCTGTCATAATGATAATGAATATTATGGATTTAATATTAATGTTTTTGAAAATCATTGTGCAGAAAATAAATTAATCAATTATAAAAAATAGTAATAATCTTACAAATTTCAAACTTATAAAATATTGAGTTAAGACATCTAATCGCTATCTTCAACAAATTCAATTTCTTTAGAAATTTCAGGTTTCACTAATAAAACATCTTCTTTTAATAAAGCAACTTGCCCAACGTTCATTCCTTTTTTCTTAACAACATATTTCTTTAAGGTAAAAACAACCGGAACAACACCGGCATTTTTTGCCTTGCTGTGGAAAGCCGCCAATGAAGCAACTGCTTTTAAAACATTCTTTGGAATGACTTCCTTTGTATTTTCAACCCTCAAAACAACATGAGAACCCGAGCTACCTCTAACATGAAACCAAAAATCATTTTGTTTAGCAAAACGAGTTGTTAAAATATCATTATTAGTGCTATCGCGTCCGACATAAATTTTATATTTTCCAAATGCTATATATTCTTTAAAATTATATTCTTTGTTAATATCTTTTTCGTTCATCTTTGTATTGCCAAGTTTTAATTCATTTATTAATTCTATAAAATCATTGTAATTTTCACTATCTGATATTTTCTTCTGATATTCAATAAACTTAAAATATCGCTTTTCAGTTTTACTAAACAATTCTAACGATTTATTATAGTTAATTTTTTCATTTCGTGCTTTATCAAAGTAATTATCCAAACTACTTTTAATATTTTTTACATTTGCAACTTTAATTTCTATATCTTTTTCAGTTATATAATCAAAAACTCTAATTGTTTCATCATTGACAATTGAATAATTATTAAGATTTGCCAATAATAAATTTCCATAATGGTAATATAATTCTTCCTTTGAGCCTGAATCAATTCGACTTTTTAAATTGTTTAATTTATCACCAAGTTTTACAAGTTCTTTTTCAACATATTTTTCTAATGTAGATTTTTTATTATTTCGGTCAGTAAGTCTGCTCTTTAAACCTATATAGAACTGAGTTGCATCATTTATATTATTGAAAGATTTAGTAAACTCCAAAATTTTTGCATTATAAAAAGTTGTTGGAATTAAAACTACATTATTAACTAATTTATCCCATCCAACACTTATTGAAGAGGAAAAAATATCCTTAATAATACTTTCTTTAACTTCTATTAAATTCACGAGGTCTTTGGATCCTAAACAATTATTTATCTCATTCAAAAATCTTTTATTCTCAAAAAAGTTTTTCTCGGATAAATTGAATGATTTGACTAATTCAGAATAATTATCCTTACTACTTGTAAATCTTTGATTCCTAATTTCTAAATATTTGTTATTAAGGATATTTTCTTCAATTTTTTTAAAACTAAAGAGACTATTGTCTTTTACAATAATAATATTTGTTTTAGGTCCCCAATAGAAAAAATACATTTCAGCATTTTCAAGTTCAAGTCTTATAATTCTATCTTGTTTACTTATGCCTATATCAATTATTCTTGTAGGAAAGATTTCTTTGAAGAACAATGCCGTGTTTTTTTTAGATTTTTTATGATCATTCTTTAAATAAAAAATGGGGGAGTTCGATTTTGTAGAAATAATAAGATGTTTATTTGAATAATCGAAGCCTTTAATTGAAAAAAACAATGTATCTTTCTCTTGGGTATATACTTCTTCCACAACAGAATTTATTAACAAAGGTGTTAGTTCATATATATGTCTTGACAGGATTAAATAATTATTATACATTGAATAAGGAAAAATAAATCGGCAGTTATTAAACTGCCGCAAAAAAATGTTTACATAATATAAGGATCTAAGTTAACTGCTTCTATATCTTTAAAATAATTAACAGTTCCAACTTTAAGTTCAACAGTTGAAGGGTCGTCGCAAACAATTATACTTTTAGGGTGCATTTGTAAAGCACTTACAGTCCACATATGATTTACACCTTCTTCAACAACTTTTGCAAGAGCACGTGCTTTTGAGTGCCCAGAAATGATAACAACAACTTCTTCAGAATCAAGGACTGTTTTAACTCCAACAGTTAAAGCTGTTTTTGGTACCTTATTTACATCATTATCAAAAAATCTTGAATTGGCAATCATTGTATCCATTGTTAAAGTTTTCACACGAGTTAACGAACCTAAACTTGAACCAGGTTCATTAAATGCAATGTGTCCATCAGGACCAATACCACCTAAAAACAAGTTAATTCCACCCATTTTTTTTATTTTCTTTTCATACTCTTCACATTCAATATTAAGATCCTTTGCATTTCCATTTAGGATATTAACATTCTTTTTTGGAATATCTACATGTTCAAAAAAGTTTGACCACATAAAATAATGATAGCTTTGGTGGTGATCTTCTGGCAATCCAACATATTCATCCATATTGAATGTAATTACATTTTGAAATGAAACTTTTCCTTCTTGGTACAAGTTAATTAATTCTCTATACAATCCAAGAGGAGAAGAACCGGTTGGCAAACCTAACTTGAATGGTTTTTTGGGAGTAGGATTAAATTCATTAATTCTATTCACAATATATTTCGCTGCCCATAAAGAAACCATACCATAATTTGGTTGAATAATAAGTCGCATAATACTCTCATTTATATCTAATAAAAATAAAATTAATTTGGCATTCCACGTTTTTTTCTTTCTTCACGTGTTAAATCAAAAACTTTCTTTAATAATCGTACATCAGCCTCAGATAGATTTTTTTGTCTTCTCTCCATTGCTCTTTCAGCAGATTCCATACTTTTTTCAATTTCATATGTTGTTAATGCTTCTGAACCACCCCAAGTAAAAGAAGGAATATATTTAGCAGGGAATCCATTTCCAAAAATATTGCTTGACACTCCAACAACAGTTCCTGTATTAAACATTGTATTAATTGCCGTTTTTGAGTGATCTCCCATAATTAACCCCATAAACTGCATTTTGGAATCAACCGGTTCGTCATTAATTGCAACTTTAACATTTCCATAGTTATTTTTTAAATCGCTAATATTTGTATCAGCCCCCATATTAACCCACATGCCTAAATATGAATGACCCAAAAATCCATCATGTTGTTTGTTTGAATAAGAATGAATTATTGAACCTTCAATATCTCCACCTACTTTACAAACCTCACCAATACTTGTATTTTCATAAATTTTAGCACCTGCTTTAACTTGTGTTTTTTTACCAATATAACAGGGACCATGTATGTAAGTATTTGGAAATACCAATACATCTTTATCAATATATATAGGACCTTTTTCTGCATCTAATACAGCACCAGGTTTTATAACCGTTCCAGTATCAATATATATATCTTCTTTATTTAACAAAAATACTCCGTCATAAATAGTACCGTTATGAAATGAAGTTTTGTCTTTTGTTAACCATTTAAAATCATCAATTAACGCATCTCTATTAAATTTAATTAAATCCCACGGGTAACTAATTAAATTAATGTCTATTTCAACTTTCTTAAGATCTGAAAAATCTGATAGAGTAAATAAATCAAAAAGAGACTTCTTAATCATGTCTAATTTTAATCCACTTACTCTTGCAGCAACAATATGATCATTATTTACATATAAAGTATCGTCACCATCTAACGGGATATACTCCGAAAAATTAGAAGTCGCAAGTATTCTTCCATTAATAAAGAGACAACTATTTCCAGCAATCTTATTAACCAATAATTCAGGATACCTCTGTTTAACAGTTTCTTCTAAATAACCTCGGCAATGTAAACACAAAGGAACATTTGGATAACTCAATTCAATTTTTTCCTTTAATGTAGTTATACCACACCTCAAATCATATTCTGGCATGGTATAAACTAAAGGAAGTAGTCTTTTATAATTTATCCCTTCAAACAAACAAATAGAATCAACCATATTACCCCAATTTGTTATTATTTTGTATATTGATTAAGTACTTGTTTTAACCATTTCAAAATCATGAAAATCAAAAAAGCACCAAATAATGCACCAACAAAATTAATTAAGAAAAAGTAAAATTTGTTATCTATACTAACCATCAATCCAGATAAAACTCCCGAAAGTTTGTTTCCAATTGATGTAGATAAAAACCATCCACCCATCATAAGCGAGGTTAATCGAGGCGGACTTAATTTGGAAACTAATGCTAACCCCATAGGACTTAAGCATAATTCACCAACAGTAATAATACCATAACTCATCACTAAATACATTGCTGAACTTTTTGTTGCACCATTATTTGAAGTTGCAACGGCAAGCATCATTACAGTAGTTGATAGGGCAGTAATAACCATTCCTAAACCAATTTTAGTTGGAGTTGAAGGTTCTTTTCCTTTCTTTCTAAGCATTCCCCAAAATCCAACAACAAGAGGAGTTAAGAAAACAACAAAAAATGGATTTATCGATTGAAAAATTTCAGTAGAAATTAATTTTAATTTTTTACCTTCGGCAGGCCACTCGCTTTTTGGTAAATTCTGGAAATATGGTGTAACATTCTCTTCAACAATTGGTTTTCCATCTTCACCTAAAATTGGTACACCATGAGCATCTGTTTTAGTAATCATTTGAAACTCAGGAGCAGCTTCCTCAGTAAATCCAAGAGTTGTCGAAACTCCTTCAACTAAAGCAGGAAGTTCTCTATCTGTAAATCTTTCAGCCCATAAAGTAAGTGCTGAACCATTTTGGTGGAAAATTGCCCAGAAAATAATAACAACACTAAATACTGCCAATAATGCTCCAACAGAATCTTTATCTTCCTTCGATTTTGCCTTCAACCAAAGAGAAGCATAAAAATAAACAACCGGAATAGCAGCAAATAAGAAGGCATCTGTTGAATTAGAACCAATAATTGCATGTCCAAAAATCATCTGTGGTATAAACCAACCAATAATTCCAAAAATTCCAGCCGGTAAAAATATTGTCATTACAATTTTACTTATCGGCATATCTTCAGGTTTAGTAGGTTTAATAATATCAGCTTCTTTAATATGTTTTGAACCTGACCAAAACCAGATTAATCCAATAAACATACCGATTCCGGCTGCCAAAAACGCATAACCCCAACCGTAGTTATTTCTTAGATATGCTGCAATAAAATTACATACGAATGCCCCTATATTAATTCCCATGTAAAATATATTAAACCCAGAATCTTTATATGGTTTATATTTTTCATCATTATAAATATTTCCAACTAAAGTAGAAATATTAGGCTTAAAGAAACCATTTCCAACAATGATAAAAAGTAAAGAAATATAAAATAGAATGTCAGTTGCAAAAGACAATCCAATATAACCTAAACCCATTAAAATTCCACCAATAGTAATTGCAACACGATAACCCAAAACTCTATCAGCCAACAACCCACCAATAAATGGAGTGAGATAAACTAACGCAATATAAGTACCATAAATATCAGTTGCATTCAAGACACTAAAACCCATTCCTCCTTTAGAAGTAGGATCTATCATATAGAGAGTAAAAATACCTAACATCAAATAAAAACCGAATCGTTCCCACATTTCAGTAAAAAAAAGGACTGGCAAGCCTTTTGGCTGGTCTTTAAACATAATTTCTCCTAACAAAAGTTGAATAATTAACTAAAGATAATAAAATAAACCAAAATACTATTATATCATTAATTGTTTTTTTATATTTACATTCAAAAAAATACAAAAATAATACTAAAAATAAAACTAATATGCCCAAAGATTTGAATAAAATTACAAGAAAATTGAATGAAAATAAAAAGCTTAAGAAAACTCTTATCTATTTTATATCCATAATAGTTTTTGTATTCATATTCGATTTAATTATCATGCCATGGTACGTTTACGAATCTGAAGTAAAAGTTCCAAATTTAATAAATAAATCTCGTGCTGAGGCAGAAAACATTTTAAGTGACAAAGGATTAAACTTTAGAATAGCGGGTACACACTACGATGAAAAAGTACCTCGTAATTGTGTTATTCTTCAAGTTCCTGCAGCTAATTCAATTGTTAAAGAAGGAAGACAAATTGCTTTGTACATAAGTGGTGGAGAACCAATGGTTAAAATGCCTTCTTTAGTAGGAAAAAGTTTAAGAGAAGCTAAACTTACAATTCAAAGAGTAGGTTTGAAAGTTGGTACTATCAACGAAACCGAAGCAGAGTTTGAGCGTGAAACAGTCGTAAATCAAAAAATTTCTACTGGTCAAGAAATTGCTAAAGGTAGTGTAATTGACTTTACAATAAGTACTGGACCAGCAGAGCAAAAAACATCTGTTCCAAACTTGTTTGGTAAATCGTTGGAAGAGGCAAAAAGATTGTTAATTGAAAATTCTTTAGTTTTGGGTAATACAACAACAATTCCGTCTCCAAGTTTATTACCTAATACAGTTATGGATCAATATCCTGCTCCAGACAAAGAAGTTGTAGTTGGAGATGCAGTTGATTTAGTTGTTAGCAAACTTAGTACAAAATAGTTGAGAAAAAATGAAATATTTAGCTCCTTCAATCTTATCTGCTGATTTTCTTAATCTCCAAAAAGATATTATTTTATTAGAAAAAGCTAATGCAGATATTATCCATTGCGATATTATGGATGGACAATTTGTTCCAAATATTACTTTTGGGCATTCTTTAGTAAAAAAAGTTAATGAAATTACAACTTTACCATTAGATGTTCATTTAATGATTCAAAGACCAGAAAATTTTATTGATTTGTTCGCTGAAGCAGGAGCTAATTATATTTCAGTACATGCAGAAGGAAACAACCATTTAGATAGATTGATTAACCAAATAAAAAAGAATAATGTAAAAGCCGGCATAGTATTAAATCCGGCTACACCAGTAAGTTATATAAAAGACTTACTAATGATTGTAGATTTTGTTTTAGTAATGTCTGTAAATCCAGGTTTTGGTGGACAATCGTTCATCAATTATACAAAAAATAAAATTGCTGAATTAGCAAGTATTAGAAACAACATAGATAATAAATTTTTAATTGAGATTGATGGCGGGGTTAGTTTAGAAAATATAAAAGAATTAGCTGATTTAGGTGTAAATATTTTTGTCGCTGGTTCTTCAATATTTAACTCATCCGACATCATAAATACAATAACCAGATTTAAAGATATATTAAAGGATTATATGTAATGAATAAGTTAGCTTTAATGGGCGGTCGGATTATCACACCGTTCAGAGTAGTCAATAACGGAACAGTTTTGATTCATGATGATAAAATTTATGAAATAGGGCACTCAGACGAGGTAAAAATTAGTGAGAATACAAAAACAATTGACGTAAGCGGTTATACAATTGCTCCCGGTTTTGTTGATTTATTAGTACATGGAGGAGGCGGTTTTGGATTTTCTGATGATGGTGGTAATGACGAGAGTATTCAAGCTATTAGTAACTATTTCTTAGCTCAAGGTTCAACCACAATGATGGCAAGTCTTCATGCAAAACCAAAAGAAAGATTGTTGAATGATTTTAGACGTTTAGTCAAATTTATTAAAGAACATCCTGATTCAAATATTAAAGGTATTCATATGGAAGGACCTTATTTGAATCCTGAATACAAAGGGGCTATGAATGAAGACTATTTATGGAAACCCACTATTGAAAGTTTTAATGAAATGTATGAAGCTTCTGAAGGATATCTAAAAATTATGACTATTGCCCCAGAATTAGATGGAGCATTAAATGTAATTAGGGAAGCATCATTCAGAGGCGTAGTGTGCTCCATTGGGCATTCAACAGCTTCGTACGAAGATATAAACAAAGCAATCGATCATGGAGCATGCCACGTAACTCATATGTTTAACGCAATGAAACCTATGCATCATAGAAAACCAAGCTTGATGACTGCCGCCATGCTCCGCGATGAACTAAAAATTGAATTAATTGCTGATACTTATCATGTTCATCCTGCTATGATGGAAATGTTGTTCAAATTTAAAACTCCTAAAAATATTATTTTAATTACTGATTCAATCAGAGCTGGTGGCATGCACGAAGGAGAATACCATTTTTCTGATCAAAAAGTATTCTTAAAAGACAACAAAGCTACATTGGCTGATGGAACTTTAGCAGGGAGCACACTTACATTAAATAAAGCTATTAAAAATTTAATGGAAACTACGGATATTAAAATTACCGATGCTTTTAGAATGTCATCATTAAATGGTTCAAAAGTTATTGGAGCACATCGAGGTATTCTGGCATCTGGAAAAACAGCAGATATAGTTGTGTTAGATGACAACTACGATGTTGAGATGACACTTATTAATGGAAAAATAAAATATAGTAGAAATGAATATAAATGATTTCATTTATTGCTTTATAATCTAATTAATTATTAAATATTACTTAATAAAAATTATAATACTGTGATTATTCATATTATCAAGCTTGATTCAGTACAAAAAAAATCTAAATTTATAGAAAATTATAATTTTGATATTTCTTTAGTCAATTACTATAATTTAGCAATTGTAATTAAGGAGAGTACTGAACTTCTTGATAATGGTGATCCAAGCAAATATTTGAATATTCCTACTAAGCAAATAAATGACATTTTTGTTTTTTTAACAAATAATTTAAATACTACTCTACTTGCATTTTCTATTACAAAGTCATTAAAGTCAGTAACAAAAGAATTAAAGAACTCTATAACTGCTTTCTCTAATTTTAATTTTTTAGTGACAAACAACCTAAGAAAATATATGCTCCCAAAGACTGAAAGTTTTTATAATATTGGCATATTAAATATGACTCCTGATTCTTTTTCGGATGGCGGTAACTATAACAATTTAGAAAAAGGATTTAATCATGCATTAGAGTTATTAAAAGAGGGAGCCGACATTATTGATATTGGAGGAGAATCTTCACGACCCGGAGCAGATTCTGTCTCATTAGAAGAAGAGTCTGAACGAGTGCTCCCACTTATTACCAAATTGCTTAAATACGATCCAGATATCATAATTTCGGTTGATACAACAAAAGCAGAAATTGCAGAAAAGGCTTTACAACTCGGAGCTAAAATAATTAATGACATTAGTGGATTTGATTCAGACAATAAAATGATGGCCGTTTTGGAAAAATTTAAGCCAATTGTTATATTGATGCATACTAAAGGAACTCCAAAAACAATGCAAGATAACCCAAATTATTCTGATGTAATATCAGAAATTTATAATTATTTTGTTGAAAAAGTCAATAAACTTAATAATATTGGAGTCAATAAAATAATTGTTGATCCAGGTATTGGATTTGGTAAAAGGACAGAAGACAATTTCGAAATTATTACTCGATTAGAAGATTTCCATTGCTTAGGCTATCCGATTTTAATAGGTCTTTCGAGAAAATCTTTTCTTGGAAAAACAACGGATTCTGGAGTAAATGATAGAGATATTGAATCAGTCATTATGGAAACTCTATCAGTAAATAACGGAGCCAAATTTATTAGAACTCATAACGTTAGAAATACTACAAAAATGAAAAAGTTACTTTACAAATATGAAAACTTTGCAGGCTTATAATGTTTGATTTATTTAAAATAGGATTTTTGACAGTAACTTTTTTAGATTTTATCGACATAGCTGTTGTAACATATGTGATTTATAAATTATATAATTTTATACGTGGTACAATCGCTCAACAAATATTTCTTGGCTTAATATTAGTTTTATCACTTTCATTTGTTGCCCAAGCAGCTAACTTTAGAGCCTTAGGATGGTTATTAAAATTAATTACCGATAGCTGGGTAATTGCTTTCATCGTCCTTTTTCAACCGGAAATCAGAAGGGTGTTATTTGTTGTTGGTAGATATCCTATTATTAGAAAATTTGTTAAAATGGAAGATAATATTGCCAATATATTATCGGACGCAGCATTTGAAATGGCTCAACATCAACATGGAGCATTAATAGTTTTAGTAAAAACAACCGGACTAAAAGGTATTGTCGAAACCGGTATTTTATTAAATGCAAAAATAAACAAGCTTCTTTTAAGATCTATTTTTTACCCAAGGTCTCCTCTACACGATGGTGCAGTAATTGTACGAAACGATATTATAGAGGCAGCAAAATGCACTCTGCCTTTAACAAATAATTTAGTTGTGGATGGACAGATTTTAGGTATGCGACATAGAGCTGGAGTAGGTATTTCAGAACAAGCTGATGTAATATGTATTATAGTTTCTGAAGAAACAGGGACTATCTCTGTTGCTGAAAATGGGAAACTACAACGTGGATTATCAAAAGACGGATTAACTACTTACCTTCATAATAGCTTAAACAGCACAAAAGAAAAAGGATGGAAAGGAATTTTTGAACAATTTAGCAGACAAAAATAACGTTTGTGCAATTATTCCTTTTTTCAACGAGGGAGAAAAAATTGAAACTGTTGTAAAAAGAACATTGCCTTTTGTTAAGCAAATTATTTGCGTTGATGATGGGTCAACTGACAGTTATTTTATCTCAGATGATATTTTCAAAAGTATTATATTAATTAAACATTCCAAAAATTTGGGAAAAGGACAAGCATTAAATTCTGGATTTCAGAAGGGGATAGATTTAGGCTTTAAAACCTTTATTACTTTAGATGGAGATTTGCAACATAATCCCGAGTCAATTCCCAAACTTCTAAATCAAATTGAGAAGTATGATATAGTTGTTGGTAAAAGGAATTTTTTTAATTCCAATATGCCAGGACCCAGAAGATTGAGTAATTTTTTTTCTTCAAAGATTTTAAGTATTTTAACCGGTCAAAAAATTTTGGATAGCCAAAGTGGATTTAGATGTATAAAATCAACTGTAATTAATAATTGCCAAATTATTAGTACTGGATTTGAAGCAGAAACAGAATTACTACTAAAAGCTTCCAAAAACAAGTTTAAAATTGGTTTTGTAGAAATACCAACTATTTATTCAAATAATGATAATAGCAAAATTAAAAATTGGAACTCAATATTGGGTTTTATAAGGATTATAGTTAAATTTTTATATGAAAGAAATTAAAAGAAAATGGTTAATTAAAAATCTTAGACAAGATGAGAGTTTTAAGAAAGCCGCAAAAAAGATTGTGGACAGGAAATTATGCGATCTATTAAGTATTATTAGTATTTATAGAGAAAATCCTTCAGAAGAAACGTTACATGATTTGCGGATATCAATTAGAAGGCTTCGTTATATCTTAGAGATATTTTATGAATCCTTTAATTTAGAACTATTTATTTCGCTTTATTCATCATTGGAAAATCTTCAAGATGTAATTGGTGAAGTTAGGGATTTGGATGTAATGTTAGAAAAACTTAAATTGCTACAAGAAAAATACAGAATAATTATACCTACTGAATTTATAACAAATCTTAAGAATGATAGAGATTTATTAACAATAAAAGTTGATACTACATTATCAGATTTTTTAAATTTTGAAATTTTAAATAATTTCATTAAGAAGAAAAAAAGGAGATAAAATGAAACTAAGATATTTCTCTCATTCAGCGTTTCAGATTACGACAGAAAAGGGAATAAAGATTCTCATAGACCCTTTTTTAGATAATAATCCAACATCCCCAGTAAAATCTAATGATGTTTTTGCAGACTACATTATACTAACTCATGCTCACGGAGATCATCTGGGTGATACATTTAAGATAGCAAAACGATGTAACTCACAAATTATTGCTGTTTTTGAGTTAGCAAATTACTGTTCAGCAAATGGTTGTAACTCACATGGAATGCATTTAGGTGGGTCACATAATTTTGAATTTGGTAAAGTTAAATTTACAATTGCACATCATGGTTCAATTACTCCTGATAATCAATATGCAGGTTCGGCGGCAGGTGTGTTGATTTTTATTGAAGATAAATGCATTTACCATACTGGTGATACTGCATTATTTTTGGATATGAAACTGATTGGAGAGATGAATAGTGTTGATTATATGCTTTTACCTATTGGTGATAATTTTACAATGGGAATTGAAGATGCAGTAAAAGCTGTTGAATTTGTTTCTCCAAAAACAGCAATACCTATGCATTTTAATACTTTTCCTGTGGTTGACGCTAATCCCAATATTTTTAAAGAATTATGCAAAAAAAACAATAAAGATTGTTTAGTATTAGACTTTGGTGAAGAAATAGAATTATAAACTTGGAATTTAATAACTTATTATGGCAAAAATAATTGCAATAGCAAATCAAAAAGGTGGAGTAGGAAAGACTTCAACAACAATAAATTTAGCAGCATCATTAGCTGCTGCTGATCTAAAAGTATTAATAATTGATATTGATCCTCAAGCTAATTCAACAAGTGGATTAGGAGCTGAGTCAAATGGTGTTTCAGTTTACGAAGTTTTGCTTGGATTAAATGACATTAATGAAGTAATTACTTCAACCCAAATGCCAAACCTTGATATTTTACCATCGGATATCAATTTGGTTGGTGCGGATGTTGAAATGGTTTCTGTTGAAAACAGAGAAATGTTACTAAAATCTGCAATTAAAAAGTTAAAAAGGAATTATGATTTCATTTTAATAGACTGTCCTCCTTCTTTAAGTTTATTGACATTAAATTCATTTACTGCATCCGATTCTGTCTTAATTCCTGTTCAATGCGAGTATTTTGCATTAGAAGGTTTAGGTCAATTATTAAACACAATTAACATAATAAAAAAAGGGTTAAACCCTGATTTAGCAATTGAAGGTGTTTTATTAACTATGTTTGATAAGCGAGTTAGATTATCGAATCAAGTTTATGAAGAAGTAAAGAGATATTTTGGTGATAAAGTTTTTGAAACAGTTATCCAACGAAACGTTAGAATTTCTGAAGCTCCAAGCCATGCTAAACCTGTTCTTTTATATGATTCTATGTCTATTGGTGCTCAAAATTATATTTCATTAGCATCTGAATTAATTCAAAATAATAAATTGTTACGAGTAGAGTAAATGAGTAAATTTAAACCAGGATTGGGTAGAGGATTGGATGCATTACTTAAACCAACAATTAAAGATGATAATAGCCATGACCAAATTAAACCCTCAGATGAGATTTTACATGATGATGGCAAATCAATTGATATTTTAGTAAAAATTCCAATTTTAGATATAATTCCAAATCAATTTCAACCAAGAATAACATTTGAAACGTCTGCATTAGATGAATTAAAAAAATCTATTCTGGAAAACGGATTAATTCAGCCAATTACTGTAAGAAGAATTGAAGAAGGAAAGTTTGAATTAATTTCAGGTGAGCGAAGACTAAGAGCCTGTAAAGATATTGGATACAGAGATATTCCTGCATATATAATTAAAGTTGACAGCAATGAAAGTATGCTTGCTTTAGCTTTAATTGAAAATATTCAAAGAGAAAAATTAAATCCTATTGAAATTGCAAATGCTTATAAGCGTTTGATGGAAGAATGTAATTTAAACCAAGAAGAAATAGCAAAAAGAGTGGGAAAGGATAGAACAACAATTACTAATTTTATTAGATTGTTAAAACTACCCGATGTTGTTCAAGAGAGCCTAATAAAGGATGAAATAACAACAGGTCATGCAAGAGCTTTAATTACCTTACCAAACGAAGCTTTGCAAATCGATTTATTAAATAAAATTATTACGCAAAACTTATCTGTTAGAAAACTTGAGGGATTAGTTAAAAAGTTTTTGCAAGGAATTGATGAAGAAGTTAAAATTGAAAAACCAATTCAAAAAATTAGTAATTTAGAATCTTTATCTATTGCTGATTTAGAAAATAGGCTACGAGGAATTTTTGCTACAAAAGTTGAATGCAAACAATTGAAAGATGGAAGTGGAAATATATTAATAGAATTTTATTCGGACGATGAACTTGAAAGATTACTTGACTTATTTGATATCATTTCGAAAAATAACTATTAGTTTATTTGTTTTTCTAATTATATCTTGCTCTACGGTATTTTCCCAAAATATTTTGGAACCAATAAAGGAACAAAACGTCCAAATTGATACAACAAAGTTTATAATGACCAAATCTCCTTGGGGAGCAGTTCTAAGAAGTGCTGTTATTCCTGGCTGGGGTCAGTTTTATAACGAATCATATTGGAAGGTTCCTGTGATAGCCTCATTAACCGGTTATTTTATATATGGATGGATTCATTATAACAATTTATATGATGATAATAAAACACTTTATACGAATGCGTTAATGAATAATAGCATTATAGCAAGTTTTTACAAAAGGAAAAGGGATTTTTATAGAGATGAAAGAGATATGTTTGCATTTTATATGGGCTTAACATATTTCTTAAACATGGTTGATGCCTATGTTGATGCCCAGATGTTTGATTTTTCTGTTACTGAAGATCCTGTTACTTTGAGTCCACAACTAAATATTAAAGTATCTTTTTAATTTATGAAAAATACGATTGAATGTCCCAAATGTCATACTTTAAATCCTCAATACCGTTATGTATGTTCAAATTGTAAAACATACATAAGAGAACGTGTATTTAATATTGATTTTTGGAAAACATTTTGGAAAACTTTTGAGTCTCCTGTAAAATCTTTCAACGAAATTATTCATTCTGAACACAAAAACTACTTATCTTTTATTCTATTTATTGTTTCTTTAAAGTTTTCATTAAACTCATTAGTACTAACTAATTTATTTAGAAAGCAATACAACCTTACAGATGATATTTTAATTAATATATTTTATCTTACCGCTACTTACTTTGCCATTTTCGTTCTGTATTCGTTTTTGATAAAATATATACTTAAAGTTTTTAATATTAAATCCAGATTTTTAGATAACTTAGCAATATTTACTTATTCTCAAGTTCCACTCCTATTTTCATTATTTTTTATTTTCCCGGTTCAATTAGGTGTTTTTGGTATGCATTGGTTAATTGGAAATCCTGAACCATATATGCTAAAAAACACAATTGCTTATATGTTATATGGATTGGATGGGTTGTTCTTAGTTTGGGGATTTATAAATATAATTTTCGCACATTATACACAATTGCAGAATAAGGTAATTTCGTTTGTATTTGGAATAGTATTTTACATATTACTCATAGGTTTATTCCTGATCTATCCCTTTATTCAATCTTAGATAATCCCTTATTATACCATACCTTAACCCTTTAGAACTAACAATTACTTTATCAGCTTCAACTAACATTAAAAACTCTTTTAAAATAATTGCCCCAGTTAGAATTATATCTTCTCTTCCATTAAGTACATTTCCATATTTTTCTTTTGCTTGACTTGGAGTTAATAATGACAATTCCTGAACTAATTTATTTATTTCATTAAGTTTAAGCTGTTTGTTTTCAACAATCTCGTCAGAGTAATCAGTTATTTTTTGTTGCATACAACTCAATGAAGTTGGGGTTCCGGCAACTGCAATCACTTGCGTATTATTTTTAATTTTTTTTAGAAAAGGGAAGTTGTTTTTTACGAAGTTAGTCAAGTTTAATATTTCCTTTTCCGAGTATGGAACTGTTGTTAAATATTTTTCAGTTAAGGTAACTGCACCAAACTTATAACTATTACAGAACTTAATTGATGTTGTATTACCATGAATTACTTCTGTACTACCACCACCAATATCAATCAAAACGAACTCGTGATTATCATCATTTGGAATTGCTCCCATAAACGAAAGTTTAGCTTCATTTTCACCCGAAATGACATTTATTTGTAATCCTGTTTCATTAAATACTTTATTAATAATTTCTTGCTGGTTTTTAGCCATACGTATCGCTTGAGTGGCAAAAGGAAGGATGCTAACACATTTAAACTGATTACAAATATTTTTGTATTCATTTAATACACTACATAACTGCTCAATTTTAGATTCGGAAATGATTCCGGTCTTGTTTACGCCTGAGCCAATACGTGGCATTCTATATTCATTTAGTAATGGTATAATTTCATTATTATCAACTTTGGCAATAAGCAATAAGATTGTATTAGTTCCAATATCTATTGAAGCAATATTCATTTTTTTTTATTATTTTTAGTTTCTAAAATTTTAAGGTTTAAATCTATGGAAAATTACAATAAGGTATCAAAGATTTTTCTGTTTTTATGTACATTATCATTTATACTCTGGAGTGGTACGTATTTTAGTAAATTTTTATTATTATATCAATTTTATGAACCGGAAATGACATTACGCTCAATATTTAACAATGTCGATTTTACACCCATTTTTTATACTATCTCTTCTGTAATTGGGTTTAATATTATTTTCTATCCACTATTTCTTTTTTCATTAGTTCTGTTTTTTATCACATCAAAACTAAGTCTAAAAAAAGAAGGTTGGTTTTTTATTATCTTTATATTCACATTAATATCTGCACCTTTTGAAATTTATTCTTTAACTTATGATTACAAAATAGTTAATATGATTTTTAATGGAAATTTTGCTAACGATACTTCATTACTGCTTATCAAAGAAAAAATTGTTTCACTTGGTAGTTTTCCCTTTGTTCAATTTGCTTTTATTGCTGCAATATCATTTTTAGCCATTTTTAAACCATTAAGAAAAGTAAAATGAAAATAAAAGAAAAAGAATTTGAAGATTTATTGAACGACTTAAAGTCTATTGCAAGTCAGATGGGTGCCAAAGTCCGATTTGAAAAAGGAGATTTCAAAGGAGGATATTGCATTTTAAAAGAAAATAAAGTTGTTGTATTAAATAAACTTTCAAATATGCAGAGAAAAGTTATGACTTTAGCCGCTGCACTTAAAGAATTAGGGGCAGATGAAATCTATATGACCCCGCGTTTAAGAGAATTTATTGACGAAATGGATGAAGCAAAATGAAAATCTTAGTAATAAATGGTCCAAATTTAAATCTTCTTGGTAAACGAGATGAATCTCATTATGGTAGTTTTACTTTAACTGATTTAGAAGAATATATAAAAAATGAATATTCAAAACATAAGTTTGAATTCTTTCAAAGTAATATTGAAGGTGAAATAGTAACAAAAATTCAAGAAGCTCCAAATTATTTTGATTCTGTTATTATTAATCCCGGAGGTTATTCACATACATCGGTTGCAATTAGAGATGCATTGGAAATAATTAAAATTCCCAAAATAGAAGTACATTTATCCAACATATCTGAAAGAGATGCTTTTAGGCAAATAATGATTACTGCACCTGTTTGTAATGGATATTTATCCGGATTTAAGGAAAAAGGTTATTTAGCTGCTGTTTACATTCTTGAAAAAATTATGGAGAAATAAATGTTAAAAGCAATTGTATTCGATTTAGATAACACCTTGATGGATTTTATGAAAATGAAAAGACGAGGGATTGAAGCTGCAATATATGCGATGATAGATGCCGGTCTTCAAATTTCATTTACCGAAGCTCAAGAAAAAATAGATAAAATATATGCTGCTCAAGGAATGGAATATCAACAAGTATTTGATCAGTTTTTACAAAATGAATTATCCAAGATTGATCATAAAGTTTTAGCTGCAGGAATTGTCGCTTATAGAAAGGCAAGAGAAGCTGAGCTGACCCCATACCCACATGCATTTCCAACTTTAATAGGTCTTCAAAAAATGGGACTTAAATTAGGTATTGTATCGGATGCTCCTTCAAAAGAAGCGTGGCTTAGATTAGCATATTTAAATTTTCATCATATTTTCGATGCAATTGTAACTTTTGATGATACTTATGAAAGGAAACCATCATCAGTTCCTTTTAAAACAATTCTATCAAGATTACAAGTATCACCCAATGAAGCTTTGATGGTTGGAGATTGGTATGAAAGAGACATTATTGGTGCTAATAAATTAGGTATGCTAACTGCATTTGCTAAATACGGTGACACTTTTAATACTCAAAATCATACTGCCGATTTTGAATTAAACGATATTAAAGAATTAATTGATATTGTTAAAAAGCTTAATAATTTATAAAATTTCATTAAACTTTGTCTCAAATAAAAGATATAACTTGATTTAAGAGCGATAATTACTTAAATTAATTAAAGTAATTACAGAGATTCTGAATGAAAAGTTTTGGCGTAAAAAAATTATATTATTCAATCAGCGAAGTTAGTAAACTAACTGAAGTTGAACAATACATCTTGCGTTATTGGGAAAGCGAATTTGAGCAATTAAAGCCGTCTAAAAATAGAGCTGGTAATCGTATATATACAAATGAAGATATCAAGTTAATATTGAAAATTAAAAAGCTTCTTCGTGATGAAAAATACACATTTGAAGGAGCAAAAAAAATTCTAATTGATGAGAATGATAAAACTGAACCGGCTATAGTAAAAGATGAACCTGAAGTTGAAGAAGTATTTGACGAAAAAGATTTATTAAAAAAAGATTTAATGGAATTTAGAAACTTTTTAATCGATTTAAAACGTTACATAGAATAAAACTTTGAGGTTTTGTTCACATGATTAACCGAATTATTTTTGAAAACCCTATCCCAATAAAAAAAATCTATTCAATCATAGATAATCCAATTTTTGATATTAGAGAAGATACTAATGATAAAATATTGGATTATTTTGATACTGCAATTGATCTAAAATTTAACATGCATGATGAAATTACTGAAGTAAAATTATTTGAAGTATTTAGTAATTCAGAAACCAATTTGCTTGGATTTGTTTATGCTTTATTAGAAGAAGATGATGAATCTACAGTTTCTGCAATAGATTCATCAGGATTAAATTATTCCTTTAATAAAAACAGCTTGTTTGACTATTTAGAAGAATTTTAATTTCTTTTATAAACTATTATAAAATGAGCTGGTTTATTTATTAAAATATTAAAAAATTTATCAATAAACTTCCAAATACTAAATGGAAAGTATTTAAGAATAGAATAAGTACGAAGAAAAATCAATACTTTATTCCCAAAAATAAAATATTTCATTTCAGAGTTATGTAGATTTTTGTTGTATTCTAAAAAATCATTTTCATCAAAACTATGAAGATGAGCATGTATTGGAGTAATATTGTTACAATGAATACACAAAACATGTTTTAATATTTCTTTATATGGAGTACTAATAATTAGCTTTCCATTAACTTTAAGCAATTTATAAAGAGAATTTATAAATAAATCAGGCTTAACAACATGTTCAATAACTTCAGAAGAAATAATTATTTCAATCTTATTCTGTTTAATTGCCGGATTAAATGAATCCATTACAATTCCAAAATGATTTTTGCTATTTGTTTTTTTCAATGAGTTTTTTACATTCTTAACAGAAAGATCGGTAGAAAACACCTTAATTCCTTTAGGACAAAAATTTTCAGCTACCCACCCCGAACCACAACCAATATCAACAATTGATATTGTAGTTTTTGGAACCAGAGTTGAAATATATTCTCTCAATCTTCGTTCGTCATCTTTTGTGGCACCAAAACGTTCTTCAAAATAATCGAACTTCTCTGCATCTTTTTTATAATGGTCTATATAATCAAAATTATTTTGATTTTGCAACATTTACCTCATCAACATCATTTACAAAATAAACCATAACTGCTGCAATAAAAAAAGAGAACCCACCTAATAAAAGGGCATAAATAGCTTCGTTGGCAAAAATGTTTTTAACAATTGCACCTAAAATTGCAGCAGCTATAATTTGAGGAATAACGATAAAAAAGTTAAAAATCCCCATATATACACCTGTCTTATCTTTAGGTAAAGAACCTGCCAAAATTGCATAAGGCATTGATAAAATTGAAGCCCAAGCTAAGCCAATTCCTAATTCTGATAACAATAACAGGTTAGGATCTTTAATTACATAAAATGAAGCTAAACCAAATCCACCAACAATTAAACTAATAGCATGAACTGTTTTCCTACTTGTTTTTGCTGCAATTACCGGTAAGAGGAATGCACAAACCGCCGCAAAACCATTATATGCAGAAAACAACACGCCAACCCAATTAGCTCCTTGATTGTATTCTTTTGAAGCAGAATCAGTTGCATTAAAAATATGATGAGTAACCGCTGGGGTTGTATAAATCCACATTGCAAAAAGTGCGAACCAAGAGAAAAACTGAACAATTGCCAATCTTATCATAGTATTTGGCATATTTTTAAAGGCTAAAAGAATTTCTTTAGTTCCAGACCAAAATCCAGCTTGTTCTTTTTTCTTTTGCTCGAATTCATTCATATCTTCTGGTGGATATTCTTTTGTTGTAAAAACCGTCCACACAACAGCCCCTAAAAATGCAACAGCTCCTAAATAAAATGAATAAGTAACGGAATCCGGTATTTGACCACTTGGAGCTTCATTACTTACTCCTAACATATTTGTAAGGATATAGGGGAGTGCAGAAGCAACAACAGCTCCTGTGCCAATAAAAAAACTCTGTACAGCAAATCCCATAGTTCGTTGTTCTGATGGAAGTAAATCTGCTACCAAAGCTCTAAACGGTTCCATTGAAATATTTATTGAAGCATCCATTAACCAAAGCATACCGGCTGCAATCCATAAATACGGAGAATTTGGCATTATTATTAATCCTAAGGAAGCTAATATTGCACCAATTAAAAAATATGGTCTTCTACGTCCTAATTTACCCCATGTGTTATCACTAAGATGACCAATTATTGGTTGAACTACTAAACCGGTTACTGGTGCTGCAATCCATAAGATTGGAATATCATCTATATTTGCTCCAAGTGTTTCAAAAATCCTACTTACATTTGCATTTTGTAATGCAAATCCAAATTGTATACCAAGAAATCCAAAACTCATATTCCATATTTGCCAAAAACTCAATTTTGTTTTCATAAAAAACCTGTTTATGTTAATTTTTTAAAAATTTTACTTTATTTGCGTAATTTACCAAAATACTTTGAAAAATTTAAATAATAAGGAATATTTTATTTTTTTTTCATATTTTTTATGTTTATTATAATTTTACTTTGAAATGAAAAAAAACGAAACTAAAAATAGAAAAAATGATCATATACAGATTTGTCTGAATGAAAACGTTAACTATACAAAATCTAACGGTTTTGAAAAGTACGAATTTATACATAATGCAATAACTGAAGTAGACATAAATAAAATTTCATTATCAAAATCATTTTTTAATAAAGAGATTAATTATCCTTTTTTAATTTCTTGTATGACAGGGGGAACCAATAAAGCTAATGATATTAATAAAGAATTAGCAATTTGTGCTGAAACTTTAAAGATACCTGTTGGTGTTGGAAGTCAAAGACAGGCATTAGAAAATAACAAGTTTCATTCTTCTTACAAAACTATTAGAAAAAATGCTCCAACAGTTCCAATCTTAGGAAATATTGGAGCTGCTGAAATTTCAAAAATGAAAAGTTTTGATGGGATAAAACTCTTAATCGATTTAATTGAAGCTGATATTTTTGTAATTCATCTTAACTCAGCACAAGAACTATTTCAAAAAGAGGGAAATACAAACTTTGTAGGTTTATTAAATAATATTGAAAAGTTAACTAATTTTATTTCTGTTCCAATCTTTGTTAAAGAAGTTGGGAACGGAATAGATTTTTCTTCTGCTAAGCGACTACTTGATAGCGGAGTAAAAGGAATTGATGTTGCCGGAGCTGGTGGTACAAGTTGGCAGAAAGTTGAAATGTTCAGAAATAAAAAGTCAATAGATAATCATTTTGCTAATTGGGGTTTGCCTACATCTTATTGTGTTAGAGAAGTAGGGAGGCTTAAAGAAAAATTTGATTTTTATCTAATTGCCTCAGGTGGAATTACTAATGGAATTGAAATTGCCAAAGCTTTAGCTTTAGGTGCTGATTTATGTGCTTCTGCTAATATTGTATTAAAATCATTATTTAATGATGGGATCGATGGAACTATAATTCAAATCAATAAATGGTTTTATGATGTAAAAAGAATAATGTATCTAACAGGTTCTCAAACATTAGCAGAATTAAACCAAAAAAAGTTAATTAAAATTGAGGATTTATATTGAAAAACTCAGAAAAAAATTATCAAACATTCTACTCTAATGAAAAAAAAGCATTAGATAAAGAATTTTCCAAAATGTTTTTAGGGAAAACTCCTTCAACATTATATTCACCATGTGCTTATATAATGGATAATGGAGGAAAAAGACTAAGACCTTTATTAGTACTACTTTCCTGTAAAGCTGCCGGAGGTAACTATAAAAAAGCAAGAAATGCTGCCTTAGCTGTTGAAATATTACATAATTTCACATTAGTACATGATGATATTATGGATAATGCAGACAAAAGAAGAGGAATGGCAACTTTACATAAAAAATATGATGTTAATACTGCAATATTAGCTGGAGATAATTTAATTGCTTTCGCTTACCAATATCTTCTGTTAGACTGTTCTGATAACTACAAAGAGATTGTTGCTACATTTACCAAAGGAATTGTTGAAGTTTGCGAAGGACAGAGGTTTAGATAAAGAATTTGAATTAAAGAAAGAAGTGAAGATTACAGAATATATCGAAATGATTCAAAAAAAGACTGCAGCCTTGCTACAAATTTGTTGTTCTATTGGAGCACAAATTGCTGGAGCTTCAAAAAAAGAAATAAAAAAATTGTCAGATTTCGGTTTAAATTTAGGGGCTTGCTTTTCAAATTCAAGACGACTTACTTGATATTATTGGTGATGAAAAAGAATTTGGCAAAACTGTTGGTGGTGATTTAATTGAAGGAAAGAAGACTTACCTTGTTTTGAAAGCTTTAGAAAAAGCTGTTGGAGCTGATAAAACATTGTTGGAAAAGTTTATCCAAAATAAGGGAATAAAAAGGAATGAGGTTGCAAAATTTTAAGTCTTTATATGTAAAATTAGGAATTTTTGATGATGCTGAAAAAGAAATTATAAGGTATACCACAAAAGCTCTTAATGCTTTAAAAGATATAAAAAATGAAGAAGCAATATTATTAATGAATAGTTTAGCAAATTCCTTAATTACGAGAACAAAATAGTGATTGAACGAACAGTAAAAATTATCAATAATGCAGGCTTACATACTCGTCCTGCTGCTACAATAGTAAAAATTGCTGCAAAATTTAAGGCAGAGTTTTTTATTATAAAAGATGGCTTTAATGTTAATGGTAAAAGTATTATTGGGGTTATTGACTCTTGCTGCGGCTAAAGGCTCCGAATTAAAGTTGATTTTTTGATGGGACTGATGAAGATGCGGCAGCTGAAACTATGGTTGATTATTTTGAGCGTGGATTTGATGAACCTTAAAACTCAAAGGAGTATTTATGTTACACTCTAAAGCTAATGTTATTAAAGGAATTGCTGCGGCACCAGGTCTGGCATTTTCGAACGTTTATCTTTATGCAAAAGGAAACATAAATGTAAAAAAAAGTCAAATTATTGATTTTGAAGAAGCCAAACAACAATTAAATGATGCTTTACAAAAATCGAAAAAAGAACTCCTTAAAATTTTTAGTTTAGCAGTAGATAAATTAGGCGAAAAACGGGCTGCTATTTTTGAAGCCCAAATTATGATTCTTGATGACCCAATTTTATTAGATACTATTCTTGATAGAATGAAAAAAGAAATGTTAAGTCCTGAATTTATTGTTTTTGATGAAATTTCTAAATATCAAAATTTAATGCATTCATCTGAAGAAATTTATATGAAAGAAAGGTCTTTTGATATTGAAGATATTAAGAATCGAATCATCAGAAATCTTAAAAACAAAAAATGGGTATCAAGAATTTCTGGGGATGTTGTTGTGGTTACAGACACTTTAACACCTGCTGATACTGTAGTTTTTGCAAGAGCAAATGTTAAAGCCTTTGTAACTGATTTTGGTGGATTAAACTTCGCATGCCGCAATTTTAGCTCGTTCATTGAACATTCCTGCAATTGTGGGACTACATGATGGAACTAAAAAAATTCAACATGGTGATATGTTGATTGTTGATGGTTTTTAATGGTTTAGTAGTAATTAATCCCGATAAAGAACAAATTGAATATTACTCAGAAAAAATTGAACAACTTAATTCCTACAATGCTGAATTAATTTCAATTAAAGACACTCCGGCAGTTACAACTGATGGAAAAAAAATTGAACTCATTGGGAATTTAGACTTAGTAGAAGAAACTGATTTTATGATAAAATATGGAGCTGAAGGAATTGGTCTAATTAGAACAGAACAGCTTTTTATTGAATCCAATGGTTTTCCCGATGAAAATGAGCAAGTTAAAGAGTATACAGCAATCGCTGATAAGCTAAACCCTAAAAATATAGTAATCCGATTATTTGATATTGGGGGAGACAAAGTTCTACCTGTTGATGTAAAAGAACAAAACCCATTTTTAGGTTGGCGTGGTATCCGATTTTTATTAGACAACATTCAACTATTAAAAACACAATTACGCAGTATATTAATTGCAAGTCAAATTGGGAACATTAGTCTTCTTATTCCTATGGTATCTTCTTTAACTGAAGTAAGAAAAGTTAAATCTCTTGTAGAAGAAACGAAAGTTGAATTAAGAAAAGAAAAAATTCCTTTTGATAACAATATCAAGATTGGTGCAATGATTGAAATTCCTTCTGCTGCTGTTATGGCTGAGTTATTTGCAAAAGAATTAGATTTTTTAAGTATCGGAACTAATGATTTAATCCAATTTCTTTTAGCTGTTGATAGAGGAAATGATATTGTCTCATCTCTATATCAAGAATTTCATCCCGCTGTTGTTAAAACTTTAAAATACATCATCTCTAATTCACAAAGCATTAATAATACAAAAGTAAGTTTATGTGGTGAAATGGCTGCCGATATTTTCGCAACTCCTTTATTAATTGGATTAGGTTTAAAGTCTTTTAGTGTTTCACCATCAGTAATACCTTATTTAAAACAAATAATTTTAAATATCTCTTTTAAAAAAGCAGAAGAACTTGCAGATAAGTGTTTACAATTAAAAACTGAAGAAGAAATTAATAGAGAATTAAAAGAATTTTATAACAATAATATATCCGTAAATATTACGAAAATTTTTGAGGATAAAAATGAAAAATATGATTAAGGAATATGATATAAGCAATCAAATAAATGTACTAACTAATTCATTTAAGCAGATAGAATACGCTGATACAAATACTTACAACTTAGATTCAAAAAACTATGAATACATTGATAAAATTATAATTTGTGGCATGGGTGGGTCTGCAATTGGAGGCGATTTGTTTAGTAATATGTTTCAAAACGAAATTCCCATCCCAATATTTGTTAATCGGTATTATCATTTACCCAACTTTGTAAGTGAAAACTCTTTAGTAATCATTTCTTCGTATTCAGGCAATACAGAAGAAACTACTACGGCCTTTAATGAAGCAATTGAAAAGAAATGCAAAGTAATTGCATTTTCTACTGGTGGTAGAGTTGAAGAAATTTGCACTAATTTTGGTTTTCCACATATTAAATTGTTAAAAGGTTTTCATCCAAGATTTGCTTTATATTTAATCTTATTCACGTTAATAAAGATATTTTCAAAAATTAACCTAATTAAAGATCAAGCTGAGTTATTGAACAATTCTATTGCTTTAATTCAATCAAAAGGAGAAGAATACGTAAAAGACAATTCATTACCAGAAATTATTGCAAAAGACATAGTAGGATTTATTCCAATTATCTATGCAACTTCAGATTTTAATAATTCGGTTGGTTCAAGACTTAAAGGACAATTTAATGAAAACTCTAAACTTCATGCATTTGTTAATTTTTTCCCGGAAATGAATCATAACGAAATAATTGGCTGGGAAACTTATTCAGAAAATTTAGCAAAGTTTAAAATTATCTTTTTAACAGATAAAAACATGAATAGCAGGGTAAAAAAACGTTTTGAAATATTTGAAGAATTAGTGAATAAAAACGTTGAAGTTATAAAACTGGAAAGCAATGAAAAAGATTTCAAATTAAGATTACTTGATTTAATCTATTTAGGAGACTGGTTGACTTATTATTTAGCAATATATAGAAAACAAGATCCTGCTGAAATTGACAATATTAATTACCTAAAGAATGCACTTTCTTAGTTAAATTGAAAGTTTTTTCGATAATAAATCAAATGATTTAAAATTTTACTTGAAAAAAAGCAATTTATTTATATTTTTGAGTTCCTTAATCAGAAATATATAATTTTTATTTTGCAAAAGTATTGCATTTAAAGATTTCTTGATTATAGTTTATTTTTTTTGTATTTTATTTATTTGAATTTTTTAGAAAATGATAATTAAGTTTACAAACTATAATGACGGCGTACATCAATTTGTTTTTGATGAATCTGCTTCTAATTTAAAATTACCTGAAGAATTTTCAGATAATGTAAAAGTTAATTGCACGATGGATAAATCGGCACATCAAATAATTTTGGATTGTAACTTAAAAACATCAGCTAAGTTACGTTGTGATAGATGTAATGAAGAGTTTTCTAAAGATATTGAAAATGATTTTAGATTAGTTTATATATTTTCATCAACAAATACTGGTGAAGATAAAAGCGATGTAAATTTACAATATTTATCTCCAGAAACTACTAAAATTGATATTTCAGAAGAAGTATCAGAATACTGTCTTTTAGCAGTTCCTTTGAAATTACTATGTAAGGAAGATTGCAAAGGATTATGTGTTTCTTGCGGAATAAATCTTAATTTACACAACTGTAATTGTAATAATGAAATTGCAAATCCAGTTTGGGAAAAATTAAAACAGTTAAAAAATATTGAATAATATAATAAAGAGAAGGTAGAATCATGCCAAATCCAAAACGTAAGATGTCGAAAAGTAGAAGAGACAAAAGAAGAGCAAATTATAAAGCAACTGCTCCAACTTTAGGTAAATGCTCAAATTGCGGCGAATTAAAATTAAGCCATCGTGCCTGCCCAAGTTGCGGTCATTACGCAAGCAAATCTATGTTTGTTCCTGAATCTTAAGTCTAACTTTAATCGAGGATAGTTCTGAAAAGCAGAATTGTAGTTGATACAATGGGGGGTGATAATGCACCCTTCAATGAAATTATTGGTTCGCTTGAAGCATTAAAAGCCAATAACGACTTAGAAATTATTCTTGTTGGTAAAGAAGAACTTATTAAAGCCGAACTCAATAATCATAAATTCGATGAATCACGTATTAGCGTTGTTAATGCTACGGAAATTATTGATATGAATGACATCCCCGCAAATGCTGTACGTACTAAAAAGGATTCTTCGTTAGTGATTGGTGCTAACTTAATTAAAGATAAAAAAGCTGAAGCTTTAATTAGTGCTGGCAATACAGGTGCAGTTTTAACTGCTTCAACACTAATCATAGGTAGAATTAATGGTTGTGGCAGACCTACAATTGGAGCTTCATTTCCAACTGGTCCCGGTGGTATCTGTCAGGTTTTTGATGTTGGAGCAAGTGTTGACTCAAAACCAAATCATCTGTTAGAATACGCAATAATGGGAACCGTATTTGCCAAAGAGCTTTATGGTATTAATAATCCTTCTATTGGATTATTAAGTGTTGGTGAAGAGAAATCTAAAGGGAATGAAGTAACAAAAGCTGCTTACACATTACTTTCAAATTCAAACTTGAATTTTATTGGAAATGTTGAAGGCAGAGATGTATTAAAGGGAAAAGTTGATATTATTGTTTGTGATGGATTTGTTGGTAACATAATACTTAAATTTGGTGAAAGTTTTATTGGCTTTTTAAAAGCAAGATTAAAAGATGTTGCTGAAAAAAGCATTATCAATAAATTAAAAATTGGACTCGTAAAAGGACTAATTAAAATTGCTTTAAAAGATGTTGACTATCAAAACCATGGAGGTGTTCCTCTTTTAGGAATTAATGGTGTAAGCATAATAGGGCATGGCTCATCTTCACCACTTGCAATTAAAAACATGATTTTACGAGCAAAAGAGATGCTTGATAAAAACCTTATTGTTAAATTCGAGGAATCATTTCAGAAATATGGAAATAAATAAAAATATGAAAGCAGCGATTACTGCAGTTGGCATGTATCTTCCTGAAAAAGTGTATGATAATAAATATTTTGAAAGTATTATTGACACTTCTGACGAATGGATTATGACCCGTACGGGAATTAAAGAAAGAAGAATTTTAGAAAATGGTGGTACTTCAACTTTAGCTATTAATGCTGCAAAAGATTTAATTGAAAAATATAATGTTAATCCTTTGGATATCGATGTTATAATTGTAGCAACTGTAACTCCAGATATGTTTTTTCCAGCTACCGCATGTTTAGTTCAAGATGCTATTGGTGCTAAAAATGCATGGGGCTTTGATTTTTCCGCTGCTTGTTCTGGATTTTTGTTTTCTTTAGATACTGCCGTAAGATTAATTGAAAGTGGAAAATATAAAAAGGTTTTATTAATTGGTGCTGATAAAATGTCAAGTATAACAGATTATACCGATAGAAACACATGTATTCTGTTTGGTGATGCTGCTTCTGCTGTTTTATTAGAGCCTACAATGGATGGTACAGGTTTTCAAGATTCAATATTACATATTGATGGAAGTGGTCAAGAATCCTTGTATATGAAGGGTGGTGGAAGCTTAAATCCTCCTTCTCATGAAACTGTTGATAAAAAGATGCATTACATTTATCAAGATGGGAAAACTGTTTTTAAGGCTGCGGTTAAAGGTATGGCAGATATTGCCGCTGAAATTATGGAAAAAAACAACTTAAAATCAGAAGATATTTCTTATTTAGTTCCTCATCAAGCAAATTTGCGTATTATTGACGCAACTGCTCAAAGGATGGGAATAACAAGTGATAAAGTAATGATTAATATACATAAATATGGAAACACTACAGCAGCAACAATTCCATTATGTTTGACTGAATATTATAGAGCTGGTAAATTAAAAAAAGGCGACAACTTAATTTTAGCTGCTTTTGGTGCTGGATTTACATGGGGTTCTATTTATATAAAATGGAGTTTTGATTAATGAGTAAAAAAGCTTTTATTTTTCCTGGTCAAGGTTCTCAATTTGTTGGGATGGCAAAAGACTTATTTGATAATTCAGTCGAAGCAAGAGAAATGATAAAAACTGCTGACGAAGCTGTTGGAGTTTCTTTATCTCAAATTATGTTTAACGGACCTGAAGATGCTCTTAAACAAACTGATATTACTCAACCAGCTATTTTTCTTCATAGTGTAGTAGCTTATAGTTTAATTCGTTTGTTAGAACCGGATGCAGTGGCTGGTCACTCTTTAGGTGAATACTCAGCTTTAGTTGCAGCAAAGGCTATTCAATTTTATGATGCTGTAAAATTAGTACGAGTTAGAGGTGAAGCAATGCTTAAAGCTGGCATTGATGAACCTGGTACAATGGCTGCAGTAGTTGGATTAGAAAAATCCAAACTTGATGAAATGTGTTCAAAAGCAAGTGAAAAAGGAATAGTTCAAGCAGCAAATTATAACTCTCCCGGTCAAATAGTTATTTCGGGTTCTGTTGATGGAGTAAAATATGCTATGGAACTATGTAAAAGTGCTGGTGCTAAACTTGTTAAAGAGTTAGTTGTTAGTGGTGCCTTTCACTCTCCTTTAATGGCAAGTGCAAAAGATCGTTTAACCAAACAAATTGCTGAAACTCCTTTTTATGATTCAAAAATTCCTGTTTATACTAACGTTACAGCACAAAAAAATAGTAATGCCGATACTTTTAAAAATCTTCTCATAGACCAATTAACAAAACCCGTTAGATGGGAAGAAACTATTGTTAACATGGTAAATGATGGAATTGAAGAGTTTTACGAAATAGGTCCTGGAAAGGTTTTACAAGGTTTAGTAAAAAGAATTACTCCAAATGTTCAAGTATTTGGTATTGATAAATTTTCCGATTTGGAAAAATACTTATAAGTGATAAATAACAGAATATTGTTTTATTTAGTCTTCTGACTTTCATAAATCGTTTTATTCTGTTCGAGATAGCAAAGAGTGTATGGAACTATTGTTACAATAGCTCATATTTTAATTAACAAAGAATTAAGTCAATATTTTTATTATAAATATGATGCTTGAAATAATGGATGATTCTCAAACAAATGATTTGGGAAGTGGTTCGATAAAAATGTATTAAGTTTTGAGCTTTCTAATTTGGTTTTAGCTTATTTGAACTTTCAGTCTGTTTTATTAAAGATCCATTTTTTGATTTAGTAATTTGTAGACTTGACAAATAGATAAGTGGAATTTTAAACCAATATATTGTATATTATATTTCTTAAGGATTTTTGAAAATAGAATTATAATTTATTAAAAAAAAGTATAATTACTCTGACATTTTTTACTAAAAATTTTAATTGTATTAATTTTTTTTTGATTCAAAGAGATATTAAGGCTTCTTTAGTGAAGATGAATTTATTGAACTAATCTATTAAAATAGAGTATTAAATTAAAGAATATGGAGTATATTTAGTGGTACTTAAAGATAAAAATGCAATTGTTACTGGTGGTAGAAGAGGTATTGGCAAAGCTATTGTAAAAGAACTTTTATTGCAAGGCTGCAATGTCGTTTTTACTGATATCGTATTTCAAGACGATAATCCTGAACTTGAGGCTAAATTAATGTTAGAAGAATTTGGGTTGACTGATGCCAAACTCTTTGGTTTTAAGGCTGATGCTTCTTCATTAAGTGATGCAAAAGCAACAGTTGATTTTGCCGTACAAAAATTTGGACGCTTGGATTTCTTAGTTAATAATGCCGGAATAACAAAAGACAATTTAATTGTTTTAATGAACGAAGAAGATTTTGATAAAGTAATTGCAGCAAATTTAAAAAGTGTATTTAACTATACAAAGTCTGCCGCAAAACAAATGATAAGCCAACGTTACGGAAAAATAGTAAACGTTGCTTCAGTTGTTGGAATTATTGGCAACCCAGGACAAGCAAATTATGTTGCATCAAAAGCTGGTGTAATTGGTATCACTAAGTCAAATGCAAAAGAATTCGGTTCAAGAAACATTACAGTTAATGCTATTGCTCCCGGTTTTATTGAAACAGAAATGACACACAAATTAAATGATAAACAAAAAGAAGCTATGTTAAGTAATGTCCCATTAAAAAGAATGGGTAAACCTGAAGATGTAGCTCGTGTAGTAAAGTTTTTATTGAGTCCTGACGCAGATTACCTTACGGGTCAGGTTATTCCAATTGATGGTGGAATGGTAATGTAGTTAACAAATAAATCAACAAAAAATAAAGGTGATAAAATGGACGTTGAATCCAAAGTAAAACAAATCATTATTGACAAATTAGGTGTTGAAGAATCACAAGTAGTACCTGAAGCTTCTTTCACAAACGATTTAGGTGCTGATTCATTAGATACAGTAGAATTAATCATGGGATTTGAACAAGGTTTTAACATTCAGATTCCTGATAGCGAAGCAGAAAAAATAGCTACAGTTGGCGACGCTATTAATTTACTTTCAAGTAAATTAGGTGCTTAATTAGTACTTTTGAATAATTGAGACCACGATTTTTTCGTGGTCGAATTTATTATCCAACCGGAGAAATATTTTATGAGTAAACGTCGGGTTCTTATAACTGGCTTAGGGACAGTGAATCCAATAGGTAATAATGTTTCAGAGTTTTTTGAATCATTAAAAAACGGCAACAATGGTGCTGGTTTAATTACAAAATTTGACACAACAGAATTTGAAACAAAGTTTGCTTTTGAAGTTAAAAACTTTGATCCTTCTGTTTATATAGATAAAAAAGCAATAAGAAGAATGGATCCTTATACAGTATTTGCAGTTTGTTCTGCAAAAATGGCTGTTGAAGATTCTCAAATGGATTTAGAAAAAATTAATAAAGAGCGTGTTGGGGTTGTATACGGAAGCGGTATAGGCGGAATGGATACCTTTGAGAAACAGCATGATGCTTTTGTAGAAGGTGGTGTTCGTCGAATTAGTCCTTTTTTTGTTCCAATGATGATTTCAGACATTGCAGCTGGTCAAATCTCTATTCAATTTGGATTTAAAGGTCCTAATTATGCAACAACTTCTGCATGTGCAACATCTTCTCACGCAATAGCTGATGCCTTTATGTTAATTCAAAGAGGTTCTGCCGACATGATGTTATGTGGTGGTTCTGAAGCCTCACTTACAAAAATGTCTATTGGTGGATTTAATGCCTTAAAGGCTATTTCCACATGGAACGACAGATACATGGAAGCGTCAAGACCATTTGACAAAGATAGAAACGGCTTTGTAATGGCTGAAGGTGGAGCTACCTTAGTAATTGAAGAATATGAGCACGCAATGGCTCGCGGTGCAAAAGTATATGCCGAAATTGTTGGTTGTGGATTAACTGGCGATGCATATCACTTAACTGCTCCAGCTCCAAATGGAGAGGGTGCTGTTAGATCTATGCGTGAAGCCATTAGAGATGCCGGTATTACTCCTGAACAAATTGATTATATTAATGCTCATGGGACATCTACTGAATTAAATGATCTTAACGAAACCAAAGCAATTAAAACCGTTTTTGGAGAACATGCTTATAAATTAGCTATTAGCTCAACAAAATCCATGACAGGGCATTTATTAGGAGCTGCCGGTGCAGTTGAAGCAATTGCAAGTGTATTTGCTTTACAAAATCAATTGGTACCTCCAACTATCAATTTAGATGAACCTGATCCTGAATGCGATTTAAATTATACACCTAAAGTTGCTGTATCAAGAAAAATCGATTACGTTTTAAGCAATACATTCGGATTTGGAGGACACAACGCAAGTTTGATCTTCAAAAAATTTGACGAATAATAGATCATGTTTCTAACTAATTTGGTTAAGAAATTTTTTAAGTCTAACGACTCTTATAATAATTTGCCAAATTATTATAAGAGTTTTGACTTTAAATCTTTAGAGGATATTTTAGGGTATAAAATATATAACCCTCATTTATATGTTCAAGCTTTTTCTCATAAGTCTTTTGGCGAATTTCCTACAAACCATTTAAAATCGAATGAACGTTTGGAATTTTTAGGTGATTCGGTTCTTAATTTAGTTGTTTCTGAAGATTTGTATAATCGACTTTCTAATGAAGAAGAGGGGATTCTTACTAAAATACGTTCAAATTTAGTAAAAAAAGAATCTTTAACCGAAGTTGCAGAAAAACTACAATTTATTAATTTCATGTTATATGATAAAAAGCTTATTCACGAGTCGGACGAGGGGAAAAAAACAATAATTTCCGATGCTGTTGAAGCATTCATTGGAGCTATATTTTTAGATAGAGGCTTTGATGAAGCAAAAAAGTTTATAAAAAAATGGATAATTATTCCTAATTTTACTTCTCATGACTCATTTATTGATACAAATTATAAGGGGCAACTTTTAGAGTTTGTACATTCTAAAAAACTTCCAATTCCAATTTACAAGGTAGTTAAAGAAGAGGGTCCTGAACATGATAAAAGGTTTACCATAGAAGTTTATCTAAAAGATATTTCTTTGGGTGAAGGCTTTGGAAAAACTAAAAAAAGTGCAGAACAAATTGCAGCTAAAACTGCTTTAACAACTCTTCAAAATGATGATAGTTTAATAATTGTTGAGAATAATTAGTACCTGTTTTTTATATAAAAATTTAGTATATTTCTTAAGTGTTATTTAATTATTTAACATTTTAATTTTCGGAACGTGGCGCAGCCCGGTAGCGTACTTGAATGGGGTTCAAGTGGTCGTGGGTTCAAATCCCACCGTTCCGACTTAAAAGGTACTCAATGTACCTTTTTTCTTATTTAAACTATCAATATAAAAGCGAGTTTAAGTTGAAACAAATCGACAAGCCCAAATGCCATTGTGGTATATTCGGCATCTTCAATTCTTCTAATGCTGCTATAAACACTTATTATGGTCTACATGCTCTTCAACATAGGGGGCAAGAAGCTTCCGGAATCGTGACTTCTTCAATAAACAGTAATGGCAATCCATCATTTAATATTCACAAAGGCTTTGGATTAGTTAGTGAAGTATTTCACGATACTTCTATCTTAGATGAACAATTAGTTGGATATGCTGCTATCGGTCATAATAGGTATTCAACAACCGGTTCATCTGATTCAAAGAAAAATATTCAACCTTTTGTTGTAAATTATAGGAATGGAAATTTAGCAGTTGCACATAACGGAAATTTAACTAATGCTAAAGAAATAAGGAAACAATTAGTTGACGAAGGTTCCATATTTCAAACAACAAGTGATACCGAAGTAATATTACATTTAATTGCAAAAAGCAAATTAGAATGTCAAATTGATCAAGTAAAAGAAGCTCTAAGTATTATTGAAGGTGCTTTTTGTGTAGTTATTTTGACTGATGATAAATTAATTGCGGCTCGCGATGTGCATGGATTTAGACCGTTATGTTTAGGGAAGCTTAATGGTTCTTATATAGTTGCATCTGAAACTTGTGCGTTAGATATTCTAAGTGCTACTTATATAAGAGATATTTTACCTGGAGAAGTTGTTGTTATTGATAAAAATTCCAAAACCGACAAAGATCCTGAAAGCTATTTTCTAAATAAACCTTTAGACAACGTAAAACACTGCATATTTGAATATATTTATTTTAGTCGACCCGATAGTAGAATTTTTGGTGCCAATGTTGACAAAATTAGAAGAAAACTGGGAAAGGTTCTTGCTCAAAAATATCCTGTTATGGATCCGGATGGCGAAAAAGTAATTGTGATTAGCGTCCCCGATAGTTCTAATACTGCTGCTATTGGTTATCAAGCCCAACTTGAAAAGGCTGGGATACCTTCTAAACTTGAAATAGGATTAATTAGAAGCCACTACATTGGTAGAACATTTATTCTTCCA
Organism: Melioribacteraceae bacterium; assembly: GCA_963663265.2. Taxonomy (GTDB): domain Bacteria; phylum Bacteroidota; class Ignavibacteria; order Ignavibacteriales; family Melioribacteraceae; genus JAEXOD01. The sequence continues at coordinate 1,425,149 of CAXXXM010000001.1, forward strand.
GGCCAACAAAAACGTGAACTCGGAGTTAGAATTAAGTTTAATACTGTAAAAGGAGTATTAGAAGGTCGAACTGTTGTTGTTATTGATGATAGTATTGTTAGAGGAACAACTTCAAAACAATTAATAAGTTTAATCAGAGAAGCTAAACCAAAATCTATACATTTTAGAGTTTCATCTGCTCCTATTTTACATCCTTGTTTTTATGGAATGGATTTCCCGTCAAAAAACGAGTTAATTGCAAATATATGTAATCAAGATGTTGATAAAATTGCAGAATACTTGGGAGTTGATACCTTGGGATATATGACTATTGATGACATGTTATCAGCTATGGTGGATCACGATAAATCCAATTTTTGTACTGCCTGTTTTTCTGGAAATTACCCAACTGAGATTGATAAAAAATTTAATAAATTAGAGAATGATCTATAATATGATTAAATACTTCTTTGTTTTTTTGTTTTGTTCGATTTCTTTATTGGCTCAAAATGGTTTTTTTGTAAAATTCAAAAGTAATATTGAGCCGCAATCTATTAATAAAACTATAAGTAATATAGTAGAACAAGCATTATTTAAAACAAATAAATCGTTAACAAATAAATCATTAAAACAGATTGTTAAACCGCTTAATCAGTATTATTTTGAAAGGGGAGAGGAAATTGGGAAACTCTTTTTTGTAAATTTTGAGGATTCAGAACTAAATAATATAGCTAAAGATGATCTAAATAATTCTTTCGAAGTTGAATATACTGAACGAAACAATTCTCTAAAAATTGACTCTGTACCAAATGATTCTTTGATAAATGAACAATGGTATTTAAATAAAGTCAATGCTTTTTATGCTTGGCAGATAACTTCAGGTAGTAAGGAAATTAAAGTAGCAATTGTTGATACAGGTGTTGATTATCTTCATCCAGATTTACAAAAAAATATTTTTGTAAATGAATTAGAAGATATTAACCATAATGGTTTATTAGATGATGGTGATATCAACAATATTGATGATGATGGGAATGGTTTTATTGATGATGTTATTGGGTGGGATTTTACTGATAGAATTGGATTCCCATTTTCTGCATCGGGCGGAGATTACTTAACATGGGATAACGACCCCATGGATGAATATGGACATGGTACTTGGGTTGCTGGTATTATTGGTGCTATTTCCAATAATATTATAGGAACAAGTGGACTGGTTCCTAATACAAAAATAATTAATGTTCGTGCTTTCGACCCTACCGGAAATGGTGAAGAAGATGATGCAGCCGCTGCAATTTTATATGCTATTCAAATGGGTGCAAAAGTTATAAACATGAGTTTTGGAGATACAAACTTTTCGTTAGTATTACGAGATATAATTAAATTTGCTTACGATAATAACGTAGTTTTAGTTGCAAGTGCGGGTAATTCTTCATCAAATAAACCTCATTACCCATCAAGTTATCCAGAAGTAATTAGCGTTGGTGCAACTGATGAAAATGATTATTTGGCATCATTTTCAAATTACGGTTCTACTATTGATTTGGTTGCTCCTGGTGTTAACTTATGGACAACTGAAATAAATAATTCTTATAGAAAATTTAGTGGGACTTCTTCTGCTGCTCCAGTAGTTTCAAGTGCAGCTGCTTTGTTGTTAAGTTTAAATGATTACAAACCTGAAGAAGTTCGTCAGATTTTAAAGTCGACTGCTGAGGATTTAGGTTCAACCGGGTGGGATGAAAGATTTGGAGCAGGGCGATTAAATTTGTTAAATGCTGTTACAATTAATGCTCCGGCAATAATAAAAATAAATTCACCAAGACAAGATTTTGCTACTAATGATGATGAAATTAAAGTAAATGCAACAGTTTTAACAGGATATTTTAGCAGTTTTAGCTTAAAACTGGGAATTGGAATAAACCCGGATTCATGGACTGACTTAATAAGTAATGAGACCTATCAGTTTTCTGATAAAGATATTTATACAATAAGTACTCAAGACTTACCAGATTCTGTCTTTTGCATTCGGTTAATCGTTAATCTCCAAAATGGAAACACTCTTGAAGAAAGATGCAACTTTTACATTGATCATTCTGCTCCTGAGGTTCAATTGGTGCACTTGTCAAGTGCTTATTATGGGGCAACACCAACCGTTTTAGGAAGCATTTTTACAAACGAACTCTGCTCGGCTAATATGCTTTACAGAATTAAAGGAGAAACCGAGTTTCACTCAATTTCTTTAGATGGTTTTAATACAAATAATAGATTTATTAAACAATTTCACTTTGGATTTATTCCATTACCAAATACAAATCCAAATACTACTTACGAAATTTATTTTAGTGCTAAAAATTTAGTTGGAATAGAAACAAAACTAGTTGGTGAAAATGGATTATATTTTGAAATAGAATCAAAAGAAGTTATTTATAACTCGGAAATTAACGAAAAAGCTTATTCTTTACCTTTAGGTAGAATTTATCATAACTCTGTTAACTTGTTAAATAACAATGATAAATACATATTAATGAATGAGAATTCTAACTCTGCTGATTTACAAATATATAAATTTAACGCATCTAATCTTTCAAAAATTGATTCGTTAAAAAAGAGACAAATACCAAAATCAGCTTCTGATTTTAATGGAAATAACAGAGTTGACTTGTTGAGTTATTTTTATCCTAAAGCAACTATTGATGAATTAATTTCCATAAATAATCTATCTTTTGAACAAAAATTCACTGATTCTTCTTCAGTTTTTCGTCCAATTTTAGTTGATGATATAGACAACGATTTAACAAAAGAGTTACTTGCATTTACTAATGATACTACTCTTTCAATATACAAAATTAATAGTGACTTAAGTTTAAGTCTTGAGAAGGAACTATTTAACTTCTCTTCAATATCAAGCATTCTGAACTATAATAACAGTTTTGGCTCTCCTAATGCAGTAATTACGAAGGGAGTAAGTGGTACAAATAAAAATGAGATTTGGACAGTCGATACAGAGGGTGATCTTATTTGCTATTATATCAATGGTGCCGATTCATATTCCGAAGGAATATTTATATCAACTTCATTTTTTGGTGTTAAAAACATTCTATCTGCTGGTGATATTGATAAAGATGGTCAAAATGAACTAGCTGTTCTCCTTGAATCCTCAGAAGATGTTGATATTGCTCCTTTTAAACTGCTATTAATAGTCAACATAACGAACAATGCTCTTAATGTTTTATACGATAATATATTTATTGATCCTTCACTACAGTTTACATCGCTTGGAATAAAACCAAAGTCTAACATTAAATTCGCTAACTTAATGCCCGATGGATCAACCAACTTAGCAGTTTCTTCATATCCATATTGTTATGTATTAAAACATGAAGGTTCAGGAATTAAACCTATCTTTTTTAATGAAAATAGCGATTTAGGTGCAAATGAACTGTATTATTCAATATTTACAGATGATTTAGATAATAATGGAATTACAGATTTTACTATACCTAAAGATGATAAAATTCATTTTGTCGAGTTTAATAGTACGGCTCAAGCTAATGTTCCTGTAAACTTTAATGGATACTGTATAGAAGGTAAAGCTACTCTAAATTGGGAATCAAACGGTCAAAAAACGTATATTTATAGGGGAGAAGGTAGTAAAGATTTTTTACTTATTGATTCAACTACTCATAAAACCTATTTAGATACTAATTTGTTAAGTGGTGTAACTTATAACTACTATTTGAAAAGTTTTGACATTAATAAAACAATCAGTTTGTCAAATAATTCAGCTATTCTTACTCTTACTGAACATCCAAGGACTAAAATTTCTTCTACAAGTTCAATTACGGGGAAAAGTATTATTATTAATTTTTCGGGATTTATGAATACTTCAATTATGGATTTAAACTCTTTTATTATCGATAATAGTATTTATCCTTCTTCAATTAGTATAAAATCGAATAATTCCTATATTTTAAACTTTACTCCCGAGTTAAAAAATGGGATACATTCTTTAATTATACGCAACTTACTTGACTCCCAAAATGCTCCATTGTTAACTGATACTTTAGAAATTCTTATTAATAATCCAATAGTTTTTAGTGAATTGTTTATAACAAATTATCAGATAATTTCAGACAAGCAAATTAAAATTCAGTTTAATCTGCCCATTAACGAAGTTTCGATAACTAACCTTAATAATTACAGCTTTTCCTCATTAAATGTTTGTGTTGGGGCTATAATTGAGCCAAACAGCCAAAATAAAGCAATAATTATTACAACAAAAAATCCTGTAAGAAGTACTGGAATCAGTCAAAAATTACAATTGATTGATATTTATTCTGATAATAATTCAGGTAATGTAAAAATTAATTCTGGTGCGGGGAGTTTTATAGTTTTAACTACTCATGAAGAGAATTTAAATGATATGTATGTGTATCCTAATCCATACAAATCTGAAATAAATACAAATTATATATACTTTGCAAAACTTACAGAAAAAGTAAATATTGTTGTCTTTGATATTAATGGGAAAAGAATTGCAGAGATTGAAGAGACTGATGGAAATGGGGGAGCTATGTGGAATTTAATGAATTTAGAAGGAATTTCTGTTGGTTCAGGCGTATACATATATCGAGCTGCATCTTTAGATTCAAATAATAATGAGAAAGAAGTAAAAATTGGAAAATTTGCAATAATACGATAACTACCGAGGATTAAAATGAGTTTTTTTAAAAATCTAAATTTTGATAAATTAAAATCTGGTTTAAATAAAACCAAAGAAAAAATTTTTACTAAAATTACCGAAACAATTACCGGAAAAGCTAAGATTGATGAAAGTACCTTAGATGAATTAGAAGAAATTCTGGTTACTTGTGATATCGGCTTTGAAACAGCTTCAAAAGTAATAGAAAACGCCCGTATTGAATTTCGGAAAGATAAAGAACGGACAAAAGATACTTTATTAGCAATTATAAGAAATGAGCTTAAAAATGTATTGACCGATAATTCACACATTAAATCCGAATATGAGTTGGTTAATAAATATAAACCATTTGTTATTTTAGTTGTTGGTGTAAATGGTGCAGGAAAAACTACAACAATTGGGAAATTAGCTCATAATTATAAAAGAGCTGGACTTAATGTTGTTATTGGCTCAGCAGATACATTTAGAGCTGCCGCTAATGAACAATTAGAAATATGGGCAAAAAGAGCCGGTGTTGATATAATTATGAAAGATGCTGGTGCCGATCCATCTTCCGTTGCTTTTGAAACTTTAAATGCTGCAAAATCTACAAATGCTGATATTGTTATTATTGATACTGCCGGCAGACTTCATACAAAACATAATTTAATGGAAGAACTTAAGAAAATTAAAAGAGTAATGTCAAAAGTAGTTGAATATGCTCCTAATGAAATTTTCTTGGTAGTAGATGGAAATACTGGTCAAAATGCTTTAATTCAAGCTGAGGAGTTTTCTAAGGTAACTGAATTAACTGGTTTAATTGTTACTAAATTAGATGGGACTGCAAAAGGCGGTGTAATTTTTCAAATCTCTGCCCAACAAAATATTCCTGTTCGTTATATTGGAGTGGGTGAGGGAATTGAAGATTTACAAACTTTTGATGCCAATAGTTTTGTAAATGCATTATTTGAATTGGAATAATTTATTAATACTTTAGTTATTTTTAATCCAAAAGCTAAAAACGGAAAGCATAAATATTTAATTTCGAAAATAAATAACTATAGAAAAGCTAATCCGTCATTCTGTGATCTTTTTGTTAGTAATTATAAAGGTCATATTTATGATTATTTGTCAAAAAATTCTTTGAATTATGAGATTCTTGTTATTTTTGGTGGAGATGGTACTATTAATGAGGTCGTTAATGGTATTTCTTCATATTTTTCATCAAGAAACTTTAAGATTTTAGTTGTTCCAATTGGCTCAGGAAATGATTTTGTTAAAAATTATTTTTCGAAAATTGTTCTTAATAATATTGAATCTATTTTTGATAAAATATCAAATAACGATTATCGCTTAATTAAAACTGACTTAGGAAAAATTGTTATTAATCAATTTAATAACGTTAAAATAGAGAAATACTTTATTAATGCTGCCGGTTTTGGTTTTGATGCATTTGTTGCATATTATAAAGAGAAGCTGAAATTTTTAAGCGGTTTACCAGCTTATTTTGTTTCATTAGTTTTTGTTCTATTGAATTATAGTTCATTTAAAGTTATTTTTAAATTTAGTTCAAATCTTATTGAACAAGAAAGTTTATTAATAACAGTAGCTAATGGAATCTCATCTGGTGGTGGATTTTATTTAACACCGGATGCAAATATTCAAGATAATAAATTAGATGTTGGATTAATTAGATATCTAAATATTTTTAATATTTTTATTAAACTACCTTATGTCTTATTTAATAAAACAAAAACATTAACTAAAGATATTAAGTTTTTTGGAATAAAAGATATAGATCTTAGTTTTGATAAAAGCGTATTTTGCCATATTGATGGTGAAATTACAGAAGAAAAAATAATAGCAGCGACTATAAGAGTTTTACCAAATGTTTTAGAAATAATTATAATCGAGAATTAATATGTTTTTAAAAAGACCTTCAAATAAAATTTTTGATTATCAGCCAAGATTTTATGATCCTGAAAAAGATCCGGCTGAACAAAGAAAACGTAAATTAGGTTTTCGAAAAAATCAAAATTTACGAAAAAAGAATAGATCAACATTTTTGTGGTTAGTAATTTTTTTAATAATCGCATTTGTTTATCTTAAACTTACTGGATTTATTCAGTGACTTTCTTAGGGAAGTGTAATTTGCCTGGAGAGAAGTATTTTCTTTCCTCTTCATTTAGTTTACATAATATACATTATAAGACATTTTTATGGAAACCAAAAAGACAAATCCATTCATTATATAGCTTACACAGTTTTTCTTTTATTAGTCAAACTTATTTAGTAAATCAGGTTTAGTGAAGCTTACATTTCAATTTCTTTTTGTCCCATTAATAGCTCTTTTTGATATTTATTTAAAATATCAATTCTATTAACTATTCCAATCAATTTATTATTTGTTGAACTGATAACTGGTAAAAATTCCAAATCGCTTGCTTCTAACACATTTAATGCATAGTCAGCGGTATTATTTTCCTTGACCGATACAATATTGTGAGTCATAAAATCTTTTGCAATTAAAAATTGAGCAATTGATTTTGTTTCTTCATTCATTAAAGCCTCGCGTAAGTCTTCAAACATAATCTGACCAACTAAATTGTCATTATCATCTGCAACCAATAACGAGTTTAATTTAATACCTTTTATCTTATTTATTGCAGTATCAAAAATGGTATTATCCTTAACAACTTCATATTCTTTAGAAATAAGATCACGCATATAGATTTTTTTTAGTAAAGAAACCTTACGACCGTAAATATCAATTTCCCTTCCTTCGCGAATAAATTTGAGTGTATACAACGAACCTTTAAGAATTGATTTTGAAACAGTTGTTGAAATTATAATAGTCAGCATTAATGGTAAAATAATTTTATAATTATTTGTCATTTCAAATGTCATTATTAAAGCCGTCAATGATGCATTTGTAGTACCGGCTACTACACCCGCCATACCAACCATAGCGTATGCACCGGCAGGTGCTGATAATTCAGGGAAAAAATAATTCACAAAATACCCAAATAAGCCTCCTAACATTGCACCCGTAACTAAACTTGGAGCAAAAGTTCCTCCATTTCCACCAGAACCAATTGTTGCTGCAGTAGCGATTGGTTTAAATATTAATATACCTAAAAAGACCCACAAAACGGTTGAGGAAGTCCCAGGATCAATTGTAACATAACTAAAACCGTACAATCCCGGTAAATAGACACCTAAAACGCCTACCATCAAACCTCCAATTGCCGGTTTAATTATTGGCGATACTTGTTTTAATTTATTAAATAAATCCGAGATCCAATAAAATACTCTAACAAAATATACCGAAACTGCCCCACATAACAATCCTAATCCCACATAAAATATTAATTCATAATTACTTACAAGGTCATAGTCCGATATTTTAAAAGCAGGTTCGTTACCTAAATAACTCCTTGATAGTGCAGTAGCAAAAACTGATGCGATTATAATAGGACTAAATGTCTGAGCACGAAAAGATCTTAAAATAATTTCCATTGCAAACAAAGCACCACCCAAAGGTGCGTTAAATGCAGCGGCTAACCCGGATGCGGCTCCACAACCAACTAATATTTTTAAACGATCAGTTGATAAATGCAGAATTTGTCCAAATGCAGAACCTATTGATGCCCCAATTTGAACAATGGGACCTTCTTTTCCTCCAGCACCACCTGAACCAATACTTATTGCGGTTCCGATTATTTTTTTTATTGCTATTGTACCTTTAATAATCCCGGATTTTGATGCAACAGAATCCATAACACTCGGAATTCCTTCCCCCTGCTCCCCTTTCTCAAAATAATGGGCAAAGATTCCAACTAACAATCCACCTATTGCCGGCAATAAAATAATAATTAATATGGCGGGAACTGTCTTCAATCCAATTAATGTATCAGAATGAAAAAAGTTTCCTGGATAATCATAAAATAATCTTTTAATTAAATCAATTGTTTCATGAAAAATTATCGCACCAAAGCCGGCTAAAACTCCAGTAATACCACCTAATATTAGTAAATATGATTCTTGGGAGAATGATATTTTTGAGAAAAAAATATCAATGTAGAATCTAAAATCTTGCAAACGTTTGTAATTGAACTTCAAAAATAAAACCTATATTTAATATTTATAAAAACCTTCACCAGATTTTCGACCAAATTTATTTGCAGCTACCATTTTTTTTAATAGTGGGCATGGTCTATATTTAGGATCATCAAAACCTTTAAAAAGAACATTCATTATATCAAGACAGATATCTAATCCAATAAAATCGGCTAATTCAAGAGGTCCCATTGGATGATTCATTCCTAATTTCATTACTTGATCAACATCTTCAATACTTGCTACACCCTCGTATACTGTAAAAATTGCTTCATTTATTAATGGCATTAATATTCTATTTGAAACAAAACCAGGATAATCATTTACTTCAATAGGAGTTTTATCTAAACTCAAGACTACATCTTTTACTTTAGAAAAAGTAGCATTACTGGTTGAATAACCTTTAATTATCTCAACTAACTTCATAACTGGAACAGGATTCATAAAGTGCATTCCAATAAAATTTTGTGCCCTTTCTCCATTTTGTAATTCAGTAATTGAAATTGCAGAAGTATTTGAAGCAAAAATACATTTATCTTTAACTAAAGCGTGTAATTTATTATAAAGCAATATTTTAGCGTCTTTATTCTCAATTATTGCTTCAATAGCTAAATCGCTATAATAATCAATCTTTTCAAAACCAGCAACTAATTTTATCCTACCCAAAATCTCAGATTTAGTATCAGCTTTAACAATTTCTTTTTTAACCTGTCTATCTAAATTTAATGAAATAGTAGAGAATGCTTTATTAAGTATTTCTTCAGAAATATCTATTAATTCAACTAAATATCCGTACTGTGCAAAACTATGAGCTATACCAATTCCCATTGTACCGGCTCCAATTACAGCTACTTTATGAATCATAAGATTATTTTCCTTAAGCTATTTATTATAACTTTTAATTATTAAAGCAGAGGCTTCCCCGCCTCCAATACACAATGATGCTAATCCATATTTGTAGTTTTGTCGCATCATTTCATAAATAAGAGTTACCAAAATTCGTGCTCCACTAGCACCAATTGGATGACCAAGTGCAATAGCTCCACCATTTAAATTAACTTTATTATCATCCAATCCTAAAATTTTATTTACTGCTAAAGAAACAACCGCAAAAGCTTCATTTATTTCAAATACATCAATATTGTCTTTAGATAAATTCGCCTTTTTTAACACTTTGGTAATCGCATCAGCAGGTGCAGTAGTAAATTCAATTGGAGCCTTTGATACAGAGGCTTGTGCAATTATTTCAACTAAAGGTGTAAGTCCTAATTTAATTGCTTTTTCTTCGGACATTATTAATAAAGCTGCGGCACCATCATTCAATTTAGAAGCATTTGCAGCAGTTATAACACCATTTTTATCAAAAGCAGGTTTAAGAGTATGAATTTTATCAAATTTTACTTTTTTTGGTTCTTCATCATTATCTACAACAAAATCACCCGTCTTTGATTTAATTAAAACTGGTACAATTTCATCCTTAAATTTACCCAATTTTTGTGCATCAATCGCTTTTCTATACGAGCCAACAGCATATTCATCCAACATTTCTCGCGTAAGGTTAAAATCTTTCGCCGTTGATTCTGCACAGTTTCCCATATGCATATCATTATATACATCCCATAAACCATCATTAATAACAGAATCGATAATTTTTCCATTACCCAATCTATAACCCTGGCGTGCATCATTAAGTAAATATGGAGCGTTACTCATACTTTCCATTCCACCAGCTATAATAACATCAGCATCACCTGCTAAAATGGATTGTTGAGCAAGCATAACAGCTTTTAAACTACTTCCACACATTTTATTTACAGTAAAAGATTCTGTTTTAAATGGAAGTCCCGCATATATTGTACTTTGTCTTGCCGGTGCTTGACCTTGTCCAGCACTCAACACATTACCCATTATAACCTCATCAATTAAACCTTTGTCAATTTTTGACTCATCCAGTATTGCTTTTATTGCTTCTGCACCCAATTTCGAAGCAGAAAAACTTGATAAACTGCCTAAAAAAGAGCCTACTGCTGTCCTTTTTGCCGTAGTTATCACAACTTTTTTCATGTGTTTTTACTTCTTTAAATTTTTAATCTCCTTCAAATGATAAGCAGCATTTCAGCTTACCACAAGGACCACTTAATTTTGACATGTTTGATGATAGATTTTGATCATTAGCTAATTGAGTAGTTATTTTTTTAAAGTTGTATAAAAACATAGAACAACAATATTCACGTCCGCATGTTCCAAGTCCTCCAATTCTTTTTGCTTCATCTCTTACACCAATCTGACGTAATTCTATTCTTGTCTTAAACTCTGCAGCTAAATCCTTTGCTAATTCTCTAAAATCAACCCTTCCATCTGCAGTATAAAAGAAAAATAATTTTTTTCTGTCAAATTGAAAATGAATATCAACTAATTTCATATTAAGATTATATCTTTCAACTCGATTTCTAAAAATTGGTTTAGCTTTTTCCTCGTCACATTTATTAGTTCTAATCTGTACGCAATCCTCTTCAGTCATTTTTCTAACAATATGAGGTATTTTTTCATCAGTATTACCCTGTTTAAAATATTTTAGTTTTGCAATGTTTCCAATTTCAACAACTTTCGCAACTTCTAAAGAATCCTCACATTCAACAATTGCAAAGTCCCCTTCAATAAACTCTTCAACTATATCCCCAATTATTTCACAGAAATGATTTCCTAAAAGTCCTTCACAAGCAACTTCAATAATATTTCTGTTTTTCATTTTTTCATTTAATATATAATCTATTTCCTCTTCAATATTTTCGCACTCCTTTTTGCAATCTTCACAAAGTGAATTTATTATTTTCTCTTTGTAAGCATTATATGAATGTAAATCAGAATCCATATTTAGGCTTTTATTTATATTTATTTCTTTTTCTATTGTTTCCACTTATAACCTTTATTAATTTTTTGTTATCGCTGATAATTCCAAAACAATATTAACAGCAACAATGTTAAGATTCACGTTTCTATCAAGATAGTTATTTAGAGTATCTATTTGCAAAAAAATGTCATCTAAATTTGCCTGTTCAAATTTGGAGTTAAATTTAGCAATTGAGTCTATAAATAATGGGAAGCAACCATATTCTCCATTATCTCTATATTTTACTAAATTATTTAACCATGAATATATTAATTTTATTACCAACTTCATCAAATCGTAATTAGAGTTTTTTAGAATTTCTTTAAACTCTGAAATAGCAGTATTATACCAACCAGCAAAAGAATAACGTAAGATATTTAATGTTTTGTTTATTATTGAATTTAATTCATTTTCCATTAAATACATGGCTCCCTGTACAGATCCTTCCGAAAAATATTTTACAGATACAATTTCGTCATACCCATAATTATAATATTTTGAAAGTATTTCAACAAGTACATCATCATCAAGAGGTTCGAATTGAATTTTCCAACAACGAGATTTTATTGTAGTTAGAAGACTGTTGTCATCAGACGTAAATAACACAAAAATTATACCTTCAGGAGGCTCTTCCAAATTTTTTAATAATGCATTCTGGGCCTCCTCACTCATAGTATCTGCATTTAGAATTGCAATCATTCTATACTGCAAATCATCAAACTTTAACGAAGTAAAGTTATTAATTTCACGAATGCTGCTAATTTTAATTGTTTCGGCAGAATTTATCGAAATTTTATGATATGGATTTTTTTGTAATTTTTTGATTTCGTCTTTTACTTCTGTTAATTGTTGTTCACTTAGACCTTGTAAAGCATTATCATCGGCTTCGTTTTTGCCGCGTGGTAATGGAAAAATCAATTTTATATACGGTTCTGCAAATGAATTTATTCGAGTAGAATTGAGATTAGATAAATGTTCGCCCGGCTCAGAATTAATCAGTTTTAGAAACTGTAAAGCAGTAAAAAACTTACCAACTCCCTCAGGTCCTACAAAAAGCATAGCCTGAGGGATTTTACCAGATTTAAATATTTTATACAGAGATTCTTTTACTCTATTTTGTCCTTGAATCTCATGAAGGTATGAAAGCATAATTTACCAATTATGAATTATATTCGTCATCATCGGAATAAAAATAATCTTCATCCGTTGGGTAATCAGGCCATATATCTTCAATAGATTCATAATATTCATCAGAATCCTCTAATTCTTGCAAGTTTTCAATAACTTCTATTGGTGAACCAATTCTTTCTGCATAATCTAATAATTCTTCTTTAGTTGCAGGCCATGGTGCATCATCTAAATAAGAAGCTAATTCAACCGTCCAAATCATATAAAATTCTCCACAAATTATTCATTATTTTCTTTCTTTAAATCAAAAACCGTAATATTGTCATACATAAAGTTTAATGGATTGAGAGCAATACCATTATGCCTAACTTCATAATGAACATGAGGACCTGATGATAATGTACCAGTATTTCCTGATAAAGCAATCAAATCACCCCTTAAAACTTTTTGACCTTCTTTCACTTTAGTCTGACTTAAGTGACCATATAAAGTTCTATAACCAAAACCATGATTTACCTCTACTGTCAAACCATAGCCTTCTTTATAACCAACATAATCTATCGTTCCAGCACCTGTCACATAAACTTTTGTACCTACATCTGTGAGAATATCCATACCATTATGCATTCTCAAATAATGTAAAACAGGATGCATTCGCATTCCAAAATCATTTGAATAAAATCCTTCAGTTGTAGGACGTATTGCTGGAAGCGAGTTATTTAATTTTTCATTTAGTGCTAATGTTTTCTTAATTTCTTTAAAATTATTTTTCTCAAATTGAACTTTTGCCTTTAATTGAGCTGCAACACTATTCAGTGTTCCGAGCAATCTATTAATATCAGAAGAATTATTAGCTAAAAACTCATCAAATAATCTTCCACCCGTTCCTAATTCAGTATAATCATCAGAATTAGACGGTAAATTCACAGCAAGTCTTAAAACTTTATTTGTTTTGGCTAAACTATCAATGTTTTCTCCCATCTGTTTGTATTGGGAAAGCAAATAATTGATATTTTTAATTAACTCTTTGTTTTCTGACTTTAGAGACTCTAATTTAGAATCTGGATTAATATAGTCATTAATTAAAACATAAGTTCCAAAAACAAAAAAAGATAAGATGAATGAAACAAAAAATACCATAAAAATAAATTTTTTATGGAAGTTTTTAATTTCAATAAATTTTAGTTTGTTTTTCGAGAAATAAAATAAATTTTTCATAGTAAAATCGGCTGCAAGTTACTAAAATAATAGTATTAATGCAAGCTATTTTGAACTCGATTTTATTCAAAATCGTGTTCAAAATAGTCTGTATTTCTATCTAATTCGGATGCATTCTTTTTAATTTTTTCATTTAGTCTATCTCTAAAAACTTTTGATGCATCATAACCATAATGTTTTAATAAGTAATTTAGTGCAATAACTTCAGAAATCACCGTAATATTCTTACCAGGAATGATTGGCAGCTTTACATAAGGAATTTCTGTTTCCAAAATGTTAATTGTTGTATCCTCTAAACCCAATCTATTGTATTCGGAAGCATCATCCCAAAGTTCTAATTCAATTACAACTTCCAAGCGTTTTTGGTATCTAATTGCACGAACTCCAAACATACTTCTAATATCAATTAAACCAACCCCTCTAATTTCCATAAAATGCCCAACTAAATCGGTACCAGAACCTATTAAAATGTCTTTAGCTTTACGTGTAAAGATAATAACATCATCAGCAACTAAACGATGTCCACGCTCAACAAGGTCTAAAGCAACTTCACTTTTACCAATGCCGCTTTTACCAATAAAAAGAATTCCTGCACCATAAACATCTACAAAAGAGCCGTGTACACTAATCTGTGGAGAAAATTGATCATCTAAAAAATCGCTAACCAAATAGGCAAGATTTGTTGTTAAATATGGTGAAGTAAAAACAGGAATTTCATATTTTGTTGCAGTTTCAACAACCCCCTCAGGTACCTTATTGTTATTTGCAATAATTACACATGGAATCTCAAATCTAAAAATAGTATCTAAAGCTTTTAATCTATCTTCTAATGAAAGATTATTTAAATACTTAACCTCAGTATTTCCAAACAATTGAACACGAGAATGTGTAAATAATTCCACAAACCCGGCTAATGCTAAGCCGGGTCTATGAATGTTCTGATCTTTTATAACTCTATTCAAAGTAACTTCTGAATTCTTTAAAGTTAACTTAAATTTGTCTTTTATACTCTTGTAAAAGAATTTGACAGAAATGTGTTCTCTTCTTATAATGTTTGTCTGCGATAAATTCATTAACGAACACTTGCAAGTTTTTTTGTTTTAACTTTTTCTAATTGCTTTTCAAGTTTTCCTATTGCTAATGAAATCGATTTTTCAAATTCTTCCGAAGTATCCGAAACAGACAAAGTTTTTCCTGGTATTTTTAAAACAATCTCCGCTGTTTTTTCACTTTCTTTTAGATGTGTGAAACTAAGTACAACATTAGCTTCCAGAATTTGATCATTATACTTTTCCAAAGAAGTCAATTCGCCTTTGATAAAGTCTTTTAGGGATTCTTTTGCCCTAAATTTTCTGGATGTGATTTGAATTTTCATAACAACTCCTTAAGATTTTGGATGGGCTGTTTTATATGTTTTTTTTAAACGCTCTATACTCACATGAGTATAGATTTGTGTCGTTGATAAATTTTCATGACCTAAAATCTCTTTTACAGCTAATAAATCTGCTCCCCTATCTAACATGTGTGTTGCCGCTGCATGTCTTAAAACATGAGGACTTTTCTTTTCGACATCAGAAACCATACTTAAATATTTATTTATTACTCTATAAACATATTTAGAGTAAATTGGGTTTCCACTTTTTGTAAAAAATATATTTTCCCCACTATATTTACCATTAATATAGATAACATATTGTTTAATATTTGAGATAGTTTCTTGACCAATGGGAATTATTCTTAGCTTTGTTCCTTTCCCTAATACTCTTATTGTCCGGTTTTCATAATCAATATCATTTTGTTTCAGACTACAAGCTTCACTAACACGTAAAGCACATGAGTATATTAAATCAAATAATGCTGTAATTAACAATCTTTCTTCATCATCCCCGACCATTTTTGTCAACTCAAAAACGTTAAGAATTGATTCATAACTTACTGTTTCAGGAAGTTTACGTTTATTATTTGGATTTTTGATATATACTAAAGGATTTATTGTGATATACTCTTTATTAATTGAATATTCAAAAAATCCTCTTAATGAAGATAATTTTCGAGAAATTGATACGGGTTTTGTTTTATTACTGTTTAAATATATAATATATGATCTGATAACTTTTTCAGTAACAACATTCAACTCACTAAAATTCCTATCAGTACAGAAATTTCCAAACTGACTTAAATCATTTTCGTAAGATACAAAGGTGTTATCTGCTACTCTTTTAATACCCTTCAAATAGTTTAAAAAGTTGTCAATAGAATTTTTAATAGTAACCATAATAAACGTTTTTATTTAATAAGCAAATTAAAAACTTTTTATTTAAAGTCAACTATTTTCAGAATTATCTGTTTTTTTTATGGCTGGATTCTGCCATGTTGCATAATCACAATCGGGATACCTGTTACAACCATAAAATGTTTTACCTTTACGTGAACGACGAGGAAGAATTTGTCCTGTTCCACATTTTGGGCATGGAATTCCAGTTGTTAATTGTTCTGTATAGTCACAGTCCGGGTACTTTTCGCAACCAATAAATTTACCAAATTTTCCATATCTAAAAATTGTTTTATTCCCACATTTAGGACATGTTTTTCCTGTATATTCTATTTGTTTTGGTTCATTATTTGTTTCTTTCAAAGACTTTATGTTTTTACAGTTTGGATAGTTGCTACAAGCAAGATATTTACCATATCTACCTATTTTAACTTCCATGTCACTACCACATTTTTCACATTTTACTTTTTCGATTTCACTTTCAACTTTTATTAAAGCCTTTGAAAAAGGTTGATAAAATTCATTTAAAACCTTTGAATAATCAACATCACCATTAGCAATCAAATCTAATTCGTTTTCCATTAACGCTGTAAAGTTAACATTTAGAATATGCGGAAAGTTTTTTACCAAAATGATATTTACTTTTTTTCCTAAATCAGTCGGTATTAGCTTTCTACTTTCAGTAAATACATAATCCCTATCTTGAATTGTGCTGATAATTGAAGCATAAGTACTTGGTCGCCCAATTCCTTTATCTTCAAGTTCTTTAATTAATGAACTTTCAGTAAAACGTGCAGGTGGTTTAGTAAAATGTTGCAATTTTTCTAATGAGTTCAAACCTAAGTTATCATTTTTTTCTAAACCTAATGGAATTGGAGATTCTTCTTTTTCAGGATTAAATTCAACATCCTCCATACTTTCATCGTAAAGCTTCATAAATCCATCAAACTTCAATGCAGAACCTGAAGAACGGAAAAGATATTTATCTGCTTTAATACTAACTGTTGTTGTTTCATATATTGCAGATTCCATCTGTGATGCAATAAATCTTTTCCAAATTAAATCGTATAATGCAAACTGTTCTGGACTTAAATACTCTTTTATATTTTCAGGACTGTATTCAGTTGTTGTAGGTCGTATTGCCTCATGTGCATCTTGAACATTTTTTTTGTTCTTTTTTTCGTAATTTTTCGGTTTTTCTGGAATATAATTGTCACCAAATCTTTCTTTTATATAACTTCTTGCTGCATCTAAACTTTCGTTGCTTAAACGAGTAGAATCTGTTCTCATGTATGAAATTAATCCAACATAACCATTTTTGCCAAGATTAACACCTTCATACAATTCTTGTGCAATCTTCATTGTTTTTTTACTTTGAAATCGCAACGCTTTTGAAGCTTCAACTTGAAGAGTACTTGTAATAAATGGAGGGTAAGGATTCCTTTTCACATCCTTTTTGGAAATATCACTTATTAAGAATTCTTTTCTACTTTCAATATCGGCAGCAATTAAATTTGCTACTTCAGCTGAATCTATAACATAATTTTTCTTTTTAAATTCTTGCTTTTTCGAATCTGATAGGCTTTTTAATAATATTTTAATTGGTTTTTCTTCAACTTCAACTAATTTAGCTTTAAATATATCTGCCTTATTTTTGTTAAACTCCGCCCACAATGACCAATATTCGCTCGAAACAAATTTATCAATTTCTTCTTCACGTTCACAAATAAGTCTTAAAGCAACTGATTGTACCCTACCAGCAGATAAACTTGTAGAGCTACTATCTATTATGGCACGCCACAAAAATGGACTAATTTTATAACCGATAATTCTATCCATTATCCTGCGTGTTCGCTGTGAGTTTACTAAGTCAATATTAATTTTATCTGTTGATGATATTGCTTTTTTTATAGAAGATTTTGTAATTTCATTAAATAACACTCTATAAACTTCTGCTTTAGTATTCCCTTCTATAATATCAGCAATATCTTGTGCAATTGCTTCGCCTTCACGGTCAGGGTCAGTTGCAATCAATATTTTATCACATTGAGCAGCCAACTTTTTTATTTTTTTTATAATATCGCCCTTACCTCTAATATTTAGAAAGTTTGGTTTGAAATTATTTTCAATATCTACTCCCAGTTGGGTTTTTGGTAAATTTTTTAAATGTCCAACTGTTGCTTCAACAATATAGTTTTTACCTAAATATTTATTAATAGTCTTTGCTTTGGAAGGTGATTCCACTAATACAAGAGTCTTGCTCATAATTTTTCCTTTAATTAATTGTATCTGAAGAATAAAGCAATACTCTGCTACCTGGTAGAAGCCCCGCATCAAGATCTATTAATGAAATAAAAATAATCCAGTTTATATCATCCTTTGTAATATCTTTTTGAGGTATATTGGAAATTTGCTCTATAATAACATCTATATCAAAATTATCTATCAACCCTACATTTAAAAGGCTAATTAAATAATTATAATTCTCAATTCCAATCATCTCCATTTCATCTGAATTAAGAATTCTAAAATCACTACTTCTATAAGTTTTTTCAGATTTCCTCAATACCTTTTTGCTTAATACTTTATCAAATATTAAACTAAATGCAGCACTTACAGTTTGTTTATCGTATTCTTTATTTAGTGTTAGCTGTCTATTAACCTCTTCTAATGAATTATTTTTATTCAAATGGTCAAGAATAATAGCAATAACTTCAACAATTTTTGTTATCATATATATTAATTTATCACAACTAAGTTTTCAAATAATTTAACAAAATAATTCTCTTTTCGTTTCATTTTTTTTCTATCTGACGGATTCATATCATCATATCCGGTCATATGTAAAATACCATGAATAATTAAGCGAATTATTTCAGAGTTAAGCGAACAATTAAACCTTTTTGCATTTTCAACAGCCATATCATAAGAAATTAAAAGCTCACCATTTAAAATATCAATATTATCCAAATAATTAAAGGTAATAATATCAGTATCATAATAATGACCCAAAAAATCTATGTTAACCTGTAATAAAGTTTTTGAATCAACAATATTAATATCGAGAGTTTCTAATATAAAGTTTAGCTCTAAAGAAAGGTTTTTTACTAAGCTATGAATATTTTTTTTATTTATTTTATATTTTGCATCTGCAAATATGCTCAAATTTTTCAATAAATGATTAACTCCACACTATAAATCTAATTCATATAACTCTTTTGAAGCTATGCAATTTACGGAAGAATTAATACTATTCAAAAATAATTGTGTGTTGTCTACTAATTTTTCTATCATTTCATCAGAATAATCAGGATCATAATGAAATAATACTAAATTTTTTACTTTTGCCAAAGTTGAAAAATAAGTTAGAGCAACATTATTAGAATGCCCCCAACCAATTTTTTTATCAAAATCAGCTAAAGTATATTGAGAATCATGTATTAAATAATCAGAGTTATTACAAAATTCGATTTGTTCTCTATTTAATTCAGATATAATATCCATGTTTGGCTTTTGCGAAAAAGCATTATAATATATTTCATTATCAGTCATATATACGACTGATTTATTGCCTTCAGTTATTTTAAAAGCTAATGTACCCTGAGAATGGTGAACTTTTGCTGTTTCAATAGTCAACCCATCTATTTGGTATTTTTCTTCAGCCTGTATTTTATGATAATTAATTTTCGACTTAAATACTTCTTCTTTATTCACAGGGAAATAAAATGGGTGCATTTGTGAATCAATTATATGTGCAACATCCATGTTTTGAGATGTATTTGTATAAATATTTATATCAAATTCTTTGTTGAAAAAAGGAATAAAGAAAGGTATCCCCTGTATATGATCCCAATGAGAATGTGATATAAAAATATTTAATTCCTTTGGTAAATGGTTTTTAATTAACTCAATACCTAAATTTCTAATTCCCGTACCAGCATCAATAATTATGGAAATCCCGTTTTTAGATATAACTTGGATACACGGAGTATTTCCACCATACTTCACGGTCTTTGGACCCGGAACCGGAATTGAACCTCTTGTTCCCCAAAATTTTACTTTCATTTTAACATTTTATTTTGTTAATGAATTAATAGTAATCTCAGAATATTTCTTGTATCTATGGGCACTCTGTTCTAAATCAGCAATTTCTAAATCAGTTAAATCTCTAACAACTTTAGCAGGAACTCCGGCAACTAACTTCCCAGAAGGTACAACAAATCCTGGTTTTACTACGGCTCCGGCAGCAACAATTGATTTTGTTTGTATTATAGCTCCATCTAATACAATTGCACCTATACCAACAAGAACCAAATCTTCAATTACACATCCATGTAATTTAACGCTATGACCAATTGTTACTTTGTTGCCAATAATTAAGGGCCATTTTTTATTTGTAACATGTAACATACTCAAATCTTGAACGTTTGATAGCTCACCAATTTTAATGTAATTAACGTCTCCTCTTAGTACACTATTGTACCATATACTGGAATCTTTTCCAATCTCAACTTCACCAATAATTTTTACACCATCAGCAACAAAAACAGAGTCATCTATTTTGGGTTCTTTCCCTTCGTATGGATATGTATTTCCAAATTTATTCAATTGTATTTTGGTGGTTTCCAACCTTTTTTTCTCCAACTAATTAATTCAACAGTAATATTTCCTAATAAAACACTTAATTTAGCATATACAGGCACTTTATAAATGTCATTAGTAAACCAACCTTCAAAATCTCCGTTCAATCCAAAAACACCAGAAAAATCAGCAAATCCACTTAATCGCACACAATTTATTAGATAATTAGCAGCATCAATTTTTATTGATTCGCTTTCATTATAAAAATTTATATAAGTCTTAACTTTTTGTTCATTTATAAAACAATGAATCGTTTCTTTATGTTTTGAACCGGACATAATTCGAGCATAATAAAATAATGATAATCCATCATTAAAGCTATGACGTAGATCACAAGTTGAATCAATTTCTACTAAATATGGCTTTAGTGTTCCCTTTTTAACATAAATTTTATTGTTTTTATAATCAAAATCATGTTCAGAAAATCTAAAGTAATCTTTTGTCCTATGTGTTGCCTTGAATAGATCAGAATAATTTCCAATATTATAAAAACTTTCATAAATTTCGTGCAAATCAACAAACGGTATTGATTCATCTGAATTTATGTAAACCATAACTCTATAATAGGTCTTATCTGATTCTACTTTTTTTTCCAACACCTTAAATTTCAATTCACCAAGTTTTATAAAGGTATATTTAACCGAATATACTAATTCCTCGCCAACTTCAAATTCATTTTGAGATACTTGGATATCTTTTTGAGCAAAGAGTACAGAAGAACATATAATTATAAAAAAAACATAAATATTGTAATTAAAATTTTTCATTATTTAGTATCCTACTACTAAAAGGAAATATTTTAAGAGCTTCTTGAATTTGACTATCAGAAAGGATGCTTTGTTTATACCATCCTTTTCTACCAAAAACAAGTAATGCAACTTCAGCCTTTAACCGCGAAATTATTAAACTCTTTTCCTCTTTCAATTCAGAAATATTTACTTTTTGATCAATATTTTTAGAATAATTTACAAAATCAAAAAACAGTTTATCATCAATATTAAAATTATTATTAAAATACTTAAAATTATTGGAATACTTTTTATTTAATTCTTTAATGTTTGTAAGATATTCTTTTTGAATAAAAGTATAAAAAGCGTTATTTTTTAGAGAAATTAAAAACGAAAGAGAATATTGCCTTAAAGGAATAATTTTGTCTGGAGTTATTCCTCCGTTTTCATATACTTTTCTTCCCTTCTTTGTATAAAATGGTTTGCTTGGTGCTAAAGAGTCCGCATTTAATGAATCAATTTCATAATATTTCTTTTTATCAGAATATACTTTTTGAATAAGTCTATTAGATGGTAGATAATATTTTGCCAAAGTAAGTCTTAACTCTGAATTGTCATCTAAAACAAAAGACTGCTGTACTAAACCTTTACCAAAGGATTTCTCTCCGGCAATTACCGCTCTATCCCAATCTTGTAAAGCACCTGAAACTATTTCGCTTGCAGAGGCACTCCCATAATTAATTAGTACAATTAATGGAAGTTTATCACCTATAAAGCTTTTGTTAGTGTAATAACTTTCATCTAAATTGCTTATTCTACTTTTAGTCGTAACAACAAGTTTCTGCCCGCCAAGGAATAAATCAGTAATTTTAACGGCTTGGTCTAAATAACCTCCGGGGTTATTCCGCAAATCAAGCAGTATACTTTTCGCCCCCTTTTTTGACAAATCCAAAACTGCATCTATCATTTCTGATTCAGCATTTTCAGAAAACCTAACTAATTTTATGTATCCAATTGAATCATTTATAATATCAGAAAACTCAACTGCGTGGAGTATTATTTCTTCTCTTTTCACAATAAAATTGATTGTATCATTAAAAGAAGTTCTTTTAATTGTTAAATTTAATTTATCACCTTCTTCCCCTCTTAAAAGAGAAATAACTTTATCGTTTTTAGTTTTTATAATACTCTTGTTATTTACTTTTATAATTTTATCACCCGGCAAAATGCCAACTTTATCTGATGGACCATTAGGGATAACAGTAACAACATTAAGGGTATCATTTAACATTGTAAATTCTATCCCTATCCCAAAAAACTTTCCAGACATTTCTTCTGCTGTCGAAAGATGCTCTTGAGGAGGAAGATATATTGTATGTGGGTCTAACTGACTAATCAGTCCATTTATTGCGTTTTCTGTTAAACTATCTAAATTTAACTTGTCAACGTAATAGTTATCTGTAAGATATAAAACCCTTTCTAATTTTTTTGCTGCAATATCAAAATTTGAGGGGAAGAGCAAAGAAATTAAACCTTTAGCATAATAACCAAATATTACACCTAATACAAGGATAACTATTTTATTTTGAATTATTTTCATTTACTAAATTTTTAACTTAATATTAAAAAATGTATTTACTTCACTTTTATTAATCAAGCCAGAATTTTTTATATATGAACCGGAAAAAGTAGCAAAATAATTTCGAACAAACTCATAAACAACTCCAAGAGTAAAGATTCTTTTTGTTTCTATTTTCCCATCCAAAAAGTTAACTGTTTCATTATCACCAACTCTATAACCATACTTTAGATTTCCACCAACATTCTTTATCAAATTACCATTTTCATCATATTCGTTTTCGCCATGTTTATTGTAAATACAAATAAAATTAAAAGCAATTCTGTCGCTAAAAGAATAATCAAGTTTTAAGGTAAAGTTCTCGGTATTTGGCTCATTAATTGAACTTAATCCATAACCTAAACTTGAAAAATTATTATATGAAATTCGATGAGTGTAAAAATATGGTTCAATTCGAGTGTATTCAACAGTAGCACTTAGTGCAAGTTTCTTATAGAATGGAGTAAAAATTACACCTGCATCCAGCATTGTTTGATTACCATACCAACCGGAACCAATTTTCCCAAAATCGATATCATCTATTAGAAATGTTAAAAATGGTCTTATCCCATTAAATGAATTATTAGTTGCATCTAAAAACAACATTGAATTATCTCTATCTTGATTTATATGCTCAATACTTTTATAAAAATTAAATGGATTAAAATATGATAAATCAAAACCTCTGTTACCATATATTATTATTTCACCAAGTCCAAACTTTAGATGTTTGGATAAATCAACGCCAAATCTATGGTATACAAAATATTTTTCATTCAAATGATGTATCTCTCCACTTATGGAATCTCCATGAGAAGTTGGAATGTCGAGTAACTTTGAATGTATGTATGTAAAATTGAATATTGAATAATTAATATTAAACATTATGTAATCTAATGGAGGCGGATTTTCGCTTAAAATAGCTTTTTGAACACCGTAACCTATAAGCATTCTATCACGTCCGATTTTAATTTTTGCATGATTAAAATCTGCAAAAATATATCCTTCTGTTTCATCAAAATAGGTGTTTGCACTTTCATACGTTTGATTCATATTAACTTTATAATTGTACTTTAAGCCGTCAAATGAGAGGGCTAAATCTCTGTTCCCTTTGTAATTTCCATTTGTTCCTTTTATATAAAAGCCATATGTATCATAAAATGATGCTTTAATTGTTCCACCAAACGAAAATATTGTTGAATTTATTGGGTCATAATCTTCAATTTCTTTTGCTAAATAAGTAACATTCCCAACCAAATTCACAAAAAAACTTGTTTTATTTGAATCTGCGTACGAATATAAATACTTTTCTTTATTTAAATAATTAAAGCTACTACCTGTTAGCAAAGACGTATAATTTTTCATACTACCATTAATAGTATAATCAAATTCAAATAGTAGAGATTCAAGTATTGTTCTATCAACTGAGTTTAATTCGATTTTTTGTTTATTGATATCAATTAGATATTCAGCTACTTCTTTATAGGTTTTAGGAAGTTCAAATGCGTTATAATTTTGAATTATTCCAACTGTATACATTCTTTCTAAAAAGGGATATACCTTATGATCAATCTGAACATAACCTACTTGGGCACGAACTAATGAACAGATAAACAATAAAACAAAAAAAAGCTTTTTCATTTACCTTACCTCTCTCCAAACTTTTGAACGTGATTTTTTCATTAATACTACATAAATACTATTTACCAACCAGGTAAGCAATAATTTAAAATGACCAACTTCTCTATATCTTCTTGGGGATTCGTAAATAAAAATATCTCTTGCAAAATATATTTTACCTACTCTTCTTACCCTTGTAAATAAGTCAAAATCTTCACCGGCTACAATATTTTCATTATATCCCTTTAGTTTATCAAACACATCGGTACGAACAACATTACATTCACCTCTCCCCATTCCCATTCCAATAATGTTTAAGGTGTGAAAATAATTATTATAGAAAGTTTGAAAAATAACATCAATAAATTTTGTTTCTTCAGGAAAAACTTTAACTGCACATGTGAATGCAACAAATTTATCATCTCTGACTTTTTCTATTATTCTATCAAAAAGTTTAACTGGATCAGAAATACGAGAATCTCCACTCAGAAATACTAAAATTTGACTTTCAACAAATTCTCGCCCCTTGTTTCTTCCCATTGCAATGTTTTGTCTGAAGTCTTCATTGTGGACATAATACTTTTCAACTAAGTTTTTTGCTTTTTCAATTGTTTTATCAGTACTGCCACCATCCGAAATTATTATTTCATATTTATATTTATTTCGTAATTCTTTAATATTTAGTTGTTCCAATAATTTGGGCAAGAGTTTTTCTTCATTTAAAGTGGGAATAATAATGCTAAAATCCAATAGATACCTCTTAATAACAAAAGACTAAAAAAGCTGTTTTGGGTGATATTTTAATTCCGGGCATAGGTAAATGAAAATAATTCAAAGTATTTTTAACAAACTGACCGAATTTACCTGGAATTGGAATAGTCTGCCAATCTAAATCTAAAGCAATATATACTTCTCTTGTACCACCGCCACGCCCATCAAGGTCTTTAACGCCCATTCCAACAGATAACATCAAAAACGAAGGCCAGTATTTAGCCAACGATTTAGGTAATAACTCTTTCATTCTCATACTCAACCAGTACTTCTGTCCAGAATAATCATCAATAACATTTCCATCGTGATGTTCTCCGTTGAGATACTCTTCAGATGGATAATAACTTACTCGAGGCTGAAAATTTTGCATAAATGGAAAATAATACTTTGACAAATGATAAGAAGCTCCCAAAAAATCAGCAGTAAAATCACCAGGGCTAAATCCCCAATCTTTTCCGAATCCATCTTCAATTTCAACATATGTTTGAAATAAAAATGCTCCTAACGAGGAATATATGGCAGTATTCTCGGGGTCAATATTAGCAGCATCCAATGCAGACGATAATCCGTGGGCTATAATAGAAGTTCCATAAAAATGCCCACATTTGTCTATCCATAAAGCATAATCCCAATCATTTATTATTCTAAATGAGGTTTGTTTTCCTTTCCACCAAGCATTATAATTATATAAGTGAACTGTAACACCAATTCCGGTAGTAACAGCCCCGAGTGCAATTAATGTTGTCGAACTAACATGATTATCCAATGGATTAAAATTTGCTTGTAATTTTAATTCATTAATCGACTTACATTTTAGATTCACTGAATCATTTAAGTTCTTACTAACAAGAGTATCTATTGTTGAAGGAGTGAATAAAGAATCTTGGGCGTATAATAAATTTACACCCAAGACATATATAATCAAAATGATAATTCTCATTATTTTTCTGGACGCATTAATGGGAATAAAATTACATCCCTAATTGTAGATTGATTTGTTAGCAGCATTGTTAATCTATCAATACCTATTCCTAAACCTGCCGTAGGAGGCATGCCAAATTCTAAAGCACGAACAAAATCGTCATCAATTGGTTGAGTTTCATCATCACCTTCAGCTTTAGCTTTAGCTTGTGCCTCAAATCTTTCACGCTGATCAATCGGATCATTCAACTCAGAAAAAGCATTACAAATTTCTCTGCCTAATACAAAACCTTCAAACCTTTCAACAATACCTTCTTTTTCTCTATGTTTTTTTGCCAATGGAGAAATTTCAATAGGATAATCAATAACAAAAGTAGGCTGAATAAGTTCATCTTGAACTGTCACTTCAAACAATTCATCAATTAATTTTCCCTTGCTTTCTTTTCCGGTCAACTTAACATCATACTTTTTAATTACATTCAGTAAATCTTCTTTTGTACATGTTAAAATGTCTAAACCGGTTCTGGTCTTTAATTCATCAACCATTGATACTCGTTTCCAGGGACCTTTAAAATCAACATCAATTCCATCAATTGTAACTTTAGTTGAACCATTAATTTTAACACACACGTTTTCAACCATATTTTCAACTAATGTCATCATCCATTCGTAATCTTTATAAGCTACGTATAATTCCAACATTGTAAATTCAGGATTATGAGTTTTATCCATACCTTCGTTTCTAAAGTCTTTTGAAATTTCATAAACACCGGTAAAACCACCAACAATCAACCTCTTTAGATATAATTCATCAGCAATACGCATGTATAATTCCATATCTAAAGTATTATGATGAGTAATAAAAGGACGAGCAGCAGCTCCTCCATATAGTGGTTGTAAAACAGGAGTTTCAACTTCTAAATATCCATTATTATCAAGAAAATTTCTTATCGAGGTAATAATTTTGCTTCTTTTTACAAAAACATCACGTATTTCATTGTTCACAAATAAATCAACATATCTTTGTCTATATCTTAATTCTTTATCAGCAAACTGATCAAAAACCGTTTTATTACCATTTTCATCAACTACTTCTTTTGCAATAGGAATTGGACGCAATGTTTTTGCTAATAATTTAATTTCTTTAGTATGAATTGAAGTTTCGCCAGTTTTTGTTTTGAAAACGAAACCTTTTACACCCACCAAATCACCAATATCCAATAATTTAAACATATCATATTGTTCATTTACATCATCTTTTTTAATGTAAATTTGAATCTTACCTTTATCATCTAAAATATGAGCAAACGACGCTTTCCCCATCCTTCTAATAGCCATAATTCTACCGGCAATAGAAACATCCTTTCCTTCATATTTTTCAAAATCAGCTTTAATTTCATCACTTTTGTAATCTACATCAAAACTATATGCAAATGGATTAATTCCCATTTTTTTAATTTCCTCTAATTCTTCATATCTTCTCTTAATTAGAGTATTCATATCTTCATTTACAAAATTTTCCACTTTTTTCTCCTACTACTGTTTTCTTGAAAAATTAACTAAGCGAACACACACCATATCTTGTAAGTATTGAGCTAATGATGACGGAACAAGAGAATTGTTAACAATCATAGTAAAAACAATTGGTTCGTCATCAACTGTATTAAGGTAACCTGATAAAGCAGTCACTCCGTTTAAGTATCCGGTTTTACCTCTTACGTTATTTTCTGCTGCACTATTCTTCATTCTATCAGCAAGTGTTCCATCTCTTCCGGCAATAGGAAGAGAATTATAAAAAGCTTTAAAATGTTCACTTTTATACATATAACTTAATAAATTAACTATATGTTTTGGTGTAACCCAATTCAATCTTGATAACCCTGAACCATCCGTAATAAGCAAATTATCAATGTTAATACCCATATTTTCAAATATACCACGCATGGCTTTAACTCCATTATCTATTGTCCCAAAATCATAAATTTCAAGTCCAATAGTTTTTAAAAGCTGCTCAGCATAAAAGTTATTACTATTTTTATTTGTCTCTCTTATTATATCAGTGAGTTTATTTGATTCATTTACAAATAGAGTAGTTGTATTATCATAATCAATTTGATGAGTTTCTTTGTCTAAATCGGTTGGATAACCATCTAAAATTATCCCGCCTTTAGTAAGTTCATCAGCAAAAGAATTTACTGTAAAATCGGTTGGGTCATCAATTGCAATAAATTCAATTATGGGTTTACTTCCAACATTAATATTACCTTTAACAGTAATAACATCGTTCCTTCTATTCCTTATTAATTGTATCTCGTTATTACCGTTTTCAACTGTAGTCACTTTATTAATAAAATAGTAGGTTTTACTGTTCGGTTTGATAGTAATATCTGCAGGAAGTCTTACTGTAGTTGGTGTAATTGTTACATTTATACAATTATTATTAAAGCTTAAAGCTCCGGATGGTGCTGCAAACCATGAAAACTCATAATCACGCATCCAGCCAAAACCAAAACTTTTTTCATCAAAACTATCATCATCACCTATCAGATTACCGGTAATTCTAAAAATATTTTTCTGCTTGAGTGAATCAATCCAATTCCTTAGGATTATGTTAATATCTCCATCAACAAACCGATTCGATATTGTTGGGTCCCCACAACCGGTTATTATTAAATCCCCATTAAGCGTACCATTTCTTATTTCCCCATCAACTACTAACTTTGTCTTATATTTATAATTTTCTCCTAATAATATTAAAGCAGCAGCGGTTGTAAATAATTTTAAGTTTGAAGCAGGAATAAATAATTTATCTGCATTCTTTTTGTAAACTATCTCCCCTGTCTTTAATGATTTTATTAATACTCCCCAATAAGCACTCGAAAAATTAGAATCATTAAAAATATCATCCAATTGATTTCTTAACTCTTGAACCGAAATAACATTAATTTTCTGTGTTTGAGAAAAAACAGAATCTTTAACGTTTTGTGCTTCAATAAAAACTGAAAAAATAAAAAATAAAACAATTAATTTATTTAACATGTTTTTCTAAAAAACTATTAATTATTTTTTTATCTAATTTAATATACGAACCAACCTTTATATGATCAGCAGTAAAATCTCCAAATCTCATTCTATGTAATGATTCAACTTTATAACCTAAAGCATTAAACATCTTTTTTACAAAATGATACTGTCCTTCACTTGTTATAACATTATAATATTTTGTAACTTTTTTTGATAAAACATATACTTTTTTAAAAGTTCTTTTTTTCTTATCTAAATAAACGCCTGTATTTACCAATCTCTCTTTATCATTATCTAATAATTCTCTATCAAGTTTAACAATATACTCTCTTTCAATATTATGTTTGGGATGCATTAAAATGTTAGAAAAATCGCCATCATTAGTTAAAATTAAAATTCCTGTTGTATCTCTATCCAATCTACCTACTGGAAAAATTCTTTTGCTTGTCTTAATTAAGTCTGTAACTTTTGCTCTATCTTTTTCATCTGAAGTAGTTGTAATGTAACCTTTTGGTTTATGTAATATATAATAAACCTTGTCCTCAGTTTTTATTCTTTCACCATCAACAGTAACAACATCCTTGTCAGGATCAACTTTTGCAGCCAACTCCACTACTGTTACTCCATTTATATCAATTCTGCCGGTTAAAATCAATTCTTCAACTTTTCTGCGAGAATCAACACCTGCATCTGATAAAAATTTATTCAATCTCACTTGTTTCGATGTCGTCTTCTGTGATTTCATTTTCTGCTATCTCTTCTATTTGATTCATTAATAATTTACGTTTTTGTTCTTGAAAATCCGCATCCTGCATAATCTCTTCAATTTCTCTTGGTTTAGGTAAATCAGTTAATTTGTTTAAACCAAAATAAATCAAAAAAGTATCAGTAGTCACATACAATAAAGGACGACCAATCGTTTCTGCTCTTCCCTTTATTGTAATTAAATTCTTCTCTAATAATGTATTGATCATATAATCAGAATTAACGCCTCTGATTGCTTCTATCTCTGGCTTTGTTATGGGTTGTTTGTAAGCAATAATTGCTAAAGTTTCTAAAGCGGCTTGGCTTAATCGCCTGCTACTCTTTTCGGAAGATAGATATCCAACATATTTTGCAAATTCCGGTTTTGTAGCGAATAAAAATCCATTAGATACTCTTAATATATTAATTGCTCTTTCATTAGCCTTATAGATTTCGTTTAATTCATCAACTGTCGACTCAACATCATTAATGGAAATATCAATATCATCCCCATCAATATCTTTAACTGCTTTAATAATTTCGCTGGCGGCAAGTGGTTCTTCTGCCGAAAATATTAAAGCCTCAATTACTGTTGTATAAACTTTATCCATTTGCAAGGTAATATATTATAAAATCATTGAAATTAGTTGACTCTTTAAGGCCAATCTTTCCCATTTTAATTAGTTCAAGCATTGCAATAAATGTTACAATAATACGTATCTTTTCATGCATTTCTTTAACTAATTCAATAAAATTTAATTCTTTTTTTTCATCAATCTTTCCAAGAATATAAACTATCTGTTCATCAATAGAAACATTTAATTTTTTTATTTGATGTACAACTTCTTTTGGCTTCTCCATTAAAACCTTCTTGAAAGCTTTCATCAAATCATACAAAGTAATATTTTTAAGTAATTTTTCCATATCTGTAAAAGACTCTCTTTCATCATATTCAAAATTACCTCTGTAAGATAATTTTCTTTGATCTGATTCAAAAAAAGATAATTCTTCAGACATTTCCTTATATCGTTTATATTCTAAAAGTGCTGCTACTAAGTCTGCTCTCGGGTCAATTTCTTCCCCTTCTTCGTTTTTTTCTCTTGGTAACAGCATCCTAACTTTTATTTGCATTAATGTAGAAGCCATCAAAATAAAATCACCTGCAACTTCAAGATCTAATTTTTGGATTAATGACAAATAATCCATAAAATCTTTAGTTATCTTTGAAATAGGAATATCATAAATATCCAATTCATCCCTTTTAATAAAAAAGAGTAGTAAATCTAAAGGACCTTCAAAGTGAGGTAATACAATTTTGTACAACTATCCTATCCTCATTTTACTTCTAACTTCTAACATGGTTTCATTAGCAACTTTTTTAGCAGCAGCCTCACCTTTATGTAATACATCCATAACTAAATCTATATTAGTTTCGTAGTAATTTCTTTTTTCTAAAATCGGTTCTAAAAACTGATTAATTTTTGCAGCACATCTAAGTTTACAATCAACACAACCCAAAACGCCGGTTTTACAATTTGCTTCTATCTCAGCTGTTTCTTCAGGGTTAAATTTCTTTTGATAACTAAAAATCAAACATACTTCTGGATGTCCGGGATCATTTTTACGCAGTTTTTGAGGGTCAGTTTTTGCTTTTTTAAGTTTTGCAATCACATCTTCAGCCTTATCACTTAACAAAATAGTGTTGTTTAATGATTTACTCATCTTGGCAACTCCATCTAATCCCATTAATCTTGGAAATTGTGTTAATAATGGTTCCGGCTCTGGAAAAACAAGTCCATACTGATTATTAAACTTTCGAGCTATTTCTCTACTTATTTCAACATTAGGAATTTGATCCTCACCAACTGGAACTACTTTTCCTTTGTATAAAAGAATATCGGCAGCTTGTAATACCGGATATCCTAAATGACCATACGTAATATTTTCAATTTCCAAATCTCGTACTTGGTCTTTTACAGTTGGGTTTCGTTCAAGACGTGCAGAAGTTATTAACATTGAGAAAATTAAAAATAATTCTGTATGCTCCTTAATAGCTGTTTGTCTAAAAAACGGACTTTTTTCCGGATCTAAACCTGCTGCAAGCCAATCAATAACCATCTCTATTGTATTATCATGTACCTTGTCACAATTCAACGAAGTCGTTAAAACATGGTAGTCTGCAATTAAATGAAAACTTTCATATTCATCTTGTAATTTAATCCAATTCTCTAAAGCTCCAACATAGTGACCAATGTGTAATTTACCTGTTGGGCGCATTCCGCTAAGTATTCGTTTTTTTTCCATTTTTCACATAAATTATTTTTAAATAAACTTAAAAATAACAAATTTCCAAGACTGTTGTTAGCATAAAAACATGAAAAAATAAAATGTTATTATATTGGCAGCAAAATGATATTGAATTGTATGACTTAATAGTTATTTCAAATATAAATAAGGTTTCCAGTGTTCATTTACTCTATTAAAATTATTAATAATAAATGTAATGAAATTTGGTTTGAAGGGTTTGATTCTTAATGTCATATTTGCTTCTTCCGGGGTTCTATCCCCTTTTTTATTATTACATGGGAGACAGGCAGTTATAAGATTACTCCAATCATCTTCACCTCCTCTTGATTTTGGTTTTACATGATCAATAGTTAATGGTAAGTCAGACCTACCACAATATGCACATTTGTAACCATCACGTCGTAAAATATTCTTTCTTGTAAGAATTACTTTTTTGAAGGGTCTGCTAATGTAATTATTTAACCTAATTACGCTTGGAAGTGTAAAATCTCTATTTACCGAAGAAATTACTTTTTTATTGTTAACAGCAATAACTTGAGCCTTTTCTAATACTACCAATATTAACGCTTTTTTTACTGTACAAACTGAAAGGGGTTCATACGTTTGATTTAGTATTAAAACTTTTGCGTTAAGAGGATTTCCCGCATTTAATTCCTTTTCGAATTTCTACCTCAACTATTTAAACATCAATTCAATGAATATTAAAAGTTAAATTAAAACTCGAGAATCTTAACTAATAATTCCTCCAGCTAAAACAAATCCATCATTATCATATATCACTAAGGATTGTCCCGGAGTAATTGACAATTTAGGTTCAATAAATTTTAATTTAATTAAATCTTGAGTCGCATCAATAATAACTGCTTCACTTGCAGAATCCATATATCTAATTTTAGCAAAAACTTTTTGATTAGGTTGTAATTTATCAATACCAACATAGTTAATATCTTCAGCAATTAATTCACTTTTTAATAAATCGTCTTTATCACCAACAAATATCTTGTTGTTTTTATAATCAATTTCAGTAACATATGCAGGTTTTCCAAAAGTCACTCCCAGTCCTTTTCTTTGACCAATAGTATAAAACGGGATTCCTTTATGCTTTCCAACAACTTTGCCTTTATAAACTAAGTCGCCTTGAGATATTTTTTCTATCATTTCTGGCGATCTCTCACGTAAAAACCTTTCATAATTATTATCAGCAACAAAACAAATTTCTTGACTGTCTGGTTTTTTCGCAGTCTTAAGTCCATATTTTTCAGCTAAAGCCCTAACTTCATCTTTAGAATATTCAGCTAATGGAAAAATAGTTCTACTTAAGCTTTCTTGAGTTAAACCCCATAATGCATAAGATTGGTCTTTTTTGTTATCTCTTCCTTTATGAAGTTTAAATCTTTTTACTTCCGAATCATAAACCACACTTGCATAATGACCGGTTGCAATATATTTTGCATCTAAACTATCAGCTTTTGCTAAAAGTTCTTCCCACTTAATTTTTCTATTACATATAACACAGGGATTTGGTGTTCTCCCATGCAAATACTCATCAACAAAATTATCAATTACTTCACGTTCAAAACTTTCAGTGAAATCAAATGTATAATGAGGGGCGTTTAATTTATTTGCCACACTTTTTGCATCAAAAATAGCATCCAAAGAACAACAGCCTGATTCATGTTTAGGAGCACCGCCTACCTCCATAAATCCCCATGTTTTCATAGTAATACCAATTATTTCGTATCCTTTTTCAGCTAACAATGCAGCGGCTACGGAAGAATCAACACCTCCACTCATTGCAACTATAACTCTATTCTCGTTCAAAACTATCCTTTCTTTTTAATTTAAACACTATTTTGCTATTTTAGGTTTAATTTATAGTACAAAACTGCATTACTTACAACATAATTTTCTGAATGACTTAAAGAAATTTGAATTGATTTATCATCACCTAAAAACTCTCTTAATTTACCATAAAAATTAACCTTTGGTGTTCCGTCTGGCTCATTATAAATTTCCATATCCTGCCAATTGAAACTTGTTAGCTTACTTGCAGAAAATGATTTTACAATTGCTTCTTTTGCTGCAAATCGAGCAGCATAATGTTGATATATGTTTTTTTTACTATTACAGTAATCTTTTTCAATTTGAGTAAATATTTTATTAATAAAATGGTCACCAAATGAATCAATACTTTTTTTGATTCTTTCAATTTCTATTATATCAATTCCAACGCCTATAATCATTTCAATAACCTACTGCTTTTCCATAAGCTCTCGGGTCAGAAGCACCCCAAAAAACTTTTGATTCTGAATCAAATATTATTCCTTCAGCTCTACCAAGTGAAGTCTCTTCACCTATAATTTGTCCTTTATCTTTAAGAGCTTCCAAAACATCAGCAACTAATGAATACTTTTCATAATCAATTCTATCAGGATACCATTGGTGATGAATCCTCGGAGCATTAATTGCTTCTTGAATATTCATTTTAAAATCAATTACATTTAATATTACTTGTAAAACAACCGTAATAATAGTAGAGCCACCCGGTGAA
The DNA here is from genome assembly GCA_963663265.2 of Melioribacteraceae bacterium. Classification (GTDB taxonomy): domain Bacteria; phylum Bacteroidota; class Ignavibacteria; order Ignavibacteriales; family Melioribacteraceae; genus JAEXOD01. Next base: position 1,460,361 of record CAXXXM010000001.1, read on the forward strand.
CCAATTATCATATAAGGTTTTTTGTCTTTTAAAATAATTGTAGGAGTCATTGAACTTAACATTCTTTTTCCTGGTTGAATTGAGTTAGCCTCATTACCAAGTAGACCAAATTGGTTAGGCTCACCCGGCTTTGCACTAAAATCATCCATTTCGTTATTCATTAAGAAACCCGCTCCTTCAACAACAATTTTATTACCATATGATGAATTAATAGTAACTGTTGCACTAACTGCAATGCCATTTTTATCCATTACGCTGTAATGAGTGGTTTCTTTACTTTCAAAATCTCCATGCATACCCGGTAATATGTCTTTTGAGGATATTGCTTTATTTGTAACATTTTTACTGATAGTTTCAGCATATTTTTTCGATATCAACTCTTCTTTTGGAACATAATAAAAATCTTCATCTCCCAAATATTTTGAACGGTCTGCATAAACATATTTTAATGTTTGAACTAATTTATTAATGTATTCGCTGCTTCCCCAATCTTTTTTATTTATTTCTAAGTTTTCTAATATGTTTAATGATTCGATTAATGCTATACCACCAGATGAAGGTGGAGGCATAGAAATAATATCATATCCCTTATAATTACCAAAAAGAGGAATCCTTTCAACCGGTTGGTATTCTTCCAAATCTTTAAGCGTAATGTAACCATTCATTTTAGTTGATTGTTCAACAATTAAATTTGCAGTCTCACCTTTGTAAAAACCATTATTTCCATCTTTTTTTATTAACTCTAAAGTTTTAGCTAAATCTTTTTGAACAAACAAATAATCTTCAGGTAATTTTTCACCGTTAATAGTAAATATTTTTTTTGATGATGGATAATTGTTAAATCTTTTGTTGTAGCCATTAATTGAATTGACCGCTCTATATTCTAATTTAAATCCATTTTTTGCCAAATCAATTGCTGGTTGAATAACTTCAGCCAAACTCAAAGTACCATATTTGTTTAAGGCGTACAATAAACCCGCTGGCGATCCTGGTACTCCAGAAGAAGTCATACCTTGCTGACTTAATTCTTTAATGTAGTTGCCATCTTTATCTAAATAAACATCCTTGTGCGTTGATAAAGGAGCTTTTTCCCTGAAATCAATAGTTGTTGACTTACCATCAGGAAAATAGATTACAAAAAATCCACCACCGCCTAAATTTCCTGCAGAAGGATAAGTTACAGCTAATGCAAAACCAACAGCAACAGCGGCATCAACTGCATTACCTCCTTTTTTTAATATTTCACATCCAATTTCTGAAGCTATACTGCTTGCAGAAACAACCATTCCATTTTTTCCTCTAACCGGTTCGAAAGAAGAAGCAAAAATAAATGCTGGAATTAAGTAAAGCACAATAAATTTAGAAAACATCGACATTTAGACCATCCCCTTTCAACTGTTCATTAAGTATATTTATCATCTCATTCAGTTTATCAATCGTCACTCTTAGTTTTGAATATGTTTCATCATCATATAATATTTTGCCAATGTTATTTTTTTTAGCCTTTGTTTCTTCAGCAAGAGAATTAAAATTAGTAACTAATGAATCGGCACTATACATCAATTTGTTAAGATTATTAAGCGTAGCTTTTAATTCCGGTTCATTAGAATCAATAAATTTACCGGTTTTGACTACCAGATCATTACTATTTAAAAGAAGAGTATTAAATTTCTCTTTATTTTCGCTAACTAATTGATTAACATTACTAATTAATACCTTAATAGATTTTATTGTAGTTTTAACATCATCTTTAATTTCATTATCAGTTAAAAATTCATTAATCGAATTTAATGACACCTTTACATCTTTAACAATAGAGACTAACTCATCTTGCACAGAACCTAAAGCAGCCATCGTTGTTGAGATATCACCTGCAAATTTACCAGTTTGAGTTTCTGATAAATTTAATGATTCATCAGAATAACCAGGATTAATTTCAATTTTTTTCCCTCCCATTAAATCCAACATCATTACAGAAAAGGCAGCATCTTTTCTTAAATCAACTTTTTCTTGAAAACTAACGTTAACCAAAATTGATGTTCCGGAAACTTGAATATTTTCTACAATACCTTTTTTTACTCCATTTATAAAAACTCCATCGCCAACATTTAATCCGGCAACAGAATCAAATCTAATATTTAGAACTGTGGAATCAGAAAAAAAAGACGTGTTTTTTGCCCAACCTAATATCCATAAAACAGTCAATATGCCAATAAAAACTGTTAAACCAACCTTAAACTCAGTCTTCTTCTCATCTCTCATTTTGTTCATCCGTTGTTTCAATTTCTTCAGTTTTTTCAATTAAAACTTTATTAATTCTCTTATTTTCAACTTCTTTAACAGTAAATAACAATCCATTAAATTTAAAAGATAAACCCACTTCTGGAATTGACCCTATTTGAGTAAAAATAAATCCCCCAACTGTATCATAATCATCATTTTCCGATGCTAAATCAACTTCAAATAATTCATTTAATTCAGAAATGGGAAGTTTACCTAAAACCACATAAGTATTATCATTTATTTTTGTAATGGAGTTTTCTTCTTTATCATATTCATCTCTAATTTCACCAACAATTTCTTCCAAAATATCTTCTAAGGATACTAAACCGGCAGTTCCGCCATATTCATCTACAACAATTCCAACATGCATATTCTTACTTTGGAATTCATGCATTAAATCACTTATCAGCTTCGATTCAGGTATAAACATGGCTTTTCTGACGAGCTTTCTTAAGGTTAAATTTTTCTTCAAATCTTCATTTGTTAAATAAGGCAAAAGGTCTTTTGCATAAATTACTCCTATAATATTATCCAAATTATTTTCATATAGAGGAATTCTACTATGACCCGATTCAGTAATAAGTGAAATTAATTCATCAAAAGATGTATCAGTAGAAATTGCCGCCAAATCAACTCGTGGAGTCATCACTTCGCGAGCTGTTACGGTTTTAAATGATACTATTCCATCAATTAATTCTTGTTCATCTTCTTCAATTGTTCCTTTCTCAACTCCCAAACTTGCCAAGTCTGTAAACTCGCTACTTAAAATGGCAGTTGAAGTCTTATCGATTTTTAGTTTCGCAACAAAAAATCTAATTAAGTCTGTTAATGTTTTTGAAACTGGAAAAACTAAAACACTTACCCAATACAATGGAATTGCAACAAACCTTGAAATTTGTACCGGATATTTTGATGCCCAAACTTTTGGAGCAATTTCGCCAAACAATAAAATTAGAATTGTAAGAATAACAATTTGAAGAGTCAACGCAATTTCAACATCCCAATGAAATACTCTTGCTAAATCTAATATCAATGTAACTGCAATTAATGATGACCAAACATTTACAAGAGTATTTCCAATTAAAATTGTAACTAATAGTCTCCGAGGATATTCAATTAGTGTAGCTATATAATTTCCAATTAACCTAAATTCTTTTTTAATTTCTTTGATTTTTTTTGCGTCTAAAGAAAATAATGCAACTTCTGAACCAGAAAAAAAACCGGAAAAAACTAACAAACAAAATAATATTGCTAACCTAAAATACCAATCTATATCCAAAAAATTTTATAAACTCCAATTGTTGTACAATTTAATTAAAATGGTAAATCACCATCACCTGATGAATCATAAGAAGAAGCGGGAGTGTTATCTTGAGGTGTATCTGAATTATTAGAATAATTATTATATCCACCTTCAGAACCGTGTTCTTTTGCTTCTAAAGGAATTAACTTATCGGCAATCACTTCTGTATAATATTTTTTAATTCCATCTTTATCAGTATACTCACGGATTGAAAGTCTTCCTTCTACATAAAACTTTTTACCTCTTCTCAATGCATCTTTTAAGTAATCAGGAGTATTATAAGAAACTACATTTATCCAAGTAGTTTCATTAACCCAATTTCCATCTTTACCTTTATAACTTCTACTTGTTGCAATTGAGAATGAAGAAACGGATAAATTTGATGGAGTAAATCTATGTTCAGCATCTCTGCCTAAATTTCCAATTAACATAACCTTGTTTAGAGAATATGCCACAGTATCACCTTATTATTTAATTAAACATAATTTATTAGTGTAAATTTTACTATTTATTTTGAAACTTGCAATATAAATTCCTGAAGAAAGCGAATTATTAGAAAATTTATATGAATATTTGCCCGCTTCTAATGTTCCATTGTATATTATTTCAATTTCTTGTCCTAATAAGTTATAAATACATACTTTTACATCAGATTTTGTGTTTAAAACAAAAGACAAGTTTGTGGTTGAATTAAATGGATTAGGATAGCTATTATTTATTACAAAATCTTCAGGTATATTATTATCTTCTACTGATGATATTGCATCTTCAAAAAATGACACAGTTCTTCTAACAACTCTGTAGAATGCTGTATCATCTGCTGTTGTTTCTAACGGAAAGGCAAAATAGACCATTTTCCCAACTTTTGTGGAGCTGCCAAATTTTCCTTCATAAACAATTCCAGCCCCCTTATCATTTGAGTATTTTAAGCACAACTCTCCACCATTAATTGGTAATATTGCGTCTGGATAGTCTTCATCGTATACCTGTCCTATTCGCATTGATAAAGAATCATAAATTGATGATTCAACATTTTCAACTATTTTTGAGAGTGAATTATCAGAAATATAATCAGCTTTTAGATAATTTGCATAAAAAGCTTTATCATCTTCCGAGCCATAAGCTTCAAGGTCATAACCAATCTCACTGCCACTAATATATAAACGTCCACCGGATTCTAAATAATTTTTCAAGGATCCTTGTTCTAATGTACTAATTGATTCATCACCTGTCCCTTCATCACCAACAAACCAAAATACACCTGTATAATTATTTAGAAGTTCAGATGTTACAGCAAAGTTTTTAACATTATCAAAAGCAGTATTGTTTGATTTGAGTGCTAAACCATATATTGCCGAAAATATTGTATTTTGTCCTTGGTAACTTGCTGTTCCTGAGTTCCTATTAAATCCATCAACAATTAAAAATCTTTTAGTAGACTCTAAAGGAGAAACGCCCAAAAGATTTGACCAATTTGATTCATAGTTAGCTGAAGAAATGGTTTTAACAACACTTACTCTATAAAATGTTGGTTCAGTAGGTAAATCCAACAAAACATCTTTCAGCTTCAAAGTGTTTTCATCAGAAACCAAGTTCCATGTTTTGCCGTTAGTTGATTTATATAATCTATATCCAACTAATCCAGTAGTATCACAATCCCAATTTAAATGCACTTTATCATTTTCTTTTATACAGGAATTTAATGTAATAATTTTTTCATTAAATTCATCTTCCATATTGTTGTACTTAAAAGGACCATAGGCACCTAAATCAGAAATAGCATATGAATAATAATCTACTGCCCAATTTCTACTTGTGGCTTCAGCAATTCTTAATGCACCATTTTGTGTTCTATTAAGATATAATCTTACATGTCCAGTTTTTAGTACCGCATCTCCGGCTTTAATTAATGCCCAATCATTAAGGTTGGTTGCTATATTTGGCATATATGCTGTTGAAGCATGATATGATAACCCCCAGCACTTGCTAACAAAACCCGAACAATCTAAACCAACAGCATATGATGATACTCCGGTTGTATGAATATCTCCGGCATATCGATTAGCTGCTAATCCATTTTGAAACTGAGCTAAGCTGCTAAATCCACCCCACATATAAGGGATTCTGGCATTCCAACCCACAATTAACCAATTTGGTGTTTTGACCATGTCTCCATTTGGATCAGCTATACCATTAGGAGCTAAATTTGATGATTTACAAATATATTTAAAAGTAACATAAGTTTCAGCATTTTTAATTGTTGTTACTCTGCTAACAGTAGCTTCTGTCCCTATACTACTTGTTGGTATTTCACTTTGCAATTCGTTTGTTGTAACAAAATCATTATAATGGACGTATTCATTAAATTCAGAAGGATAATTAATTTCGAGATTTTTCTCTTGTAATCCAGATATTCTTAAAACAGATAAATGATCTGGATAGGAAATTAAATGATATAAATTTCCTTCTTTATCAATGGAAAATTCACTATCTAAAGTTAAATACTTTATGGTTGGAACATTAAATTTATTGATAATTTCGCCATTAGGCGATATAACCAAAATAGTTCTTTCAACATTTAATGGGAATTGAGTTGTAATCTTTTCAGTTATTAAAAAATAATTTCCACTTGCATCAATTCCAATTAAATCAGCAAAATTGATATTATTATAATAATGTTCGTACAAAGTATTATTGTTTACAATCAGCGAAACTTTTTTATTCACATCAACAAAAACATCAACAATTTTATTAAAAGAATCTAAATAATGACCATCCTTGCCAATTAATGCACTATTTTGATAATTCGAGAAATCAAGTTTTGCCCTTAATTCTTCAGAATTAAGCAGAATTACTTGTTTTTCAGAGTCAAAATAAAAGTCATTACTTGATTTTTCGATTAGAGTTTTTTCATATTTATTATTTGAAAATAATATAACTTTATTCTCATCAAAAAGATTTAATGCTATTTTATCATCAATTGTTTTGAAACTCGATAAACAGTATATACCGGAGTTTTCAATTCTAATCTTGAATAGGTTATCATTATAATTAACCCTTAAAACTTCGTCAAACCTTACATCGGCAAACAACACACCTGCTACAAATATTAGACATAGTATCTTTTTCATATAACCTTACTATTAAATTATAAAATGAAGAGGATTATTTGATCCCCTTTTATCAATTTGATTAAAAATCATTTTCTCGAATAAAATATTGTTCACTAAAAATAGTATTAAAAATAATATACAAACCTTTATTTATGACCATAAAAACTAATAAAAATGCTTACTCATTTGTTGAAACTTGGAAATCTTAGATAATTATAACAAAAAAAATCAAATTAGTTTAAAAACTTTTTGTTCTTGTTATTAGTATATTTAGACAATGTAAACTACTAAACAAGCTAAAGGAATTAAAAAATTATCTAAATCTTTTGGACTTACTGCTTCAACTATTGTTGCAACAATTCCGGTTAATAAAATAAGCGATAAATTTATTGGATAATTAAGAATAATATGAAACAAAAAAGTTCCTAATATTCCAAAAACAAAGAATGCCCCCCCCCCCCCCCCCCCCCCCCCCCCCCCCCCCCCCCCCCCCCCCCCCCCCCCCCCCCCCCCCCCCCCCCCCCCCCCCCCTCCCCCCCCCCCCCCCCCCCCCCCCCCCCCCCCCCCCCCCCCCCCCCCCCCCCCCCCCCCCCCCCACCCCCCCCCCCCCCCCCCCCCCCCCCCCCCCCCCCCCCCCCCCCCACCCCCCCCCCCCCCCCCCCCCCCCCCCCCCCCCCCCCCCCCCCCCCCCCCCCCCCCCCACCCCCCCCCCCACCCCCCACCCCCCCCCCCCCCCCCCCCCCCCCCCCCCCCCCCCCCCCCCCACCCCCCCCCCCCCCCCCCCCCCCCCCCCCCCCACCCCCCCCCCCCCCCCCCCCCCCCCCCCCCCCCCCCCCCCCCCCCCCCCCCCCCCCCCCCCCCCCCCCCCCCACCCCCCCCCCCCCCCCCCCCCCCCCCCCCCCCCCCCCCCCCCCCCCCCCCCCCCCCCCCCCCCCCCCCCCCCCCCCCCCCCCCCCCCCCCCCCCCCAACTCCCCTGCAATGATTTCTCAACAAAAACTCGATATTTAATAGTCCCATATCTTTTACCAAATATCGGTGCAAGACCATCACCCCAACCTAAAAACCCCATAGTTACTATTGCTGCTGTTGAATAATAATAAACAGTTCCCATTATCATCATAATTATTGTAAAGTATAATGGACCTCTTAAAAGTTCACTCCTATCTCCGGTTCTTGTCATTGTTTTTACTGCTTCGTCATCAGGTTTTGCAAAAAAACCTTTTTGTAAAAGCAAAACAAACCAAACAACAGCCGGTAGAATATTAAAATACTTTGATGAAGAATCATTATTGTAAAAAGCCCAAAATATTACCCAAGAGCCTGCGGCTATATGAACAATCTTCCTTGAAACATCTGATGGGAAACCTTTTTTAACAAATTTATCCATAATCCCAACAACAGTAAACACATAAACAAGACTGATTACTGCAATAACAATGTTACTAAAGAATGGCTCCATATTTATTTAGAATCCTCTCTAATCCAAGCATCCTTAAAGTCTTTAATTTTCCATAATTCATTTCTAACGCTTTCTGCTTCCGATTTTGAAGAATATGGTGCTAATTGCAAAACATATAAGCCTTTTGAATCATCAAAAACAATACTCATATCGTATTGAATTTTCTTTTGATTTTGTTGTTTAAATTTGTTAGCTGCATCTCTTGTTGTATAGGCACCAACTTGAACGTAAAATAAGTTTACCGGTTCTTCTTCAACTTTAATTTCATTTTTTACTTCCGGTTCTGTAACAACAACAGTTGGCTGTTCTGTTGTCTCATCGTCAAATACATATACTTGCTCTTTTTGCTCCGGTTGTTCTTTTACTTGTTCAACCTCTTTACTTGATGAACATCCAAATAGAACTAAGACAGATGCGATAGTTATTATATACTTTTTCATATATCCTTCAAAATAATTTAAAATAAAAAAAGGGACAGAAATTTCCGTCCCTTAATATAAAAAAATATAAAATTATTACAAAGAATAACTAAAATTAATTCCAAATAAATGAGCATATGGTTTGTATGTACCATTAAAATAGCCATAGGCTGTTACTCCAGGTACTGTCAAATTTTCTGAGTTTGTAATTTCTCTTTCCATAAAATACAAGAAAAAATATGCAACATCAATACTCAAATCTTTAGTTAACTTATAACCCAAACCAATATTAAAACCTAAACGGTCTGCATCGGGTAATGTTGGTTCAACATATTCATCTTTAACAGGATTTTTATCATATAAAAATCCACCACGCAAAGCTGCAACATCATTTAATTTATATTCACAGCCTAAACGTGCAATATAACTATTTTGATAATCTCTTTTAACTGATGAAATATTTGTTCCGTCTGAAAACTTATAATTTTTAAAAGTTACTTCTAATTTATCATAGCTTTTCCATCCAACATACTGAAAGTCAGCAGTTATTGTTAAGTCATTATTTGGTAAATATGCTAATCCCAATACAATATTTTGTGGAGTGGTTAGTGGAGCAGTAATATCTCCGGTTGGTAATGGCACAGACTGATTTCCAGCTTGAGGATGTACAAAATCTAAAGTTGCAGGTGTTGTGGTAGCAGTTCCTTCAAATTCAAATTTATTTTCACTTCTATAATCTAAACCTATTTGAAATTGTTTTGTAGGTTTCCATAATAAACCGACATTAAATCCCCAAGAAGTACCATCTCCTTCAAGTTCAATTAATGCATCTGGTTTTACCTCGTGAGTTACAGGATCTGCTAATGGAGTCTTCTTTTTAATTATAACATCACCATATGCAAATGTGATACCGGCACCTATTGAAAACTGTTCATTAATTTTATATGCAAATGTTGGAGTAAAATAAAAAGTTCTTATTTCAGTATCTTCTGCTAAATATCTTCCGGGCCAGTTTGTATCTTCCCATTGAGTTCCTAAACCGAAAGGATTATTAACGCTAAAACCTATAAAAGCTTTTTCGGATAATTGATGCGTAAAATATATATTGAATGGGAAAAATACTTTTGCTTTTACTTTATACGTTGAAGTTGAAGGAGTAGGTCCGGTAAACTCTGTAATCGGAGCTATTAAGGAAACACCTCCATAAAAGTGTGTACCTTGTAACTGTGTGATACCACCCGGATTAAAAAAAACTGCTGATGCATCGTTAGCTAAGCCTGTAAATGCCCCACCCATTGCCATCGCTTTTGCACCTGTTTCATTAATCTGAAAACCACTTGCAAAAACAACTGACGAAATAATAAATAATGAACAAATTGCTGAAAGTAATAACTTTCGCATTTTTCCTCCTAATAATTAATTTAATTAAACTGCCAAATATCTCATTATTTTTGAATAAAATCAACATAAATTCATTTTTATTGTAAAAGTATTTCCCCTTAGACTTAAATAATTTAGATATTTTAAACTTAGAGGCATTCTTTAAGTAAGAATTAATAATTTAGATAGGTTATATTTATTTGAATAGTTGATTTTGGCAAGAGCAATTAAATAAAATGATTAGTATTAATTTAATTAAAAAAATAGAGTATCTTTATTATCTCAACTTATTTTAATTCCACAACTGTTATACCCTCTCCACCGTGTTCAATACTTGCATAATAATATTTATTTACTCCCTCGTGTTTTTTTAATATATCCCAGACAACCTTTTTAAGTGCTCCAGTTCCTTTACCATGTAAAATTTCAACCCTGTTTGTGCCTGATGTGTAACTATCATCTATAAATTTTATTACTTTAAACTCTATTTCGTTTGCTCTTTCTCCTCTAATATCAAGTGTTAAACTTTGATAATTAATGCTTAATTTGGTGGCACTATTTAAGTCTTTTTTTTGCTCAGATTTCGAACTGAATTCTATATCCATTTTTTTTACTTTTAATCTTAAAGAACCTGATAATAGGAGCACATTCTTTTCATCAATAAAATTTTCAATATAACCATAAGTAGAAGTATTTTTTATTTTTACAAGTTGTCCCAATTCAAAGGATTTTTCTTGGTGTATATCTTTTTTTTCAGCTTTGTTAGCTTGCTTTAATTTTTCTATCTTACTTTTTTCATCTTTAATAACAGATTTATCTGCTGAACTTTCTTTAATCGATTTAATTGTATGTTCAATTTGTCTATTAACATTACTTAACAGCAACTCAGCTTCAACTTTTGCTTTGTTAATAATCTCTTTTTTTTCTTTTTCTAATTTATCTATCTTCCCCTGATATAAATTTGCTAACCCTGAAAGTCTCGTATTTTCAATTTCTGCATGTTTTAGTTTATCATTAAGCAACTTACTTTTATTTTCCAACTCAATTAAAAATCGTTCTATTTTTGTTTTATCTTCATCAATAGATTTTCTAGACTTTTCAATAAATTCTTTTGAAAAACCGATTCGTTCGGCAACTTCAAATGCATATGAGGAACCGGGAATTCCTTGTCTAAATAAATATGTGGGGGCTAAATTTACAGAATCATATTCCATTGATGCATTTTGAAATCCTTCTAAGTCATTTGCCATTATTTTCAGCTTACCAAGATGGGTAGTAGCTAATGTTTTAGTTTTTCGATTTCTAAGACTTAATAAAATATTAGCTGCAATTGCTCCACCCTCTTCCGGGTCAGTTCCTGTTCCAATTTCATCAAGCAATACTAATGTATCCGAATCAGCTTCCTCAAGTATATACTTATAATTAGCTAAATGCGAGCTAAAGGTACTTAAATCGCTTTCAATTGATTGTTCATCCCCAATATCAATAATTAAATTATCAAAAAAATGTAAGTTGGAATCAGGATGCATTGGAACATGAAAACCACTCATAACTAATAATGTTGTAAGACCAACCGTTTTAAGTACTACTGTTTTTCCTCCGGCGTTTGGTCCGGTAATAAGCGTAATAACATTATCTTTAATCGTAAAATTAAGTGGAATAGTTTTTTCTTTGCCAAACTTTTTTAAAAGAATTGGATGACGGGCATACAAAAATGTTAAGGGCTTATTTTGTTCTAAGGTAGGAAATATCCCATCAATATCAATTGAATACTTTGCTTTGGCAAAAATAACATCAAGTTTAGAAACAAGATATAGTGTGTTTTTTATTTCTTTAAGTTCATACCCTATCTTTTTTGTAAGTTCAAGCAAAATTCTATCTATTTCTCTTTTTTCAGCAAAAGTTAAAGATAAAATTTCATTATTTAAGTCTAAAGTTTCAGCCGGTTCAATATATACTGTCTGTCCGCTTGCAGATTCCGAATGTATAAATCCTTTTACATGCCTTTTGTGTTCAGCTCTAACAGGAACAACAATTCTTCCTTCACTTAGCGTAACATATTCATCTTGAACATACGATAAATCGCTTAGCTGTTTTAGAATTTTATTTACAACCTTTTGAAGTTTCGAATTTTTATCACGTAATTCATATCTAATTTCTCGCAATTTTGAACTTGCATTGTCGCTAATTTCATTAGTTTCAGTAATAATACTTCTAATTTCTTTTTCTAAAGATTTATTATGATATAAATAGTTTGTAAAATGCTCATTTAAGTTTACTGCATCTTCTTTGTTTTTAAGAAATACATATAAATTTCTTGATGTTTCAACCAAGTGAAGAACATCCAATACTTGGGATACGCTTAACCTTGCTCCATCTATTTTTGTTTTTGCAATTGTTTCAGTTAAATTAGGGAGATAATTAATTGGAGCAATATCATTAGAAATTAATATATTTTTAGCTTCAGTTACAAAACTTCCTTCTAATACAATTTGAGATAAATTTGAGGAAGGTCTTATTTGAAGTAATAATTCCTTACCGTTTTCAGTACTCAAATATTTAAGTAAATACTCAAGTACCTTAACAAATTCTAATTTGTTTAATACTAAGTCTGATATCATAGTTTTGTCGATTTATTTTTCGGTTGTTGCGGAGTCAGCTTGAATGAATTGTTGGATAAAATCTTGTGTATTTGATTTATCTCCAAATATAAAATTAATTGTTGAAGGAACAATAAAATAAACTTTTTGATACATCATTGACGAATCTTTTGTTTCTTTGCCGGGAATATTGAAAACTTTTAATAATAAAAATACAGCACTTACAAAAAACAATACTTGTAATACTCCAGCAATACCTCCAAGTACTTGATTCAATAATTTGTTTACTTGATCTAATGGGTGTACTATTCGTTTGATAACGGAAAAAAGCAGCACAACAATAAAAAACATTAGAATGCCAGCAAATATATCCGATAAACTTTTATCCTCATTGAAGATTGGAAGTAATATTTTACCCAAAAATCCAGAATACTGATAAGCAACAAATATGGCAACAAACAGCCCAATAAGACCAATAATCTTTCTTATTAAACCATCTTTAAATCCTAATAAAAACCCTATTAGAATTGTCACCAAGATGATGATATCTATATAGTTCAATATTATACCAAAATTTTTTCTACTATTGATTTAACTACTTTCCCATCAGCTTTACCTTTTAAGGCTTTAGCAGCAACAGGCATCAATTTTGCAAAGTCAGATTTTGACACAGCATTAACTTCAGCTGCAAGCTTTTTAATTTCTTCAAATATTTCATCTTCAGTAAGTTGTTTAGGAAGATAGTCTAAAATAATATTTAATTCTGCTTTTTCTTTTTCAGCTAAGTCCGGTCTATTCCCTTTTTCAAACTGCTCAATAGAATCTTTTCTCTTTTTTGCAATTGAATTGAGCATATTCAATTCATCTTCAGCAGTCATTTCGGATTTTGCACCACTTTTTTCATATTCTAATATTAAGGCTCTTATTGAACGTACTGTCTCAAGTCTTAATTTGTCTCCGCTTTTCATAGCTTCTTTTAAGTCGGAATTAATTTTATCTTTTAAACTCATAATTTCTCCAAAAAAAAAGGATGAGTATATAAATACTCACCCTTTTTATTTTCTTAATTAAAATTAAGGTGCTAACAAAGTAGAATAATTGATACGACGGGCATCTGCTCTACGTAGTTTTTGTTGTACGTCAGTAACAATTCCCATACTTGAATTTTTATCAATTCTTAAAGAAACAATAACATTAGGTAACGAAACACGTTTGTTATACATAATGTCTTGTACTTCTTCTAACTTTACGATTGCATCATTTAACTGAATTCTTTCATCGCGACCAATCCATAAATATGACACTAATCGTTTGTTTTCAATTTTTTCAATGGCTTTAGCTTCAGGTAACGAATACTGTACCAGTACATCAACTTCTCTTAAAGTTGTTGTTACCATGAAGAAAAGTAACAAAATGAAAATGATATCTGACATAGAAGAAGTCGGTATTGCTGCACTACTATTAGCTCTTTTCTTTGCGAATTTCATTAACTTCTCCTAAAATTATTTTTTCACTTGTTCTGGTTCAGCAATTGAAATAATGATTGGAATTTCATCACGCAAATCATTAGTTTCTCTTTCATCTAATTCAATAACTTTTTTTCCATATTTTGTTTTTGCGTAAGTTTCGCGTACTTCAAAATAGGCACCTTTAACTTGATCAAGTGCTTGGATATATAAGTTATAGTTAGTTTTTCTATCAACTTTAACAGAAACAACTAATTTTTTAGTTTTTGGCTGACCAATTTTTTTTGTGATTTTTTCAACTAAGTTTTTTTGAACTTGTGGAATTGAAATAATGTCACCATTTAACAATACATCACCGTTTTCATTTATTAACAAAGCAGCCAATCGGTCCTTTGATAATGGTACTACTTCTTGTTGTTCAATAGGTATATATTCCGGCAGTGTTAAACCAATACCGGTATCAACATCAATAACAGTTGAAACTAAAAAGAACAACAAAAGCAAGAATGAAATATCCGACATAGAACTTGTAGGAATTTCAGGATTTGGCCTTTGTTTTTTCTTCAATTTTACCATAGCAGTATAGTCTCTTTTTAATTGTTATTTTTTGTTCATTTCATATAAAGCATCAATTAATTCAATTGAGCTTTCTTCCATATCAACAACAATTTTATCTATTTTAGAAATAAAATAGTTGTATAAAACCTGTAAAATCATAGCTGCAACTAATCCGAATAATGTTGTTAATAAAGCAACACCAATACCTGAAGCAACGATTGAAGGAGAAATTTGGTTTGCTTCTGCAATAGCATCAAAAGCAGAAACCATACCTTGAACTGTACCTGTAAAACCTAACATAGGTGCAATAGTAATAAAGGTTGTAATCCAAATCATACCTTTTTCTAAGAATGACATTTCAATAGCTCCATAAGCCATAATAGCTTTTTCTGAAGCATCGATACCTTCGTGAGCTCTTAATAAGCCAGCATGAAATACTGAAGCAATTGATCCACGTGAGTTTTCACATACTTTCATAGCTTCTTCAATACCACCTTTTGATAAAGCTTCTTTAACTTGAACAATGAATTTTTTTGAATTGATACCTGCTCTTGTCAATGTCCAGAATCTTTCTATGCAGAAACCAAGACCAACAACCAAACAAAATAAAATTGGCCACATGAATCCACCACCAGCAACAAATTTTTCTTGTAGTACTGTCAAAACTCCTGGTTCTTGTGCTTGTGCAAACAAGTAAGAAACAAATCCCATAATTGCTGTTAATTGCATAAAGAATAACCTCCGAAATTATTATTTTTTTTATTGAATTTTCTTTTTCACTAATTTTCTAAAATACATTCAGTAACGTTAACGATTTCATAAAAAAAAGTCAATAAATAATTTTAGTCTTTTGAATAAATTAGACTGATTTGACTTATATTATAGATACTTTCGATACTTAAATTTATTACTTTAGCTAAAATTAAAAAAGGTATAAATTTTTTCCTATTAAATACTAAAATAAATAAATATTCCTCCAATTGGAAAATGATCACTATATCCACCTAAATATTTTTTTCCACCAAAGGTTGGTATTGGGGAATCTTTATATTTCCCATCTTTGGTTACCATAACATTTGGTTTAATAATTTGAAACGAATCTTTTTTATATTCAAGTCCTTTATTGTCAAAAAGTTTTTTTGAAACAATCATCTGATCAAGCATGTTCCACTGTTGCCTATACATAAAAGTACCTTGATTTTGCTCTTTTAACTTTGCAGCCAAATTAAATAATTTTAATTCTTTTGTATTTGAACTATCAACCGATTTTGCTCCTAACACTTCATTGATGGAAATGTTATTTGGTTCGTCGTTAAAATCACCAACAATAATTATATTGTGTTCTTTTTTTCTATTCAACTCGTTTATATCGTTTGATAAAACTTTTGCAGCATCAATTCTAAATTTTTCTGAAACATCTTCTCCACCTCTTCTTGAAGGCCAGTGGTTTACATAAACGTACAATTCATCATCTTTTTTTATCCCTTTTAAATTAAGATGAACTCTTAAAATATAACGAGTATCTTTTTCACCGTCAGTTAAAATAACTCTTAAAGGTTTTAGCTCTTCAAACTTAAATAGTTTTTTATTAAAAATTAAGGCGTTATCTATTCCACGAGCATCCAAACTTTCCGTATGTACTATCTCATATTTTTTTGAAATCTTCTTTTCAATTACAGAAACTAAATCCAACAATACTTGCTTGTTTTCTACTTCAACAAGTCCAAGTATATCTGGACCATTGTTATTGTTCATACTACAAATTATTTGGCTCAGGTTCTCAAGCTTTTGGAAATATTTTGTACTGTCCCATTGTTTATCGGAAGCCGGTAGAAATTCGTTATCCTCTTTTTGCGGATCGTCATAAATATCAAATAGATTTTCGACATTCCATGAAGCAACATAAAAATTTTGCTCATTTTGCGAAAAAATTGTGGTACAAAACACAACAAACAAAAAAACTATTTTTTTTACCATGAGTTTTCCTTAATTTTTCCTATATTTTAATGATTAAAATTAATAAAAAGTTGTAGATTAAAAAAATACTTTGTTAATTAATTTGAGTATGTATGAATAAACTTATATTAATAGATGGAATGGCTTTAATTTTTAAAGCATATTTCGCTTTTATGAGAAATCCCCTTTCAAGTTCTAAAGGAGAACCAACTTCAGCTATTTTTGGCTTTTTATCTCAACTTTTTAAAATTATGGAAGACACTAAACCCGATTTTATTGCTATTGCGTTAGATTCAAAAGAACCTACTTATCGACATAAGATTTATTCTGAATATAAAGCAAACAGGGATATGATTCCTGAAGATTTAATCCCTCAAATAGGACGTATTCAAGAAATAATCTCTGCACTTAACATTACAACTTTTAGACTTCCGGGTTATGAAGCTGATGATATAATAGGTACTATTTTAAAAAAGACTTCAAAACAAGGCTTTGAGTCAATTGCTGTTACACCAGATAAAGACTACATACAATTAGTTGATGATAATTTATTTGTTATTAAACCGGGTAAATCTAATGAAGACTTATCCTTTTATAATTACGATAAAGTTGTTAGTGAGTATGGATTCAAACCAGAACAGATGATAGACTTTTTGGCTTTGGTTGGCGATTCATCAGACAATATCCCTGGCGTAAGAGGTATTGGTGAAAAAACTGCTATCCCTTTAATAGAATTATTTGGCTCTGTTGAAGGGATTTATGAAAATATTGATAATATTGATAAAAAATCAGTTAAAGAAAAACTTTTACTAAACAAAGATAACGCTTTTCTTTCTAAAGAGTTAGCTACAATTAATTTAAGTGTTCCTATTGATTTTGAGATTGAGCAATTAAAATTAAACAATCCCAATTTTAACGAGCTAAATAAACTATTTAACGAACTTGACTTAAAGTCTTTCGATATTAAAATTCAAAAACTCTATTCATCTCTATTTATAAGTAATGAAGAACAAAATAATAATAGAACGGATGAACTTGCTATACAAGACAATCAAGCTGATAACGCAAAATATACAAACTTTGACAAATCTGATGTTGACTATAAATTAATCACATCTTATACTGAAGCTAAAAAATTATCCGAATTATTAAAGTCAGTTGATTTATTTGTATTTGATACCGAAACAGATTCATTAGATACTTACAATGTTAATTTAGCCGGAGTATCTTTCTGTTTTAAAGAAAAACAAGCTTGGTTTATTGCAACTGACCCTAATAAAGAAGATACCGGCTTATTTTCAACCTCCACAACCGATAGATTACCCATTGCTGATTTTATTGAAATATTCAAAGAATTATTTGAAGATGAAAATATTAAAAAAGTCTGCCAAAATGCAAAGTTCGATATTGCTGTATTAGCTCATTATGGAATCAATCTAAAAGGTTTTTATTTTGATACTATGCTTGCAAGTTATATTTTAGACCCTGACCAAAAACATAATATGGATGACTTGTCAAGAACCTATCTAAACTATTCCCCTATTCCCCTTTCAGATTTGTTAGGACGTAAAAAAAATGCCGAAATGATTTTTGATGTTGATAAAGTTTTACTTTCTAACTACTCATGTGAAGATGCTGATATTACTTTCCGATTATATAAAATTCTCGAAGCTCTTTTAGTTAAAGAAAATTTAGGCGATATTGCTTTTAAGATTGAGTTTCCACTTGTAAACACATTACTTAGTATGGAAAGAGCAGGAATTAAAATTGATACTGATTCATTGAATTCATTAAGCATTATAATGAGTGAAGAGTTAATTGAACTAACCAAAAATATTTATAAGTTTGCTGGTTCAGAATTTAACATAAATTCTCCTCAACAATTACAACAAATATTATTTAATAAATTAAATCTTACTCCTTCAAAAAAAACAAAAACCGGATTTTCTACTGATGCTCAATCTTTAGAGCAACTTCAAGGAGAACATGAAATCATTAACTACCTTCTTGATTATAGAGAGCTTCAAAAACTTAAATCGACCTATGTTGATGCTTTACCAAAAATGATTAATCCTAATACAAATAAAATTCATACTACCTTTAGCCAAACTGTTGCATCAACCGGAAGATTATCGAGTGGAAATCCAAATTTACAGAATATTCCAGTTAGAGCAGTATTAGGTAAAAAAATAAGGAAAGCTTTTATTCCAAGTGATGGACGAATATTTGTATGTGCCGATTATAATCAAATTGAGTTGCGAATTATGGCAAGCATTTGTCAAGATCAAAATTTGATTTATGCTTTTAATAATAACATTGATATTCATACAAGAACAGCTGAATTGGTTTTCGGTGTAAAAAAAGAAGAAGTTACTTCTGATATGAGAAGAAAAGCAAAAGAAGTAAATTTTGGGATTTTGTATGGAATAGGTTCTTTTGGACTTAAAAACAGATTACAAATCACTCAAACTCAAGCAAAAGAAATAATTGACAATTATTTTAAAACTTTTAAGAACGTTAAAAGTTTTATGGAAGAATCAGTTGAAAAAGCAAAAGAAAAAGGATATGCTGAAACAATTTTGGGACGAAGGCGATATTTAAAAAACATCAATAGTCAAAATAGGGTTTTAAGGCAATTTGAAGAAAGGGTTGCAATTAATATGCCTGTTCAAGGAACAGCGGCGGATATGATAAAACTTGCTATGATTAACATTGATAATGAACTTAAAGCTAATAAATTAAAGTCAAAAATGGTACTTCAAGTTCATGATGAATTGTTATTTGATACCTTATTAGAAGAAAAAGAAACAATTATTAATTTAGTTAAAAAGGAAATGGAATCTGCTTTTACTCTTAATGTACCTGTTTTGGCTTCAATCGGTACTGGTAATAATTGGCTTGAAGCACATTAATTTTAAAAATTATTTTGTATATTATATATTATTAAAAATATAATTCATTAAATCGGAGGTTATATGTTAAAGAAGTCTATTTTATCAGTTTTTGTAATTTTTTTAATGGTTATAGTTCAAGGATGCGGTCCCTCACGTACAGTAACCAGAATAGCTACTGACGAAGTTGTAGACTTAAGTGGAAGATGGAATGATACTGATTCAAGATTAACTGCTGAACAAATGATTAGAGGTTTAGTTGAAAGACCTTGGGATGATGATTTTCAAACCCAAAATGGGAGAAAAGCTGCTGTTATTGTTGGAACCGTGCGTAATTTGAGTTCAGAACATATCGAAACAGGTATTTTTATTAAAGATATTGAACGAGAATTAATTAACTCAGGAAGAATTAAATTTGTTGCTACCAAAGAAGAAAGAAAAGAAATTCGTGATGAAAGATTAGATCAACAAAGTTATTCAACTGAAGAAACTGCTAAAGGTTTAGCTAATGAAACAGGTGCTGATTTTATGTTAAAAGGAAGTATTAAAAGTCAGGTTGATGCTGTTGATGGACAGGAAGTTAAATACTATCAGGTTGACTTAGAATTAATCAATCTTGAAAATAACGAAAAGGTTTGGATGGATTCTAAAAAAATTAAAAAGAATGTTGAAAAATCAAGTACCGGTTGGTAATATATTATATTATTTCCGGGGGAATAATGAAATTTAAAACTAAAATTATTGTCTTTTTTTTACTTCTGATTTTTGTTTTTGGCTGCGGGAGCATGAAAACAAATAAAGATCATTATGTAGAAATTGATAAATTTGTCAATTCAAGAAGTTTTGATTCAGCTGCAACACTATTGGTTGCAGCTAAAGATAACTTTTATGGTAATAAAGATAGAGTTTTATATTGGCTGGACCTTGGTTTATTAAATCATTATAGAGGTGATTATACTCAAAGCAACCAATTACTTGAAAAGGCTGAATTTGCCATTGATGAACTTTATACATCAAGTATTTCAAAGGGAGCTGCTTCTATGCTCCTTAATGATAATGCTTTAGATTATTCAGGTGATGATTATGAAAATATTTACTTAAATGTTTTCAAATGTTTAAATTACCTTAAATTAAACTCATTTGACGAAGCTTTTGTTGAGGTTAGAAGAATAAATGATAAATTAACTTTATTAACCGATAAATATCAGAAAATTGCAGATTCATATAATGAATCTGATGAAAAAAACGTAAAGTTTAAACCCGGGGAAAGTACCTTCCACAACTCAGCTTTAGGAAGGTATTTAAGTATGCTTCTTTACAGGACTGAGGGAAACTATGATGCAGCTCGAATTGATCGAGAAAAAATAGTTGAAGCATTTCAGCTGCAAAGTAATGTATATGATTTCCCTATCCCTCAATTAGATAGTATTTTTGAAAGAACAGACTCTGTAAGAGTTAATTTTATTTCTTTGTATGGTAAAGCTCCTGAAAAATTTGCTTATGAATTAACTGTTCATGCTGATTCCAATATCATTTATGTTTCTTCTACAAACGGTAAAGAAACAAAAGAGGTTGATAGAATGGTTTGGCCTGGTGTGAACAAAGATTTGCATTTTAAATTGTCGTTGCCATATATGGAAAAAAAGCCTTCCAAAGTTGCTAAAATTGAAATAGTAATTGATGGTGTTGCAACCGGATTTCTTCAAAAAATTGAAAGTTTAGAGAATGTTGCTCTTGATACTTACAAACTTAAGGAACCAATTGTTTACCTAAAATCGATTACAAGAACTGTTCTAAAAGCAATGGCTACTCATGCCGCTAATAAAGAGTTAGACAAAACAACCGGAGGTGGTTTTTTAGGTTCTCTCACTCGTGCTGTTACAGGTGCAATTATGGATGCAACTGAAAATGCTGATTTACGAACCTCAAGATATTTTCCTGCTTTTGTATCCATTGGCGAATTAAAAACTCTTCCCGGTGAACACTCAATTATGATTAAATACTATAATGAGCAAGGAATTCTATTGTTTTGTGAAGACTTAGGAAAAAAAGATATAAAACGTGATGGTATCAATTTATTTGAATCGTTTTATTTAAATTAATTATAGGATATATAATCCTGATATAGGAGTAATTATGAAGAAATACGCATTAATTTTATTTTTTGCAGTTGGTTTGTTTTCTAATTTAATTTTTGCTCAAGATAGACCGAACTGGGTTGATAACCCAAACAGTAAGTATTCTGATGTTTCTTATCTTGTAGCTGTTGGTGATGGTGATAATAGAAAAGCTGCCGAAAATAATGCTTCAAGTAATTTGGCTTTGATTTTCAAATCCGATATTAAGGTTGATAACTCGCAAATAGATCGTTACAATGAATTATTAGGTGATCAAGAAGCATTTCAACACGAATCGAATGTAACAAAAAAAGTCAAAGTATCTTCTAATCAAACTTTATTTAATGTGAAATTTGGTGAAAGCTATACTGACAAATCTGGTAGAGTTTTTATTATTGCTTATATTGATAGAATGGAAACTGCCGATATCTATAATGAAAAAATTAAAGGGAATACTGAAAAAATCAAATTCTTTTTAGATATCGCAAGTCAATCTTCCGACAAAACTATTAATTATGCATCATTAAATGCCGCAAGTATTTTCAGCTTAGATAATGAGCTGCTTATTGAACAATTAAAAATAATTAGTCCAGAATTCGGAATTACTGAAGGTTTGGGTTATGATCATAATGACATAGTAAAAAAAAGCATCGATGCTGCTAAAGAGATTACTTTTTCTGTTTCAATTGAAAATGATACTGACGGCAAAACAACCGCTTTTATTAAAGAGTATCTTAGTTCAAAGGGTTTTGTAATTAATGCTAATCCAATTTTATTGATTGATGGTAATGTAACATATGAAAAATTAGACTTAGCAAGGCCTGAAAAATTTGTTACTTGGAATTTATACTTAAATATGAAAGATACATCTGACAACACCTTACTTTCAACAACTGCAAAAGGACGCGAAGGTAGTGTCTCTTATGATGCTGCACTTTCTCGTTGTGTAAATGAGATTGGGAAAAAAATCAAATCCGATTTCGGTCAAAAACTATCTACATATTTTGACGGCTTAGTAAAAAAATAATATTCACTTGGAGTACTCAACTTGAGTACTCCTTTTTATTTCAAACATATTAATGAAAAAACTATTCTTAATTGCGAAATGGGAATTAAAAGAAAAATTCCTTCACAAGTCCTTTATTATCTATTTTTTTATTAGTCAATTTTTACTGTTTCTTACCATTTCATTAACAGGAGATAACTCAGAACCAAGTAATATTCCTAAAACCATCGGTATTGTCACCCCAACAATTATTAACACTTCAAAATTAATAAAATCCGTTAATGAAACTAATTCATTAATTATCAAAATTAACAAGAATGACTTTCTAACTGAGAGTGGTAGTTTAGATTATAATAAATTGTTATTTGCCGAACATCTCGATTTTTTAATTGCAAATGATACAAAGGGAATATCATTATACTATTCTGGATTCAAAGAAAATAGCGAGGTTATAGAAGTACAAAGCATACTTTTAAATACTTTATCTAACGATATTTATAATAACACAAAATTTAATTTAAAAAAGATAACTCCAATTGGTAATTTTTCAATAAACACTCTTATCAATAAACTTGGAATAAATTTAATATTTATATTTATTATTCTTGTCTCTGGAAATTTATTCTTACGAAGTTTTTCTTATGAAAAATCTAATAAAATAATAGAAATATTGTTATCAAGTACTTCTTCTAATATTTTGATTTTAGGTAAATCGATTGGATTATTTATTTTTGTGATTATTCAATTGTTTTTCTGGCTTTTAACTAGCTCGTTATTTGGAAATAGTTTTCTAAATAGTACATTGTTTAATTTTGAAATTTTAAGTCTTTTTTTTGTTGGATTAACGTTTTATGTAACTGTTTTTACTGGATTAGGGACACTTGTTAATTATGAAAGCGATACTAACTTAGTTATGGGTATTATTTCTTTATTTTTAATACTCCCATTACTTACTATTAAGGAGATTATTTTTTTTCCAAATTCAATTATTTCTACTTTTTTAACATACTTCCCTTTTACTGCAACTTCAACTTTAATAATTAAAAGTGGATTTTTAAGTATAAATTTTAATGAAATAATTATCTCTTTATCCTTACTAATAATTTTTATATTTTTAATTAGTAAAACTATTTCCATTTTATTTGAACGTAGTATTCAAAACTTGGATAGAAAGAATACTTTTTGTAAGTTTTCAAAAAAATCCAACTAATAGAAAAGAGGTAATTAATTGAAAAAAATTGCTATTATGGGCGGGACTTTCGATCCAATTCATAACGGACATATTGAAACTGCAAAATATATTATCGAAAATAAAAAATTTGATGAATTTGTTTTCATTCCTTGTTATATTTCACCATTAAAGCAAGATTTGCACTCATCCTCTACTAACGATAGATTAAATATGCTAAAATTAGCATTAAAAGATTATCCATATTTTACTTTTTCAGATATTGAATTACGAAAAAAAGAAATTTCCTATACTATCAATACTTTAAGAGAATTTAAAAAAGATGATAACGAACTTAATTTGATTATTGGATTTGACAATTATGCCTTATTTGAAAAATGGTATCTTCCTGAAGAAATTCTTAAAATATCAAACGTTTTAGTATTAAAAAGAAATATCAATTCTGCTGAGTTGAAAATCAATCATAGTTTTAATGGTTTTGAATTTGTTACAAACCCAATTATTAACATATCTTCAACTATAATTAGAGAAATGGTTTCTAATAACTTATCGATTGATGGTCTAGTACCTGATGAAGTAAAAAACTATATAAATTTAAATAAATTGTACAAAACAGATTATCAAAAGTAGACCAATGTATAAATCATTTTCGAATAATATTCAACATAATAATCAATCTTATCTATGATTTTAATACATAAAAATTCTAAAAAAATAATCGGACTTTTCGTTTTATTTATTTCTCTATTTAGCCAAAACATTAACAATGCTCAAATATTTTCTCCATCACTTCAAGAAGGAATAGATAGTATTGCAAGTTATATTAATTCTGATGAATATGATTCCTTGAAAACTACAATTCCTCCAATAAACTTAATTGACTCAATCTATACAAATGCCAGAAAGTTTTACAATAATGATTTATCCGAAACACTTTTAGCAATGATGATTGTATGTCTGCCAGTAAATAAATTTGACATTTCTATTCCAATTATTGGTATTAAATTGCAGTTAAACTTGCCGGCTCCACTTACCATATCAGTTGAAGGTAAAAAAAACAAACTGCCTAAATATTTTATTACTACCCCACACCAAATTAATGATATTGATAAACTTTCACATTTTTTTGGCAATGCATTTTGGAGTTATAATTTGAATAATACAAATTTTTCAACTATATTAGGTTATTGTGTTGAGTATTTTGAATCACTTTTTAAGGTAAGTGGTGCTTTAGATTACAGAGATATAAAAGTTAATAAACTTGGTGAGCAGTTTGGATTGGAATTGAATAACGATAAAACTGTTCTTCCATCAAAATTTTTTAAGAATATTTTAACAATGCAAGAGAAGAATAATGAATAATATTTTTATTATTGATGACGAAATTGAGATATGCGAAAGTATCAAGCTATTATTAGAATATGAAGGATACACGGTTGATTACTCGAATAGTTCAGAAAAAGCTTTAAGCATTATAAACAGAAACAACTATGCTTGTATCTTATTGGATATTCAAATGCCTGAAATTAATGGATTTGAAGTTTTAGATTATATACATAAAAATAATATTACTGCAAGTGTTATTATGATTTCGGCATTCAGCAGCCTTGAAAATGCGGTTAAAGCCACAAAATTAGGTGCTTTCGACTTTATTGAAAAACCAATTGATAGAGATAAATTAATAATTAGTATTAGAAATGCAGTTGAAAAGACTAAATTAAAAAATGAAAATAAAAAATTAAAAGATACGGTTTATGGTTCAAATAGAATACTTGGAACAAGTAAAGCAATAAAAAACGTAATTTCCACAATAGAATGCGTTGCCAAAACAGAAGCACGGATATTGATTACCGGTGAAAATGGTACAGGTAAAGAGTTGGTAGCTCAAGAGATTCATTTATTAAGTGGACGTACAAATAATGAATTTGTTGAAGTTAACTGTGCAGCTATTCCTAATGAATTAATTGAGTCAGAATTATTTGGACATGAAAAAGGTTCGTTTACCGGTGCATTTAAACAACGTTTAGGAAAGTTTCAACAAGCTCATAATGGTACTCTATTTTTAGATGAAATCGGAGATATGAGTTTACAAGCTCAAGCTAAAGTTCTTAAAGCTATTGAAGAAGGTAAAATTGAAAGGGTTGGTGGTGAACAAAAAATTGATGTTAACGTCAGATTGGTTGCAGCTACTAATAAAAACTTAATTGAAGAAATTGAAAAAGGCAATTTTAGAGAAGACTTATATCATAGAATTAACGTAATTCCTATTCACCTCCCCCCTCTTCGCGAAAGACAAGAAGACATACCAATTTTAATTGATTATTTCAACACAGACTTAAGTGAAAAATATCACTTAGCAAAAAAGGAATTTGCACCCGATTTACTTATGCATTTAACTAATCAAGAGTGGAAAGGGAATATTAGAGAACTTAGAAACTTTGTTGAAAGAATTGTTATTATGGTAAATGAACAATATGTTACGATTGAAAATATTTCTACTTTCACACAAATTAAGGGTACAAAAAACCAAGATTTATTCGATATATCAAATTCTTTTCAAGAGTTCAAAGAAAAGGCTGAAAAAGTATTTATTATTAAACAATTAGAAGCTAATAATTGGAATATTAGCAAAACAGCAGAAATATTAGATATTCAGCGTAGTCATTTGTACACAAAAATCAAAAAATTTGGTATAGAAAAAGATTTTAAACAAGATTAATAAAATACAGGATCTTTCATAGCAAGCAATTTAATCATTTTGCCTTTATATTCAGTTTGAATATTAACAGCAGAAAATTTAATTGTTGTTCCCATTTTATCTTTTATTCTAATTTCAAAGATATCCGTTTTGCATTGTTGTATAATTTTTAGATATTCGCTTCGTTTTTCAGAATCAAATATTTCAAATAACGTCTTTTTTGTAAGTGGATTAATAATAATGCTTGTAATATCTTGGAAATCATTATTTGCATCCACAATTACTCCGCTATCATGATAAATCTGGTAAGGGAAAATTGAAAATACAACTTTTTGAAAACTCTCTAATGCCTCCATCAAATCTATCTTGTTTGATACATTTGTTTTTAAATTAGATAAATCAAAATTATTTGATTTTTTTAATTCCTCATCTTTTAATCTTTCAAGACTTTCTTCCATTTTCTTAAAGCGAGTTATATCTTCGGCAAAACCATAAATGTGTTGAATAAATCTTCCGGTTTCTTCAAATTGAGGTAGTAGATAATCTCTTATCCATATATATTCCCCATTTTTATCAACTATTCTATATTCTCCCCACGATATTTCATTTGGCTTTAATTTTAATCGTAAGGTTTGAAATAAATGGACATCTGCTTGACTTATTATTGCTGTCCAACCACCTAAATCTTCAACATCTCTTAATTCATAACCTGTCAATTTTTTAAAGGCTTTGCTTGTTTCAATTAATTGAAAACGAGAATTGGATATAACACGTAAAGTATAAAAAAATGAGTCTTTTAAATTAGTTATTAAATTAATTTTACTTGCCAAAAGATTTAATTTATTTTCTGCAAGTTTTCGCTTATCAGTCTCAACCTCTAATAAATCTTTTATTTTATCAAATTCTTCATTTATTTCAGATTTTAATGATTCCTTTGTAAACTCCCAAGGCTCTAAATTAAGAATTTCAATTAAGGTTAAATTCCTATTACCTAACATTATTGGCGATAAAGAGGCTTCCACTAATTTTTGTGCCCCAATTTTAGTAATATATCTTTCGTAAACAATGTTAATTTTTTGTGTAAGGTAACTTTCTTTAATCTTATCAATTTCTTTTGCCAAAAATGGATCAATATCGTTCAATTTTGCTTTTAGCAAAAGTGCAGCATTAGTGGAATAATAAACTCCTGCTTCATTGTTTACAAATAGTATTGAGTCTCTAATACAGTCATAAAGAATAAGAGGATTTTTATTTTTATCAAAAATACTCTTATTAATTATTTTTACACTATTTAGAGCTTTTATTTTTTCTTCATTGTCAGAAATTAATTTCTTCATTTCTGATATAGAATTAACACCAAATTCTTTAAGTAATTCTTCCATTGTTTTATATCAAAATTGTTCTTTTCTCATTCCTAAATGACATAATGCAAAATCATATTTTATTGGATCGTTTGCATCATATTTTTTTAAATTATTAGTTATTTCTTCAACCATTCCCCAATTAACAATTTTTTTTGATGTTAACTTGAGTTCTTTTGAAATCTTAGCAATATGAGTATCTATTGGAATAAATAATAAACTTGGACTAATTTCATCCCATAATCCAAAATCTAATTCATCTTTTCGTATCATCCAACGTAAAAACAAATTCATCCTTTTACACGCACTCCCTTTATTTGGACTTGGGAACATAAATTTTGTACCAATAGTAACTTCGGAATGCTTACTTAATATATTACTTAAGTTTTCACAAAAGAAAGAAATAGCACTCTTTAAAGATACATCTTTCTCAAAAAAATAAAGGATAAATAGATATCTTAATGAGCCGTATGTAATATAAACATCTCTTAAAGTCTCAAAAAAAGCAATAATATCATTACTACTGTAAAAACGATGATAAATATTAACAAATTTTTTAGCGTGTTTTTCCCTATCAAATTTCAAAATAAACTTATATGGACTAACACCCATTATTTTATGCAGTTTTTCTAATATTGTCATTATCTGCTTAATATTTCCAAATGCAAATGTAGATGAAATTATTCCGGATATTTCAATATCGAAATAGTTATTATATCGATGTAAAAATTCCAGCGGATCAGGTGATATTTTTGATTTATCAAAAGCATTATAATGATAATTCAATTTTTCAAGTAATTTTACATCTGCTTTTTTCATTAATTATTTAACAGAATCTATTATTGTTTTTAATTCTTTAATAGCTTTTTCTAAACCAACATAAACAGAGCGAGCAATTACAGCCTGCCCAATGCTGACTTCATCAATATCTTCAAGATAAGCAAAATCACGCATATTTTGATAATTTAATCCATGACCGGCGTTAACACCCAATGATAATTTTTTTGCATACTTTGCAGCTTGCCTTATTCGTTCTAACTCATCAAAGGCATCATCTTCATTTATACAATTAGCAAATTTACCGGTATGTATTTCAATAATATCGGAGTTAATTTCTTTGGCAGCTTTAATTTGGTCAACATCCGGCTCAATAAATAATGATACTTTAACATTTGCTTCATGCAATTTTTCAATTGCCTCATTTAGTTGATCAATGTTATCAACAACATTTAATCCACCTTCAGTAGTTAATTCTTCTCTTTTTTCTGGTACAATTGTAGCTAAATCAGGTTGTACATCACAAGCAATATCAACAATTTCTGGAACAGCAGCCATTTCTAAATCGAGTTTAGTTTTTACCAATTCTCTCAAAAGCCTAACATCTCTTTCATTAATATGTCTTCTATCTTCGCGCAAATGTACAACAATTCCATCTACTCCATATAATTCTGCTAAAAGAGCAAAAGTGATTGGGTCAGGTTCTTTTTCTAACCGAGCATTCCTTAACGTTGCAACATGATCTACATTTAAACTAAATTTCATAATTTATCCTTTTTGTTAATATACAAATAATTTAAATAAAGACTTAATATCTATTCCATAAGAATTAGAATTAAATCTTAATACAGATAACAAATCAATTCCAAACATAATACTAAAATGTACAAAAAATCCATATAAAAAGGAACGTGTTTTTAAAGCTAATATTCCCAAAGCTATTCCGCCAACAATAGCACTAAATGTTTCTAATACCGGCTTACCGTTATGTAATATTACAAAAGGAATCATTTGTATCAAAATTGAGTAATATCCAAATTTTGGAAATAATCCAAATAATAAAAATCCTCGAAAAACAAACTCCCAGGCATATAAATAAAACATCATGCCTATCTCGTAATAGATAAATATTTCCCATTTTGCTTTTGCGATTGAAAGATGAGGATATTTTAATACAAAATCCGGTAAAGATGAAGCAAACCATAATAATGGCAGCATAATTAAAATAAAAAGGCAACTATAAAATATTCCAGTTTTAATGTCGCCAAAACTATAACCATATTCAACAAGTCTTTCTCTTAAAATCATTTTAACAATTATGATAGTGAAAATACCATAGACCGTAAAATCAGCAAAAAACCAATACAAAAATTCAAATAGATCAGAATAAATATTTTCAATAAAATATGCTGGATAAATGTTTATGATAAAAAACTTTCGTGATGAAAAGTACCAAGAAATTGTTTGCAAAATTGCAAAGGATAAAAAGATTACAATAACCTTTCTATCTAATTCCTTAATTTTATTAATCAAAATAATTAAATCTTTTCTTAATCTATTCATATAGCAACATTTAATAGTAAAATAAAATTAACCCGCATTTGCGGGTCAATTTTGTAAATAAATATAACTAAATAAAAGATATTTTTAAATCAAATATCAAATTTTATTCCTTGTGCTAATGGCAAAGTAGTACCATAATTTATAGTATTAGTTTGTCTTCTCATATAAGTTTTCCATGCATCTGAACCTGACTCTCTACCACCACCAGTCTCTTTTTCACCACCAAAAGCACCTCCAATTTCAGCTCCAGAAGTCCCAATATTTACATTGGCAATTCCACAGTCAGAACCTTGAGAAGAAAGGAACAGTTCAGCTTCTCGCATATTTAATGTAAAAATTGCAGAGGACAAACCTTGAACAACTCCATTTTGAAGGTTAATTGCCTCCTCAATATCTCCTGAATATTTAATAAGATATAAAATTGGAGCAAATGTTTCTTCTTGTACAATACTATAATGATTTTCAGCTTCAACTAATGCAGGCACAATATAACAACCACTTTCATAACCTTCACCAGTTAATAAATCTCCGCCATATATTACTTTACCACCTTCTTCTTCAGCTTTTTGTAAAGCATGTTTAAACAAACTTACAGCAGCTTTATCAATTAGTGGACCAACATGATTTGTTATATCCAAAGGAGAACCAATTTTTAATGAACTATAAGCCTTAACCAATGATTCTTTTACTTTATCATAGAAACTTTCATGAATAATTAATCTTCTTGTTGAAGTGCAACGCTGTCCTGCAGTACCAACGGCACCAAAAACAATAGCAGGAATTGCCATCTTTAGATCAGAATCTTTACTTAAAATAATTGCATTATTGCCGCCTAACTCTAAAATTGATTTACCAAATCTTTTAGCTATAACTTCTGCAGCATGTCTGCCAACTCCTGTCGAACCTGTAATTGAGACTAATGGGAGTTTTTTATCATTTAATAAATACTCGCCAACTGTAGAACCTTTTCCAATAACAAGAGTAAATAAACCTTCCGGTAAATTTTGTTCTTTAATAACTTCACCCATAATATTTTGAACTGCAATTGCAGAAAGAGGAACTTTTGAGGAAGGTTTCCATAAGTTGGTATCTCCACAAACAGTAGCAAGCATTGCATTCCAAGACCATACCGCAACCGGAAAATTAAAAGCACTAATTGTACCAACAACTCCAAGTGGATGATATTGATCGTACATCCTGTGATTAGGTCTTTCTGAATGCATTGTAAAGCCATATAACTGTCGTGACAGCCCTACTGCAAAATCACAAATATCAATCATCTCTTGAACCTCTCCCAAGCCTTCTTGAAGAGATTTACCCATTTCATAAGAGACAAGTTTACCCAACGGATCTTTATATTCTCTTAATTTAAGACCAATTAATCTAACAACTTCCCCTCTTTTTGGAGCGGGAACATTACGCCAATACAAAAAGGCTTCATGTGCTTTTTTAATTACCTTCTCATAATCTTCAATGGATGCTTGATATACAGATGCAATAAATTTACCGTCAACTGGAGAATATATTTTTATTTCCCCATTGTCTGTACTATTATTCCAAATTAAACCTGTTGAGGAGCCAAAATTCTTTTCTTTAATACCTAATCTTGATAAAAATTCCATAACTTTACCTGCTAATTAGTTTTTAATCTTTTTAAATTTTGATATTTTTTGCTGCCTTTACAATCCAAATTAATTTAAACCTTACATTAATACTTTACAAACATAAAATCAAGTAAAATTGTATTATTTATATGCCCTTCTTTAAAAAACAAAAGGACTGTATTACTACAGTCCTTTTTAAAATTTTACTAATTTTATATTAAGATAATATTTTATAACTATTTAAAGCTTTCATATAGTTAGCACGTTCAAAAGCTGCAGGTTCTTCAACAGATTTTTGGCTCATACTACCTTTCATATAATCAACAGATGGATATTCGTTTACTTCCATCCATTTGGTTAAATCATTGAGAACTTCAGTAATTCTACCGGTACCCTTACGTAACAATTCTGAACACATCATTGCAACATCACTACCAGCCATAATTACTTTAACTACATCTTCAGCAGTTTGAATACCACTTGTAGCAGCCATACTTGCTTTAATTTTTCCAAATAAAATTGAGATCCATCTTAAAGGCAATCTCATTTCCCAGTTATTACTAAGAACTAAATTAGGAGTAACAACCAAATTAGCCAAATCAAAATCTGGTTGGTAAAATCTATTAAACATAACCAAAGCATCAGCACCGGCTTTATCTAATTGACTTGCCATATTAGCTAAAGAAGTAAAATAAGGACTTAATTTAATTGATACTGGAATATTGGTATTACTTTTAACAGCTTTTAAAGTATCAATATACATAGTTTCAATTTCAGCACTTGGCAATTGTAAACTTGTTGGGATATAGTAAATATTTAATTCAAGAGCATCAGCACCGGCTTCTTCAATATTTTTTGCATATTTTACCCATCCACCTGTACTAACACCATTCAAACTTCCAATAATAGGTATATCAACAGATTTTTTTAATTTTGCAATATGATCTAAATATTCAATAGGACCTGTTCTAAACTCGTCTGCCTGAGGGAAATAAGATACAGCCTCTGCATAACTTTCAGCACCATAAGTTAAATAATGATCTAACTCACCTGATTCATGACTAATTTGCTCTTCAAATAAAGAATACACGACTACTGCAGCAGCACCAGCATCTTCTAAAGCTTTCACACTATCAACACTTTCTGATAATGGTGAAGCTGATGGAACGATTGGGTTTTTTAACTTTAAACCCATATATGATGTTGTTAAATCCATTTCAACTCCAAAATTTATTATAAAATTTTTTATTAAATATACCCCGGAATGTTCCGGGGTTATTAAATACTAATTTTCTGTTTTTTCGTTGCTAAAGTCTAAAGAAGCTAATTGTTCATAATATTTCCATTGTTTATTAACTTCATCTTGAGCCAATGCCAACAATTCTTTTGCAATTTCAGGATGTGATTTTGTTAACATTTTATAACGTGTTTCATTATAAATATATTCTTCCAACTTAATTTTAGGAGCTTTGGAATCTAATTTTAATGGATTCTTTCCTTCAGCTTTCAATTGAGGATTATATCTAAATAATGGCCAGTGACCACTATCAACAGCTAATTTTTGACATTCAAAGCCTTTTGACATGTTTATACCATGTGCAATACAGTGTGAATAAGCAATAATTAACGATGGACCATCATATGATTCAGCTTCTACTAAAGTACGAATTGTGTGCAAATCATTTGCACCCATTGCAACTTTTGCAACATAAACATTACCATAAGTCATTGCCATCATGCCTAAATCTTTTTTGCCCATTCTTTTTCCTGATGCAGCAAATTTAGCAACAGCTCCAATACTTGTTGATTTTGACATCTGTCCACCAGTATTAGAATATACTTCTGTATCAAGTACAATTATATTTACATTTTTACCCGATGCCAATACATGGTCTAATCCACCATAACCAATATCGTAAGCCCAACCATCACCACCTATAATCCATACTGATTTTTTAACTAAATAATCAATCAAATCATAGAAACGTTTTGCTTCAGTACCTTCTTCTTTGGCAATAATTTCTTTCAATTTGGCAACTCTTTCTCTTTGAGCATTAATTCCAGCTTCATCTTTTTGATCTGCATTTAATATTTCATTAACTAAATCAGCACCAACTTTATCAGTATATTTCACTAATAATTCTTTTGCTTGTTCGTTATGTTTATCTAATGCTGCACGCATACCAAAACCAAACTCAGCATTATCTTCAAATAAAGAATTTGCCCAAGCTGGACCACGTCCTTGTTTATTTAATGTCCAAGGTGTAGTTGGTAAATTTGCTCCATAAATTGATGAACAACCTGTTGCATTTGCTACTACGGCTCTGTCACCAAACAACTGTGATACTAATTTAACATAAGGTGTTTCACCGCAACCTGAACAAGCACCTGAAAACTCAAATAATGGTTCTAATAATTGACTTCCTTGAACTGATGTAATATTTAATTTACTTCTATCAAATTCTGGAAGATTTAAGAAAAATTCAAAATTCTCTTTTTCAGCATCGCGTAAAGGAATTTGAGGAGCCATATTCAGAGCTTTAAATTTAGGTTCTTTTTTATTTTTTGCAGGGCATACTTCATAACAAAGTTCGCAACCTGTACAATCTTCTACGGCAATTTGAATTGTATATGCTAAATCTTTAAATTCTTTACCTTTTGCATCTACATATTTAAATGTTGCTGGTGCATTTGTTAACTCTGATTTATCATAAACTTTGATTCTAATTGCAGCATGTGGACATGCTAATGAACATTTACCGCATTGAATACAAACTTCAGAATCCCATGTTGGAACTTCTAAAGCAATGTTTCTCTTTTCCCACTTCGTTGTTCCTGAAGGATAAACACCATCAATAGGAATCTGGCTTACAGGAATTTCATCACCTTTACCAGCCATCATTTTTGCTAAAACTTCTTTAACAAATTCAGGAGCTTTGTCTGATACTGTTGGAGGTAATTCAATTGTACTTGTTACCGTTGCAGGTACATCTATTTTATGTAAATGTTCTAATGTTTGATCTACAGCTTCATAGTTTTTACGAACTACGTTTTCGCCTTTTGAACCATATGTTTTTTTAATTGCTTTTTTAATCTGTTCAATTGCTTCATCTTTTGGTAATACACCTGATATTGCAAAGAAGCATGTTTGCATAATAGTATTTATTCTTCCACCCATACCGGTGTTATGAGCAACTGTATTAGC
Source organism: Melioribacteraceae bacterium (assembly GCA_963663265.2). Classification (GTDB taxonomy): domain Bacteria; phylum Bacteroidota; class Ignavibacteria; order Ignavibacteriales; family Melioribacteraceae; genus JAEXOD01. Next base: position 1,495,310 of record CAXXXM010000001.1, read on the forward strand.
ATCAATAACATAAAAGTTTAATTTTTTACTAATAATTTGTTCTTGTACTTTGCGTGGTAATTTATCCCATACTTCTTCTTGAGAATAAGGACTATTTAATAAAAACGTGCCACCTTCTTGAATATTACCCAATACATCATATTTTTCTAATAATACAAAAAGATGACAGGCAATAAAGTCAGCTTCTTGAATTAAGTATGTTGAATGAATTGGTTTTTTCCCAAATCGTAAGTGAGATACAGTTGAAGAACCTGATTTTTTTGAATCATAAACAAAATAACCTTGAGCAAAGTTATCTGTTTCTTCACCAATAATTTTAATTGAGTTTTTGTTTGCACCAACAGTACCATCTGAACCTAAACCATAGAATAATGATCTTTTAACATCTGAACCTTCAACTGAAAAAGCAGCATCATATTCTAAATTTGAATTTGTTATATCTTCAGTAATACCAATTGTAAAGTGGTTTTTAGGAACATCTTTTTTCATCTCATCATAAATTGCTTTAACCATTGCTGGTGTAAATTCTTTAGATGATAAACCATATCTTCCGCCAATTACTTTTGGAGCTTTTTCAAATGGTTTGTTTTCACTTTCCATAATTTCAGAAATTGCAGTTACTACGTCCAAATACATTGGATCACCCATTGAACCGGGTTCTTTTGTTCTATCCAATACAGTAATTTTTTCAACTGTTTTTGGTAAGGCAGCTATAAAGTGTTTTATAGAAAATGGTCTATATAGTCTTACTTTTAATACACCAACTTTTTCTTCTTTATTTGTTAAATATTCAACTGTTTCATGAACAGCTTCAGCACCGCTACCCATTATTACAATAACACGTTTAGCATCTGGGGCTCCAACATAATCAAATAAGTGATATTGTCTACCGGTAATTTCTGCTAATTTATCCATTGCAATTTGTACTTTATCAGCACAATCAATATACATTTGATTTATGGTTTCTCTTGTTTGGAAATAAACATCAGGATTAGCAGCAGTACCTCTTATTGTTGGATGATCTGGTGATAATGCTCTTTTTCTTATATCTTCAACATATTTATCATCAATCATAGCTTTTAAATCTGCAACTGAAAGTTGTTCAATCTTATTAACTTCATGTGAAGATCTAAAACCATCAAAGAAATGCAAAAATGGTATTCTTGATTCCAATGTAGCTTTATGAGCAACAGCAGCTAAATCCATAATTTCTTGAACTGATCCGGAGCAAAGCATAGCAAAACCTGTTTGACGAGTAGCCATAACGTCACTATGATCACCAAAAATTGATAATGCCTGTGCTGCAATTGAACGTGCACTAACATGAAATACTGTTGGTGTTAATTCACCAGCAATTCTAAACATATTAGGAATCATTAACAATAAACCTTGAGAAGCGGTAAATGTTGTTGTTAATGCTCCACTTTGTAATGCACCATGTACAGCACCTGCTGCACCGCCTTCACTTTGCATTTCAGATACTGATGGTATTGTGCCCCAAATATTCTTTGTTCCTGCAGCAGCCCAAGCATCAGATAGTTCTCCCATACCTGATGAAGGAGTAATAGGATAAATTGCTATCACTTCACTATTGTGGTATGCTACATAAGCGGCGGCTTCATTTCCATCAATTGTTATTTTCTTTCTTTCCATTAATGTACCCCAACTTTATTTTTAATTAGTATTTAATCCTTAAACATCTCACATCTACTCAAATTTCAAGCCAATCTTAAGAGCTTTTTATCTCTTTTTTTACTGTTCTTTTTAATACCTTTTCTCCTTTTTATTTCTCTATCTATTATTTTTTAGAAAAAAAGGCTCTTTTATCTTAAATTTAAGAATAAAGCCATCATTGAACCAGTAAATAAGAAAACAATTAATCTAAACATAAAACATTTTTTACTCGGTAAAGATACATAAAATTATATTAATCTAAAACACGTTTTTGATTTTATTTTATTGCAAATTGCTACTGCTCTACTACGGATACAACCTAATTACATTCGTAGGAAATTCTTGTAATTCAGCTTTTTGTTTAACAATTTTTGGACTTTTACCTGTTACAGTTTGTAAGGTATCTCTTAAAACTCCTAACGACCTCTGACTTAATAAATCGATTTTTATCAATCCATAATCTTCAATTGAATACATATCTGGCTGCGTTACAATTATTCCTAAGCCCTTATTTTTTGCATATTCTAATGCAACATAATTTGTTATAGGCTCCTTGGTAATTACAATTCCACTTGGATGGATACTTAAATGGTGCGGATATCCTGCAAGTTTACTTGCAATTTCAATTACTTTTGACCATGGTTCAATCTTAAAATTTAATGACTTTGACTCTGGAAATTTTTCCGCTAAAATTGGTAAATTAGTTGCACTTGTCCAGGGAATAAACCTGCTAAACTTTGAGATTTCTGTATCCGGTATACCAAAAACTTTTGCAGTCTCTCTAAAAGCCGAGCGTGCCCTAAATGTTACCGTTGTGGATATCATAGCCACTCTATCATACCCATATTTCTCAAATATATATTTAACTAACGAATCTCTTTCACGCCACGAAAAATCCAAATCAACATCAGGAGGTGATACTCGTCCCCTATTTAAAAAGCGTTCAAAATACAAATCAAATTTAATTGGATCGAGTTGAGTAAAACCTAAACAAAATGCAACAAGACTATTTGCCGCAGAGCCTCGCCCTATATTCATCATCCTTCTACTGCGAGATTCTCTAACTATATCTCCCACAATTAAAAAATAATCACAAAACCCAAGTTCATCAATAACATCCAATTCATATTGTAACCGTTTTACTGCTTTTTCAGTTATAGGCTGATACTTTTCTGAAAGTCCTTTAAAACTGAGTTTCCATAGATACGAAAACGGGGTTTCATCTATTGGCAATTCATACTGTGGAAATTTATAACGTCCTAATTGTAAATCAACATTGCAGTTTTGAGCTACATCGTCAGTATTCCAAACTGCTTCGGGAAGTGTTCTCCACATCTGCCATAATTCTTCCGGACTTTTTAAATAATACTCTTCGTCAGTAATTTCATCGGAATCTAAATTTTCAAGCGTATTGTTTGTCCTTATTGCTGTTACAGTTTTATGAAGAAGAAAATCATCCTTCTTTTCAAAATATGCAGGGTGGGACGCTAATACTTTAATTTTATTCTTTTTGGCAAAGTTATATAATTTTCGCGTGTTCTTTTTTGCCTTTTCGGTAATAATCAACTCAGCATAAACATTAGTTGTATCAATACTTAAACTTATAACTTTTTCTAAAAGCGAAACAGAATTAATAATAACAAACATATTACTTAAATTCTGTTGAAGCATATTTGTAATTGAAAAATTATCTTTTAATTTTTTTGCAGTAATAATTTTACACATATCCGAGTAGCCGGTATTGTTTTTAGCAAGTAAAACAACTTTTTCTTCACCATCATCAATTACTGTCCCTAAAATAGGTTTAATGTTTTCACTTTTAGCAATTTTAACAAACTTAATCAATCCATACATCGAGTTTGTATCAGTTAGCGAAGCATATACACTACCGGCTTGTTTTGCAAATTGTACTAACGCTTCTATGGTTATGGTGCCTTCCAAAAGCGAATAATTAGAATGAACATGAAGAGAAAACATACTTATACTTTCCCCACATTAATAGACTCAAACCCAAACTTATCTCGAATTTTAGAAACAGCTCTGTAAAGCTTTTTTTTAGTTTGCTCTTTATCTTCAAACAACATTTCGTGTTCAGAATACTCAGAAAAATTAGTTAAATGGACTCCTATTAATCTTACCCCCACTCTTCTTGTGTAAGCATTACGAAAAAGCCTTAAAACGGTATTATATACAATATCATCCGCATCAGTAGCTCTAATTGTTTTGGCTCGTGTTATTGTGGTAAAATCGGAATAACGCAGTTTAAGCCCTATTGTAGACGCTTCCCAATCTTCATCTCGCAAATACTGGCAAACTTTGCCGCAAATTTCAAACAAGGTGTTTTCAATCTTTTCTTTATCTACCACATCTGTATCAAAAGTATGTTCTTTAGACATACTCTTGCGTGTATGAGCAATTGTTAAAAATTCAGTTCCACGTCCATTTGCTTTATTCCAAATATCAATACCGGGCTTACCAAATGTTACAGCAAAATAATCGGATGGAAGTTTTGTAATATCGCCAATTAAATAAAAACCCTTATTATTAAACTGCTGTAAAGTTATTTTACCTACGCCGGGAATCGTTTCCAAAGGCATTTTTGCCAAAAATTCTTTTTCCATTCCGGGTAGTACATAAGTTATCCCCTTTGGTTTTAAGCAATCAGAAGCTATTTTTGCCACAGTCTTGTTTGTACCTATTCCAATAGAACAAGGCAGTCCAAGTTTGTCCCAAATTTCCTTTTGTAATTTACCTGCAAACAAAACTAAATTACCATAAATTTTAGAACAACCCGTAAAATCCATGTAAAATTCATCAACTGAAGCTTGTTCTATAACCGGAGCATAGTTTTGCAAAACCGCTTCAACAGCTTCTGAATAACGCCCATATTCATTGTGATGACCATGCAGATATATTCCATTAGGACACAACTTATAAGCCTGCCTTATTGGCATTGCTGAATGCAAACCATATGCACGGGCTTCGTAAGAGCAAGCAGAAATAACACCTCGTCCATTTGGATCTGCACCTACAATTACAGGCTTACCTTCTAAATTAGGATCTATTATCCGCTCTACGGATACAAAAAATGCATCTAAATCAAGATGAAATATCGTTCTCATAGTGCAGCTATTTTTTCCAAACGACTGAATGTTTTAACAGTCAAATCAGGAATTCTCACCTTAGTTCTATCTTTTAATAAATACATAAATTCAAAAGCATTTGCCACCGCATACCCAAATGGATGGTTATTCATAATAAGAAAAACACGTTTTATATTATCGTATACTTCTTTAATTTGCCGCTCTATTTCTACAAGTTCTCCGGGAGAGTATAAATATTTATAACGTTCATTTTGTTCATTATAAGTTTGTGCATTACCAAAGTTTTTTATTGAATTTGTCCACCCTTGTACATTTCTTCCATGGCACCTTACATATAATGTATCGTTTGTAACAACAGTATTAAATGATATAGCCTTTCCAACTTTAGGCTGGTCAACAACACAAAAGCTTACATCGTTTTCTTCCAAAAATTGTACTGCTTCTTTATTATTCCATGTATTATGCCTAACTTCTAAACACTTTGAATAACCTTCAAAAACATTAAATAGTTTTGAAAGATACTCAACATTAGCACTATCAAAACCAAACGAATAAGGAAACTGCATTAATACAGGACCTAAACGCTCTGCCTTTCTTAGTATATCTAAATTATATTCAAAAAAAACGGCTTGTTCTTTAGTAAAAACTCTTTTATGTGTAAAATCTTGATGAAGTTTTATCGCAAACAAAAAGTCTTTATTTTCAGAAACTTTATTAACCCAGCCTTTTACCACATCAGATTTTATATAACTATAATACGTTGAATTTACTTCTACACTATTAAAATACTGTGCATAAAAAGTTAACCAATCAAATTCTTTTGTTTGAGCATGTGAATAAAAACTCGGAATCCAGTCTTTGTAAGACCATCCCGCAGTACCAATATTTAATTCCACTTTATTCATTTAAAAACCTAAAATATCATCCTATAATTGTAATAACCACCTTTCTATTACCACCGTAATTACGGTGTTCTCCTAAATAAATTCCCTGCCAAGTACCTAAATTAAGTCTTCCATTAGTTATTGGGATTGAAATCGAACTACTTAATACCGAAGCCTTAACATGAGCAGGCATATCATCTGCTCCTTCACATGTATGAATAAAATAAGGAGCATTTTCAGGAACTGACTTATTAAAGTACGTTTCCATATCAACTCTAACATCCGGGTCTGCATTTTCATTTATCGTTAATGAAGCTGATGTATGTTTTATAAATACATGGAGCAATCCGGCTTTAATATCCTTAATTTCGGGTATATAATTAAGTATCTCATTTGTAATTAAATGAAAGCCCCTTTTATACGGCTTTAGTGTAATTTCTTTTTGAATAACCATTTGATATATTAAACCTTAATTATTTTTAGCATTTTCTATTTCTAAAAGCTTTTCCTTTCTCCAAAGTTCACCGGCATAACCACCCAATTTTCCATTAAAATTAATAATGCGATGACAAGGAATAACAATAGGAATTTTATTTTTCCCATTAGCACTTCCAACTGCTCTTACTGCTTTATCATTTTTAATAGCTGTTGCAATATCCTTATATGAGGCTGTTTTACCATAAGGAATTGTTAATAATGCATTCCATACCTGCTTTTGAAAACTTGTACCCTGTACTTGCAAAGGAATATCAAAAGTTTTTCTAATTCCCTTAAAGTATTCATCCAACTGAACTATTGTTTGTTTAACAAACCCATTATAATTTCCTTCTTTTTTTTCATTCACAAAGTTTATTTCAAGCAAACAGTTTTCATTACACACTATTTCAAGCCAACCTATAACAGAATGATAATAACCTTTATATGTATTCATTTTGCTTCCTTTCTTACTATAATTAACAAGCTTTTTTATCCATACTTCTATATATACCTATCACAACACCAACCACTTTAAATCGAGGATGGTTTTTCTCAATAATAATTGGTGCATATTCCGTATTTTCTGAATGTAATTCAACTCCTTCTTCGGTTTTAACAAAACGTTTTACTAATGCCGCGTCATCCAAAATCGCAGCAACAATATGCCCGTTCGAAGGGATAATATTAGGATTAACAATAATAATATCTCCGCTAAATATGTAAGCATCTTTTAAGCTGTCTCCTTTTACTTTTAATAAAAATGAATCATGCGGCAGTTTTACTATTGTTGGCAGTTCAATAGTGTCTATAGAATCGGGATAAATTGTTAATGGATTGCCGGCAGCAACTTCTCCTAATACCGGACGAGGAATAAAAAACTTATCCTCTATTGTAAGTTCGATTCCACGTGCAAGTTTGGCGTTACGTTTAATATAACCTTTCTTTTCAAGTGCTGCCAATAATTCACGAGCAGTAGAACGATTTTTATAACCAAAATACTCAGCTATATCTGCCAAAGTGGGCATACCACCTGTATTAGCCTTGTTTTCAATTAAAAAATCTAATAGTTCTTTCTGTTTTTGTGTTATTTCTTTTGACATTTAACTATTCACTTTGTTTTACAAAATACCATACATTTGTATGGTAAAATATATTTTTTATACATAATTGTCAAGTGAATATAAAAGTTAATACATTATAAAGCCAACCTATTAAAAATATTAATAAGGATAATTTTTAGAATAATATTGCTTATATTCTTTTTTTTGTATTTTAAGATATATTAATATATCTTATTTGAGATTTTTATGGCAAAGAAAGCATATTTAAGTGTATTACCTCTATCAACAATTAGTGATAGAATGAAAACAGAAAATCCTTGGTGGATTTCCGGCACAATAAATTCAACTATTGACAACTTAAAACGAAGGAAATTCTTTAATCCCTTTATTAGTTTAGTTGAAAATATTTCCATAAAAAGGGCTGTTGTGTTAATGGGACCCAGAAGAGTTGGAAAATCTGTACTAATGCAACATGCAGTAAAATACTTATTAAACAAAGACATAGAACGGAAAAAGATATGTTTTTTAAGTATTGACAACCCTATTTACAATAATATTGGGTTGTACGATTTGTTTAAAATTGCAAGAGAATCTGTTGTAGATGATAACCCTGATGGTTGGTTTGTTTTTTTTGATGAAATACAATATTTAAAAAATTGGGAAACACACCTTAAATCATTGGTAGATGAATATCCAAACACAAAGTTTATTGTATCAGGTTCAGCTGCTGCTGCATTAAAGAGGGCGAGTTTGGAAAGTGGTGCCGGAAGAATGACTGATTTTATGCTTCCTCCTTTAACTTTCTACGAATACATATATCTGAAAGATTTGGAACACTTGATGGTTAAATACCCTATTGAATGGAAAAATATTATATCAGAGTTTTACTCCACAATTAATCATACTGAATTAAACAATCATTTTATTGATTACATAAATTATGGCGGATACCCAGAAGTTATTTTTTCGGAAACTATTAAAGCAAATCCTTCAACATTTATACGTAACGATATTATTGATAAAATATTACTCAGAGATTTACCAAGTTTATATGGAATTCAAGATGTACAGGAACTAAATAGTTTTTTTTCAATGGTTGCATACAATTCCGGAAACGAATTATCACTTGATGTATTTAGCCAAAGTAGTGGTATAAATAAAAATTTAATAAAAAAATATTTAGAATATTTAAAAGCAGCATTTTTAATAAAAAAAGTAACCCGAATAAATGACAACGCAAAAAAATACCAGAGGGAAAACTTTTTTAAAATTTATTTAACAAACCCTTCATTAAGAGCTGCTTTATTTAGTCCGATTTCACAAACTGACAACCTTTTTGGAAATATGGTGGAAACAACCATATTTTCACAATGGATGCAACGCTTTTGGTTTACCCCTTATTACGCAGCATTAAAAAAAGGCGAAGTTGATTTAGTTGGGATTAACAAAGCCACTCTAAAACCTCAATGGGCTTTAGAAATAAAATGGTCAAATAACTATTATGATTCTCCTAACAAATTAAAAAGCCTTATTACATTTTGTAAAAATAACCATTTAAACTCTGCGTTAGTAACTACTATTGATAAAGAAGGAATGAAAGAATTACAGGATTTGAAGCTTTATTATCAAACTGCGGCAACTTATACCTATTCAATTGGGAAAAATACTATTGATAGATATTTAGAATGAAAAATGACCATTTATTAAAAAAGGCACTTAATAGTGCCTTTTTTGTTTATTTATATTTTTAAGCAAATATTCGTTTTAGAACATCAACAAGTTTATCACGCATTACAGGTTTAGAAATAAAATCACTAAAGCCTGCTGTTATAAACTTTTCTCTATCACCCGGTAAAACATATGCTGTAACTGCTATAACAGGAACTGACTTATTATTTGGCATTCGTTGAATAATTCGTAAAGCATCTAAACCATTATATTCACCTTGAAGATTCATATCCATTACAATAAAGTCAAACTTGTTTTGCTCTAAAATTGGGATGGCATCTTCAAATGATGCTGCAAATTGAATATTTTTCAAATCCCTCATCTGTGATTTAAATAATACTTGAGAATCACTTTGATCTTCTACATACATACATGAATAATTTGCAAGACTAAACTCACGCATTGCAGGTTTTGAAGTGGCAAGAACTTTTGGAGTTTCTTCAACTTTTGGTTGTATAACCTCAATTGACTCTACAATATTATTCTTAATTTCTTCATAATGAAAAGAAAGTTTTTCTTCTTTTTGTTGAATTTTCGGTTCTTGGATTACTTTTTTCTCTTCAACAATGGGAATTTCTTTATGTTTTGGTTGTTCTTGAACAATTTCTATATTTTGTTCAATAATTACTTCCTTAAAAATCAACGGGAATCTAATTCCCAATTCAACCGTTTTCCCTGCTTTTGCAATTTCTTCAACTTTTCCAGAAAGTAAATACAAAAGTTTCCTTAACAAGCGTAATGTAAATCTTGATATCCCATAATTTCTACGAACAACTTCTTCATCAGCAACCAATATCTCTTTCATTTTTTTTATCAATACCGGAGTAATTCCTGCATTATTATCTTTAATGCTGATAATTCCCTCTTCATTGTTAAAAGCATAAGCCGATAAATATATTTTTTCTTCTTTTGTAGTATTAATTGCAAATGTAAAAAATAGATTAAGAAGAGTTAGTAACTTATGTTTATCTGTTTGAATAGATAGAGAAGAAGAAATCTTTCCATACGAAAACGATTTATTTTTTGATTCAGTCAACTCTCGTAAATTATTTTGTAAATCTTCAATCAGTTCAACAAATACTACTTTTTCAGGATTCAACTCTATTTTTTTTGATTCTAATGTAACATACTCAGATGCATTATCCATTATTTTCATTAAGAGTCGTTGATTTTCAGTTATAATTTGAATTGCTTCATGTTGTTCCTCACTTGGGTCAATAATACTTTCAGACAATTCTTGAGCAAAACCAATAATAACATTAATAGGAGTCAATATCTCATGAAATAAATGAGCTAAAAACCCCGCATCAAGAGCATTTGGCAATTTCTCTTCACAATTATTAAACAATTGCGGTTGATTTTGATTTTCATTATAAACCTTAATAATAAGTATAAGCGTCTCTCGCTCACCATTAAAATTAATGATTGGAGCAGAAACGATATTAACAGCAATTCTATCATTAGTGCTGCTTTTTAACTCTACATCTAAACGTTGTTGCGATTTTGTATTAGAATTGAGAACCATAGAATTAAATCTTGCTCTAAAATCATCCGCAATAAGACTGATAATTGGTCGTTTATCTAATTCATCCTTATTATATCCTAAAGCAGTAATAGCAGAATCATTTGAATATTCGATAAATCCATCCTGATCAACTACAAAAACTAAATCGCTTGTATTATCAAATACCGATTTATAATAACTTATCTTTTTATTCGATTCAATTGATTCTGTTAAATCTTTAATAAAATTAACATGTGCATGTTTATTATTAAAATCAAATGCACTTTTACTAATTTCAACTATAATAGATTTTCCATCACTACGTTTTTGTCTCCAGGGACCTGTAAATTCATTATCCTTGCTTCTATTATTTGCAGCTTCAATTAGTGTTTGAATATCTTCAGGAGCATAAAGATCGGTTAGATCCATTTGTAAAAAATCTTCTCGTGAATAACCATAAAGTTTTAATGCTGCATCATTCACATAAAGAAATTTCAAATTATCAACTTCATATACAAATATCGGCTGTGGAATTAATTGTAAAATTGAATCGTTCATAACATCCTGATTTTTGTTGTTTTTTGTATTATTTAGCTTAAAACTAATTGCTATTCCAATTACAAAGTTACCCGAAAATAGCTTTTGTAATGAAATTTGATATTCGTTTTCAACTTGACTGTTTTTTCTTTCCAAATAAATAAATTTATGACTCTTTCTTTCTCTAAAATTGCTGCGATATCGTTCAATTTCCGATAAAAAATCTTCATCAAAAATATTTATGATTTCTTGGTTATACAAGTTTACTGACTTGTCGAGATTTAGTACATTATAGATAAGTTCGTTTGCCGATACTATTTTATTATTTTCATCAATAGTTAGCAAACTGACATATTCATTATCAAATGTTTCAGTAACTTGAGCTTTATTAATAATTATATCTTCAGTTAATGTAATAATTCCATTTACTTGATTTTGGTTAACAATAGGAATCTTAAAAGTCCTCAATGGTTTATCGGGAGAAATATACATTTCCGAAAATATTTTTGTATTCGAAGAAGAATTAAAAATAAATGAATCAATTTCCCTACTAAATTCTGCACCTGTTATTTTAGATACTGTATTCTCATCTATTCCTTCTATTTCTTCTTTTTCATAACCCAACTTTTTGGCATATGCTGAATTAACAATAACTAACTTTCCCTCTTTATTTTTTACCCAGATTTTCAAACTATAATCTTCTATCTCATTTGACAATCTTGCTTTATTAATAAAGGAATATGGGAATTCAACACATAATTTTTCAATCTGTTCATTTAGATTTTCATTAAGTGGTAATTTCTTCAAACTACAATCAGTAGGAACAAACCTGTTTCGTATATTATTAATACCATTCAAAGAACAAAAAATAAAGGTTTGAAATTCATACACAAACCGAGAACACAATACTTCTAAAAGTTCTCCATCAGTAAAAATAAAATTCATTCTTCTGAAAATTATAGAATCAAAATCTTTTATATCTTCAATTAATTGAGCAAAAAAACTATAATCATCTTCAACAAAATACTGAGTAAAAGTTAAATCTTTTTTTAGTTCTGGAATTAAGTGCCTTATTTCTTGATTAAAAGCTAAAACTCTTCCAGATAAATCCATAATTATAGTAGGATTTTTATTCTCTTTTAATACGTATTCAAAAAAACTTTCTTTTAACATAATCAATACGGAATACTTATCTGTAAAATATTAGAATATCCAGAAGTTGAAATATCACTTGCTGCTCTTACCCTGTATTCGTAAGAGCTCCCTCTATATAAACCCGAACCGGTATCATTATAACTCACAACATCAGCTCCAACAATACCAACACGTTCAAAATTTATAGAACCTGTCATTCTTCTTTCTATTTCGTAACGAGTTTCGTTACCTGAATTATCAGTCCAAGTTAAATTTACTTGAATAAGTCCGGTTGGAACCGTACCGGCTAAATTTGTCGGTTTCTGCAAAGGTGAAACTACTTCATTTGAATAGTCTGAGAACAAAGAACTTCTATAAGCTCTTACTTTGAAAAAATATGTAATATTAGGATTCAAATCGGTAAGAGTAATTGAATGTCCAGATGTTATCTGTTTATACAATTCATAAGTACCATTTGATTGAGCCTTTCTCCATAGTTCAAATCCTGTTTCGTCGTTAGAATTATCTGTCCAATCCAAAAAGTATGATACTCCCGGAACAACTTCGGTAATTGTAAGATTTGTTGGAGATTTTGGTGGTAATATAGGAATAACAGCAGTATCTTCATTTGAATATGAAGTATAATATCCTTCTGTTGTTATATGTCTTGCTCTATAATAATTAACAGCTCCGGCAATATAATTGGAATCATAGAAAACCTTTGCATCTACAGAAACAGAACCAACCTCAGCATAATTTCCACCTGAAATCTTTCTTTCAATCTTAGTCCCATTTTCTTGAACAGTATTATCATTCCAAGTAATCTTTACTTTTCTACTACTCGATTCAAACGTTGCAACTAAATTAGATGGAGAAGGAACATCAACAGTAGCAGTAGTAACAGTTACTTCTGCGGAATAAGCTTTTGAACTTGTGAGCAATGATGCTACTCTATAAGTATAAGTAGTTCTTGCACTTAAACCTTCATCAATATACTCCGTCATCTCAGGAGCAACAATTCCTGCTGTTACCCAATCTCCACTATTAGAAACATTTTTCCTTTGTATTTCAAATCCATTTTCATTTATGGAGTTATCCACCCAACTTAAATATACTTTTGAAGCACCAAGTGGAGATGCTGTTAAGCTGCTTGGAGAATCACTTGTAGAACCTCCTGTAGTACTTGCTTGGTTACTAAATGATGAATATCCATATGTATTTTTAGCTCTTACTTTATAAAAATAAGTTACATATGATTGTAACCCAAAATCACTAAAATTTGTACTATTCTTTGGTAAAATTCTATAAGGAGAAGAACCATATGAGTTTTCTGTTCCAGCACTCCGCCAAACTTCATAACTTTCTTCATTAGTTCCGTTATCTTCCCATAATAAAACTACTGATGTTGCATTAAACTTATTTAATATAAGATTCGTTGGAGCATCAGGCGGATCCGTGTTTTCTTTAATGTATAAATCAGAAATGGTATTGCTCGTTTTATAAACATTATTCTTATTATAAACCGTTACATATGCTGAAACTTTTTTATGTAATAATGTTGAATCAATAACAATATATAATGTAGGAACAGCAACTGTATCCGATATGTAATATACCCCATTTGAGGCACCATCAACAAATACTTCATATTTTTGTAAGCCAGGTCCCCCTGTAACATCAGATGCAGTATAAGTAATTTTATTTTTCCCCACTCTTAAACTATCCCCGCTTTTTGGCGATGTAATAGTGATTGTAGGAGTTGAGTTATTAGTATTTACTACATTATCAACACATGCATATCCAACAATAATAATTAAACTAAGTATAATATTTGTAAATATTTTTTTGTTTGTCATAAAAAGCTATCAGTTATAATTTTGAAAATCTATTAAAAATGACCTCGATTCACCTGACTTCAATTTGTCCACATGAAGATACAATGTTTGAGCTGAAGGATCATAATTGGATTTTGGTAACTTTGTATTAATGATATCAGATGAAATTCTAATATCCTTAATATTTTTGTTAACATACACTTCAACAACATAACTATCTTCTTTATTTGAAACTGGATTTGATACTTCCACAGCAATTCTTCTCTTACTTCTTGTATCAAACTTAATTTCAATTCCACCTCTTTTCAACCACCATTGTTTTAATTCCTGAATATCTGTAATCCACATATTTTTTGATTTCATATATTTAAACAATTCAGGAATAACATTGGCATATTCTGGTCTTAACTGGTAATCTGTATGTACTTTAAGCACATATAAACCACCTTCAAATGCTACTCTATCAATATCTTCTTCGTAGGTATATTTTTGAAATTCAACATCAGTTAAGCCATATTCTTTAATAATTTCATAGTCATCACGAGCAGTTTTTGTAATTAAAAGAATTGGTTTTTCATCTCTAACAATTATTTTGGGAACCGACCGATCAGTTAAAGAATCAGTAATTATGTAATCGAAATCATATTTACTCATGGATTGTAGAGTATTCTCATCATAAAAACCAAATAAAGGCATAATCCCTTTTATTGGAGCTTTTGTAATTTTGCCAAAATTATATTGAGTTCTTTTTACAACAGTAATTTGAGCATTTTTATCAAAAAGTTGATTTATGGTATCATTTATGGATTCAAGATAACCAACATCAACAATTGCTCCTATTTCACCCATCGATGCTGCTGTTTTTACAATTCCGTTATTTACATCTAATGTTGATGCATCAATAAAAATGGTTGGTTGAATTTTATAATTATTTATTATCGCTTTAACATTATTGATATTACCACCATTTTCTGTTACAGTCGGAATAAATATAGCAGCGGCTTCATAAGGAGCGGGCCAATCCTTTACAAATGCTGTTGGCTCATAGCTTAACCAATTGATACAATTTCTAAAAAGTTTATCAAAGTAAATATAATCTTCTTGTTTTCCAACAATCGAATTAATTTCAAATCCATACCATATATATCTTCCTCTCCCATAAGAGCCATAAGCAATACCGGCACTCTTTCTCACTTCTTCTCTAACTAAACCAGCTTCTCGTCTAAAATCGTACCAAAAACTTGCTTGAATTGTTCTTGGTTCAAATATTTCAGCATAAATTGGTCTGTCCCATGTAGCAATTTTTAAAGTATACCCTGTTGGTATTCCGGCTGTTATCGGAAGATTTCCTCTTAAAGTATGTACCTGGTAATATTCTTCCGGCTTTATTTCCTTTGAAAATTTAAGCCCATATACTTCAGTAAAGAAATCCCAGCCCCTCCATTTTCCCGAATTATCAAAAGTCGAGGTTCCTCCGGTTGCAAAAACGCTTCCCCCTCTGTCTAAATACTTTTTAATTTCAGAGTTTTCTTTGTCACTCAATGCTTTACTACCTGGTAAAACTATTATATCAAAATCATAATGCTTACCCAATTCAATTGTTTGATCATTGATTATTGTGTAAGGCACATTACTTGATTTTAGAAATGTTTCCCAAGTAGAAACATTATCATTTAGCCAAGTATTCCCTTCCGGTACAAGCATGTTTTCAGTATACTTGGAATATAGTACACCAACTTTAATTTCAGAAGTAGAAGGACGCATAATGTTTTCAGGAGTTGGAGCAATTTCCATCAATTTGAAATCACCATATACACCTTGAATTACCAATAAAAAAACCAATATTGAAGAAATTACTAAAACAATTCCACCAATAAAGATAATTAAATAATTCGCCTTTAGGCCTGGTACATCTCCTACCGCCACCTTAAGTTATCCTCATTTTTGTTTTCTTCTTTTTTATTACTCAACACTTCTTCGTTGGTATAACGCATAAATTTTCTTTTTGTTGAGGCTGTTTTTTCAGCTTCATTTCTTTGGTATTTTGATTCACCATAAGAACTTGAAACAAATGTAGGACGCATTTGTGGACCTCCGGTTGTTCCTCTATCAGAAGTATCAACCATCGAACCTCTACGGTCATAATCTGTCATCGAGTCACGTGTACCGTATTGATCCTCTGTGTTAGTTCTTCTCATACCGGTTTGTCCTGACTTCTGTTCTCCAACAAGTGGTGCCGGTGTAATAAGTTCGGCTTGTATTGTTGCAGGTGCAACTGCTTTTTTAAGTCTTCCCTTTCTTTCTCTTACTTTATATAATATGTAAGCTCCAACCGCCAAAATAAATGTCGAAATTGTTGCAAACAATATGATTAATGAAAGTATTGGAATAAGTTCCATATATATACTCCTAATTATTTCTACTTTTTAACAGGCTGACCTAAGCCTATTCTATCTAATTTACCCCAGTTCATTTCAATACCTAAAAATTCTTCTATTGTAGCCATCCCCTTTGTTACATCAATTACCAAAATAAATACTATTCTGTAAAATATCGAATACGGTATTAATCTTACTTCTTCTTTCTCTACCGCTATACAGTATAAAGCTGCCATAATATCAAGTATTGTAATACCCATCCACCAAAATGATATTAAACTTGTTAATCCATAAAACAAACCAACAGTAATAAAAAACAGATTACCAAATATATTCATTGCAGGCCATACTAAAGCCTCAAAAGCCATAGACCATAAAATAATTGTGTTATTAAAATTTAACGTTGGATTAATAATATGTCTTTTATGTTTTCTAATAGCTTGTAAGATACCTCTTGTCCATCTATAACGTTGTTTCAATAACTGATGTAGTTTTACAGGGGCTTCCGTATATGAAATTGCTGCAGGTTCATAACCAATTTTCCATCCTTTCGCTAAAACTTTTAAAGTTAAATCTGCATCCTCTGCAAAAGTATCGCTCGAATAATAACCCGCATCATGCAAGGCACGTTTCCTAAAAAATCCAATTGGACCAGGAATAATATTAACCATTTTTAAAAACCCTTGAGCACTACGTGCCATATTTAAGCCTTCAATATATTCAAGTGCCTGTAAATCGGATAAAAACTTTTTCCTATTCATTACTTTTACATAACCGGCTACAGCACCAATTGCAGGGTCTACAAAATGTCTAATTCCCATTCTTAAGGATTCTGGCGATAATTGCGAATCACCATCAACACATAAAACAAATTCAGCTTCAGAATACTGTATACCTGCATTAAGTGCTTTGGATTTTCCACCATTAGGTTTGTTTATCAACGAAACCTTAACAATTGAAGAATGCCCTTGCTTATAGCCTACCAAAGTTTCGGCAACTTCTAATGTATTATCGGTTGAACCGTCATTTACAATAATAATTTCATAATTGGGATACTCTAAATGTACTAATGATTCTACAGAATCTTTCAATACTATTCCTTCATTATAAACCGGCATTATGATTGAAATAAAAGGATAATAGGGTTCAGGTTCTTCAACAGTATATTTAGTAATGTATAAATAAGCCAATATCATGATTGAAAAATATCTAAATAATAATTGGAATAAAAATAACATCAATGCTACAATTGATGCATATACAACTAAACCGCTGAAAGAAAGAACTGTAAAAGGAAGCGTAAAGTAAATTACTACTGCAAATACAATTGCAAGTGTACCAGAAATAATCATCATTCTGATTTTTTCTTTTTCTTCATTTCTTTCTGGTGGCTCAACTTCTTGATTATCCAATAAAATTTGATGCCGTTCATTAACTGAATTGATTGATGATTCCATATTATTTATTTTTTATTCAAATAGTGTTAAATTAATAATTTATAATGATTAATTAAAGTAATTTAATAAAAATATTTCTTAAATTGTTTAATAATAAAGTAAAAATTCTATAAAATTGTCCAAAATGCACTTATTACAAATGCATATGAATTATATCCATCAGATTCTCTAATTGTACTTCCTACAAATCCATATGCATTTATTTTTAATCTATTGTATACTAAATATCCTGCCTGCAAAAACAGCTCTCTCAGAATATAATCACTTTTGGGTACGTAACCTAATTTTGCTCCTAAAAGTACATCCCACTCTTTATCTTTGTAAAAATTCCATTCACCCCACAAGCTATGACTATCCACGTTTTGAGGAGAATAAAACAAAGAATAATTACGCCTATACTTAAAATCAGAAAATATATATTCATAACCGAAAATAATATCGGGCTGGAAATATTTACCCAATCTAAATTGAAAATTATTTCCCAAATTATCACCAACTTGTTCAATAGAATTATTTACAATAATATTAGTTGCATCGGCATATAATAATTGATAATAAGCACTAATTTTTAATTTACTTGCAAATTCATATGATCCATCAAATTTTAGGCTTTGTGCTTTTATTCTATTCCCAACTAAATAAGGAGAATATAAAACTACAGCTCCGTCAGATTTAATATAACTTACACTAAAACTAATTTTTTTCTTATCATTCTTATATTGAATTGTTGATTCAATTGTTGGAGTATTTATTATATTATTACTCTTCATTGTTCCATAACTAAACCCAATCATAAGGTTTTCTATTGGTGTTAAGTATATATTCCCCTTTAGTGTAGTATAATTTACTTTGGAATAATCAGAAGACAAATTTCCTCGAATCCAACTAACTCCGCCGTGTAAAAATTTTGTAAAACTTGTTTCTACCGAAAAACCACCATAATAGTATTGAAAATCCAAATTATCTGTAAAATAATACCCAACAGGTGATACCAACAAATAAGAAAAAGTATATGCTGACATCGACTTTAATGAAGTCCATAATCCCGGTTTATCCGGTTCTTCAGGAAGCCAGCTAATCCTTTTATCAATAAAATATGATTCTGGTGCTACATCTTCTAATGATTCAAAAATTACTCGAGCTGAATCGTATTGTTGCATAGCAGCGTAAGAATCACCTAAATATAGTTTAATATCCAAATCATCAGGATACTCATTATGAAGTCTTTCAAATTCTTGCAAAGCTCTTGTTGAATCTTTACTCCAAAAGACAACTTTGGCTCTAAAAATATCCAAATCTGCTTCATAATTATTTTTTAAAATCTGATCTAATAAGATAACAGCATCATTATATCTCTCAACACAAATATAAGCGTCAGCAATTTCAAGTTTAACATTATCATCAGGTTCTCTTTTAGACATATACTGTTCGTATAATTCAAGGGCTTTATCACATTCTTTTGATTCAGCTAATTTTCCCGCATCATAAATCAGCTGCAAATCTTTCTCTTCTTCAATACGAAGTTCATTCAGATCTATCATATTTTTTAAATCTTGTGCATCAGAGCTTTCGGGCTGCAATGTTAAAGCTTTTTGTGAATACTCTTTTGCACATTCATAATCTTCTAACTGAAAGCACAACGTACCTTTTGTTATTATAGCAGTATAATTTTCTGGCTCTTTTTCCAAAACATAATCAATATGATTCCTTGCACTATCTAATGAACTGTTTGTCCAGGTCTGCATTTGACCTATCAATAGATGATATTTTGTCGAATCTGAATTCAACATCAAAACTTGATTAATTTCGCTAATTGCATCGTCAAATGCTCGTTCATAAGATAAATACTTTGCCAAATAATAGCGTAGTTCATAATCATCGGGTTTTAATTCTAAATACTCTTTCAAAATCTCTTCCGCATCAGAATAGTTTTCAGTACTTGCATAATTTTGGGCTAATAAAAGTACAGCTATTCTGTTTTCAGGATTTTGTTTTACAAGAGCAATGTTTTTTTCAATTTCATTTGAGAAAAACTCTTCTTTGATAGTTTCAAAATTCTTTTTTACGCTTTCAAATCTTTCTTTACCACTTTCAGTTTCTTCTAATATTATTATCTGCTCACCAACTTCTTCATGTCGATTTTCAATTAGTAATTCATTAATAAGTTTGTAACGTAATTCAACATCCTCAGGAGACTTCTTTATCAAACGATAGTATTTATCTATTGGGTATTCTTTTTCAAATGAACGAGGACGATACTGGGTTAAATATGCTTCGTTGTTAACTAAATCTAACCCATCTTCAGCCTCTTTAAAAAAAGGCTTAAAACTCAATGCGTTTTGAAATGCAATTTTTGCAATTTTAGATTTTCCAAGCCATAAGGTAAAATACCCATATCTACTCCACAAACGCCAATCAGTTGGATATCTTTCAACATAAATTTTTAATATCCTCTCTCCTTTTGTTATGTTTTTTGTATGCGAATTGATTTCAGTATATCTAATTATTTCATCCGGGGACGCATTATCATCCATTTTTAGATATTTATCATACCAATCTTCAGCAGTTTGCCATTCCTCTAACCAACGATATGATTTCCCTATTTCTAAAAAATTAAATGGATTGGCTGGATCGCGTGCAATTTCTCTTTTGTGCCCCTCAATTTTGTCATATAAAATAACCTTCCATTCTTTCCAAGCCCTATTTAGATCTTCACTTATTTTATTATTTTTTGGTTCTAACTTGAGTGCACGTCTATAATCCAAAACCGCGTATTGGAACTCTCGCCGTTTTTCATAACAGTTGCCACGCAAATGATAACCATCTGCCAATCTTGGATTTGCTGTTACATATTTATTTAATAATGCAATTGCCTCTCCATACCTTCCAGCACTTATTTGAGCTAATGCTTGCTTCTTAAATACTCTTGTATCTTTTTGAGCAAAACTAATTGATACAAAAATAAAAATCAGCAAAATATGAAGAATTATCTTTCTCATTTTAATATTTTGTTCAATGATAAAAAATTGTTTTTATTCTGTTCAGCATTATTTACATAATCTATCATCATTTCAGCACTCTCAATTTTATCATTTACTTCTAAATAAAATAGATTGATTAAATCCATTATTGCATTAATATACGTTTCATCGCTGCTTGGTAGATTATTTTTTAATTCTAATAGTATTTTTGAGACTTTGCTTTGTGAACTTCTAACTAATAAGACAACTATTTTATTTTCAATAATACATATTTTATCCTTTTTATCAGTTACTAAAACAAGTGCTTTTTGTAACTGATTAAGAGTCAATAAATTTCGCAACTGTGCGGATGGGTCAAGTTTAAATGTTAACAACGAAAATACCTGTCCGGTAGTTTTATAAAGTGCTATTTGATTATTGAGCACTAAAGTAAAATCATTATAATTATATAAATTAGAAATTCCATATGGCTCAGCTTCAACTTCTTTTTGATAGTTTTCTGGGTGTTTTGAATCAGTAAATTTAGACAAATTAATTTCAAAGGTCTTTTGTTCAACTACCGGTTCAGAAGACTCCTGGTCATTATTTGCAATTTTTTTTACTGATTCATCTGTTTCTTCAATCTCAACAAATAATCCTTTTTGAGGCTGTATTGTATAAGTATCCGAAAACTGTCCTTCGGTATGCCCAACATTTGGAGTAATAATAACAGTCCCGCCATGAAACTGATTTATTTTTTGTCCGCTTTTTTTAAGATAAATAATTCCTGTCACATTACTTGCAATTACATCTACAATGGCTTCTGCACGTTTGGCAGCTGGTTCTGATACAACAAAAAAGCTTGAAATGTTCTTATCTTCTATTTCTTCTAAGGTTTGTAAAAAAATAGATTGAAGATAACCCAAATCTTCAAAACCTAAATAAGGGGTTAATTCATCAAAAACTATTCTTGATGGTAAAAATGATTTATATTCATTTACAACACTAATTATATCTCGTATGTAATCACCTAATATATCGTCACTATTTCTATAATCTTCTAATTCAGCAGGTGGAGCAACTCTAACAACAATAACAAGATTTTTATTCATATACGATTGAATATCAAAGTTGATAGAAGCAGCTTGAATCATTAAATCTTTTGGACGCATGTTTGTAAAATACAAACATACTTGCTCTGATTTTGCAGCTTCTTTTGCAAATTGAAGAGAAAGGAGTGTTCTTCCTGACTTCCTTGGTCCTACAATTAAATAACTGCCACCTTTATATACTCCACCCCAGTTTTTATCAATAAATCTAAATCCTGAAGGGATTAAATTAATTATTCCACTCATTTTATCACCGTATTTTTACAATTTAGTTCAAATAATATGCCAACAACTTAACAATTTGTTAATATAATTTTAATTTTTAAATTTAGTATAATTTATACTTATAATTGCCAAAAGAACCTAAAATATTTAATACTCATTAAAGAAATAAGCTTAATTTTTTTTTATTTTGTTCGATAATATATATTTAATTTATTCCATTATGTATCAATATGAAATTATTCTCATTTTAATACATTACTACCGATTTGAATACCATCCAAAAACGAACAGACCTGTTGCATTAGTTACAATTGTTGGTTCATTTGTAATATAGTCATGTCTATCATCACGATAGTAAGAAGAATCAGTTTGAAACTTCTCAAACTTATCATATTTATCATATTCAATATTGTAGTTCTTTAAAAACTCCTTATTTATTGGACCCGCTGCAATTGCCCCCGGCAAATACCCATTATTATAAAATCCTATTTGATGATGAAAATTTTGAGTATACAATTTTCCAACTTTCGAAATAAAGCTAACTCCCCAAGGGTTTTTCCCCAAAATATAATCTCGCTCCATAACAGCTAAAGAATCAAATTCATTTCTGTTAGTTAATTTTTTATAAAGTATTGCTTGTAAAGAGATCCCCAATAAAGTATTTGTAGTTCCCCAGCTGTTTGCCGCAGCTTCTCCAAACAATCGACTATTTTTATTATTATTAAACGCAACAAGATTGTTTTTTAACAATTCCGAAAATCTCGGGAATATTTTTGCCAACCGATATTGAGCAAGAGAATTAATATCTCCCCAACTCCACCAATAATCCGAACCGGCTTTATCTGCATAATTTGCAGCATCGGTTAATGCCTCCTCTCTATTTGTAGCTAAATAGAACTCTATGGAACCTAACGCTAATTTCCCTAAATAGTTTTTATCAATGTACATTCCGGTTCCACTACTATCAACGTTGGGAACTTTATCCTTAATTGAATAGAGATTTTCAGCTTTTGTTAAACATATTGAGGCAAACTCATCATAATGAAGTCTATCTTTCCAAATTCGATATGCTAACGACATAGTGGCTACATAAATCCCCAATAAGTTTTTACCCATACCAACAAATCCAGGGCGATTATACTCTAAAGGATCTTTTTCCGGCATTCGCCAGCCTACTGTTTGATCTTCCCAACCTTGAACTTGAGTTATAAATTTATCCATTTCAAAATTACTTCTTAGTAGCCAGTCCAAACCAATTTTTGCCTCTTCTAATATATCTGGGACTCCAGATTTATCATTATCAAATTCAAACTTTGATGGTTCAAAATCATAGGCAAACAACATCATATAAGTAGTATAGGCAATGGTATTAACAAATTTTGTATAATCACCTGCATCATGCCATCCACCAGTAACATCAACAGATTTAGCAAGTGTATCGTTGCCATATATTAATTTACTTACATCGGATTTATGACATGTTGTATGTAAATATGGATTTGTGTACCCACATCTCTGTACTTTATAAAAAACAAGAAGCGAATCAACTACTTTGTTATACAAAGATTTAGAAATCTCAAATTTTGGTGACTTAGTAGTTTTAATAGAAACAAAATATGACCCTAATACTTTAACAGAAGAAAAATCAAATTTATATGAATAATTAAAATTACCATATTTGTTAAATGATTTACCAAGTTTTACAGAATACACTTTTTCATTTGTATTTCCATTAAATATACTAATTTCCTCATTATCCAAATTTACTTTAGATAAAATCACTCCACTTTTATAATCATTTTGGAGAAACCCTAATTGATTAAGTCGTATATATATTTCACTTTTTGAATTTATTTGTTGGGTCGAGTTGCAAGTGAGTAATAAAACTGGAATAAAAAAAATGGCAAATTTCAAATATTTCTTCATACCAATTCCAAGATGTTTGTTAATGTGTAAAAAATATTTTGAATATGTTGGTCATAATAAAAGAAAACCTTTAAATCCCTAACTAATTGATGTTAAAATCATTATCCAAAGAAAATATAATCTATTACTATAAAATATCCCCTTCTTCTTTTTGAAGAAGGGGTAAAGCTAAAATTTCTCTAAAAATTATTAAATTTAATTAATAATAAATAATAATATTTTACTTTTTAATAATTCCTATTCCAGGTCTATCAACTAAAATAATTTTCCCTTTTTCTACTTTGGTTCCTTCATAAGGGTCATTGGAAATCAACAAATTACCATCTAAGTCAGCCCATTCTACTAATGGTGAAAGTTGAGCAGCAGCAGCAATAGCACAAGAAGTTTCAGTCATACATCCAATCATCAATTTCATTCCAAGAGCACTTGCTAAATTAAACATTTTATGAGCTTCTCGCATACCGGTACATTTCATTAATTTTACATTTATTCCTGAATATACACCATGAGCTTTTCTAACATCGGGTAATCTCTGAACTGCTTCATCTCCGATTGTTGGCAATGGACTATTTTCTGTTAACCAAGCATTCTCATCAATCATCTCTTTGGGTAATGGTTGTTCAACAAATTTAATTCCTTTTTCTTTTAACCAATGAATCATATCTAAAGCAAAGTGTTTATCTTTCCACCCTTGATTAACGTCAACAACTAAGGGTTTATCAGTAACTAATCTTATTGTTTCAATCATTTCTTTATCAGTATCTCGTCCAAGCTTAACTTTTAAAACTTGAAATTCTTCAGCTTCTTTAACTTTTTGTTTTACCACTTCTGGTTTGTCTATACCAATAGTGTAAGTAGTACATGGAGTTTTAATTGGATCAAATCCCCATATTTTGTACCAGGGCTGTTTCATTATTTTACCAACTAAATCATGCAAAGCTATATCAACAGATGCTTTTGCGGCAGGATTTTTTTCAGCAATAGAATCTACATAGTTCAAAATATTATCCATATCAAATGGATCATTAAACTGAGATAAATCCACTTTTGATAAAAAATTTGCTACGGTTTCATGCGATTCACCCAAATATGGAGGCATTGATGCTTCTCCATAACCAACTATTCCTTCCCATTCAATTTGAGTAAGCATTACCGGTGTTGTTGAACGTGAACTAACCGATATTGTAAAAACGTGTTTCAAATCCAACGTATAAGGTTGATATGTTAATTTCATCTTAGAATTTCCAAAGTTTTTTGCAAATAATTTTGAATTAGTCAATGGTATTAATAAACCTCCGGTAGCTAAACCGGCACTTTTCATAAAATCACGCCTATTCATATTCATTAAATTTTACTCCTTTATATATATCAACATTCTTTAACATGTAAACACCATCTTTATCTAATGATGAAATTATTCTTTTTGCTCTAATAAACGAATTTAATCTATATTCGTTATAATTAGATTTTGTTTTATCAAAACTATCAATAGATATTTCGCCGGCTGAATGAATAAATTCATTATCACCTAAATAAATAGCAACATGAGTAACTCTTTCTTTTTGTTCGTCACTTCCTTTTCTTCCAAAAAACAAAAGGTCTCCAGGTTGGCAATTACCAAAACCATCTTTGGTATCAACTAATTCACCAGTATTAACTTGTTGTGATGCATCGCGTTGCAGCAAAACTCCATTAATAAAGTATACTGTTTTAGAAAATCCACTACAATCCATAGCTTTTGATGATGTTCCTCCCCAAAAATATGGCATCCCAATAAATTTCTTTGCAGTATTAACGATTGATTCATGTGTTGGTTGAGTAGTGTTAAGCCATTCAGTAAAATCTGTACACAATTCATTTTCAATATATCCAATTCGACCATTCGGATACTCAACTTTTGTAAATTTTTCTCCTTTCTCAATAAATTTTAAAATGTCTCCCATTACAATATCAGTTACTCGCAATGAGTTTTTATCAGGAGCAGAATTTACAAAACCAAATTCACTTAAATAAATCACTTTTGGAGCCGTTATCCAATTATTAACCTCTTCCAATGTCATTAATTTTATACCATCGTTATCAACCCACCCAATGTAATTGTCAGGTGTTTGTATCTGATACCAACCATCTTGTTTATTAAATACTCTTACTGCAGTACCTAATAATGTTTGTGTTGCCATCTCAGCAGCATGTTCCGGTGCAAAACGCATATTTGCAACAGATAAATTTACTACTGCATATTTTTTTTCACCCAATGATTTGGCAGGTAATAATTCTATGCTTTCATAGCATTTAATATTGACCTTTTTCATCTGTTCAACCAACTCAATCTTTGCCTTTTTTATGTTCGTTTCACCACTTAAAACAAACTTCCCTTCTTTTTCTTCAACATTTACGTTGTAAATAGATATTCTTTTGTCTGGAGCATATTTTGCTTTAACCTCAGAAATAATCTTTTTCACATTATCCATATTATTTTCCTGTCCAAAAATATTATTGCCTATTAAAATTAAGACTGCACTTAAAACAACTGTAAATCTTTTCATTTTCACTCGTCTCGTTTAATTATAAAATAATATAATCCAAAAATTAATTTACTAAAATTAATATTCATTAACATCTAAAATTTACTATTTAATTGAATAATTTAGTCATTTATTACACGCATTTTTTTGCATAATTATAAGTTAATAGTATAATATTATTGTGATATTTTAAAAAGTATCTTATATTTAAGAAAATCACTTAAAATATTTGTATCTATTAAAAATATCATAAAACTATTTCGGGTTAAAATGGCTACTAATAACGAACGTGAAAATTGGGGTAGTAGAATTGGACTTATTTTAGCAGTTGCCGGAAATGCAGTTGGTTTAGGCAATTTTTTAAGATTCCCTGTACAAGCCGCACAAAATGGCGGTGGTGCATTTATGATTCCATATTTTATTTTCTTTTTAATTCTTGGTATCCCTTTAATGTGGATTGAATGGGGTATCGGCAGGCATGGTGGGAAATACAAACATGGGAGTACTCCCGGTATGTTTGATGCACTTTGGAAAAATCGTGCTGCTAAATACTTTGGTTCATTTGGTTTATTTATTTCTTTTATTATTTTAGTTTATTATACGTATCTAACATCTTGGACTTTAGGTTTTAGCTTCTTTTCTATCACAAAGATGTATTTTGGGCTTGAAAATTTTTCCGATATGAAATCCTTTTTATACAGTTATCAAGGACGAGAAGTAAGTTCAAGTTTTAGCAACATAACTCCAGCTTATATTTTTATGATTCTTACTTTTGCTGCTAATTTTTTTGTTCTTTACAAAGGTGTTTCTAAAGGCATTGAAAAACTTGCTAAAATTGCATTGCCTGCTCTTTTTATTTTTGCAATTATCATTGCAATTAGAGTATTTACTTTAGGAACCCCAAACCAAAATTTGCCCGAAAATTCTATTATGAGCGGTTTTGCTTTTATATGGAATCCAGATTTATCAAGTCTCGGTGATCCCAAAATATGGCTGGCAGCTGCCGGACAAATTTTCTTTACACTTTCTGTTGGTATGGGAGCTATTCAAGCCTACGCAAGTTATTTACGTCCAAAAGATGATATTGTTCTATCTGGACTTACTACTGCAACTACTAATGAGTTTGCAGAAGTTATTCTTGGTGGCTCTATTGCAATTCCAATTGCAGTAGCTTTTTTTGGTGTTACTATTACAACTCAAATGGCTGCCGGTGGAGCTTTTGACTTGGGATTTGCTACGCTTCCCTTAGTATTTGAAAGACTTCCTTTTGGTCAAATTTTCGGATTTATGTGGTTTTTGCTTTTGTTTTTTGCTGGTATTACCTCTTCTGTTGCAATGGGTCAACCAATAATTGCATTTTTAGAAGATGAATTTGGACTGTCTAAAAAAAAGGCTGTTGCTTCAATAGCAACTTTAACATTTATCTGCATTCAATTTGTTGTATTTTATCTTAAATATGGTGTATTAAATGAAATGGATTATTGGGCTGGTACTTTTGGATTAGTCGTTTTTGCTCTTTTTGAAATAATTATTTTTATGTGGATTTTTGGAAGTGAAAATGCCTTTGAGGAATTAAACAGAGGTGGTGATATCAAAATTCCAATTATTTTTAAGTATATTATGAAATATATTACTCCTATGGTTTTAATTATTATTATTGCATGGTGGTTAATTCAAGATGCTATTCCTATCTTTTTATTAAAAGGAGTAAGTGACGAAAACATTCCATATATAATTGGTACCCGTATTGGTATGGTGTTATTGATTATTGGAATTTTTTACTTAGTACATACAGCTTGGAAAAAAAGAGGTACAAAATGGAATTAAGAACAGAAGGTTATATTTTTTTAATTGCCTCATGGTCATTTATTATTGGACTTTTGATTTTTTGTTACAAAAAAGTTTTGTTTGATAAAAAGAAAGATTAACTAACAACTTTATTTTAATTCCCTCTAATTCGAGGGAATTAAAATAAAAAATCCCCTTAACATTACTATTAAGAGGATTTAATTTTATACTAAATTTAGTTATTTCAACTAATATAAGTTCTATTAACCAAAGAAAGTAGTAGACATTTCGTATAAAGATTCTGGAACAGTTTTTAATTCACCGGTAGCTTCTTCCAAAGATACAGCCACAATGTCAGTACCGCGTAAAGCAGCCATTTTACCATAATTACCTTCATTAACTAATTCTGCGGCAAATACACCAAAACGAGTACCAAGAACTCTATCAAAAGCAGTAGGTGTACCACCTCTTTGAATATGTCCTAATACTGTTGCACGTGTTTCAAAACCAGTTCTTCTTTCAATTTCTTCAGCAACTACGTTACCAATTCCACCTAACATAACATGACCAAAAGAATCTTTTTTCATGCTTGCTAATACAAATGAACCGTCTTTATCTTCAACTTCTTCAGTTTGGAATTTAGCACCTTCAGCAACCACAACTATACTGAAAGATTTGCCACGTGAATGTCTTTGTTTTAATGTTTCACAAACTTCATCTAAGTTAAATTTCTTTTCTGGAATCAATATAACATCAGCTCCACCTGCAATACCAGAGTGCAAAGCAATCCAGCCAGCATGTCTACCCATAACTTCAACAACCATTACACGGTTATGAGATTCAGCAGTTGTATGTAATCTGTCTATTGCTTCAGTAGCAATATTCAAAGCGGTATCAAAACCAAAAGTGTAATCTGTTGCGTTTAAGTCGTTATCAATTGTTTTTGGTACTCCAACAACATTAACACCAGCCTTATATAATTTAGAAGCTATTCCAAGTGTATCTTCCCCACCAATTGCAACCAAAGCATCAAGTCCCATAGCTTTCATACTTTCAATAGCTGTTTTTTCACCATCCGGCACTTTATAAACGTTTGTTCTTGAAGAGCCAAGAATTGTACCACCACGATGTAATATACCAGATATTTCATCTAAACCAAGTGGTTCTTCATTCCTTTCTAATAATCCTTTCCAGCCGTTTCTTAAACCAACACATTCATGCCCTAATTTTATTGATTTACGAACTACTGCACGGATTACTGCATTTAAACCAGGGCAATCTCCGCCACCAGTTAATATTCCGATTTTCATTTTTTCTCCTAAAAGATTAAGTTATTTCTTATAGTTATAAAAGTTTTAAATTTGCTAATTTTACAAGTAAATGTTTTACTCCAAAGTCTTCAAATGCAACAGTAACTTTTTGCATATCTCCTGTTCCATTTATTGCTTGGATTTTTCCTGTTCCAAAATTTTCGTGACTTACTCTACTTCCTACACGTAAATTTCTTCTTTCTTGATCAAAATCATCAAATCCTTCTTGATAAAATTCATCAAAATAAGTCTTGCGTCTTCTGCCTGCTTTCCTACCTGGTCCACCATTCATATCCGCAATGGTATCTTGATCAATTTCTTCTAAAAATCTTGATTTATTTTGGTACGCTACTTCTCCAAATCTGTAACGCGATCTTGCATAAGTTAAATAAACCTTCTTTTCAGCACGAGTTATAGCCACATAAAACAATCTTCTTTCTTCTTCGGACTTAGCATCTGAATCAAACTTTTGATTTAACGGGAAAATATCTTCTTCTAATCCTGAAATAAATACAATCGGAAATTCTAAACCTTTAGCAGCATGAACTGTCATAAAAGTTACTGAATTATTCTGCTGGTCAAATTGGTCTACTCCGCTTACTAACGAAACATCAGCCAAAAAGTCTTCTATTGTGGCTTTTGGATTTTGTTTAGCAAAATCGTTAATAGCAGATAGTAATTCTTGCACGTTATCATACCTTGCCATAGATTCAGGCGAATTTTCATCCTTAAAGATTTTTAATACGCCCAATTCATCAATAAGAGTTAATATTAACTCCGGTAATGATAATTTTGTTTTTAGTTCAATATATTTATCTAATAACAACTTAAATTGTTTAATATTCTTCTGTATTCTTTCCTTAACTTCAATAACTTCAAAAACTCGAGACATTGTTGTAAAAAGATTTATGTTTAATTTGCGTGCAAATGCAATCATTTTACTAATGGAAGTACTTCCAATACCTCTTTGTGGAAAGTTCATAATTCGTAATAAACTTTCTTCGTCTTGTTGATTACTTAATACTCTTAAATATGCAATAAGGTCTTTAATTTCTTTTCTTCTGTAAAACTCAACACCACCAATAATTTTGTATGGAATTTTAGCACGCCTAAAAGCATCTTCAAGGGCACGTGACTGTGAGTTTAATCTGTATAAAATTGCTATATCATTTAATGATAATTTACGAGTAGTAATCTCTTTTTTAATTTGCTTTGCAATTTGAATTGCTTCATCTTTTTCATCTGAACAGCGAATTAAAGTAATTAACTCACCTTCTTTGTTTTCTGTCCAAAGTGTTTTTGGAATCTGTTGAGTGTTATTTTTAATAACAGAATCTGCTGCTCTCAAAATTACTTTTGTTGAACGATAGTTTTGTTCTAATTTAAAAGTTTTTGATTTAGCAAAATCTTTTTCAAATTCCAAAATGTTTCTGATATCGGCTCCACGCCAACCGTAAATACTTTGAGCATCATCGCCTACAACACAAATTTTACCTTTTCCTGCATTCAGTAATTTTAATAATTCATATTGTGCTTTATTCGTATCTTGGTACTCATCTACTAAGATATATTTAAATTGTTTTGAATATTTCTGCAATACTTTTGGATTTTCATTAAACAATTCAATAGGTTTTAATAATAAATCATCAAAATCCATTGAATTATTTTCTCTTAATCTTTTATTGTATTCTGAATATAATTCTGCAATCTTCTTCTCAACGGGAGTTTTTGCTATATTATTAGCATAATTATCAGGCATTATCATTTGATTTTTTAAATTGCTGATTCTATGCTGAACAGAAGATGCAGTAATACCTTCCACATTACCATAACCTAAGTATTCAATTAAAAAAGATACTTGAGATACAGAATCTTCTCTATCATATATACAGAAATTAGGATCGTAGTTAAGTTTTTTTGCTTCTACTCTTAAAATTCTTGCAAAAATAGAATGGAAGGTTCCCATCCATAATTTTTCAGCATCATCTCCAATTAATAAAACAATACGTTCTTTCATCTCACGTGCTGC
Source organism: Melioribacteraceae bacterium (assembly GCA_963663265.2). Lineage (GTDB taxonomy): Bacteria > Bacteroidota > Ignavibacteria > Ignavibacteriales > Melioribacteraceae > JAEXOD01. The sequence goes on from CAXXXM010000001.1 coordinate 1,526,955, forward strand.
TTTATTAGTAAAAGTTAACGATAAAATCGATTCGGGGTCATATCCATTTTGTAGAAGATAGGCTATTTTGTAGGTTAATACTCGTGTCTTTCCGGAGCCTGCTCCTGCAATTATCATTTGCGGACCACCGGTATACTCAACTGCTTTACGCTGCTCGGGGTTTAAATTATCAAATTCTTTCATAATACCTTATTTTTTGATTTGCAAATATAACTAATTTATTGCTTAAATTCAAAAAATTAGCCATATTAATTAGTTAAATAATTTTAGAACGCAACCAAATGAGCTAACTTATACTATAATTTTGTTCAACATTATTATCCCCGCAACACTCCATGTATATTATTTATTTACAATATGTTACCGCATTGTGTCTACTATTTTAAATCTGACTTATTAATCAATTTGGATTATCTGGATTTCTTTTATTTTGTTTTCAATTTGTTAAACAAAATTCTTATTTTAAAACCAAAAAAGGAGCATTTTCAGCTCCTTTTTGTATAAACTTAAATTCTAATAAGAATTATTTTTTATTCATTTCTTCATCTAATTCTTTGAAAGTTTGTGAAGATCTAAATCTTGTATATAATTCTTCTTGTTTTTGTAATTGTTGCATTAAAGCAGTATTAGCAGCACCAATAGGATATTCTAACAAAATATAAGCTCTCCAGTTTTTACCATCTTGGTAGATTTTTTTATCTTTTACTTTGCTTCCTGTTAAACTTGTATTAACAACCGTTTTTGTTGCTTGAGTAAATTGTTGTAATAAAGTTGTGTTTTCGCCAGAACCAACTTCTTCATCAAATTTCTTTTGTAAACCCTGAATTTTGATTTCAACTTGTTGAGCAATTTTTGCACGTGCATCAGTTGTTGCTTTATCAATTGCTAACTGCATATCTTTTGAAGTTGCGGTTGAAACTGCATAAAAAGAGTTTGCATCTGTAGGTGGATTTAAAAACCATTCCGGAATATCATTTTTATCTGTTTCTGGTAATGGTTGTGAACCACCACAATTCCACATCATCAAAGCCATTGCAAAAATCGCTAATAAATATGAGTATTTTTTCATGTTTGCTCCATTATTTGTTAATAATATTAAAAAAAACTTTGTATTTCCATAAGTATAATAATTCTTAAAAAAGAACTTTAATAAGATAAAACAATATTTTTTAATTTCACAACTTTTTAGTTTAATTAATAAGTTAGTTTGATACAGCTCACTTTAAAAAGGTTAAATCAAGGTTTATTTGTTAGAACTAATGCTTCTTTTAACAATTCTCCGGCTATATGTCTTCTATACTCAATATTAGACCTAATATCTTTTATTGGATTAACTTCGGTTTTAATAATTTCTACAGCAGCTTTAATTGTCTCATCAGTCAAGTTTTTACCAATTAAAAATTCTTCTGTTTTTGAAGCTCGATTTATTACTGCATTAACACTACCAGTACTTATACTTACTTTTGTGACAATATTATTCTCAAGCCAAATTAATAAAGCTAAAGAAACTTTGCTTATAGCCATTGAAAAACGTTGACCAACTTTCCTAAAATACCAGTTAGATGGATTCCGCGATTCAAGTGGAATACTAAAATATGCTATATATTCATTTTCTGTTAAAACTGAAGTTTTGAAGCCGGTAAAATATTCAGATAGCTTTACCGTTCTAAATTGTCCATTAACTTTCGGCCCAATCAAAACATTAGAATCTAAAGCACATAAAACCGGTATGGAATCACCTGCAGGCGAAGCATTACCAACATTTCCCCCCAAAGTTCCCCTATTCTGTATTTGAATAGAGCCTATCATTGAACAAGCTTTGGCAAGTATTGGAAAATTTGTTTTTATTAATTCAGAGTTAATAATTTCAGTAAATGGAACAGCACTCCCAATTAAAACCGAATCTTCGGTTTTAATTATTTCAGAAGATAACTCCTTTACACTTTTTAAATCGATTATATTTTTGTACGTCAGCCACTTTTCTTCTTGAACTAATAAATCAGTAGAGCCCGAAACAAGATCATATTTTGTTTCTGATGATATTAATATTTCATCTAACTCATCTAAATTATTAGGTTGTAAAATATTAATTTCATTATTGTTTTTCATCTTTAAAACCCTCCTTAATTTTCATCAAAAAGGCATTATCGTCTGCAAATGAATATATGGAATCAACTATTTTTGAATAGCCTGTACAACGGCATATATTACCACCCAATTTTTCTTCTATCATCGGTTTGTTTAGTTTTCCATCTGTCTCGTTAAAAAGAGATACTGTTGACATAATAAAACCAGGTATGCAAAATCCACATTGAACTGCCCCATTTTCAATAAACGAATTTTCAAGTATCTTATAAGCTTCCCAGCTTTTAACATATTCCAATGTTACTACTTTTTTATCAACAACTTGAAATATTGGAACTAAGCATGAATTTACTCTTTTACTTTCTAAAAATACTGTACAAGCACCACATTCACCTTTTCCACATCCTTCTTTTACGCTTGTCATTCCAAATTCTTCTCTTAAAACGTCAAGTAGTCTTTTTTTGGGATTTACATCAACTTGTACATTTTCATTATTCAAATTAAAATTAATCAACATAAGTACCTTCCTTTTCAAATATTTTTTCTAATATCATTTCTGGAAGAATTGGTATTTTGTTAAATTCCTTATTAAATATCATCCAGAATGCAGAAGCAACAGCCGGGCCTGCTCCAACTAAGGGTAATTCTCCCAATCCTTTAGCTCCAAAAGGACCAAATGGATATGGGTTTTCAATAACATTTACATAAAAATTAGGGGATTCTGTTAAAGTTGGAATTATATAATCGTTAAATCCTGATATATCAAATTTCCCATTTTTAATTTCTGTTCTTTCATATAATGCATAACCTATTCCTTGTAAACAACCCCCCTGAATTTGAGCTATCACTTGATCATGGTTGATTGCTTTTCCAATATCATGCGATGTGTAAAAGTTTACAACCTTCGTTTCAAATGTTACTGGGTCAACCTCTACTTCTGCAATTGATGCTGCCCATGAAAAAACCGGATACGCATCCCCGATATAGTTAATATCATCAAATTTAATTAATGGTGGATGTGAGTATTCTTTAAATAAGTGTTTCCCTTTTATTTTTTTTGCAGCTTCAGAAAAACAGACTATTTTATCTCCATCATAAAAATACCCTTCTTTATATACAAAACCTTTTTCGTTTTCTGTATTTAAAATGTCAGTTAATTCTTCAATCAATTCATCAGCAACCTCAACCAATAAACTTCCTATTACCATTGTTGAACGTGATGCAACTGTTGGACCACTATCAGGAACCAAATCCGTATTTACTTCCGATAACAGTACTTCATCAATACTTATACTTAAAGCATCTGCTAAAATTTTTCTAAAAGTAGTCTTCTCACCCTGCCCCATTTCTGTTATAGCAGTAAATATTTCTATTTTACCATCATCTTTTACTTCACATCTAATTTTTCCACGTATCTTGTTTTCTCCTGTTCCGGTAAATCCGGATCCATGAATGGATAAACCAATCCCAATCCCTTTTAATTTATCATTTTCATTATCCTTAGGATAATCACCATTATTCAATTTTGTCAAAATATTTTTATTATGTTTTTTAAATTCATCATATTTTTCTTGATATCGACTCATAAAAATAGCATCGTTAAAGGTTTCTTTGGACGAAACACTATACTTTAATAATTGTCCAGTAATCGTATCTAACCCCGCAGCAATTAGATTTTTCTTCCTAATTTCTAAAGGGGAAATATTTAACTCATTAGCTATTTTTTCCATTAACATTTCAATTGCAAAAACAGCTTGTGGTCCACCAAACCCCCTAAAAGCACCACTTGGTACTGTATTGGTAGCAACTGCTTTTGCAATTACTCTTGCATTTGGAATGTAATATGAACCAATAGAAGTTAATGCTCCTCTTGATAATACAACTGAAGAAAGAGTTGAATAAGCTCCACCATCAAAATATAATTTTATATCTAAACCTAAAATCAGTCCTTCATCATCAGTATATGCAGTATAAAAACATTTAGATGGATGTCGTTTTGTCGTATATCTAACATCTTCTTCTCTATCATAAAACATTGCAACAGGTTTCCCGGATTTTACAGCTAACAATGCTGCATGTCCTGCCAAAAGAGATGGGAAATCTTCTTTTCCTCCAAATGCACCGCCTGTGGTAGTTTGAATAACGGTTATCTTTTTTTCACCACCAAACATTTTATCTAATGCATTTTTTACATAATAAGGACATTGCATCGAACCTCTTATTGTTACTCTGTTAGGTTCAGGAATTGCAACCGCTCCTTGTGGTTCTAAATAAAGATGTTCTTGAAAACCTGTTTCAGTTTCAATACTTATTTTATGTTTGGCTTCAACAACAGCACTCTCTAAATCACCTTTATTTATTTTGATTTCCTTAAAAATATTGTTACTACCATATAATTTTATTTCAGAGTTTTCTGATTCCATCAAATTAATTATTGAAGGAAATTCTTCATATTCTATAAAGACATGTTTCTTTGCTTCATTTAATTCATCTCGATCATTAGATGCAAGTAATACAATCGGTTCACCAATATAGCGGACAAACTTTTCAGCTAAAAATGGCATATCCAATTCTAAAAATGACACCTTGTTTAAGATAATATCTTTAGCTGTTATTATTGTTATATTATTCCAATTATAATCTTTTGAAAACGTAATATTTTTTATAATACCATTTGAAATAGAGCTGCGTACAGTAGCACCAAATATCATATTCGGAATTTTTTCATCACGAACATACTTTGCCTCTCCATTCAATTTTTCTTTTGCATCAACACGTAGTTCCGATCTTTTAATACTCATATTTAACCTACAATTATTTATTAAATACGATAGACTGAATTTGAGCAGCAATAGCAAGTGCGATTTCGCTTGCTGTATCACCACCAATTTTTAATCCTATTGGAGAATATATATTATCTAAATTAGTACCTTCTCCCAATTCATCTACTAATTTTTCTTTAAGTTTTGCTGCTTTTATTGATGAAGCAATAATTCCTATATATTTAGTATTTATATTTCTTTCTTTTAGATTTTTGGCAACAACATAATCAAAACTATGTCCATGTGTCAATACTACAAAATAAGAATTTTCCGCCGGTTGAAAAGATTTTGTATACTCTTCATAGTCAGCCAATATAATTTCGTCAAAATTAGGATTTATCTCTTTATTTGCAATTTCTTTTCTATTATCAACTAAAATTACATTATATGCCAACGGTTTTAAAAAATAACTTAGTTCTTTCCCTACATGACCTCCACCAAAAACATATACATTCTTTTTGGAAGTATATACTTCATAATAAACCCAAACTTTACCACTACACATCATACTAACAACTTCAGCATCTTCAACTATTAAATCTTCTTTGTCAGTTAAAACATACTCCTTAAGAATGGATTCATCTTTTTTAATTCTTATTAAACTATCCTCAAAAACTTTTGTTTCTATTGCACCTCCACCAATAGTACCAAAACTTTCTCCATTATCAACTGTTATATATTTAAAACCAACTTTCCCCGGAGTAGAACCGGCAACTTTTACAATATTGGCTACGCAAAAGTTTTTATTTTCAGCTATTAGTTGGTTAATTTTTGCTATCATATCCATAGTTATTCCTTGCTTATATTATTATATTGCTCCGGTGTATCATAATCATTTAACACCTCTTTAAAATTACAATCCCAATACTTCTTCACTATTTCTGTATAGTAGATTTCATCTCGCAAGTTTGAAGTAGAATTGGAATTTACTAAATGTTTTACAAAATTAAAATTAAATAATAAAGGATGTCCTTTTTTTCCATTAAATACTGGTTGAATAAAATTAAATTTTGGATCTATTTGTTCTAAAAATTCACAATAAAATGTTTCAGGAATTGTCGGTTGATCCACAAAATGGTATAATACCCAATTCCCTTCTTTTACTTTATTTAATCCTAATTGTAATGAGTTAAACATTGGTGCTTGATAATCTTGGTTAAAAACAAACTTTATGTTATTAGATTTTTTATTGTTTACATTAAACAAATCCATAATTTCATTTTGCTTATAACCCGTAACAACAATAACTTCATCAACAATTGGTGAAGTTTTATAGATGATATTTTCAATAAAAGTTAATTTGTTAAAAGTTAGCAAAGGCTTAAAACTTTTCATGCGTGTAGACATACCCGCTGCTAATATTACACAACTAACATTATTCATCAATTAGTTATTCCAAAATGATTGTAAATATCTTCTTTTGAATATGTTTTATCTTTTTCAGCATAACGTAAAAACGAATTAGTATCTTTTAAACCATTACCTGTAAGCATTAATAAAACAGAATCATCTTTTTGCAATTGCTTTTGGTTTATTAAATGATCTAAAGCTGCAAATGATATTGCTGCAGCAGGCTCTACTAAAAATCCAAACTTACTACTTAACTCTTTTTGAAATTTTAATGTAATATCATCTTCAATTCTAACACCAAAACCACCCGATTTTTTCAAAGCTTTATCAGCTAAATAAAGATTTCTTGGTGCTCCAGCACTTAAGCTATCAGCAATAGTTAAAGAACTTTTATATTCAAAATATCCTTTTTCAAAATAATCTATTATTGCCGAACCATTTGATGGTTGTGCTGCAATTAAAATTGGTATTTTATCAATTAATCCAAGGTTTAATAAATTTTCAAATCCTTTATATACTCCTCCAATAATTACACCATCACCGGATGGAACTACTATATATTTTGGTAAATTATCCTTAAATTTAGCAAATATTTCAAATGCTGCTGTTTTTTTTCCTTCAATTGTTAATGGATTATATGCAGTATTTCTATTATATAAACCTAATTTGTTACTAATTTCTAAACTTAAATCAAAAGCTAAATCATAATCACCGTTCACTTTAATAAGCTCAGCACCATACATTTCAATTTGAAGTTTTTTTGGTACTGGAATTTTTTCCGGAACAAAAATTATCGATTTTAACCCTAATCGACTACATATTCCCGCAATAGATGAACCTGCATTTCCCGTTGAAGCACATATTACAGATTCTTTTCCCATCTGAATGGCTTTTAGAGCAACTAATATTGATGCTCTATCTTTAAACGAGAATGAAGGATTTCTTGAATCATCCAATAAATCTACATTATATCCTTTATAATTAATATCTGCAAAAAAAGAAGATAATTTTATAATATTTAATTGTTTAGAAGTAATACCTTTAAATACAGGAGTTAGGGTTTTATCAAAACTTAATGGAAGAAGTTCCGGAATTGATTCAAAACTTCCCGAAATTTTTTCCTTTAAATCTATTATACCATATTCTTTAATTATATTAGAATAATTGTATTCAACTTCTAAAACTCCTTCAAGTGGAGCATTTTTTTCTAATGCTCCACAATCAGGACATAAATAATAATTATTACTTTCTATAAATTCTGCATCAAATTCTTTTCCACATTTAGAACATTTATATAAGTAATGCATAATTTTTTCTACATTGTTAATGCCATTATTGATTTAGCTGTATGAAGTCGGTTTTCTGCTTCGTCAAAAACTATTGAAATATCAGGATTATCTAATATCTCGTCTGTTACTTCATGACCTCTATCCGCTGGCAAAGCGTGCATCAATTTTACGTTTTTGTCAGCTAATTTTATTTTTTTATCGTCACAAATCCAATTATGATATTTTTCTAAATTAGATTTCATCTCTTTTTTACATTCATTTTCATTTTGTAAATAATGGTCTACATCATAATAACCGAAACCACCCCAGTTTTTAGGAATAACAATATGAGCTCCTTCAAAAGCTTCATCCATATCATTAGTAAAAGTTAATTTACTACCTGCTGCTTCAGCATTTTTTTGTGCTTTTTCAACAATATTTTTTGATAACGGAAATTCTTTTGGATGAGCTACCGTTACATCTATTCCATAACGAGGGAAAAGTAAAATCTGTGTTTGAGGAACCGATAATGGTTTTGAATGTGTATCAGCATAAGCCCATGATACTGTAACTTTTAATCCTTTTGGGTTGTTTCCAAAATGTTCAAAGATTGTCATTAAATCAGCCAATCCTTGAAATGGATGATAAATATCATCTTGTAGAGACATTATTGGACGTTTTGAGTACTTTGCCATTTCAGTTAAGTAATCATGACCAACACCATAAAAACAGTTTCTCGATGCAATACCGTGACCCATTCTTGATAAAATTATGGCAGTATCTTTTGGAGCCTCACCATGTGAAATCTGCATTTTATCTGCTGTTAAATCATGTGCATGACCACCCAACTGAGTCATTCCGGCTTCCATTGAATTTCTTGTACGGGTTGACTGTTCAAAAAATATCATAAATAAAGTTTTGAAAGGGAGTAAATTTGTTAGTTCTTCACGAGCAAATTTTTTCTTCAAATCAAAAGCTGTTTCAAACACAGTATCTAACTCCTGCTTTGTCCATGTATCACATGTTAAAAAGTGTTTTCCTTTTAAATTTGTAACCATTTTTTCACCTAAATTTTTATTTTATTTTAAATTTTTAACTAACATAAATGGGAATAAAACATAAAATACAACTGCTTTATATAAGTCTTCCAAAACAATAAATTCCTTAGAAGAATGTGCAAGACTTTCATCACCAGGAGCAAAGCCAATAGTTGGAATTCCTTTTGTTCCTGCAGTTGCTACGCCATTAGTTGAAAAGCTCCAAAAACTACTTTTTGCTTCTTTATCTAAAGCAATCGAAGCAGCTTCTAACCCGGTTTTAACTATTACATGATCTTCTTCAAAATACCATGTTGGGAAATATGCTTTATTTGTAAACTCATAACCTGTCCATCCTTTACCTGAATAAACAGGAACATTAATATCAGCATCAACACCAGCTTTTGTTGCAATCTCTTTTAATTCATTAATAACAGTCTCTTCGTTTTCACCAACTGTCATTCTTCTATCAATATGAATTTGACTTCTGTCCGGAACAGAGCATAAAGATGGTGCATTAGAATTAATATTTGAAACTGTAATTGAACCTTTTCCTAAAGGTTGTTTAACAGGTAATTCCTTATCTAATTTTTCAATTTCATTAATAATTTTGCTCATCTTATAAATAGCATTAACACCTTTATGATTATGGGCACCATGTGCTGACTTTCCTTCGGTTGTAACTTTTATTTCCATTCTTCCTCTTTGACCACGAAAAACTGTCATATCAGTTGGTTCACCCAATACAACATAATCAGGAACAATATTTTCTTTTTCCATAATGTGCATCAATGGAAACCCATCAACATCCTCTTCCAAACAAGATCCAACAGTATATAATGTAAATGGTAATTCCTGATCGCCAAATAATTCTTTTATTATTTTTCCGGCAATAAGATAACCAGCCATAGCAGGTTTTTCATCAACTGAACCCCTTCCGTAAATTTTGCCATCAACAATTCTTCCTTCAAATGGAGGATATTCCCAATCTTCGGATTCTGTAACATGTACTGTATCAATATGAGCATCGTACATAATTTTTACTTTGCCGTTGCCTATTTTGCCAATTGCTGAACCAAGTGTATCATTATTAGCAGAATCAAATTTATATTCTTTCATTCTACTTACTAAATAATCAACAACTTCTTTTTCATCACCGCTATAACTTTTAATACTAATTATTTTTTGAATTTCTTTAGCAATAAGTTCTTTATTGTTTTCTACTAAGTCTTTAACTTTTTTAATGTCAATATTACTTAAATCCATTTAATACCTCTTTTTATAAAACTGCAAGTTTTAAAGAATCATGAGGACATGTAGTTGTACATAATCCACAAGAAACACATTCATTATAATTAATTACCAACTTTTTGTCTTCAAACGAAATAGCTCCATGTGCACATACAGCAGCACAACTTTTGCACAAATTACAAGAATCCTGATCCCATTTAGGTTTCATAACAGGAGCTTCATTCAGATAATTAACCTCCGCTTTTTCTTTTTTATTAATTATACCTCTAATATCATTAATACTATTTATTTCTTTTTTTTGTAACCATTTTTCAATGTTGTTGTTAATCTTTCCGTAAACGTTTGGACCCATTAATATAGCATGAGAACAAATTTGTACTCCACTTGCTCCCGCCATCACATACTTAATGACATCTTCCGCATTTCTAATACCGCCAACACCAAATACAGGTTTGCTTGTTGCTTTAGCTATTGATGAAACAAAATGCAATCCAATTGGTAATATTGCCCTGCCGGAAAGCCATCCTCTTCCATCCTTGCTCCCCATATATGGTTCAAGAGTTTCAATATCAAAATCTAAAGTTGGTCCTACACTATTTATTGCAGCAAATGCATCTACAATTGGTTCAAGTGTATGAACCATTTCTTCTATGTTTTGGATAGCCGGACTAAATTTTGCAATAACAGGAACAGATAGATTTGACTTTAAAGAATCTGCTATAATTCTAATATTTTCAGTATCTTTACTGACATAATGTATAGAAAATTCTACCGCATCAAAATTATTATTTCCCTTTAAATATTTTGTTAATTCTAACATATCATCTGGTGTATAACCTACCGATAATATAATCGGTACACCTAATGATTTAATCTTGGGTAATTCAACATCAACAAAATATTTATAGTCATATTCAGACCATAATTCAGCATTCATCAAACTACCCGGAGCTGGAGAATAAATATTTGGAACAGGTACTCTTGCAGGTACTGTACTTATAGTTTTTGTAACAATACCTCCTGCTCCCCCTTCAACTGCCTTTTTTAGTAACTCGTAATTTGCAGCAGTAGGTCCAGCTGCTGTCATTAATGGATTATTAAACTTCATTCCTAATATTTCAGTATTTAGCATATTATTCTCCATTAATTGTTGTGTCAATTGCTTTTATTATCGGTTTGTATCCTGTACATCTGCATAGATTTCCTGATATTGCTTGTTTTATTTCTTCTATTGAAGCATTTTTGTTTTTTAACATTAGGGCATAAGATGATACTAACATTCCCGGTGTACAAAAACCACATTGAATTGCACCATGTTTTAAGAAATTATCTTGTAATTTCTTAAATTCCGGGAATTCAATTAATCCTTCAATTGTATAAACTTCTTCGCCATTAAGCTGTTCTGCTAACATTAAACAGGAATTTACAGCTTTCTTATTAACTAAGATAGTGCATACACCACATTCTCCTACTCCACATCCTTCTTTAAGACTTGTGAGAAGCATATCATCTCTTAAAAAGTCTAAAGCTCTTTTATTTTCTGTTATGGCTTTTATTATTTCTTTGCCATTAAGCTTAAATTTTATAGTAACATTCATAGTGTCAACTTCTTAATTTCTGAATATAATAATTGTTGAAAAACAGGTAATTTATATGGATATGACCATCTAATTCCTGTTTGACCTAAAACTTCTTTTGCAATTTCACTTACTATTTGTTTTATTATCTCTGTATTTGTTTCTTTTCCCTTGAATTTTTCTTCTATTGAATAGAATCTTTTAGCTATTGGAGTAATTGCTCCACTTGCAATTCTTATATCAATAAATTTGTTTTCTTCTATTTTTGCAAGTACAGCAATTGATATTCTACTAATTGTAACACCACGTCTTTTTCCCAGCTTAACAAAATTACCTTTATATTCTTTCTCTTCTTTAGGAATTCGTATGTATGCTAAAAACTCATTTTCTTTAAGAGTAGTTTTATAAGGACTAACTAAAAAATCAGATAATTCAATTTCACGTTCTTCGGAACTACTTGCAAGAATTACTGTTGCTCCATAAACCAATAATGGAGGAACACTATCAGCACAAGGAGCACAATTAACAATATTGCCACCTATTGTCGCTCTGTTTCTTACTTGTAAATTACCTATTCTGTTTATTGCATCTGTAAGTAATCTAAATTCCTTTTTATTTTCAAAATAATCTGTTAATTCAGTAAATGTTACAAAAGCACCAACTAAATAATCTTTTTCGTTTTCAACAATTTGATGTACCTTTATAATTTTCTTAAAATCAATAATGTAATCAATATTTTTAAAACGATTCGATTCATTTCTGATTCCGGTAATCACATCGGTACCACCGGCAATAATACAATTCTTTTTAGTAGAATCATTAATAAGTTCAAATACAGATTCAAATGAATCACAGGAAACATATTTTAAATTATTAAACATTTTACATGCTCCCTCTATTTAGTGAATTAGAATTTAATTTTTCTTTAATTTTTACTTCCTCAATATTTAGTGGAAGGTTAAAATATCTATTTCCGGAAGCATTTTTAACTCCATTAGCAATAGCTGCAGCAGTCAATTCTAATGTTGGTTCTCCTAAAGATTTTGCTCCCCAAGCTCCATAGGGATCTTTACCTTCTATCAAAATGGGTTCAATCTCACCAATTTCTAAACTTGTAGGAATTAAATAATTATCATAATTAAGATCCTTAATGTAACCATCAATTGTAGTTAAATGCTCCCACAAGCCATATCCTGCTCCCTGAGTAGACCCACCATATATTTGACCTTCTGCTCCCAAGCGATTTATTACTGTCCCACTATTATGAATAGCTGTGATTTTATCAATAAATACTTCACCGGTAATTGTGTTTAGTGTTAAATCTGCCACGTGGCATGAATATACATATGTAAAATATGCTTCACCTTGTCCACTATGTTCATCCCAACTTACATTAGGACCTTTGTACCAACCAACTGTTGCAAGACTTAAACCTTTTGAATAAGCTAATCTGCATAAATCCTTAAATAACATAGCGTTATCTTTATTATCATCAAAAAATACTTTGTTGTTAGAAAAAACGAATAGTTGTTCCTTCTTTTAATCCTTTTTCGTTTACTAAAAATTCAATTAGTCGGTTCTTAAGTATTTCTGCTCCCTCCTTAACTGCTCCACCCCCCATTAAAGTGCCTCGTGAAGCTACAGTCGGACCACTATCTGGAACACTAACGGTGTCGTGATCCAAATAATAAATATTATCCGGTTCAATTCCAAAAACTTCGGCTGCAATAATCTGGTATGTTGTTCGTAAGCCTTGACCATTTTCAGCTAAACCACAAGTTAAGTAAATAGAGCCGTCACTTTGAATCGAAACAAAAGAAGCGGCTGCATCTATGCCTTCAGCTCCTAAAGAGCAACCACGGTAGCTTATTGCAAGCCCAACGCCATTTCTATACTCATCTTCGGGTTCAATAAATTCATTTTCAGATAAAATGATTGTATCAATTGACTTTTTATTCTCAAGAACAAAATTAACTCTCTTCTTAGAATTATATTGCTGCCACTTTTCTTCAAAATTAGTTTTTGAATTTGCAAGTTCTAATATCTCCAGTAAATTTACGTCGTGGTTATTAAGTACTTGTCCGCTGGCAGTAACTGAGTTTTGTTTTAACGCATTTCTACGACGTACTTCAATAGGAGAAATATTTAGTATCTCTGCAATTTCATCCATAATCGATTCTTGAGCAAATATCGGTTGTGGTGAGCCAAAACCCCTAAATGCTCCCGTGTAAGGATTGTTCGTATAAACTGCTCTTACATCTGTCCAAACATTCTCTACTGTATAAGGTCCGGTAGCTTGTACAACACTTCTCCAGGTTACAAAAGGTGACATAGAGGCATATGCTCCCCCATCAGCCAACAGATCTATTTTCATTGATTTTAGTTTTCCGTCTTTGGTAAATCCAACTTTGTAATTTAGTCTGTACGGATGTCTTTTATATGATTCTAAAATTGATTCCTCACGAGTAAACTTAATCTTTATTGGCTTTCTCAATTTTTTAGCAGCTATTGCAGCACGAGCCGCGATAATATTCATTGTATCATCCTTGCCACCGAAAGAGCCGCCGAGTACTGCTTGTTTAATTCGTACATTTGTAAGTTGTACGCCCAGCACGGCTGCAACTACATTCCTTGCTGTAAAAGGATTTTGTATGCTCCCAATTACTTCAACATCATGCTCCCTTGCTCCTGGTAAAGCAATTACACATTCCGGCTCTAAATAGGCGTGCTCCTGATATCCGGTATTATATGTTTGCTCTATTACATAATCACTATCTTCAAATCCCTTTTCTACATCTCCTTTTCTGAGTGGATAGTGAATTATTAAATTCGTTTTTAATTCAGGATGAAGTAGCTTTGTATCATTATCAAGCGATTTTTCCGGATCAAAGTTACAATCAATTTCTGTATAATCTACTTTTACTAATTTTACTAATTTCCTTAATTCTTCTTCATCAGTTCCAACTAACATTGCAATTGAATCACCACAAGTAAGGGTCTGTTCTTTACAAAATACAGGTTGGTCTTTTACAATTGCACCAACATTTTTAGCTCCAGAAATATCATCAGCTGTAATAATTTCTGTTAAAAATTCAGAGTTTTGAATTGCACTAAAATCTATACTATTTATTTTAGCGGAAGTAACAGGTATTCTTATCATAACTCCAAATAACATTCCGGGAAAAATATAGTCGTCGGCAAACTTTGCGTTACCCGTTACTTTACTATATCCATCTTCCCTTACAATTTTTTTTCCTACATAATTAAATTCATTCATTTATCACCTTAAAGATGTCATTTGTGAATAAAGTCTCTTACCTTGATTTACACCTTCCATTAATACTACCTTTTCATCAATAATTTTTACTTCTTTATTTTTTAGAATAAACTCGTTCCCAATAATAAAATCATTTGCATTACTTTCTGTCAAACCATAAATAATATGCCCCCAAATATTATTATCATTAATATCAGTTGGGGCTGTATAATCCCATACAACTAATTCTGCAAAATCACCTTTAGAAATTGTACAGGATTTGGTAAAATATTTTGCATAAAACTCTTGCTGATTTTCAAATATTCGATGTATAAACTTAAATGTATCTGAAAACGATAATCCTTGATAACGTGCTAATAGAAACACATTCTTTAGGCTTTTTAGCATATTATGATGCATTCCATCAGTACCCAAAAGAATATTAATGTCTTCTAATAACCTAAAGTTAATAACTCCTACTGAATTGTTAAGATTGGAATCGGGATTTATAGCAAGATTTCCCCCTAAACCAGCAATATCATCTATTTCATCAGCTGTTAAATGCACACCATGTGCAATAATACTTTTTTGATTAATTAAATTGTAATTCTTTAGTCTATAAACAGGTGCTTTACTAAATTTAATAATTGATTCAGTTCTATCTGCTTTATCTTCACAAACATGAA